>NZ_JALOBS010000017.1:0-72998 GCF_023228165.1 Methylomonas sp. | reverse complement strand
ATTTGCCAAAATATAAAATTTCACAAGAAAATTATTTGTAATATTGTTATAATTTAACAAACAAATCATTGTAAAATTTTATAATTTTTATAGGGATAATTTGCTAAATTCGTCTTATAATTTAGCAAATTTTTATTTGCCAAAATATAAAATTTCACAAGAAAATTATTTGTAATATTGTTATAATTTAACAAACAAATCATTGTAAAATTTTATAATTTTTATAGGGATAATTTGCTAAATTCGTCTTATAATTTAGCAAATTTTTATTTGCCAAAATATAAAATTTCACAAGAGTTTTGCCGAATTATGCAAACCAGTAAATCGCTTTTCGGATTTGTAAAAATAATCCCGAAACGAATAACGCTAAAAAATAAATAATTCCCGCGACAGCCGGAGACCTCCGCCAATAATAAAAACGGTTTTAATTACTGCAAAAAAATTTGCAATAATTATGTAGTTTTTGGCAAATTTACTTGCGAACGACAATGAAAACCGGTAAGTAAATTTGTAAAAATTAAAGGCTAAAAAATAATCAATTCCATCTCTTCTCGAGCGCGAAAAATTTTAATCTGTAGCCGCCGCGGATAATTCTTCCGCTGGAACTTCGGTTACTATTCCGTCATTCTCGAGCGATTCAAGAATGGTGTCTATTTCATTATGAATTTCTTTTTTGCCACCAACACCGCGCGTTTGTTGCGATTTGCCGCGTCCGCGAATGTACCAAATAATAAGAATAATGACTATAACTACTATAATCACGCATGCCGCTATCATTTGCGGCGACCATGGCGTCATAATTTTGTTTACGAGTGCGCGAAATTGCCCAGGCGGCTCAGGCGGCGCACCGCCTTCGACTCCCCCTTCGGGGTCGAGGCTTCGCCGAACTGTGGCGATTTCATGCGGATTTTCGACACGGCTTCGAGAATTTTCGGCTGGAATTGCGTTTATCTTTGAATCGCCAACGATTGAAAAATCTGTCATTGACTTTATATTTTATTTACTGGAGGTGTCTCAAAAAAAATACAATGCGCGGATTGATTCATTTCGCGCATTTACATCGCGAGCTTCCTCAGCTTTTCATCAGTGATGCTGAAATTCTCAGCGCCACTTGCAGTTGTGCCGACGGATGCCGTCAAATAATCATTTACTTGCTGGCGAACAGCGCCTGGATTCGCTACAGATACGCCAACACTGCCGCAAAATGCAGACGGATTATCCTTTAGTGCATTCGCGTTTTGCATCTCAGAGAGATGTTCGGCGCTGCCGTAATCGTCTCGCAATCCTAAACTGGCGAGTGTCGCGCCAACAATTCCTTCTTTTTTGTTGCCAATCCATCCGAAGAATAGTGCAATCACAAGAATAATCAAAATAATGATAACAAGAAGCGTTGTCAAAGGATATGCCGTGAAAATGCCGAGTACGGTGGTCCGCAGCTTATCCAGTGTCTCATCTCCGCCAACAATATTGAAGTCCTCTGCCATAGCGAAAAATCCGCAACCTGACTGATATATATATAAATGGCTACCCGAAAAAAACTTAAAAAAATTAAAATAAATTGAATTGCAAATTATAATCAAATATAAGGCAGATATACCGAGAGTATATTAATTAATTCAAAGATGTCTATTGTTCGCGCGGTGAACGACTATTTCGAGGTCTATAAAAACCTGCAGAAAATGTGCAAATATCGCGGCGCTAATGAGATAATACAATGCCCGGACTGCAAGGCAAAAATATTCGAAAGAAGAGAGGATTTTCTTCAATCATTTCAGGCAACTTCCAGCGCGCAAATTCTCGCCAAGCGAATTGCCGACCCATATGGGCGCCCTGATGCTTATCTTTTGGTATTTCTTATTTCAGATGCACTTGGGCAAATATCGACAAAAAAGAACTTTAAAGAACGCATTCGCGAGGCAAATTCGATTTACGCACAATTCCCGCGAAATGAGAATCTCGCGCATGAGTTGATTATCGTTGTGCCGCAAATCCAAGCAACGTCAAAATTAGATAAGCATATTCAAGAAGCGCGAGAAGAAAAGCCGTCAATAGACGTGACTTTCGTAACATGCGACCGCTTTTGCATCGAAGTTCCGCTGCACGTAAGTGTGCCGAAACATGAGATAATGCTCCCCGATGAGATTGCCGAATTGAGCAAAAGTCGGCATGTCGACCCATCGTCATTTCAAAAAATATGCGTAAGTGGTCCGCATCAAGACGCAATGGCAATCTGGATGGGGCTTTTGCCGAGAATGCTGATTCGCATTCATCGGTTTTCTGATTGTGTCGGCAGCGAAATTGCTTATCGCTATTGCGTTGGCGGTGATAAAGATTAAAAATGCATATCATCGCAGAGGATTTCTTCTTGAATCGGCGTTTCTTCGGCGGCAATCGGCTGAGCACCTCCTTCGGAGGCGAGGCTCCGCTGAACGCGCCGCGGAGCACGGCGAGGTGGGCTTTTACCCATAGCGCGAGATGGTGGCAAAATCGTTGTCATCAACGCGTGGAATATTTCCCAGCGTTCTTCATCAGTCGTCTTTTTTTGCGCAGCTTCGCAAGCGACATTAATGCGATGAATTCTATCGAGAACAGCGGGCGTAATAATGCCTGCGCATTCTTCTCGCGTTACACGTACTTCAAAAAGAGTAAAAAGTTTCCATGGAAGAACTGCAACGGCATTTGGCGGAATATCCGCGATGCATTCGACGTGCTGCATTCGCAATTCACCGGCAACAAATTTATTGCATATATCGCAAATAACATCCGTATATGCGCAACCTAAGTCTACTAACGGCGTATCAGCGTCTCGCGCCACATCGCCGATGAAGAATTCCGCGCCGGATGCGATTAAATGCGTGTTTTCCGCGATTGCTTGCCCGAATATCGGCACAAATGCAAGCGGATTTGCTTGCACATTTTGAAGTTGACCGATTGTGCAGCGGCGAAACACTGAATCCGCGAATAATGCCTCTTTCGCATCGGGAATATGGCGGAATCCCATTGCCAATTGCGGCATATAAATCGCAGGGATTTTCCCATCCGGAATTCGCTTAAATGGATTTTTCTGCTCGAAGTAAACTAAATCACCGGCTTTATTGCGAAATATGCCATCCGGCGATAATCGTGTGCCTTCTTCGCGATGAATAATGCATATATCACTGCATTCAATCTGGCAATCGTATTTCTTCGAAAGATAATTTCGCAAAATCGGCTCGAATAGTTTTCCCCATTGCGTAGCGATATTGCCCGTATTTTCGCGGAGACCCATTTTCGCGGCGATGATATCTTCCATGCTTGAATAACATCCAGGCGTAAATAATATCGCAGGCAATTCAGAACCGCCGATAGTCGTTTTCGTGAGTTTATACCACGCTTCCGTATTTTGCTTTGGCAGAGCGGACGCAGTCTCTTTAATTTTCGCCAAACGTGCATCCTCGGAGGGAGCGAAGCTCGCCGGAGGCTCGACCGCAAAGCGGGGGCTTTGAGGAGCATCTGCATGACAGATTAGGCTTTGCTGAGCGTCCATTATGGCTTTTTCACTAAGAATTGAACACAACGGGGAATGAGATATATAAACTACTCAACAACACTTCAATTTTGAATGAGTGATATAAAGCGAGATAAAGAGGCGATTTCGCCCGAAATAAAGTCGCCAAAACACAATAAATCCACGAAAGAATGCAAATGGTCCTATGGAATCGCATGTTGCAGAAAGAATCCGAAAACCGGCACAATAGAAATACTAACAATAAATAAGCGCGTTACATATGCGTTTCATATGTTTGTATCTGGCGCGTATGCGGCGAATGATGACGCAATTCGGCAATTATTTTGCCAAATGACGCTCGCAGAGAAATTGGATATTCTTAGTATGAATTTTTATCAAATGTGGTATCGAGTTTGGCTGCATTCAGCGCGA
Organism: Methylomonas sp.; assembly: GCF_023228165.1. Lineage (GTDB taxonomy): Bacteria > Pseudomonadota > Gammaproteobacteria > Methylococcales > Methylomonadaceae > Methylomonas. Next base: position 69,079 of record NZ_JALOBS010000017.1, on the reverse strand, counting down.
AATCGGCAATTGTTCGCATTGTCGCGCATCAAATTCATGTCAACATTTGGCAGTGATGCAGAAGGAAGACAACACTTGGAGCGACTCATGCGCAATACGCCGAATGCCGAGACAATTTGGGAAATTCCCAAAGGAAGAAAATCATTCTCCGGCGAAAATCCAATCAACTGCGCTATTCGCGAGTTGTATGAGGAAACTGGCATTCCGCGGACTGCATATCGCATTCTTGGAGGCAGTTATACGCACACAATTACGGATGCAGGAGTTGTTTATCATACAGTTTATTTTATTGCATTCACTCGCAGAATTATCGAACCCGCTCTTCGTTTTGTAAGTCTCGAGCGCTTCGAAGAAATTAATGATACGCGCTGGATGAATGTCGCCGCCATTCGCGCAATTTACGCAGATTCGCCGGCGATTATCTCGCATTTGAATTGCTATCGGCAAATCACAAATTATGTACGCAGTGTAATACAAAATAAATCATATACTTTGCGTAATCGCCGCCGTCTCGATGAAAAAAAAGCAGCCCAAGAATCCGCAACATAATTCGCGCGATTCTGCGCAATGGAGTATTTTTTTCATCTGCTCAACACAGCTGAATCTGTACCAAGATATGAATTCATGATAATCGCGCAAAGAACATCGTGCATAAATTGCTCATTATAATACGATATTTCAGAACGGCGAATTGTAAGTATATCTTCATCAAGAGAAGAAATTGATGAGATTTTGCGCTGGCGATATTCAGAGCCGATATTTTGCCGAGTTTTCGCGGATGGCGTAAAAAGCCAACTCGTGGCGACAAAATTGCGAATATCTTTTGAGCCGGCATGTCGCATCGGGTCGTGATAATAGCTGCAGTTCGCATTTCCGCAGCTATCATATCCGCATGTTTTTATTTTTGTTGGATGCGATTCGCTACCATAAATAACGCCTAATCCGCCATGATAAACAATGCCGCAAATTTTAATCGCGAATCGGCACAATTCTGTGTGCCAATATAGTGCTCCTTCTTGCGTCACACAGCGTAAATCTCTGGTTGGAATGCATTGAAGAGAAATTGCCTTTGTAATTTGTACGCGAATCGTTTGTTGCGAATCGTATAGCGGAATTGCCGGGCGGCAAACTGGCAATTTACTGCTGCCGCAAGTGATATATTGAGAGACTTTCGGCGCCGCCGATTGCGCGAGCGTTTCATTGGCGGCGGCGCATTCGCTCCGAGATTGTTCGCTACTTCGCGCAGAATCGCGCGATAAATGCCACTTTTTTTCGCGACTTTCGGTATCAAAACGCTTGCGGCGAATTACGCCCCATTCGCCCGGCGGAGATTCGCTCAATTTGCCTTTTTCAGTCTCATTTGTGGGTGTTCTACGAATATGCGATGCGATTATTTTCGTGTTGTCGCTACAAACACTCGAATTTGCATCCGCCTCGGGTATTGAATTTCGCACCATTATTTTTCGAATCTGTTCTTGCAATATGCGCATTTTCGCAGCGATTGCTGGCAAAGAAGCAAGTGATTTTTGCCGCGCTAATTCATATTCCGCTACTTTGCTGCGTTCACAATAAGCATCAAGAGAAACAACAAAATCTTCGAAATCTCTCAGCAATTCCATTGTATTTGCAGACGATTAAATATATATAGCAGTATTCTTAAAACTTCAATGAGTAGCGAACTCCCGCGAAGCGGTCAAGCCGAAGGCGAACTACATTCTGATGAAAGCCAATTATCGGCTGGATATTATCCCAGCGCAGAAAAGCCAGATTTTATGTGCGATTTGCTTCAGCGCCGAGAATTCGCGGAATTAAAAGTAATCCCCGGCAAAGATGATTTTCGCGTTGGCAAACTCGATGCAGAATTAGGCGCGAAAGGCTTGAAAATTCATTCGCACCAGCAATTCGGACGAAATCTAATGAATCCAAATACGCCATTTGACAGGCTTCATTTGCTTCACGCGACTGGTTGCCACGCAAAAGGCACGAAAATACTATTGTTTGACAAATCCAAAAAAGCAGTCGAAGATATTCGCGTCGGCGATAAATTAATGGGCGATGATTCGACACCGAGAACAGTTCTTTCTCTTTGTCACGGATATGCGCAAATGATAAAATTTATTCCGCGGCAAGGAATTGAGTATGTATTTAATGATGAACATATTCTTTGTCTTGTAGACCCAAAAAAAGACGAATTCTTCACTGTGACAATTCGCGAATACATTGCCGCGGTCGCGCACGCCGAAGACGCGAAAATGAAAGGCGCGAACTGCTATTATCGCAATTTTGGCGCCGCGGGTACACAATCAATAGTAAGGACAACATTTCGCTTAGAGTCGGTTGGCGAAGGCGAATATTTCGGCTTCTCTTTGGATGGCAACGGGCAATTTCTCGGGGCTGATACATTAGTTTTGCATAACACCGGCAAATGTCTTGGCAGAGGAACGCGTGTGCGCTTATTTTCTGGCGGATTAGCCGCCGTAGAAGATATTAATATTGGCGAATGGTTAGTTGGCGAAGATTTCCAGCCGCGAGTTGTGCTCAGTGTTTGCCATGGTATTGAGGCATCGTATCGCGTCGATTATGAGTTTGATGATAAACCGACATTTGGCGCATCCGCACTATTACAAGATACAACTGCGCATCATTCATTTGTTTGCAATCGCTCACACATTCTCACGCTAAAATCGCTCAAAGGAGAATTCGCCAATGGGAAACATGAATCTCTTTTCGATATGAATATTGCGGAATTCCTTCAGCGTGGAGGAAGTGGGCAAACGCATTGCATGGTTCGCGCGATTGCGCCGAATCGCGACCATCAAAATGTGCGCATAACGCAAATTGCGGAATGCGGCAATCGCGAATATTTCGGCTTTACTTTGAGCTCCCCCAGAGGGGTCGAGGCTTCGCCGAGCGGCGGAATGCGACCCGATAATGAAGATAAATTTCCAGATATTCGCTATTTAATTGGCGGAGCGAGATTCCAACTCGCTGATGGCGTTATCACGCATAATACACTGGTCTGCATTCAAGTGGCGCAAGATTTTATTCGCATCTATCGCAATCTTTTCAAATTTCCGCGCGATATGCAGAATATTGCACACACTCCGGCTATCTTTGTATTAGGATTCGCAGGAACGCGCGAGGCATTTCTTCGTGACTTGCTGAAATATCCTGAATTCGGCTATATTTCAATCCCAGAGCGAGAAGAACTCACACTTTATCATCGCGACGCAACTATGCAGGGCAGCCCAGAGGCATTCGCAAAATATAAATCATTCTATCAATCATTGAAGCGCCGCATTACGAATAGAAATCTCGGCGGATTTTATCGCTTTTATGGCTATGATGAATTTGTTAATCGCCTGTTTTCTTCGACTTCTGGTGGTGGCGGCACTTCAGAATTAGGGCGCATTATTGAGCAGACTATTGGCGAATCTGCCGCGAAAAGTGCAGAAGAAGACAAAGATATGGCGCTCTTGTCCGCGCTTGAAGAAGCAATAGAAAATAATAAGATTCAGGTTGATGCGACTATTCTTTCGCAATTGGAAAATTCGCTTCTCATTTGCGATGAAATTCATCAGAGCTATAACTCGGTGTCAAAAAATCATCGCGGATTAGCCGTGCAATATATTGTCAATCATGTGAAGCACCTGAAACTCATTTCTTGTTCTGCAACACCAATAAATAATTCGGCTACTGAAATTGTAGAATTGCTGAATTATTTGACACCGGTTTCATTTCCGAAAGTCAAAAAAGCAGACCTTTTCACAAATTTAGCCGGTGGTTTGCCGCAATTGAAGCCAGGCGCATTAGATATAATTTCTACAAATCTCGCTGGGCGCGTTTCATTCCTCCAGGATTTTAATCCTGCGTATTTCCCTCGAAGAATTTTCGAAGGGGAAGTATTGAATTCCTCGAAAGAAATAGCACAATCGGATGGAATCGTACGGCTACCAATTATCGGCTGTGAAATGTCAAAATTACATTGGGATACTTATGTAAAATTCATGAGAGAGCGTGAATCATTTCGCGGCGAAACAGAAGTGGCGGCGCAAGAAGAAATCAGAGAAATAGCCGCAGAGGAAGAAATGACGGCAGAAGATATAATAGTTGGCATTCCATCATCCGCATATTCGCTCTTCGATGCGGTTTTCCCCAATCCCACGGAATATTTGCGCCCACCCGATACTTCAACAACTTCAAGTGCGAATGAGCCAGAAGTCGGGCTTTTTAACTCCGCCAATGTCGCGAATCTCATCAGTTCGGCGCCGATAGAATGGCGAGATAAAATCGGAATCGCCGTTAAACGCCAAAGCAGTTCTATCAATGTATTTTCGGGACGCTTCATGTTGCGCGAGAATATCGCGACTTATTCTGCGAAATACGCGAAACTAATAGATATTCTTATTGATGCATTTCAGACGAATGGCGCGCATAAAGTCATGATTTATCACGAGCGTGTCAGAATGACTGGTGTGATTTTTATTCGCGAATTGTTGCGCGAAAATGGTTTTATTGACGAAACTTCCATTCCTGGCGAAAATTCGCGTTGTGTGCGCTGTGGGCAAATTCAGAGTAATCCCACCCATGCGCGGATTGAATCCGCAGATGCTCACGCGGATGCTCACGCAGATGCTCACGCAGAAAATTCAACACCTTCACATCATCAATTTCTGCCCATTCGAGTAATAACGCTATATTCCGAGATGGACCGCTCGACAATTGATAATAACAGAATGCTATTTAATGCGCCGGATAATGTCAATGGCGAATATTTCGCGATAATCCTCGGCTCAAGAATAATTCGCGAAAGTTATGATTTGCTTGCAGTGCAGCGATTAATTATTCTCTCATTGCCGACATCCATTCCCGCGCTATTGCAAGTTTTCGGGCGTTGTTCGCGCAAAATGTCGCATTCTGCGCTTCCCGAAGAAAAACGCGTTGTCCACATTCAAATCATCGCGCATACAACGCCGAAAAATTCTATTGGAGGCGATTTGATATCCCCAGAGATGAAAAGATATGATATTAAGCTGCGGAGTTATCAGATAATCCAGCGCATCGAGCGCGAAGTTGCGCGCGTTGCCGCGGATGCGGGGCTCAATGATGCGATAAATTTCCCCAGCGAAAATAAATCCGATACACTGGGAATGCCAAAATTCGACGCGTTTTATCCGTTCGATGCGAGCCTTCTGCAATTTCCAGAACGCATTCGGCTTGAAACATTTTACGCATACAAGTATGGTGTTTCTGAAATTGACAACACAGTTAGCATTATAAAACGACTCTTTCTCTTGAAGCCAATTTGGACGCGCGATGAGCTTGAAGTCGCTATTAGAAAACCGCCATTCGGAGTTGAAATCAATCCGGCACTCATTTCAACAGATGCAATAAACGCTGCATTACTTTTCTTGATGACACCGATGCCATCTGTTATCGACACTAAGAAATTAGATTTACATTTTCATTGGACGCAAGATGCGAACAATCGCTGGATTTATATCGGCAATGTTCCGCATACTATTATCGCGATTTCAGAAAGCGCGAGGGAAGCGAACAGTTCGCCAAATATTTTCATTATTGCGCCGATGGAAACTTTCGCGATTGGCGGAATATTTCGCCAACAGCCGTTTCTTGATATCGAATCATTCGCAAAAAAAGATGTTGAGCGTACAAGCGCACTGGTTATCTCGGAGGAGCAATTCGGCATCAATTATGTCATTTTCGAGCGAATATTCCCGCAAATCCATGAACATTATTCGGATGCGGCTTTCGCAGCGAACGAAGCGGCAAGTGGGCGCAAATTCGCCGAGGAGGCGCAAATCGATTTCTTCGTAGAATTTTCCGATGAGTTTCAAAAACTATTTGCTGAAAAACTGATTTCCGATGCCGATATTCGCGTGAAATTCACACATCTTGCGCAACTATTAACTGATATTGATGCATGTATTGCCATAAAAGAAATTAAATCATATCGCGCTATTGTTGGGAATATCGAATCTGGAGTGATGAATTTGCCAGATAATACACCGATTGCATATTGCGTTGAATCCGGAGTAAGAGTGTGGTCCGGCACTGAATGGTTTGAAGTTCAACGCGGAACGCTTAATCGCAATCTCACATTTCGCGAAAATGCCGATATTGTTGGCATTTTTGAGCGCGTCGGCGATATTGTAAAATTCAAAATTCGTTCTCCAGTGCAAGAAATTCGCAAAGCAGTGCGCGAAGAACATCCGGATTCGCGTACACTCGAGCGCGGCATTGTTTGCGATACGAAAGAAAAAGATACTATTCATCGTATTGCTGCGAAACTGGGCATCACATTTACTGGCGAAAACGCGCAGGAAACAGTGAGAGAAACTTGTCGGCGCGTGCGCAATTTGCTCGTTTTTCGTGAAATAGAAGAGCGAAAAAAATGGAGCAAAACAAAATACGTCTATGGATGGTGGGACGCGAAAACGAGCATTTCGGCAATTATTTAGGCGGTGCGAATTTATGCGCAACAGCGCAAAGATGACGCGAATTGTCTTGGTGGTGGTAATAGTTCTATTTTTATAATTAATACCTTAAGTTCTCCTCGGACCATTCCTTCGGAATAAATTGAAATTCTCGCCTGCGAACTTGCCGTAGACTTGAGCGCATCACGCGAATTTGAACTATAGAATGGTAAGGTTTCTTGCTGCGGTGCGTCAATCCAAATATTAAAAATAGTCCCGATATTAACGGCAGCTTCTATGCGAGCTATTTGGGATAATTGCAATGAAAAATTCGGTGCAATTATTTTTTGCGCCATGGGTTTTCGAAAATGACGCATCTTATCTTAATGAATGCTTAACTTCAGTTTTTATCGTGCGATTTTAAAGGCTATTTGCCACTTTCTATTTTGAATCTGTTAAGACATTAATATATACTACAATTCCTCCTTATTAAACAATCTGCGATAAGGGGAAAAATATGCTTTTTAAATGCCAAATACAGTGCTCTCTGGATTTAGCCGACCCTATAAGCATATTCGCAAATCCGAACTCTCTTCTTGAAGAAGTTCGACGGGTATATGAGACAAAATGCGTATTTGGGGTTTTCGTCAAAGAGGTAATAAAAATCGTGCATCAAGGCGATTGCATTTTCGTTCGAGATAAACGCCCCATAATCGGCACACTAAGCATCATATTTGAAGCTCTTGTCTACAAGCCGCACACTGGCGAAATAATTGCCGGATGCGTAGTCGTTGAAAATAAGCCGCTAAATTTGGTATGCCGCAAAGACCCAATTGCGATTTTCATATCAACAGAAGAAGATGATGGAAATCGGCTATCAGCTCTAAGAAAGGGTCAAATAATTCCCGTTGTCGTTACGCAATCGCGCTTGAAATTGGGGAAAAGCACAATCGCCGTCAAAGCCAAGTTATATTTGCCAACACTTCAGCCGCATATTATTCGGGTTTTATCTGAATCAAGTGCGAAAAACTTGGTAGCGAGTGCATCGCAAATACCTGGCGAATATCAGCAACGGCTCGACACCTCTGGCAGAGTTCTGCGAAGCGCAGACGCCTTTAGCGGAGCTTCGCACTCGCTTCAACTTAAGCGCCGCGAGTATATTACCGACCTCTTCACGGAAATTCGCGATGCAAAGATACATATCGATGCGATGAAAGGAACGCCGCCATTCGCAATGGCGATGAGCGTATTGTATCCAGCCATAGATGCGAAAACCAATACACTGCCGCCTAATGTGGAAGAAATCGATATTGAAGATTTAACGAAAGGTATTCCACCTGCGCATCCGCTTGTAAAGAATGGCGGCTATTTGGCGCTTTTCCCCAGCATGCATGCGCCCGTCTTTTCGCGGCGCGTTTATTTGCCAGCTTCGAGTGATGCAATAGCGGCAACTTCCGTTGATATGCCCGCTGTCGATTTGGAATCGGCGATAATCGCAATGGCAAATGAATATCTTTCGCATGTGAGATTGGTGCTCAATTTTATCGAAACGTATGGAACAAAAGAATCAATAGAAAGACATCAAAGTTTATGGGCGATTTACAGAGCTGCCAAAACATCTTCTCCCAAAAAGAATTAGATGATATCATTCTTAAAGAATTGGTAAGCGGAGAACCATTTGCGGAACCGGATATTATACCATGCATGCAAACGAAAGATGCCGATTCTTATAGGCGATACATTTGCTCATTTTGTAGCCAATTACAATTCGCTGACAAGCGCGAAATATTGAAAATTTTAGTGAATTACGGCTTTAAAAAACTTATTCATGAATCGGGAGCAAATTGTGCCGTTGATTTAGACAAGGTTCCCGATGAAATATGCATCAAAATCGGGAAACTCGCGGAGCTTCGTTTCATAACGCGATAAAAATCGCGGTGCATTTGCTCCTTATTTGGATTTTTTTGTGCCGTGAAATATAGCATGAGTGAATCTAAATACGGTATTTCAAAGCCGCTTCATTGGGACTCTGGCGGTGAAGTATCGCAAGATATAGTCGATTTGTCGCGAATCGCGGGATTTATCGACGACGACGATATTAAGCCGAGTGAAATCGCGGATTCCGTGAAATTACTGGAAAGTGAGAAATTCATCGGTGAAAATGGTGATGGTGATGTCATTGGCGCGTATATGATTATTGGCGCCGATAGATTGCAGCAATTCAACAAGCGCGAAGTAGGATATCAAGATAGTGCGACTACAGTAGAAGCGAATCTACGCTATCTTTTTGGACGAGACCATATGCTAACTAATGCGGCGGCATTACAGATTCCGCCCGAAGAATTGCTCGCAGCATCAATTTCAGCGAAGAAAAAAGCCCAAAAAACACGAAAGACTCGAAAAAAGGTGCCGGGCAAAGCCGCGCAAAAGAAAGGCGGTGATGATTCCCCGCCAGATTCTCTTGAATCCGCATTATTGACGCCGCCGATTGATGAAGATTTCGCGATAGTTGGCGGCGAAATATCAGATGGCAGCAGTGATTCAGAATCGCCGAGCACTGAATCCGATGACGATGCATTCGCGGATGCATCGAGTGATTCCGAATGCGCATCAGCGAATGATACCGAAGAGGAAATTCCACCACAAACGCACGATGTCGCGAAATATGCGATTGAGGAAGTCGCCGGAGATTTCGCTATTGCGGATTAAACGCCAATCACACTTTCAATTATATAAATCGATTCTTTTTTCGTGCGGATGGACCCGAACATACATGAATTGCCTCCTTCGGAAAAACAACGCGCGGAAGTATTTTACGAAAAGACAGTCACTATTGATGATGTAGTGAAAGAATGTGTTGCTGTGTGGAATAGACTTCATCAATTGATTAGCGAACGCTATCCTGATGAAACACTGCACGGATTGGCGAACAGCGCGCAAGGATGCGCAAAATTAAATGATATTGTTCTTACTTTGACGCAAGAGCATCCGGACCTTTGCAAGACATATCCGCTAATTACGCGCTATATGGCAAATTTTGGTGAATTTTCGCCAAAAGCAGTAAGAAAGTTTTTAGAGTATGTGAAAACGCATTATTGGAATACCGAAGATGAGTTTTTGAGCACACAGGCGATGTATCCGCCAATATTATTTCGCACTCTTTACAAGAAAACTCACCGCGCACCAGATGCAGAACATTCGCATCAGGGCGTATTAGACGCGCTCAAAAAAGAAACAGAATCATTCAAGAATAAAGTTGCGGAATGCGAAAAAGAGGAAGATGCGGAAGCCAAAATACGGCTCCAGCAATCTCGCGCTGAATTGGCGGAGTTAATCGCGAAATATGGGGCTGATTTATTCTCGGAACTCGGCGAAGCCTCGACTGCTACGCAGGAATTACATCCCAGTGAATCCGCACCAATCGAAACTCCGCCAGAAACATCCGAAGCTCCGCAGAGTGAAAAAAATCCAGAAGCCATTAATCTTGCCGAAGCTGCGAGCGTCTTGCGCGAAATTTCAATGTAATTGCGCACACTATTGTTGTAGTGGCGATATCCACGCTTCTCTTTTAATTTCTGGAGTATAATTCGCCGGTTTCGATGCGAAATAGCCAATATCGAATAGCCGCGATTCGATGTAATCACGTAAATAGCCAGATTTCACGACATAATCAACAACGATGAGTTTTACACCTTTTTTTTCGCACAATTCTCTCTTGAATTTATCTCTCGCTATTCGTTCCGCATAAATTTCCGGCGTATCGCCTTTTCCTGGTTTCGTATGCAGTGGACCATTCACTTCAATCGCGATACCGATTTCTGGATTATAACCATCTAATTCTAATTGTATGTCTCCGTCTTTGATAAGCCACGATGGGCGAATTGTTGGGAACGGCTTCCCAGTAAGACTTTCAATCGCGCGAATTGCTGCGGATTCATATTTTGTTCGCGGACCAAGCTTTACCAAATCGCGAAATTTGACATCTCGTCGAAGACTCGACTGCTGCGCAGTATTCTTTCGCGCATTCGCAATGCCGCTACCAAAAACGGCAATGCCTTTGGCAGAATAATTACGTGCAATGGAAAAGATAGCAATGAACAATATAAACAACACAGCAATAAAAATTATCCATTTCCATGCCATCACTTCGTGATATATTCCTCTCGAGGAGAAATATTTCGCAATTCCACGACAAATACGGCAAAATTCTCGAGACTATTCACTGCGATGATATAGCGATTTTGGCAGTCGAATTTTTCGATGTCATAGTTGCCGCGAAATTCGATTTCTCGCGACTATATGATGTTGATGAGACAATAAGAGAATTAAATCGCGAGTTCGCTATATATCTCGCAGAACGAGAATATCCACAAATGCACGATGGATTTCATTCGGAAAGAAGACCGGCATATTCACCAAGTTGCGCCGCGCAAAAAAGAGTGTGCGTGACTCCTGAAATTGTGCGCGGGCATTTCCCTTTTGTTTCGACAACAGAAGCGCGCCGTCTTGGGCAAAGTAGGCGCGCAACTCCACAATTGGAGCAAATTCATCATTATCCAAAGAGTCACTTAGGCGTTCTTCTTGCGGGAAAAGATTGCGAAATTCTCGCAAATGAAGAAGCGACGCGCCCCAGTGATTATGGTTGCGCAACTCCGCGCGATATATTTGAGGCGCAATTCGCATTGGCAAATCCAGGCGGCGAAGATGCGGCGATTTTAGCCGCGCGTAAATGCCCCGGCGTTTATGACGATATTCCCACATTTCGTCCTGGATATACAGAACAAGGTAGGAAATATTTTCTGCCTTTCCACGCGCCATCGCGCTCACATGCCGCCATTATTGCCGGCGCAAATCGCTATGAATGGGGCGAATGCGATTCGAGAATCGGGCAACGAGGGGGATTTAAATATGCACCGGCATCCAATTTCGCTGTGTAACAAATCGATGCGAACCATTTTCTTTTTTGCATTGTGATGATGCGGCACCTTTATCTTTTGAAATTGTGTGGCGCTTCAAATATAGGCTAATGGACACTGGGGATAATGTTAATCGAATAATTACGCATTATAGTAGTCTTCGCACCCAGGCAAATGCGCGAAAATCGCCAGAATTTGAAGTGCGCTTTCATAATGCCGATGCACAAGAAGCATCGCTAAATCCGGATCAATTTGCCCGCTTACTCGATTTTGCCCGCACGAATGCGGCAGATTTTATTGCAATTGAGCCGGCAGAAATAAGCGCTGATATTCCTCTTGCATATTCACAAGAAGTGCGAGATTACCAAAAAACGCAGCGCAGAGAACAAGTTCGCGCTATGATTCGCCTTCCATATTGCATTGACAGTAAAGGCGCATTTACGAAATGCGCAACTGTGTCGTATATCGTCAAGACATCAATATTTACAAATCAAACGCGCAGTTCTATTCGCTGCAAATTTAGCGCCGCAATGGAAGAGCAAATTGACGCACGCCCGCCAATTCACACAACTGAGCCGGGGCGCACGAAAGTCCGCGTTTCTTTTATTGTGCAGAAAGATTGGCGATTGGATTTTACTGTTGTTTGGCAATTTTCGACTTCAAATCTAAGCAACCCAATGACGGTTGTAAATTCGATTGGCGAACTTATTCCTGCGAAATTGCGCGAAAGCTTACGCATTGCTTCGGCAGAGCCGCCGCCGATTTCCGCAACGAAAATCGCATCGCGCTTCGCAGAAATGGCAGCAAATCCGAAAATAGAATACCGCTTTGAAATTGAGCTCGAACACATTGGCAATGGAATGTTTACTCATGATAATCTGGAAAACGCGCTTGCGGCAATATTGCCTATTTTAGGGCAAACAACACCCCACTCGCAGCAAAGTCGCGAATCTACGCAAAGTGACAATGAAATTCGCTTTATCGTACGCGAGTTAGGTCGCGCCGAGGGCACTGCCGCTTCGCGGGAGCAAGTCCCGAAATCGGCTAAATTCGCCGATGCGCGTTTCAAGGCGATTGTGAATCAAGCGAAAAGCATTTCCCGCGCCGAATATCGCGATACTTATTTTCCAAAGAGGCAAAATTTCGCCCTAACGGATAAAGCTGATGGCGAACGCATTTTCGTGGTCATTCATCCGGCGAAAATCGTTCTTCTTGGTTCTGGCATGATGCGCGAGTGTGCAATGGAAAAATATGAGGAACGCGAGGCATCGCACGGCACTACAATCGCTGATGCGGAATTAATTGGCAACGGCATCTTTATCTTTGATATACTTCTTCTTGAAGGCAAAAAAGTATTCTTGACGCCATTCAAGGAACGCATGAAGCAACTGCAATCCGCCGCGCAAATTGTGAAAGATGCATTTGCACACGCAGTCTCAGCGGCTGATAAATCGTTTACTGTTGATGCGAAGAAATACTTTCTGCATGATGGAACGCCAGAAGATATGCGCGCAAAAATAGAAGCGATTCTCGGCGCGAAATACGCGTATAAAATCGACGGAATCATTCTGACAGAACTAAATGCAACCGAAAGCGGCGGCAGTTTTGGGGAAGTTGGCGATTATTTTCGCACTACAAATATCAAATGGAAGCCGCCTGAAGCGACGACGATTGATTGTTATGCAGTTCTTTGCCCTGCGTCTGAAATCGGCAAAAAACCATATGTTGTGCCGGATGAATTTCGCGACCCAAATATGAGAGATAAAATCGCCGATGGCGTGGAATTATATTGCCTTTTCGTCGCGATTCGCCCGCAGCAAATGCGCGAATTCGGGCTCGAATTTTTGCCTTTTGCGCGAGCGAAATTCGGCGATAAATTACTCAGCACAACGCGAATCCCCATTCATTTGTGCCCGCCATATAATCCATATGCGTACGTATTTTGGCATCGGCGTGCCGCAGCAGATTCGCCAGGATATCTGGATGGGAAAATCGTGGAAGTATATAGAAAAACTTGCATTGAAACAGGCGCCGCAGAATGGACAATTAAACGCATTCGCACAGATGTTTCACAAGAGATAGACTATTATGGTAATAATTTTCATACTACGTGCAATGTGTATGCCAATTATTGCGAGCCATTTCTCTTAGAGCATTTATATTTGCCGCGAATTGCCGGCGAATATTTTGAAGAGCAAGAAGGAATCGCAATCGATTCGAAAGAAATGGTTAGCCGTAAGTTTCGCCGGTCGGTATTAACACTTCTCTATTTTGATACTTTCTATTCGGCGCTCCAAGATGGGGGCGGAGTTCTTCTTGATATTGCAGGCGGGCGTGGGGGTGATTTGGTGCGCTTCCGGGCAATCGGTGCAAAAATGGTTATCAATGTTGACTCCGATATGACGGCATTAGTTCATTCCGTCGAGCGCTATTTTGACGAAATGGAGAAAAAACAGATTCACGGTACATTGGTGGGAAAATTGCTTACTGCCGCAAGAAAAATCGCAGACCCGCGCGCAGCGTCTGGCGTTCCGCGAACTGCGCTCAAATATAGCGTGATTCAGGCGAATATCGCAGGAATCAGTAGCGTACCAGCGCTTTTGCAGCATGTTGGAGTTGTTTCTGGGACAATCGATTGCGCGGTTTGCACATTTGCGTTCCATTATTTCTGCGATACAGCAGAAAATATTCACGCAGCGCTGAAATTCGCGCATGAATCACTAAAAGAAAACGGCGTATTTTTGATTTCCACATTTAGCGCGGAGAAAGTTGTTGCCGCGTTTAATGCGCGCACGGATGGCAAATATGATGCGCTATTGCGCTTCGAAGATTTTCATGTGCTCCAGAAACGCTATGAAGGCAACGCGCTTCGCGATTTCGGGCAGCATATTCGCGTGAGATTAGGTTTTGCCGCAGAAATGCGCGATGAACCACTGTGCAATTTTGACTTCGTCGCGAAAAAAGCGAAAGAAATCGGCTTCAAAATTGCGACAAAGAAAGCAAAATCATTTGCAGAATATTTCAGCTCTGTGAAGCAATTTGGCGATTCGCGCATTCGCGATGGGCTCACGCCTGGGATTGAGGAATACACCGCGCTGTGCGAGTATCTGGTTTTGCAAAAGAAAGTAGACCACAGTAAGTAAGTTTTCCCGAATCTTTAAAAGTATCTTTTTTTGAAATGAAGAATTGTCAATTTATACGAGAAGCAAAAATGGCAGTAAATCTCGGCAAAGAGGGCGTTCGCCCTGGGCAAATCAATAACGCAGTTGTTATCGATGATTGGCGCGCGGATATCCCCGGAGCGCTCAGCGCGAATAAATTTGCATGGAATTTTCCAACGCTTACTCGCATAAATCGCCGTGGTGCCGAAATATCATGGAAAATCTTTGTCAGTTTGGTAGACGCAAAAGTATTCAACAAAGATGGAACAATTGTGTTTAAGCCGATTTTAGATTCTTATTTTGATGGAAAATGCCCACATTATGGTTATATCAAAGTAGATGCTATGCAGAAATCTACCGGCGTTATTCGCGAAAGTAATGCTACGATTGTCGCGGAAGGCAAAAATATTGGTAGAAAGAATGAAACAAATACATTTCAGCAAGCCTTGCGCGATGCAAATTCGCGTTATCAAAAGCAGGCGCGAAAATTTAAAACGCCGACCGCCGATACTACGAGCATAGCTGCGGCAGCATCCGCGGCTGCATCGGCAATTGAATTAATTCCGCCGATGCTTGCAAAAAATATCACGGATATTGGCGGAGTTGACGCGCTAAATCAAATGAAAGTAGATGTTTATATTCAGCCGAAATTAAATGGCATTCGCGCTGTTGCTGTTTTCGATCCGATTGCCGGAGAGTGTGTGCTGTATGGGCGCAATGGATTGAAGTTTTCTGGCTTCGAAAGTCTAAAAAATTGTCTTCGTGCTCCGCTTGAGGCAGAATTCGCAAAGGATGGAACAATCATTTATATCGATGGCGAATTATACAAACATGGAGTATCACTGCAGCAATTATCTGGGAATGTTCGCCGCTTGGAAGGCAAAGAAGCCGCAGATATGGGAATTATTCTTAATGTGTTTGATTGCTTTGCTGCGCCAAAAACGCCATTATCGCGCTTAATATTTTCAGACCGCTTCAATTTGGTTCGCAGATTGATTCTCGATACACATTGTGATGAGCGCGTTATTCGCGTCGTTGAAACGCAGCAAATCGCAGGCGAAAATTTGACCGATGGAAAAAGCGTATCCGAACGAGCGCGAGAATTTTTCAGGAAAGTGCTCGCTGATAAATACGAAGGCGCGATTGTGCGTCCAGATGTTGATTATGAATATGGTGTCGGCGGATATCACTCGACGAAATTGCTCAAAATGAAGCCGATTATGGATGCTGAATTTGAAGTGATTGGATTCACTGAAGGTGAACATGGTAAAGCGGTTGGCGCGATTCTCTTTAACTGCAAAACGCCGGAAGGAAATGAATTCACTGTAACGCCGGCAATGACGCTTGAAGAGCGCAAGAGATTATTCAATAAATATTCCAAGGAGAAAACTGGCAAAGAAGCATTTTCAGAGGAATATTTCGGAAAAAAACTCGTCGTTTATTTCGATGAATGGAGCAATGATAAAGTGCCACTGCGGGCGCGCACGGAAGGGCTGATTCGCGTGGATGATTTAGTTATGGACCCGCGCTTCTAAATTCTATGTAGATGGAATATCATTCGCTTTTTTTGTAAGTTTCGCAAAAAAATAAATTTGGCGACTTCTGCCGCGGTTTCATCTCGCGCCATCAACGCGGAGAAATAATCCATTTCGCGGATTCGCCAAGATTCGCGATTAATTTGGCATCTATTTTTGCGCAATCCAACGCTTTGGGTTCGGTTGGCGGAAGAGTTTGTTGTCTATCTTTGATTTTAAATGTCACGTAAATGAGTCCAGTGCCGGATGTTGTTATTCCAGGAATAACAATGACATGGCTAATTTCTACGCGAGCGGCACAATCTGAATTATGCCAAATAAAGATATGCTCACCGAGTTCAATAATCGTTATTTCTAAAGCACGACCAAGAATGATGCCAAAATCCTTCGGCGCATGCGCGTCATAGCGCGCCTGATACTCATATTCGCGCCATTTTTGGGGCTGAGCTCCACCGGAGGTGTCGAGGCTTCGCCGAGCTATTGCTGTTGTCATTGAATTTATAATTATTCGCCAGTTAATTCAAAAAGAAGAAAACTGCATTAGAGCCATACAGAGCGTACTCGGCAAAGCCTCGACACCTCCGGTGGAGTTCGCGTTCCGCGCGCAATGCCGCCGTTTTCTGAATCGACGTATTGGACATCAATATCGAAACAATCCTTCGGGCAAAATGGAATTTGCGCGACAAAGTCGTATTCATATGCATCGATGCCGTTAGTCACGGCGCGTCTAAGCCGCCAAATGAAAAAAGTTGCACGGCTTGTTTTCTGAAACCATTCGCGAATTGTTGATTCGCTATCGGCAACGAAAGTTTCAACATGAAATGGCGAATTATCAAGCGCGCGCATCTTTTTAAGCCATTCCACAAAATCTGGGCGCATTTCATTTGGCAGCGGTCGCGAGGCATATTTATCTTTTTGCACTTTTGTCCATTCATCTTGCGCGATTCCTGCGATTTTAAAACTCACATTCCAAAGTTGATTCATTGCGGCAACTCTATACAAGTTACCAATTATTATTCAAAAAAAGATTAATATTGCATGTCGTTTTCGTGCGCGTTGCGATACGATTCGCATCTCATAAACATTTCTTCAACGGGAATTTCGAAGCTTTTTTCTTCGCGAAGTAATGTTCCGCCGCGCATCAATACGGCAGCAATTGCGTGAATTTGCTCCACTGTCGCGCTGAACCATTCGCTATGTGGATAAGATTTGCAGCCAATATTGCGGAGTGTGTCATGAAATGATTTTTCCGCCGCGCGAATATCTTCTTTTGTGTCGAATCGCGCGGTTACAGACCAAACAGCGATGAAATATGGCGTGTGTGCGGGCAATGGATTGCGCCCTGTTTGATAATCGCAGAGGCGTTTCCGCGGATTTTGTGAATAACCAACTTTAATAAAATTGCCAAGAGCCAAATCGGCTTGCGATGTCATAGCATATATGAAATGCGAAGGTGCGGCGGCTGTGGAAGTTGTTGTTGCCATTTTTATAATATACAAAGATAAATTCAATTTGCGCGAATATTCACCAAACGATTAGTATTCGGCAATCGCAGTTAATTCCGAAAACATGGCGAAAACGCGCTGCATATTTTGCCGCGTCTTGAAGTGACAAATCCGCTGGAAGAAATTGATAAAATTCGACAATGGGGTTCTCTGAGTTCGCCTTCGGCTCGACCGCTACGCGGGAGTTCGGCGGAGCCTCGACCGCTACGCGAGAGTCGCGAAATTCCGCGATTTTCGCAAATTGTCCATCCAGTACAAAATCGAGTCGTATTTTGCCGCGGCAAACAAGTGAGAAAATCAGCGCGATGAATATCGCCTCGCGAATAATATCCGGAATAAAATAATCGCAGAATTTTCCCTTTAATTCAAGATAACCGCAATAGCGCGCTGAAAACAGTAAATAATCCGGCATTCCTTTGCGCGCGCGAATAAGGCAGCCGGCGAAATCAGAATAATCAACTCCATCTTCCGAATATTCGCATTCGCAGCGTTGCAACTCAAAGAGAATCTGTTCCGTGTATAGCGATTGCATCTTCTTAAGTGAATCTTCTATAAACCCTTTGTATATCGTCCACATGACAGTGGCGAATTGATGGCGGCGAATCATTGGTGTTATATATTCGCGATCACGCGGAACGGGGTATTTCGTGACGAGGATAAATCCGCTCATCTTGATATTCTTTCATTTTGCGATTATTCAAAAAAAGAATTGATATGTTGGTTTTTCATTTAGTTTCGATTGCAATAGGAATTGGTTTTGCAAGAAGTCGGCGCAATTGAACGACAATCGGATCATGAATAGTAACATCTAATAATATCAGCGTTAGTTTTTCGCTGGGGAATAACTCCCGCGTAGCGCTTGAGCCGAAGGCGAACTCCCGCGTAGCGCTCGAGGCTCCGCCGAACTCCCGCGTAGCGCTCGAGCCGAAGGCGAACTCCGTATCAATAATTTCGCCAATCGGAAATGCCGCGATGATGCGCGGAAACTGCCGATATAAATGCGCGGCATTCAATATGCAACGCCGAGTGAGTTGATTTTTCTGAGAAGTCTTCGCAAGAATTTCATCAAAATAAGTAGACGCGTCATCTGGAATGTCTGCTTGTTCGCAATCCGCGGAACGCCGATGAAACGCGCTGACAGTATCGTAACAATCGCGCCGCATTAATGTAAAATTATTTATTATCAATGCGATATCATTCTGCCACTCGCATTCTTCTTGCGAAGGCGATAACGATATCTCGACTTGAAAATTTATTTCTCGTGGTTTGCTAAATGACGCGTCAATTGTCTGAAGACGAGTGATAAGTTTTTGTAGAAATGGATGGTATTCTTGTATTTGCGATTCCGACGGCAATTCCAGCAAATGTGCTCCGCGTTTCATAGTGGTGATTGAATTTGCTGAATGTTGATTCAAAAAAAGAATCTGGTGTCGTCTTTTAATTTTGCTCCGAACCTTTGCGGAATCGGTGAAGCCTCGCTATGCGAGTACTTCACTTGGTGCTGGATCATCAATCTTGAACACTGTCGGAAGTGGTTTTGCAAGTAAATGCGCGATTTCTGCCATTTCTTCATCTTTTTTGCGCTCAATCAATTCAAGAACAAATTGGCGATTTGCGAGAAAATTAGTCGTATCCTCCCAGTCGCACGCAATTGCAATACGAGGAAATTCATGAACAAGCACACACGCACTGATTATAATGCGAACACGTAATTCAGCATCATCGAATAACTTTGCGACATACGAAATAGCAGACACATAGCGTTGTTCAGAGAAACTGTCCGGATGAAAGTGCGTTTGAAAGTCTCTGCTTACAGAAAACCACATATTGCCAGTTTCGATGAATTTGCAATTCGCTGCAAAACGATTACGCAGCACCCTACATTTAGATGATTTGTGATCGTAATTATCGCAAAGAAAGGTGAATTCGCGGATTTTCTGAATATATGGAAGACCAATTGATTCCTCAATTTCAGGACGATATTGCAACATAAATTCGGAGGCATATTCTAAAATTAATTTCAAACTTTGCTTGCGCTGGCGAAGTATCGCGCGTTTATCCATAATCGGCGAACTTACCATTGTTACATTCAACGGCTGTATTAGAATGCGCATTGATTGCATCGGTTTTGCGAGAAGTTTGCGAAGTATAACTATTTTTGGTTCGTGAATATCAGTATCCAGTAGCATTGTTGTCAATATATCACTCGGAAATAGTGCCAAATCTTTCCGCTGTTCAAAAGCAAATTTAGCAGATGGATCGAATGCGACAACTGGCGCAATTGATGATGCTACTATGATGCGAGGAAAGTACGCCTGCAATAAAATCGCATTCATAATACACGAGCGTATTTCGCGTGCTTCAGTAGCTCCCGCGAAGCGGTCGAGGCTTCGCCGAGCTCCATCGGAAGTGTCGAGCCTTCCGCGAGCTTGAAATGAACCACCCAGTAGTTTTTCAACGACCTCTTTCGCGTCTGATGGGTTTTTTTTTGCAAGCTCACAATGTCGGCGCCTATCGCAAAATGTGAGGAAAATGCGATTATCTTCGCTGTGAATCGCTGCGAGATTCTTTTGCAAAAATGCCAATTCTGACCAATATGCGAAATTATCCGGCTCATACGAAGCGCACAACGTGTTTCCGCCAAATTGACAATCTACAGATTTTCCGTTGAATGTCCTTTCATATTTTTCGAGATTTTGAATCAACTCAGATATTGAAGGATTTTCAATCAACGCGCAAACATCAGAATCACTTTGAGTATCCTGTGCCGCACAACTAACTTCCTGAGATTTCTTTTGCTTTGCTACGCAATGCTGTTTTGCTGGCGTACCACCTTTTGCCGAATCGAAAACACGTTTCATTGAAGATGTAAACACGCAGAAATGATTACCTTATAATAGATTATCTTCTCGTTTCAAAAAAAATAATGAAAATTTACACGCAACTTTTCGCGAGATATCGCGATACAAAAAAAGAAAATTAAGCAATTACTTGCTCGTGTCGAGCGGAATCGCTCTCGGCTGCTTCGCTTAGACAGTTTTTAGCGTGGAATCATCTGGCTTGAATATCGCGGGAAGTGGTTTTGCAAGTAAATGCGCGACTTCCATCATTTCTTCATCTTTTTTGCGTTCCATGAGCTCGATAATGAAATTCTTATCGAATAAGAAATTATCTTTCTCTTGCGTCCAATCACACGCAATAATAACGCGAGGAAAATCTTGCATAAGCAGAATCACGCCAATCATCGCCATGACAACTAATTCCGGAACGTCAAATAGCTCTGCGATGTACGTGATGTGCGTAATTTGGCTCCAATTTACCGGAGTATGGCGTTCGCGATCTTCAAATACTTGAAGCCAAAGTTGGCTATCATTCGAGATCCTTCTATTTATTGTACAATTGTGACTCAACGCGAGATATGCGGGGCTGGATAAATCCGGATGCTCGTTATTACAGAGCACGTCCAGATCGCGAATTTGTTGAATATATGGCAACGCGACCGATTTATTAGTATCCAGAATTTGCGGTTGGCTCGATTTTAAAAAGGACTTCCATTTTTCCACTCGCAGGCGATGTATCATAGAATCATCTGCTTCGGCTGCTGGCACTATCGCCATCTGCTGAGACACTAACACATGTATCGGGTACATTGGTTTCGAGAGAAGATGGCGAAGATTAATCATATCCGGCGTCTGTATTTTTTCGTCGAACAGCGTATTTACTAATGCGTTACTTGGAAATATATTTGTTTTATGCTCAGTCACGCCGATCGCGAATGCCGCAACAATACGAGGAAAATCACTCTGCAGCATATTTGCCCTAATAATGCATGCGCGATTAAGGCAATAAACGATTCCGTTTTGTTTGAAAGTCCCGAGATATAGTTCTCGTGTATATGCATACGCGTCTGGTTGTTTATTCGCCGCGACGCAATGGCGTTTTCTATCGCAATACGCGAGAAAGATACGATTGTCTGCGCAGTGTATCTTCATGAAATTTTGTAACATCAATTCAATACTTGAACAATAATCTGGCAAATCCGAGACATCTTCGAATTTGAAATCAATTTGCGGTTTGCCAAAAGTTTGTTCGAGTTTTTCGAGATTCGAGATAAGATTAGAGATTGTCGGATTAGAAATCTGTTTATCATTTTGCGCGAGTCTCATTATCTTTTGAATTTTCTGCTCTTGTTGCTGCTTCAATTCTACTGCACTGAGTCTACCCTCGCGTTTCATGGCTGAGAATGAAATTGATTGTGAAAATTCAAAAAAATATTCGCGTTCAGGGTGCGGTTTATTCTTCATAAAAAAGAATAATGCTCCCGCGTAGCGGTCGAGGCTTCGCCGAGCTCACGAATGGTCTCCACGAAGAGTACTCAGGTTTACCAATCTGCGTTGAACAATTGGCTGCTGACTTTTTTCGGAGAAGAACCCCGCTGGAAGTGGTTTCGCAAGTAAATGCGCTACTTCCATCATCTCCTCATCTTTTTTGCGCCCGAGCAAATCAACGACGAACTTCTTATCGAATAGAAAATTGTTTTCTTCTTGATTCCAATTGCACGCAATGATGATGCGCGGATATTCGCGAATAAGAATACCAGCACTGATTATCGCGCACACGAATGAATCCGAGACGCCAAATAGTTTCGCGACATATTCAATAGAATTGACTCCATGCATTTCCGGTTTCCATAGGGTGTGTTCATTCCGCTCTTTGACTATCTGCGCCCAAATTTTGCTTTTTTCAATAAGCGGAAAATTTGTATCGAAAATAGACTTCATTGATAGTTGCGGCAATGCGGACGGGGCACCGAATAAAGAAACCCCATCGAATCCGCAGATTTCGCGAATTTTCTGAATGTGTTGCGATGTAGCGGATTTTCCATCTTGCGGGCATGCAATTTGTTTTTTTAGAAGCGCTCTCCATTCTATCTTTTGCTGAAGAGCTTCGGCATTTTCCTTCGTTGGCGGATATGCGGGAGATGCTTGCAACACTGGCACTTTAAGTAAAGGTACGACACAAGGAGATTGAATGGTTATGCAAAGCGAGTAAATTGGTTTCGAGAGAAGTTGCCTTAGCTTAACCATTTCTGGCTCTTGAATAGTTTCGTCCAGAAGTGTCGCCGTCAATATATCGCTGGGAAATAGATTTGGATTATTAGGCTTGTCAACATTGATTATTCCAATTGGGAATGCCGCAATGATGCGAGGAAAGCACGAATATAAGGAAACTGCGTTAATTACACAATTGCAAATATAATCCGCATTTTTACCAATCAGTAAATCTTTGACATATTTTGCAGCATCATCTGGCATATTCGCAAGGCGGCAGTGTTTCTGCCGTTCACCAAATATCCGGAAAATTTTACCACCACCGTAGTAGAGTTGATCCTGATTTTTTAACAGCAAATTAATTTCATCACGATACGCGAATCCTGAAGTCGCCGTAGCGAGCCTAAAATCGATTGGATTGTCGAATATGCATTCATACTTTTCGAGGTTCGAAACGAGAACCGATGTGAGTGGATTAAAAATATTTGGACCATGATTTAATGCTGCGAGTGTTTGTTCCATATCCGGTGCAACTGGGAAAACTCTGCCGCGTAACGTCCTCTTTTCATTTGTGGCGCAAGGACTTGCAGAATGTGGCTGTTTTGCTGCGGGAGAACTGTTAATTGGTGTATCAGCTACGCGCTTCATCTTTGATTTTTAATGCGCAAAATTCAAAATAAAGCTCGCCGAGCTTGCCAAATGCTCGAGCCTTCGGCAAGCTTTATTTTGAACTCTTCACCACATAAAATATATAAGCAGATTATTAGCTTCAAAATAAAGGATAAATATA
Source organism: Methylomonas sp. (assembly GCF_023228165.1). GTDB lineage: Bacteria > Pseudomonadota > Gammaproteobacteria > Methylococcales > Methylomonadaceae > Methylomonas. Next base: position 45,684 of record NZ_JALOBS010000017.1, on the reverse strand, counting down.
TTGTGCTGAGGAATGTTGCCAACTTCGCATATAAAAGCAATATCATTCTATGCGCTTTCCGAATATGAGAAGGAGAAAACGTCCAAAGCCAGAATAACAATCTCGAATCTCTTTCAGGGCGGCATTCCTGGTGATTCTGGACCACTGGACCTTCATCTCGGCACAATAGATTCTGCCTTTCGATGCTCTACTTGCCATCGGACGAAACACGATTGCCTCGGGCATATGGGCACACTTGCGCTAAATTATCCGATTCCTTCACCAATGAACGAAAAAGAGATTCGCCGCTGGCTACGCATCATTTGCTTCAAGTGTGGAAATATTCTTATCCCAGAAGAGAAGTTCATGGAATATGCCCCAAGCGACCGCTTTGCCGTTGTTCATGCCTTTGCGAAAAATAATACAATGATTCTCTGCGCGAAATGTAAATCACCGCACCCGGTGGTTGGAAAAGACAAAAATTACGCGCGATGGTCAGTGGCGAAAATCACACGCAAAGAAGGCGATTCAACGACAGTCCGCACAGAGCCGCTTTATCCACATAAAATTCTTGAAATATTCGAAAGAATAACTGATAATGTTTTGGCGAAAATTGGTAGACCAACTTCCGTCCACCCACGCAATATGATAATGCGCACGCTTCCGATTCCTGCGGTTTCTATTCGCGTAGATAGTCGCAAAATGATGACCCCTGGCGGTGGAAAAAAAGCCCAAAGAGATAATCTGACTTCGCAAATTCAGCGCATCGTAAATAGAAATAAGAAAATCGACCCTCCGGGACCTGGTGAATTAACGCGCGCGTATGTGGAGCAAGTTTTGCAGCTCGATATTGCCATCGGCGCATTTATTCGCGGTTCTGCGGAAGAAGCGCAATCAATCGCGGGGCGCCTCAAGGGAAAAACTGGGCAAATTCGCGCAACGCAGCTCGGAAAGCGCGTTTTCGGCATGTGTCGCGCAACGATTGCAGGCGATCCAACGCTGCGGCTTAATGAGATTACGATGCCGCTTTCTTTTGCGCAAACTGTGCAAATAGAAGAGATAGTTCAGCCGTTTAATCGTGAATGGATTATGACTTTCATTAGAAATGGCAGAAATCGCTATCCCGGTTGTTCGAAAATAATCAAGCATGCCACTGGCGCCGCATTTACGCCAGATTCACAGCAGGCGCTTAACATCGAAAATGGCGATATTATATTTCGAGATGTGATTACTGGCGATTATGTTGGCTTCAATCGGCAACCATCACTTGCAATTTCTAATATTACTGCAATGCGCGTTATTATCGACCCCGGCTCATATGTAGTGCGCATGAATGTCTTGATTTGCCCGTATTTCAACGCGGATTTCGATGGCGACCAAATGAATCTCATCATTTTCAGCGGCGTATCCGCGATAAATGAGATTAAGATACTTTCAACGCCAGATAATTGGTATATTTCGCATACTTCTGGTTCGCCGCAGTTAAAGCAGACGAATGATTCCATCATTGGGATGTTCGAATTGACCGAGGAAGATGTCTATCTTAATAGAATGCACGCGGCTATGCTATTCTCTCGAACTATCGTAACGCCAGTAATTCCTCATGCGGAATTCATTACTGGGCGCGATGCTGTTTCTCTTGTGCTGAAAAAAACGCCAATAAACTTTAATCGCGTATCGAAATTCTACAATCCATCAGCACCATGGATGCAATGGATGGAACGAAAGCCGAATTCAGAAAAAGTAGAAATTGTTGATGGCGAGTTGCGGCGCGGATGCCTGGATCAATCGTCATTAGGCGACCAGCCGAATGGTCTTTATCATTGCGTAGCAACAGAGCATGGTCCTGAGCGCGCGATGGAATTAATGTTCGACATGCAGCAACTCGCGATTGCCTATATTTTGCAGCACGGATTCACAATTGGCATTCGCGATTTGATTATCAGCGATGAACAGAGCGTAAAAACCGCAGAAGTCGCAACTGAAATCACCGCCAAGGCGTATCAAGATGCGAGGAATCTTCTCGAAGGAAAACTCATACCGCGCATTGGCGAAACTGTGCGTGAATTGTTTGAGACACTGCAAATTAACACGCTGCGAGTTATGGATGATTTTGCAGAGCCAGTTATTCGCGGCATCGACCCAAAGACGAATGGATTATTTCGCCTCGTTGCAACTGGGTCGAAAGGGTCGATGTTTAATGTTTATAATATCTGTTCCGCAAATGGGCAGACAATTATCAATAAAAAGCGCCCAGCAGAGAAATTCAGTTATCGCCGCTGTTTGCCTTATTATCGTCGCGGCGATCCATCGCCAGAGGCACACGGATATATAGCTAATTCATATATTAATGGTCTTGCAGTCGATGAATTCATATTCAACGCGATGAACGCGCGATATGACCTTATTTCGAAGGCACTTTTCACCTCGATAACCGGCACGCAGAATCGCGATGCGATTAAGAATTTGGAGTCCATCATTACGAATAATTTCAGAATGGTCGTAAAAGGGGCAAATATTCTGCAAATGGCATACGGCTCCGATTTCTTAGACCCGCGATTTATTATTAATGTGGAATTCCCAACGGCAAAATTGTCCGATGCGGATTTCGTCGCGAAATATCGCGTGATTCCGGATGGCGTGAAGGGAATGGAGAGCAATTTCGCGGACGCATTCGAAATGTTGCGCGACGACCGCCAAAAATTCAGAGACTTATTTATGCGCAGAGAAAGCATCTACAATCGCGAGCGCTTCAAGTCAAGCACGTTGTGGATTTGCAATCCAATAAATGTAATCGCAAGTGCGAAACGCGATTTTCCCGTGGTTTTACCCGCAGAAGGCTCAATAGAGCGCGCGCTGCAGCATATGGAAATGCTAAAAATGGTATTGGATTTCTGTAGTGCGCTGCCATATTTATTCATGAATTCCAACTGCGCAAAGAAAAAGTCGCCAATCCCGCATTATATTCGCGTCTGTTCTTGGTTATCTATTGCGTATATTAGGGCGTATTTCTGCCCAGCGAAACTGCGCGAACTCCAAGTAACTCCGGAAATTCTAAAGAAAGCATTCGATGTGATTCAGATTACGCTTTTGCGCGCGTTGATTGACCCGGGCACTGTCGTAGGGATTATCGCAGCGCAGGCATTTAGCGCGCCATTTACGCAAGAAATGCTCGATGCGCATAAGAAAAGTTCAGAAGGCGGCACATCTACGGCGAATGTAAGCCGCAGTAAGGAAATTCTATCGGCGCGCGATGTCGACAGAATGGCAGCACCGTGTTTGACGATTCCACTAAGCGGCATTGCGAAATATGATATGAATGCCGCAACGGCGATTGCCAATGAACTGGAAGTTGTGCGTTTTCGCGATGTTGTGGATTCGACGCGGATTTTCTTCGAGAAATATGGACAAATGGCGCATACACTCTCGCAGGCGGATGCGTGGTTGCTTCTGGAATTCGAGAAACTAAATAAACTTTATGAGCGCCCCGGCGATTTGGCGAATTGGTGCATTCGCTTCGAGCTAAATCGCATCGTCTTTATTTTGAAGAATATTGGAATGGATTTTCTCGTGACGAAATTGCGCGAGAAATATCCGAACGCATATATCGTCAATAGCACGGAACGCGCGAGCAATCTCGTAATTCGCTTCTATTTCCGCGCGACAATGTCGCCTGCGAGAGAAGCCACAAATCTTGCGGATTATGAGAAGATTCGCGACGGAATACTCAATACTATTCTTCGCGGCATTGATAATATTCACGGTGCAAAAGTGGAGAAATTGATGCGCTCGAAAGTACGCGATGATGGCGCAATTGGCGACGATGATGGAAGACTGTGCATCAAAACTGACGGCTCTAATATCGCCGGAGTGTCGACTTTTCTTCGCGATAAAATTGTCTGGCAAGAAATTCAGACAAATGCGATTCAAGAAGTGGCGCGGATTTTCGGCATTGAAGCCGCAAGGCAAAAAATAATTGTGGAATTGCAGACGCTCATCGAATATTGTAATCAGCGGCATTACATGATATACGCGGATGAAATGACGAGTACTGGCGTTGTTACTTCAATAGAGCGCAGTGGATTGAATACGCGAGATAAAAATAATATTGGGCTTCGCCTTGGTTATGCAGCGCCAGTGCCGACACTTAGCGAAGCATCATCAGAAGGATTGAAGAGCCCAATAGAGGGTCCGAGCAGTGCAATGATTATGGGAACTGTGCCATTCATTGGGACAATTTACAATGCAGTGCAAGTTGATCCAGAAGTTATTCAGCGCCATATTAAGTCGTCAGAGCAAGTTCTCGCGGAATTGCAATAAATTGAATTTTCGCTTCGGATAATTAACCATGGGCAATAAACGCGCAAATAAAGATAATGATTCTATTAAATTTCTCCCAGGAAACGCGAAAGCGCAAATAAAAGATGAATCATTCTATCCCGGCAATAGAATAAATTGGAAATGTTATGGTCAACGTCATGGATTATGCGAAAACCCAGATTATATTGGATGCCCCTATGGTTGACCATTTCTAAATTCGCTACTGCGATTATTTTTTGAGGGAAAAAAACAACCAAAGACTAATGACGATTATTTGCGATTAAGTGCTCAACTTCCGCAAATGTCTGTCGCACAAATGCTGTCATGTATTTATCTTTGAAAGGAGTGTCCAGCCAAGCAATGGCGAATCTAAATCTGTCAAAATGAAGTGTGTCGTTACTACAAATGGCGAAAAGATATTCAGCAGCATGTGTACCAAACATGCCAGTACTAATGAATAATAATATCATGCGCGCGATTTTCGCGAATATAGGAGAATACTTATTTTTAATGATTCGCATGCTACAAGCTCTGGTAAAATACGGAATAAAGAATTCCATATCGTTGGCAAACAATAGGCACTTTCCAGGACTAATTGGAACATCAATATAACTATCAATGTTGCGCATAATAAGTTTATCTAATGGCGCGTTTTTAACTAACGGATTTACGAGATATTCCGGTCGCGATAAACGCGCCTTCAATGCCGAGTACCGTATTTTGCAATTTCGCCAAATGTGAAATTAACTCGGATTAATGTGTTCCAACAAGTGAATAAGCGAATTTGCAACGGCTTGCGAAAGTGGTTGCATTTTCTCTATTTCGCAAATCTTCTCTCGCACTTTGTCTTTTTCCTCGCAATATTCCTCGATGCGCTGTTCGATATATGCAAAAACGCGAACTTGGAGAAAATCATCAATAATTGTTTTCCAATCGCATGAAATAACGCGCCAGTGAAATAGCACCAGCGCTCCGTGGTAGCCATCGAATATGATTTCGAAAATCGGCATTAAACATTCCGGCGCGAATTTAAGCGCGAAATTGTCCGTTTCCATTTTGTATTTTAGCAGTTTGCAATTCAAAAAAAGATTAATTTGGCGATACAGGGCACTCGGTCATTAAGCTCGCGGCATCGGCGAAAATCCTGAATTCTGGAATGCCAACAAGCTCATCTTCGCAGCGTTCGAGTGCGTATTGTACGAACCACCTAAGAGACGATAGGTGGTGGTCACAAATAGTGGCGAGATATTCAGCAGCGTTCGCGCCAAACATGCCGCCATTTATGAGAAATAAAGTCAATCTTGCCATATTGAATACCTGCGGATGAATTGATTTTTCGCGAATTTGCGCACGTAAAACCCGCGTGAAATGTGGAATAAAGAATGTAATATCATCGGCGAATGATTTGCATTTCTTTTTGAGGTCATTATCTCCAATGTACCAATCAAATAGTTTTGCAATTTCTTTATCTGATTTCTTATCTGCTAACGATAATTCGATATTGGACCTCGATTGCAATAAATACCTTTTCAATGTGATACATCTCAATTTCATAACGCGCCCAAATGCGAATGCAATGGGAAAATACGCGCGAAGCGCCAAAGCGGCGATTATCATTTCTTGCGCGGATTGCGAAATTGGAAGATGAAGTTTTGCGATTTCGTGAATTTTTTCTATTACTTTGTTTTTGTCATCTGTCGCGCAGTTGGTTAATTGCTCTACGCACTTTTCAACGCGCGTGGAGATATTATTTTGGAGAAATTCACCAATAATCGCCTTCCAATCGCGCGAAACGCTGCGCCAGAGAAATAAAGTCGCGAATCCGCCTTTTTTTTGGATAGCGCGCCAAAAATCGGCAATAAGCAGGCGGAATTTGAGTACAATGTACAGTTTTCTGCCATTTACGCGTGTTATAAGAAATGAACTGCGCGTTTCAAAAAAAGCACTTTATGCCAATTGCTCTATTATTCGCGCAACTTCGCCGAAAATCTTGAGCTCAGTAGTTCGAACAAGCGCAATACTAAATTCAGAATGTAATGCTTCATGTATGAACCATTTCAGATTATCTATGTTGTGATTACAAATAATCGCGAGGTATTCCACTGCTTTTGCGCCAAAAGACCCGGCATTAAGAAGAAGTAAGACTAAATAGCAGATATTAATCGATGTTCGGGGAAAATGCCTTTCTCGTACTTGAGCATTAATAATACGCGCAAAGTACGGAACGAAAAAGGGGATGCGCTTTGTGAAGAATTTATATTTTTCTTGTAAATCGTAACATCCTACATAACGTATGAAACACCACGTGATACGATTATCTAATTCTGAATCTTCTGCCATTGAACTGATGTCAAAATTCAGCATCAATTGTTTTTGTAACGCAAAAACTCCAATTCGATTAATATTATTCCCAAATGCGAAGGCGAGTGACTCGCTATGCCGGATTTTTATCGCAATGAGTAGCATATTCACGATTGTTTGCGAAATTGGCAGGTGGTGAGAATCGATTTTGCGAATATCGTCAATTGCATTCCATTGTATGTAAGTCACATCGCAAGCATCCTCGATACATTTCTCGATTTCTTCAGGAACACGCCAATGCAGTAAATTATCGATGGTATTTTTCCAATCACGCGACACTTCACGCAGGCGAAATAGAGTTACGATTCCATCTTTTTCTTTGGATAATGCTTCGAAAATCGGCGATAAACACACCGAATTTGAAAATAATGTGCATCTTTCTGCCATTTTATGGCGGAAGTTATATGAGAAGAAAGCGCGTTATTTCAAAAAAAACACTTTATGCCTGCACGGATTGCTCTATTATTTTCGCAGCATCCGCAAACCATTGAAGTATCGCGGCATTTGCAATTTCGCCAGAACCAAAGGAATAGCCAAGTATAGTACGCATGAAGTTCTTCAGTATCATCATATCTCGACCGCAAAAAGTGGCAATAACTTTCGGTGTATTTGCGCCAAAAGAGCCATCGCCCACAAAGCAAAACACCATAAAAGCGCGATGTCGTGAGGATCATCATAGTGATGATGGCAATACACGCGATAAGCACGCGCGAATTGAGGAATACACTTTTCGATGCAATCCTCGAATATATTGCGTACATGCGGGATAATTCTATAATCAAAGCAATAGCAATGTCCTTCATTGAAGAAATATGCGTTGAAAAGATTCTCGATCGAGTTATCCAATTTTTCGTCACTAATGGAAATATCAACAGCATATTCTGGCTGTAAAAGAAATTCCTTTAATACCCTGTATCGTATTTTGGAATCATGTCCATACACCGCACGAATAATATCAGATGTATCCGCAAAACTCACGTGGTGATGTAGACTTTGTGCGATTGCATATGGTGTCGGCAAATCCGGCAAATTGATTTTGCTGATATATTTCATTGTGATTTCTCTTGGGATACCGGAACCGCCGATACAATTTTCGAGAAGTTGAAATGTGTGATCATGAAGAAAGCAATTAATCGCACTCTTCCATTCGCGCGATACGCGACGCCAGAGAAATAGGCTCCTGATTCCACAGTGGTCAGCATTCGTAAATATAAACTCAAAAATAGGATGTAGACATGCTGGATTAAGGGCGTTTGATATTTCCGCCATTTCTTTTTTGAGAGATGTGTTTTTCAAAAAAAGAACCACGTATCGCGTCCCGCGTTTCGCGCATCACGCCTGCGGCGGTGTTGATTTTTCTATCAATCTTGCGGCATCAGCGAACATTTGAAATTCCGTCGCGCTGATGTTTTTGCTAAAACAACACACCCTACTCAGTATGTTGCGCGCGAAGGATTTAAGAATCTCCATATCTCGATAGCAAAATGTTGCAATGATGTTTGGCGCATTGGCTTTATTTGTACTGCTGTATATAGCGCGAAACATAATATACTGAAGCGCTTTGTTATAAGGAGGATAATGGGAGCTGAACGCACGGTGAGCGCGCGTGAATTGCGGCAAATATTGTTCGATACATTCCGCAAATTCGTCGCCCGCAGATTGGTCGCTGTCGTTAAAATTGTTAAATGTATAATCCATGAAGAGATTCGCTATTTTTTTATCTAATACTTTATTATCAACAGAAATATCTGCGGAATATTCTGGTAGCAAAAGGAGTTCTTTTATTATCCTATATTGTAATTTGTATTCATCTCCATATGCGGCAGAAATAATACGCCGCGCATTTGTATATACATTGGATAGAATTTGAGCCACCATGTGCGGTATTGGCAAATCTGGCAATTTTATTTCGTGAATCCATTTTAGTATGTTAGTTCTATCATCAGGATTGATAGAACCGCGAATGATGAGCTTCTCAAAGAATTGGAGCGTGTGATCGCGAAGAAAATCGGTAAGCATCTTATTCCACTTGCGCGATACGAGGCGCAATTGAAATAATCTGGTTATACCATATTCCACATTTTCGAATATGTACTCGAAAATTGGGTGCAGATATGCCGGATTTAGGGCATCGTCGGCGGTGTTGATTATCACCACTGCCATTTCTTTTTTGCATATCGCAAATTTCAAAAAAAGAACTCGCCGGAGGCTCCCCCGAAGGGGTCGCCGAAGGTGTTGCCGAAACTGCGAATTACGCTTGTGGTATTGTTGATTTTGCGGATTGTTCTATTAAAAGTTCTATATTGGTGAATGCTTGAAAATTCGCAGTACTCACGGATACGCCGCATTGAGCCGAATCTTTAAGTATGTCGCTTAAGAATGACAGGAAGGTTCTCATTTTCCAATCGCAGAAATCGGCAATAATATTCGCGCAAGACGGTATATTTATGAAATGAAGTATTACGCGTACCAACGCGTGGTAATTGCCAAATGGAGTATGATATGTACCGCAATAAGCACCAGCCAAAAGTGGCAAATATTTTTCAATACAATCACCAAACACGCTATGCACTGCGCTCTCATCGTAAAAACAGAGTAAAATATGCCCATCAAAGAAACGCGCGAATGATTCATTTAATTGCTTGTTGTTATACGACCATTTTGCCGTAATGTATTCCGGTTGTGATATGATTTCTTTTAATATTGCGCAGCCAGTTCTGTAATCCCATCCATATGCATTGTAAATGACATGAGGAATAATATCGGAGCGAAATACTTTCTGCATTATTAATGTCGTGTTCAATGGCGACGGCAATAGCGTTGGCAACTTGATTTTACGTAGCCGTCGCTTGGCTTCTTCTTTTCCATAGAATGAATCATATTCTTCCTCATCAACACATTTTTCAAGGAATGAGGAAAAGTGCCCGCGCAGGAAGTCGCGAACCATATCATTCCAATCGTGCGATACACGGCACCAGCGAAATAAATCTCTAATTCCATACTGCTTCGTAAGCACAGCTTCGAAAATTGGGTATAGACAAGCTGATGGAACGAAATCCATATTGCTCTTTGATTAATAGTAGAGAGCAAATCAAAAAAATATGTTGTGCGAATGCGCAAAAAAAGAAATGAGTTTCCAATTAATTCATGCTTTTATAAAGCATCCGCGTTTGGCGAATCTTTATGCCTGCGGTGCGCTATCGCTCGGCATTTCACCAAGTTCGTCGGTGGTTTCGAATTTCGTGCTATCGAAAGTTTCATCATCACACACTTCCGATACAGGTGGTACGATGTATAACTGTTGCGCATATAATTTAGGATGAATCCCCATATTTGAGCAAGAAATGCCATCGAGCAGCCAACGCGCACGCTTAATTATGGTTCCGCGCTTGAGAATTAGATGCAAATTTGCATCTGGGCGTGGCAACCACTTGTGTTTTCCAAATTCATCAATATCTGCGCTCATCGTACAAGCCGCGGGCGGTTTCCCATCGAGGGTGAATATCTCGCATCCAACTTGTTGACCAGTTTTATCCCGGATTGGCTTTGTCCAATCATAAATAGTCGTTTTTGGCTTTCCTGCGACTACTTGATTTGGCGATTTATCGCTAAATGGTTCATCGGGATTCGCGGTGAATGAAATCGCGCTGAATTCGCTTCCCTCTTTGCCGAATTCCTTCACAACGCTGCCTTTTTTTGAGTCAGCGAACTTCTTACGAAAATCTCCACGCTTAAGTAAGTCTTCCGCGACGAATGTTTTAAATTCGGTATCGAACTTCTGCATCGCAACGCCAAATTCACCAGCATCCTCGAGTCTTATCGAGCAAGCCCATGCGAGACCCATTTTCTTTCCAGCAATTTCTGGATTATTTGGTTCCCAAGGACCAGATGAAATAACTATATCAGATGAAGTTGAAATAAATGCATAACCGCTTTGAGCAGCCTTTCCGAGTGTATTTCCTTGAGTGTTTAGTGATACTCCAATGAATTTAACTTGAGATTTCGATTTTGCTAACCTTTCGGCAGACGGCACGATAAATTTAAATGGGGACGGAGTGTTAAGAATTTCTTCAACAGTAAAAATATGAGTCTTAGAAGGTGAATGTGATACTGTAGTTGTTGCCGTTGCTGCCATGTTTTTCGATAAAGAGTTGTTTTAAGAGTTGACTTATGCTCTGATATTGCCCGCCTTGTATATGATTATTTAGCTTTGGGTCTAATATACTTTACAAAAAATGGAATTCAATTTTTTCAGAAGGGGGGCTTTCGCGCAATGCCCTCGCTTCGCTCGGGCATTTAGCGCTTCGTCCCCCTTCGACCCCCAAAAAGAAGGAAAAATCAGCTTTTCTTTGATAAAAGCTCACTAGAGGCTTTGCTGAGCTTTTGCGCATTGTGCGCAGAGAGTTTGCTTTGTTTGTAGTCGTTTCAAAAGAGAATCTCTGCGAATATGAGTAAATCGTGAATCTACCAGCTTTACGGAAAAGTATCGCAATTTTTCTATCTTGTAGTAGTTTATAGTTTTTCGCATTGATTCTAAGAAGAAACAATACAAATCATTACAAACTATGCGCGGCTATCGCGCTTTGCGCGAACGGCAAAATAATCGCAAAAAATAAGAAGATGAACCTCAAAATAGGGGTTGAAGGGGGACGAAGCGCTAATTGCCCGAGCGAAGCGAGGGCATTGCGCGAAAGTCCACCTTCTTCAACGCTTGTAATATTGCTCGCGGAATTGGCATTGCGTCAATAGATGCGTACGGCAACAATCAACCATATCTAAGCCTAATGCATCGAGAATAGCCCCAGCTTTCATTCCATCATTCGCTGTTAACCACGTATGAATATCGAAATCAGGCGTTTCAGTTGTGGTGACACCTCTGGTGTCACCGCTTTGCTTTGCGATTGCAGCGCGAAATGCCTTTTCGCACTCGGCGTGAAATACGTCAAAGATATCACCCAATGCTCTCCCGCAAAAGCAGGTTATATACGGAAACATTATCTCTTATATTTTGTAGAAAGAAGTAATTCAAAATGAGAAGCAAAAAATAATTGCGATTACGCGCGAGCGCGTTTACTGTGCGCCGGTCATTAATTCAGCTATTTTCGGATGACTTTTCTTTATTTGTGTCATTATCTCTGGGTCGCTCAGATACGCCATTACTCGCGCCATTTTCTCCGATGACGGCATGAATCCAGGAACGCCGCGAACAAACCACCGTTCGTGGTACAATTTGAGCGCCTTATCCGCATCATAAAGCGCGCTATCCGGATTTATGAAATGCGGAGTTGCGAAAGGCGTTGACAGAATTTCGACTTGCTCAATTTCGCCATCAGCGCGAGGAATCCAAAGGAAATGCGTGGAATTCACAAACTGCATCATTTCGTGCTGAATGCCAGTATCGCCGCGAATTGCAGTATCGTCTGCTGCCGCGCCAAATGCCGAGAACTTTACAAAGTTTGTCTCATCATAATCGTGCAATATTGACGCAATGAATGACATTACTTCTTTGAATGCAACCCACGCGAATTCCTCTTCGAGGCGAATAAAAATGCGCTCAGTGCGCCAACGGACTTCATCCTGAATTAACTTTAAGTATTGTTTTTCTCCATATATCTTCGCAAGGTCCGATGGGAAAATTGCTGCTTTTCCATCCGCGCTATTCGTCCTCGCAAAGGAAAGATATTCAGCGCGAATTGCGCGCGCCAGATTCAGTGTATTGCCGCTCAATGATGGCTGCGAAATGAGCTTTTGCCTCACGCTATCTATCGCCTCAAATGTATCCTTGGAGTCAGTGTAAATCGCGGCGGCGATACCTTTCTGCGCGGCATCATTAATACAGTTCGAAATAAAACTGCGGTAATCTTCCATTGAGAATTGCTGCATTTCGCCGTCGAATTGATTCCACCAATCGCTTACGTGCTGGTCTTCGATAATTGGATTGCGATTCGGGAAGACATGCGGCTCAAGAATGATATATAAATCGCATCTGCGGAAACTGATGAGTGGCAAAACGCGCGAATAAAAATATGGGCAATTCTGCGCCAAGTACTTCACGAGGCTTGCTGTGTATTTCAATAGCGGATTATGGATTTTCGTGGTGTGCGTCATAATCGCCGCGAGATATTCGTTTTCCGCAATGAGCGCGATGCGCCAGCGCAATTGCCGCGATTGCTCTGCAACGACTTCATAACTGCCTTCTTTTTCTACTGCTTCTTCGCCCTTGCGACGGCGGCGAACACGAGGCACTGCGGATGACGCGGGCGCCGCTTCATCATGCCCAACGACCATCTCGCCAGAAAGCATCTTAAATGCCGCGTATTGATTCTTGCGCGAAAAATCAATAAGAGGAATGCGCTGCGCAACGGCGCCATTATCGAATGTGATTTCATCGCCGCTTGCCTTTGTAACGACAACCGCATGAGGCGGATACTGCGAATTGAATAACTTTCCTTCCTTAGATTTGCTCATTGCGTCCGATGCGCCCTGAATCTTGGTCTTAATAACATGTGCGAGACACAGCGCTTCTGCATCGCGGAATTGCGACTCTTCCACACTATCCGCGAGACTTTCAATCTTCTTGAGTGTTTCATTTGTCGGAATAAAAACAGTTACGCCATCGCGATGACCGCGGAGAGTCGCTTCAAGGCATAGCCGTTTAAGCAATTTGTAAAATTCGACATATTCCGCTTCGACGAAATCACTTAGCCGGCAATATGCTTTTTTTGCGCCACCTCCGTACTCCATTTGTCGACAGTAGTATAGAACGTATATATAAATTATAAAAAAATGTTTTCAAGAAATATTCAACTGGGGATTTCGCACAATTTGCGCGGCGGAATTCCGTTGCCGCGTTTTTCGCGAATGACCGCGTAAATTATTCGCGCGAATAACATTCGTTTGTGGTTGATTTAAAATGTGTCACTTTTTTTGTTCTTTGGTTATATATACGCGATGGGAGGTTCGCTTTCCGCACAGAGAGTCGGCGTTTTGGCAGAGGGTAAAAGTTGCCCCAATTATATTCCTAAGGCATTTGTCATCAATTCTGAAGCCTATAAGCAGCTTTCCGAGGATGACAAGAAACTATACACTCGCGGTGTTGTTGGAGAAGATATCGTCTGGGTAACGAAGGATAATCTCAAAGCATACAGCGGACCATCTCATGCTATTCGCTGCATGTACGACAGGTTGAGTTCGATGGGCATTTCTTTTGGTTCTGCTGCAGTTCTCGCAAAGAAAGTTGTCGTTTATGCGTTGCAATCGGATATCATCGACCCGGCGAAAATCGAACAAATGGTAGATTCCGGATTGGCAAGTAGTGGATTGAAGCCGGAACAAGCAGCAATGCTAAAGAGGACTTTTATCCAAGTTGCGAATGATGTTTCTTCGCGTTATAGAAACGCGCAGCCATCAGAGAAGCAGCGCGTTATTGGCGAAGCAGTCTCCGCGGATATCGCGAATGGCGGATATGCATCTGCTTGGGAAGAATCTGTTGGCGAAATCAGCGATAATTATCGCACTGATGCGTATGCCGAGGCAATTGGTGCTGCTGAGCCGGTCGATAAGCGCAAGGAAATGTATGAATTGGCGATTAATATTAGTTCGCCGCATGCTGAGCGCAAAACCGCGATTATTGAGCGTCTTGTAACGCTCGCAAATGAGTTGCTGGTTAAGCACGGAATGCCTGTTGAAGGCGCAACTCCGGAAGAAAAATTGAAGAATCTTCGCGCGAAGATTCCACCTGCAACGCGTCTCGACCATAAGAATCACGATGAAGTTTGCAAGAATTTGGCGCTGGCGATTAATAAGACTTATGGCACAACTATAATTGACCCCGGTCTTCCAACGGAAGAGATGTGCATTCGTGTTTCCGATATGCTCGGTTCGCTCGCAACTGGAATGTCTGTTGAATTTTACGTGGTTTCCGCATCAATGAGGAAGAATGTAAAGCATCTTAAAGTTCTTCTTGATGTGTTTGAGACTTGGAAATCGAAATTCAATGACGAGTTGAATGCGAAGGGAAAAGTCACGTTCAATACAGAACGCCTGATGAGCACTTTTGACATGATTATTTCCGAGATTCGCCGCCAAATTGCGCAAATCGAGACCATTCTTTCAACGAGCGTTTCAAAAGCAGAGGAAGATACCATGAAATATCTCGCGGAGTTTAAGAAACTCAGCGGACTTATTCCTCATGCGACAAAGGCAGAAGCACGGCGTGGATTTGGAAGCATTATCGTTGGCATATTGGAAGGTATTCACGCAACTGCGCATTTGGGCATAATTTATAAGCGCGCACTTGAGAAAATCGGGATGTCGATTGACGAATTCGCAAAATCTCAAGACCCGGCGGACATTTATAAGAACGTTGAAGAGATAATCCGCACCAAGAAACTTTCCGATGAAGAAATCGTGGATTTGACTGACGCAATGGAGTTTCTCATCGCGAATTTCGCGAAGAAGCCAGATATTGTCGAAGCGATACGCGCGAAAATCACTGGCGCATGCGCAGAATCGCATGTAGTAGCAACTGGCGGAGATGCAGTGGAAAAGCCGCCGGAAACAACGCAATTCGAGCGCGCTGTTGATGCGCGCTCTAAAGCGCGGAAAGTCGTTATTTCTGCATTCGGACATCGCCTCGAAAGTGTGTTTAAGAAGTTGAGCATGGCAATTATGGAACTCGCAAAACACGTTGGGAAAGAAATTCCAATCGGCGACAAAACTGAGGAATTGCGCACAATGATTTGGCGTCTCAATGAAGTCGGCATGTTCAAGGGCGATATCTATCAGATTCTTTCTGGATTCTACACTGACGCGCGGACGCTCTCAAAGCGCGATAACCTCATCGCGACAATGAAAATGCTGGTGGCATTCTTGGATAATCTCGCAACAACTCCGGAATATTCTCGCGGGGCGCAATACATTAAGGCAGTCAGCACTGCGATTTCCGAATTAACGAATGCTGTTGCGGTATTCGAAACTGATATTCGCGAGCGTTTCGGAAGGACTGGCGGAGATGAAATCGAGGGCGGATTCAAATCACTCTCGCGCTTCGATGAGCCGTTCAAGATGAGTTTCGATATTGCATCGCGGCTTCAGGAATCGCTCAATTTACTCGACCATCGTGTCAAAGTTGCGCATTTCTTGTCGAATATTGACCACAAGGTCGAGGAAACCGCCGATTTTAACAAGAAATACGAAACTCTCCTTGGCGAGAATGTCGCGAAGAGAGTTTATGAGATTGAAACCGCGGCAAGTGACATTCTCAAGGTTGCTAAAGAAAATCCGAAGAATCCCACGACGGATGATAATGTTCGCAACAAATTTGTCACTGAATATCGCGACGCGATGCTCGGCTTCTGGCGCGCTGTTCAGGCAATGGACCTTTATCTTCGTGATTTTACTTCCGGTCTAATGAAGAACCCCGGTGAAATCGCAGAAATCCAAAACGCGCTTGGCGATATTGTGGCGCTCAAGGAATGGCATGATACATTCGCCGGCGATAATCTCGCGAAGGTATTTGAACGCCTCAATGATACAGCGGCAAAAATCGATGATATTGGAAAAACGCACTATTACGAATGGCTCAAGACAAATACTCCGAAGTCATGGGATGGCGAGTATCAATTATCTGTTTTGGACAAAGTGAAAACAGATTTGGAGGCATTCTTCGAGGGTTTCCGCGTGCTGAAGAATTTGATTTCGATATTCTCGCGTTTCGGCAGCAAGATGAAGATGACTGCAGCCGAGACGAAGACTCTGATGACGCCGAAACAGCTTTATGTTGCGCTGTTCAATTTCCTCGTCTATTCCTCGATGGCGATTGGGCTTAAAACCGGAGCCGATAACAAACCGGATGCCACATCTGCGAATAAGGGCATAATTACGCCATTTGACTTTAAGGGATTGGACAAGTCAGTATTTAATCCAAAGATGGAATGCGAATTATTCTCGGAATTGATTAAGGCAATGCTTGCGAAGGTCCTTACAATAACCGGACTATTCGAGATGATTCACAAACCAGACCCTAATCCACTTCTCGTGAATTCCATTCGCGTCATTACTGGCGGTGGAGATGAGGCAATTCCGCACATCGAGGCTGATTATACTGAACTTTATTTCCGTTTGCCGCTGATGGCGCAATTCTATAATAAGTTTTTGGACGACATGAAAAGCGTTACTATGACATTGCAAAATGGCAAGAACGGTGTTCTGCGCTTGATGACTGACGATGCCGGCGTATTTGGTGATTTAATCCGTTTCTTCCATTTGCGCTTCGGTCCACGTAAGTTCGAGACAATGACTGAAAATGAGCTGAAAATCGCAATCCGCATGATTAATGCTGCCGCGAAGAAATGCCAATCTGAGGGCGAAGTTACGAAACTCGGTGAAACAAAGGCGTATGCGATTAACAGTCTCGCACACGATATCATCCAGAAATATGTCCACGAGATGAATTCACGGCTTGGACTTGTGGAGAAGGAAGCATACAATCAGTACATTTATCAGCAACTCAAGGAGACAACTTATGGCGAGGTACACACCAGCGCGGTAAATGAGAAAACCGCATATGAGGATATTCTCCCGGATGATGGAACTTCCGTATTTGACCGCGAAATGCCGGCGGATAGATTTATTCTTCGTTACAAGAGAGGAACTGCGGAAGAGGTGCCTTCAATTACCGGAGTTAAATCATTGACAAATGAAGAGTTCGTTCGTCAATTCCGCGCGCATATCATAACAAGAATGAATGCCATCACGGAAAAGAGCGGCACGAGTTTGATGAATATGATTGCATCTACTAAGGCGCGTATTGTGAACGCTCGCAATGATGAAGAGCGCTTCAAGCTCGTGGCATCCGCGATTCGCGGAAGTGGCATGGTTTCGAAGATGGACCAATTCCGGCTTTATATGTTCTCTGAGACGGTGATGACCGGGCTTGGAATGCTCTCGGCAATGTACACCATCGTGAAAACATTCGAGATAAACATGATTGCTGTCGCGAATCCATCTATTTTCAAGGGCGTAAAATATCCAACCGGTGGCACTCCAGATACAGATTTTAGGGATTTCATCTGCCAAGTTGCGAATTTGTTCAGCAATGGCATCGATAAAAGCACAGCTGATTTTGTTGAAGATTTGGTCAAAAAACTTGCTCCGAACTATAACGGCGCTGCAGATGAAGATGTCGAAAAAATGGATAAAGTTCTGCAAGTTAGCAATGATGCCGCGCTACACATTTTCTTCGAGTCACTCGCGACTTTCATCGGCTCAATGAATAAACTCGTTAGTGTTTCGCTGGATGGAGCGAACATTATTATTTCATTTGGACCACTTCAGGAGTATGTGGAGTCTATGCTGGACCAAATTCATTATTGGATTGATACATTCCGTCCATTTGTTGATCCAGTCTTCCTCAGTACTTTCGAAGAAAAAGAGAGAATCGGCTCCTTGTATTGGTTGACCGAGCAGTGGCGCGAAAAACTCTTTACTGGGCGATACGTAGAAGACAAAACTGACGCCATAATGCCGGGCAAAGAAAAGTATTTCACTCTTGCCGAATTAACGCGCGCGATTCCTGCGATTTACTCTGGATTAGTTCGGAAAGCAAAACCAGAAGAATTCAGCGAAGTCATTGAGCGCATCGTTGCGAATGATTCGTATGCCGCGAATGGCGGATTTGATAGGAAATTGCAATTATTCGAAGATGCGGACGTCGTAACGAATGCGTTCGATGGTCTTCTTTTGACTGGCGTTGGCGCGGAAAAGTTTGTCGACCTTCGCTTTGTGAGGCAAATTGCGCAATTCCGCGCGGCGAATATCGCGGATGACCAAAACGATTCACTTCTATTCGCGTTCAATAAGATGCTGGTTCTTTATTTGAAGCAATTCTACGACGGCGGCAGTAAACGCATCTATGATGGGCTCACGAAATTCGCGCAGGGCGCACTCCATCGTTATCTTGCAAATCCGCAGTTGACTTATCCGAATAATCGTCCGCTAATCTATGTCAATAATCCTGGCATCAAAGAAATAAAGCAACTTTTGCCGACTGCCGAGAATTTCGACAAGAATATCGAGAGAATCATCGCGACAATTGTGAAAAATAACCATTTCTTCAAGGGATTCGGTTTGCCTACAGATCGCTCAACAAATAGACCAGTTATAACTGGAGTCGAAAATATGCAATTCCGAACTGTTTCGCTCGAATATAACAATGGTGGTGCATTCGTTCCGGCAAGTCCGATTAAAATTCCTAATTGGGTTGCTGGTCTTTTGATGGCGTGGATGGCGACGGATGCGCCATCTATTGATGAACTACGCAGTAAAGCATTGGACTTGAGTGACGCTCATTCGAAGTTCGGTCCAGCATCGGCTTTCAAATTGAAGAATATTGTCAAACTTCTCATGTCTTCCGACAAACATTGCGCGAATAAATACCTTAGTGCGGCGCGCGGAATAGAGCAACAAGTTAGCGCAAAAGTAAAAAAGATTCACCATTTGCCGATCTTTAGGTACGCCGGCGCATATATCTTATCGCAATTACTGGATGATGAAAGCACTTTCACAGGCGATTTTAGTTACCAGGGCGATAATCATGACGCGTACTTTACCATTCCTAAAGCCGCCCAAGCAAAGGATGATGATAAAGAACGGGCGAAGATTATTCGCGGAAATATCCCAATTATCGCGGATAATCTTGTTACTTCGGCAATTTTGCTTAATCATGACAAATTTGATGATGCGAAATCGAGTACACCGGCACCCATAAGCATTCCATCCGAAGCTGACTTTAAGAAAGTTGCAGAACAAATAAAGCCGTTAGATAACGCATTATATTCGAATCTTCCGAAGATATTAACAGAAACCGAAATAGCGCTACAAGCAGAAAAGGAAATAAGTGCGGTTCTGGTATTACTTGGTGTTCCGCAGGAAGCATGGCATAAACTTGGTAAGGGAGGTTCTGCTGATGAAATTACTACTATCCTGAAAGGAAACGGAATACAAGGAGCTGACAACTTCAAATCTTTTTGGGCAAATGCGATGACAGCGAAGCCAGTGGTAACTGGTCGCATAAATGATAGTCATATGATGCAACTCATCGCGCACATTCAACAACTGAAAAAAGCCGATGCGATTACACTCGGCGACTCCACTGGATTTAACACCCCGATCACAATCGTATTAAATAAAGAAGAGTACGCAAATCTATTACAACTGCACGATCAAGTGAAAACAATGCAAGTTCAAAAAGGCGATAGCATAATGAACATATTCGACCGTGCCGTTGCGAATTGGAAAACGACGCAATTTATTCCAGGAATAGATAGAGAATTACTCGACATAATAAAAGTAAACTCGATTTCATCATCCGCAAATGCGCCAAAAATGACGGATGTATACGATAATTGGATACGCGTAGTTTTGGCTGCGAATAATTTCAGCAAACAATCAAATCCTCCAAATGGAAGTGCTGTTGCAAAGATGTACGTACAATCAATGTTAATCCCATTACCCAAAGACCCATTAGAGTTTCTCGATGCTCGGCAAGATGCGTCTTATTTTGAAGCGATAAGACTCCACACGACCGGTGATTTTTCGGAATATTGTATGTTGCCGTCGAACAAAATTCGAGAAATTCTCATGATGCTTTATAAAGCGCCGGATGGTGCAACGGCAAAAATAGATACTGATGGCGTTGTTAACTTCGCGCACGTACTCGCGAGAAAGGAATTTTACGATGAGTACACTAAACAATTCGGAAATAATGGTGCCAAACAATTCGAATTGATGAATCGCGCTCTTTATTCGTTCTACGAACAACCGCGGGAAAATATTCAATCAATCGATGATCGCGCGATTATCGAAATTAAGGCGCGAATAATGGTAGTTCAGTTTGCATTAATAGCCGCCGCAAATTTGCTTAATGGTAAAGCGACTACTTTCTTCGAGCATTTGAGGACGATTGATTGCCTAATAAAAGCTCTCTTGCCGATTACTGATCCGATTATTTACACAAGCAAAGATAGGTTTATTGATTGTTATATTCGTATGATTGCCGCGATTTATCCGATAGTACAACCAGATCACAAAAATACGAATGTCGTGGAAATACTCAAAAAAGTTAAACGAGCAGCTATCACAGAAAAAGGAAAAAAAGCTACACTAAATGTGAGTACAATTATGCGAAATGTTTCCGCGGTTTTCGAAGACGACAAGGATTTCAAATGGTACATTGGTAAATTTAGGCGAATCTTTGACAAATTCAATTACCAAGCAAATGATGATAAATCAATAAGTCGCGTATGTAACGCCGTAGATATTACTGAAGCGACAGCGTTTATCATGTGGAACGCGAAAATGACACTGCCCGGGCGTGGAGGCGATGGAACTCCATTCAATTACAATGTGGGTCAAGCCGGTATCAAACTTCCGAATCTTCCATTCAAATCATCTACGCTAACTGATGGACTTAGAATCGAAGGAATTGATAAATCTGATGTTGATATTGTACTCGATTTAACGCAAGATAATAACGCAGTCATGTCAATGTTCGATCTTGCTTCAATCTTGTAGTAGCGCCGGATTCGCCATACTCACTACATGTCGATGAATGTTACGCATCGGAAGCATTATTGAAGCGTGATGATTTGAAAGACAGCGCGCAAAAAATTTGTGGACTAATTATTGAAGGAGTTTTCGACATTCCAAGCGATAAACTTATGCACTCAGGATTCTCTCCATGCGATAGTGAATCAGTGATTTCTACGATATTGGATCGTGTTGGAGGTCTCCTTCTGTATGACGAAGGGGATCCAGGGTTTGGATTCGCAAAGACACTTCGGCGTACACTTGAATTGCAAAGCGCAAGTCGCGGGGATTTGGAACACATATTACGTTTGCGATATGTGTACTTCAGCAAAAAATGGGACGAAGTTCCTGCCGATTTGCTGGATAATATTGCTAATTATACGAATTATTATAACGATGTTAAGAGAACCTCAAAACTTCCTACGGGCATTGATATTCAAGTCGATAAGAAACCGGTCGCCGTGGAACCAACAGTGAAGCACGTCATTACTTTGAAAGAATACACAAAGGCAGAAAAGGACGTCGACAAGGTTACAAATGGCGAATTTATCGTCGATATTGTTGACATGTATATTCGCCATAAGAGTGGGGCATCTGTTGGTTCACCTGAAGATATTAAATCGATAATCAAGAAAGCGGCAAAGGCATATGGCGGACCATATTACACAGAAGATGAAAAGAAATTATTCCCAACCGAGGAATTCGGGCAACGCGAAATTCCCGATGGCGACCATTTCCTCTTTGCGTCAACCGCAGCAATGTTGAATAATATTGTATCCGCGAAGGATGAGCGTACTGCATTGCCAATGCATCGCGTGGACACAATCGCAGATGTGCCGACTGATATGCGCGAATATTATCGGGCTTTCCTGCCGAAATTCCGCTCGATTTTCAAGTCGATTTCAGAGAAGTGCGAATTGTTCAAGATGCTCCTGGAAAATGACACTGAAAGCAGCAAACTCGCGGATCCAATTTCTGGTGCACTATTGCAAATGAAGGATAATAATTACGATGTTAAGTCTGATATTTCACGTCAAAAACGCATTTCTGGTATTCTTACATCGATTTCTGGCTGCTGCCGCGGAATAGTGCAAGATTGCGAGCGTGTTCTCAAGGAAACTGGCGATGATCCGAAATTCATGGAGTTGGAACAGAACTGGCTCACAACATATCGTAATGAATATCACAAAGAGCCGCTGGGACCTGTTACTGCGTTACTCGGTGTTTGCCGAGCCGCACAATCAGATCGTCTTTTGCTTTTGCCCGCAGATGAATTGCAAGATGGCGATACTTTCAAATTCCTTTATGCCACAAGAGGACTTTATGGACCTGGGGAAATTTCTGTTTCCCGGTTAGAATCATTCAATAACGCAATCGCACTCGTTAATAAACTTTCTACTGCCGGATTTACAATCGACCCAAAGAGTGCGCAAACATTTGCAACCGGCTTAATTCGCGGCTTTGAATTCCTCAATGATACGCTTATCACAAAGAGAATCACGAGCGTCGCTTTTGCGAAGAATGAGCGTCCTTTCCCAGTATGCGCACCGATTTATAATACGGATGCAAGGATAGTTCGCAATAATACTGCAATTTCGCTCATCCCAGGAACCATCAGTAATTCGACAGTATTCGTACCGCCTGCACTCGGACTTATCTTGAAGCGTGATGAGATATTTGACTATGTTGCGCGCACTAATCCAGAGCAAACAATCAAGCAGATGACGCAGAAATATTCCACAATCATCGGACAAGAACCATCTGATTCGGTCGACCAGAATCTGCGCGATTTGGCAATTGTGCCAATAAATGTTCATCTCTTCGCACAAGAATTGCCGCTGATTTATCTGCATAATTATGCTTGGACTTTCGATGAATTGATGATTCAAGCTATGTTCCCGAATCAAAAGGATAGAGATGAATTGATTAAGTATGCTATCAAACATTTTGATAATCCGCAGCCAATAATCCGCAGTGCGAAACATCTTCTCGTTGCGCTTACATCCGCGCCAAACATGGAAATCACAGGAAATAAGTTCGTTGAACATATGTTCCGTTCAATGATGACAACAGCACATGGTGTTCTCGGAATGGAAAGCCCACAATTCCTCACGCATCAGATTTTGGGCAAGGTGCTGATTGGCAATATCGCTCCAGTCAAGACTGAATTTGAATACGAAGGAGAGCCAACGGCGCGCCATTTAATTGAGCCCCGCCATGGTACTGATAGATACGAATTAGGGCAATTCACGAAAAACATCCAATACTACTCAGCAGAATTATTCGACCAATTATCCGCTAAAGATACACTCTCATCAGATGAAATACAACGCGTAATTGCAGCGTGTAAGAATATTAAAGATAATAAATCCAATGATACCACGGATATTCATTTTGATGGAGTCGAACCGATTCGCTCTAAGGCGGATTACATTAGCACCCTTACATGGCTCGTTAGCAAAATCCCCGATGTTAAGGGAATTGAAATTCCTCAAATTGTTTCGGCATTGGAAATTCTTATTGGACATTACTCAATTACAAGACCATCCGGAACTACTCGAATATCGATTGACACACAGATTTTGAGGGGTGAGCGACAAATGGGCGATCAATATGTTGTTAGCTCTGAAAATTTGTATTACACATTGTTCAATGATGCGACAGATGAATATGACCCAGTTCGCGCATATAGCCAAGGAGTCGCGGAAATTGAAATGGCAAAGCAAAAAACCGGCTTCAGACGTCTCGACACGTTCGTTATTCGCAACGTTATATTCCTCACGAACGCGCACCGTATTACTCGCTATATCCTTGCGAGAAGCAATGATACTCAGCAATCGGGTCCAATTGCATATAATGCGGCATTCATTGACCCAAGCATGACTGAATTCTCCGGACTGCATACTTATCCCGCGGCTCCGATACAGGGATATACACCATTAAAGAGACATTTATAAATGTCATCCATGTAAGACCTCAAGACTGCGAAATATATGCTGTCTGAGCATTAAAAAATAAAGCATGCGCCATTATTTTTTTGATTTCGGTTAAAGTATAAGTAAAGGCTATCGCGTAGTTAGGATAAGCAAGGAGATGAGTAGCATTTGCAGTGTCGTGGACCACGCTTTTAATGAGAAAGATGTTTCTACAGTTCTTTCGAACTGGGATGGTCTTACTAAGGATCAGCAAGAACTTTTCCATCGTATCTATGGTAGTCGTCCAGCTTGTCAAGCAATATGGGCGCAACTTAATACTCTCGCAACAAGTGATGCTTCTAAAGTTGTCACCGCGGAGAAGCCGAGAACTCCGGTGCATAAACAACTTGACGTTGTTCGCCATCCTCAAACCCTGGTAGAAACTACAAAACGGGAACCACCAGAATCAGAAAGTGATATGGAACTCGCGTTAAAGTTGAGTTGGCAGGAAGATGAAGCACGCAAACGGAAACTCCAAACACTGCGCAATCGTGAATATACGGCAACTGAAATTGCCCCTCTGGAGAATATTGGGCAAATATGTTGGGCGAATACGCTATTCCAATGTTTGTCTGCGCTTACTTGTATGCAAAAATATCATGGAATTCGTGAGGTGTATCCGCTATTTGATTTGTTCACTTCTGTACGCATTGATTCTGGTCGGCGTTTTATAGCTTTGTTACCTGAATCTAAGGATACAGATAAACGCGCACAACAAGATGCGATGACAAATGGATATGCATCATTTTGCGAGTATTTGGGTCAACTCTACAATCAAGATGTAGGTGATGTAATACTCGAAATGATTAACAACTTTAAGCTCGTAACGCAGACACAAGAACAATCATTCGAGAAGTTGGTCGAAAAAGTACAAACGAAAATTTCCTTTGGTTGTAAAATT
The DNA here is from genome assembly GCF_023228165.1 of Methylomonas sp. Taxonomy (GTDB): domain Bacteria; phylum Pseudomonadota; class Gammaproteobacteria; order Methylococcales; family Methylomonadaceae; genus Methylomonas. The sequence goes on along the minus strand of NZ_JALOBS010000017.1, from coordinate 20,559 downwards.
GCGCGTTCATATGGAGATTTAATGAGTGTCTTTTCAAGTGGGCAAATTTTAAATCTCAATGTTCCACCGCTGATTAAATGTTCGTACAAAGGAGAAGGTGGGTCTATCAGAATGAGAATGCCTTATTGGATTGGTAATGTTGTCGCGATTACGGTTGAACCAGACCAAAAAGCATCGAATACAGGATTACGCATTCCGTTAAAAGTTCGTATTCAATGCGGATTAGTAAACGAGATGTATATACTTCGTGCAGTAGCGATTCGCACCAATTACTCGACAAGTTCTGGTCACTATATAGCATGGGTAAACAAAAATGGCAACCAGTACATAGCGGACGATGTTGACATAAAACAATTGGATGGAAATTCAGATACGTTCGTTGACGATCGCGGAACAGCACGTGGATTATTCTTCGAAAGGGAACAGCCAACGAGATATGCGCCAGAAATGCACCTAAAGAAGTACGAAGGCGGAGATGAAGAGCCAGAAGCTCGTACGGAAGAGTTGTTCGAAGTCGGAGAAGGCGAATTCGAAGCGCCGCGTTCCGATGAAGAAGCGGAATTGTTCGCAGATTCAACTGCTATGCATGAACCAGCAGAAGAAACCGAAGCAAAAGACGAATCTACTTCCGACATTAAAGCCATTATCGTGGATGAAATTTCAGCACAAATTGGCGAGCGTATATCTGCATTGAGTCAAGAGATGCGCGAATCACAAGAACTCTTAGAATCGAGAGTAATGGAAGAGTTCAGGAAACGCGATGCAGATGCCGAAGAACAAAAAGCAGCATTGAAAGATATTACCAAAATGATTCATTCTTCGATGAAAGAGATTATGGGAGAAGTTCGCAAAACCGCCAACTCGGAGCATAAAGCGTTATCTGATGAACTCAGCATAATACGCACTTTCGTGTTAGATAATATCGGATCGAAAAGCTCGCATGAAGCAACTGCAGCGCCGGAGGCTCCAGTGAGCGCCAGTGAAACGGTTACACCTCCGGTGAGTGTCAGTGATGTTGTTGAGCCTCCAGTGAGCGCCAGTGAAACGGTTACACCTCCGGTGAGTGTCAGTGATGTTGTTGAGCCTCCAGTGAGTGCCAGTGAAACGATTGCACCTCCAGTGAGTGCCAGTGATGTTGTTGAGTCTCCGGTGAGTGCCAGTGAAACGGTTGCGTTGCCAATGAGCGCCAGTGAGATTACCAAACATTTGGAGAGCGTCGATGATGTTGTCACGTCCAAAAAGAAGCCAACGACACGGCTTCAGTCTATGTTACGCGCTAAGCCGCCTCAGAAAAAAACACCAACTTCCGGAGTCTCGCCAAAGACGGAAAATTTGGATGATAAGGAAAAAAAACGACAGACTCCTTCGAAGAAGTCAGCTCTAAAACGTTCCAGCGATTCTGCATTAAGTCCGTCGCCCCACAATGGGCAATCTCCACGCGCGCCGCGATCGCAGGGCAGCAGCCCGAAGAAGTAAATGGGATAAATCGTGGAGTTTCCGCACACGCTGTTGATTTGAATAATATTCACAAATTACACACACCATATATTTCACTTTTACAAAAAGAAGATACTAATCACCCGCATAGTGCTCCATCGACCCCTCTGAAGGCATTACAAACAACACCGCCGAGCGAAAATACACCAAGTTCATCCCCATCTTTGCCATTCGACCTTATTGAAAAAACTAAAGATGACAAGAGAAGGGATAAACTCGTGCGTAATCTCGGCTTAATTTTACTCGAAAAAGAACCTCCTCGGACAAAATATATCTCCCACATATTTGCAGTCGACGAAGCCGATATTCGCCATCTTGAATGGATTTGGAAAACGCTGGACCACACCCTCTTATTAACTCAGGTTCCATTTGTTGGTGCAATGCGCTTGTGCAATCTTTGTTGGCATGTAAGCACATTCGCGCCGCGATTCGGGATAAATCTCACGAGAGGAGCGATTCAGTTGGGCTGGAAGATACTTCAGGACGCGAAGCTTTAATTTTTAATTTGATTATTGATTTTTTTATGAAGCCGCCGAATTCCAACTCCGGCGCGGAATTCGCGGCGATTCTGCATCAGATAAATCCCCATCTAAACGGGCAACAACAATGCGCCTATGAAGGATTCACAACATTTGTCGATGGCGCACCGAAATTCATCGGCGATTTGTTTCGCGCATACTACAATAAGCATTTTATTTGCTCTTTGTGCGGCAAAGAGAGCGATGAATTGGATGTCGTCTCCGGCATTACAATCCCCGAAACAGTTACGAATTCTGCGCAAATACAGAGATTTATTTACGCGCATATCGACCGTTCCGTGGAAAAATGCTGCGAACGCTGCTCGCCAACAAAATCTGTGATTCATTCCTTGCAATATGAGTTGCATAATGCGCCGAAAGTAATCGCGATAATCTCCGAAAAATATTCCACAACGAAACCGCAAGTCGATTTTCCGCAAGAATTGCAATTTCTGGGCGAGAATTCTGCGTTCATTCAATTTCGCCTTTTTGCTTTGATTGAGCATTCCGGGTCGAAGTTCGGCGGACATTATTGGGCAAAAATCGCGAAACGCGCATCTGGTGAAACGCGCGTATTTTGCGCAAATGATAGTTCTATTGTGCCGGAAGGCAGCACGTTAATCCCGAAACCAGAAAGCTATATCGCATTTTATCAATAAATAATACTCAAACATTTCAAACGCGCGGCATTAATAAATATTTTATTTTTCGCGCCCAAATATATACCGTCTATTCGAAAATGGTTCAGGGTTATTGCATGAAATGCCGCGCAAAACAAGATATGAAAGGCGTCACATATAAATTGACGAAGCGTAATGCGCGTCAAGCCCGTGGAACTTGTTCTGCCTGTGGAACTGCTGTTTACGCAATGGTGCCGAAAGAAACATCCAAAGCAGGCGGAGAACTCTCGCTCACTGAGGGTGGAAAGCGCCGTTCCAGGCGCAGTCGCCCATCCGCGAAACGCGCGTCACGCGGCTCGCGCAAGTCACGCAAATCGCACAAGTCACGCAAGTCTCGCGGCTCTCGTCACGCAAAGAAGTAAACACGAATGTTTTTCATTCTTCGCCATGAAGTTTCTTTTTTTGCCAAAAAAATAATCAATCCTCGCCCCATTTCGCTTAAGTCCACCGGAGACCCTCGCCGCTACTGAAAGTATTCGGATTAATGTCCGTTACTTGATCCGGATTACCAACCGCAACAAGTCGCGGGCGCTGCAGTCCAACCCACGGTATATAATCATATTCATCATTCTTATCTGGCATCAAATTATGCCCGACCCACGTATCATTTCGCTGCAGGCGGTCCGCGACAAATTCTGCGTGACTCTGAATAGTGCTGCTATCAACATTCTGCAATTTTAGCCAATCTTGATAATCTGTATCTTGCGCTCCATAAAATTCCATTGCAGAGGGAATCGCCGTGTTCGCGCACGTATCGCTCGCACTCTGAACTTCAGCGCTCGACTCAAAATGCTCGATATTATCAGTTACCATATAATATTCCGGATGTTCCCTGCGCATCCGCTGCCGCTCTGTTGCAGTTGGAATCACATTTCCATCTTGCGATAATGGGCGAATTTGCTGAACATTAATCAGCGTTCCATCGTCATTCACTGCGGAAAGCTTCTCTTGCGCGGCGCCTCCGCTGCTGCCCGAAAAGAACCGCTTTCCACCAACGATAAGAATCAGTACGATGATGATTGCGATAATAATTGCCCACATAATTGCCGCGACAAAAGAAGTCAAGATATATATATTTGCTGCAAAACAAAAAAATAATCCACTTATCCGCGCCATTCTATTTTTTGAATCATGTGACATTCGTCCAACATTCGTTTAGCGGCGCTTAACGACAACAATATCTTCCTTTGCAGAAGTCGTAAGAAGTCCGAGCTTCCACATCATGTAGACAATCAAGATAATGATAACAATCAACAGAATCATGCTGGGCTCCATTCCTCACTTGAAACCGAGTTATATATAAACTGCTTTACTAAAATTTTAAAAAAATATTATTAATTCCACTGAATCCTGTGATTTTAGAAATGATATTTTTCTACCACCGCGGATTCCTGTGATTTGCGCAACAGCCGCTTAATTTCTTCTGCTTTCGCAATGAAAATCTCAACGCGCATTAAATTATATATTTTGGATATATAATTGTGCAGCGCTTTATCGGCTTCAATTAAATCCGCGAGATATTCATCGCGAATCTTATCAATCGCGGCATCAATAATCGCATCAGAATCGCCCGAGTCGATGCATTTCCTGATACACGCGTCAATCGCGTTTCTCGCGAAATTGAATATCCCGATGTGTGCATCCAATTTATTCCTTGCGTTAATTACTTCTGTTTCCGCATCTTCACGCACTTTATCGGCGCGAAAATCGCGTTTGATACGAATGCTAATCGGTGCAAGTTCCCATTCGCCGAGAAATACATCATTTCCGGCGCGCGAATGTTGATTACTTGCTTCTTTAGTATATGCTTGGCGCTGTAATGCGCATCCCCTTGCGAATTCGCTCGGAATTTCGCCAATAACTTTGCCAGTTTTTGCGTACATTTCGTATACTCTGTGCGCTGCTTGCGTGAGATTTTCATTTGCTGATGCTACATTCAACAAGTCAACAATCGCACCAAGAATGAATTTAGTTGCATCTGGTGAACTGAAGATAAGGTCGCGAATCCGCGCGAGCAATTCGTTTCGCACTTCTTTCGCGATTGCGGAAGTAAATCTCGGCGCAATTATTCTCGATTTACCACTAAGATGAGCGATGATGAATTTCTTCGCGGCTTCAACTAATTTCCTATCATAAGTGGTAAATACTTTATTAATTGTTAAATCGAGCCCAGTGCTTGGATTCGCTGCAGTAATTTCTGGCGAATATGCGATAAAGCGCGCAAATTGTCCAATTGCGAGCTTGATATAATGGTCGCGGTCGATTTCCCAGCCAACTGCGTGTGCTTGCTCCTCGAATGCGCGATAATATTCCATTTTATCGCCTTTCTTCCCTGCGTTTTTACTCGCGCCATCGAATAGCGGCGTTTTGACAACAACATATTCGAATTTATCGCCATCTTCCGGCGGCTCATAAAGTGGCGCAGATGGATCGCCCCTGCGCTGAAGGTCTCCAAAGCGCTCGCGCATTCGTGCGACGAATGTCTTTACTGGAATATTCTTTTTTGCTTCGCGATAGCGCGCGAATTGCTTGACGGCTTTGGCGCTCAAATCACCGCTGGCAAATTCATGTGCCGTATTGCAGACAATTGCGGTGAGATTCTTCGGCTTCTCTGTTGGTTCAAGAATAGCTGCGATTATAGAACTGCATGCAAGCTGCGTGCCGACACTTTGTCCTTGTTTTATCAATTCCAGCCCCTTGATGAGCGGCTTTTTCTGCCATGCGATTTGCTTCTCGTGCATTTTGACACAATACTTCTTCTTGCCGAAGAATGCCGCGGGGAAACACGATTTCTCGTATTCCATTATCAAAAATGACCATCCTCTTTCTTTGCGCAAAAATTGCGTAATCGCGTCATTTAATTTCGGCGCGTCTTCAATGGATGCCATAATCATCGCCTCAGCATATCGCATATACGCAGCGTGGCGTTTTTCTTCGATTGCGCGCGTTTCGCTGCCGTCGGCTGGATATTCGATTTGCTTCAATCGCTCATGATATTCTGCGCTTGCCGATGCATAAATTTCTGGCGGATTCTTCATAAAAATGCTATCTGTGTCGCCGTACATAATCGTATATCCTCGTTTCATTGCGAAATCCGCAACGCGGCGAATATTCCATTGCCCCGCGGATGTAATTCCACCGGCAATCTCCAACTTGAATAGTGGCGACGAGCGGTCGCCAGTTGTGCCGTAAAATGTGTTCGCAATGATTTTCAGGGCATTCTGCCGCGCATTTAAGCAATCATAGAACATCTGTAATTCGGCTTTCGTCATGCGGCGATTTCCATAAGTAACCATCTCTTCTTTATTCGCCTCCATTTCTTCGAGAATTTTACTAAGTTTACCTTTTTCTGCATTTGGACCTTTCCTCAGATTCAGTACTTCATTAATCGCATATCCAAGAAGACCCAAATGCTCGCCAGGAAGCGCACGACGTGTTCTAAAACTCGATTCTTCGCTATTCGATAAAGATGGGTCTATTTTTAGTTTCACTATCGGCGGGTTTGCGGTATTCGGCTCAAAGATATCGCGCACATTGTTATGTTGAACGCTATATGCGTGGCACGAACGGCGTTCATTCTTTGGGTCATCTTTCTTTTTGCCAACGAAATAATCGAATTTGATTTCATGCAGCGAATAGCCTAATTTGCGCAGGCGATTGGCTTCTTCTTCGCTTTCCACGATTGTTTCCCAACTGATATTAAATTCTAAATCCAGATTCGGATATAGCGATTTAAAATCTAAATCAAAGACCGGTACATCTGTGATTCCGCCAACAGGTGGAAATATGTACGCGCCGGGATAAAATGTCTTCATATCTTCGGATGTCGGCTTTCTTTCGAGGGAAAGCGCATACCCAAAGCGATATGCCATTGCCGCAAGGAGATTCTTCACTTTCATTCCGCCAGCACGATAGAATGAGTCAATAATCGGCACAAACGCGGCATTTGCGATTTCTGCCATATCATTCCAGACCGTTTTCTTTATCATCATTTGTTGCAGCCTTACGGAATCTATAAGATTGTAATAATTAATCTCGGAGATGTCCTTCAGGTTTTGCGCGAATTTGCCGGCGCAACACTTATGCGAAGTAACAATTGGCAGAATTTTGTCCGTGCGCGCATCGTCTTTGAGCTTCGCGCCGGGCGGCATTTCGCAATCCAGCAATTTATCGAAATCTGCGCAAAGTTGGCAGCTGCTCTGCATTTTGCGGTCCGAGCAGTGACACTGACCATTTATGCGATATTTCGCGATGAGTTCCGCGCGTCTCCATGCCTGAAACATCTTATTAAAACTGATATCTTCTTTCGTCTTCAGCTTCAGTTGCGCAAGATAAAATGCCAGACTCGCGCCAAATCCTACTTCTGCCGCAGGAAACGCGCGCATAAATACGATTTGCACATCTACATCCACGCAACCAGGAAGCCGAACTTGCACTACTTCGCGCTCTGGCGATGATGCAGAGATTTTTATCTTTGCATCATTAAATAAGCGATAACCGAATTTATCTTCCGCGGCATTCGGCGCGATTTTTCGCGATTTGCCGCCGGATATGATAACTTTCCGCTTGATTGCGCCCATATCACGAATATCCTCTTGCAGCGAATAGCGTACTGCGATGGAACGCATGATGGACCAATCAAAACCGCCGCTATTAAAGCCTATGCGAAAATCTGGCGACATCAATCGCGCGAGAAGTGCTCGCACTTTCACGGCTTCTGCATCATTCTTGCAAATGATAATCCGCGTTAAATCGCCGCGAACTTGCGAGAAATCAACGCCTCTTTTCGCATCTTCAAGAGGATGGTGAAAATCTTCAGCCGCGGCAACAGCGTCATCTTCTTCCGCTACTTCTTCTGCGGCTTCAGCAGCTTCCGTTGTTTCTTCTTCATCTTCGATTGGTTCCGTGGGGATTTCGGGCGCGACTTCACCAGATGGAACTTCGTTTATTGGCATTAATTGATGCTTTTCTTCGATGTCTTCCGTAAATGGCACGCAATCATAAAGACTCAAAACGATATTCAGAAATGGCTTCGGGTCATCACGCCAACTGTACGCTAAACTCAGCGCAGGAACATGCAGAACATTTTCGCCTGCTTTTGGAAGTTTTCCATCTGTTGACGAAACTTCTGTATCCCAGGCTTCCACAATTGCTGGCACTTTAGAAGTTACGAATTCTGTAAGTGGAACAGCACTAAAAGTATTCGCATCGAATTTCGCAAGTTCGACAATGCGAAAACAATGTTGACTATGGTCGCCGGCAGAAATAACGATATCATTTTCATAACAAGAAAGAGATATATTTCCATAATTACTAACGATATTCCACGAACTCGTATTTATCCGCGCATCGCGTGCCATTACTTGGAAATAACTACTGCCAGTGTCATCATGTGACAGTAAAATACGCGAATTTCCTTCTCCTTGCAGTTTTGTGACGGCTTCTTTGCGGTCGAAAATCGTATCAAATTCAATACGCGTAAACGGAATGCTATTCGGATGGAATCCAAGTTGCGTCGGGCGCAAAAAGATTTCATTTTTGCTAAATCTGCCAAATTCGCGCTTTTTCGTTGTGCCGTTGAATGTTTGCGACTTCGAAAGAAAATCGCGTACTTGCGCGAGATTAGATTTATCCGTTGTATGCACATCAATGAACGGAAAAACGCCTCGAACAACAACGCAGATTTTGAGCCCCGATGGCATAATGCCGAATATGAACGGCGTGTATTTCCACGCGATATTTTCTTCAACGACATCAATCGGCATAAAATGAAATGGCGCATGCTTATCAAGAAGAGCGATATCACGCTCGACGAGGAGCGGATCGCAAAAGCGCCGGCGAAATATTTTTGGGTCCGCCATGAATTCCTCGCCGCGAATAATCTCGAAGGGAAGAAGATGTGCCTCCGTCGGTATAGCCATTAAAGCAGTCTAATAGCGCGATATATAATTGGCAGTATTCCCTTTCAATTTATATGGCTGCTAAACTCGCTTAAAGCTTCACTTTGACATACAAAAAAGATATCTTTTTTGAATCGCGACAAGGACAATCAAACATGGAGACAATCATAACAGACATTCGCGGTATATTTCCAGCAGATATTCTACGCATGCCGATTGCGACAAATGCGCACGAATTATTCGCGAATCTTCGCATTGCGTTAAATCGATATAAAATCATTCATCTCTCGTTGCTATACATCTGCGAGAAATTGGCAACACCTCATGGCAATGATTATGTATTGCTTAAAATTCAAATATTGTTAAAAACAGCTTCTCGCTTCGGCGAGCTCCCGCGTAGCGGTCGAGCCTTCGGCGAGCTCGGCGGAGCCGCGACCCCTCTGGGGGAACGTTGTTCACCAATTAGCGCGGATGATATTGAGCATTTGCTCGAATATATCCGAATCTTTCCAAATAGTGAAGAAAAACTCGCCGAAGTCGCGCAAATCGCGCTGTATGCAGTTATTCAAAAAATATATCTGATGAGTCAAGTCGCGGAACTTTTTCTCCTATAAAATTCGCTTTTTTTCTTTTTTGCGCGCGGCGATTCAATTCAATCTCAATCCGATTCGTCGTAATCATTTTCTTCTTCGTATTCGCGCTGATGCGCGCCACAATCCGCAGCGGCTCTCCCGTAAGTCGCAACATAAAACCAATGAATGCGAGGAGAACGACAAAGTCTGCATGGAATATAAACTCCCTTTCCTTTTGGAAATGCGCCATTGCGTTCATCCATTAAACAATCACTGCAAAGAATGCCATCATAGCCATAATCTTCATAATAAGCATTGATTTGTTTTTTGCATCTATCACAAAAAGTAAATGCGAATTTAGTAGTTATACTCATCTTGTATTATCTCCGTCTATATTATTGCTGCTATTATTCGAATTTGAATTACGTTACCGCATCAAAAAAGATACAATCATCTCATTTCGCTCGGAAATTCATTTAGGACAATATCCGCGAACTGGTGGAATGCTGCTTCATCGGCAATTAATTGGATTGGCGAATTTTCGCCCAATCGCGTATTGCGCGCAAGGCAAAGCACTCCGAACTGCCAATGAAATATATATCTACGCATCTTATTTGCACAATTATTATTTGAAGGCAAATATTGTGTAATCCCCATAATATGGGTGCCGACATCATCGCATTCAAATGGAGAAATTTGGAGTTCTTTCATCTTCGCTATCAATTTATCAATGTGATTTTTCGAGGCAATATTGTATATCACCACGAAAGCCGAGTGAAATAAATGCGAACTAATCATTTGCGCGCGTAAATCCGCGAGGCGGCTTTTATATTCGTCGCATAATTCGAAATAAATGTCCATCATTTTTAAAGTTGCAGTTTTTATCAACGCTCGCAATGTATCGAGATACTTTCGCCCAATAAAGTATTTAAGAACAGTTTTCCTTTGTAGTAGTTCTACCAAATCTGCCAACCAAATGCAACCATACGCTGTCTGAGCAGAAATGGCGCGAAAAACACAATCCAATTGCGGCATATCCAAAAGAAATTCGCTTACTCGCGCATAATGCCATTTGCTCAAGAAATGAAATATGTCTTTGATATGTAACTCGGAAAATGCGAAATGTGAATCTTTATCTCCCTTCGTAGTGGGAGGAAAACAATCAACCACATTAATTGCGAAAAATTCACCAAACGATAATTCGAAAACGCGCATCCATTCATCGAAAATGGCGATTACGAAATCTTCATTGTGCATACCTCCCATTAATTTGAATGCTATGTCCCGCAATCCATTCGGCGGTAATTCTGACATGAATGTATTTCCAGCGCGACCATGCGCGCCTTCAGTAAGAGGCAGAAATTGAACTCCCGCGAAGCGGTCGGGGCTTCGCCGAATTTCTGCCCGCATTTTCATATCGCGATATGGCAACTGCGCGAAACGTGGTCGACTGTATCTGGATATGAACTTTCTAAAAATAATACGGAATATCTTTTGGTCGACCAAACACCACAATTTCATCCATTCAGCCAATTCATCACCGATATCCAATTTATTCCTGAGAATCGCGCAGTTATCGAAAATATCGCAAATTTTGCATTCATCTAATTTAATCAGCGCAATTTCCGCGAATGCCGCACAAATATCATGAATATTCACGCTAATCTCTTCTTCGATTGGCGATGAGCCAATCAATGCATTGCGTAATGTGGCGCTCGCGCCATCAATCGGCTCGATAATAGGCACTTCTTCCTGCGTATCATCGCAACTATATTCGTCATCAGAATCCATTACTATTTCTTCATCTCTTGTGCCGTAATGATAGATAATTCCTCCATCGATAATTCTCGCCGCCATATTCTTTATTCTTTGTTGCACACTTCATTCAAAAAAATAAGTCAATTCATACTTCTTATATTGGTATGATTCCACCAAAGAAAAGCGGATTATTTTTTAAATTCATTCCGCAATAAAGCCGCGGATGAACAGAATAATCCTCCGGCACATAAATGCCCAATGCGACTGCTTCTTGCAGCATGAATTTGAATATTTGCCAAAAGCGCGTTGGATGCCCCCACATACGCGGGTCGCCCATGTGCGAAATTTCGTGAAGAACGACAAATACGAGTGTATTCATATCTTCGAAATCCGCGGGTTTCTGCGCGGAACGCAGACAAAGCACAATTTTTTTGCCTTTATCCAGCGTAAAACTCGTTTCACTGCCATTATTCGGTCTGCCTTCGTAAATCGCGTCTGGATTATATCTGCGCAGCACCTCTGCGACAATTAATTCTCGTTGCGATTCACTGCCGCCAATTTTCTCGTCGCCGGAAATCTGATATTTTCCTCGCAAATAGACCAAAAAATCCATTGTCCGCTTGTTTAATTCCGCGAGCGTTTTCGCCGCGAGCTGGGAATTCTCAAATGCCGCAACGACATTCACGACTTGTCCTTCAATAGTAATAGCTCGCGTGTGATTACGCCAGATTTTGAATCCTTTCGCACTAATGAAAAGGATTAAGATGATGATTACAACAAGCAGATAAATACTTCTATCCATAGGAATGATAAAGTTTTATATATAAATCGTCAATATTATGCCAAACGAAGATTTTCTTTTAGCAACGCCGCAATTCAGCACGACTACAAATCCGGTAATCATCCGGCTCATTAATCCAAAAAGCGAACACTCGCTTCGCGAGCGAGGCTTCGCCGAACACTCGCTTCGCGAGCGAGGCTTCGCCGAACACTCGCTTCGCGAGCGAGGCTTCGCCGAACACTCGCCAAATTGGCACCTATATATTTTTATTGGGAGTGTTCCTGTTGGCGTAAGGAATGCTCTTATTCGCATTGAATCTTTCCTTCGTGATGGCGGCGAAGAAAGCAAAATAAATGCGCATATTGGCGAAGATGCGATTTCGACTCTAAAGAAATTTTACGGCAGCGATTGGAAAGCCACGATTGGATTGGCGCAAAATAAAAAACAATCCATCCCCACAATATCAGGCGGCGCCGAATTATCCGATATTTCCACTGCGATTGACGGGCAACAACGCACAGAAGAAGAAACCACTGAAGAAATCGCGCAAATAGAAAATCTTATCGAGCGCGAAGAAACTGCGGCGGCAAAAACTAAGCAAATTCGCACCGCGGATATCATCACAACGCGCCCAACAGCGGAAAGCGCCGCTGCGACATTCGCCGCTGGCGGAATAACTTTTATCTTCGATATTCCCATTTTCGCGGAGGATTCATTTATGGATGTCAAAATGAAATTCTCTGTTGCGGCGAATATTCCTGTTTATCGCATTCATTTATCCGCGCTTGATGAAGTCTCACGAAATGCCACAGCAATCGCGCCATATGCGATATTTCTGAATGGCGCGCGCATCCCAATAAATGTTCTTGACTTGTTGAATCCCCCAAAAGAAGACAATTCTCTCTATTTTGGAATGCCGATTGACAGGAGCATTTATGCCGCGCGCGAATCGTTGCGCATTGAAGCGTATGAGAAAATGATGCCAGTATTTGCCACAAGATATACGCATTACGTCGCAATTGATTTGGCATCATACACTTGGCAAGCCATCAGCGAGATTCGCCAAATTATAGACGATACTTATCAATTCGATTTAATCTATTTCGGCTTTATTGTCAAATATTGGGCGCATTTTCAGCGCGATTGCTTTAAGGAATTCGTCGCAAATGAAATGGCGCTTTCTTCGATTTATCCTGATTTGGCGCCATCTGCTTATTCACTGAGATTATGGCTTGACACAGAACGCAAGATTATCGAGCATACACATCAAATCGCCGCAAAAACGCCGCCAGAAAAACTGCATCTTTCGGTTGTTTTGACGAGCGCGGTTGTAACGACTGTTATTCATCATACATTTCCGGTTAATATTCGGATTTTGTTCGACCTTCTTGAATGCGCAGGAAGTATTATGGAAATTCGCGCCCGAACTGAAATAGAGCAGCAAGGGAAAATCGGATATTTTCTTTTGCGCAAATTGAGAAAAACGTCCGAAGTTACGCACATCGGCACAATTAAGTTTCCGAATATTGCTATTCTCGAAACTGGATTGACTGTTGTAATCGCCACTGGCAAAATCGAAGATATTTCGCGCTATAGCGGGTCTGGCGGCAGTGGGAGTTTCGTATTTCTCAACATTCAAGCGGATGGGCGATACTTCGTTGTTGCATCGTGGGCAGATGAAGATAAAATGCAATTCGCCGATGCAACGAAATTCTTTAAGTTCCACACTGCGCAAGTAATCGCAAATATAAACTCTTTTAATAGTCTCGTATTTCCCGGCGGAAGCGCGCGCTTAATTCCTATCTCTTCGAAAAATATCACATACACGGCGTTGACTGCGTCAATTATCTGGGCACACGCGATGAGTGCAAAACAATTCCGCATGCTCAAGGCGAAATTCGATGAATACATTCGCGCGAATATAGTGTATTATAAGACTTCTATCTCTGTTCGTGCTATTGTGGCGGATTTCTATGAATTTCTCTTTTCGAAGGGGATGTATAAATTCGACCACTCACTTCTTTCGCAGATTATAGACGCTGTTGGAATGCCGATAAACAATTATTATGCTTATCTTTCGAACGCGACAATAAAACAAAAATGGATGCAACATTATCAGGGGCGCGTTATGCGCATTATTAATCGCTCGACAGACGTGCGCATCAATATTTACGATATTCATGAGCGCGAATTCGGCATATTCTTTGGATTTATTATCACTCTTGTTGCGGATATTGCCGCGGATTTAGCGGAGAAAGATGGCATTCATCGCGGCGATATCTCCGAAAAAACTACTATTCGCCGCATTAAACGCCTTCATGAGCAAGACCCGGAGCTATTTAATCTTAAAAAACACGGCAGTACTGATGATTATTCAATACTCTGCCAGAATCCGCGACAACCAATCATCTATAGCGAAGATGAAGTCTCGCGAATGCCAAAATCATCTCTTGCGAAACTCGTGAAGTACTGGAATTTTACAACGAAAAAGCCAGCGTTTTATGAATGCCCATCTGCGAATTATCCGCATTTGTCTTTTCTCGTTGGATTTCACCCGAAAAAATATTGTCTTCCTTGCTGCAAGAAACTCTTGCCACAGGGCACAACAGCCAAAGGGCAGATTAATGTAGTATGTATTGATAAGCATATCTACGAAGGTTCATTGCCGATTTCTTCGCGCCATGTTATGGATTATGGCAAAGAATTAGAGCCGGCGCGCATTTCGAAATTGCCGCCGGGGCGTATTCGCGAATCCATTCTGGAGGCGATTTCGGCAGAAAATCCGTCCCATTCTCTTTGCATTTATGGAATGACTCAAGAAATGGGACCGATTCTTACATTTTCAGGGATTTTAGATTTGACGCCGAATGATTTGATGAAGAAAATAATTGCCGCACTTGGCAAAACTATCAATTTTGAAACGCTCGCCGGCGGAATCGCGAGGGCGCATTTCATTAATAGTCGCGCGCTTGAGGGATATCTCGTTGAAATTCTGCGCGAATGCGAAATCTGCGGCAACTTTCCGCCGCAAAAAATGTCCCACGAGTTTTTGCGCGAACTGCTGATTGACGCGGTTTTCGCAATATTCGGCGTTGCAGTAGTTTATTATTTTGATAGCGGGGCTGATAGTGTGCCGCCGCATCTCGTAATTCCGCCGGCGATTATTAACGCCGTGAAAAGTGGGCATATTTCCGATGCGACTCCATTTGGGCTATTTATCCTAAAGATGAAAACGAAAATGAGTGAGCCGGAATATTATCCTATTTACGAAATTGATAATATTGCTTACCATCGTTCGGGCGCGATTTTCAACCACTTTCTTCCGCATTCCGCTGCGAAATTCATCTTACAAACCATAAAAAAGTCAATAGAAGGGCGCGTTGCAACAACGACGATTGATTTGGCACTTTTGAAGAGTTTTAGCGATATAGAAATCCTGCGGCAATACATAGGAATTCGCGGATTGTGCTACGGCATTCTTTGCAGGTACAAAGATAAGCCCGCTTATTTACCAATCGAATATTCACAGCCGATTCAGGGCATTCCAAAAGCGGATGATAAGCAATCGCCAACTGTCGACGCCGTGAAAGCGTCGGCGAATATTACACTTATTAATGATATCAATGCGCGAATTCAGCGATTGCCAGCGGCATATCGGCGAATCGCAGTAAACGCGCTGATTTATTGCAAAGAAAAGCCAATCGCATTCGAAACATCACTCGGCTTTGCTTATTTCTCGGAATACGATGACAATGTCCCCGAATCTTTACCAAAAAAAGAATTCGCAATCGACCCGCGTGCGATTGGGGAACTCCTGCAGAGTAGCCAATCTTCTGGCAATATTTCAGCTGTATTATCATTGGCTGCGGATGTTCGCACTTTATTCAGCAATCGAGCGCAATACTTAAATTATCAATATGACTTATTCTTGACTGAATTCTCGCACTACATGGGAACGCAGAGGAATGTCAAGATTCGCGAGGAATTAATCGCGCTATTCGAATCCGGCAAAGATGAGAACGCGATTTCTCGCGAATTGCGCACTATTCTTGAGCATTTCCCTGATGATTTTACGCAGATTCAAAATAAGCTTCTCGCAAAGACAGAGAATGGCGGCGGATTGCGTACGGTGCGCGAAATGCTGGAAACTGGCGTATTTGACTTTGATAACGTTGAGATTGTAAATCTTCTTGAAATGGATAATTCATCTCGGCGAGAAGCACTTTTACAAATCGCGAAAAAAATCACAATCAAAATTCCGCAAGATGAAATTCCAGCGGCATTGGATAACACGATTATTGCGTGTCGCGTAGAAGATGTCAACGCGAAAGTGATGAAAGCCGCTGGACTTACGCTTTCTCATTGCGTTGGCAATCGCCTGAAAATCGCGGCTGATTTAGAAGTTCTCGTTGATTTTCTCGCGCGAGATATAGAAAACCCATTGCGGCGAGCGCTGATTATTAATCGCAATAAAAGCGAAAATATATCGTTGTCATTCATCTCTCCTTTGCAATTTATTAGTCGCCCGAATGAAATGATACTTATATATAGAATTGAATTCGGGCAGCGAGTCACTTCTCTTCTCGCCGTTAAATACTGAGGATGGCAGATTCAGATCCGATTATGGCAGTTGCTTCAGCGCAGTCGCAAAAGCGCAAAGATAAGCATGGTGATAGTTTGATTGCGATTCTGGGCGATGCAGTTTCATCAATGCGGATTAAATTAGTAGTTATTCTTTTTATCATTGTTATATTCGTCTTCTCTGATGTCTTCGAGCGAAAAGTGATTTCGCGCATAAATGGCGCGCTTGATGGGTATTTCGTGACAAATTATGGGTTGATGATTCAGGCGTTTATCGTTGTTCTGCTATTTTCTGTCGCGGAATTTCTAACAAATCAGGATATTCTTTGAAGGGGGACGCGCAAAGCCTCGACGCCTTCGGCGGAGCTTCGTCCTCCTTCAACCCCCTCTGAAAATTGCGAGAAATGCTACGGAGACAAACTTTTTATTTTTTGCGAAGTTTGTCGCGCATTGTTCGCAGAATATTCGCATTTGTTTGTATTGATTTGAAATGATTTCAAAGGAAATTACACAAAAAATGTAAAGTGATTAATCTGGCGCGAATATATTTTCCTCAAAAAAATGTGCGATTCGCTATTTGCACGCGTTTCTCTTGAAATTCTATGCAAATAATCCAAATAACTGCGAACACTTTGCGAACAAATGCGAATCTACAAAAAATAAAATTGTGGCAATGATAATCTGGAATGGCGGTTGAAGGGGGCTCTCGCCTCGCTCGGCTTCGCCCCCCTTCAGAATAGAAAACGATATAATTCACCGACTGTCGTTGGATTTTCCCTTAACCAATCGCGGAAAGTATCGCCGATTCCTTGCGGAACTTCGCCGATTTTCGCGCAACAAATAGGATTCGTCAATACTTCGCAAAGATAATCGCAAATTCGCTGTGTTGCGTCGATATCATATGCGCCGAGAATATTAATTCTGCCGCCCATAAAGATGTTTATGAGCGTCGTCTTTTTTGCCTTTCCGAAGATAGGAGTCGAGAATTTCACGGATACTTTCGCCTTGCCATCATCTCCATTTGGTTTGATGTAATAGATTTTTGGAGTTTGCGCGCGATTTGTTTCATCAATGGCAGTTTGCCTTTCTTTATCTGCGATAAGCAATGCCGAGAGTGTTTGCAAGTGCAGAACACCGAATTTCGGCAACAGTCTTCTAAATTTGTAATTCTTCATTACCGGCGTTATGAATAGCACTTCGAGAGTATGCGCATCATTTTGCGGTGGGCGCGAAATACTTTCTACTGATTTACTTGCGGCATTATTGAGTTGCGCAAATAGATAAGCCCCCAAACGCGATATGCATTCGATTGTATCATCAATCACACCCGGCTTAATGCCAGGCACTCCAAATTGCCCAGTTCTGAAGACTTTAAACTTATAGACTAATCCAGGGAAATGCTGCGATTTTACACCAAAGAGAATTGATGAATTAAAGCAAGTTCCGGCGTATCCATCTTTTCCTTGGACTGTTCTGCTTTTCATTTGGCGCGGCTTCTTTTTGCGCCCGCGTCCAGTGGATTTCTTTGGCGCCGGCAGCGTATATGATGGATGAATTTTTTGTCCATAATTGCATTGCGCAAATGGAAATTCTTCTGTCGGTTCTATCTCGGAAATGAAATATTGCTCCGAGAAATGAACGCCTTTGAAACAGCCGTTTAATCCAAATGTAGTCGGCGTTAAATCGCTAAATAATGGACTATTGATGTGAATATCACGCCTGAATTTCTCCAATATCACGGGATTTATTAAATTTGCTGCGGCATCAAATACTTCTTTTGTTGAGGGAATTTTGGCGATTTCTGCAGAAATCGCCGCTGCGTCTTTGCGCAGACAAGGCAATTTAGAATCGTTTTCCTGCGCAGCGACGATTTTTTGTGCGTCAAAAGGACATGCTTTTGGCGCGATTGTGCCACAAGTATTCACTCGCGGCGCTAAACTCGCCTTCGGCTCGAGCACCGCCGGAGGCGGCGACACTGCGTGGAGCGCGGCAGAGCCGCGACCACTCCGTGGGAGCGCTTCGCGCGAACTTGCGACTGCAGTGGTGCATAAATCTGTATTGTTACTTCCATCTAAAAATTGCTGTAATAATTGGCATGTATCGTCTGACCACTGTTCGTTAGTTTCACTCATATTCCCTATTAAATGCTATATATAATTTCAAATTAAAATACGCTTTCCGCGCTTGCTTTTGCCGCTTTTCGCCGCAAAAAAAGCCAGTTGCCCCTTTTGCTCGGCGAAATTGCCTATGTTTTGCTCATTGTATCGCGCAGATGATTTTCTGCCTCTTTTTTGTCTTCTGTTTCGCTCTCTTCTTTTGTGCCGGAATGTTGGTAGCCATACAAAAGCATACTTGGGACTAATTCAAGAAGAATTCTCGCGCCCGCGCTCATATTCATGTCATGCATTAAATCGCTAATTACGGTCGAAGTATCATGGCGCATTCGGCGCAGTTTAACTCGCAGACTATTATCGTATCCTTTCATATTTGGTCTGCGCCCGAAATATTCACGCTCGCCATCGAATATATAACCAAGTCCAGCTGCACCAAAAAGCATTACATCCTCTGCAATGCTGCAATAGCGTTTTCTGTCATTTTTGAGACGAAGAATTTTCAGCACACTTTCAATATCAATAGAATCGCTCAATCGCGTAACTTTAGGAACGCGCGATGTATCAACTTCATCTGCTTTGAGTGTTTCAAGAAGAGAATCTATTTCCTCGAGCATCATATCTTTATCATCGTCGCGGCGAATTTCATCGAAAGAAATCGCAGAACCATCCATTTTTGATAAGACATTCGAAACATGCCCGCGGCGAATTTGTTCCATAGTTGCGGACCTGAATTCTGGCGATTCGTTTTTCGCTACTGCACCACCAGGCGATGACTGCGTTGAATAAGTACTATCTATCATTTCTTCTTGGGCATCATCATCTGCGTGTTGCAATTCCGAAGTATTTATAGAAATATTTTCCGCGGAATTCGCGGACGGCTCTATTACACCACGAGAACTCCCCCGAAGGGGTCGAGGCTCCGCCGACCCCTCCGGGAGAGCTTCCGGCGAACTCGGCGAAGTTTCGCTATCGCGAATCGCATCGGCGGCTGATTCTCCAGTCACTGATGGAGTTTCGCCAATATTCACCCCAATGCGGCTGCTTATTTGCTGAAGCGCATCTGCGAGTTTCTCTTCAGCACTTTTCTGCGGCGGCATATCTACAGAATCTGCACTTTTTGCCAATACTGATGATTTAGCGACCATTTTATGCTCTACATCATAAATAGCCGCTCCTTTAGAGATTTCGTCGCGATTTACCATAAGTTGCATACCATATACGCTCGAATATTTGGACATTCTGCCGCTCTATTTTAAATTCAATTACTTCGCTCAAAACGAAAAAAATGTCGAGTGCGAATCGCAGGAAAATATTTGTAAGTTTTGATTGCGCGTTTCGCAGTCTAGGCTTTTGCGTACTCGAAATACAGGGTAAACAAGCATTACTCGCGCAACTCCAGAGAATTCTTCGGCAGTTGGAAACAGATACTTTTCTCGAAGAGAAACAGTTGCCAGACGAGAATAGTAATTTCATTCGCGTTTATGCAAGCGGAATTGCTGACTTATGCTGCGATGATGGCGCGATTGCCGCTGCTGGCGCGATAAAAAACGCACACCGTTTATTCGAATTTCTACATAATAAGATTGATATTCCGCTTTTGCAGATGGCGAGCGAAAATCCAGATACTTTATTTGAAATCGAGATTGTCATTGAGCATCAGCCGAGCAGTATTAAAATCGGGCATTCGCAGCGAGTCAGAGGAATATCACAGCAAATAGAAGCACAAATCGTTTATCATTATGCGAACTGGTATTTTGCTGAAGGCAAACCATTGCGCGCGAATATCGTGCTGATAAGCCCAAAACAGAAGAATATTTTATCTGAACGCATTTTACATTCCCTTGAATCATTCTCAGCAAATGCGCGATTTGTTATGGAGAAAGATTGCTGCGTTTCTGGTGCCGCAGAATCGGCTGCACCAAGTGCGAAAAAAGGAAGACGAAAGCCGAAAAATGTTAAAACGCGCACACAAAGAAAAGAGCCGGCACAATATGTGGCGGGACTTATCTGGCGAATATGCGATTGCGCGATTGCAAAAGAAGATTGGGTAAAATCGCGAAATCTGAAAATGGCGCTTCCGCGCAGCGACCTTGCGGATGCGTTTATTCAAATATTGGCGAGTGGCGCTTTTGCCACCATTTGATTTTGCGCATTATAT
>NZ_JALOBS010000042.1 GCF_023228165.1 Methylomonas sp. | reverse complement strand
TCATCCGCCGCCTTGGGTAATCCTCTCAATGCATGACGCTATCGCTTATGCATCCTACGACTGCGGACAACCATATGGCGGCAAACGAACATTTAGAAGTCATTGAAATTACTTCATCAAGCGACAGCTTCGGCCGATAACGAGCGTAGCTGCCAACTAATTTTTGCACGTAACAGCTCACTGTGCACTTAATAAACCAACCATGCTTTGCTCAAAACGGCGTGATTGAATAATAGGATCCGTTTTGATTTCCAACCCTTGAATGCAAATAACCGAAATACATTCGCCGTGAGGCCCGGTAATCCTTCCAGCCTATAACAAAAAAAGGGGCTTTTCAGCCCCTTTTTGGTGTGCGACAAATTAATTGAACGATTTGCCGGGTGTGCCGGGTAAGGTCGGCATGGTTTGTTTTGGAAACTCACCGGTCAAGGCATTCAAAAACGCCACGATGTCGGCGGTGTCTTCGTCGGACAAATCTTTGCCCAATTGCAATTTCGCCATCAGTTTTACCGCTTTATCCAGCGTAGGCACGGAACCGTTGTGGAAATACGGTGCGGTCAAAGCCACGTTACGCAAGGTCGGCACTTTAAACATATGTTCATCGCCGGCTTTTTTGGTCACGTCCGCCAAACCTTTATCTTTTTTGAAATGGTATTGCGCTTCAAAATAGCCGTTTGGATGCATCGGGAATTTTTGGAACATGCCGGGGCCGTTGAAAGCCGGACCGCTATGGCAGCTGGTGCAACCTAACTCCACGGCTTTGTTCATGCCGCGCACTTGTTGTTCGCTCATCGCCGTTTTATCGCCTTTCACATATTTGTCGTAGGCGCTGTTAGGGGTAATCAAAGTTCTTTCATAAGCGGCAATCGCCTTAGTGGCGTTATCTTTTGTAATGGTCTCTGCATCGCTGCCAAAAGCCAAATCAAAAGCCTTGCGATAACCCTTGATGGTTTTTAGGCGGGCAACCACGTCATCCCAGCTTTTCATACCCATTTCAATCGGGTTGGTGACAGGGCCTGCGGCTTGGGCTTCGAGACTATCCGCGCGTCCGTCCCAGAATTGTACTTTGTTGAACGCCGCGTTCCAGACAGTCGGCGCACTTCGACCACCAGTCTGGCCGTTAACGCCCATGGAATTAGGCCGATTATCTTCCCCGCCCAGCATGGTATTGTGGCAAGACGCGCAAGATACGGTGCCGGTCGAAGACAAGCGTGGATCGTGATACAGCATTTTACCCAATTCGACTTTTTCAGCCGTAGTTGGATTATCGGCAGGCGCGGGTGCTGTAGTTGGCAAGGCTTCCGCCGCCATAACAGAAAGTGAACCGGTCAATGCAATCGCAGAAACCAGCATCCGAATTTTAAACATGTCATCCTCCAGTATTGTTATTGTTAGTAACGAATCCGAATTGTAAGGTAAAGCAAGCGGCCAGGTAAATTTTATTGCACTAGGAACTATTTCGGCTTACTGGTATCTACCCTCCGCATCCTTAGCGATGCAATCATAATAATGCAGTACCGATTTCGGCGTTTTGCGGTAGTCGAGTTTGCAAGCAGGCTTTGCAGCCTACCGCCTGAGCGTCGAAATGCACCTATCTTTTCAAACCAGGGGGACTTATGAACAAGCTAGCACTTATCACAGGCAGTATCATGCTGATTTTCGGCAGCGCCGTATTCGCGGAACCACATGCCGACGAGGCGTTAAAGCACGCGAAAGAGGCCGTGGAACACGGCAAACTCGGCCACTCCGTCGTATTGGTGGAACACGCGGAAACCGCGTTGGAACACGCCAAAAAAGCCCAGGAAGCCGCCAAGAGCGAAGATGACAAACACCACATGCATGAAGCAGTGGAGTCATTACAACAAGGTATCGAACATGGCAAACTGGAACATGCCGATAAGGCCACCCATGCCGTCCAAGATGCCATAACACATATCGAAGCGGGTAATAAATAGATTTTCCTCATCGCCTACGCATGCCGCGTTTTTAACAGCGACATGCGTAGATTGATAGCGGCGCCAAAGGATGAGCGGCATTTGCCAAAACAGCCAACGCTAGCGGAGTTGGTATTTTTCGATGCGGTAGCGGATTTTTTCCCGCGTAGTTTTCAATACCCGCGCTACTTCCGTAACATTGCCATGGTAGGTCGCCAGCATTTTCCTGACGATCTCGCTTTCCATTTCCTCCAGGCCCATGCTGCCATCGATGGGAAACTGCAAATCCAGCTTTGAGTGACTTGCACCGATATCAAGCGAAACCAATGGTTCGGCGACCCGTTCAGCTGTTTCAGATATTCCCGACTCAAACCCCGCATCGTCACCAGGCAACCATTGTTCCGGTAATTGATGCGACAGGGATAAAATCACACTGCGCTCCAACACATTACGCAACTCCCTGACATTGCCGGGCCAGGGATAACGTTTCAAACGCTGCCAGGCTCGGGACGAAATCTGCGTCACCTTTTTTCCGGCCAAACAATTGAATTCCGCGATTAACGCCGGCACTAAGTCGTCCAAATCCTCCCTGCGTTCCCGCAAGCTGGGTAGACGCAACTCGAACACGCTGAGCCGGTAATAAAGGTCGGAACGAAAATGACCGCTTTTAACTTCATCCTGCAAATGCCGGTGGGTGGCGGCGATGATGCGGATATCCACGCTAATTTCCTGCTCACCGCCCAAACGCCTTAATTTGCGATCTTCCAACACCTTAAGCAATTTGGCCTGTAGATCCAAAGGCATTTCACCGATTTCATCCAAAAACAGCGTGCCGTTGTGGGCTTGTTCGATCAGGCCGCGGTGGCGGGATTTGGCGCCGGTAAAGGCCCCGGCTTCATGGCCGAACAATTCGGATTCCAGCAAATCTTTCGGCAAGGCGGCGCAATTCAGCTCAATCAACGGCTCTTTGGCCCTATCGCTGTTGTAATGCAAAATCCGCGTCGCCAGTCCTTTACCGGTGCCGGTTTCGCCGGTCAGAATCAAGGCGCTGTAAGGTACTTGACTGAGTTGCCGCAGCATATCGGTGGTTTGGCGGCTGACTTTGCTGCCTCCGATAAAACTTTCCGGCGAATAACGCTTACCGGCATTCACCGAATCGGTCAGAATCCGCCGCTGAGCCTGAGCGCTACGCAGGGCGCTGCGCACCACCATGTCCAGTTGCTCCTGTACGCAAGGCTTGGTGAGGAAGTCGAAAGCGCCCAAACGCAGGGCTCGCACCGAATCGGGCACTTCACCGTAACCGGTTAAAAACACCCATTCGCAATCGCTCAGACTGCTGCGGGTTTCTTCCAACAAATCCAGGCCGGTGCCGTCCGGCAGACTGAGGTCGGACAAAATCAGCGCAGGCCGGTTTTCCTGGTCGCTCAATAGAGACCGGGCTTGCCGGCAGTCGGCGGCCCACAGGGTTTCATAGCCCAAATCCGCATAGTAACGCTGCAATTCCTGGCCCAATAAAGGTTCGTCTTCGATGATTAAGATGGTTTCAGTCATGACCCGGCCTGATACAGTTGAGAGTGATTTCGACGCAAGCGCCTTGAGGTTGGCAATTATAAATTTTCAGACTACCTTCATGATTGCGGACGAAGCGCTTAACCATGGCCAAGCCCAAGCCGGTGCCGTCCTTACGTTGGCTGACGAAGGCGCGAATGCCGTCCTGCAAGAACGCTTCGGAAAATCCCGGCCCATCGTCGCAAACTCTGATGAGCAAGTGTCTATCGCGGCATTCGGCCTGAACCTGGATGCCCCCCGTGTTTCCGCTCAGAGCTTGTTGTGCGTTCAGAATCAAATTCAACAGGGCTTGACGAAACTCGCTGTCGGGCAATCGGCATACCAAATTGGGGCAACCCCGGTAGTCCAAGCTAATGTTTTTGGGAAGTTGATAGCGGGCCAGCATCAGCAATTCGCCGACGGCTTGATCGATCACGATGTCTTTCAACGGTTCCGGTTCATGACGGGCACCTTGTAAAAAGTGGTTCATGGTATCGATTATGCGTTCTATCTCGTTAATGACCAGATCTATCCGATCCAGCGCATCGTCCGCGACTGCAGCGGTTTTTAACTGGTTTTTCAGATTGATGCAGGCCATTTTGATGCCGGCCAGCGGATTGCGCAGTTCGTGCACCAAACGCGCGGTTACTTCACCCAATGCCGCCAAACGGTCCGATTGGGCCATGCTGCGCTGCTGCGCAATCAACGCGCCGGCCGCCTGCTCCACTTGCTGCTCCAGGTTTTGCTGGTACTGTAAATGCTCTGCTTCCAATTCCGATAGCCGGACCACCATGCCGTTGTAATTGGCCAGAATCGGTTGAAAAGTCGGGTCGATGCGCTCCACCGGTATTTGCTGGTAATGGCGATTGCCCAGCAACTCCATTAAATAACTCATCTGTTGCAATGGCTCAAAGATACGACGACGCATCAAGTAGATTAATATCGCCGCGCTCAAAGGCAATGCCAGCATGATGGCAATGCCGAACTCAAACTCGAACGTGGCGGCCGTTGCGATCGAATCGGTTAATACCTTGTGCGCCGTCGCTTCATTCCGAAAGGCGGTACGCAGGGTTTTCAGTACATTCAGCAACAGTATTTTCGGATTTGCACTTTGGTCGTTTAGGGCCTGTCGCGCCGCGCGCAATCTGCCCGGGGTATCGGTGGCCAAATGGTTGTCTTTATCTAACAGTGCTTGCAGCAGACCTTGCAGGTGCTGACGAGTGCCTGAGGCAAGCAAATTGGATTCCGGCGGCAGCCGCGCCAGGCTTTCTTCGGTATCGAACAGCGCGCCCTGTAAGCCTTCCAACAGGGTAACGTGCGCGGATACCGGAGCAATGCGTTGATGGGCTTGCCAAGCCATGATCAACTGGACAATCAACGATACCATCAACAATACGCTGAGCAATGAAACGGTTATCCATATCGGTAAATTTGCGGTACGTGTAATTGTTCTCATGTCTACCTCTTTTTGGTTAGCCGCCGACAGTTAAATAGTCTCTGTGTTTTCGTTCGGCGTTTCGTCCGGGTCCAGGTTAACTACCCAGCTCTGCCAGACTTAGACATGCAAAATCGATTCCGGCAATGCGCTATTCAACCCCGAACCGCAGTCTGTGACTGATACACAAGCATTTGACGCCCCCCTGCCCTCCATGACCACCGATGCTCTGGCTTGTCGTACTCGATAAAACCGCCCTGGCTGGTGAATATCAGCCGGAACGGTGGAAATACCCACTATCAAATGGTGAATATTCCACAACCCCCGCACACGTGAACACTTACTGCATATAAAACAATTAGTTAGGTATTGGCGCGTTATTTGATAGCTTAATGACGGAATCCGCGAAATACATATCCCGTCGCGGACAAATACACCTTTCAACCTTTTCATGCACCAGAAACCCAGCTAAATAAACCAACACTTTCAGTCACGTTCACTAATCAGGAGGCAGTATGCTTACCAATAAACGTCAGCCTAACGCTAATCAATTCAAACTTGCCACGTTCGGCGCCCTGTTGCTGTTGTCGGCGTGTACCACCAACACTAAACCGATGGATGCCGCAAAGGCCAACTCGACCGACCAAGCAGCCGCACCGAGAGAGCAATGGGCCGAAGGCGATTTTCCGGGCTGGCATAACCCGATGCTGGCTCATGCCGCCAAGTACGCGGGCCAAGCCTTGATCGCCAACTTAAAGTCGGCTCAGACAGCGCTGGATTTGAATGATCTGAATCAGGCCAGCCAGTATCTGGACGCGGCCAGCGATCTGGCTAACGGCATTCGCACCATGATGCCGTTCACGGTGATGCTGGATCAGATCAAGGATGCCAAAGGCATCATTTCCGTCAACGCCGATCTATTCGAAACCGACACCCTGTTGCCGATTTATCAAAGCCTGGAAGAACTGGACGTCTATGCGCCGGAAGCGGCGCGGCAGTCCCGCGACAAGGTCAGCCAAGCCGAAAAACTGGCGAAAACCGGCAAAAATACGCAGGCGGTTGAAATGCTGGATCAAGTCGAAGCGGATATTGCCGACACGACCGTCTATATGCCGGTGCTTACCGTATCCCAGCGCATTGAAAATGCCATGCTGGCCATGCGAACAAAACCGTTCAACAAAGTAACCGTGCAAGAACAAATCGATATGGCACTGACCAGCATGATTGACGACACCCGTGGGACTGCAATAGTGAAAGCAGCACGTTACCAATAATCCATTGCATAGGCTGAGTGTCGTTTGTTCCACCCAGCCCTGCATACTAAAGCTTACTGGGGCTTAGCCGTTGCCATTTCAAAAATAATGATTTCGGCTTCGCCCTTTCCGATATTTTCCACGGTCATTTCCGTTCCCGTTTCCCAGAACACTTGGCCGGATTTATAGACATGGACCTCGCCATTATCTTCGACCTGCAACCGACCCTTCAAAACATAACGTGGCCACGGCCCTTCGTGGGTATGCAATGGTGTTTTAAAGCCTCTGGAAAACCTTACGCGGCTTACCTTGGCATTAATCTCCGGCGACGCCAGGGTGACTTGCTTGTTTAGCAATTCGGTACGTGAAAATTTAGCCTCGGCTTGATCGGCCGACACGAAATCATTATTGGCCAGTGCCAGCGCCAAACACGATCCCAGGAACAATAGGCTTTTGGTTTTTCTCATGATTTATCTCCGATTTGTTAGTTGCTTGTAATATTCTCGGGTACCGCTTCGGCGTCCGGCAACGCCGGCATCTCAATGCACGCAGCCTGTTTTGGAAAGTATAAATTAACCGACCCTCCCATCAGAATCCTTGCCCGACAAATGGTTCAAAATCGACGCGTAGAAAACGCTAGACCGGTTTTGTTTGCCCTTTATAACCAGGCAGGCGACAGTTCCGGCAAAGCTTAGTCGGTGCGCGCGCTGGCGAAGCAGCAACGTATGCCCAGCTTGAAGGTTTGTGTGCCGAGTTTCGCCATCATTTGTCCGAGGCCCGAGAACAGAATCCTTGCCTGGGCAATAGTGATTAATGCGCTTGTTCGGAACGAGGCATCGATTTGAGCTTCCTGGCTTCACGGGCCAGCTTGACATAATGGGTACGCAATATTTCCAACTCTTCCTCCTCCAGCTCTTCAAGATCGAGTAAGGCATTATTGGCCCCTTCCACAGCGCGAATCAACTCGTCTAGCTTCACTTGCAAGGCATCGGTATCGCGGTTTTGGGTGTGCTGAATCAGGAATACCATCAGAAGGGTAATGATGGTGGTAGCGGTATTGATGACCAGTTGCCAGGTATCACTAAAACCGAAGATCGGGCCGGTGATTAACCAGACAGATACCAGAATAATGGCTATATTAAACGCTAGCGGACGCCCGCTGATTTTGGAGCTAAATCTGGCGAAGCGATCAAATTTGGCGTTCCAGTATTTTTTATTACGCCATTGTTCCACTATCCAGTCCCACGTTTTGCCAAGCAGATCTTTTACGTCATTTTCAGTAATCACCAATACATCCCCCAGTAAAATTATTATTGTTGTGGTATTACAACCGGGTTCAGAATAGGTTTATTCCATCTTTGTTTCAAGCATTATGCGCAAACAACGTTGACGGAAACTTGATGACATACAATGCGCTAGGCTGGATTTCAGCTATCGTTTCAACCCAGCCTAGCGAGCTGGAAGGTTAAGTGAGACCAATACGCCAAAGCAAAGCAATGGAATCCGACCAGCGTTAAATTCGGACGACCATCATTTTTCCTTTTGCTCTTCGGCGGGAGCTTGTGTCTGGTCAGACGCCTCATCCGCGGGCGTTTGTGCCTCGGCAGCCTTTTTCGCCTTTCTCTCCGCGGCTTTTTTTGCCAGCGCTTCCCTTTGCTCCCTGGCCTGTCTGGCTGCCACCGACCCGGTTTCGGCTTCGGCCAACAGCATTGCCGTGCCCGCCTGGGTTAATGCTGGAGTTAACAGCGCTGACATCACGCAAAGACTTAGCGACAAGCTAATTTTTTTTGATTTATGCAACATAATCACTCCCGTAGTTAAAATATTTATTCTAAATAAGTTCAACTCGGCAAGACCCGAAAATCAATAGGATCAGACTCGATTGAACCGTTTCTACCCTACCCCCATCCGTGGCAATTTACCAATTTTTTCCCTGAAACCATACGTTTCATCGTTTTCTCTGCCCATCAGTTATCAGGCCATGACCAGCATGCAGCGATGTCGTAAACCCAGCGGACGAACCTTCAAACTGGGTTTCGCGTTGCTCTTCCAGTTCTGTTGCAAGCTCGACGGCAAACTCAATATCAGGAAAATGTCCGCTGTCAACGCAACGCTTTCTTATCGTTGTCGATATCCGTGGGCAACACGTTTTTTTGCATATCGTTAAGGGCCCGGCCGGCCATTCTGGCGATATAGAACATAACCAAAAACGTCAAAAAAAGCCCAGCGGCGAGTAACGGATATGGCATTTGAACGGGGAGCGTTTCTCCGGCCGCAAAGCCGGCAAGATGTTTGGTCGCGTAACCGAGATAAACCAGTGCCCCGTTATAAATAAATATTCCGGTAGTTGCGGCGAGATACGGCCAAAATCGAACCGACGCCGCCGCAAAAGCGTAACTGAGCAACGCAAAAGGCAGAGGTGTCAGTCTTAGCAGGAACATTAGTTTGAAAGATACCTGTTGAGTCAGGATGGTATTTAATTTAGCAAATTTCCGCTGGCGTTCCAGCCAGTGACTGAATTTCCCCTTAAAAAGGCTGCGCCCCAAAACGAATATCACCGTAGCGGCGACATAGGTCGCCACCACCATGCATAGTTCGCCGGTCAGTAACGGAAACAGCAAACCGCCCGCAAAACAAAGCGCGTCGACTGAAACCCAAAATGGGACCAACAATGCGAATATTCCGATGAAACCCAAGGGCGCCCAGACGCCAAGCGCCTGGATATCCTGTTCCAGCTCGCCAAGGTGTAACTCCAGCTCCCGACTCAGTCCGACAAGCGCAACCACACCCAAAACGACCGAAACCATCCTACCTGTTGAAATGCGATCCTTTGATTCCATTTTATATATCCCCTTTATTGATATTTTTGATTATAAAGCTGTTTCCGCAACCACCTCATTCCGGCAGGGATTGCCGGAATCCAGAGTACTAGGATGCTGTCATCCATGATTGCTATTGGGGTAGAGAAGAGCCGTTTCTGACTCCCCCTTCCTCCGAACCGCGCATGCCGTTCTCCCGCAGCGGTGCAACCAAACGCCAGGGTAGCGCCGAAGCCGGCCTATCAAGGTCAGGCTGAATCAAGACTGCACCCGCCAAGCCCGTTAGTCGCATGAACGAGCGATATTTTCCACTCCCCGGTTTCCGTTGCATTTCCGGCCCAACCGGCCGAAGCCTGCCGTAGGTTTCTGTCAAAAAATCCGTACCAAGGCAAGTTCGGAATCGCCTCAATAGACCTTACTCCACTCACAAAAAGCCATTAAACAAATTAACGCTTGCGGTTCCAAGAAAGCCGGCGTTAATATATCGACTCGATATGATATCGACTCAATCAATAACTGCGGAGCCCACTCATGACCAAACTACTCACCTCACTCTCGGCAATCCTGTTTTTAACAGTAACCAATACCGCCAGCTATGCCGCCGACGGTATGCAAACCACTGCGCACACAACAGTGCCGGATTTACAAGCCTATGACGAGTTAACCACCAGCCTGCTAGTCTCCCTGTTGATTATCGGTATCTATGGTTTTTACTGGCTCAAGCAAAAAGCGTAGTCGCCCCAGAGACCATTTAACAATTAAAAAGCAGCCTGCTTATATAGCCTACGCCAAGCCATGCGACCGGGTAATGGCTAAAAAATCGTAACTGTTCAGCCCAAAGCACATCAGGCCCTTTCGGCAATTGCTGCTGCCATGCTCTACTACGGCATCCGGCGCTTGAGGGTAGTTTGAGGAAAAGATAAAGCTAAGGAAACCCTTATTTTTAGCCCTCTGACCCAGCCTTCTGCCTGCGCGGGAAGGGCCAAATGCCTTGCTGACGCGTTACAAAAATCAAGACCATATTTGTTAAGGTGGCGCTGCTCATCCCACCGGAGGCGGTTTATGAAAACGCAAATACGTTATTACCTTGGCAATTTACCCCGGGATCTATCGGCCGGGATTGTGGTATTCCTGGTTGCCCTGCCCTTATGTTTAGGCATCGCCCTGGCTTCCGGAGCACCTTGGTTTTCCGGCATTATCGCGGGCATCGTGGGCGGTTTGATCGTCTCGTGGATGAGCGGCTCGCAGCTCAGCGTATCCGGACCCGCGGCAGGTTTAACGGTGATCGTGTTTACGGCCATCGAAACCTTGGGCAATTTCAATGCGTTTTTGATGAGCCTGGTGCTGGCGGGAATTCTGCAATTGGGGTTGGGCTTTTTCAAAGCTGGTGCGATTGCGGCCTTTTTTCCTGCTTCGGTGATAAAAGGCATGCTGGCCGCCATTGGCATGATATTGATTATCAAGCAAATTCCGCATGCCACCGGTTACGATGCCAGTTATCTCGGCGATGAAAGCTATATGCGGGAAACCGCCAAATCGAGTTTCTTCGAACTCTCCCAAGCCTTGCACGGCATTTCGCCGGGAGCCACACTGGTGAGCGTCGTGGCGCTAATGATTCTGATCATTTGGGAAAGCCGCTGGGTAAAACAGTTCGCGCTGTTAAGAAGCATTCCCGGGCCCTTATTGGCGGTTGCCTGGGGTATAGCTTATAACACTTGGACCTTACAATTAGCTCCCGATTGGGCGCTGGGCGCCGAACATCTGGTGTCTTTACCGGAACTGGGCTCTACTCGCAACTTCGTCTATCAGCTGCGTTTACCGGATTTTAGTTATTTGCATAATCCGAAAATTTACAGCATTGCGGTGACCCTAGCCATTGTAGCCAGTCTGGAGACGCTGTTAAGTGTCGAGGCGGTCGATAAGCTGGATCCGCACAAACGGGTCACTCCCACCAACCTGGAGCTGAAAGCCCAAGGCATGGGTAATCTCATCAGCGGCATGCTGGGCGGACTGCCCATCACCGCCGTGATCGTACGTAGCGCCGCCAATATCAATGCCGGCGGCCAAACGCGGCTGTCGTGCTTTTTCCACGGCGGCTTATTGCTGGTGAGCGTGGTGTATTTCGCCCATTATCTAAACATGATGCCTTTGGCTTGCCTTGCCGCCATCCTGCTGCAAATCGGCTATAAATTGGCCAAACCGATGCTGTTTATCGAGTTTTACCGCAAAGGTTTGAATCAGTTCGTACCTTTCGTCATTACCATATTTGCCATCCTGTTGACCGACTTATTGGTAGGTATCGCCATTGGCATGGCATGCGGGATTTTCTTTGTGTTACGGGCGGATTTTCATTCCGCCATGACCTTAACCAAGCACGGCCGGCATTACTTGCTCAGGTTACATAAAGATGTGTCGTTCTTGAATAAATCCTTGTTACGCAACCATTTTGCCGGCGTCGCTCATGATAGCGATTTGATCATAGACGGCAGCAAAGCTTTGTTTATCGACCAGGATATTTTGGAGACCATCGCCGAATTTATGATCGCGGCATCAGACCGCAATATCAACGTGGCGCTGCAAGGTTTTGCCGGGGATTCGCCGCTACATGGAACGAGTACGAGTTTTGTACCAAGCTTGGCCGGTGTCGGCGGGCATGCCTGAGAGTCTAGGATTTGCTTAAACTTCGCGGCGGCCGGCGAAGGCATGCGCCAAAGTGCCGCTGTCGATGAACTCCAATTCGCCGCCCATGGGAACGCCGTGGGCGATGCGGGTGGCGCGGATGTTGAATTTGTTGGCTATATCGCCGATAAAATGCGCGGTGGCTTGCCCTTCTATGGTGGAATTGGTGGCCAAAATAATTTCCTTGACGGCGCCACCGGCCAAGCGTTGCTCCAGCTGGTCGATACCTAATTCGTCCGGCCCGATGCCGTCCAGCGGCGACAAACGGCCGTGCAACACGAAATATTTGCCTTTAAAACTGGTGGCCTGATCGATGACCCAGACATCGGCCGCACTTTCCACCACGCACAGCACATCGTC
Organism: Methylomonas sp.; assembly: GCF_023228165.1. Classification (GTDB taxonomy): domain Bacteria; phylum Pseudomonadota; class Gammaproteobacteria; order Methylococcales; family Methylomonadaceae; genus Methylomonas. The sequence goes on along the minus strand of NZ_JALOBS010000042.1, from coordinate 23,414 downwards.
CTCGCGCAAACGGTTCGCGCATATTTCGCACACTTCGGTTTCGCTCAAGGTACGGCAGTCGCGGCAATAGCCGATCTTTTCCATGGCTTGCGCCAATATCTGGCTCAGTTGTCGGCCGCCGTCGCGATTGCGCTGCAATAAATGAAACGCCATGCGCTGGGCGGACTTGGGGCCCACGCCCGGCAAACAACACAAGCTTTGAATCAGTTCTTTCAGCAAACCCGCGTTCTGCATCGTTAAAACGGCATTTGGAATCCGGGAGGCAAAGGCATGCCGGCGGTCACATCGGCCATTTTGTCTTTTTTCATTTTAGCGACCTTATGAACCGCGTCATTGATGGCGGCAGCCACCAGGTCTTCCAGCATATCCTTGTCATCGCCAACCAGAGAAGGATCGATGTTGACTTTGCGAACTTCGCGTTTGCCGGTCATGATAATCGTCACCAAACCACCGCCGGACTCGCCTTGTACTTCCATGGCGGCCAGCTCTTCCTGAACCTTTTTGAAGTTGTCTTGCATTTTTTGGGCTTGCTGCATCATGCCTGCGAGTGCATTTTTCATGGTCTCTCCCATTTAGTTAAGCGGTTCTATACTGCCGGGCAAAATTCTGGCGTCAAATTCGTCTCTTAAAGCCTGAACGTTCGGGTCGTTATTTATGGCATCCACGGCCGCCTGCTGTCTGTCTTCACGAGCTTTTTGCTGCTCCAGAGCCGGCGTCATTTGTTGACTGATTTGCGGGGCGATTTGCAGTTTTAAAGGTCTGCCGTAATATTTTTGCAGCGCGTCGCGTAATTTTTCTTCGGCGATGGTGCCCACTCGCTGAAAACCGGGATCGATCAGCAAACGGCAGACATTGTCGTCTATGCCGTCCAAGATGCAATTGTTAGCCAATTCGCGGGTGCGGCCACCGATTTGCAGCGCGGTAATGATTTGATTCCAATTGTCGGCTTGCAGGCCCTGCTCCGAGTGCGGAACATGCGGATCGGTTGGGGTTGGCGCGGGTTGCGCAACGAGCGCCTCATCCGGCCTTGAGGATGATTGTACGGCCGGTTTTGCAACCGATGTAGGACTTGGCGCTGTTTTAACCGCTTGCGAAGCCGCCGGGGCAGCTAGCGTTTGGGCACCGGCAGTCCGCGGGCGAAACGCCAACATTCTCAGCAGCACCATTTCAAAACCGCTGCGCGGATCGGGGGCCAAATCCAAATCCCGCTGGCCGATTAGACCGATTTGATAAAACAATTGTACATCTTCCGGCAACAAAGCCTGCGCCAGCTCGATCAACAACTGTTGATCGAATTCATGATCGACAAAATCCGGCAGTTGTTGCAGCAAGGCCACCCGATGCAATACCCGTAACATTTGCTGCAAAATATCGGCAAAATCCGGGGTCAATTCCGCCACTTCGGCAATTTTAGCCAATATGCCTTTGCCATCCTGCTTTGCCAATGCCCGCAAAATTTCATCTATAGGCTGCTGTGCCACGGTGCCCAGCATACCGGTAACATCGACCAAGCTGACGCTACCGCTGCCGTAAACGATGGCCTGATCCAGCAAACTCAAACCATCGCGCATACTGCCGTCCGCAGCCCTGGACAGCAATTTGATTGCTGCGGGGTCGAAGCTGATCTGTTCTTCGCCCAGAATAAAACTCATCTGCCGTTCGATTTGCTCCGGCAGTAGCCGTTTTAAATTAAATTGCAGGCAACGGGACAACACGGTGACCGGAATCTTGTGCGGGTCGGTAGTGGCCAGTAAAAATTTGACGTGCGGCGGCGGTTCTTCCAGGGTTTTTAGCAGCGCATTGAAGCTGTGCCCGGACAGCATGTGTACTTCGTCGATCAGATAGACTTTGTAGCGGCCCTGATTGGGGGCGTATTGGGCATTGTCGAGTAAATCGCGGGTATCTTCGACCTTGGTGCGGGATGCGGCATCGACCTCGATCAAATCCATGAAACGGCCTTGCTCGAAATCCAGACAAACCGGGCAGGCGCCGCACGGATTACTGTCCTGCAAGTTTTCGCAGTTGATGGCTTTGGCTAAAATCCGCGCTACGGTGGTTTTACCGACCCCACGGGTACCGGTAAACAAATAGGCGTGATGCAATCGATCATGCTGCAAAGCATGTATCAAGGATTGGCTGACGTGCTCCTGGCCGACTAACTGGGAGAAATTACTGGGACGCCATTTTCTGGCAAGAACCTGATAAGCCATTAGCGACAAAGACGGGGAATGGGCGGTTACCATGCCAGCCACATCCCGGCACACGAATCTGCTGCTACCGTTGCTCCCTTCCGGGCCTGGCGGGGTTTACAGCGTATCGTTGCGAGAGGACCGACACAGTAACCATAAAAACATCGACTGCTGCCGAAGACTGCGTATTATCCTTAATTCGCAGCCGGTTGGCAAGCCGGTTATTGAAAATTAATCGATTTAATCGCCGTGCCCATCGCATGCGCGAACGAAGCGCCGAATTTCCCGGCCAGGCGATCGATCAAGCGTTCCTGCGGGGTAAAATTAACCTTGGTCTCTGTGCCCAACACATCTCGCGCTACCGAATCCACGCTGCCGAAATCGTCCGCCAAGCCCAGCTTGACGCCTTCCTCGCCGGTCCAAACCAATCCCGAGAACATTTCGGGGGTTTCCTGCAAGCGATCCCCTCGCCCTTGCTTGACCGCAGCAATGAACTGTTGATGCACCTGATCCAGCAGCGACTGCATGTGCTTTTCCTCTTGTAGATTGATCGGCGAAAAAGGATCTAGCATGGCTTTATGCTCACCGGCGGTCAGCAAACGCCGCTCTACGCCTAACTTATGCAAAACATCGCTAAAACCAAAGCCGTTCATGATCACACCGATAGAACCAATCAGACTGGCCTGGCTGACGTAAATTTTGTCGCTGGCCGACGCGATGTAGTAACCACCCGACGCGCACATATCGCCAACGACTGAATAAATCGGCATATCCGGATGCTTGGCCTTCTGGCGGCGAATTTCTTCGTACACATAGCCGGATTGCACTGCGCTGCCGCCGGGCGAATTGATATTTAAAATAATACCTTTGGTGTTTTTATCTTTTACCGCATCGCGCAAGCCTTCTATGATCACATTGGCATTGGCGGCTTCGCCGTCGGCAATCATGCCCAGCACATCGATCACGGCCACGTGCTCTTTGTCCGTGGTCATTTCAGACTCGAAACGCGGATAGATAAACATGCCCAGCGCCACGGCCAGATAGGCGAAGGTTAACAATTTAAAAAACACCCCCCAGCGCCGGGTTCTTTTTTGCTCGTCTATGGCGGCGAAAGCCAACTTTTCCAACACCGTCTTTTCCCAGCCCGGTAAATGTTCGTCGGATGTATTCGGTTGTTGATGATTGTCCACGCTTAAACCTCTTAAATAATGCTTATTAACTCAGTCGGATACGCTAGACAACGCAACGACTGATATTGTTTCAATGTATCGGCGGAATGTGCGCCGCAGGTCACGGCTACGGAAGCGACCTGCGCATTTAATGCCATTTGCAGATCATGCACCGAATCGCCCACCATCAGCGTACGCTGCTTGCTGACACCCAACTCGGCGACAATTTCGTCAATCATCAGCGGATCGGGTTTGGAAGCGGTTTGATCCGAACTACGGGTGGCGCAGAACACATCCGTCACGCCCGTCGCGTTGATCGCTTTCGCCAAACCGGCCGATTTCTTGCCGGTTGCCACCGCTAGGCGAAAACCCCGCTGTTTGAACCCGCGCAACATATCATGCACGCAGGGAAACAAATCATCCGGCCCAATCTGCCTGGAGAAAAATTGTTGCCCATAATGGGCGGCAAGCTTGCTCCGGGTATCGTTATCCAGTTCCGGAAACAAGGTCTGTATGGCGTTTTCCAAACTTAAACCGATAATGTCCCTGGCGGCCTGCGGCTCGGGAACCGGACAACCGTATTCGGCCGCGGCCCGTTGAATACACTGTACTATCCAATCGATAGAGTCGACCAGCGTACCGTCCCAATCGAATATGATTAAATCAAAGCGGTTTTTCATTACTCAGCAAAGCTTGTAAATCATCGGGTAATGGTGCCGTAAAATGTAGGGCTTGTCCGGTCACCGGATGCAAAAATTGCAGCTGCTCGGCATGTAAAAACAGCCGCTTGTAGCCGCGCTTTTTAAACGCCTTGTTAACCTGATCTTCTCCGTAGCGGTCATCGGCCACGATCGGGTGCCCCAACCAGGCGGCATGCACCCGGATCTGATGGGTACGGCCGGTTTTGGGCGCCGCGTGCACCAATGTGACATCCTGGAAGGCTTTTAGCCGGGTAAACAGCGTTTCCGCAGATTTACCGGCCTGACTGACCGTGACCATGCGCTCGCCGCCTTGATTAACATTTTTTAATAAGGGCACCTCAACCAACTGCTTTTTCCGTTTAAACTGTCCGGTCAACAAAGCCAGATAGGTCTTCTGTATCCCATCGCCGCGAAACAGCTCATGCAACACTTTCAACACCGAACGCTTTTTGGCGATCAACAAACAGCCGGAGGTTTCTTTATCCAGCCTATGCACCAATTCCAAAAATTTCTGTTGCGGACGAATCTGCCGCAAGGCTTCTATCACTCCGGACTGCACCCCGCTACCGCCATGTACGGCAAAACCGGCCGGCTTATTCAATACGATAAAACCATCGTCTTCATATAAGATGTGGTTCTGAAGACTGTATTTCAAGGTCGGCTGCACGATCACTTCGTCATTCTTTTCCGCCACCCTGACCGGCGGAATCCTGACGACATCGCCCAGTGCCAGCTTATAACTGACATCGACCCGGCCTTTATTCACCCTGACCTCGCCTTTTCTGACCATGCGGTAAATACGGGTTTTGGGCACGCCCTTGAGGTAACTGATCAGGAAATTATCCAGCCGTTGTTCGGTATTGGCCTCGCTGATTTCAAGCCATTGTACTTGCGGATTAGTCTGTTCGGATGCGGTTTTCATGCCATAAATAATAGCAATTTATCCTAACCCCATGTTTAAAATTGCTGCCCCTGATAAACATTGCTATATTAGGCCAGTTTATCTGTGAATAGACTTAACAAAAACAACCTGTAGGCCTCGACGCTGGGCGTCCTCGCCGACCAAAAGAATTTTTTCGGGTTTTATCGCTCAACCCATGATGAGCGAGTGCATCCAACACCAAGAGTCGGTAAAAAAACAGATCGTCCACTATGCAAGCGCCGCCCTCGGCAAGTCCGTTAATCGCTGCCCCTAACAAAACGTCATATGTCGTTTTCAGTCAGCCTGGCCCGCTCCAATAAAGATATAGATTTAGGCGTGTAAAGCCGCTTTTTTCCGAGACATACAAAACTGTTTATCACTCTCTTCGGTAGGATACATATAACAACAAGGATAATTGAATGAAAAGAATGCTTATCAACGCCACGCAGCCCGAAGAGCTGCGAGTGGCCTTGGTAGATGGTCAAAAACTGTATGATTTTGACATCGAAGTCCCTTCAAAAGAGCAAAAAAAATCCAACATTTACAAAGGCATCATCACCCGGGTAGAACCCAGTCTGGAAGCTGCCTTCGTCAATTACGGCGCTGAAAAACATGGCTTTCTGCCATTTAAGGAGATCGCACTAGAATATAGATCCGGAGACGGCGACGACAGCAAATCCACCAAAGCCAACATACGCGAAGGCCAGGAAATTGTCGTTCAAATCGAAAAAGAAGAGCGCGGCAATAAAGGCGCGGCTTTAACCACCTATGTCAGTCTGGCCGGCACCTATTTGGTGCTGATGCCCAATAACCCGAAAGCCGGCGGCATCTCGCGCCGGATTGAAGGCGACAACCGCAGCGAGCTGCGCGAAACCATGTCCGCACTGGAAATTCCGGACAGCATGGGTTTGATTATCCGCACGGCCGGCTCCGACAAGAGCGCAGAGGAATTGCAATGGGATTTAAACTATCTGCTGCAATTGTGGGAAGCCATCGAGCGTTCCAGCCACGAACAAACCGCGCCTTTCCTGATTTTCCAGGAAAGCAACGTGATCATCCGCGCCCTGCGCGATCACTTGCGCGGCGATATCGATGAAATACTGATCGACCAGGAAGGCGCTTTCAAACTGGCCTCCAACTTCCTGAAACAGGTCATGCCGCACAACCTGAGCAAGGCCAAACTGTACCAGGATAGCGTGCCGCTGTTCAGCCGCTACCAGATCGAAACCCAAATCGAAATGGCCTACAAACGGGAAGTGTCTCTGCCTTCCGGCGGCTCTATCGTCATCGATCACACCGAAGCCTTAACCTCGATCGACATCAACTCGGCCCGCGCCACCAAAGGCAGCGATATCGAGGAAACCGCGCTCAACACCAACCTGGAAGCAGCCGATGAAATTGCCCGCCAATTGCGTTTACGCGATTTGGGCGGCTTGTTCGTGGTCGACTTTATCGACATGATGTCGAATAAAAATCAGCGCGAAGTGGAAAACCGCTTGCGCGACGCTTTAAAAATCGACCGGGCCCGCATCCAAACCGGCCGTATCTCGCGTTTCGGTTTAATGGAAATGTCCAGACAGCGCTTGCGTCCGTCCTTGGGCGACTCCACCCAGCTGACCTGCCCGCGCTGTAAAGGCCAGGGCACCATCCGTAACGTTGAATCCGTTACGCTGGCGGTATTGCGTTTGATCGAAGAAGAAGCCATGAAAAAAGGCACCGAGCGCGTGATTGCGCATTTGCCGATCGATTGCGCCACCTTCCTGTTGAACGAAAAACGCTCCGCGATCCAAGAGCTGGAGGCCAGGCTAAAAGTCAGTATCGTCGTGTTGCCGAGCAAACACATCGAAACCCCTGCCTACGACATCGAACGCATCAAATCCTTGGAAGGCATGGAAGACAAACCTAGCCATCTGCACATCAAGGAAGATGACATTACTTTACCCGAGTTTGCCAAACAAACGGCTCCCAAAGCCGAGAAAGCGGCGGTCAAAGAATTTTTACCGGATGCGCCCGCTCCGGTACAAAACAAAAAAACCTCAACCAGTTTAATTCAGCGTTTCTGGCAACGTTTGATCGGCCAAACCAAAACCCCCGAAAAAGCCGAACCCACTGAAAAAAGCAGTGAAAACCGGCCCAAATCTGCCCGCAATAACCGTCGCGACCGCGACCGGGATCGCCCCAGCGGCAACCGTAACAATGCGCGCCGCAACAATAAACGCAACCCCAACCCGGCGCAAAGCGCTGAAAACACGGCGGACAACGTCGAAAACAACCAGCCAGTCGCTGAGACGCTGGAGAACGCCGAAACGCCGCACAACAAAGCCAATGGCGACCGCCCGGCACGCCGCGGTCGCAACCGCCGCCGCAGTCCGCGCAACACCGGCGAGAGAAAACCGGAACAATCCACTGCGGAAGGTGGCGCCAGCCAAGAGCGCACCGACTCCAACCCGGCGCTCGGCCCGTCCCCGGTTGCACAAACCAGCGAATATCAGCCCCGCCCGTATAACACCGAGTTTGCCGAGCGCAAACAACGTGCGGAAGCGGAACCCCAACAAACCCGACACAGCGAAGATACACCCGCCCAAGTGACTTCGGTATCCGAAGATTAACTTAAGTCCTTCCGATCACCCCGGTATCAACGCCCGCGGAGGGCGTGATACCGGGGCTCTTCTATACCCTCCCCAACTCCCGTTAACGGCGGTGGCAGAAAATAAAACTGCTAAGTGCTAAAATTTGCTGCGAAAACAGCCCCACCCGTCAACATCACAACTTAAATTTCAATGATCAGGCATACTCGTGCTGACTCAAGGTGTGAGCCGGCTGGTATTTAAGCGATCCAACTATTGATGCGAGTCGGCCGTTCAACTTTAACCAAACCAGCGTTGCCTCTAGGCAGCGCGCTTTCACAGCGAATACTTTCCAGGAGCTTTTGCCCACATGCATGACCAAGCCATTTTGACTCTAGCCGGCATCGGCATCATCAGCATACTGTGTCAATGGATAGCTTGGCGGGTTAAGCTGCCGGCCATTTTGTTTTTACTGGTGGCCGGTATAGCGGCAGGCCCCGGCACGGGCTGGCTGAATCCGGACGAAACCTTCGGAAATTTATTGTTGCCCATCGTTTCGCTTTCGGTTGCGGTGATATTATTCGAGGGCAGCCTGACCTTAAAAATCAAGGAAATTCAAGGTCTGCAAGTCGTCGTAAGGCGCCTGGTCACCACCGGCGTATTGGTAACCTGGATTATCATCACCTTGGCCACCCATTGGCTATTGGAGTTTTCCTGGAAACTGGCGTTTTTATTCGGCGCCATTACCGTCGTCACCGGCCCTACCGTGGTGGTACCCATGCTGCGCACGGTACGCCCCACCGCGAACGTTTCAAAAATCCTGCGCTGGGAAGGTATCGTGATCGATCCTATCGGGGCTTTTCTCGGGGTTTTGGTGTTTCAGTTCATTATCTCGGAAGCCGACAGCCAAGCCATAGGCCAAACCCTGATTCTGTTTTTCAAAACCTTGTTTCTCAGCACCTGCATAGGCGGCTTGGCCGGCTACGGTTTCGGACAACTGATCCGACGGCATATGCTGCCGGAATATCTACATAACATCGCCGCGCTGGCATTGGTTTGCGGCGTTTTTGCGGCAGCCAACGAAATCGAGCATGAATCAGGCCTGCTGGCCGTCACTGTGATGGGTGTTTGGCTGGCCAACATGAAACAGGTGCCTACCGACGATATTCTGAACTTCAAGGAAAGCCTTAGCGTGTTACTGATTTCCGGCCTGTTTATCATCCTGGCCGCCAGAATTAACTTCGACTTATTTATGGCCATGAGCTGGAAAGCTGCCGGCGTATTTTTGATTATTCAATTCATCGCCCGCCCGGTAAAGGCCTTCCTGGCCACTCGCGGCTCCACCCTCCGCTTTGGCGAAAAAGTCCTGATCGCCTGGATAGCGCCGCGCGGCATCGTAGCCGCCGCCACGGCAGCCGTTTTTGCCCTGCGATTACAGGAACACAGCAGGGAAAGCCATGGCCTGCACACCCATCCCTACCTAACCGATCTGGAATATCTGCAAGCCGATTTATTGGTGCCGTTGACATTCATGGTCATCATCGGCACGGTGGTGCTGCAAAGCCTCACCTCGCGCTTTATCGCCGTACGCCTTGGGGTTAGCGAACCTGAAGCCAAAGGCATTTTGGTGGTGGGCGCCAATTACGTGGGCCGCCAGATTGCCGTCGCCTTGCGCGACTGCGGATTCGAGGTATTGATGGCGGACACCAGCTGGGGGCATATCCGGGCTGCCCGCATGAACGGCCTGACCACCTATTTCGGCAACATCGTTTCCGAACACGCCGACCAACATCTGGAATTAATCGGTATCGGCCATATGTTAGCCTTATCCGAGTATCCCGAAATCAATCAACTGGCCTGCCAGCGTTATCGAACAGAATTCGGTCGCCAGGCGATTTATTCCATACCCCACGAAAACAACGCCGCGAACGGCGGCCTTTCGCAATTCGCCATGCCCGCGGTAGGCAGAACCTTGTTCAATGAAAAGACCAACATCAAGACACTGCAAGCCATGCTTAACGATGGCGCCAAAATCCATAAAACCCTGTTGACCGATCAATACGGTTTCCAACAGTTTCTTGACGATCACCCACAAGACACCGTTACTTTGTTTGCCGTCACCTCTGACGGCACCATCAAATTTTTCGTCGTCGACAACGAGATATCCCCCAAGTCGGGCTGGACAATCGTTTCGCTGGTGTTACCTGAAACCCCAAAAACGGCTAACACCAATACGACCAGCGCGTAACGCCTTTTAAGCCACTACCGCCTCTTATTTTTTACCCTAAAAACGGCGATAATAGCAATTGATATACCAATACATTTAAAAATCATGACCACCGAAATAGCCGCAGAAGCCAACAGACGCCGAACCTTCGCCATCATCTCCCACCCGGACGCCGGTAAAACCACCATCACCGAAAAACTGCTGCTGTTCGGCGGCGCGATTCAGCTGGCCGGCTCGGTCAAGGGCCGCAAAGCCGCAAGACATGCCACCTCCGACTGGATGGAAATGGAAAAGGAACGCGGCATCTCCGTCACCACCTCGGTGATGCAGTTCGAGCATAACGGCACCATCATCAACCTGTTGGACACGCCGGGCCACGAGGATTTCTCGGAAGACACCTACCGCACCCTGACCGCCGTCGATTCGGCCTTGATGGTGATCGACGTGGCCAAGGGGGTCGAGGACAGAACCATCAAACTGATGGAGGTCTGCCGTTTGCGCGACACACCTATCCTGACCTTCATCAACAAGCTGGACCGCGAAGGCCGCGAACCCATCGAACTGCTGGATGAAGTGGAAAGCGTACTGAAAATCGAGTGTGCACCGATGACCTGGCCGATCGGCATGGGCAAACGCTTTAAAGGCGTATACCAGATGTATAAGGATGAGATTTTATTGTTCAGCCCGCACCACGGCGGCAAAATCGCCAAAGCCGAAATCATCAAAGGCTTGAATAACCCGCATCTGGACGAACTGCTGGGCTTGCAAGCCGACGAATTGCGCGAGGAAATCGAACTGGTCAAAGGCGCCAGCCACGAATTCGATCTGAATAAATACCTGCGTGGCGAACAAACCCCGGTATTTTTCGGCTCCGCCATCAACAACTTCGGCATCATCGAACTGCTGGACGCCTTCGCCGAATACGCACCGCCGCCAAAGTCGCGCCAGGCCGAACAACGCGAAGTGGAACCCACCGAAGAAAAATTCACCGGCTTCGTGTTTAAAATTCAGGCCAACATGGACCCGTCCCATCGCGACCGAGTAGCCTTCATGCGCATCTGTTCCGGAAAATTCGATAAGGGCATGAAAATGCATCACGTCCGCATCGGTAAAAGCGTCACGATGGCCAATGCCATCACCTTTCAGGCCGACAGCCGCAAAAATGTGGAAGAAGCCTTTCCCGGCGACATCATCGGCTTGCACAACCACGGCACCATCCAGGTCGGCGACACCTTCAGTCAAGGGGAAGCCCTGAAATACGGCGGCATCCCCTACTTCGCCCCGGAATTATTCCGCCGCGTGGTATTAAAAGACCCGCTGCGCGCCAAAGCCCTGCAAAAAGGTTTGGTACAGCTAACCGAAGAAGGCGCCACCCAGCTGTTCAAACCACTGAAAAATAATGATTTGATTCTGGGTGCGGTCGGTATTCTGCAGTTCGACGTCACCGCCAGCCGGCTGAAAAACGAATACAACGTCGAATGCGTCTACGACGCCTCGCCGATCAACACCGTGCGCTGGATCAGCGCTAAAAACCCGGCCAAACTGGAAGAGTTTAAAAACAAAGCCTTCGAAAACCTGGCCGAAGATGGCGGCGGTTTTTTGGTGTATCTGGCCAGCAGCCGGGTAAACCTGCAACTGACAGAGGAGCGTTGGCCGGATATTACCTTTAGTGCGACTAGGGAGTTGTAGGATTAACGGTCGATCCGTTGGACACCAAGAGTCTGTAGGCTGTGATGAACAACGTGAATCCCAGCTTTAACCCCATCATTGCTGGGTTTCGCTTCGCTCTTCCCAGCCTACGCACTTAGTCTCAATGAATAGAGGGAGTATGAAAAGAATAGCGGTTTTCGGCAAACCCGGCAGTGGCAAGTCCAGGTTGAGTAAAAACCTGGCAGCCGTTACAGGTATACAATTGCATGCATTGGATGCGGCTGTATATAAACGAAATGGCGATCGGGTCGATAGACCAACCTACGATAGAGAGCACGATAAGATACTCTCGTCCGAGAGTTGGATTATTGACGGCTTTGGCCCCATCGACTCGTTTTACAAGCGGCTGAATACGGCGGATACTTTGATTTATATAGACTTACCCTATATTGCCAGTTATTGGTTAGTCACCAAACGATTGCTAAAAGGACTGGTTATTGAACCCGAAGGTTGGCCTGACGGTAGTTCAATATTGAAAGGCACTTTGGCAAGTTATAAGACCTTAAAACTGTGCCCAAAGTTTTGGAACGGCGATTTTATGAAGAAACTGGAAGCCATATCCACCGGCAAATCTTTATATGTAATCCGGTCAATTTCTGAGTTAAATGAATTTGTCGAAAAAAATGCGGAATTCCAGGCCCGTAGCCAATAGTGTCAGGGAAGGCTATCGCGTACCCTGACCTACCAAACTTCCGCGTCGGCCAGACTTGCCTTAAGCAGGCATGGCGATCGCCCGCTGCGCGCTTGGCCTGAGCCGGCCTCCCAGCAATACGAACAAGCTGGTTAGGTCACGTTGCCGCGATAGCGGTTACGTGACATTTTATGGATAGCAACTCTAATATTGTCAGGGAACGCTATCGCGCACCCTGACCTACGAGACTGTCCTGCCTTGTGTAGACATTGCCCGTTCCTAATGTAACAGCCACCCTTGTAGCCGCTATCTGATTTTATTCCGCCAACAGCGCTGCTATCGCGGACTTTGCATTACACTGAGCTACTGCTTCTGCAAGCTGAGATTCATTCAATTTATGCTTGATAGCCTGGCTGCCATTGAATTCAAAATCCTGATACTGCTTTTTAGCAAAGGTAACAATCTGACATTTTTTGAATGTCGAATTTTCAAATGGCATTTCTGTAGAACTTAATGCTGCAATGCCTTCCGAACTAGGCGCATAAATTAAGAATTCACCCTTCATCGCGAGTACAGCACGATATTGGTTTGCAGTAGTGAAATATAAATAGCCTACCTCAATCTGTTTTTCGCTTAACCCTACATGTTTAATTTTCTTGTTCTTTTTCATACTTTAAACAAATTGTTGTTCGTGTATCTTACCGGTTGGATTTAACACGGCGTTTTGCCATTATACAATCGGTATGCAGCCCGATAGGTTAGGGAACGCTATCGCTCACACTGACCTACAAACGCGCAAAACCCGACACAATCGACGGCACGCAACGATTAGTCTTGACACAACAAGCCCGATGCGAGGGCTTGTTCTTGGTCTGCGAAAATGGCCATGGCGGTTGCCATACGCTTGAAACCCAGGCGGCGGTAAAAAGCTTCGTTGCCGGCCGACGCATATAAAATGATTTTTCTGTGCCCTTGGGAAAACGCTATCAACTTGCTAACGATGGCTTTGCCGATGCCCGAGCCTTGATAATCGGGAAGCACGGCGACGTCGCACAGGTAAGAACAATCGACCCCGTCGGCCAAGGCTCTTCCGGCCCCCACCAGCTTGCCGGTATCGAAGACGAAGCACATATAGCGGCTGTTCGAAAAAGAAATCTGTAAGTCGGCCGGTTTTTTGTCGCCGAGCGGAGCAACCCGGTAAAGTTGCGATAACTCTTCCCAGTTGGTCTTTTCAAGCGAATATACCCATTCCAGTTCCAAAACAACCTCCCGAAAAAGTCAGATAAACCTAGTAGGCGGGCAATACCACCGACAGCAGTAAAACGCCAACCACTCTAATACGCGTTAAGACTGTTATATCCGCCAAGAAGCCATAGTTTTCGGCAACCGGTCGAAATCGTCAATCACTTGGATGGTGTGAGATACATCCCCAGCCCAGCGCCACAGTACCAAATTGTGATTATTGTCCGCACAACCCGGCGCGAAACTGCGCACCTTAATCCCGACAAAACCCTGTGCCTGCAACTGATCTGCGATTGCCCAAGTGGGTGGTTGTCGCTTTTGCCATGCCATTTCCTCCCAGGCGCAGGCCAGATTTTCCTGCGTGTAATTCAACATTGCCAATGTTTGTGGATCGGTCAAATCGGCAATCTCGCCGCAATCGACCCGGTAAGCCACCAGCGTCATGGGTTGCGACTTAAACGGAAAGCCTTGCTGCGCTTCCATCCAGGCCGTGGTAATGTCTAACGAGGTGTATAGCGCTGCGGAACCGGGACGGTTGAAGCGGCCGCCGTGCTTTTTGGCACCTTCCCCCGACAACGGCGAGTAGGCCCACATCGGGTGATGGGCTCGATACACCAGACCCGTGAAGCGACTGGCGGGTATTGTCAAGCGTAGCCGCCATCGGCGATGCGTGACAAATAGGCTTTCACCGCCTCGGCCTGCCCTTCCTTGACCAAGTCTTCCGCGGTTTTATCGCCGAATGGCGGTAAGGGTTGCGACCTAAACCAGGCGAAAGCCCGGCCGGTACCGCCCGACCACTGCGCGACCCGGTTGATGATTTCTACCGTGTCTTTCAATCTTGCTTGCGTGCTACGACTCTTCAGGCGAGCGCGTTTGGATACTGCGTCTTGCGACAGACCGGTGGCGGCAGCGAGATCGGTTTGGGTGATATGTAATACTTTTGCCAATGAAGCCGCCATCACTAAGCCGTCATCGGTCATTACTTGCTGTAAAAAATCTAAACCCGCCATGATATGCCTCTTAATATGACCGTTTTTACGGACTTATTATAAGGCATTGCGTTAAGTTCACAAGCCATGCACGATCCACCCAGCAGATCGACATTCAACTACCTTGAGCAAATGAGCAATTAATCTACTATGTCAGCTTTCCCAAAAGATTGCCGTACCTTTCGGGAAGCGGGTATCCAGCGCCGAAATGACTGCTTAAAAAAGTCATCTGACAAAGTAGAATTAATGAAACGGTATTAGCCGCAAATAATATAAAGGAGCGGAAGATGAACAAAATCTTTATTTCCTATCGCCGGGACGACAGCGGCGGTTATTCCGGCCGACTGGCCGATCGTTTGGCGTTAACCTTTGGCGACCAGCAAATTTTCAGGGATTTTGACGACATCAGCCCCGGGCAGAATTTTGCCGAATCCATCCAGGCCAATTTATCCGGTGCCGATGTGTTTCTGGTGGTGATCGGCCCTCACTGGTTACAGGTTACCGACGAAAACGGCCAACGCCGCCTGGACGATGCCGAGGATTTTGTGCGGATGGAAATCGAAACCGTCCTGCAGCGTGACATTCAGATCATCCCGATTTTGGTCAACGGTGCGCAGATGCCGCACATGGCCGAATTGCCGAGCGGACTTGCCTCGCTGGCCTATCGGCAGGCGGTTGAATTGAGCGACAGCCGCTGGGAACAGGACGTCGGCAAGTTGATTGGTTACATTAAAAACTACGTCAAACCGATTAAAAACGGTTCACGCCTGCATCGAATGATCATTTATGCAGCCACCGCCCTGCTCGTCCTGGCCGGTACGGCAATTTGGCTAAGCCGGCAGCCGGCGGATTTTTCCGGGCAATGGTATTTTGATGGTGGGGATTATTTATTGATTACCCAGCAAGACAAACAGGTTAAAATCGAACGCATCGATGTCAACATGCAAAACGTTTTCGAACGCGGCGAAGGCTTGGTAGACGGCCGCCGCTTAATCTTTAATCTGGAGCCGGTTTACAGCGACCGCTTTAAACACCGCGGCATGGTCAAAAAATCCTGGGACGGCCAAACCCTGACCGGCGAATTGATTGAAGTATTTTCCGATAAACACGATGCTTTGCTGTTGGAAAAGCGGCCGGGCGCTCAAAACGACGGCTAATCCAGATTATACAGGCACATGTGATTGAAAGCCGCCGATCGCGGGCAATCGATAAGTTGATACCTGCATCCGCTGACGTAGCGGCAACCAAAGCTAGCTCGGCTTGATTGCCGCCATTGCCGCCATAGCCACCACCAGCTCGACAGGCAATTGCAAGTCAGCGGCGATGTATTCCGGGCGGGTTTTTACCGGTTGCAGGCCGGCGGTTTGCAAGGCGTTTTGGGCCTGCTGCTTTTGCGCCGGGAGTTTTTGACGGCATTCGGCGACAAAGCTGTTTTCCAGTCCCAACATTTGCGCGATTTCCGCATCGCCGCGACCGGCCTCCAGCTGTTGCACGCAGGCTATGCGGTTTTGGAATTGCTGAATATCGGCCACGCTAAAGCCCGTTTGCCTGGCTATGCCGGCGGCTTCTTTCTCGGCGGCCAGTAAAGTCCAGACACTACGGCGGTCGGCGATCAGGGTTTCTTCCAGACCTTCAACCACATCCTCCAGCAAACCGAAGGCTGTAGCGACTTGCTCCAGCGTGTCCCCATGTTGTAACGCCTGCCTGGCCAGCAGCAACTTTTGCAGTAACTTTACCTGCAATGCGGTTAAACCGGTCAGTTCGACCACTATTTCCTGCGCTTGATCGTCCAGCAAAGCCCGCTCGGCTTGTAGTTTGTCGGCGAGGCTGGACACTGCCGCCGCGCTCAATTCCGGCACCAATTGCTCCACCAGATCGACCGTCATGCCGCTCAGCAGCATGCGGCGGGCCGAACTGAGAAATGCCTTGTCGCGGCCCACGGCGGCAATGTCTTGGTTGAGCTGCCGCACATAACTATCCATGGCGTCAGGCGCATTTGGGTCCAGGCCGGCTTCCATCAACAGGTCACAGCGCAATTGCTCGGCCTCCGCCAGCGTCTGTTTCAGTTCATTAAAGGTTTGCCGGTCGCCTTTAATGTACTGGTTGATTTTGCCCAGGTTTTCCTTGAAGTAATTATTCATTTCCACAGCATTTTTCATCCGCAAACCCAGCTCTACCGCCGCCAATCCTAAACCGATGCTGCCGAGCTTTTTGCCGGCTTTCATGAACTTGGTAAACTTGGACGCCTTGGCTAGTTTGCTTGCTTTGGCCAAATTGGCCAGATTTTTACCCGAACTGGCCGCGCCGAGTATTTTGCCGCCGGCTTGTCCGGCTTTGGCGGCCCTGCCGGCGTAGCGGCCACCCAAAAAACCAACCGTTAAAAACAGGCCACTGGCGGCAAAAGCGGCGGTGGAGGTGAAATTTAGCGGATCGTAAACTTCGGCCTTCAACATCTCGTATTCCCGATCCTGCTCGCTCTGTTCGGGGATGGTGGACACCGTCAGGGATTTACGAATTTCCTGCTCCAGAAAGCTGGTTTTTTCTTCCATTTTGCCCAAGTCCGCTGCAACTTCGGTTAACTGCATATTGGTAGTGGCAATCTCGTTTTGCAGACTTTGTAAGGTATTTTTAGCGTCTTCCACCTGTGCTTTCAGGTCATCGGTGGCAAAGGGGGCGGTCAGAAAAAACGCATCGAGAGACATGGATTTACTCGCTAGTGACGGATTGTGAGGAATGCAGCGCCTGAATGGCGGCCAAATCCAGGTTGGTTATAAACCGAACCTCTTCCGGGCTGGCGCCTGCCGCCAGCATACGCCGCGCCGTGCTTATATCCGCATTGGCGGCGGCCTGTTGCAAATTGGCTTGATTGCGCTGTGCTCTGATTTGCGCAATGCTTTGTTGTGGGCAATCTTTCCGTAACTCGGCAATGGCTTGCTGAAAAGTCTGAATGGCATCCTGAATTTCCTGATTGGCGGCCCGCAGCTTGCTATCCAGCGGGCGTGATTTCCGCAGGCGCTGCCGCAGAAAGTCGCGTTCTTTTTTGGCTTCCGCCGGCGCCCAGAAAGCATTACCGAGGTCGAAGCTGATAAACCCGAGCGCGCCGCGCAGCACGTTTTCGACGTCTTGCATGGTTTTGCCGACTGCGCCGTCCGCGGCATTCCAGGTGGCGTATTTCAGATTTGGAAAACGTTTTTCGGCGGCATTTTTGCCGTGCTGTTTGTCGAAGTCTTCGCTCAAGGCTTCGTATTGTTGGCGTACCTCGGCCAACCTGGGTTTCAAGGCCAGAAATTTTTGCCGGCCTTCAGCAATGGCCGCATCCAGCTTGGCGGCTTCCGCGCGCAATCCGGGCAATTCCGGCGCATAGGTTTCCGGTTTGGCCAAGCCGGGAATGTCCTTGGTCACGATGCGGGGAATATCTTTCGTGACTATTCTGGGGATGTCTTTAGTTACCAGCTTGGGAATATCCTTGGTCACCAGGCGCGGAATGTCTTTGCTGAAGATCTTGCCGATTGTTTTCCAAATCATACTCGATAGTCCGGGTAATGGAACAGGTTAACTAAACGGCGTTGCAAATAAGCGGGTTGACCGCAATCAGGTCCTTGCGGCTTTGTATGTAGTTTTCCGGCAGGCCCGTAATGCTGGCGACAGTTGCTACCGGCGTTTGTTCGGCCTCGGGTTTGTCCTTGTCGTTACACAGAATGCGCATGGCGATTTGCTGTACCGCTTCGAATTTACCTGCCGACTTCAAGGCATCGTCCAAGGCGGCCAGCAGCTCTTCATCGGTGCTGACGCCCAGTTCCAGTTTCAAGTTATCCAGTTCCTGACGCATTTCCCGGGTTGCCGTGCATAAATCGATCACCATGGCGGTGGTCTGATTGAACCAGTCGTCCAATTTGGGCAGATTTTCGATCAGCGATGCCCGTAATTCCGCTTCGCTGTCAAGGGTGCGCACCAGCGACCAGATCCCGAACCCCAACGAAACCACACCGCCGGCTACCGTTAATGTCTTGGATAGTTTACTGATTTTAGCGGCTTTGGCGGCATCGTCGGTGACACTTAACAAAGCAACGGTGGCGTTGGAACTTTTGGCTGCCGCGGCTGCTTGTTCGGTGGCCTTGGCGACTTTGGCCTTTTGCCAATAGCGGATTACGCTGAAACCGGTACCACCGATGCCCACCAAGGTTGACATCAAGTCATGTATATCCCAAATGGTGTCTTCGACGGAAGCCGCTTCCAAACCCAAGTATTCTTTTGTGACATTAGGGTTCAGAGAATCGATCAGCTTGTTTAAGACGTCGAACTTGGAAAATATCTGCGAGTAAGTGGCAAATACCGCTTCATACTGGTTTTTAGTGCTGGCGAAAACATCCAATAAGGCCTGGTTCTGCCCCTGGTATTCCAGAAACTTTGCCTTGAGTTCGTCCGTGCTTTTACGTTGCAGCTGATTGGGCGGAACAGCAATAATCCCGCGCACGCCGGCCGGCACTGATTCATAACAGCTGTTACAAAAACCGGATTGGTTTTTCCCGATACCACAAAAATCGTTTTCGTTCATCCGCGAATTCCTTTGAGTGAGTTATTGCTTAGCATCCAGGCAAACCCTGTTAAACGCGTTGTTTGACGGTAAAGCGCAACAAGGCCAAGCCCATGACATATAATGGCAACGCCGCTGGTAGCGGTACCGCGCTTAATTGCACATTATCGATGCCGTAACTCGACCTTTTGTGATCGTCGTCCGGCAGCAGATTGAGATTGATTGCCGTCATTTGACCGATAAAAGCCGACAAGTCCGCCGTGATATTGAAATCGAAGAAACCACCGGAGAGGGGGGTGATGATACCGATGCCCTGTCCGCCCGGCGTGGCGGAATCGAAATAACGACTGATTTCGTACACGGCGCCGAACGGTTTGCTGCCAATGGCGGGCGCTTGCGCGGAAAAGGTTATCACGTCGCCCTGAAACAAATTCCCGCCGTTGCCGGTACTGTCGTTAGTGGGCGCGAAGACTTTGATATCGGCGCTGAATAAGGCATTCTCCGCGCTGATCAATAAGGTTTGTTTAAATGTCAGAGCTTGCAGGCCTTGAATATATAGGTCCGTGTCGAACTTCAAATACGCATCGCCGGCATTACTGGCAATGCTATAGAAATTAGCCGGGTCGCCGCCGCCGAATGAAGAAACGCTCCAGCCGTTAGCGCCATTGCTAAAGTCGCCGTTAACCAAGGAAGCTTGGCCGGGAATACTCAAAGAGGACAGGATCAAGTAACAATAAAGTGTCATGTTTTTCATCATTCATTCCTATTTTTGGGTCGATTCACCACTACCATGTTCAGAATGGACGACCGATATTCAAACGCGTATTCTTGAACTTGGCCCCATACTAACCTCAATAGCCATTACAAATAAATGCTAAATTGCCTGGGGTAATAGGATGCTATTTAACACAACCGCTCACCGGTCACGCTCTATACTTGCGCGCATCCAGCTGATATTTTTTCAATTTGCCGTATACCGCTCGCAGAGTTAACGCCATCGCCGCAGCCACTTGTTTGATGTCGCCCTTATGCGTTTGCAGCGCCTGGATCAAAAACGTCTGCTCGGCTTCGCCCAGCGTGCGTTGTTTAAAGGCGTTCCAATCCGTAACCGCATCCGGTTGATTTTTCCGGTCCAATTCCAAATTTACCAATTCGTTGCCTTTACAAAACAACACGCTGCGTTCCAAGGTGTTTTCCAACTCGCGGACATTGCCGGGCCAGTGATAGGCGCGAATCTGCCCCATCACTTCGCGACTCACCGTCTCTACGTTTTTGCCGTACTTATCGTTCAGGCGTTTCAGAATCAGCTGAACCAGATGCGGCAAGTCCTCCGGGCGTTGCGCCAACGGTGGAATCCATAACCGCACCACATTCAGGCGGTAAAACAAATCCTGCCGGAACAGACCCTGTTCGACATGCTGCTCCAGCTGCCGATTACTGGCGGCGATGATGCGTACATCCACGCTCAAGGTATGCTTGCCGCCGACCCTTTCCATTTCGCCTTCCTGCAATACCCGCAACAAGCCGGTCTGCGCGGCGGGCGACAGGGTATCTACCTCGTCCAGAAACAAAGTGCCGCCTTCCGCCCGTTCGAAAAAGCCCTGATGCACTTCCACCGCGCCGGTAAACGCTCCCCTCTCATGCCCGAACAAGGCGCTTTCGATCAGATTTTCCGGTATGGTGCCGCAATTGATGGCTACGAATGGCCGATGACCGCGATCGCTCATAGCATGTACCGCGCGGGCAATCAATTCTTTGCCCACCCCGGTTTCTCCGCTGATAAGCACCGTCGCCCGGGTCGGCGCCACCACTTCCACATGTTGCAACACTTTTTGCATGGCCGGCGATTTGGCAATAATCACCGGCGCAGGTTTGACGGCGTGCTGCTTGGGTTTGCTCCACCAGACATTGCGCATTCGTTCTTCGATTAAGGAATGCAATGCCAGCATTTCCGCTTTGACATCCGGCTGATCCCGGCGGCGGTATTCCAAACCGGGCTTATCTTCGGCCGCGCCGCAATCGGTATGTATGCAGACTTCACAACCACCGTCTTGGCGGGCAATACTTTTTTTGATCTCCACCTTGGCATAGCCGAAGTTGCGCGCCGCAATACCGCCGAACACGCTGGACGTCATCCGGCACAATTCGGGAAAATTAGTGACGCCATCCCCGAACGGGCAACGGCTGTTCACCACCGTAATGGTGCTATTTTCCACCGAGGCCAGGGAAAAATTTCCGCCAATTCGGTTCTTCAAGCCCAGAATCAAATCGATATAGCTTTCCCTGTCCAATTCATGCTGTTTGCCGTATTCGTCGCGATAAGTCTGCTCGAAGTATTGGCCGGCGCTTTTGGCGATGCGCTCGATCAAGGATTCGCAATAACCGCCGCCTTCCTGCTCGCAAGCATGCATTAATTCCATGATGAAGGTTTGCAGAAAAAACACCGGAGAAATCTGGGAAAAATCGCGCTCGTTCATAGCCCTACTTTTTGAAATTTTATTTCACTCATTGAAACATAATTTCCATTAAACCCCAAGCCATAAACCTGCCATCGTTGATTTTAAAGGAAAAAATCCATCCTTAAGGTTGGCCCCGGATATGCAGGGTAATATGGATAGCGGCGAATTATAAGCCGCTCTTGCATACCGCCACATCAGATGGCGGATAACAAAACAGTGTCACTGGAGACCTTTATGAGTGAAAAACCACCTTTAAACCCGCATCCCCTTAGCGAATATGTAGCCTGGGCAGGCAACCGCAACCGCGAACCCATTTTGGGCGTATTGAAAGAAAAATTGCCCAAGGAATCCGGCCGAGTACTGGAAATGGCTAGCGGCAGCGGCATGCATATCAATTTCTTTGCGCCTCACTTCGATCACTTACACTTTCATCCCACCGATAGAGATACGGAAGTGTTCGAGAACATCAAAAAACTGTCATCGGTTCATGCCAACGATAATATCGCCGACCCGGTACATCTGGATTTAACCGAACCGGACAGTTGGTTCAATCCAGGCGACAAAAACAGTTTCGACGCCATTTTTTGCATCAACATTTTCCAGGTGGCGCCGATTTCCATCGCCGACGGCATGATGGAATGCGCAGCACATTTATTAAACGATGACGGTATTTTGTTGATTTACGGCCCCTTCAGAATCGAAGGCCGCTTCACCACCGAATCCAACCAGGAATTTCACAAAACCTTGTCGTCCTACGAAGTACCGGAATGGGGATTGAAAGACGTGGCCGATTTAAAAAAAGCCGCCGCCAACCATGGCATGGTCTTGAAAGAAATCATTGACATGCCCGCCAATAACTTCTCATTAATCTTCGGCCGCGGCTGAAGGAGGTACCGCATGAGCAAAATACTGAACGAAGTTTTAAGCGCTAACCGTGGCTACAGCACGGATTTCGACAAAGGCGATTTGCCGATGCCGCCCGGTCGGCGGTTTGCCATTTTAACCTGCATGGATGCCCGCCTGGACCCGGCCAAATACGCGGGACTGTCCGAGGGAGACGCCCATGTAATCCGCAACGCCGGTGGCCGAGCCAGCGATGATGCGATTCGCTCATTAGTGATTTCGTACAAATTACTCGGCACCCGAGAATGGTTTGTGATTCACCACACCGACTGCGGCATGCAAACCTTTACCAACGACATCATGTGCGATTTGTTGAGCAAAAGCCTGAAATCCGCCAGTGTCGACAGCAGCGGCTGGCATGATTGCTGCGAAGGTCCGGGTTCCACGGACGGAAAATTTATCAACTGGCTCACTATTAAAGATCAAGCAGAGAGTGTCACCGAAGATGTGGTACGAATTAAATCTCATCCGTTGGTACCGGCGGATATTCCGGTCTACGGATTTATTTATGATGTTAAATCCGGTCAACTTATTGAAGTACCTGCCGCGACCGCGGCCGGGCGCGTTGCGTAATGGCCGCGCCAAAAGCAGCGCTGGTGCTGGGTGTGGGCCCGATTTCGGGCCTGGGCTCGGCACTGGCTCAGCGTTTCGCCACCGCCGGTTTACCGGTGTTTATTGCTGGCCGCAGTCCATCGAAACTGGCTTTAGTGGCGGAAGCCATTACCGGACAAGGCGGCGCAGCCACCCCTGTCATTGCTGATGCGACTATAGAAGCCGACGTAGTGCGTTTACTGGCAACGGTAGCCGAAGCCGGCTTTGAACTGGAAATTGCCGCCTATAATGTAGACAGCAATATCCCGGCGCCGTTATTGGACACCGACCTGGAAACCTTTACCAAGTTGTGGCAACAAAACAGCCTGGGGGCATTTTTGTTTGGCCGGGAAGTGATTAAACACATGTTGCCACGGCAACGTGGTACATTGATTTTCACCGGAGCCACGGCATCCTTGCGTGCAAAACCGCCCTTTACCGCATTTGCGGCGGCCAAGGCCGGGGTACGCGCTTTAGCGCAAGGCATGGCGCGAGAATTCGGCCCGCACGGTATTCATGTGGTGCACGCCATTATCGATGGTGTCATCGATGGCGAACGTGCCCGCCGCCAGTTTGCCAA
>NZ_JALOBS010000041.1 GCF_023228165.1 Methylomonas sp. | reverse complement strand
GTGAACAGTTCAGAACCGGCATTCACTACGGCAACCCATGCGTGGCAAGGGTTGCAGGCGTTTCGTGGACACCTTCGTCCAATAGAAACTGTTGTGTGGGGCTGTGATGGGTGCCCGGAAGATATTCGATCCACAGCGTGGGTTTGTGCAGACGCTGTCTGCAATTTTGTGTGTGACCCTGGCCTGGACACCGTTTGGCGTTTCATGGGCCGATGCGATTCAGGCAGCTGGGCGCGATGGTCAACAACTGGGCCAGCAAGTCCTCGGCGGTTTTACGTTTCCGGTCGATACCGGCAATGGCACGCTAACCTTGAATCCGGGAACGGCACAGGAGAGCGCCATGTCAATCGGTACGCTGTTTCCGGATACGAATAGCGCATCAACCACGACCAGCGATTTTGCCAACCTTTATGGTAACAACCCCGGAACGATCGCAGCCGGGTTGGACGCACAGACTGCATTGAACGGCGAAACCAGCTTGACCGGCGAGGCCTATCGGACTTTGATCGACAATGCCCACCAGTCGCACCCGGACTTACATGCCGATCCGATCTGGCAAGCCGGCGATCAGGTGTTTGCCGATTTCACCCCCTGGGCAAAGTCATTCTCAGACTGCACAACCACCACGACCCAAACCGACACCCTGCAATCGGTGCGCGTGCCGGATTATCAGTTGTGTCTGCGGCAACCGACGGTACCACAAACTTGTACGGCAACGCACGAAGTCAGGGTCGAGCCGTTGTTGACGTTTGTGTCGGGCACTGGCGGTTTGTCGAGTTGCGGCCCTGGTTGTCTGGATGTGTATATTGGTCGGGTGGGCGACAATTATTGGTCCGCCGGTTGCGGGGTATTTACCTGGCAGGTGACCTACAACGTACTGCATCCCGAAGCCATTACCAGTGCGCGTCTGGAGCATGTGGTATACGACGATCAAACCCGCTTGTTTTTCGGTGGCAATCTGATTTACACCGGTGCCAGCGGCTGGGGGGCTTGCGAGTTGGGGCAAAGCTGGGTGGAGTATCCCAATCGGGATGTCAGTCATGCCTTTACCAGTAGCGGACACAAACTCTTCCAGCAAACCACCATCGTCGGAGGCATGGGCGAGGGTTATGCCCGAATTCGCTTGCGCTACGACCTGTCAAAACTGATCACCCAGGACGCATGGAGCTGGAACGGACCGAATTGCCAGAATCTGGCCAATGCGATTAGCGACGGCATTTGCCAGACTGGCAGCCAACTGAGTTGCATCAACGATCCGGCCAATGCGTCAGGTTGTTATGTTGATCCGACGTCACAGGTAATGGTCTGCAGCGCAAATTTAGCCCAAGCCCCGGTGGCCAGTTCGTCCGGGATTCGCAATACCTGCATGGCTATCCAGGCCGCCGGAAACTGCGATTTGAATCAGTACGGCCAATGTTGGACCGATACCGCCGGCACGCATTGTTTGCAACCACCGGCGAATGGTATGCTCAACAAAACCTGTGAATCATTGGAAACCCAGGGCTGCGCCTTTATCAAAAGCCAATGTACCAGTGTGTTAGCTTCTGGCACCTGCTGGGACAGCGTCGATACCTACGATTGCGGGCAAACGGTGGGCATTCCCGGCATTCAAAGCAACACCCAACAGCAATGCGCCGGGCCGATCCGCTGCATGGGCGAAGACTGTATCAGCGTGAATCGGACTCAAAGCCAGGATTTCAGCAAGGCGGTCGCGTTATTGAATAGCGCCCAGCAAATGGCGATGGATTTGCATTGCGATTACGCCAACGCCGATCTGCAGCAAAAGGATCCGACTACCTGCCAGGTCTTTCAAGGTAAACCGGCCAGTTGCAAAATGGTCGGCGGCGCACTCAGTTTGGTCGATTGCTGCGAAACGCCTTCGGGTGCGATGGGGCTGGGACGTTACATTGATTTATTGATCGCCACTAGTCAAATGGACAGCGCGGTAATGGCCATGGACAGTACCTCGGCGATTCGAGGCGCCTGGGAAACTATGCGTACCCCGTTCACGTTAGCCGGCGATGCCTGGAACAGTTTTCAAGCGGATTTTGCTTCGGGCGTCAATAACTTGGTCGGTACAGACATGCTGAGTACCAGCGATATTGCCTCCAAGGGACTACTGGATTCACTCAAAGGCGAACTCATGAAATCCGTGGCGGAATGGATCGGCCAGACCTTTGGTCAAGCCGCCGGTAATGCCTTGTTCAGCGCCGGCGGCAAGGCGGCCTTTGATGCGGCCGGCAATCTCACACCCGCCGCACAGTCCGGTGGTGTGCAACTTGGCGGCGGTGCCGCGTTTGCCGGGCAGCTGCTCAGCACCTTGATGACGGCTTATACCGTGGTCATGATCATCATCATGATCATCCAGATCGTCTATTCCTGCGAGGAGCCGGAATACGAACTCGCCGCCAAGAAGCAGTTAAAAGTCTGCACGGATCTGGGCACCTATTGTGAAAGCAAGGTGGCTGGCGTGTGTTGGGTGCGCAAGGAAAGTTACTGCTGCTACAACTCGCCGCTAGCACGCATCCTCAACGAACAAATCAAACCGCAGCTGGGCATGGACTTTGGTACGCCGGAAAGTCCAACTTGTACCGGGATTAAAGTCGCAGATCTGGACCGCGTGGACTGGACTCAGGTCAATTTGGACGAATGGTTGCAATTCTGGCACAGACCGGGCATTTACCGTCCGCCGCCAATGCCGCGTCCATGCTCAATCTGGATCAACTCACCGGTACCGGCAGCCGACTCAATCCGCAGAAATACGGTGCAGCCTCCAGCGGCCGACAAGACACCTTAACCCGCACCCAAGGCCGGATGACCGACCTGGACGTGCCTACGGTCAAACGGCAGTCTGAGCTGGAAGGCTGGGGTATGGGTCCGCAATAACGCGGCCTAAACCTTACTGAACCGCGTCTTTCAAGCCTTTACCGGCTTTGAACGATGGCAGTTTGGCCGCTGCAATTGTAATCGCTTCGCCGGTTCGCGGATTGCGGCCAGTGCGTTCGGCACGCTCTTTCACTTCGAACGTACCGAAGCCCACCAACGCCACGGAATCACCGGCTTTCAGTGCAGCTTGGATCGAGTTGGTAATGCCATCCAAGGCACGGCCGGCGTCGGCTTTGGTCAAGTTGGTGTGGCTGGCGATAGCGTCGATGAGGTCAGATTTGTTCATACTGGAATTTGTTTTGAGTTAATAAAAATTTTGAACCTGCAATAATCAGTTTACATCACTATAGATATAATGATGTCCCCAACCATTTTTTCACAGAGGTAATTAGTCACTTCAAAAATATGCATAACTTCATATTCCAAGCGAAGACATATATTATTGACCTATTCCTTACAACAACACACCAATTATCTTGGCAAATCAGATTTACCTAGACTATGCGGCGACTACTCCCATGGCACCCGAGGCCGTGAAAGCTCTCTGCAGCAGCCTGACATTAGACGATAACTTCGCAAACCCCGCGTCGTTACAACACAGTTTTGGTGAACGCGCCAATGAATTGGTGGAAAACTCCAGAACAAACTTGGCGACCTGCCTGAACTGTAAGCCCAGCGATTTGATATTCACATCCGGCGCAACAGAATCCAACAACCTAGCCATCAAAGGCATCG
The DNA here is from genome assembly GCF_023228165.1 of Methylomonas sp. Lineage (GTDB taxonomy): Bacteria > Pseudomonadota > Gammaproteobacteria > Methylococcales > Methylomonadaceae > Methylomonas. The sequence goes on along the minus strand of NZ_JALOBS010000041.1, from coordinate 33,026 downwards.
CACTCGGTTATCAGCACAAGGGAAAACATATCATCACCTCGGCAAGTGAACACAAGGCCGTATTAGACACCTGCAAGTATCTTGAGTCGATCGGTTTTAGTGTTACCTACCTGCGCCCTGATATAGAAGGCAAAATCAGTCTTGATCAAGTGCTCTCAGCGATAACGACTGAGACTATTCTGGTATCGCTCATGCATATCAACAACGAAACTGGTTACATCCAAAATATTGATCAAATTGCAAAAGCCCTTGAACAAGAAGACGTGTTTTTTCATGTCGACGCCGCCCAAAGCGCCGGCAAGCTGCCACTTGATTTAGCCGAAACTCCCATCGATTTGCTTTCGCTCTCAGGACACAAGTTTTATGGCCCGAAAGGCATAGGCTGCTTGTTTGTTAGAAATCGAAAAAAGATCTATCTCGCTCCATTGCTGCATGGTGGAGGACAAGAGCACGGATTAAGGCCGGGAACACTGCCCACTCATCAAATCGCCGGCATGGCAACCGCATTTGAATTAGCCAACGACACCCGGGAAGCCGATTACGCACACGCTGTAGCGTTACAACACGCTTTAACCAAGCAACTGAACAAGCTAGACGGCGTATATTTCAACGGTGATCAAGAGTACAAGCTACCCAATATCATTAACTTCAGCTTTGAACAGGTCAGTGCCGACTCGTTGATCATTGCACTTAGAGACGAGATTGCAATATCGTCAGGATCGGCCTGTAACAGTGGCGCGGTCGAAGCGTCGCACGTTTTAAGGTCAATGGGCATTGAAGGGGACAGGCTTTACGGTGCAGTCCGGATAAGTTTTGGACGTTACACTTCCATCGAAGAAATCGCCTGGGCTGGACAACGCATCGTTGAAGAAGTCACCCGCTTAAGGGAACTGGCATTGGATTAATTGGCGACAGGATATAACCCCATGCTTGGCAAGAAAGTACTAAACAACGTTTATTGGCATTGCAGCCTAACCGAATCGCAAAAGAGCGAAGTACAACAGACTATCAAGGCCGCCGAGGCGTTAGCCAATTTAAAACCGAACCATGATTACAATGTCGTGAAATACGATGGCAAATCGAACATGCTGTCGTTAATGTGTTATCCCAATTTCTTCGACGAGCCATTTCCTGCTTTAGAAACGAGTTTTCGTATCGACCTTACCCAGCAAAAAGTCGAAAAACGTAGTTATCAAACATCGTTAAATCCGCCCATCTTACACCGCAAGGAATTATTACTCGGCCGCGATACACCAAACACCGAACAATTCAAGCAATTAACCGAGACCGCCGAGCAGCTAGGCTTATTCGAAAATCCCATAAAAATCGGCTTCAAACAAGCCTGGGATGCATTAATACGCGACAAGGGCTTTCAAATCATCGATTACCAATTTGTGCCAATTGGCAACGATGAGTCTACTGACAGCCTGACGTTTGAATCGTCTGAAAGCACAAGCATTTCCCGGCATCTCACAGCGCTTTCCCGCAGTAATTTATCTGCGCCGATGCAATGCTTGGCACGTCACGGATTTTTAGACGGCTCATTAACCGTATTCGATTACGGTTGCGGCAAAGGCGACGACATACGCAATCTATCAGAAAATGCTATTCCAGTGTCCGGCTGGGACCCGCATTACGCACCAGACCTACCTAAGCAAGCTGCTGATATTGTTAATCTAGGCTTTGTGATCAATGTCATCGAAAACTATCAGGAAAGATTGGAAGCATTGATAGGGGCATATAACCTGGCTAACCAGGTCTTAGTGGTTTCAGCCATGCTATTCAACCAGAATGCATTTAAAGGCCAGGCTTTTAACGATGGTGTCATTACCCAGCGCAATACCTTCCAAAAATACTTTACCCAAAGCGAGCTTAAAGAATTTTTAACAGATACCTTGGAAACGGACGCCATTCCTATCGCTCCCGGCATTTTTTTTGTTTTTAAAAATCCAGATGCCGAACAGCGTTTTCTGCTCGGCCGGCAACGAAGCAAACGCAACGTTTTACGCCTATCGCATAGACCTATTTCGTCGTCTGAGCCAAAACTGTCTCGAAATGAGAAGAAGTATTTGACGTACAAACACCTTATCGACCCATTGTGGCAAAAAATCCTGGAACTTGGGCGGATACCCGACAAATCGGAAATCGATGCGCTGATTGAACTCACAGAAGCCTTTGGCAGTATCAGCAAAGCCATTCGCTTTGCACTGGATAACAATGAAGAAGCGTTGTTTGAACAAGCTCGACAAAGCAAAATCGAAGATTTAATCACCTATTTTGCGTTACAGGCCTTTTCAAGACGCAAACCCTACAAACACTTAGAAATTGGACTGCAAAGAGACATTAAAGCCTTTTTCGGCGATTACCAAAATGCCATAGAGACGGCTCGATCGATTTTATTCCAGATTAGTAATGCCGAGCTTATTGCTGAAGCATGTCAACTGGCGACAGAGCAAGGACTGGGATTTCTGGATGAAGGCGAGGCTCTGCATCTGCACACCAGTATGGTTCAGGAACTGCCTGCTTTACTGCGGATTTATATCGGCTGCGCCACGATTTTGTATGGCGATATCGAACAAACGGATTTAATCAAAATCCATATTCAGTCCGGCAAATTAAGCTTGATGCGCTACGACGAGTTTGAAAATCAACCCATTCCACGCTTATTGGAACGGGTCAAAATCAATCTGAGAGAGCAAACGTTCGATCTATACGAATACGGGGAAGAATTCGAACCAACTAATCTCTATCTAAAATCACGGTTCATTAACGAGGAATACCCGCATTACGCTGAACAACTTAATTTTGATGAACAGTTGCAAGCATTAAACCTATTTGACTTGAGTGGTTACGGTCCAAAACCCGAAGAGTTTCGGCAAACTTTAGCCCACGCTCGCTGGGAAGTTGATGGCTTTGAACTGATTCGTAGTCGTTTAATACCGGATCTCGATGAGTCGTGTGGAAGCTATCTGACATATAGACAACTCATCGAATGTGGAGAAACTCAACAAGCAACGGGTGTACCTAATCTCCCCAAACAAGCCGATAGCTATAATGCGCTATACGATCTAGCGCTCAATATACTCGACCCTGTGATTGATTATTTTGGCATGGTCAGGCTGACCTACGGTTTTTGTTCACATGAACTGGGTAAGCACATTAACAAACGCGTGGCGCCTAAACTCGATCAACATGCCGCGCATGAAGTAAATACTAAGAAAAACCACATTTGTCCGAGGCTTGGGGCTGCGGTTGACTTCATCGTCGACGATGAAAATATGCGGGAAGTCGCCGATTGGATTGCCGAGAATACGCCTTATGATCGACTGTACTTTTATGGCGTGAATAGGCCCATTCACGTTAGTTATGGGCCGGAACAGAAAAGGGAATATGTAGATTTGATCGTGACTGATTCAGGCCGCCAAGTTCCGCGAAAACGACAATAAACTTGTCCAAAGATCAGCTTTGCAAGGAGAACCACGCCATTCCATTTATTCGTTATTAATCGTTCTTGTAAATATTAACGTGCGGCTTAAATTCATGTGGGTTCAATTCTGCTAGTTGTCCTCTTACCCTTTGCCTAAGCTCGATGGCCGGATTCAATACATAATCCTCATATTCTGGATGACCCGGGTTTAACAACAACAACTTGGATAATGCTGACGCCAACCTTGTAACCGCTTTAACGTCGCGACTATCGCCTTTTAATTCAGGACAATCTCCAAATGGAAAGTCAACATGACTAACGGTCCTCAATTGATGTAGGTATTGGCCAAATACGTCTGCTTTTATGCCATAACCTTGTGCCGCTGACTCCGTAGTAAACCTTGGTATTTCCCATCCAGGGATGATGCCGTGAAAACGATCAAGCAATGCATCATCGTGAAACATTTCGGGTAAATTTTTGATGTAATCGGCTTGACGCGGCTTACCATCATACAAATCAATATTCGCCAAAATAATTAGTCCGCACTCGCTAGTGATCTTTTCCCGTCCAATACTATATTGACCGGATTCTAAATAATCCTTGAATTTTGCATGAATATCATCGGCACCCTTGAAATTAATTGACTGTCCTTCGTCCAATACTAGAAGATCATATTTTCCCAACAGACCAACTTCCTTGGTGTTGAGATTCATAAATAATTGAGCTTGCGTAAGGGCGCCGCCACTATTTAACCAAACATACCGACTTAAATTCGAATAAATGAACGACTTACCAGTTCCTTTTGGCGCAAGTTCCATCATATTTAAATTGATCTGGACCAATGGCAGCAAACGCAATAACACATGATTTTGCTGCTCCTCTGTATAAGCCGATGGTTCATATCCCATAGTTCTCATCAACAGCGCAATCCACTCTCGGGTCGAGAATTCCTGCCGAGCATTTATTAGATGCTCTAGGCGCACTGACCCTGATTGCATTGGGTGGAATTCAACTAGCTCGATAACCTTGTTATTTCCCTCTGGTCGAATTGATAATCTTCCTGCTCCCCATTGTCCACCTTCTAACAAGGTTTGGTTTTTTTCCAAAACGTCTTGCGCGACATGGGCGTTCCTTTCATCAAGGCACGGGATGCTTAACAACTTCCTATCTCTAGTGATATCAATCCGAGCCTCAAAACGATCAAGTAATACAACGGATTCATTCAACTGTAATCGGTACTTGATTTTTTCCTTTTCAGTCTTCGCTGGCAAATGATTACTCATAAAATTGGTAATATCTTTATAAACATCACCGTCGGATTTGTCAGGTTGTTGAAATCTCGAAATCAACCACTCTTCAACAAAAGTTGGAATCGTACGTTGTTCACGCACCTTCAACTTTCTCACTAGAGCTTTATCGATCGTTAATTCGCAAAAAATGTCTCGGATCTTGGAATCCAACTTCTCTTTATTCATTAGTTAAACATATCCTCGAAGCCCTGGGTTGCAGCATCTTTTTCTAACAATGGGGCAGGAAAAATACAGGAAATTTGTTTGGTATTAATCTCATGGGCTCCTTCTCTATCGTAACTAAGATGAATTGTTATCTCAGTTAAGCCAGATTGTTCAGTTAGCGCAGAAAACGCCAATATCAATTTTTGACTTGTCCCGGCAGAAATTGCAGATATCGATTCTTCTCCAGTTAAGGGAGATTCGAGCTTTAAATTAATATTTTTTACATTAATGCCAGCGGACAATTCTAGACTGATCTGCCAAGATTTATCTGAAATTCTCTGGCATTTGTCGCTTAGCGTTGCTAGCTCCAACGGCATTTTAAATACTTCGGGCTGCTTAGATGATAAAGTTAAAAACGGGACTAATACTTCTTCTGGAGTGATCCCCCCATGCGTCAATAAAGCGTTTCCATTTAATCTAATGCGTTGTTTTGGTACTAAGTATCCGCTCTCAGCACCGTGCGGAATAAAAACAAAGCCTTGAGCGTTATCCGAAGTTGGATTTTTCACTTTAAAGACACGCTCTTTAACTTCCCCGAATGCTTCGCCTTTATATTCCGATTTAACAACTGTCATTCCATGATCTGCAGTAATAAAGCAAACAATATCTCTATTCAAATAACCGGCATCCTTTTTCCAACTATCAATTTTTGTCATCGTTTGCTTTAAAATGGGCACGATATCCTTTCTATGCTTTTCAAAATCGACACAATCGTGTAGACGCTCATCAATTCTGTTTTCGAAAAATACAACTAGATTTGTATTCTCATCTAGATGATCAGATCCTGGTTGCCAACTTTTTAATACCTTTAAGGATTTCTCCTCGGGCAAATACGCTTGATATCGATGTCTTATAGCTGCTTCCTGATCACTCGGCAACTGACTTGTTGGCAAACCTGTCACTATTGCCATTTTCCCGACTTCGGTCAATGTCGGCAAAGGGGAAAACAGCAGCTCACTTTTCAATTCTAAATGCTCTAATTGAGCAGCACTTTCTAACAACAAGTCTTGGTTCAAAGCAGATAAAGCATCGATTACACAGATTACGACTAAATAACCTTCCCGCAGATAGCTTTCCACACGTTTTGAACATTGTCTCCAGTCTGAATCCGAACGAGCTACGCGAGCGGATTGCTTAATTAACCATTCGCTAAAACTTAAATTAAGTTCTTCGTTAACTGGTTGTAAAGATAAGAATTGCTGTCTGATTAATTCAAAATAGCCATCACTCCAACGCATCACATCGTCAGTTGTAGCGTCCCCGGATAATGCTGATAACTGGCTAAGATTTAACTTGTTATCAAATACAATGGCTAATTGCCTAGCTTGCTCAGTATGAAGAGAATTTAATTGGTCGACAAGCTCAGCGCAAATCAACTGTCCATTTCTCGATGCTAATTCTGCTACTTTGTTTATTAGCGTGGGCCAAGGCGCAAAAATCAAATCCGCCATATCACGAGCTTGTGCGTTACCTTTATCAACATTGCGCGCCAACTCTTCTAGTGCTTTTATACATTTAGTTGGCAATTCTTTAGCGTCTTGCTCTAATAAGTCTAATAAGGGAAGCTGTAATAAAAGGCTTGCTAATGATTTTGGTGGCAATGACACACTAAAACAAAAGTGGGCAAGTTTTTTTCTTAATATTTCCTGGTGTTGTTCGTAAGCCAGCAAAACAAAAAAATCTTTTACTCGACTGCCCTCCGAAATTTTTTGTAGAAAGAGACGGGCTAATTCTTCCGAAAAATTAAAGGCAAAACGAAAATGATCAAGAAATCGTTCTTTTATTTCTGGCACCGACAACAAATGCCAGAATTCGGCTGGCTGTTCATTTAATGCTTCGATAAAAAATGAAAAGTCTTGGCTTAGTAAATTTTTGCCACAGGCTGTTATAACTCTATCGATCAACGAACAACTCTTATCTCCATCTTCATGAGTTCTAATCAAGTTTAGGTGGACAATTAGTCTATTACTTAACCACTCGGGTAGTACCTCATCAACTAGGTCTCGATAAATCGAACGCGGAAGCAATTGTTGAGTAGGTAATACATTATCTAAGCCCTCAAAATCCTTAAAGCGTTCATATAATGCCTTGCTTTTAAACCGAACTCTCAATAAGTGCTCATCACCATCTTTTAAATGTTGGCTAATCTTTTGTCTAAGTTGCTCGATTGCTGGCACGTTATTTTCCGCGACAGCAGCCTGCTCTGTATCAATCTGGTATGTATCAATAACTAACATAACAGCCATTGAACTAATCCTTATAATCCTTTAACAAGGTTTCCAGCACTTGAATAATCTGGATTTTAGACAAATCTAATGAGCTTAAAACATTCTGAATATGCGCTTTAGCCACCTCAGGAGTCACATTTTCATTACCGGGTGATGGCTTTGGTGTAGCAATACCATCAGGAGGAATATATGGAGCAGCCGGATCTGGTATTGGCGAAATTGGATAAATAGGCGAATTTTCTGGACTTAAGTGCTTAGCCTGATCAAACAACATTTCAATAGTATTAACACAGCGACCAATATCGGTGTCATTACAGTCGTCAAAGCGTTTACTAAGTAACCGATAGATTACATCTTTAGATCCCATATCTTCCGCGGTACTCGACTGCTCAAGCATTGTTAACAACTGATTTGCAGGGCGCGTACCTATTTTCCTCAAGCGAGAGATAATCAACTGTCTATCATTAGCCTTATCTGGAAAATGGCTAAACCAACACTGCTTTATTTCTAATAATTTTGCATTTTCCACCTTCAAAAAGTCATCTAATAACCTTTGAACGGCCTCCATCACAGCCTTTACGTTACTATCTGGAAGATAGCTTTTAACATTTAACAAATTTATTAAAAAATCTGCTAAATCTTGGGTGCTTTGACCAACTAAGTTGAGAAATTTAATTAACTCTTGAGTTTTTATATCTAGTTTATTAGAGTTTTTTACACCTTCAGGCTTGCTATTGACAAACTCTCTTATTTTTGAAGCACATAAACTTGCATACTCTTCCGATGACTGCCCCTCTATCTGATCAACTCGCAAACATTTTCCCGTAATAAACAACATTGCAAATTGTTTTTTAGAAAACTCGAATAACCTAACTGTTAATTTACTATCTTCAGTAAAAGCATCTACTAAGTTCTTCGCAAAAATAGTTTCTTTAGTGCTTCCCCATCGCAAACGCTTGGTTTCGTGACGAATTGCAACTGCTGAAAATAATGGTAAGGTGCATGATGGCAGTCCATATGGTTCAGCTATCAGCTTATTTCTTAAATCACTAACAGCATAAGGGTTATCGCGTTTTTTAAGAAAAGCATCATGCAATAATTGCAATAACTCTTTTAACTTTCCTTCAGTTTCGTCTATGTTTTTTATATCCCACCTGTTAGGCCTTTGGATAAATAAATTATTCGCCCCTAAAATCCCATCTACCAGCGCTGCGGGCTCACTTGTCTCTTTGTTTTCACCCAACAAATCACTTTGATAAGCTGGATTTTCGTCAAATTCAATAATTCTTTTGACCAAATTGACGACTTTACTACTACCAGAATATTTTTCATCTCTCAAAACGTTCATATTCATGGCACGTATCGGCACTTCCTTAGGATACAAACCATTTATCTCACTATTGAGCAATTCTTTGAAAGCATGCCAACTTTTACAAGGTAAAGGTTCGACAAAACCGGCTTGATAAATATGGCATTTGGCCGACTCTAGTCCTGAACGACCATATAGGTTTTGCAAAACGAGTTTAATTAATTGGCGCGTACTTTCCCATTTCGCTTCTAATTGCCTGCGTAAATCTTCAGACAATGCCGATCCTTGCCTTAGTTGTTCATTGATCGCTAAATATCTACAAAACAATTCACTAAGATCATAGGTTGCTTCGTTTTCGACAATTTTTTCATTTTCTATGCCATGAGCTGGAATCCAGAAATAAAGGCTACGCTTAGCCATTTCCTGAATTCTCGCCTTTGTAAATTGAACGTCTCCCAAGTTATTAGCTAATACTAGAAAAACTCGGGCAGATAACAACTTATTTTTCAATTTTACCTGTTCAATGCTAAAAGGAAGGGATAATATACTGACAGAATACGAACGGATAATTCCGCAAGGAGAGGGTTCCAAATCATGGTCGCCCAATACAGGCAACACATCCTCTTGCATAGCGGGATAGTTTTCCAATAAATATTCGTAACTCCGGCCAGAAAAAATCGCGGTTTTATTTTCAATTAAAGCGTCAACATCAACCCCTCCCTCCCCGGCAAGAGTCCAAAAATGAGTCACATTGTTTTTCCAGATTAATCCGGCACCTTTGAGCCAAGCTAAATGTTGATTTAACTCCTCAGAAGCGGGGGTATTTGAAAACGCATCGTAAAGTGTGCAAGCTAGCAGCTCGTCGCTCGCTTTAAAGCTTTCTCCTAACAATTGCGATAAAAGTAATATACTTAATATATCTTTCCTAGCCTTAATTTCATTAGAGTTTTCGCCGTTGACCTGATTAAGTGCCTGCTCATAGCGCCTCCAATTTGCGCCAGCAACTTTTTTTAAATTGTCGGAATAATAATCGAGCAACTTAGGCAAGCGCACTAATTCCTTTTGCCACAATATTGAATCAGTTAATTCAGTATTCAATATTTCACCGGCATTATCACGAAAAAAAGTCAGCGCAGTTCGATTTGCCTGTGCCAGCTTCGATAGATTGAATAGTCCTACCGCCATTACTGGATGTAGAGGATAGACATCTTCGAAAACCAGCTCTAAGTGTTCATGTAATGGTTGGAATAATGGCAAGCGTCGACAAACTTCGAGTAATTTTGCTTTCGACGGTTGATCATGACTCAATAACTTACGCCCTGAATCTGACCAATTTTTTTGCATGCCCAATAAATGATAACCATCTTTTTCTGAGGCATTTAGCTCGATTTTGAAAGTTTTATTGAAACGGCCTGATATTTTCTCTAATCCTTCTTTTACTACTTCTGATGCATGCGTCCTATCACCATATTCTTGAAAAGAGACATGAGTGACGCCGACAAATATTGTGTGGCCTTTATCCGGCGCGCAAACACGTTCTACGTAGTTCTGTAGGGATATAATTTCTTGTCCCGCGTTCCTCGATGGATTACCGATTAAGTCTTCTAATGCGTTGCCAAACTCATCCCATAAGACTACGATGCCACCGTAATGATATTTTTCAGCAAGATTTTTTCCTGCCTCCAAATACGCCTCGATATAATTCTTTCCACCAGCCTGTGTTATATCAAACGGCTGTCCAAAACAAACGGCCTTGTGCCACTGTAAAAATACTTCTAACGCTGATGGTTGATGGCTCTTTAAGCTCGTCAATAAATCTTCGGTGGCCAAAAAATCAGTTTGATCCAAATTCCATTGCGATAAGTCCGCATTTTCGAATGCAGCGTTCTCGCCAATCATCTCCTCGAATCGTTTAACACAAACCTCATATTCGGTAGAAGGTAATATTTCCTTTATGTCTAGTTTGCGTTCTCGTTGTAGTGCATCGAACAAACCTTCCATCAATTTAGCACCTAAGGAGGTAGTCCCTGATGCATACAACGAGACTAACAAATAAGGCCTAGCTTCAATATCACTATTAGGTAAAAAAGTAGTTTTTAGTTTTTCTGCTAATGTAGTTTTACCTGCTTGCTGTAACCGATTAATTAACTGGGAAAATCCGGGAGTATTCGCACCATCCCGCAACAATTGCGCTAAAACAACGGCCAGGTGGCTTTTTCCTGAACCATAGCTTCCATACAAATTAAGTGCGCGCTGTTCTTGGGTAGCATCTGGCAACACCGCCCGGCAGAAATGTTCAAAAACCTGAATCGATGCATGTGTTGGCGTGTAATGAGCAACTAGTGCATTATCTGAAATGCCTTGTACTAATACGATTGCCGCGCTGGTGTATTCTGAATTGATTTGGATGACATCGTGTAAATTCATTCTTATTCCTTGTCGAAATCTTGGCCGTAGTTCGTTAATTCATTTGGCTAAGCAGTAAACTGATTACATAGGCAGGGAAAAGTCCCCATAAAACGAGAATTGCACCATACTCGAGTTATTTACTTTATGATTGTTTATTGTTCGGCACGCATTGGACACCAAACAGAGATAGTCAAACCATCAATTAATTTGGGCTTAAAGTATGCGTTATTAATCTGCTGAAATTCATCACTTTCAGCAAACACTAATACGACATTTATTTGACTTTGCCACATGCCAAGTGCAGACCAAAAAGCCTGTTTTTCCAATAAAGGCCAGTGACTTGACCATTGTTCAGGCTGATGAATAATGACACCTTCCTGCTGAATATCGGAAATGCAATGTAACAGTGTTTGTCGACTAGAAATAGACTTTGGAGCACCTTGTCTACCAGGATTTTGCCACACAGAATACCCAGGTAATAAGCTCCTTAATGTTTGCGTTACATCATCTAAATCAGAAAGTTTTTTGCTGGAAAACGCAATGTTTTTATAACGAATTGTTGGAGAGAGATGAAATTGAGTCAGGCTTTCTCTAAGTGAATTTTGTAAAAAATTTAAATCCATTTGCATCATCCTCACATCCAAGTATCTTGGCCTTTTTGCAATAACAACAAGACGGTTTTATCGGGTGTACATGCATCTTTAAAGGTAATGGACTCTAAGTCTACCGCACGGTCAAAACTGAAGTAACTTTGCCATTGGTGCATTTGACTCATTCTTTGATAATGTTGGCGTAATTGATCTTTAGAGCAGCATAAAAAATTGGGTAATCCGGTTTGTGCTAAAACAGAAAAATCGACACTCTCTCGACTTTTAAAATGAGCGAAACGGCACATCGCTAAAGCGTGAATTAATATTTCATCGGTTAATCTTGGTGAGCCGAGCCGAATAGACTTTCCAGAACCTTGACGCTCATTTCTAATTTCAATTAACCCTAGTTCGGCTAACGGGTTGTCATTTTCAAACATCCTCCGTATGCTACTTAATAAAGATTCAATCGTTGAGTCTTTATATTCATTTCCTTCTTCGCCAAATAAATTATTTTTTGTTTTGTCCAATAAATCTGACCATAAAACCCAATCCTTAGTAATAGACTCTAAGCCTAAAAAGAAGTATGGATATGGTTCACTGTTTTGCGAAAAGCATAAAGATAGATGTAAACTCCACCAAGTGGTTGATTTAACTAATTTTGGGTCATTACTAAATATTGCTAAACCAAAGTTAGTTAACTCATATTCCCTAGGACTGTTCTTATTATCAATAAGCTGAGATGATGACATCCATCCTTTTATTGTTCCCAAGCGATTGGCGCCTGCTATAAACTTAAGCCTTGCAGCTCTCATTTTAGATTTTGAAAAAATATCTCTTTCAGTTTTAACAACCTCGAGTCCTTTACTTATCCACCACCGAGTTACTGGTTCACCTTCATTGCTAATTAGAGCCATTTCTCATCCTAGTTATTTACTTAAAACATACCAAACAACCGTCATCGCCGTCATTATCCTCATCCAATACAGCATTAACTAAACTTGTTGGTTTATTATTTTGATTATTTGCTTTAAATTTCTCTTTTATCTCGTCCTTTCTAGCAAGAATTTCATCCAATGATTCATCTTGTGACCAAGTATGATTACGCCCTTTACTTTTATGATAATCTTCAAATTCTTTTGCTTTATCAAATAAATCTGGATGATTTTCGGATAAACCTACCCATTCAATTTTTCTCTGGTAAAAACAGAAATAGCAACCAGATCGACTGCGCCAGTCATAATACTTTGGCATTCCTATTCCAGATTCTTCAAGAATATTAACAATATCTTCTTTTATTTTTCCATCTTCCTTAAATGGATAAACTGCGTTGATATTAGGTTTAGTTGATATATATCCCGTTCTATAGGGCTCGTCGGCTCGAATCGCCACATAACTAATAACAGAATCGTTCCCTACAAACTCCTCAAAAGGCTTTAACTTTAGATTAATAGTGCACCATCGTGATCGTGCCGTTGGCAAGAAATTGCCGTTTAATTTCAGATAGTAATCAAAACCACGGCCTGCATTTAATCTTATAATTTCTTTCCCTAAGTAATCTTCCATTAAATCGACAAACGCAAGTGTCTCAGGTAACTCAGCACCAGTATCGGCAAAAAAATACTCCATTTCCGGCACTCTATCGCGCATATAAATTGCTAACGCCGCGCTGTCTTTGCCACCTGACAATCCTAATAAATGCCTAACGGGTTTATCGCCACTCATAATAATTACTCTTAAATTAATTTAATTCGGATAACTCACGCATCAATCTTGCAAGTATGGCTTGTTTTAAAGTCTTGTCAGTTTTTGCTAGTTGCAGTTCCGCTATTTTTGCATCGGCTTGTTGCTTGAGCTTTTCGGTAATATAGGCAATTTCACTATATTCCCCCTGTTCGCTAACGATGCGGATTAATGTCGCTTGGCTGCCAACGTCGGCTTTTTGTTGTTCAGCATGTACTACTGCCAATTCCTTTAAACGTTCACTGAATTCGCGCAGACGATAATCGGCTTGCGTGATATTGTTTGGCTTCCATTTATCCGGCGGAGCACTGCCCAAAAACGCAGCAACAGATTCCAACCAGCTTTGGTCGGTATCCTTTTCGTTTTGCAGCCTTATGATGAAGGCTTTGAGCCCCTGCCCATCAACGGTGTATTTTTCGAGACCTGCATAACGTTGGTTTAGCGTATGTCTTAGTGTGCTGATCTCTTCCTGTTCGGCCAGTTCAAAAGCCTGACAGAGCTGGCGTTTAAAATGGGACAATAAATTCTGATAGGCTTTATTAAGAATATTTAGGCACTCGACCAGCACATTTAGAAAATCGTTTGGATTACTGCCGTTAAAGTGCTGCGCGTCGGAAAAAGCCTTAAACCCACATGCTTCCGGTAATTCTTTAAACAATAATTGCATCGGACTTTGCGTGCTTTGGAAAGCATCGCGCACAGCTAAAGCTTTTGGGTCTAATTCCCGAGTAGCCAAGGAATACGCCGGTAATTGATGGATGAATTTTGCCAATGGTTTAACGATATCCAGCAAGGTGCTATTTTCTGGCGACTTACCTACTAATCTTTCTAAATATTGATTAAACAAATCGGCCCGAATCCCGCTAAAGTCGAACGCTTCAACTGAAAATAACTCGGGACGCTTTAATAATATTTCAAAATGCTCCTGGGTTATATGTGGGCAAAAAATACCGCTTTCATAGAGTGCCAGTGAACGCTGATTAGCTAGAAGATAACCAATAAAAATCAGCGATAACACACCTTTTTGCACACCATAAGGTGGTTGTTCTATCAGTTTATAGATGTCGGTGAGCGGCTGCGGACGCTGACTACTTCTTAATTGCTCATCAATTGCCTGCCATATATCATAAAAACGATATTTGTTAGTCGGACTTGGATTTACGAATTGCCAAACATCATTTTGTAACACATGGATACCTGGCTCTTTGAATACCGCACGATAAATTGTTTTTTCAGGCGGGTATTTTTTAGGATCGAATCCCAAGTCGTCCAAATGGGGGTTAGACAATAAAGCAGCTACTAATTTGTTTTTTGCCGCATTGGCTTGTCCAGAGGTTTTGTCGCGATTGATCAGTTCGTTCTTAATCAACGGCGCTTTGCTAAAAACCGTTTCTAAAACTCTAGACAGTAGCGTTTGCAGATGCTTTTTACTGGTCAGAAGCGTCTGAGCGCCTTTCCAATACCACTCAAAAGGCTTGGGTTGCTCCAAATACAAATTGAGTAGATCGAGTTCTATGCTTTTCACGGTTTGAAGTCGATCTTTTAGTTCTCGTTGCGAAACGGGGTCTGACTTTAATTCCGCTCGCTCGGTCTGAATTTTTTCCAAAGCAATCGCTTCGGAAACCACTTGATTGATTTGCGCTGCGTTATCGCATAAGACGTAAATCGTGAGTAGGTTAGGGTAAGTCTTAACTTTTTCGCTGAACATTTCCCGATCGCCTTGCCCTTCCGCCAGAAAGAAAACGATCCTTGGTTGGTCGACGCTTTCGAAGAAATCATTCCGCGTCGTAGCGTCTGCATAAAAGGGCTGAAAATAGCGCAATACGCCGCTGGTCATTGAGTACCTGCGGGCGACGACCGGCATCAGCTGATTTCGATGTGTCAGTGCCTCAGCCAAATTGACACGACCAAGCTGCTGTGTCGTTTCGATAACGGCGGCATCAAGGTCAAAATCACTACCTTCCCATACCCGATATTCCGAGCTGTATTTGCGATAGTTGATAATGGATTTAGCTTGAAGCTTTTTTAGTAATTGCTCCACATCGACCGATTTTGGGAAGCACCAGGTTAATATTTCATTACTGGCTTTAAATCCTGCATGACGGCCAATGATGTTAAATAAGCCGATGGTTTTTAATAATTGAATTTCGCTATCGTCGGTATCGCCCAATCGTTCCGTAGCGGTGATGACTTCCGCCCAGCGTCTGTGGGTCACATGATCTGTGGTGGCCGAAGGTTGATTTTCTATGAAATATTCAAATACTTCCCACGGCAATACCCAATCACCCACGTTTTGTAAACGGCTTAGGCTGTCTTTAAAGCCGAAGTATTCTTGGCTGCCCAGATAGCTGAATAGAGTTCTTTCGTTTTGAGCAACTTTTTGACACAGCGTCGGCAATAACAATGTCGCGATCGGATGCAGCGGATAGCACTTTGTCAGAACGTCTATGGCCGCATCTGACGATAATCCTGAAAGTAGGGCGTTTTGTTTTTCTAATAGACCGACGATTTCTGTGACCTGCTCCTGAATATCTTTTTGGGCTTCTGGCGTTAACTGGCTATGAAAAGCCGCCGATATGACCCTTAATGTTTGTTCTGTAGACTCTAGAAACGGCACATTTTCGAACCGGCCTTGCACTTTTGACCATTCCTGTTTCTGTGCTTCGGCAAGCCCTTTTGAATATTGTTCAAAAGCTTGGTGCATCAATACCACTAATAGAATATTGGCATCCCCGCCTTCAACACATAATTCGCTTAATGCTTGTAGCAAAAAGATGTCATTACTGCCCTGATGGCGAGCCTCATATTCAAGAAATTTTCCCAGCTCATCGATAACGATCAAAATGCCTTTACCAGAAACCTGGCTGACGGCCTCGCGCAGTTTTTTTAACAGTTTGATAATTTCACTGGTTGTTCTCGCTTGGTGTCTTGCTTGTTCTAGATCATGAACGATTGAAGGCATGCCTTCTGTATCAATTTCAGCGAAATACCCAACCGCGGCCTGATATAGAGTTTGAACGAACCGCTTACTCAACGATTCTGGACTGCCGGTTAATAGCACTATGCAATAGGCATTAGAGTCCTGGGTACATGCGGTAAATTTTTCTGCGACTTCTGGGGTGTGTCGTTGCAAAATTTCTTCGGCAAGAACACTGTTTGTCCGTTCTTGGTTTTCTAAAAGATGAGCCAGAAAGGCGGCAAACGATGATTTACCCGAACCATAGGGACCGACTAAAGACCATGCCCTAGGCATACTCTTTTGGTTAAACGTTTGTGCAATTTTGTCTAAAGTTTGAACTGCACGAGATGTTGGAATATAAGCCCTCAGCACGTCACTTGACTCGGCATCTCGTTCTAAGTTGATAGAACGGGTGTAGTGGGTGTCTACTTGTACAATGTCTTTCATATCGCCGCCATTACCGAGTAGGTTGATAATAGTGACTGAGAAAGGTTAACGACTCGGTCGTGTTCTCTTGCCGATAAAGCTGATTGACACCAGCCGTTTCATTGATTTGAAATATGTTGGGGTATGCTTTCACTAAATTTTCTAATTTTGCCAATAAGGCGCTTTCAGTAAGTCTAAATACGCTTCCCAATGCAATTCCGTTTTTTTGACCATACATTAAATCGGCAATCGGGAGATATTCAATTTGCCGTTGATTAAATATTTCGTTGGCAGCATAGCCAATCAACTCTATTGGTAAACTCGATTGCAAATTGCCGTAGGAACGGTAAATGTGTAAGTCTTCTACAGCCGCAACCAATCTTAAAGAGGTTAACGGCGAATCCAAGCTTTCTTCGATGGATTTAGAATTGTTATTAGAAGGGCAATACATCCGCAAAATCATTGAGACTTCATTTTTTACGGTTCTTTCAGAGTGTTTACCTGTGAGATTGTTACGAACAAACCCGGCTAATGATTCCGCTGCATCTTCGCTTGTGAATTCTGCCTTATGATAGCAATTGAAAAACCAATACCAGGCTGTGGCCAGTTCTGCATTCGTGGCCAATTGCCAATGAATGAGCCAAAGTGTGGTTTCATCTTCAAGATAGGAATCCCATCCGCCTTCAGAGAAAATCCTTTCTCCAAGCTCCGAAACCACCAAGCCTTCATCTGAATCAAGTAGCATCGAGCTGGCCCGCAACCAGTATTTAATGGCGTTGACCATGTTTTTGCCGACGCCAAGTTCAATCGTGGCTTCGTCAGATGAAAATATGGATTTGTTTTTTTCGAAAGCCTGAAATCCTTTGGTTAACCATGAATAACGCAGCGCAAAGGTCTCGTGGCGACCAAATGATG
Organism: Methylomonas sp.; assembly: GCF_023228165.1. Lineage (GTDB taxonomy): Bacteria > Pseudomonadota > Gammaproteobacteria > Methylococcales > Methylomonadaceae > Methylomonas. Next base: position 15,509 of record NZ_JALOBS010000041.1, on the reverse strand, counting down.
CTTTTTTGGGGTTAAGTGGCTTGAGCAGACTGTCCATGTATAGAATGATTATGAGTAATAAAGACCGTGGTAGGTTAATTTCTGATTTAATCAAACAAACAACCTCTGTCCATTTTAACACCCACACCTTCTGATTTTCCCGTGATTTTGAGTATTTAGCGTCCTTACTGGCGAAGAGAGTTTTCATCTCCTTGATTATCAAGACTTAAAAATAACGAGCGCTTTTATGCAAACATGCAGTCCATCAGCAACGAATCAAACTCTGTGCTGTGAGCCATAATCGTTTTTTTGAAATCCTGTACCCAACGATACAGCTTCGGACTGTCGTATAGGACTTCCACCGCTAAATCAGCTCGGTGATAAACTCGCTTGTGCGTCAGTTTTTTTGCCTTGCAAACACTGTCCTTACCCGAATATCTTTCCAAGTGCTTTAAGAAGATCGATGCGCGTTTTTCCTGATTTTTGAATAATTGTAGAAAGACGATTTGATCGTATAAAGGCTCAGATTCGGCAAGCAAGCGGCAAAAGCAAAGCGGCTTTTGCATGTTCATTTTGCGATAGTAGAAGCGTACCATCCGAATCCATTCGCTGGGCTTCAGCAAATCGTCTGCGCCACCTTTACCCAACGCATGCTTGATCAGGCCTGCCAAATCCAAATCGCTTTTGGCTTGATTGGCAATCGTCGACACGATGACAATATTATCTGGGCAGTAGCCGCGGGTATTATCAATTCTATCCACTGACCAGTCGGTTGCGTTATGTTCTGCAAATGTGAAGGGTTGACCTGTTATTGGGCAAGTTTTGCCGGCGTCCGTTAACTTTTCGCGCAGATCATTCTTGCTAATGCTGACTTCTAGCCCTTTGACTATCGCTCGGTCGCGGATAGCCAGTAGCTTCCTATCGAATAGATCAGGCCTCTTCTGTGTCACGTTCTGCATTTTAGCCGCATCGTAGCCATGGCGAATTTGGGGACGATGATAGTCTTGGAAGCGACTAATTTCTAAAGGCAAACCGAAACGGTAATGATCAAAACCGATTTCAAAAGCTAAACTGGTCATGGCTAATCCCCTCATGTTGGTTGAAGAATTGGCTAGCGGCGCTGGCCGAAGGTATAGCTTACGGATGACCCTTACAAAGTGTGTCAGGGTAAGACATTTGAAATTTTAGGTTTGTAAGGAGTGCAATTTGCCTGATCAAAAATCTCAAGCTGTTCTGCAGCGACGGCTATTAGTTTTGGAATGCATCCGTCGTTTGAGCGGGCGTTCCGAGCGATGGGTGACCGTTGGGGAAATCGTCAATGATTTGCAACAACAAGGTTACGCCGTGGAAACCCACAGCATCCGCCGCGATATGAAATCCTTGCTGGAAATTTATCCACAGTTGGAATGTAACGACAACAGTCATGGCAACGGCGAGGCGAAATCGGGGTTAGCTCATGGCTATCGCTGGGTAGGCAAGGATGAGCACATGCAGGGCGGAATTACCTTGCCGGAAGCATTGTCGTTGGTGATGGTTGAGCGCTATCTGAGCCAATCGTTGCCGGTGTTACTGAATCGTCCGTTGCAAGACATTTTCCTTAAAGCGCAGCAAACTTTGGAACTGCATAAGAAAAGCCAGATTACCCACTGGCCGGAAAAAATTTGCGTGATTCAACCGGCACAGCCTTTCATCTCACCTGACATTGATCCTGATGTTTTAGTGGCCGTGCATGAAGCCTTATTAAATGAAAAGCAACTTCGCGTGACTTACCGGGCAACACAGACAGTCGATGCAGAACCTAAGATATACCGATTGCATCCTTTGGGATTGATTCAACGCGGCCCCATCACCTACTTGGCAGCCATGGCCAATGACTATGTGGATGTGTATCTTTATGCGTTACATCGCATGCAGGCTTTAGAGCTTTTAACGGAGGATTGCCGACAGAAGTCGGGGTTCGATTTAAACCAATTTGCGGCAAGCCAGGGCCATTTTGGTTCAGCATCGCCCATTCATTTCGAAGCGAAGATTTGTGACCATTTGGCCTTAATTCTCCAAGAGTCGCCCCTCAGTCAAAGCCAAACCGTTTCCGAGGCTGACGGGTCAGGATTTAGGAGGTTAGCTGCCGATGTACTGGATACTTGGCAATTACGTTGGTGGATTATGGGGGAAGGAGATCGGATTGAGGTGCTGTTACCGATCGAACTTCGGCAGGATATTCAAGGCATGCTGACCAGAGCGCATGCCCAGTATTTTTAACAGTCATGATACATTTCGTTGAAAGGCCAAACTGTTGCACAGCTAATCGAATAACTTGCATTTAGACTGGCACCGTTTGTTTGCCGAAACGGTTTAAAAGCCAGGTTGTACAAATTCAGAAGAGTTAGATTATAAGGTTATTTTTATTTCATAGTAGGGAACATGCGAGAAACTACATCCCCATGACGCATCAAAAAGCCAATCGAATTGCGGTATTCGTTGACGCCGAAAATGTCACAAACTGGATCAAGCACGACGGCGTCAGATTGTTGATGGAAGAGCTAAATCAGCTCGGCCAGATTATTATCCGTCGCGCTTATGGTGTGTGGAGTAAACCTAACTTGGCTATGCACCAAGCCGCTATCAATCAAGCGGGTTTTGAACTCATCCATTGTTACCATCCCGTGACCGGCAAGAATACGGCGGATATTCAGATGACGGTGGATGTTATCGAATGCGCTTGGCAATTACCGAACATTTCCTGTTTTGTGCTGGTCACCGGCGACTCAGACTTTACGCCAGTCTTTCGCCGACTGCGGGAGATGGACAAGGATGTCATTGGCGTTGGCCAACATTCGACATTAAGCGAATGCGTGAAGACCTCTTGCACTCGGTTCATTTATACCGACGATGTTATTAAAACATTGGCCAGTAATGACGTTCTGCCACAAGCGCCCCTGGCGCCACAGCCATTACCGAATTCCCAAGCAACGCTTACGCTGGCAAAGGCTGATGAACTGGTCATTGCCCATTTGAAAGCATCGCCATCACCGATCAATGCCTCGCAAATCAAGACGTTGCTCAAGCAGCATGCGGCCGACTTCGACGAAAAGCATTACGGCTTTAAAACGTTTACCGATTATCTAAACGCCAACGACGCCATTGAAGTCAGCAAAAGCGGTACGATTAATTTCGCCAGTCTGGCAAAGCCAATCCACCCGACCGAAAAAACCGATGTCGTTGCCAGCGCGGAGGGCTATAAAGCCCTGCTGAAAAAACACAATGCGCTGCCAGACCATGCCGATAGACTAAAAACAATTTACAAACACGCCGTGGCTTTGAAGGACGTCTGTCCTGATCCGGCACAGTTTAGAACGACCTTATTCGGTCTGTGCCATAAGGCTGACCCGAGCATTAGCAAAACGACCGTGAACAAAGCATTTGCGTATTTTATGGTCATGGGAGTGGTACATACCGAAAAGGCTAAAGGTGGTGTCGATGCCGTTCGTGTGAAAAAAATGACACTCAAGGATTTTTTATTGAAATCCGACAAACTGGTTATCGCTAAGCTAATGGAACTGGCTAAAGCCCAGCCCTTGGATTTGAAAGCCAAGGAAATTAAAAAGCTGACCCTATCAACAATCAGTAAAGACAGCATCAAAAAATTGATTGGTGAATGAGGCCTCAGGTTACCTCGGGTTTATTCCATGTACTTCCAGGTTTCTTCTGATCATTTCGGCCACGGCCTGCATGCGATAGCCCTCCTCGTCATCGGCAGCCTGACTACGAAAATCAGCAAATCCAGTTCGCTTTAGAAATTGCGCCAAATCCCAAGCCTCCTGTTCGGATAACGGCACCCTCAAGCATATTTCATTGGCATTAGCAGTCATTGATCGCCGACCTTTTCCGAACTCGGAGATAATTCATTGTCATCAACCATTGAATCCTCGTCTTCGGAGATTCGTTCCGGCTCAGCCAACAGTCCTGACTCTTGTCGAGCCAATCTTACCTCTTCACCATGGCCTTGTTCATATGCCGCCTGATGCGCATGTCTTTCCATTGTCACAATTTTATTGGCTAGTCGCTGCAACCGCTGCTGCCACTGGTAACGGGCATCAATGCAGTGTTTGTTGGAGATGACCTGGCATAGCCACAAGGTGTCCATCACAATCATCAATTGATCCAGCAATCGAATCAGCTCGACGAACTGTGCAATCTGCGGCGAGGCGATTTTTGCCACAAATTCCCTGGGGTGCGTGTAGGTCGGCGTTTCGGTGATGCCATTGTCGGCCTTGAGTTTTTCTAACCGACGTTTTTCCTGCTGCAGTTGCTCCGCGCATTCGGCAATCATCTGACCTACGATGCTTTCGATTTCATCGACGGTTTCTTCCCGACCGATGATGCGCAGGATCACGTCGATCGCATACAACGAAACCATCAACCGGTTGTAGCTGTTACGGATGACGCGAATGGCTTGTTCGCTGTTGATGTTAAATGTGCGCTCGAATATCGGCCGACTGATATGAGGTCGCTTGCTTTTTTCCCGCACCTGTATTTCTGCCATGTCAGTACCTATTTGCATGATTTCATCAGGGGCGGATGATACGGCGTCTTTATTTCTGGCCTGTTCGCGAAATCGCGCTAATTATTGCGATTTCACGAACGACCTTTCGAAAAAATCTGCTCCAATAGCATCACCTTTCATGATGTGATTTTTCACATCTGAATCCGGCTTTGGTCGGCGTTCCGTTTTTAAGCGGCGACGGTGGTTGTCCATCGGCGTGTCAGGTGCGTCAAGCCTGATGTGATGGTTTTGCTTTAAATTTTCATCCTGTCTGGGAGTGCTTATTCCTAGCCGGGAATGTGCCTGCCGGATGTGACCCATCGCCGCGCAGGTGGGTTTTATTTTCACGTGTCGGGCGCGGCTGATAGGAGGACATCATCATGGCCAATCGTGGTGTAAACAAAGTCATTTTGCTCGGCCGTCTCGGCGCCGATCCGGATATTCGCTATTTACCGAATAACGGCGGCAAAGTCGTGGCAGTGCGTTTGGCAACCAGTGAAGTTTGGAAAGATACAAAAAACGCCAAACAGGAACGAACTGAATGGCATCGGGTCGTGTTTTTTAAAAAACTGGCCGATACCGCCGGCGATCTTTTGAAAAAAGGCAGCAAGATCTATGTGGAAGGCGCTCTTCGCACCCAGCAATGGGATAAGAACGGCGAAAAGCGTTATCGCACGGAAGTGGTTGTGCATGAGTTGCAACTACTCGATCGCCCAACTGTGCCCGCCTCTGCAAACGGTTCATCATCGAACCCGGCATCAGAAGACGCTGATTGGGATGACGAGTATGCCGATATGCCGCTCAACTAAACCCAAGCGATTCATGAGCTGCCGCAAACGCGGGTAAATTTAAACGTACTGCCGACCCGTTTTTGCGGTGACGGCTTTTCAACCCAAAGGGGACGACTATCCCCGTTGGGGCCATGGCGTTCCCTTTTTTTATTGAAGGAGACCCACCATGAGCCAAAACAACCGTAACACCTTACCCAAATCTCGTGACTTGCCGATGCCAGCTGTTGTCCAGCAAAGCTACGGCCTCACGGAGCAATCCTGGAAAGTGTTGACCGAAGTTACATTTCCCACGGCGAAAACTCCGGAAGCCATCCTGATGGCGCTGGATTATTGCAAGGCCCGCAAACTCGACATTTTTAAAAAGCCGGTGCATATCGTACCGATGTGGAGTGCTGCTTTAGGCCGCAATGTCGAAACCGTCTGGCCGTCCATCATGGAAATCCAGACTACCGCGTCCCGGACCGGTGTTTGGGCTGGCATGGACAGACCCGTTTGGGGTCCGGACATCACCAAAACCTTTACCGGTCGCTACAAGGACGACAACGAGCAATGGCAGGAATCCAGTGTCACTGTGACCTTTCCTGAATGGGTGGCTGTCACCGTGTACCGGATCGTCGGCGGAAAACGTTGCGCCTTTACCGAGGAAGTCTACTGGCTGGAGGCTTACAGCACGGCCGGCGGTAAACACTCGGACGTGCCGACCGCCATGTGGATCAAACGTCCCAAGGGGCAATTATCCAAATGCGGTAAAGCAGCGTCTTTACGTGCAGCCTTTCCGGAGGAATGCGGTTATGCCGCCGAGGAAATGGATGGCAAAACGCTCGATGATGTTGTCGACGCTAGCGTGATCGATGGCAGTGCCACGGTTGTGAATGCAACCGAGGTTGGCAGTGATAATCACGTTTTTGGAGACGATGCTGGCATTGATACAAACCGCGTCGTCGATTTGTCGCAAATTCATCCCAAGGTGCAAAAAGCGGTTGCCGAACTGGTTAGACGGACAACAGCGGCCGGTGCCTGGAAAGCGGCCTACGACTACGCCAATCAAAAGTTCAAAGGTATCGATCTGACGTTTGCCTTAGCCGAGTTGGACAAGGTCTCTGAGGTTGAACCCAGAACTACACAGCCATTGGGCCAAACGGAAGGTACCGTCATGCCGCCATTGACACCGAAAGACATGGCTATGACACAGGCGCGTCAGGCTTTGAGTACCCACCGTTAGTCATTTCAATCACATTCAATTACCACCCCTTCAGGGCGTCATGACTCGCCTGTGTGGGGATTCATGATGCTCTGAGTTTTAGTGAAGGAGAGATCATGAATGCAATCGATCAATCGTTAAATCGTCTGCCGTGTCATACCGACTGGCGGCGTTACGACTCACCCACGGTAATTCGCCGGCATGGGCGCGGCTTTTTAGAACGTAGCTTTAAACCTGGAACAGGCGCGACAGACGTCGACAAACCCTCCAAAGCGGAATTACACAATTTAGTGGAAAGCTTTGGCGGCTTGGTACTGCCCACTACGGATGCCGTGTTGTTGCTATTTGCCGATTTCCATTGGGCAAAGCGCTGTGAACAGCATTTAACCCAACGCGGCGTGCCGTCGTTACGGTTAGGCTGCCACATTCAGTTGCCGGATGCCTGGCAATGAACATCGTCGACGTTTCGCAACGTAGCGACGCTTGGCGGCAATGGCGGTCACAAGGTGTCAGTGCCAGTGAAGCGGCCATCGTCATGAACCGCTCCCCGTATAAAAGCTATTGGCGCCTCTGGGCAGAAAAGATCGGCCTGGTACTGGAAGCCAGCCTGGACAACAACCCGTTGATCCGCGCCGGCATCCAGCAGGAGCCCGCGGCTTTGCAACGCTTCGAGGATAAACACGATCTGATGTTGTTGCCGCTGTGCGGCGAGTCGGAGCGGTATCCCTTGATGCGGGCGTCGTTCGACGGCTTGTCCGATTCGAATGAGCCCGTGGAAATCAAATGTCCGCACGAGACCACGTTTTTGGATGTGCTGTTGAATCGGGAAGCTTCCGAAGCCTATCAGCTGTATTGGTGCCAAGTGCAACAGCAATTGTTAGTCGCAGAAGCCCAACGCGGCTTTTTGTTTTTCTACCACCAAGGCCAGGACGTGGAGTTTGAAATTCAGCGCGATGAGACATTTCTCAACGCCCTGGTCGAGTCCGCGATGGATTTCTGGTCAGCGGTCAAATCGAAAAAGGAGCCGAGCAAGGATCCCGAACGTGATTTGTACTTGCCCAAAGGTCATGCGGAGCAGCAATGGCAGCAATTGGCGGCGAGTTATCGCAATCGTGCCGTGAAAATCGCGGATTTAAAAGCGGAGCTGGCCACCTTGGAGGATAGTCAATCGGCCATTGAAAACACGTTGGTGTTGCTAATGGGTGATTACGTGGCCGCAGAGCATTCCGGGTTGCGGATCAGCCGTTTTCAAAGCCAGGGTGCTATCGATTACAAGGCGGCACTGCAAGCCTTGCAACCGGATGTTCCGGCATCGACTCTCGAGATCTATCGAAAACCGTCGGTCACGCGCGTCCGCGTAACCTGCCGGGACGACGACGGTAAACATGCCGAAGTGCCGTTCGATGCCCAAGCCTTGAAAGACCTGGCGGGCGTGGACTTTTGGTTTTGAGGGTTCGTTTCAAGACATCCTGTAACCCTAGTGGTTACGGGATGATCATTAAATTGACACCAGTCGGCCAAAACAGTTGACGCCTGACAGAGTATCGAATCATTCCGTTCTGGCATGTCGGTTTTAGGCTGGGCTTTCAAAAAAGTCCAACCCAAAACCCGCATCGTTCAGGCATTCCCTTCGTGGAATCCCGAATCCGGTTTCGACCGGCGTTCCGTTGTTAAGCGGCATGAGCGTTTGCCTCGTGTGCCAGGTGCGTCAAGCCTGGTGTGTTTAGTTTGTCCCGTTGGGGTTCATCACCCTTGCGGGAACCGGTGACCCCTTTTCACTTTTGAAGGAGGTCATTATGAATCAAGACTTTTGGAAAACCTTGCATGGCTGGCTGAACGTTGCTCATAGCAATGATATCCAGACCAAAAAGCGTGTATTGCTGGAGCTGCATCGTCAAATCTCTGACCCCGGTTTGAGAAGCGACATACAGCGCATCGTGCGTTTAATGGATCGGGAGCTGTTGGCCCGCGCCGAATGGGCGATGTACTGCGTAATGCAGTTGCGCTAGTAATTTTTTATCCGCCCTGGTTTGCCAGGGTTTTAATCACCCGTTGGGGCTCATTACCCCTCGGGGCTGGTGCGCCCCTTGTTTTCTGAGGCTAGTCCTCGAGGAGTTCACCATGCTTCAATCTTATGCCATTGCCGATACCTTCGGCATTAACGCACCGGCCTCCCTGAAAGTGGAAGGCTTTGTCCCCGGACATAATCCCTATGTGCCGGTCAGCAAACCGTATGTGTTTCGTAAGGATCACTTGCGCGATGTGTTGGCGTTTTTAGGCGCACACAATGGCGACGGCTTATACCTGACCGGCCCCACCGGTTCCGGTAAAACCTCGTTGTTGGAGCAAGTCGCGGCGCGTCTCCATTGGGGCGTGCATTCGGTCACCGGTCACGGTCGGCTGGAACTCAACGATCTGTTGGGCCAGTACATGCTGGTCGACGGCGGCGCGATGAAGTGGATCGATGGCCCGTTGACCTTGGCGGTTCGCTTAGGCCATGTGCTGTTGATCAACGAAATCGATGCCATTGATCCGGCCGAGTTAATCGGCTTGAATGAAATTGTTGAAGGCAAGCCGTTGACGATTCCACAGACCGGCGACGTGATTGTCCCGCATCCGAAGTTTCGTTTGGTCGCCACCGGCAATAGTGCTGGCAGCGGCGATCAGTCGGGATTGTATCAAGGTGTATTACGTCAGAACCTGGCGTCTCTAGATCGTTTTAGGCTGATGGAAGTCGGTTACCCCGAACCTGAAGACGAAATGAAACTGTTGGCCGATGTAGTGCCAAGCATGCCGGAAACGGTACGCGAAAGCATGATCAAAGTCGCCAATCAGATTCGTAAAGTCTTTATCGGCGGTGCGGATGGCAGTGGCATGTTGTCGGTGACCTTATCCACGCGCGGCTTAGTGCGTTGGGCGTCACTGGTGGCCACCTTCAAAAGTGCGCCTAATGCCTTGGCGTATTCGCTAGACCGGGCCTTGACCTTCCGAGCCGAACCCGCCGAACGCGAAGCGATTCATCGCATCGCCAAAGATGTGTTTGGCGATGACTGGCAGATCTAGTCATGGCTGCCTGGAATCTCTATCGTCATCGTAATACTGACGGCAGTTCCAAAGACTGGGCGGTCAAGAGTAATTCGGATGGTTCGATCACCACCCGTTGGGGCAAAACGGCATCCAAATTACCGGGTGTCAGTCACCGCAATGGTGTTCGGCAATTCGACATCGAAAAGCAAAAACAGGCTAAGGGCTATGTATTTGTCGGCGAGGTGGAGATTGATGATGAGGGTAATGTGGTGTTTCCGGGCAAGACTTTGCCGGCAACACAACCACTAAACCCAGACCCAGTGCCAACACTCCCGGTCGAAGCACTGTATTGGACCATCGAGTGTCGGGCAAAACAGGCTGTCCGCGTGGAATTGGGTATCGAGGTCAGGCGACTGATCGGGGTTATTCAATCCGTATCTGATCAGCAATCTAAGCCTCAGCAGGACTGGGATGGCTGGCAACAATGGCTTGATGCCACCCTGAATGCCGAAACCTTTGAACTCAGTGGCCAGATCAAATCAGTGCAGGGTGTTTTGCCCTGGCTGTTTTTACTGACGCTTAAATCGAAAGGCTTCAAAGGCGTGGAAATTGCTATGGCCACAGAATCCGCCCGAGAGCTCTCGGTCGATCTGAAAGTTGAACAGGATGTGCTGGCATTTTTTGGCACTGATCTGGACAGCATCAGAGAAACCGCTGAAGTCTTAGGTTTGCTCAAACCCCGCTTAAATCTGGCAGCGGCCATGTCCGACACGGACGACTGCTGGTTTTAACCACATTGTTTTTTCATTTAACCCGGAAGGGGCATGCCAGCCCTGATGGGGTATGTGTGCCTCTTCCCAAGGAGGCTCACATGACACAAGCTAATATCATTCTGGACCACGTGGTCTTGGTAAAAGTGGACGCCAATATCTACGGCGCTCGCAAGAAACTGAAAAAAGAAGACCTGGTGCTGGCCGACGGTAGCAAATTGCCGCCGGAGGATTTAGCCAGCCTGGGTTCCAAGCGTTTGCTCGACCCGGATAAGCTGACGGTATTCAACCGCCTGAAAAAAGAAGCAGAACGCATTTGTTTGCGCGTCGGTACCCGATTTCTGGGTGGTTTTGCTGTGCCGGTTGAATCGGCTTCCAGTATTACCGCAGAACTTGAGCGCATTGCGTTGGATTTTGCCGCGGCTAAAACCGAGTTTCTTGCCGGCTACGATGCGGCGGTGACGGACTGGGTGGTTCGCCATCCGGAGTTTGCCGGCATCATCGAGCAAGCAGTGGATTCGGTGGAGTTTGTCTCGACGCGGTTGTCGTTTGATTTTCTGGTGGTCAGTGTCGGATTACCCGAGAGCTTGCCACCGGCGGATGTTGCACGACTGGACAGCAAAATCGGTTCGCTCAGTGAGCAGATGTTCTACGAAATCTCCGTGGAAGCCAATCATCTCATCGAGCAGTCGTTGCTGGGCAAAGAGCAAGTCACGCGCAGCGCGTTACGGCCGATTCGCCGTATGCGAGACAAGCTCGATGGGCTAGGTTTTCTGGATCATCGGGTCGCTCCGGTCGTCAACACCATTGACGATCTATTGGCGAGAATTCCCAACAAAGGTGCCATTGAAGGCAGCATTTTGCAGGAGATTTTGGCCATGGCGATGCTGTTGTCCGATCCGGATAAAACCCGGCGGCACGGTGAAGGATTGTTGGTTAATCAAACACTCGTTGTTGAAGAGACAGACGTTGATGAAATCGTCGAACAAACGGAGTTAGAGTCACCAACGGTACCAACAGCAACAATAGTCGCAACCGAACCAACACCCGTCATCGCTGAAAGCGTTGCAGACAGTCCTGATTTTACCGATCTGTTTGATGGCATTTTTGATGATGAAATCGAAGCGGAATCGAAATCGAAATCGGATGACTGGGCGCTTGAGGTCTTGCTGGATAAAAGCCATACCGACTTGGTGGTCAATACCGTTTCAGATGAATCCAGCCCTTCTGAACATTCAGCAGATCCTGAAACGGTGACTGCGGGAGACGATGAGGAGGCGGACGATTCCGACCAGGATTACTGGTTCTGATCTGACGCCATTTAACACTTCACCCATTGGGGCAAATTCATGTCCCCCTGGGGCCGTGGTTTGCCCTGACTTTTGGAGCACACCATGAAAAATAGAACCTTACACAATGCATTCCCCATCGTTGCGGCAGCCATTGGCAATCGCTTTGGCGTCAAAGTCAGAGTCGGCGGTGATAAAGCCGAAACCGATGGTCAAACCATTTGGCTGCCAGCCTATGAGGGCGACGATCCAGATTATCAGGATGTCGCCTGGGGCCTTTTAGCCCACGAAGCCGCGCATATTCGTTATTCGGATTTTACGTTGCGCTTTGGACATTCGGTATTGCGCCGGCGCATATGTAATGCCATCGAAGATGTTCGCATTGAGCACGAACTGGCCAAGGACTTTCCAGGTACCCGGCTGACCATTCGCACTATGATTGAAAAGATGATTGCCAAAGGCGACTTTGTGGCCAACAGCATTGATGATCATCCGGCTAATATTCTGTACGGCTTCGTGTTGAAATATTTGCGAGCCAAGGTGTTGGGTCAATCGGCGTTATTGCCATTGGTCGAGCAAACCGAAGCGGCATTGAAAGTAACGTTTCCGAAAGGTGCCGTAACGCGGTTGAAAGGCTTGTTGTCGGAAGTCCCTGAGGGCTTGCAATCGGAGAGTAATTGCCTGCAGTTGACTGATCGCATCCTGACCATGATTGAGCAGGAATTCGAGCAACAACGGCAGCAGAACCAAGCACAGCCATCGGCAGATGAGGAAAGCACGTCTGGACCTGATGATACAAATCAGGATGGTGAATCAACCGATTCGGATGATTCGAGCGGCTTGGATTCCCAGGATGAAATGAATCCCGATGAACAGTTGCCCAACGACACTGACGAAAATCCATCTTCAGAATCGGTGGGTAACGATGATTTGACTCCCAAAAATCCTGACGATGAACCGGCAACGCCATCCGAAAGTTCGTCATCCAACCTGCAAGGTGAAGAGGAAGAAAACGCGGAGATTGCCGACCCGATGGGCGTCTTGCAAACCTTGTTGTCCGCTGGTGACAGTGACATTGAGCAGGATTTATTCGAGTCATTGAAATCGGCATTGTCGTTGGCGGCGGAAAATGGTTCGGAATTGCTGATGCCCAGTGGCCTAGAGCCACCTATGGACGATCAGGCTGGTGCGTTTTTACTGCGCAAGGTGCAAGGCGAATCGGGAAAAATCCGCACCGCGCTGCAAGGCCTGGTGCAATCGCAAACCTTAAACCGGTCTCAACCTGCGTGTCGTGGACGGCGGCTGGATGGCAAGCGTTTACACCGCTTACCACTCGGCGAAACCAAGCTGTTTCAACGCAAACAGTCCAAGGTGGCACCCAATACGGCCATTCATCTGTTACTCGATAAATCCGAAAGCATGGGTTATCAGGTCACCGATAGCCAAGGGCAACCGATTGGATCGCGAATGCCGATTGCGTTGGAAGCCACCTTGGCACTGGCTTTGGCCTTTGAAGGCATTCCGGGGGTTAATCCTGGCGTGACAGCGTTTCCTGGGCATCAGGATGACTCTGTGTTTCGCTTGCTAGATCATGGCCAACGTGTGAATGCCCGAACCGGTGCTTTTTCGCTGGCCGCTTCGGGCAGTACGCCGATGACCGAAGCGATCTGGTTTGGTGCGGCGTCACTACTGCGTTGCCAGGAACCGCGCAAGGTATTGATGGTGATAACCGATGGCCAACCGAACGAGTCACTGAGCACGCTGGAACTGTTACAGCGTTGCCGTGATAGTGGTATTGAAACGGTCGGTGTCGGTTTGGGATTGGATGTCAGCCATCTATTCCCGATTGCCATCACCATTAACGATCTTTCAGAGCTGAGAGCGCAATTGTTCGATCTCTCGAAAGCGGTGTTGCTGGCAGCTTAAGTCTCGGCCAGTCAATTATCCGTAGCCCAATCCTTAGGTATTAACCTAGCGATTGTGGCTATGGGTAGTTGATTGCAACACGCAGTTTGTCGAATGCACTCTCTTACTGGAGCCTATTCGACAAACAGACATTTCATGCGTTCTTTGATGAACGCTGAATCCGACTTCGGTCGGCGTTCCGTCTTTAGGCGGCGAGCACGTTAAACCGTGATCGTGTCGGGTGCGTTAAGCCCGATGTAAATCGCAGTGGTATTCGCTGCTGCAAACCTAAAACCCGCTTCGGGCGACCATCGCCCGGCCGGGTGCTGTTCATTCGAAGTGTTTTTTAAATTTTTAAAGGAGAACTTCAATGAACTTTATTTTTGGTGTCATCTTACTGGCTATGTTTATCCTCGCCTTGCGGGTGATTTGGGCAACGGCGTTGCAACTGCTGGGTGCATTCAAAAACGTAGCTCAAACGTTTCACCGCTATCGTGCGCAGCGTTTGGCACGACATCGGCTACCGGTCATCATGCCACGTAGCCGCGAGGACATGGATTGGTTAGCGATATCGGATTCGGTGCGTCAGGAAATTCATAGTCGCAATCGTGAAACAAATCGCGAGCTGGATCGTTTGGAACTTCAGTATCAAGCCAAACAGAAAACAATCAAACTCTACGAGGCGGATATTGAAATCGCCAAACTAGAGCGGGAGCTATTGAAAATCAAACCGATGACTGTTGCGGTCGAAATCGAGCCTAAACCGCGTCGGCGTACAAAAAAAGCGACCGGGCCAGCCATGGTGAACGACAAGTCCGCTAAAACTGCTCAACAAGTATTTCAATTGCGGGAAGCGTTGAAAGGTAACGCCAACGGGTTACCGATTAATCAGCAAGCCCGCCATTGAATACCCGCAACGTGGTTCCGGTTGCCGTATTGATACGGCGAACGGGAATCTCGTGTTGATTCGATTCATCAGCAAATACCCAGCTGCCTTCGGGCAATAACGACAACAAATCGTTCTGGGTTTCCCGGCGAATTTGTCGAATCTTGTTTAAAAACGGCCTGGCTTGCTCAGGATTATCAACCCGATTGAGCACGTCGGCTTCCAAAACATCCAATTTTTGGAAAATTTGTTGGCAATGTCGAACGACTTTTAGTGGTTCGTCGACAGGAATCGCCATCGGTTTTCGACTTGGATACGGCTCCTCTGTCCGCTTAGGACTTAGGAAATCAAAAATGCGCAAAATATCGTCAAACATGGCTATTTCTCTGCTTTTTAATGAGTTTTAGCCACCATATACCGAATTTTGCGCAAATTCAACCCCGCTGTGCGAGCCGATTTTCGGCCTTAATCAGCGTTCTTTACCTGCAGGAACTTCATCCTGCCGGGTGGTCGTTCCTGCGTTTTTTGGAGGACATGACCATGAAAACAATCAACCAACCCTGCGTTGGCGCAACCCCACTTGAGAACAGCACGGTTCGCTATCTGAATCAATACCGCTGCCCATACTGCCAGACTGAATGGGAAGATGAATGGGATTGCGGCTGTAACGATCGTTGCCCTGATTGCAACAAGGAAATCGAGCCATATGAAAGCGCATTGATCGAGGGTGAATCGGTGGAAACCGAATCACCAGTCCAAGAACCAGCCTTAGCCAATGCCACGCCGGAAGGCATGAATCGCCGTTTCGTAGTGTCCTACGAGATCGACTATGTCCATCGCGTGTCGGTAGGCATCAGCGCGGAGTGTCCCGAATCGGCACAACAGATTGCCGAACAGGCATTCAATGAAGCCACGATTTGGGATGACACAGCCGCCATGCCGTTATTGTCCGATGAATATCATGAATCGGAAGATGAAAGCTTAGTCTGGGAATGCGTTGCCGTTGCACAGTTGCCGGAACCGGATTATTCGGTACGGCAATTGAAGAAAGAGCAAGCCGCCATGCAAGTTTGCCGAGGCTTGATTGAAGCCTATCAACAAGGCGAAGCCGCCAGTGG
>NZ_JALOBS010000040.1 GCF_023228165.1 Methylomonas sp. | reverse complement strand
CGTAAAGGTCTCGCCACCAAAAAAATCCATCTGAATTGAGTTCACTGCAGAGTATGGTAATAAACCATGAATGTCAATTGTAAGGCCTGACCCCATTAGTTTACATTAGTTTATTTGACCCCATTAGTTTGCAGATTTGGTGCGGTAAATCATGCACCGGTAAATGTTTAAGCGCGGTTAATTGAAAGTAACCAGTTCAGTGCATTTTTGTTTAGCTGCTGCAGGAGCATAGATGAAGTCCTTAATTTCATCTTCCTGGGTGCTTGGATATAACTTGTCTTTTTCCATTTCCCAACGCATCTTAAAATAAGTAAGAAACAGCTCAGACATATTCCAGTGATCAGATTCGAAGAGTTCCTGAGTCCCAAGTTTTATCTCGGTTTCCCAATGAAGATAAGGCATTTTTGATACCGGCTCTGTCAGGTAAAAACTGTTAAATACTTCCACTTTTCTGGATTCCTTACGGATAATAATAAACAGCGGTAGGCTTGGCAGGCCGTCGTAGACGAAAACACCCAGAGAACCTGTTACGGTGTCGTTGATGCGGCTGATCACATCTTCCAGCGAGACTTTGAATAATTTGGAATATTCATTGAATTCTTGCGGATTAAAGCCATTGGTTTCCTGGGCGCGTAACTCACCACTTCTGCTATCAGATTTTAAAATTAGCATTCTGAAATGTACGCCGGTTTTTATTGCATTTTCCAGTTCCCGTGATTTATTCTTGAAACGAGGATCGAAGGTTATCAGCCAATAGACATAATCCCCCGGCTTTAGTCCTTGCATAATCTGGCTAAAATCGAATTCTTTATTGGTAATTCCCAAGAATCCCCTTTTAACGGAATTTATTAAAACGCTATCGACATATTGTCCCAGCGTATCGCGTAAACGTATTTCTGCTTCTTTATGTTCTTCAGCCGAGATAAACCAATGATGAAAATAACCGGCTGAAACGATCACTGATATAAATAAACCAAACTCAGAAATGATTTTGAATACCCATTCATATTCTTGGTATGCAGGATTATGAGCTAGCCCCTCAAATAATTTATAAAGGGTAAATCCGCCAAAAACCATCACCAGCGCTAACAGCCATTTAAGTTTTATTGTTGTGGTCATGATCATTCCTTATATTTGGTAAAGGGTATCTCTAAGTATCCTCCTGTGTTGAAGCCTTGCCAATACGCCAAATGGCAGGTGTTGATTCCTGTGTGAGAGTCTCCCAAAGTACGGCTTCCAATTCAGCCACATCATCGGGCATAAAGTGTGTGGACTGGGCTCGGGCAATCCAAACGTCAAACGTTGATCAGTAACTGTTACACATATTGCTAACGGTGCGTTAAGTTCATAGGGTTCGAGCGTTGAATATACAAAAAGTTAGCCTGTTTTGCTCGCGTATGTAATTCAATAGCGGATTATTCGCGAATTCTTGTGACAATCAGCATCGCTAATAATGCAAATGCGCCCGAGCAAATAAAAGCCAGGTTGTAATTACTGAATAGGCTATGTAGATAACCTGCAAGATAGGCGGCAGCGGCCGCGCCGATTTGATGCGCACAGCAAATCCAGCCAAACACCACGCCAACATTGCGCCTGCCGAACAAGTCGGCGGTTAAGGTCGACGTCACCGGCACCGTGGACAGCCAGTTCAAGCCGTAAATCACTGAAAACAGCATCAACTGCTCGGTGGATTCAACATAAGGCAAGCCGATCAATGACAGGCCGCGTAGCGCGTAATAAAAAGCCAGCAGTTTGCGATGGTTGAAACGATCGCACAGCCAGCCGGAGAATAGGGTTCCAACAATGTCGGTCGCGCCCATCAATCCTAGTGACATCGCCATGGTCATTTCGGTAAAGCCGTGCTCGATACCATGCGGTATCAGATGGGTTTGAAATAGACCGGACGTCGTAAAGCCGCAGATCGCAAAGCTTATGGCAAGCAGCCAAAACGGGCTTCGAACGACGACATCACGCATGGCACTCACGTCATCCGACAGTTTGGAATGTTCTATGGCTTGAGCACCCGAAGCACTTAGGCCTTTTTGGCCGGGTTCGTCCGCCAATAACCATACAGCCAGCGGCAACACGAGTATCCCCAACAGACCCGCTAAAATCAGCAGCGCCGGCCGCCAGCCGAAATCGGTGTTGATCTGCATCGCCAACGGCGTAAAGATCAGCTGTCCGGAAGAAAAAGCGGCACCCAGGACGCCTAGCGCCAAGCCGCGTCTTTCCCGAAACCAGCGGTTTACCAATGCCGAACCGAGCACAATGGACGTACCGCCGGAACCTATCCCGGCGATCAAGCCCCATAGACAATAGAACTGCCAGAGTTGGTCCATCAACGCACAAGCACCGGCGGCCAGGGCTAATAGCGCAATGCTGATGACGCAAACCCGCTTCGGACCGTAGATATCCATCCATCGACCCAGCCATGGTCCGGAAAACCCAAACACCAGTAAATTGACCGATACCGCACCGCTGATCGCTGGCCGGCTCCAACCGAATTCCTGTTCCAGTCCCAGCATCAAGATGCCGGGCAAACCACGGAGCGCGGCGGCGACAAACAAACACAGGAAGGTCACCGCCAATACGATCCAGGCATAATTCACACGGCGGGGTGCGCTAAGTATCATGGAAACACTCATGATGGACTTAGTCGGCGTCTTCGATTTTATCCAGCAGTTCAATCAACCGAGTAACCCCTTGCAACAAAATGCCGCCGACGCCCAAGGCGAACCAAACGCCGATCACAAATCCCCAATGAATTGGCGCGGCGAAGAATTCCTCTCTAAACCAGAAGGTATGCCCCCATTCGTTAAAGCCGACACTGACCAAAATCATGAACGGTCCAAACACCGCCAGGGTCAACGGCAGCGAGATGCCTTTGGCATACAATGGCAGGCGAGTTCTGGCATACAGCCAGGCACAACCGCCCAGGATCACATACAGCGGGAAGTTAAAGTAAAACTCGATGATGTGATTGGCGGTAAATGGCGTATCGCGGATTGCCACCTGATGCCAGGAGTTGTCCTGTTCGGCAAAATAACTACCCGCCCAATAGACGGCGAAGGTGTAAATGCTGATCCACATCGTCAACGTGAAATAGCGGCGAATTTCTTCCTTGGGTTCCAGTTGATCCAAATTCCGGTCGCGCGTGGTCCATAAGTAACCCCAAATGCCGCTGGCGACGGCAGCGATAACCGCCAGTTCAATATAAAACAGCCGCATCCAATATTGCTCGAAGGCAGGTTCGCTGGAATCCAAACCGTGCGCTACGGCAAAGGCGCCCTGATACAAGCGCAAGCTAACGTAGATAACGGTTAATAGGCCAAAGCCCTTTAAATATTTGGGTAGGTCGATCAAATACCAAGGCAATGATTTGGGGGTTTCGGTACTTAAGCTAACGTGTTCTGTCGTGGTAGCCATGATTGTTGCTCCTGAATTAAATGAATTTGGGAATGACGGCGGCGGAAATGCTGGAGATATAACGTTTCCCCATCACGTCGTCGTAAAGAAACAGCAAGCCGCCCAAACGGGAATCAGCATCTCGGATCAGACCGTCCAGCCTCTCCGACTCCCAGGCTGCATCGCGCACTTCAATGGTGACAGAGCGTTGCTCGCCGGGCGCGATCGATGTATTGTTATCCAAGGTCAGGCCATTGTTGCTGACATCATCCTTGCGATGGATATAACCGACATTGGACACATCGGCATTCAGGAAATGCACGTTAGAAGTGGCGAATTCGCCAATCCGCACCGCGCCTTGGCTACGGTTATCGACCTTTACCTGCAATACCATCGCGCGCTTAGATACGTTGTATTCCGCTTTCAGGGTGTCGACATTCACGGTGCCGGCATTGACTTGCGCCGGTAACGGCAGAATCTGATCCAAGCCGGCTTGCAGCGGAATGACATCCGGATAACGATTGGCGGTGACGCTATTCAGCACCAATACCAAGATCGGTACGCCGACTAACACCAACTTGGCAATCCACTTATCCTGTGGCGTAATCAGTTCATGTTCCAAGCCGGCATCCAACATGCGGTAACGGCTGATAAACAAGGGCCGCCGCACCCACCATAACAGCCAGGCGGCCGCCAATGCCCCCCAAAACAGGTGCCAGAACACACCATTGGCAAAGCCGAAGCTCTCCATATCGATCAATTCACCGTTAATGGTTTTAATGGTATTGGTAAAATCGCCGGGATCGCCGCCGATTTCCAGCCAAACGCCGGGGCCCATAACTTGGCCGGCATCTTTCAGATTAAAGAAAGGGTGAATGTGATAGCGCCCTGGCAAACGGCCTTTTAGGACCACCTTAAAGTCATAGTCGCCGCCCGGTTGCAAGGCCACCGAATTGGTCCAGGGCTTGCCGTTCAGATACCGTTCGGTGCGAATCAGTACCGGCCCTGGTGTGGATATATTTAAAAAAGCGGCTTCCGGCTTTGGTACGCTGATAGGCCAATCTTCGGCGACATGAAACTTGCCGCTGACACTGACTTCATCGTTGACGTTAAATTTTTGCGTGGACCATTGCACGTCGTACCACTGAATAGTCCGCATCCTGATGAAGGGTTCCAGGGCTTTTTCGCCATGAGCCAAGGCGGACGACATGGGCAAACCGGACAATACTGTGAGAGCGATAAAGGCTAACAGCCAAGTTTTAAATTGCGTTTTCATGTTGGCTGCTCCTTAAATTTTGGCCAGGTAACGGGTGCTGGCAAACCACTTGCCGATATGCCACCACAGCGGATACATCAGTGAACACAGCAGCGCCGAACAGAATGCCGACAGCGGCGTCGCATACTGGCCGTAAGTGCGTAAAGTGCCGCGTTCGATGATGCGCAAATATTCCGGCATCCCGGTGCGGATGTATTGAAAACCAAACAAATCGGCAATGGTGAGCTGGCTATTGGCCACTTCGACCGGTTGGTGAAACATGCCGAAGATCGGCCAGTTGGTGGGGTAAAACAGCAAGGCAAACGCAGCACCGCCAAAAATTGAGGTGATGGTCAGGCTGTTGGTGAGCATCAACAAGGTGTCCAATACCAATGCGCCGGGCACCATGGTCGCCGGCAATACCATGTTGATAGGAAAAAAATTCCAATAGTGATAGGCAAATACGCGGGCAACCCAAGTGCCTAGCAATAACGCGGCGACGCATAGCGTAGCTCCCATCGGTAAACGGAACTTATCCCACAATACGGCTTGCACGGCGGCCGGAAAGGTAATGCCGATTAACGGTGTCACCAACGGCCACCATTGTCTGTCCTTCCAATCGACCCAAAAATCCCAATCGCCGACGGTCAAGGCAAAATGCAGGTGAAATGAACCAATGAATAAAAACAGTGCCAGGACCAGGATAAGATAATCGTAAGCCCTGACTAATCGGGCTTTCTCGCCTCGATAGGGTTTAAACGTTGAAATTGGAATTTGCGCGGACATAGTAGATTCTCCCATCATGTCTTATAGTGAACGACAGTCGTCGCATGATCATTTGGGCGCGTCGCCCACCGCTGGTAACCCTTGGGGGGAAGTTCAAACCTTTTTGGCTAGTCGACGCGCTCGCTGTATAAGGTAGAGAGAATGCGTCCGCTTGTTAAATGTATAAGTTTCATCCCGCTATCAGGACTGTTCATGCCGGAGCTTCAGAAATTTGGTTACCATGAAGTCTGTTTTTCAGTGAGGATTGAATATGTCCAATCTCCGCAACTTCGATCTGAACCTATTGTTGGCTTTCGATGTATTAATGCAGGAACGCAATGTCACCCGTGCGGCAGAGCGCATGTTCGTCACGCAGTCGGCGATGAGTCATACTCTGCATCGTTTACGCCAGCAATTGGATGATCCGCTACTGGTCAAAACCCCAGGCGGCATGCAGCCGACCGATAGAGCCGTGGCTTTAGTGGCGCCCGTGCGGGGTCTGCTGCTGGAAATGGAAAGACTACTGGAACCGCCGCAAGCTTTCGATCCGGCATCCAGCCAACGCCGCTTTACGATTGCCGCCACCGATTACATGGAATTTTTGCTGTTACCGGCGTTATCCCGTTTGATCGAGCAAGCCGCACCCGGCGTCGACATCCATATCAAACGAACCGAATCGGTGTTTCCAGTGACGCAATTGGAAAATGGCAGTTTGGACGTGGTGCTAGGCTTCTCTTCGGTTTTGGAGCCACCAACCCAGTTATGTTGCGAACATTTGTTTGTCGATATGATGGCCTGTGTGGTGCGTGAAGAGCATCCTAAAATCCGTGATGCGCCCTCATTGAATGAATATTTGGCAGCAGCACACATGCTGATTTCACGTACCGGCAGTCAGGTTGGTTTAATCGATGCCAAACTGGCAGAACTGGGGCTGGAGCGGCGCATCAATTTGATCGTGCCGCATTTTTTATCGGCACCGTTAATCGTGGCGGAAACCGATATGATATTGTCCTTACCTTATCGATTGGCTGCGCAATTTCGGAAACTGGTGGCACTGAATATTTTGCCGGTACCGCTCAATCTACCGAACTACGATTTGGCGATGATTTGGCATCCGTTGCGGGAGAAAGACCCGGCCCATTGCTGGCTGCGCGAACAGATCATGACAATAGGCCGAGGCATAGCTTCTAATGCAATTGTGCTTTAGCGGCCCGGCAGACCAGTCGCCAAGGCTTTCACCTGCAACAGATAGTAGGGCGGTTTGGATTGCGCATCGCCGCCGTTGAGGGTTGCCGAACGATGCAGGCGATTGACCACGGCATACAGTCCGTCAGGGCCAAAGCTAAGTGAATCGACCCAGGACAGTCTGGGACATTGTGCCAGCTGCCGATATTTACGATCCTTACCGATCACGCCGATGGCATTGTTGGCTAGATCGCCCAGATAGATATTGTTATTTTTATCGATGCTGATACCGTCCGAGATCGGTTTGCCACTATAGCGTTCCACGCGACTGGCTAGCTGTTGTGCTGTTAAAGACTCGTTGATCAAATCAGCGGCTTTAACCCGATACAGACTCAAGCCATGCATCGGACCGAAATAGACCCATTCGTTAGCCAAATCCTCGGTGATGGGATTGACACCAATATGCGGCCTCACCAATTCACCCGTCGGCGTTTTAACTTGAATCGGCACGTTGTCGATGATGAGGTCTACGTTTTCCGGTACAACGCTGGTATGTCCTTCCAACACCCGCCGCGCCGCGCCGGTGTAGAGATTGACTACAATCAATGCCGCATT
The DNA here is from genome assembly GCF_023228165.1 of Methylomonas sp. Lineage (GTDB taxonomy): Bacteria > Pseudomonadota > Gammaproteobacteria > Methylococcales > Methylomonadaceae > Methylomonas. The sequence goes on along the minus strand of NZ_JALOBS010000040.1, from coordinate 30,183 downwards.
GCCGCCACCGGCCGGATCGCTGATGAAGGCATGATTGTGCGTGGCATCCAGCGCAAAATCGTTAACAAAAGCGTCCTTGGGCGCAATCGGCGTTGGCAAATAAATCAGTCGATGCAATTTATCAGTCTTGGTATTCCAGCCGACCAACTTGGGTGTCACACCGCTACGCATGCCGTTATCCAGCATCCACACCGTGCCGTTGGCATCCGAGCGTATACCCAACACCGAATCGAGCTTGATAATCGCAGTCGAATCGGCCGCCGACCATTCGTGATTGGGAAAAGGGATTAGCTTGTGGTCCGTGTATTCCACTACGGAGTATTGCGGTTGATAAAACTGATGTTGGCTCATCACAATTCGGCCATTGGCTGTTGCCGTGACATTGCCCGGCCCGGTATCCAATTCGGCCAATACATCAAAGTGTGAGTTGCCGTCCGCAAAGGCTTGCGAACTTACCAGCATTATTGCGATACCCAATTTTCTAAGTGTTTTCATGGCCGTTCCCGTAAGTTAACTAACTGGGCACACAATACTCAAGGGCTAGTATTGCGTGAAATGAAGTTTATTAATGGTGCCATCGACAGAATTGATGAAACGCCAAGCGGGTGAAAATAAACAAGGAAATCGGTTTGCTTTCGCAAACTGTGTATCTTCATGCTGGGTGCCATCATCGACCTTAGATTGTTAAGCAAGCCATAGCTAACGGACTATATCTATATATTCGTGTATCAGTGAAACCGAGATCTGAAAACATTATAGTTTTATGGGCGCTGTAAAATATGTACGTCTGCTAAATCCAACACAGAGGACACATAATTGATGTGTTTAATTGGGCAATCACAGCCTGGTATTGGCCGAGTCCAGCCTCACACGACTCAACGTTGCTTACCGGATAGCTGTCATTCGCTGAGCATACGGATGTAAAATTTCGCCGGCATCCACTACAGCAACGGATTAGGGCCTAACCAGGACTTTTAAATCCATCGGCGTCAACGGCAGCTATATCAGCGATTGCAGTCGGCAAACAACTGTTCATTTAACATGTCGAAATCGTTAAAGGCGATGGGCAGGCTTAATTTCAGATTGATGATGGTGGCCAGCGTGGTGCTGGTAAAAATGCAGATCATGATGGCGATTTGGTATTTCACCGCTATCCAGGGATCGCTGCCGCCCAGGATTTGTCCGGTCATCATGCCGGGCAGCGATACCAAGCCCATGGTGGCCATATTGGCTATGCTCGGATTAATGGCGGCTTTGACGGCTTGGCGAAAATACGGCAGCAACGCTTCCCAGCGGCTAGCGCCCAGCATTAAATAGGTGGTGTATTCGTTTTGGTTTTTGCGGACCGCCGAAAAAAAACGTTCCAGGGCAATGACATTGCCTTGCATGCAATTGCCCAGAATCATGCCGGCCAAGGGCACGATGTAGCGTGCATCGTAAAAATGCGCCGGTTGAATAATCAACACCACCAGATAGGCCGTGGATAGCAGGATGCTGACGGCAACGGCGGTAAAGCAGGACAGCAGAAAATAACGCACTCTGAGTCCGGCCCGGCGCAATATGCTGAAATCCGCCACGATCAACATAATCAAGATCCAGGCAGCGTTTAACCAGGGGTGGTTTAAGGTAAACAAGGTCTTGATATAAATTCCCACCAGCCCTAATTGCAGGGTCATGCGCAATATGCTCAGACCTATATCCCGGCTCAATTGGGCGCCTATCAACCACAGCAACGACCAAGGCAGCAAGCAAAGCCCATACAGCAAGGCCATGCGCGCTAGCGATATATCCAGGGTTTCCATGTCACCTCGTTTGGGTCAGTCGCCCGGCATGCATTTCAAACACAGGCTGGCTACGTTCCAGCCATTCGGTGTCGTGAGCGACTGCCAGCACCGTCAGTTGCGGGTCGGCAAAGACCTCGAATACCGCTTGTTTGCTTTCCTGATCCAAGGCGCTGGTCACTTCGTCCAGCAGGTAAACGGTTTTATCCAATAACAGGCCGCGCGCCAAGGTTAGCCTTTGTTTTTCGCCGCCAGAGATGCCGGCGCAGTCCCGGCTTAATAGTTCGGTAGGTAACTGCAGCCGTTGCAACACCTGTTTCAGCTGGTGATCCGAGGGCTGCAGGTGGCGATGGGATTTGAATTGAAACGGCAGCAACAGCGCATTGCGAACCGTGTCGGCGCCGAGTATCGGCTCCTGACCGATGTAAGCGGTGCAACGGCGTACGCTTTGCACCGATTTTGAGGTTAACGGCTGGCTATCGAAATAAATTTTACCTGCCGCCAGACTGTACATGCCCAGCAGGGTTTTTAGAATAGTGCTTTTTCCGGAGCCGGATTTGCCGCACAACACCGCCTTTTCGCCCGCTCTTAGGGTAAAACTGACTTGGGTAAGCAGGGTTTTGTCCTGAACAGTGACGCTGACCTCATCGAATCGAATAATGTCGGACATTGCACTGACGGCTTTTTCCCGAAAAACGCGGCTATAGTTAAAGTTTGGTTTTTGCAAACAGGGCCGCACCCACTATGCCGGCCTGGTTTAAAAAGGCGGCGGTCTTAACCGGTGCTTCCACTTTGAGTTGTTCCTTGAATTTGTCGAACTTTTTACTGGCGCCGCCGCCCAGAATAATCAAGTCGGGCCAAAACAGGTTTTCCATCAAAGTCAGATAGGCGTTGAAGCGGTTGCCCCAGGATTTCCAGCCCAAGTCTTCAATTTTGCGCACGGCATCCGAGGCGTAATGTTCGGCCTCCATGCCATTATCCAGATATACGTGGCCTAGTTCGGTATTGGGTATTAAATGTCCATCCGTGAAAAGGGCGGAGCCCAAGCCGGTGCCTATGGTTACCAATAACACCACGCCGGATTGATTCGCGCCTTCGCCGAATTGCATTTCAGCCATGCCGGCGGCGTCGGCGTCATTGACGCAAGAACACGGGCAGTTGGTGGCTTCTGAAAATAGTGCATCGATATCGGTATCTATGAATGCTTTGGAAATATTCGATGCCGTTCTGGCCACGCCGTGCTGAATGGCGGCCGGAAAGCCGCAGCCGACCGGGCCGGTCCAGTTAAAATGCAGAACCAGTTGGGCTAAAACGGCTGCCACCGCTTCCGGGGTGGCGGGTTGGGGCGTCTCGATTCTATGCCGCTCTGTTATCAATTCACCTGTTGCCGTATTGACAACGGCACCTTTAATGCCCGAACCACCTATATCCACGCCGAGAATATGCATAAAATGCCCTGAAAATTTATGTTGACGCTGCATTTTAGGCCAACTGCAGGCCGTCTGGCATTAATTTCATAGTTTTTGCACAGTTGCAGTTCATAATGATGGGCAAAATCGTTGAGTAATGCCGTGCGCCAATCCATTCGTGTCAAATTATTTCTGACCTTTCTGTTGACTACCCTGCTGGTGGTGGCCGGCATGTATTTATTTATGCGCTGGTCGTTGGATAGGGGCTTTAATGAATGGGTTGAGTCGCGGCAACATGAGCGGGTCGAAAACTTGGTTGAGGCCTTGGGCGACTATTATGCCGATGCCGGCGGTTGGACGCCTTTGGCGGTTAATAAGCGACAATGGATAGAATTGCTGGTGCAATCCGATAGTCACCGGCACCGACATCCACCTTTTTGGATGAATAAGGCTTTAGCTGGTCCCGTCGATCGCTGGCCGCCCGATGTCGACGAGGAACTTGAGCGCAAACGGCACTTTATTCCTTTGGAAATGCGCGTGATGTTATTGGCCGCGGACCGGTCGATCATTTTTGGGCGGATGGAGCGGTTGCCGGAATTGACGCTACAGCCGATCCAACATCAGGGCCAAGTGGTCGGTTATTTGGGCCTGTTGCCTGGCCGGGCGGACAACCAGATTGGCGACTTGCGGTTTATGGAGCGGCAAACCCAAGCATTCGCCTGGATTGCCTTGTTGATGGTCGTGCTTTCCGCCTTGTTGGCGATGCTGCTGGCTTATCTGTTGGGCAGGCCTATCAAACGTATTGCCGAAGCTACCAAACAATTGGGCAAGGGCGTTTACGCCATCCGCTTACCGGTTGAATCCGGAGACGAATTGGGCCAATTGGCGCGCGATTTTAATGACATGGCCGCGGCGCTGGAACAGTCTGAACAGGCCAGGCGGCGTTGGGTGGCCGATATTTCGCATGAATTGCGCACGCCCTTGTCGGTTTTGCGCGGCGAACTGGAGGCCTTGCAGGACGGGATTCGGCCTATGATTCCGGAAGCTATCGATTCGTTATTGGCCGATGTGATGCGCTTGAATCGTTTGACGGAGGATTTGTATCAACTGGCTTTGTCCGATCAAGGCGCATTGACGTATCGAAAGGCCATGATAGAACCGCTGCAGGTTTTAAAGGCGGATTTGGCGACGCTAGCGCCGGAGTTTGCCGCCAAACACTTGCAGGTCGAGGTGATCAATTCGGGCCAAAATGCGGCTAGCCTGTATGCCGATGCCGATCGTTTGTCGCAACTGTTTCGAAATTTGCTAAAAAATAGTCTCAACTATAGCGATAGCGGCGGCAAAATTGTGATCAGGGTATCGAATCACGCGGAAAAGTTAATCATCAGCATTGCCGATAGCGCGCCCGGCGTGGCTGAACAGGAACTGGATAAATTATTCGAGCGGTTTTATCGAGTCGAAAGTTCGCGGAATAGAAACCACGGCGGTGCCGGGCTCGGTCTGGCAATATGCAGTAATGTTGTGGCGGCGCATAACGGCAGTATCCGGGCGCAGGCTTCGGAGCTGGGCGGGCTGGCCATTGTGATTGAATTTCCTTTAGCAAAATGATGACACGGATTAACCGCATTCTAATTGTCGAAGACGAACAAAAACTCGCCAAGTTGGCAGCGGATTATTTGCAGAATGCCGGCTTCGCCACCGATATATTGAGTCACGGCGATACGGTGCTGCCTTGGGTCAAGCAGCAGCATCCGGATCTGATGTTGCTGGATTTAATGTTGCCCGGTCGCGACGGTTTGTCGATATGCCGGGAAATTCGTGGCTTTAGTCAGCTGCCCATCATCATGGTTACCGCGCGCGTCGAGGAAATCGACCGCTTGCTGGGCCTGGAAATGGGTGCCGACGACTATATCTGCAAGCCCTATAGCCCCAGGGAAATGGTGGCCCGGGTCAAAGCGGTGTTGCGCCGCTTACAGCCGCAAGCAAGCCCGGAGAACCATGCCGATCTATTGGCGCTGGATGGTAATAGCTTCAGGGTCATGGCCGAAGGGCGAGAAATCGAGTTGACAGCGGTGGAATTTCAGTTATTGCAAACCTTATACCGGCAACCCGGGCATATATTTTCCCGTTCCAAATTGATGGATCTGGTGTATCCGGACCAGCGTATCGTTTCCGATCGCACCATAGATAGCCATATTAAGAAACTCCGCAAAAAATTGACGGAACTGTTGCCCGGCCAGGAGCTGGTGCATTCGGTGTATGGCGCCGGGTACCGTTACGACAGGCAACCGGCAAGCCAAGATTAACTTGCACAATCTTTCCTCAATTGCTCCCTATTGTTTGCGATTTTCATTGTTAGAGTAGAACTCGAAAACGGAGAAAAGCCGTTTCGCTTCCCTTAACTAATGAGAGATTGATCATGAACAAAAAAATCATCACCATCGTATTGGCTTTAGCGCTTCCTTTAACCGTGGCAGCCTTCCCAGGCGGACATGACGGCGATTTTAAAGGCCATAAGGGCGACAGAGTCGAACGTTTAGCCAAGAAATTGGATTTAAGCACCGAGCAAAAAGAGCAGTTGAAGCAGGTCTTTGATGAACAACAGGCCAAGCGCGAAGCGCTGCGTCAGGAAACCGATCAGCGTATGCAGACTGTATTGAATCCTGAGCAGATGGCGAAGTTTGAAGAACTCAAAAAGCAGCGCCACGAAAAATGGCAAAAACGCCATCAAGAAAGAAAAGATCGATCAGACGATTAATACGGAATAGTCCGGTTAATCAAAAATTGCGGCGCAACCAAGGCGCCGCAATTTAAAACCAATAGCGTGTGTTAAGGAGTCTGTTATGAACAAGCTTAATATCAAATATATTTTGGGTATCGGTTTGCTGGTCATGTTGAGCCAGCACAGTGCTGTCGCCGACGATTGGCGGAACTCTCGGCATGACGGGCATGGTGCAACACGGTGGCAACAAAATCCTGTTTCGCACCAGTCCGATTATCGTCATGAAAAGCGCAATTACAATCCGGGTCACGCCGTTATACCCATTCCCAGAGGCTATTCCAGAGTGTACGCCAACGCGGGCGAATACTTTTATTCCAATGGATCGTTTTATCGGCCTTCCCGGCATGGCTACGTTGCCGTCACCGCACCGATAGGCGCTGTGATTGGTCATTTGCCCCGCTTTAATCGCGTGAGCTATGCACGGGGCTTGCCTTACTACGTGGCCGGCAATACGTTTTTTCGCAGACACGCCAACGGCTATGTGGTGGTAGCGAATCCAGGCAGGGGACATCGGCATTAACATTTGCATAACTCGGGTTTACACCGGGAATTCCGGCGAATTATCTTTAATCGATAGCTATTTTGGAATGACTGGGGCAGATAAAAACTGGCATCAATTGAAATAAGTTTCCAGTTATTCCTGCCTCGCTGATGATTCATTCTATTTGTTTACGAACACAGGCAGAGATGTCTGAACCAACCAAAAATCACCAATACCAATCAACAGATAGCCATAATAAAAAACCACCCGAATAGCGCAAACCAAACCTCTCCAATCCGACTGTCATGCTCAGCCAAAACCTGGAATGGCTTTGAGTTGCCCGCCACAAAGGCTGGCTAGCCGAAGCCTCAGGGGGCTTAGCATTTTGTTTTTCGATACTCATACGCCTCTAAAGACACTGTATTTTTGTGAATTGGGGCAAGTGTTGCTTTAGTCTGTCTAGCGCCGCGGCGGCCCTGATGCGGTAAATTTCCAGCCAAAAACATAACCCGGATGTCATGAAATGGAATCCGATGGGCAAATCCCGGATTTCGCAGTGCTTTATCCAGGCTGCCTTTGCTTTGTTATAATTTCCCAAAAATTATAACGGGGGGCGTTAAGTGGTTGCATTCGGTTGGGAATTCTTATCAGGCTGTTTTTATGCCTTAGTCGTCGGGTGCTGAAAGGATGCGGAAACTTTATACCGTTATTTTTTACCTGACTTTACCGTTTGTTTTGTTACGGCTTTATTGGCGAGGTTTCAAGGCCCCTGAATATCGGCGGCGCTGGCTGGAACGCTTGGGATTTTATCCGCGCCAATCCGCGCAAAATGTGGTGTGGTTCCACTGCGTGTCGGTCGGCGAGGCGGAAGCGGCCTTTCCATTGCTACGCCTGATGCAGGCCGAGCACCCTCAGCAACGGTTTTTGGTGACCACCACCACGCCCACCGGTTCCGCCAGAGTGCGGGCAGTGTTGGATACGCAAGTGGAACATGTCTATCTGCCCTACGATTTGCCGCTGGTTTTGCAGCGCTTTTTCAGGCATTTTCGGCCGAAAATGGCGGTTTTCATGGAAAAAGAAATCTGGCCGAATTTATTTGCGGCCTGTGCCGAACAGCAAATACCTTTGTTTGTGATCAATGCGCGCTTGTCCGAGCGTTCGGCGCGATCCTATCAAAAAATACCGGCATTAATTAAGCCCGCGCTTGAGTGTATCAACCAAATTGCCACCCAAACTGAAGCGGACAGGCTGCGATTTATGGAAATTGGCGCCGATGCGGGACGGGTGGCGGTATTGGGTAATATTAAATTTGATCTGAGCATAGACGACAGCGTCATTGCCGCCGGTCAGCTATTAAAGCAGCAGTTTGCCGAACGCTTTGTGTGGATTTTGGCCAGCACCCATCAGGATGAGGAAGCGCGGTTGCTGCCGGTTTATGCGCGCTTGAAAAAACAGATTCCGCAACTTTTACTGGTGATAGCGCCTCGGCATCCGGAACGTTTTACGGCGGTTAAAAACATCTGCCGGGAGCAAGGCCTGAATGTGGTGATGCGCAGTGATAACAAGGCGGTTGCGGCGCTTGCCGATATTTACATCGCAGACAGCATGGGTGAATTGAAGATGTTATACGCGGCCGCGGATGTGGCTTTTGTCGGCGGCAGTCTGGTGCCGGTAGGCGGGCACAATGTGCTGGAGCCGGCGTTAATCGGTGTGCCGGTATTATTTGGGCCGCAGATGTTTAATTTTGCGGAAATTGCTGAACGTATTTTGGCCGAGCAAGCGGCTGTGCAATGCGCCACGCCTGACGCAATAGGCGCGGCGGTGCTGCAAATTCAGGCGGATACGGATTTTAGAGATAAGCTGACCGCCAAGGCCAAAGCCTTTGTGTTGCGTAACCAAGGCGCAACCCGGCGAATTGCCGATATGCTGTCTCACGCACTGCGATAGACTTGTCTACGGAATCGGTACCCGTTTTCCGTTATAATTGAGCCGTTTTTTTCTTAAATTTAGGGTGTGAAACGCATTATGTCCGAAGTCAAAAAAGTCGTATTGGCCTATTCAGGCGGTCTGGATACCTCGGTAATTCTTAAATGGTTGCAAGATGTTTACCAATGCGAGGTGGTGACATTTACGGCCGACATCGGTCAAGGCGAAGAGCTGGAGCCGGCTCGTGCCAAAGCCACGGCGGCGGGTATCAAGGAAATTTATATCGACGATTTGCGCGAGGAGTTTGCCCGCGATTTTATCTTTCCGATGTTTCGCGCTAATACTATTTACGAAGGCGAATATCTGTTGGGTACCTCAATTGCCCGGCCGTTGATTGCCAAGCGTTTGATCGAAATCGCCAACGAAACCGGTGCCGATACGATTTCTCACGGCGCCACCGGCAAAGGCAACGATCAGGTGCGTTTCGAGCTTGGCGCTTATGCGCTACGTCCCGATATTAAAGTTATTGCGCCGTGGCGGGAATGGGATTTGAATTCCCGGCAAAAATTGTTGGACTATGCCGAGAAGCACGGCATCTCCGTGGAAATGAAAAAAGGTAAAACCTCGCCTTATTCCATGGATGCCAACTCGCTGCATATTTCCTACGAAGGCCGAATTCTGGAAAATCCCTGGACCGAACCGGAAGACGATATGTGGCGCTGGACAGTTTCGCCCGAGAATGCGCCTGATCAAGCCACCTATGTTGAATTAAGCTATCAAAACGGTGACATCGTGGCGATCGACGACGTGCCGCATACGCCGCATCAAGTGATGGAGCAGCTGAATAAAGTGGCCGGCGCCAATGGGGTAGGGCGGTTGGATATCGTCGAAAACCGTTATGTCGGTATGAAGTCGCGCGGTTGCTACGAAACGCCAGCCGGTACCGTGATGATGAAAGCGCACCGAGCCATCGAATCGTTGACGCTGGATAGAGAAGTGGCGCATTTAAAGGATGAGTTGATGCCGCGTTATGCCTCTTTGATTTACAACGGTTACTGGTGGAGTCCGGAGCGGGCCATGCTGCAAACCATGATCGACGCATCGCAAGTCAACGTTAACGGTAAGGTACGGGTGAAATTGTACAAAGGCAATGTCATCGTGGTCGGCCGTGCATCGGATAATAGTTTGTTTGATGAAAATATCGCTACTTTCGAGGAAGATGGCGGCGCTTACAATCAAAAAGATGCCGAAGGCTTTATCAAGTTGAATGCCTTGCGAATGCGGATTGCCGCTAAAAAAGGCCGCTAAGTTTTTCCTGGCAGCATAAAGCAGGACATTTTCAGTGAAGCTTGTATAATGGATTAGTATGGTCGAGGTTGGCTTTATAATGGGCGGAATTGGTTTTTGCTTCATTATGCCGTCTTGATCGATAGCTTCCTGATTAGCAAACTACAACAATAATGAGCACTATGCCTGAGATTAATCTGGATGATGCCAACAGTGAATCGCGCGCGCTAGCCATGCTTCAGGCTGTCCAAAAACACCATGCCTTGGTAAAAGCAAATCGTTTTTTATTAATGCTGGTGTTTGCCTTGATGGTGATGGTTTTTGTTTTGGGCTTGGTGTTAATGCCCAAACAAAATCGGTTGAACGATCTTAAAGTCAATCAGGCAGAGGCGGCCGCCTATGCCTTGCAGAACCCGGCTATTTCCGCCGAGATCAACACGCTGAAAGGGCAGTTATTCGGATTAGTCAGCGGTTCCATTGAAAGCAAGCTACGGTCGTTGGAAGAAAATATCAAGCGCGGTAGCGTGGTGGATTCGCTGAATACCATTCAAGATTTGAAAAGCGATGTTAAGGTTCTCAACGCGTATACCAATACGTCGCCGCTTAACACCCGGAAAGATGCGGATAATCAGCAATTGATCAAAGAGATTACCGATTTAAAGGATTTGGTTTATTTGACTTTTATTTCCTGTGGATTGATGGTTGCCGCATTGGCGGGGGTTTGGCTGCGCCACCGTTACAGACTGACCCACCAAAAAAACCATACCATTTATATCGGACGCAGCCGACAAGATTGATTAACAATTTTCAACGGACATAAAAAAGCCGCCTTACAATCTGTGAGGCGGCTTTTTTTAGCTTTAAAGCTTTCGGTCTTATTTGCTCAGGTAAGAGTAAACAGCATCGATAGCTTGGTCTTCGGTGTAGCCGGCTTTTTTAACAGGGCCAACCGCCATGATAGCTTCAACAGCTTTTGGCATGCCGTTTTTGCCGTTTTTCAGAACGGATGCGAATTGATCTTTAGGCAGTTTGCCGGCTTTGATCAGTTCTTTCAATTGTGGGTTTGAAGCGATGTCGTGGCAAGCGCCGCAGCCACGGCCGAAAGCGCGGTCGTAAATTTTCGCGCCAATTTCTTCTGCTTCGTTAGCGGCTACTTGACCGCTGATTGCAATCAGAGCCGCACCTACTAATAAACCAAATGATTTTTTCATTATTATGTTCTCTCGTTATGATTAAAAAAAGGACTATGAGTTAACTAAACACTCACAAGCCAATGGAAAGTAAGTCTGGAAAGCATAGGGAATTTTAGAGAAAAATTCAATCGATTTTCAATAAAACCGGATGATTTCACTGGCTTGCGGCTTCATTGTTTCGGTTTAAGCTTAAAGTTCGCTGAATTGGCCGTAATTAGCTATCGGTTCCTGGGGCGGTTTTAAACCAATTAAGTTTTTCATGTAGCAACACCACCGTGCCAACGATAATCAAGGTGGGCGGTTTGATATCTTGCTCATGCACCAATTGTGGGATATCCGTTAGCGTGCTGGTCACTACGCGCTGATTGGGGGTGGTGCCTTGTTGGACGATGGCGATGGGGTGATCCGGTGGGCAGCCGTTTTCGATTAGCGCCTGACAGATATTCCGCAGACCGACCAGCCCCATGTAAATCACAATGGTTTGGTTGGGCGTGGCTAGTTGTTTCCAGTCCAGGTTGATGTTGCCGTCTTTTAAATGGCCGGTCACAAAAGTGCAGGATTGAGCGTGGTCGCGGTGGGTTAACGGAATGCCCGCATAGGCGGCGCAACCCGCCGCCGCGGTTATGCCGGGTACGACTTGAAAGTCGATGCCTTGTTGCATCAGGGTTTCGATTTCCTCGCCGCCGCGACCGAAAATGAAAGGATCGCCGCCTTTAAGCCGGGCTACCCGTTTTCCGGACAAAGCCAGATTGGCGAGTAATTCGTTGATGGATTCCTGTGGCAGGCTGTGGTTGCTGCGCTGCTTGCCCACATAAATTTTTTCGGCATCCCTACGCGCCATTTCCATGATGCCGGCCGATACCAAGCGATCATATACCACCACGTCGGCTTGCTGCAGCAAACGCAGCGCCCGGAACGTCAACAGATCCGGATCGCCGGGGCCTGCGCCGATCAAATAGACTTCGCCCTTATTCGGCTGCCGTTCCGCCAGTTCCAGGTTTGATTTAAGTAAATCCGCTGCCTCCCGGGTATTGTCGGCAAATACCAGTTCGGCAACCCGGCCTTGCAGCATTTTTTCCCAAAATACGCGTCGCTGGGCTGGTTCATGGATGGTTTGTTTAACTAATACTCTAAAATCTTCGGCAAACTGGGCCAGTCGGCCGTAGCTGGCTGGAATCATGCTTTCTATTTTGGCTCGCAGAATTCTGGCCAGCACCGGCGAAGCTCCGCCGGAAGAAATAGCGGCAATCAACGGCGAGCGGTCCACGATAGCCGGAAAAATAAAGCTACACAGATCGGGATTGTCGACCACGTTGACGGGAATCTGTTGATTTTCCGCGCTGGAGGCGACTAGCTGGTTGACTGTTCTATGGTTTGTGGCCGAAACGACCAGACGCATGCCGGCCACGTCGTCCGCGCTAAAACTTTTTTGCCGGAGATCCAGATTCAGGGATTGTTGCATCGCCAGGACGCTTTCCCCAAACTGTTCGGCAATCACGGTGATTTTAGCGCCGGTTCTACCTAGTAATTCGATTTTACGCGCCGCAATTTCGCCGGCGCCGACCACTAGGCAGGGCTGATTCTTAAGTTTGATAAAAAGCGGGAAGTAATCCATCGTTGCTCGATTTTCCAAGGCTGGGGTTGGTGTTATGATGAAAACGTATATCTGAAATTGTGAGTAAGCAAAATATGATCGAATTTGATTTTGAAGTTGATGCCAGTGGTTTGCAATGTCCGCTACCGTTGTTGCGCCTAAAAAAAGCCATTATGGAAATCGAAAGCGGGGCAGTCGTTAAAGTGATTGCCACCGATCCAGCCGCTCACTTGGATTTTGGGGTTTACATTGACCAAGCCGGCCACATTCCTCTGAAAATACTTAAAGAGGCGGATAAACAGATTTTCTTTATACAGAAAAAATAACAGCGATTCAATATTATGACTCGGCCATCAAAGCGTAGCCAGTCTGTCGCTTGAGTCGCGTTACCATTATCTCAGGCTGATAATAGGCCAGCCGGCTTGCTCCGCGGCTGCGCGCAATTTATCGTCCGGGTCGACTGCCACCGGATTTTCGACCAGTTTCAGTAGCGGTAAATCATTATGCGAGTCACTGTAAAAACAGCTGCCGTCCAGGTTTAAAGCAGACTTGGATAGCCAATCCTGCAGTTGCTTGACTTTGCCTGCCTGAAAACAGGGCGTGTCGATAAAATTGCCGGTATAACGCCCGTGTTTAAATTCAGGCGTGGTGGCCAGCAAGTTATCGATGCCATACAGTTTGACGATAGGTTCGGTAACAAAGCGGTTGGTGGCCGTGATCACCAGCAAGGTGTCGCCGGCCGCGCGATGGCGTTCGACAAGAGCATGGGCCGCATCCAGCGTGATGGGTTTGATCAGGGTTTCGACAAACTCATCCCGCCATTGATATAGTTGCTCGGGATCGTGCGCAGCTAAAGGGGCAAGGGAAAAATCCAAAAATTCGACGATATCCAGGCAGCCCTGTTTGTAATCATCGTAAAACTTGGCGTTGGCCGCTGCATAATGGCCTTTGTCTACAATGCCGCGGTCGACTAAAAACTGTCCCCATAGGAAATCGCTGTCATCGGCAATCAGCGTATTATCCAAATCAAAAATCGCTAAACTCACGCTAAACCTGTCAAATTAAATAAAACCACACGGCTTATGGCTTCCGCCGCTTATTTGTGGAACAATTGCGCCATTCATTTTAATGGTCCGTCCGAGTACGATTTTAGCATTCAGTCGATGCTGCGGGCGGCAAATAATACAGGTTTTTACATGATAGACTCGAAAGGATACCGACCCAATGTCGGCATTATCCTTTGCAATGACGAGGGTCGTGTGTTCTGGGCAAAGCGCAAAGGCGCTAATTCGTGGCAGTTTCCGCAAGGCGGGATCGATTTCGATGAAGACCCGGAAACCGCGATGTATCGGGAGTTGTGGGAAGAAACAGGTTTGCGTGCGGAACATGTGCAGCTATTGGGGCGGACCCGTTATTGGCTGCGCTACAAACTGCCGGAACGTTATATTCGCAAAAATTCGCTGCCGTTATGCATAGGCCAGAAACAGATTTGGTTTATGTTGCGTTTGCTTAGCGACGAATCCTTGGTGCGTTTCGATTGCGGCCAAAAACAGGAATTCGATAACTTTAAATGGGTGGAGTATTGGTATCCATTGCAGGATGTGGTGTATTTCAAGCGGCGGGTGTACCGCAAGGCGATGGATGAATTGGGGTCCCTGTTGATGGCTGACAATGTGCAGGTAGATGCCGCGGGTTATTTATCCGGATGCCAGGAAAGTTAATACTCGTGAGCGTTTCGGTCTAAATCGGTCATCGTAATAGGTAGGCGGAATATTTCGGATTGCAATTGGCCATCATCGTAAAGTTGGAAGATACGGTAGCCGGGCGGTGTTTCATCGATACTAAATTCGCTGGAGTGGGGGGTGAACTGAAAACAGCTGGCGGGCGTGGCGAATAGGGCTATTTGAGCTTCCTGTTTACTAAAAGCCTGATGCACGTGTCCGCAGGTGACCGCCTTCACTTGTGAATACTTTTGTATCAGCGCCAAAAAGGCGGCGCTGTTTTGAATCTGCATGGTATCCATCCAAGGTGAACCGCTTCGAATGCAATGATGGTGAACCGCGATTAACGTCGGCAGGTTGATGTGCGATTGCAGTGTTTGTTCCAAAAAATCCAATTCATCGTCATCCAGTACGCCAATATGGCTGTTTATTCTTTGGCTGTTCAACATCAGGATCGACCAGTTGCCCAAAACCAATTGTTTGTCGCAACTGATTTTTCCAGTATTCAACTGTGTCTGCATCAAACTGAAATCATCGTGGTTGCCGGGTAAACAAAGGCAGCGCGTGTCGTAACGGCTTAAGTGCCGGTAGATGCGCTGATAAGTATCGGCACATGGATCTTGTGCCAAATCGCCGGTCAGCAGGATTAAATCGAAAGGACCGTGTCGGTCAACGGCGTGTTTTAGGGTTTGCTGAAAATAAGCTTCGGTATCGATCCCCAGCATTAACTCACCGGAATGCGGAGTGACGTGGAGATCGGTAAGCTGCAAAACGTTCAATGTTGCCATGACTGCAAATTTTTCACGTTAGTTGATAGACATAGACCGAGCTTGCCATGATCAGTCGACCTGCTTGAATAAGACTTTCGAATTGCGGGCATAGTTATAAGCGCTCTTCATGGGTTCCGGTAAATTCTGAATTTCGCAAGGCGTAAAGCCGCGCTCGATAAACCAATGTACGGTTTGGGTGGAACGCACATACAGGCGTTTAATGCCGCGCTGTTCCGCGTTCTGCGTCAGGTAAGCCAATAAGCGACTGCCGCGGGCGCCTTTTTGGTAGTCATTGTGTACGGCCAGACAGGCAATTTCGGCATGATGCTTGTCCGCCATAATATGAAACGCGGTACAGCCGATGATCAAGCCATCCCGTTCGATGACAATATAGTCGTTGATTTCCATTTCCAGTTTTTCCCGAGAGCGTTTTACCAATATACCTTGCTGTTCCAGCGGCTTGATCAGCTCCATGATGCCGCCGATGTCATCCAAGCTGGCGGGGCGTATGGCTTCGAATTCGGCAGAACTAATCAAGGTGCCTATGCCGTCGCGGGTGAATAATTCCAACAGCAAAGCGCCGTCCAAATGGCGGTTAATCAAATGGGCTCGCCCTACGCCTTGCCGGCAACTTTGGATGGCTGCGTTCAACGAACGTGCCACGGCATCGGGTAGTTCCGGGGTCTTCGCAAGCAGTGCCTGGGCCTGATCGGTAGTGAGCTGTTGAATGGGGTGGTTATCTTCCGGGGACAGGCAGGCTTGATCGGTGAGTAAAATCAGTTTCTCGGCGCGCAGCGCAATAGCCACTTCGGTGGCCACTTCTTCGGCGGACAGATTGAATACCTCGCCGCTTGGCGAATAACCGACGGGAGAAATCAGCACCACATTATTTTGATCCAGCTGCTGGTGGATAGCTTGGGAATCGATGCGGCGTACTTTACCGGTATGGCAATAATCGATGCCATCCAGCACGCCCAACGGTTTGGCGGTGACGAAATTGCCGGAAGCAACCCGGATTTTAGCGCCAGCCATCGGCGAGCCGGAGACGCCCATGGATAACAAGGCTTCAATTTCCACCCGCACCAGTCCTGCCGCTTGTTTAACGTATTGCAGGGTGGGTGCGTCGGTGATGCGCAAATGATGATGAAACTTCGGCGTATCGCCTTGTTGCAAAAGTCGTTCGTCGATTTGCGGCCGGATTCCGTGCACCAATACCAGCCTGACGCCCAGACTTTTCAGCAATGCAAAATCATGGATCAGATTATCGAATTCCGGCTCGGTCACGGCGGTGCCGCTAAAAAAAATCACAAAAGTGCGATTGCGATGCGCATGGATATAGGGCGACGAGTTTCTGAACCAATTGACGAAGGCGGAGGGTTGCTGCATGTGGTTGTCGAGGTTGAATAGGACGGTTGTGTCGCTAAGCATGTTAGACAGCTGGCTAATGAAAGTCCAGCGTAGCGGGTCTTATACCGCTGGACATGACTGATGACGGCGGTTTTTACCCTGCTCGGTTAGCCGTTTGAAACTATACTCATCGCACTTCGAATGGCTGTTTTAAATTCTCCTCTCCTTTACTCTCTCCGGCAGGAGAGGGTGTTGAGGTGCCGAAATTTGACAGGCAATAGCTATAATTATTGGCTAATAAGGACTATAAATGGCCGCGGCAACGGTATAATTTGAGTTTATTTTTTTCTATCTTCTGACCAGCCATGACCACTGTTAATACCGAAAAACTCTCCAGCGCGCGATTTGCCGAAGCCACCGATGCTTTTGTCGAAGAATTTACTGCTTCGGTGGGGTTCGATCAACGCATGGCGCAGCAGGATATTCAGGGGTCTTTGGCGCATGCGGCCATGTTATGCAAAATCGGCATCCTGACCGAACAGGAACTGGCTGATATTCAACGCGGTTTGGGGCAAATCGGTGCTGAAATAGCACGGGGCGAGTTTGTCTGGTCGATCAAACAGGAAGATGTGCATATGAACATCGAGGCGCGTTTGACTGATTTGATCGGCATTGCCGGTAAAAAACTGCATACCGGACGTTCCCGCAATGATCAGGTGGCCACCGACATTCGCCTGTACTTGCGCAGCGATATCGGCGCGATCATGGTGCAGTTAAAACGTTTGCAGCTGGCATTGCTGGATGTGGCCGAACGCGAGGCGGATACCATCATGCCGGGATTTACCCATTTGCAAGTGGCGCAGCCGGTCACTTTTGGCCACCATTTAATGGCCTGGTTTGAAATGCTGTGCCGGGACCAGGAAAGGCTGCAGGATTGTCTTAAACGCCTCAACGTCATGCCGTTGGGCGCCGCCGCATTGGCGGGCACTAGTTATCCGATCGACAGATATATGACGGCAGAGCTG
This sequence comes from Methylomonas sp., assembly GCF_023228165.1. Lineage (GTDB taxonomy): Bacteria > Pseudomonadota > Gammaproteobacteria > Methylococcales > Methylomonadaceae > Methylomonas. The sequence goes on along the minus strand of NZ_JALOBS010000040.1, from coordinate 12,867 downwards.
TTGGATTTTTCCCGGCCATCCAACAATTCGTTGGATTCGGTTAGCGATCGGGATTTTGCGATTGAGTTTGCCGCGGCAGGCAGCCTGATCATGATGCACTTATCGCGTTTTTCCGAAGAATTAGTATTGTGGGCCAGCGCGCAGTTCGATTTTATCGACATACCCGATGCGTTTTGTACCGGTTCCTCCATCATGCCGCAAAAGAAAAATCCGGACGTGCCCGAGTTGGTACGCGGCAAGTCCGGACGGGTGGTCGGGCATTTGATGTCTTTGCTAATGCTGATGAAAAGCCAGCCCCTGGCCTACAACAAGGACAACCAGGAAGACAAAGAGCCGTTGTTCGATACCGCCGACACGCTGATTAATTGTCTGCGCGCTTTTGCCGATATGATGCCGCATGTCAAAGCCAAGCGGGAGAACATGTACAACTCGGCCAAACGTGGTTTTGCCACCGCAACCGATCTGGCCGATTATCTGGTACGTAAAGGCATGGCTTTTAGGGATGCGCATGAAGTGGTAGGGCTGGCGGTGCGCTTGGGCCTGGACAGCGGGCGGGATTTGTCCGAGTTAGCGCTGGGCGAATTGCAGGGTTTCTCTCCAGCCATCGGCGCCGATGTGTTCGATATTTTGAAACTGGAGGGCTCGGTGGCTGCCCGTAACCATATCGGGGGTACGGCACCGGCACAGGTCCGGAAAGCGATCGCTGCCGCGCGCCTGCAAGTCGGGGTTTAACGGCGGTCCGGACAATCAGACATAAATCAGCCGTTACTGATTCTGTTTAAAGCCAAACTTAAGGGTTGATACGCAATTGCGGATTATCCCGGTTTCTGTTGGGTTGAGGGCTTGGCCGAGGGTTTGGCGCAATAGGGAAACGGGGAGCGATAGGGGGCAAATAAAAATACGGCCGGTTGTTGTTATAACGATTTTGCCTTTCCAGGGCTTCTGCTTGCCGCTGTTGTGCCTGGGCCTGCTCTTGTTGGGCTATGGCGTTGCGCCGGGCAAACTCTAAAGTAGCCGCGGCCCTTTGTTGTTCCGCTCGTTCTTTATCGACCTTTTCCTGCGCGGCTTTTCTGCTGTCGTATTCGCTTTGAACGGCTTCCAGCTTGGCTTTTGCTTCTGCTTCCTTGGCCGGGTCGGATTTGATATCCAGTTGCTGTTCTTTAGCGGCACCGTGACAAGGAGCGGCTTGATAAATAGTTTTGCCGTTTTTTTCAATACATTTGAAGACCTCGGCGCCGCAGTCCGCCGCCGCCAAGCACAAAAACATAAATAACAGTTTGCGCATAAAGATTCTCCCCGGCTTGGGCTGGTTCATTAGCCATAGTGTAACTCACTCATCCGGGGGAAAGCGGTAAACCGAGCTAGTATCGGGCTGGTTACAACTGCTGAATGATTATCGCCGCATTCGAACGGACGAAACAGAAATTAATGTTGCCGTCCTAGTTCGTCTGTTTATCTTTACCGCGCTTCCGTCTGTTGCTGAATCGAGGTATTTTTGCGAACAATTTCCAAAGCGGCGGCGGATTGTTTATTTTGCTCTGCTTGTAATTTTTCGCCGGCGGCTTTTTGGGCTTGATATTCGGCTTGAATGGCTTCCAACTTGGCTTTTGCCGCCGCCTCTTGGGCGGGGTCGGGCGCTGTTTTGATATCTAACTGCTGCTCTTTGGACGTAACTTTGCAAGGAGTGGATTGATATATTGCTTTGCCGAATTTTTCCACGCACTTGAAGACTTCGGCGTGGGATGGGGCCGACATAAGCAATAAAAATAAAACGGATATTTTGCGCATAGCGGTTATTCTCCAAGGTAAGCCGCGAATAGTCGGGCCAGAATGCATGATGCCGGCCTGCGGCCGCGCGATATCAATTTGACGGGGCCCGGCAACGTAGGTTCGCGACCCGTGCTTTCGGCATGTTAATGGCGTTGGCCGGACTTGAATTATGCGGCGCCATTGCCAAGTTTAGATGCCGGATCGATGGGGAGCTGTTTAGCCTATTTTGCTGGCGCTGTCAATTTGTTCGCACCCGGCGCGAATTTTCGCCGCCGGGTTGCAGTCTTATGACTTGAAACCTACTTAGAGGCGAGTTGTTCTTGTTTGGCGTGTTTGATCACAAAATACAGATTGCGGGCATAAATCAATAAGCCGCCAGCCTGACCGGCAATGAAAACCGGGTCTTGTTTGTGTATGGAATAAATCAGCAGGGTGGAGCCGCCCAGGATGCTGAAATACCAGAACATTACCGGAATCACGCTCTTTTTTTGCCGCTCGCTGGCTAGCCACTGTACCAGAAACCGGGCCGAAAACAGGCCCTGCCCGAGAAAACCGACAATCAACCAAAGGGTATTGGCGTCCATTATTTCACCTCGCTAATAATCGGCAGGCTGTGGCGTTTTTTCAGCCAGATGACGCCGAGTAAATCAACAACGCCGGCTGTCAGTCTGTCCAGAGTGCCGTATTTGGATTGACCGTGGCTTCTGGCGCGGTGATTGACTTTAACCGAAATCACCTCGCCGCCCGCCATGCGTATCATGGCCGGCATGAAGCGGTGAATATGGTCGAAATACGGTAAGGCTAAAAATTTATCCCGGCGAAACAGTTTTAAGCCGCAGCCGGAGTCGGGGGTTTGGTCATGCAGGAATGCCTGTCTGACGGCATTAGCAAATCGCGACGAAAACCGCCGCCAGCCGGTGTCGTTGCGTTGATGTCGAAAACCGGCCAGCATCCATAGTTGCTCCGAGTCATGTTCGCTCAAGGCGGTCATCAAATTAGGAATATCGGCGGGATCGTTTTGGCCGTCGCCATCCAGCGTGGCAATCCAGTCATATTGGGCCGCTGTCACGCCGCTGTGAATAGCGCGGCTTTGCCCGCAGGCTTTTTGATGTTGTAACACCCGCAAAGCCGGATAAGCCTGCATGGCTTGTTTTAATTTCAGCAAGGTATCATCCGTGCTGCCGTCATCGACAAATAACATTTCGTAAGCATCCTGACTGTGCAGGGCCTGATGTATTTCCGCAATGAGGGTTCCAACATTATCGGTTTCATTATGAACCGGAACCACGACCGAAATTTTCATGTATCTATAATTTAAAAGTGGATAAATATTTAAGGGGCTGGATTTTAGCCGAAAACTCAAATTGTTTCTTAGGCTTATGCAGGGCCAGACGCTAACGCTTCAGTCGCGGTTTTAAAGAATAACCAGTACTCCCGATGCGGCTGGATGTAAAAAGCTTGAACCGGTTTGGCTTTCTCCAAAAAAATCAGATAACCATTAGGGTGCTGTTGGGCCCATTCAGCTGTTTTTTCGCGCTCGATGGTCTCCAAAGGTTGGGTTAACCGGCCCAGAAAATCTAATTGGCCCTGATAATCGCCGACAAAGGCAGTTGGTATCCGGTGGTCGTTAAACTGTTTCAAGAGCATGGCGGCAGGCCTGAGGTTGTATTGCAAGCCGACGTACTGAAAGAAAAACATAAAGCCGATAAATATCGAAACGACAACGGCGCTAGATAAGGCGCAGACTGAAAGTCTGCGTGTATACACTACAAAAGCCGTCAGGATTATGGCAATTGCCGTGACGCTCAATCCCCAAAACGGCTCTACCTGCTTCACCCAATTTAGCTTTGCCAGGCCAGGGACTTGCGGCAGGATGATCAGAAACAGTCCGATTAAGCCGATCAGGACGGCTGGCAGCAATTCGGCGAATAAGCTGTATCGACGCTCCGGCTGATCGAGTAAACGGGCGCAGATTAAGGCAAAGGCCGGAAGCATCGGAATCAGATAATGCAGCTGTTTACTCGGTAAGAGGGAAAACAACAGCAGGGATGCCGCTAACCAAGTCAGGCAAAAACGTAAGCCGGATTGGTCGGAAATGCGGGTCAAGCCAAGATTTTGCCATAATCGTGGCCAAGCGATCCACGGAAAGGTCAGTAGCGGTAAAAAATAGAGATACCAAGGAAACGAACGGGCATGAATCTTGGTGCCGACGGTGCGATCCGCGGTTTGGTGCCAGAGGATGGCGTTGGCATACTCTTCGCCGCCCGCCGCCGCGGCAGGCAAGGCCCAGGCAAGCGCTATGGCGCTGCCCGCCAGCAGGCTCAGCCCCAAATAGCCGAACCAGGATTTGCTGAATGAATAGTCGGGTTTTGCCCAGATGAAGACGACGAGGGCGGTGGGCAATAGATGCAGAAAAATCACCGGGCCTTTGGCTAATAAGCCTAAACCTATCGCCAGACTGAAAAAACTCCAGCCTTTAAGTGAATTGCCCCGGATCGCCTCTATTAAGCCCAGCATCCCTAGTAGCACGCAGCAGGTGAGCAGGGTATCGAACATGGTGGAGCTGGCGAATAAGGTCCACAGCAGGGTGGCCAGCAAAATCCAGGGGGCTTTTAGCGCAATCTGCGACCGGTCCGGCCAAAGTTTAAGGGCTAGCTGACGAGTCAATAGCAAATTCAGCAAGGCGCATAGCGGTCCCACCAAGCGCGGCCACCACTCGTTGATGCCGAAGATTGCCCAGCCACTTTCAAACAGCCAAAACAACAGCGGCGGTTTGTGGCTATAGGTATGGCCGTTCAAATAGGGCACTAAAAAGTCGCCTCGTAACCACATTTCCCAGGCTACGCTCAGGTAGCGAGTCTCATCGATGGGGATGGGGTTACGTAAGAAAATGGTTGTTGTTAGTAACAGCCAAAGGGGGAAAATCCCCCAGCGATAAACAAAGTCTTTTGACATGGTTGGTGGGCGAGAAATGAAAATAAGCCGAGCATTGTTCAGCCGGGTGCCGACGTCGTAAACGTTAATTAGTAAGCTAGTTTTGTGCCACGTTAAGATTTCTTGTCGAGTTGCGCTTGGCTTTAGGCGATTAGTTGGTAGCGTTAATGAAATTACAAACGCCTTAAATCAACCAAAATAACGTCAGATAAACCAACCAATAGCATGGCCCCCAGCATGCATAATGGTTGATTTGCTCGCTTGGATGGTTGAAATACACCGATTTAGACTAGTCGGCGCTTTGCCGCCAATGTAATAATTCTCCCGCATTTAAAGGCGTTATGGTGTGATCGGTGCCGCCGTATTGCTTAGGTACCGTCCAGGTTTGTTTTGCCAAAATGATGGATTGGGTGTTTCGGGGTAAGCCGTAAAAATCCGCGCCATGGAAGCTGGCGAAGCCTTCCAGTTTGTCAAGCGCGTCCGCTTGTTCAAATGCTTCGGCGTACAATTCCAATGCGGCGTGGGCGCTGTAACAACCCGCGCATCCGCAGGCGTTTTCCTTTAAATGAGTCAGATGCGGAGCGCTGTCGGTACCGAGAAAGAATTTGGGGTTGCCGCTGGTAGCGGCTTTTAACAAAGCGAGGCGATGCTGTTCGCGCTTTAGAATAGGCAAGCAATAAAAATGCGGACGAATCCCGCCGGCCAAAATGGCGTTACGGTTATACAGCAAATGTTGCGGTGTAATGGTGGCGCCGACATTGTCATGAGCGGATTCGACAAATTGTACCGCTTCTTGCGTGGTTAAATGCTCCACCACGATGCGAAGGTCGGGAAATTCCTGTGTGATATGACTCAATTGGCTGTCGATAAAAATTTTTTCCCGGTCGAATATGTCGTATTCGGTATTTGTGACTTCGCCGTGAATCAGCAGGGGAACCGCGTGTTTTTCCATTGCCGCGAAAATCGGGTAGGCGGCTGCAATGTCGGCAACCCCGGCGTCGGAATTGGTGGTGGCGCCTGCGGGATACAATTTGAAGGCATGGATGTGGTCCGATTCAGCGACTTTTTTAACCTCCTCCTCGCTGGTATTGCCGGTCAAATACAGCGTCATCAATGGCTTAAATGATGAATTTTCCGGCAGCGCGGCGAGAATCTCGTCTCTATATGTCATGGCCTGCAGCACGGTAGTTACCGGAGGCTTAAGGTTTGGCATGATAATGGCTCGACCGAATTGTCTGGCGGTATGAGCAATCACCGTTTGCAATATCGACCCGCTACGCACATGCAAATGCCAGTCGTCGGGTTGAGTGATTATCAATCGGTCTGTCAATTTGTCCATTTTTACGCTGATTTCGATTAAAATAGGCATAAGTCTAACATCACGGGCCTTGAAAAATTCAAGCATCAGCCCTATTCACAAACCTGTTTCTGTTTTTTTGGAGTCGCTATGCCCATTTATGAATATCAATGCAATGCCTGCGGTCATGAGCACGAAGCTTTGCAAAAACTTGGTGCCGACCCGTTGGTGATCTGTCCGGCCTGTAATGAAGCGGAATTGAAAAAGAAAATTTCCGCGGCCGGATTCCGTCTTAAAGGTAGTGGCTGGTATGAAACCGATTTTAAAAGCGGCAATAAGAAAAATGTTGCCGGTGAAAATTCCAGTCCCAGCTCCAGCTCCGGCAGTACCACCTCTGGCGGTGGCTGCGGAACGAGTTGCGCCTGCCACTAATCCTTGTCCATAACGGGTGGGTTGCTGTCGGCGGCCCACCGCGCCTTTCATCTTAAATTTGAATAACCCGAGAACAACTATGCGTAGCCACAAGTGTGGAGAACTGAACACCCAACATCTTGGTCAAACCGTCGCCTTGTGCGGCTGGGTTCACCGTCGTCGCGACCATGGCGGCGTTATCTTTATCGATTTGCGCGATCGTGCGGGTCTGGTGCAAGTGGTGTTCGACCCCGACTTGTCTGATAGCTTTGCCATAGCTGAAAGTGTTCGTAGCGAATATGTGTTGCGTATAGAAGGTGTGGTGCGTGATCGCCCCGAGGGTACCCATAATGCCAACATGTTCACAGGGCAAATTGAAGTATTGGGCAAGCATATCGAAGTACTGAACGAATCGGAAACACCGCCGTTTCCGTTGGAGAGCGAGATCGAAGTTAACGAAGAAACCCGGTTGCGTTTCCGTTATATCGATCTGCGCCGTACCGTGATGCAACAACGCATGAAGGTTCGCCGCGATGTGACTCGTCATTTACGCCAATATTTGGATGATCACGAGTTCTTCGAAATCGAAACGCCGTATTTGACCAAGGCAACTCCCGAAGGTGCGCGCGATTACATCGTGCCTAGTCGGACCCATCCGAATTCGTTTTTTGCCTTGCCGCAATCTCCGCAGTTATACAAGCAGTTGCTGATGATTGCCGGGATGGAGCGTTATTATCAGGTGGTGCGCTGCTTCCGTGACGAAGATTTACGCGCCGACCGTCAGCCCGAATTTACCCAGCTGGATATCGAAACCTCGTTTATGAACGAGCAGCAGATCATGTCCATCATGGAAGAAATGATTCGTCGCCTGTTCAAAGACATCATCAATGTCGATCTGGGTGACCCGTTTCCGGTTATGAGTCATGCCGAAGCCATGCGCCGTTATGGTTCAGATCGTCCAGATTTACGGATTCCGTTGGAATTAGTGGACATTGGCGAGGAAATGCGCGAAGTGGATTTCAAGGTCTTCTCCGGCCCCGCCAACGACCCGCACGGCCGTGTAGTAGCGATGCGGGTGCCAGAAGGCGGCGAAATGAGCCGCAGCGTTATCGACGAGTTGACCAAGTTCGTCGGTATTTACGGCGCTAAAGGCTTGGCTTATATCAAAGTCAACGATCTGGCGGCGGGCGTGGATGGCTTGCAATCGCCCATCGTCAAATTCGCAGCGGACGAAGTGTGGGCTAAAGTCATGGCAAAAGTCGGCGCTCAAAACGGCGACTTGGTGTTCTTTGGCGCCGACAAAGCCGATATCGTTAACGAAGCCATGGGGGCCTTACGAGTCAAATTGGGCTTGGATCGTAACTTGCTGATCGGTGATTGGAAACCTTTATGGGTGGTCGATTTTCCTATGTTCGCCTGGGACGACAAGGCACAACGCTATACCGCGATTCATCATCCGTTTACCGCGCCTAGCTGTTCGGTGGACGAGCTGAAAGCCGACCCCGGCCATGCCTTATCGCGCGCTTATGATTTAGTGTTGAACGGTACTGAAGTCGGCGGTGGTTCCATCCGGATCAACCGTACCGAAATGCAGCAAATCGTGTTTGCCATCCTGGGTATCGGTCACGAGGAAGCCCGGGAAAAATTCGGCTTCTTGTTGGACGCTTTAAAATACGGTGCGCCGCCTCACGGCGGTATCGCGTTCGGTTTGGACCGGTTGGTCATGTTAATGACTGGTGCCAGTTCGATTCGGGACGTGATTGCCTTCCCTAAAACCCAAACGGCATCCTGCCCATTGTTCAACGCACCCGCTTTAGTCAGCGACGAACAGTTGAAAGAATTGGGTATCCGTTTGCGGAAACCCGCCGGCAAGGAAGAAAAGCAGGATTAATTCAGGCCATCAGGATGTATCAGCGATAGAGGCATCCTGATGATTGGGCGGCACCTGACGTTTAGGTTTGCGCGACTTGATTTAGCTGCCTTGTTAGCGCATTTTTACCATTTTGATTTTTCAGAGGTTAGCCGCTATGAAGTATGTAATGTCTTTTACGCTAGTTGGGGCGGTAGCATGGTTGGCGGGTTGCGCGCCCGCACAGCAGCAATCAAATCAGAATTGGGCGTTGGGCGGCCAGCAAGCTCCCGCCGTTCAGCAGGTCGTTAATCTGAATACTGCAGCCGCGGCATCAACAGCGGCATCGCCGGAAACGGGCTTGGTGAACATGTTGGTGAATCAGCTGGGGGTAAACTCGCAACAAGCCATGGGCGGGGCGGGTTCCATCTTCTCATTGGCCCAGCAGCGTATGAATCCGGGTGATTTTATGCAATTGAGTGGTAGCGTGCCGGGTATGAATCAATACTTGTCGGCTGTACCGCAGCCGTCGTCTTCCAGTTTGTTGTTCGGTTCTGCCGCCAATTTGATGGGCGACCAAGCCGGTGGACTGGGGAATTTGGCGGCTTTGGCAGGTTCATTTCAGAGTTTGGGAATGAATACCAATTTGATCGGCCGGTTTGTACCGGTGGTATTGCAATATGTACAAGGTCAAAGCGGTCCGGCCGCGATGAGTTTGTTGCAAAGCGCTTTGTATTGAACAAGATGCCGAGTCGATTTTATGGCGTGATTTCCGCGCTTTATTTGTTTTAGGTTTAAATATGACTTCTTCCGCTTTACCCATTCATGACTATGCCTTGTTGGATGACGCCGATTGCGATGCGCGCATCGCCGCCGCGAAAGCCAAGCTTGGCAAACGTTGCATCGTTTTGGGACATCATTATCAGCGTGACGAAGTGTTTAAACACGCCGATATCTTTGGCGATTCGTTGAAACTATCTCGAGAGGCGGCGCAGTCGGAGGCTGAATACATCGTGTTCTGCGGCGTGCATTTCATGGCGGAGGTGGCCGATATACTATCGCGTCCGGAGCAGATTGCCATTTTACCCGACATGGCGGCTGGTTGCTCTATGGCCGATATGGCCAATAAGGTCAAAGTCCAGCAGTGCTGGGACGAGTTGGCGCAAATCATTGACGTGGAAAATACCGTTACCCCGGTGACTTACATTAATTCCGCGGCCGATTTAAAGTCGTTTTGCGGACAGCATGACGGTATCGTGTGTACCTCATCGAATGCGGAAAAAATCCTGAACTGGAGCTTCTCCAAGCGCGAAAAAGTACTGTTTTTCCCCGATCAGCATTTAGGTCGTAATACCGGCTATCGCATGGGAATTTCCTTGGAACAGATGGTGACCTGGGACTTCAACAAACCGCAAGGCGGCTTGACGGAGCAGCAAATTCGCGACGCCAAGATCATTTTGTGGAAAGGTTATTGCTCGGTGCATCAGGCGTTCCAGCCTGAGCAGATCGATGATTTTAAGGCGAAATATCCCGATGCCATCGTCATTTCGCATCCGGAAGCCTGTTTCGAGGTGTGCCAGAAATCCGATTTTATCGGCTCCACCGAGATGATTTTAAAAATCGTCCGCGAGGCCGAACCCAATACCCGATGGCTGGTGGCGACCGAATTGAACTTGGTTAACAGGTTAACTCAGGAATGCCAGGCTCAGGGTAAACACGTGCATTTTATGGCGCCGACTCTGAGTATGTGCTCCACCATGTTCCGTACCGACCCTCAGCATCTGGCCTGGGTGCTGGAAAATCTGGCGGCCGGTCATGTGGTTAATCAAGTATCCGTGCCTGCCGAACAGGCGGTGCCGGCGAAAAAATCCTTGGATAATATGTTGTTGGCGTCCTGATTATCTGCGTCTTCTGGCGGCTTTTTTAGCCGCCTTTTCTTCCCGAATTGCAGCCAGTTCTATCATTTCGGCTGCGATCATTGCCGGTGTTTCCAGGCTGATCAAGCCTAAAGTACCGGCTTTCAATTCGGTTAAAAACAGCTTCGCGGCTTTATCCGGGTCTATTTGTTGGCCCGCGCGCAAGCAGCCTCTTTTTTTGCCGATAGCTTGTAAAGCGCTTGTTGCATCAGTGGGTAAATCGGCTAACTGATAGCGTTGTTGCAGTAAATCCGGATAAGCCTTGAGTAAATAGTCCAGTGCAAACAAAGCGATGTCGTCGTGCTGAAACGCAGTGTCTTTGATCGCACCGGTCACGGCCAAACGATAGCCGCTGTTGCGGTTTTCCACATTAGGCCATAGCACGCCAGGGGTGTCGGACAAAACGATGTTATTTTTCAGATTGATGCGTTGCTGCATCTTGGTTACTGCCGGTTCGTTACCGGTTTTAGCGATTGTGCGGCCTGCAAGGACATTGATGATGGTGGATTTGCCGACATTGGGAATGCCCATGATCATGGTGCGGATCACTTTGTTGGTTTCGGATTTTTCCGGCAGCATCTTGCCGCATAAGTCAATGATTTGTTTGATCTTGTCGGGTTGTTGAGTGGTGACGGCCAGTGTTTTTACGCCTTGCTCAAGTTCCAAATGAGTTTGCCATTGCTGAGTAAGCGCTGGATCGGCCAAGTCGGTTTTGCTGAGGACGCGAATAGTGGGTTTGTCGCCACGCAGTTCCGCAAGCATGGGGTTTTGACTGCTGTAGGGAATGCGGGCATCGAGTATTTCGATGAGTAAATCGATATTGGGTAAAGTCTCTTTAATTTCTTTACTGGCCTTATGCATATGGCCCGGGTACCACTGAATTAACATGATGCGTTCTCTTTTTTGTAACAAACATCATTTTACAGGATGGTGGGCTTAAATTTTATGAGTAAAAGCCAAATAAACTTTCCTTTTTTAATAAAAGATAATAAAATTGTCAGCTCAGTTTGTTTCAGAAACAAAGTGCTTTGGACATGTAGGGAGATGGTATGCTTATCTTGACTCGTAGAGTGGGGGAGACCTTGATGATTGGTGATGAAGTCACCGTCACCGTTCTCGGCGTTAAAGGGAATCAAGTTCGGATCGGCGTCAATGCTCCGAAGGATGTTTCTGTTCACAGAGAAGAAATTTACGAGAGGATTAAAAAAGAGCAATCTGAATCCAAGCCCTCGGATATTTAAAAAAGTTTTGGAGAGATGGCCGAGAGGCCGAAGGCGCTCCCCTGCTAAGGGAGTATGTGCCAAAAGCGCATCGAGGGTTCGAATCCCTCTCTCTCCGCCATAAAGTAATAAAAAAGTAGTTGACTTAATTAGTAAAAATAACCATAATAGACGGCTCAAACAGGCGCCCGTAGCTCAGCTGGATAGAGTACTCGGCTACGAACCGAGCGGTCGGGAGTTCGAATCTCTCCGGGCGCGCCATATTTGAAAAGTAAAAAAATATTAATCCCCTGTAGCTCAGTCGGTAGAGCGGGTGACTGTTAATCACTAGGTCGGCGGTTCGAGCCCGTCCGGGGGAGCCAAATATATCAAGGGCTTACGTTGAAGCGTAGGCCCTTTTTTTTGTCCTGTGTATGACCATGTATTCCCATAGTCTCCCGGTCGGGTAGCGGCAGAAGTTATCCACCCCTGAGGCCACCCATTTTGAGTATACACAGTTACCGGACCGTCGACCGCGAGCAGTTGGCGAACGACATCAAACAACTTCATCTGCAAGCCTTGGACGATTTAGGTCCCGAAGACTTTCGCCACATGAAACGCTGGGGGCAGGCCTGTTCGCTGCTCGGCTATGCGACGGCCTGGATCGCACCCAACCCGATTTCCGCGCTGTTGATCAGCCAAGGCAGTTTCACCCGCTGGACCCAAGTCGCCCATCCCATCCAACATCGCGGTTACGACAAAGTCGGCCCAGGCTCTCGGCGTTATAAAAGCAAACGCTTCGCCCAGGGCTGGCGGCGCTTTCTGGATTGGCCGGACTGGATGACGCCCGAAGGCTGGCACCATGAACATGACGGCCTGCATCATTATCGCTTGGGCGAACTCGTCGATCCCAACAATGCCCAGCACAACATGGAATGGCTGAGACAATCCAAGCTGCCCATGTGGCTGCGCTATACCATCGTGGCCCTATTCTCCGGTGTCTGGAAGCTCAGCTACTACACACCGCGCACCCACAAGGAATTGGAGATCAACGCCGCACGGCATCAGCATCAAGCTATCCCCAAGATGACGCGCTTAGGGTCTTGGAGCGTATGCACCTCGCGCGGGCGAGGCTTATGGCTGCAAAGTATTCTGCCCTATGTCGGTTATCGATTTGTGCTGTTACCGGCCTTGTTCCTGCCCTTTGGCAGCGTTGCCGCCACCAGCGTAGTGTTGAACTCGATTCTGGCGGAAATCTTCACCAACATGCACACCTTCCTGGTGATGATGCCCAACCATGCCGGCGACGACGTGATGGCCTTCGACGACAAATCGCACAGCAAGGGTGAATTCTATCTTCGGCAAATGTCAAACGGCTTTGAAAAGTTTCCACAAAAGAGCGTCGAATAGTTTCCAGTTAAGCTGTAGGGTTATTGGTTTTCCACCGCCTTTTTCCGTTGTTTAAATCGATAGGAATCATTGCCGGTTTCC
>NZ_JALOBS010000016.1 GCF_023228165.1 Methylomonas sp. | reverse complement strand
CATTTTTATCACTCCAGGTTTCTCCGGCAAAAAGCCGGTCATTGAACTACCTGGGGTGGAAACTTTTCAACGCTCTTTTACCCAGGACCCTGGAAAGTTTTGCACGCCGTTTTGCACCATGCGTACTTTGTCTGTAGCCTTAAGATTTTTGTATTCCATATCGGTTAATTTATTCAGCGCCATAATTCACCTGTCTAGTTTCTCGGTACAACAGTCGGTACAACAAATTTATGCGCTTTTATTAAATCATGTGGGACAGCCTGGGACAACAAAATAACCTAACTTATTGATTATAATTGAGTGATTGGACGTTATGGAACTGCGTGGGATAAACATTTACTTTTCTGGGGGACAAGGGGTCGTGGGTTCGAATCCCGCCGTCCCGACCAATGAATTCGATTGGTTACGAAACTTGTTAAGTTTATAAGCAAAAAACCCTGCGTCGTGACAACAATGGGTTCGATGCCGCTAGTTATGCCGCGCATCGGATTAACATGCAATCACTTAGCTTTCTCTGTTGCGTCCATGAGACGAAGATCAAAGGCTCTCTCAAGCGGCATCGTGAGCAATTCTAGCCTTTGTTGCACTATCTTTGCTGGTCTAGATCGCTTAAATTCGCCCCACAACCTGAGATACCGGTTCGCCTTGATTTGCACCGGCCCATTCAATTCCCGTTGAAACGCAACGGCGTTCTCGCGCAGATTAAAGGTTCTTCTCTTAGAATCGCGCAGTTCTCCCGATTTGACGGCAGACTTTCCAGCACAGTTTTCTTGCTCGGTTTTGGCATTCGCTAAGGAATTAGCCTGTGCCGGCCTAAAACCTCAAAATAGTAATGAATTTGTTGGAAAGGACTACCCTGATGGAAGCAATGCCGACCTGATGGCCAGTTATTATTGGTTAGCCCTCTTACCATGGCTAACAGGCAGCTTTTGGCCTGATTTATCGGTAAACCGGAAAAAACCACCCATTCAGAAACGTTCACCAATTGGGTTTACCCGCTGGTTTTATTGGAGCTGAATCCGTTTAAACGCCGACTATTTCACTTTTATACGGCCTGGATGGCAATCTGCGATTGGCATCGTTTCTCCAAATTTCGGGTAATCCAGGCGCCCAAGCAATCAGGTTGAAGGTGGTTGCAGCGATTCGGCCAGACGCCTAGAGCCGAGATAAAATTTGTTACCCTAACTTAACTTGGCGGTTATTGCCAACTATACTTGGAGCCAACTCACCGCGCCAAAGGCACGAAAAAGAGATGTTGCTACTGGTCTTTACATTAGATGATAGGAACTGCGCCCTGGAGCTTTCCATGGTGGAAAAGGTATATCGTGCCGTTGCCATCACGCCATTGCCGCGGGCGCCGGATATCGTTCTGGGTATCGTCAACGTAAAGGGTGTCGTGTTGCCGGTTGTCGATATTCGACGCCGCTTCCGCTTGCCGGAGAAAAAATTGACGCCGGACCACCAACTAATCGTCGCTCAAGCCGCCGGCCGCCGGCTGGTGGTGTTGGTTGACCACGTCGCAGGAGTAATCGAATGCGCCCCGAAAGCCGTCACCGAGACGGGTAATATCGTGCCCGGCATAGAGCACGTCGCAGGCGTGGCCCGGCTTGAGGACGGCATAATCCTGATCCACGACCTGAAGCGGTTTCTTTCACTAGAAGAAGCCGCCGCGCTAGACCGCGCCCTGCAACTCGACTAACCATGGATGCGCTAGCCACCCGACAGCAGCCCTTGCTGCAGCATTTCAGCGAATTCCTCGCCCAACAAATAGGACTGCACTTCCCGCCGGAACGTTGGTGCGACCTGCAGCGCGGGATCGAGGCAGCGGCGCAGGAATTCGATCGGCAAGACGCCGGGGACTGCATGCAATGGCTGCTGTCGACTCCGCTGGATCGGCGCCGGATCGAAATTTTGGCCCGCCATCTGACCGTGGGGGAAACCTATTTCTTCCGCGACCCTCAAGTTTTCGACGCACTACAGACTCGGATTCTCCCGGTCGTGATCCGCTCCCGCCGACAGACAGGTCGAGTGCTTAGATTTTGGAGTGCGGGCTGTGCCAGCGGTGAGGAAGCCTATTCGCTAGCTATTCTGTTGCAACGGATGATTCCCGATTTCAAACAATGGCGCATCGACATCCTGGCCACCGACATCAATCCGCAGGCCTTGGCCAAAGCTGAATCCGCCGTCTATAACGATTGGTCGTTCCGCAACGCCCCCGACTGGCTAAAAACCGACTATTTCCGCCAAACGGCAAAAGGACGCTACGAAATCCTTCCTGCGGTGAGGCAAATGGTGACCTTTGCCTATCTCAACCTGATGGAAGACCACTATCCCTCTTTAACCAACCATACCAACGCCATCGACATCATCTTCTGTCGTAATGTGCTGATGTATTTTCAACCCACGCTGGCCGCCCGGGTAATACACAGACACAGCCTGTCGCTGGTCGACGGCGGCTGGCTGGTGACCAGCCCCACCGATGTCCCGCAGGCGATGCCGGCTTCCATGGAAACCGTTTATTTTCCCGGCGCCATACTGCATCGCAAGAACGCGTCCGGCACCGCGAGCAG
Organism: Methylomonas sp.; assembly: GCF_023228165.1. Lineage (GTDB taxonomy): Bacteria > Pseudomonadota > Gammaproteobacteria > Methylococcales > Methylomonadaceae > Methylomonas. The sequence goes on along the minus strand of NZ_JALOBS010000016.1, from coordinate 118,759 downwards.
CACGACGCCGGAAGCGTTCGTCCAGTCCCAGCGTAGCGATCAGACATCCGCCAGCGCCATTACCTCAGCGTTACCCAGGCGGCCGCCGCTGGAAAGCGCGGCCAAAATACCGCCGCCCGAACCGCCCCAGTCGGATTATCAATTGGCCCTGGCGCTTTACCTGCAAGGGCGCTACGACGAAGCGGCGGCGCAAGCCGCAACAGCTGCCAACAGCCGGCGGCACCAAGCCCAGGCGATGCACCTGCTCGCCAAAATCCACGCTAACCGGGGCGACCTGGTTACTGCGCAGCAATGGTGCATGCGGGCAATCGCAGACAATAGAATCGACCCGGTTGGGCATTATCTGATGGCCGTCGTATTACTGGAACAGGGCCAAACGGACGACGGCATGCAGGAACTTCGCCGCACGCTGTACCTGGAACCGAATTTTGTACTCGCCCATTTCTGCCTAGGCAATCTCTGTCGACAACAAGGCAAGCACAAGCAGGCCGACAAACATTTTCAAAATACACTGTTACTGCTCAAGGCATGCCCGCCCGAGGAAATCCTGCCGGAGTCGGAGGGCATGACGGTAGGCCGCATGGCAGAAATCATTCGCAGCATGTCCGATCAGGAGCTCGCCACATGAAAAACCCGGACGTCATATCCAGCAGAAAAACCGCGGATGCGGCCGTAACGACTGCTAGCGGATTGCCAGAGCATTGGCCCGACATTCTCAAGGCAAGGGCCCATGAACTGGCACAAGAATCTGCGGCAGAAGCGCTAACGGAACGGATCGAGGTGGTAACCTTTACCCTGGCCTACGAGACCTACGCCATCGAGACCGTCCATGTGCGCGAGGTCTATCCCTTGAAGGACCTCACCCCACTGCCCTGCACCCCAGCGTTTGTGGCCGGCATCGTTAACGTGCGCGGACAAATAGTGTCGGTAATCGACATCAAGCAATTCTTCGATTTGCCGGCAAACGGCTTGACCGACCTGAACAAGGTCATCATTTTGTCCGACGGTGATTTGGTGTTCGGCATCCTGGCCGACACCATCGTGGACGTGCGTCATATCCCGCTGCAGACCATTCAGCCCAGCTTGCCGACTCTCACCGGCATCCGCGAGGATTATCTGAAAGGGGTCACGAAGGAGCGACTGGTGATCCTGGATGCCGCGAAACTACTGGCGGACGCCCGGATAGTAGTACATGAAGATGTCGAATAGGCACAACAGCATGTCTGATTCGATACCCGGAACCCATTATGAAAAAGGAGACAATGATATGAAAATATCGATCGGTTCTAAACTGTGGATGGGGTTTCTTTCCGTTTTGCTGGTTCTGATGGTTGTCGGCGGCATTTCCTACCAAAATACCTTAAAACTCATCGATTCCGCGCAATGGTTAACCCACTCCCACCAAGTGCTCGGCAAGCTGGCGGAACTGCTTTCAACACTCAAGGATGCTGAAACCGGCCAGCGCGGCTACCTGATCACTGGCGAAGAACGCTATCTGGCCCCCTATCGGACGGCGGTAGGCAAAGTGGACAAACAGATTCAGGAACTCAAACAACTCACCCAGGACAATCAGAGCCAGCAGCAACGTCTGGAGGCAATCGGGCCTCTGATCGCCGACAAGCTGAATGAACTCAAGGAAACCATAGACCTGCGTCGCAACAAGGGGCTGGAAGCGGCAAATACCGTGGTGCTATCGGATCTCGGCAAAAAACTCATGGACGACTTACGCATAGCCCTTCGGGAAATAGCCGACCAAGAAAAAGAATATTTGAAGCACCGCGAAGCAGAGGCTAGGGCTAGTGCGGATTTCACAACCCACTCCACCCTCTTAGCAACCTTGTCGGCCAGTGGCTTGGTGATTCTACTGGGTCTGTTGCTCACCCGGCATATTTCCAGGCCACTCAAGGACATGACGGAGATCGCCGATCGCATTGCTTCCGGCGACGTGTCCACTCCGATTGCCGCCAACCAGCGAACCGACGAAATCGGGACGCTGTTGCGGGCTTTTTCGCTGATGCTTGGATCGCTGCGCGAAATGGCCAGCATCGCCACACAGATTGCCGCGGGCGACCTCAGGGTTCAGGTAAAACCGCAATCGGCGCAGGATACCTTGGGAAATGCCTTTGCCGTTATGGTAAACAATTTACGCGAACTCACCCGGGAAATGCTTGAAAACGTCAATGTCCTGACGTCTGCCGCCAGCCAGATTCTGGCGACCACCACCCAGGCAGCGTCGAGCTCCGCGGAAACGGCGACGGCGGTGAGCGAGACTACGGCGACGGTGGAGGAAGTCAAGCAGACGGTGCGGATGGCCAGCCAGAAGGCCAAGAACGTTTCAGAAAACGCGCAACAAATGGCGCAAGCCGGACAGAGCGGGCAACGGGCATTGGAGCAGATGATCGACGGCATGGGACACATCCGGGCACAGACCGCCGCCACCGCCGATAGCATCGCCCGCTTGAGCGAGCAGAGCCAGGCCATAGGAGAAATCATCGCCACTGTCAACGACCTCGCCGAGCAATCCAACCTGTTGGCGGTCAACGCAGCCATCGAAGCGGCCAAGGTCGGCGAACAGGGCAAGGGCTTCGGCGTGGTGGCGCAGGAGATCAAGAGCCTGGCCTTACAGTCCAAACAGGCCACTAGCCAGGTGCGCGCGATCCTGAGCGACATCCAGAAAGCCACCACCGCGGCGGTAATGGCCACCGACCTGAACGGCAAGGCGGTGGAAGCGGGGGTACAGCAGTCGGCGGCGGCGGGTGCCGCCATCCAGTTACTGGCGGACAACATCTCCGCGGCGGCGCAAGCCGCGCTGCAGATCGCCGCTTCCAGTCAACAGCAAATGGTGGGCATGGACCAGGTGGCGATGGCGATGGACAACATCAAGCAGGCCAGCAGCCAGAATATGGCCGGCACCCGGCAGGCCGAAACCGCCGCACATAGCTTGCACGAACTTGGCGTCAAACTCAAACAGATGGTAGAGCAGTACAAGCTCTGACCTACTGTATCGCAATAGATAAATCAGCATAGAGGGCACAACATGCAATGGACAATTGGAAGACGTATGAGCGCTGGCTTTGCCGGCGTGCTGCTGCTGACAACGATTATGGGCATCGCCGGCATCAAAAGTATGCAAGCTTTGGTGGATACCACGCACAACCTTCATTTTCATCCATTTACAGTAACACGCAGCCTATCGCAAGCCGATGCGGACATTAAGTACATTCAAATCAAAATACGCAACCAACTACTCTCCAGGTCGCCCTCCACGCTAGAAGAAACCCGCAAAGAGATCGAAACACTTGATAAACAAATCGAGCAAAACCTCGATTTGGTCAACGCGCGATTTTTAGGTAACAAATCCGATATCATCAAACTGCAGGGCCTGGTAGAGGAATGGCGGCGGCGTCTGGGAGAAGTAATCGATTTGTTAGTGAATGAGGACTACCAAAAAGCCGATCAATTTGTCGTGCAGGAACTTACCCCCTATACCGCACAAATTAACCATGGAATGGCCGAAGTGGGCGATTTCGCGGAAAAAAAAGCGCAATCCTACATGAGTGAAGCCAATGAAACAGGCCGGCATGCGGTGATTCTGTCATCTCAGCTACTGTTGGCGGTCATTATTACAGGCGGAGTTCTGGCGTTTTTTACCACCCGCATCATCAACCGCCAATTACGCGAGACCATCAACCAGCTCGCCACCAGTTCCAGCGAAATTCTGACCACAACGGCGCAAGTGGCGTCGGGCTCCGCGGAAACCGCATCGGCCGTGAGCGAGACCACCGCGACGGTGGAAGAAGTAAAACAGACGGTACTGCTGGCCAGCCAGAAGGCCGGATACGTCTCCGAGAGCGCCCAGCAGACTGCGCAAGCCGTGCAGGTCGGCCAGCAAGCGTTGGAGCGGATGATCGATGGCATGGGCGGTATTCGGGCACAGACCGCCGCCACTGCCGACGCCATCGCCCGCTTGAGCGAACAGAGCCAGGCCATCGGTGAGATAATCGCCAGCGTCAACGACCTCGCCGAGCAATCCAACCTGCTGGCGGTCAATGCCGCTATCGAGGCGGCCAAGGCCGGTGAGCAAGGCAAGGGCTTCACCGTGGTAGCGCAGGAAATCAAGAGTTTGGCCCAGCAGTCCAAGCAGGCCACTGCCCAGGTGCGCGCAATCCTGAGCGACATCCAGAAAGCCACCACAGCGGCTGTGATGGCCACCGACCTAAACGGCAAGGCGGTGGAAGCGGGCGTGCAGGAGTCGGCGGCGGCGGGTGACGCCATCCGTTTGCTGGCGGACAACATCTCGGCGGCGGCACGGGCGGCGCTGCAGATCGCCGCTTCCAGTCAGCAACAGATGGTGGGCATGGATCAGGTGGCGCTGGCCATGGAAAACATCAAACAGGCCAGCGCCCAGAACATGGCCGGCACCCGGCAAGCCGAAATTGCCGCCCGGGACTTGCATGAAATGGGTGACAGGCTGAAACAGCTGGTAGGGAAGAATTAGGGAGATACCCGATGGCCGACACAAATCATGCCTTCCTCAAGCGACTCCTCGCCACCTTCATGACCGAGGCGCAGGAACATCTCGACGCCCTGTTTTCCGGCGTCGCCGAACTCGAGAAAGCCTCTGACGAAGTCACGCAGGCCAAAATCGTCGAGACGATCTTCCGCGAAGCGCACAGCCTGAAGGGCGCCGCCCGCTCGGTGAAACTCACGCAAATCGAAGCCGCGTGTCAGTCGCTGGAAAGTACCTTCGCTGCAATGAAAAGCAAACAGCTTCCCCTGACCGCCACGCTGTTCGTCACTCTGCACCAGGAAATCCGTCGCCTGGGTGATCAAATTGCCGCGTTGCAGACCGAGCCAAAGCCGGTAGTAGCGCGGACCGCAATGCCAGCGGACACACCGATAACGGCACAACCGGAGGCGGACGCCCTGCCCTCGCCTAGCGCCACCGTCGTGGCGACATCCCGCAACTTGCCGGAGGAAAAGTCGCCGCAAATCGGAACGGTTAGAGTGGCCAGCGAAAAACTGGATGCGGTTTTCCTGCAAGCGGAGGAGCTGCTTTCGGCCAAGCTGCTGTCAGAGCAACGTCTTCGCGACCTAAGCGAGATTCAGGCACAGGTCGCCAGCAGAAGTAAATCATGGACCAACATCCGCACGCGCCACCCGGATTTTTATAGTGCCACGGCATCGCAGCCGCAATGGCTGGAACACCTCGAACAGAATACTGTATTCCTGAAAGACCTGACCTATCAACTGGACGCCATGGAGAAATCAGCTCGCCAGGATCAGCGTTTGTTGGGAAAAATGGTGGACGACCTGCTGGAGGGGATGAAGCATATCCTGATGCTGCCGTTTTCGACCTTAATGGAAATACTCCCCAGGCTGGTCAGCGATCTTGCCAGCGACAGCGGCAAGGAAATCGATTTGGAAATCCATGGCGCCGAACTCGAGGCCGACCGCCGGATACTGGAGGAATTCAAGGCCCCGTTGATTCATCTGCTACGCAATTGCGTCGACCACGGCATCGAGAAACCGGAGCAGCGGAGGCTCCGCGACAAGCCCGCGCGCGGTAACATCGACATAACTATTGCGCCTCGCAGCGGCAACCGGGTGGAAATCAAAATATCGGACGACGGCGTGGGGATAGACATTGCCAAGCTGAAAGCCACAGCCGAGCGCTTGGGCCTGCTGGACCAGGATACCGCGTCCCGGCTGGACGAGCACGCTGCATTAGCATTGATGTACCAATCCGGGATTTCTACCAGCCCAATCATTACCGAAGTCTCGGGGCGTGGCCTTGGTTTAGCCATCGTGCGCGAGAAAGCGGACAAACTGGGAGGCGATGTCCGTGTCGAAACCCGCCCCGGTGCCGGCACCACCTTCCGTATCGTGCTGCCGCTCACGCTGACCACCTATCGCGGCATCATTGTACGTCTGGACGATCAGCTGTTCGTATTGCCGATCACTAATGTCGAGCAAAGCATCAGAGTGCATGAAGATGTCGTACAAACCGTGGAAAATCGCCCCACCATTCGGCTCGAGCAGGCCACGTTGTCAATGGTATGGCTCGGCGACCTGCTGGGTGTGCCATGCCGGCAAAAGGCCGAAACCGGACTTTATCAGGTGGTCGTGCTAACCGCGACGGGAATGCGCATCGCCTTTGTGGTGGATGAAGTGCTGGGCGAGCAGGAGGTGCTGGTCAAAAGCCTCGGCCGCCAACTGTCCCGGGTACGCAATGTCGCGGCAGCGACTATACTGGGTTCGGGCAAGGCCGTACCTATACTCAATGTCACCGACCTGATGAAATCCGCGCAGCTGGCGCCGGCCGGCAAAGCCCGGCTAACGACCGCGGCAGATACGGAAAAAACCGGCGAGGAATCATCCGTGCTGGTAGTGGAAGACTCGATCACCGCACGCAGCCTGATCAAAGGCATCCTCGAGCTGGCCGGCTACCGGGTCAGCACGGCGGTGGACGGCATCGACGGCTGGACCCAGTTGCGCAGCAAGAAATTCGACTTGGTGGTGTCCGACGTGGACATGCCGCGCATGAACGGTTTCGAACTGACCAAAAAAATCCGTGGCGACAAACAGCAGGCCGATCTGCCGGTGGTGCTGGTTACCGCCCTCGAATCGCGCGAAGACCGCGAGCATGGCATCGAGGTGGGCGCCAATGCCTATATCGTCAAACGCAGCTTCGAGCAGAGCAACCTGCTGGAAGTGGTGCGCAGGCTGATTTAACTATAAAACGCTACGATCCTCCAGGAACACGGGAATAAAATGTTGAGAATCATGAAACGGCAGCTTGCGGCGCCCCGAACTCCAGGAGAATTCAGAAGGTTGGGCCTGCTGCGGAATAGAAATGTGGTTTTCAGATCGTGGTTGACATTCTGCAAGGAGCCGAAGGATGACTAATCGTCCATCGAACCAGGAAAACCGCCCCCCGATCAGGTTGCTGGTTGTCGAGGATTCGCCCACGGTGCGCGAATTTCTGGTCTATCTATTCGCCTCGGATCAGGAAATCCAGGTCATCGGTACCGCCAGCAACGGAGAGGAGGCGCTGGCAGCCGTCAGGCAGCAACAGCCCGACGTCATCACCATGGACGTCAATATGCCGAAAATGGACGGCTATGCCGCGACACGCGCTATTATGGAGCTTTTCCCCACCCCCATAGTCATCGTAACCGACACCGCGCTGACGGATGGAATAAGCACAACGCTTGCGGCGCTGGACGCCGGTGCGCTGGCGGCCGTCAAAAAGCCGGCCGGCATCGGTCATCCGGATCATGCATCGACCACTAGGGAATTGGTGCAGACCGTCAAGCTGATGGCTGAGATCAAGGTCGTCCGACGCTGGACGCGGCACGGCGCACAGGCAAAAACGGTCAATGAGGTTATTTTAACGGCGATGCCGCCCTGCGTCGTTTCCCTGCCGCACGATATTCGGCTGGTAGCCATAGGCACCTCCACCGGCGGACCGCTGGTATTGCAGCAGATATTCTCCGCGCTGCCCAGGGATTTGTCCGTGCCCGTCATTGTCGTTCAGCATATCGCACAAGGCTTTACCGATGGACTGGTCGAATGGCTGAGCGAATCCACCGGATTCCCGATTCGCGCGGCCGCGTCCGGTGAAGCCATGCTGCCGGGCCGGGCCTACATCGTGCCGACCGGCTATCAGGCGGCGGTAAACAGTAGCGGCCGTATTGCCTTGATCGCGAATAATGCGGAGAACGGCCATTGTCCGTCGGTGTCGTACCTATTTCGCTCGGTGGCCGCCGCTTACGGCGCAAGGGCAATCGGTATTCTGTTGACGGGGATGGGCAAGGATGGCGCCGTCGAGCTCGGATTGATGAAAACGCAAGGCGCGATTACCATTGCCCAGGATAAGGAAAGCTCCGTGGTACACGGCATGCCGGGCGAGGCCATTAGCCTCGGCGCTGCCTCCTATGTACTGGCGCCGGACAAGATCGCCGCGGTGTTGGCAAACTTGGCGATGCACAAATAGTAAGAGGAACTTAGGCCATGACACCCACAACAAACCCGCTCAACAGTATCAACATCCTGATCGCCGAGGACAGTCCCACCCAGGCCGAACAACTGCGCTATCTGCTCGAACAGCAGGGCTATCGGGTGACCGCCGCCGCCAACGGTAGGCACGCGCTGGCGGAGGCGCAAGCGCACAAGCCGGATTTGGTCGTCAGCGACGTCGTCATGCCGGAGATGGATGGCTACGACTTGTGCAAGTCGATCAAATCCGACGAAAACCTGAAGGGTGTGCCGGTGATCCTGGTGACATCGCTATCCGACTCACAGGACGTGATTCGCGGCCTGGAATGCGGTGCCGACAGCTTTATCCTCAAACCCTATGACGAAAGCGACCTGGTTAACCGGGTCAAGCTTATACTGCTTAATAGCGAAGTCTACCAAGCCGAGCAGATCGGCATAGGCGTAAAAATATTCTTCAACGGTCAGCAGCATTTCATTTCCAATGACCGCCTGCAGATCATCACCCTGCTGCTCTCCACCTACGAAGCCGCCATTCAGAAAAACCGGGAACTGAACATGGCCCAACAGGCGCTGCGCGCCAACGAGCAACGCCTGCAAACCGTTCTGGACGCGGCGCTGGACGCCATCGTCAGCATGGATACGCAGGGAATGGTGCTGGACTGGAACCCCAGAGCCGAACAAATGTTCGGCTATACGCATGCGGAGGCAGTGGGCAAACCGCTGGCCGACTTGATCATTCCACCCACTCTGCGCGCATCGCATTGGCAAGGACTCGGGCGCTTTTTAAAAACCGGGGAAGGTTCGCTGCTGGGACGACAGGTTGAAGTGACCGCCATACGGGCGAATGGCAGCGAATTTCCGGTCGAACTGGCTATAACGGCTATCCATCATGACGATACCGTCTTTTTCAGTGCCTTTCTGCGCGACATTACCGAGCGCAAACAGGCCGCGGATCAGTTGCGCGACAGCGCCGCACGCCTGCATGCGATTCACGAAACCGTAGTAGACGGTATTATCACTATTGACGAGCTTGGCACCATCGAGTCCTTCAATCCCGCGGCCGAACGCCTGTTCGGCTATTCCGCGACCGAGCTCATCGGGCAGAACCTCTCGATGCTGATGCCCGATTCCAAACTCAGTGTGCATGAAGCCCGCGCCAGCGGCGGCGGACGCGAAGTCACCGGGCGGCGCAAGGATGGCGGCAGCTTTTCGCTGGAACTGGCGCTGAGCGAGATGCGACTGGGCGAGCAGCGCCGCTTTACCGGCATCGTGCGAGACATTACGGCACGCAAACAAGCCGAACTGCAAATCATCGCCGCCATGAACGAAGCGCAACAAGCCAACACAGCCAAATCCGCTTTTCTCGCCGCCATGAGCCACGAGATCCGCACACCCATGAACGGCGTCATCGGCATGGTCGACGTGCTGCACCAGAGCAGCCTCAAGGGTTATCAGGTGGAAATGGTCAACCTGATACGCGAATCGGCATACGCTCTGCTGGATATCATCGACGACATTCTCGATTTTTCCAAGATCGAAGCCGGCAAGCTGGAGCTCGAAAAGGTACCGATTTCGGTAGCCGAGGTGGTGGAAAAGGCCTGTACCATGCTGGATCGGCTTGCAGCGAAGAAAAAGGTGGAACTTACCCTATTCACCGATCCGGCACTCCCGGCAAAGGTGTTCGGCGATGCGGGGCGTTTGCGTCAAGTGTTAATCAACCTGATTAATAACGCCATCAAGTTTTCCTCCGGCCTCGAACATGCCGGCCAGGTATCGGTGCGTGTAGTACTGGTCGAACACGGCCCGGACCGGATCGTGGTGGAACTTCGCATTACCGACAACGGCATTGGCATGAATGCCGCCACCCAGTCGGGTTTGTTCACCCCGTTCACCCAGGCAGACGCCTCAACCACAAGGCGCTTTGGCGGTACCGGACTTGGGCTGGCCATTTCCCGTCATCTGATCAATCTTATGGGCGGCGAAATCTCCGTACAGAGCGCACCTGACCAGGGTACCACCTTCTGCGTGCGCCTGCCCTTGGTGCCGCTACCCGCCAAAGCTGATGCCGAGGCATCGCCTATCGCCGGATTATCGTGCCTGGTGATCGGCGACCCGCAAGGAATGGCCGGCGATATCGCTGTTTACCTTGCCCATTATGGCGCAACGGTCGAGCAAGTGCCCAATATGCTGACGGCCTGCGACCGGGGTAGGTCCGAGCACTCATCTGTTGAGGTGTGGATTCTCGATGCCGGAAGCGTGGCACTGCCCTTGGACGAACTGCGCGCCATCGCTCGCTTGCCGCAAGACATCCGTTTCGTGGTGATTAAACGCGGCCAGCGCCGCAAGCCGCGACTGGAAGACACCGGCATTGTGCAGGTGGATAGTAATGTGCTGACACAACTGGGCGTGCTCACGGCAGTAGCCATCGCCGCCGGGCGGATACAGGACGAGTTAGCACCAACCGCACCCTGCAGGTCTGAAGCGGAATTCAGCCCGCCCTCGCGCGCAGCGGCCCTACGCCAGGGTCGGTTGATCCTGGTGGCCGAGGATAACGAAACCAACCAGAAAGTGATCCTACGCCAACTCGCGCTACTGGGGTTTGCCGCCGACGTGGTCGATAACGGCCGCCAGGCGCTGGATAACTGGCGGAGCGGCGACTACGCGCTGCTGCTCACCGACCTGCACATGCCGAAAATGGACGGATATGAGCTAGCCACCGCCATCCGTGACTTGGAGCAGGACGCCCAACGCATCCCTATCGTGGCGCTGACCGCCAATGCACTCAAAGGAGAAGCCGACCGCTGCCAAGCCCTCGGCATGGACGATTATTTGAGCAAACCGGTGCAACTGGCGCAACTGAAAGCCATACTGGAGAAATGGCTGCCGGCCGATTCCGGAGCGGACCCGAATTTGGCTGATTCAGCCCCTTCATCGGCGACGGTGACGAAACCGGTGGACGTGAACGTGCTCAAAGCGTTGGTGGGCGACGATCCGGCGGTAATCAACGACTTTCTGCACGAGTTTCGCCTTGGCGCGATGAAGACTGCCGAAGAGCTGAAGGCCGTTGCCGAGCGAGGACAGGCGGCACAGATGGGCGAACTGGCACACCGACTGAAATCCTCGGCGCGCTCGGTCGGCGCCCTGGCGCTGGGAGAGCTGTGCGCGGAAATGGAACAGGCCGGCAAATTCGGCCAGCATGAAGTATTGGCGACGTTGCTGCGCCGCTTCGAGACGGAAATGGCTGCTGTTGAGGCTTACTTGGTGACCTATCCGGAACTGCAATCACCAGGAAATCAATAGGAGAAAAAACCATGACTGTTAAAGCTGCCATCAAGATTCTGGTGATTGATGACGATCCATTTATGCTCAAACTGATTGGGCATCTGCTGAATACCCTGGGCTATCGCCGTGTGACCAGCTGCGATAACGGCTGGGCCGCACTGGAGACGTTCGACAATCCGCCCGATCTGATCCTACTGGATCTCAACATGCCGGAAATGGACGGTATCGAGTTTATGCGCCACTTGGTGGAAAGGCATTATGCCGGTTATCTGATCCTGGTGAGCGGCGAGGACGAACGCATGTTGCAGACTGCCGAAAAGTTGGTAAATGCCCATAAAATTCATACGCTCGGTCATTTGCGCAAACCCATCAATCCCAGTGAATTGTCGGAGATGCTTCAGAACTGGATGCCGCCAAGCCAAAGCCGGACCAGATCGCTCAGAAAAGTTTACCCCGTTGAGGCGGTGCGCGCGGCAATTGCCAACGACGAACTGATTCTGCACTACCAGCCCAAGGTGAATCTGGCAACCGGCAAGGTGGAAGGCGTCGAGTCGCTGGTTCGGTGGCATCATCCCAAGGACGGCATGGTGTTTCCCGACCAATTCATCTGTGTAGCCGAGGAGCACGGGCTGATCGACGATCTGACTCGGGGTATTGTCGGAATGGCCTTTGCCCAGACCAGGGATTGGCAAGCCGAGGGCCTATATTTGCGAGTGGCGATCAATATTTCCATGGACAATCTCAACACCCTGGCATTTGTGGATGAAATTACAGCCGCCATCTGCGCAATTGACATCTCGCCAAACGACATCGTACTGGAAGTGACCGAAAGCCGACTGATGAAAAATCTGTCGGCGCCGCTGGAAATTCTTACCCGGTTGCGCCTGAAGCGCTTCAGGTTGTCGATAGACGACTTCGGCACCGGTCATTCCACCCTCACCCAGCTACGCGACATCCCTTTTAACGAACTCAAAATAGATCGGGGCTTCGTCCATGGCATGGCTAAGGACAAGACGCTCAGCGCCATTTTTAACGCCAGCCTGGGCTTGGCTCAGCAGCTGGACATGGAAACGGTGGCTGAAGGGGTTGAAACACATGAGGACTGGGCGTTTTTGCGCAACAGCGGCTGCGACTTGGCACAAGGTTATTACATTGCGAAACCCATGCCGGCAAGCGAAATTCCCGACTGGATCAACGCATGGGAGGCCAATTTTAACCAACTCATCGAACCACCCGATGCGTGCTGCTAACGTCCAGGAGCCGAAGAAAATTTTCGCCATCTGGATAGCAACCGCTAATCCGGACATTTTGTAAAATAGCGAGCGACCCCGCCGGCTCATCCATTAGAGAATCCATGGCCCGCCTCATCCAATGCGCTTCGCCATCGGCAATAACCACCGTCAGCGCTAGTTCTGCTTTATCGTTTCACGGACGTTGCTTTCGGCGGCATCCCAAGGTTCATAAGGCAGCATGGCGGAATATCACAGACTGATCAAGCTCTCGTCATCATTTTCGGCGAAAATGACAGCCAATTTGTCCGAACAAACCTCAAAAGCCGCCAAGATCCTTGGGTCAAAATGACAGGGCTGAGTGCGCTGGTCGCCCGCCATGATGATTTGCATAGCTTGCTGATGATCAAATGCCGGCTTATAGGGGCGACTGGAGCGCAAGGCGTCGTATTGATCGCAGATGAGCATAATTCGGGCTGATAGCGGAATCTGCTCGCCTTGTTTGCCGTTGGGATAGCCGCTACCGTCCCAATGCTCATGATGATTGAGCGCAATTTCGGCAGCCATTCGCAAATGCAGCGACTTACCGTGTTGCAGAATTTTGCAGCCCACCTCGGTATGCGTCCGCATAATCTTCCATTCATGGTCGGACAGAGGGCTAGCGGATTTCATTAAGATATCATCGGGAATACCGATTTTTCCAATATCATGCATGGGGCCGGCCAGAACAATGCATTTGCGAAAGGTATCGGTCAACCCCATCTGTTCACACAGCGCATCGCAATAGAGACTGACTCGCGTGACATGCGCGAACGTCTCATCGTCCTTATATTCAGCTACATTCGACAGGGTAAGAATGGTTTCGCGAAAACTGGATTCAAGTTCCGCTGTGCGCGAGGCGACTTTCAATTCCAAAAGGCGATTATGTCTAGCGAGGAAATTGGCGTATTCCTTGAGCTTCAGAAGATTCTTGACGCGTATAGCCAGTTCCGTCGGATCTATCGGCTTGTTTAGGAACTCCTCCGCACCCATTTCCAACGCCTTTAGCCGTGACTGGTTATCCTCCAGCGAGGTAATCATGATTAGAGGGATATTGGCTGTTTCACGACTGGATTTCAAGCGCCGAGCAACTTCAAAACCATCCATTTCCGGCATCATAATGTCGAGCAGAATGATGTCCGGTCGTCGCTCAGACGCTAACCACAAGGCGTCCTTGCCGCGCTCGCACGTCAAGGTGTCATAGCCCTTGGCCTTGAGCAGGGCATCAAATAATTTCAAATTAAAGGGGTCGTCATCTATAACCAACACCAAAGCGGGGGAATGAATATGTGAATTATGCATGCAAAATCTCCGCTTTCAGGAATGTTCAGCACTAAAACGCTAGGGGCTGTGGCCGTTGCCGTCAGTCAAGAGCGGCGGCTTGTTAATGTTTGCTGATTTTTTCTAAAACCGCCAAAAATACCTGCAGCCGACAACGCTGCACTGCCGCTCATGCGGAATATATTTGCTCCGGGCGCTCATCACGTCGCGCTATACGCAACACCCCAGATGCCTGTTTTAAACCCTCCTCACCCTAACCCCCGCCTGCAAGAGAGGGAATTGAGGCGCCGAGATTTGCCAAGCGAAGGCGATATCATCCTGGCTGCGATTGTTTGTGATTGCATAACCGCGTTACTACCGGCTATTCCTGTTCGGTCCCGCACCGCATTCATCGCATTGCCGCCCAGCCATCTTGGTGTCTGCCGAAGGCTGGGTGACGCGTGCTATCGGCGCAATTTGCGGCCGTCGGTGCGATGTTTGCGAACCCTGCATGAAATCATCGACGCCACCAAGGCTTAACGGCATCCATTGCCGGCACCCGCTAGCGGATGCAGCCTCCCGGCGTATCCGGCGGCCGTTGACGGCAGGACTGGCAGCCCTAACGGCCACACATGAATTTACCGGAGTTTCGTTTCGAGGCGGCTTTGACTCGAAGTCACAAAAATTCAGCGCCCCCGACCAGCGCGGCGATCCGCGGTTACCAACCCAAGCAACGATTTTGGCAGGTATGCTGCCGTCGATAACCGGGATTGAATCGGTGGTTTCGTGCCGACCGACTGCATCTGCGGCGACCTACGTCTAATATTAGTGTTATTTAGCCAAATCAACAAACATGTATCTTACTTAAGGCGCTGCCAATTCGCGTCACCTCAATCCGCGTGCCAATCCGCTCGGTCATTTCCTGAACATGAGAGATCACGCCGACTTTGCGGCCCAAGGATTGCAGACTGTCCAGCGCATCCATCGCGACTCGCAGCGTATCGGCATCCAGACTGCCAAAACCTTCGTCGATGAACAGCGATTCGACGCGAACCCGGTTCGACGATAATGACGCAAGACCTAAGGCCAAGGCCAGCGACAGCAGAAACGATTCGCCGCCCGACAGCGAATGTACCGAACGGATTTCGTCGCCCATGTCCTGATCCACCACCTGTAAAGCTAAAGTGTCGCCAACCCGCTGCAAGCGATAGCGCCGGCTGAGATCCTTTAAATGTTGATTGGCATAACCCAGCAAAATATCCAATGTCAGCTGTTGGGCGATGTTGCGAAAGCGTTTGCCGTCGGCGGAACCGATGATACTGCTCAATTTGGCCCAGGTGTCGTTGACGGCGGCTTGACCGGCAATCTGCGTTTGCAAAGCGCTATTGGCTTGCAAGCGCTGGTCATCCAGGCGCCGCTGCAGATTCAGTTCGCCGAGTTGTCGAGTCAATTCCTCGAGTTGGCCCAATAGCGCTGCCAGCTGGGTTTGCATGTTTTCCCGGCTCTCCAGCGAAGTTCGGCTCTGCAAATGCTGTTCGCATTGCCGACGGCGTTCGTTCAACACGGTTTGCGCGTGTGCCAAGGCTTTGTCCAGTAGCTGCAGCGCTTCGCGTTCCTGCTTCAGCCAGTCCGCGTCGTGCTGCAAGCCTTGACGTAATACCGATAACGATAAAGGCGGCTGCGCCACGGTAAAAGCTTGCAACCATTGCCTCAGATGCCGCTCAGCGGTGTCCGATTGTGCCCGGCGAGCGTTGAGCAGACTTCTCAGCTGACTGACGGATTCCTGCGCGGTTGCCACTTGGGTTGCCGCCGTATGCGCTGCCGCGACCGCGATCTGCAATGCTGACTTGGCGTCGTTCAGCACTTTTATCAACCCGGCTTCTACTTCCATCACCGGGCGGCCATTCAGTATGCTTTGGCGTTGCTGCTGTTTATCCTGCAATTCGGTATCAATGGCCGCGAAGGATTTGGCGGCGTCGGTATGCTGCGTTTCGGCTTGCATGACACTACCCTGCAAGCCGGCCAAGCGGGTTTGCAGAATCGAAACTCGATGGCCTAATTGTTCACGCTGCGTTTGTCGGGTTTGCCAATCTTGCGCTTGTTGCAGACAACGCTGATAAAAATCCTCGGCATCGGTCGACCAGGCCCGCCGCCAATCCGACTGTTCAAAAGCGGCATCCAGCTGATCCAACAGTTGATCCAGTTGCGCGGACAATGCGTGCTGTTTTTCTCGGGCATTATCGAGCGCCAAGGCGGCGGTTTGTCGGTCCGCCTTGGCGCCATCCAATTGCTGTTGTAGCGCCTGCTGCTGCCGATGCAGCGCATCCAAGGCCTGCCGGGCTCGATCCCGTGCCGTTAATGCCGCGCTCATGGCTTTTAGATTTTCCGACACGCCGCGCTGAGCCTGTTCCGTCGCCTGGATTTGTGCTGTCAGCCAGGCCTCGACCTGCTCGTCGGCCAAAGTGGCACAGCCCAGCGACTCGGCATGCACTGCCCAATCGTGTCGCTTTTCAGCAATTTGCGCTGCTAATGTAGTCAGCGTTTCGCTAACCGTCGCGGTCTGCTTGTCGAACTGCTGGATTGCAACGCTCAATCGGTCTTGCAGTTGTTCCGCTTGTCGCCGGCGTTGCAGGCAGGCTTGCACTTCCGTATCCAAGCCTTGCAATTCCCGGCGCAGCGGTGTGGCGTCGCGGGCAAACGGATGCTGGGTGGCACCGCAAACCGGGCACTCGGCGTCCGGCTTAAGCCGAGCGCGCAGGGCCTCCACATTTTCGCTACAGGCCAATTTAGCTAAGTCCAGCATTTTGGCGGCTTGTTCGTGACTAGCCACTAATGCCGGCAACTGACTAACAACACCGTTCAATGCTTCGCCGGCCTGTTGCCGCTGCCCGGTTAAATCCTGCAGTGCGGCATTGTGATTGTCTTGAGCAGCGTTCAATCGTATCCATTCTTGCCAAACGCTATCCGCCTGACGCAATTGAAACAGTCGGAGTTGATGTTGTTCGGATTCGGCTGTCAAGGCGTCGGCATCGAACGGCTTAGCCTGGCTTACGGCAGATTCCCAGCGTTGATTCGCCTCTGTCACCTGGGGCTGCAACGCCTCTATTTGTTCATGAACGGTTTTCGCTGCCTCCTCCGCCGCGCGTGACGCGGCTTCGGTTTGAGCGCTCAGCGCACCAGCCGCCGCCTGTTGGCCGGCAATGGTCTTGCACTGCTTGAATAAGGTCTCCCAGCGCGGCCATTGTTCGCTCAAACGCGCCAAACCGGCATGGCCTGCCAGCCATGCGGAACAATCAGCCAAATCCTGCGAGCTCTGTTGCTGCTGCTGTTGGGTTTCGTGCGTTTGAGCTTGCAACGCAACCAACTGTTGACGCACCTGCAGCAAGCCCTGTTGCTGCTTAAGATGCTGGGGGCCTAAGGTGCTGATTTCCGCGTCCAAGGCCCGTGCCTTGACGATATCAATCTCCGCCTCTGCTTTACGCTGCTCGGTGACCTGCAGATGTTGTTCGGCAGCGGTTTGTTGTTGCAGGGCGGATTGTTGGCTGTCCGCTGCGGATACCACCGCGATTTCCGCCGTGTCATGTTGCCGCTGTAGCGCTTGGCATTCCGCCTGCAAGCGGTCGTACTCGACCAGCAATGGCCGCGCGGGTTGTAAGGACTCAATCAATTGCAAGTGGTCTTTACGGGCTTGAGACTGCCGCTGGGCCGCTTCCGCGCGCTGCACCGCGCTTTGCGCGTCCTGCTCCGCGCTTTGCAGCGCCTCAAAATGCTGATACCAATTCAGATGCGCATCGAGCTCGGTTTTTTGTTGTCGGGCTTGTTCGCTGCTGGCTTGCAAGGCGTGAATTTGCACCAGCAAGGCCTCTCGGTCGGTATCGGACAGCGGCTGCTGGGCGGTGACTTGTTGCTGCAAGGCATCGAGTTTCTGTCTTTCCAGCTTGGCGCGTTCGAAGGCCCGCATCGATAGCCGACTGTACTCGTCGGTGCCGGTCAAGGTTTCCAGCAAGCTGGCGCGTTCGTCATCCGGTGCTTTCAGAAACACACTGAATTCATTCTGGGCCAGCAGCACCGCGCGGGTAAATTGATCGAAACTCAAACCCAATTTTTCCACGATCGCCGCCTGCACCTCGGTTTTCTTGCCGCCGATGGCTTGTTGTTCCGGCAAGCGCAACAGCGTCATTTCGCTGGGCTGCAATTTGCCGTCCGCCCGCAACCGCGCCCGACGCACGCTCCAGCGGCTACGGTAATGCTGTCTATCGTTACCGATGAACTCCACCTCGGCGTAACCGTCCGCGCAGCCGCGCCGCAACAGGTTGCGAGCGTCATAAGGCGGCAAGGTTTCGTCGCCGACATCGCGCAACTGCACGCCCTTGCTACCGGCCTGCTGTAAACGCGGGGTTTTATCGAACAAAGCCAGACACAAGGCATCCAATAGCGTGGATTTTCCGGCACCGGTCGGGCCGCTGATGGCAAACAAGCCGGCGGAAGCCAAGGGTTGCTCCAGAAAATCGATGGCAAACTCACCCGCCAGGGAGGCCAGGTTTTTACCGCGAATCGCCAATATCTTCATGCCGATTCCGCCGTTTCCAGCAATAAGGTCTGAAAAGCCTGTAACAATTCGTCAGGCACGGCGGAACCGTATTGTTTTTGATAATGCCGTTGCAGCACCTCTTCGGGTTGTAATTGACCGAGATCGCCCAGTTCAGGATTCGCGGCATTGCCGTCCGGGCCATTACCGCGCCGATAGCTGACATCGATGCCGGCCAAGCGCAGCGGTTTACCGTTCAGAACCGACTCGATCGCCGCCCGAGCACCCGGCTCGGGGGCATCGAACAGCACTCGCACCTCCAGATAGGGCCAACGTTGTTCCGGTAACAGCGGCTCGACACAGGCTAATGCCGCCAGTGCCGCCAGAGCCTCCGACAACGGCGCCGGCTTGGCGGGAACTCTTAGCAACTCCACAGCCCGAGGCACATACAGGCTTTGGATGGATTGCAGCTGCTCGCCGTCCAATTCGACGCAGACGACTTGATGGGGGTAATCGATCTCGGAAAACGACATCGGTAACGGGCTACCGCTATAACGTACCCAATCCCTGCCACCGACGCTTTGCGGCAGATGCAAATGCCCCAAAGCCGCATAGGCAATAGGCTTATCAAACATCGCCACCGACAGCGACTCCAAACCGCCGATCACAATCCGCCGCTCCGATTCCCGCGACACTGCGCCGCCATCCAGATGGCAATGCCCCATCGCCAATATCGCCTCACCGGCTTGCCGATTGAGCAATACCTTCCGCAGCACTTTCCGGTACAGGGCCTCAACGCCGGCCGGATAACTGTCGCCGTCGGTTTCGACCCGCGGCACATCGCCGGGACGCAGAAACGGCACCGCCAAACACCAAGCGCGCCGAATCTCATTTCGATCGTATAAAGGTACGATCAACGCATCCAGATCGATCTCGCCATCGGCATGCCGCCAGGTTTGACCCACCACCGTGGTCTCGAACAAATCCAGTAACGGCGAAGGCGCTTCCAGTCGCCCCGGCGAATCGTGATTGCCTGCTATCAATACCACCCGCAAATGCGGCGCGGCTTCGCGGGCCGCCTGCAAAAAACGGTATAACTGCTTTTGCGAGGCCGCAGACGGATTGGCGTTATCGAAAATATCGCCGGTAACCAGCAACACATCGATATCCTGCTCGCGGATTTGGCCTAATAACCAATCCAGAAAACATTGGTGTTCGAAATGGCGGTCAAAGCCTTTCAGATTGTGGCCCAGGTGCCAGTCGGAGGTATGGAGAATTTTCACGTGTGGTCCTTGCGGTCAAGCAAATACCGGTCTGCTTTTTTCATGGGCACACGACCGAATGCCAATCAGGAAATGGTTTCTGTTTTGGCCTCACCCCAGGCATCGTGCTCAAGCCGGCGCTTAACCGTTAAAGCATCCTATCCTGCAGCCAACGCATGTCGTGCATGGGTTGGCTGCAGGCCGCCGGCCCGACCAGATCGGCTTTGCTGACGACACGATTGAGATAGACGCTCATACCGGCAAAAGCGTAGCTGTCGGCATTGTACAGAGCCTGCTTGGCTTTGATGCCTTTCATCGACGTCGCGTCGTATATATATTGATAATCGCCGGTGTAAGCGAATTTGTGCGTGGCTTCATGGAAAATGACGCGGGCCAAGCCTTCTACGGTAAGCTCGCGAACCAAGTTGAACCGCATGTAAATATCCTGCACCTGCTCACCCTCTTTTTCCAGCATCTTACGCATGATATCCCCGGCGGCGTCGCTCTTTTTCGCCCGCCGGCTATAGTCGCGGAGGATATGTTGCGGTATAAGCACCTCGCCCTCGCTAGGCCCCCAACTCGGGCCACCGGGCTCATGATCGGCCCCTTTGAACATATCGCAAATGGTGACGGAACCGTCTAGCCCGCGGCGAGTTTTTTCAAAAGTCTCCTGTACGACACGATAATCGCTACCGCCGGGCTTTTTGGTCGAGAACAATTCGCTGAAGATATCGGACAGCAGCTTATTGGGCTGTTTACTCTTCAGCGCGGCTGAAAAGAACGCATCCGCCTGAACCGACGCCTCGCGAGCGATACAAAAGGCGTCGATCAGCGCCAGCTGCACATCGGAGTCGCTTAGATCGGCGATATGGGGGACGGTATATTTCTCAATATATTCTCGTTTCCCCGTTTCCAGCGCCGCTAAATAACGCTTCTTGAAATCCTTTTCGGTAAATCCGGCAAAGGTGACGCGTTGCGCTTTGCTATTGGTGTAACTTAGGCGGGTCGTTTCTAGGTACATTGAGGTTCTTCCATCTCGTTATGATG
This sequence comes from Methylomonas sp., assembly GCF_023228165.1. GTDB lineage: Bacteria > Pseudomonadota > Gammaproteobacteria > Methylococcales > Methylomonadaceae > Methylomonas. Next base: position 98,111 of record NZ_JALOBS010000016.1, on the reverse strand, counting down.
ATTTAAAGGTTAAAAAATGCATCGCACTTGAGAACTTGAGCGGTCGGCATAACAGAGAATACAGTCATGCCGAATAATAACCAGGGAAAATATCCAGTAAAAAACCTATTCCAAAATTGCCTTCCAAATATCCCATTGAAGCCTTGCCCTGGCAGAATCCAAAACCGCTTGAGGAAGGTCCTGCTTCGTCGGTACGCAAGCCGCAATGATGATCGAGCGCCTCATACCGCCGGGCCGGTCGGTATGTCGAATTTCCGTGGCACGTCCAAACACGTTCCGCAGGCTTGCATCGAAGCAGGCCAAGCGACGCGTCTAATCGGGCTCCGCCTTTAAATTATACTCATTACCTTTCAAAACTCGGTTTTAAATTCTCCTTACCCCACCCTCTTCAGCAGGCGCGAGAAGTGCGGCACCGAAATTTGATCCGCGAATGATAGCTCTGTCGGCTTGGGTTCAAAATGATGCTGCAAGTAGTCTTAGATGATTGCTTCCGCCATCCGCCTCAAACTACCGACTCGATAACAATTCTTTGCATCCGGAAACGCTTCAATCGGATCACTCTGGGTAACCCGTGCATCCAGGTTCAACGAAAATGACTGTGTAACGAGCGATTCAACATACCTAGAAAACGACTGTGTTTGACTGTTTTACAGTCAAGCTGCCGGTAGACGCGTAATTTCATAAAATCTTCGACAAACACCCAAAATAGACAATACGCCCAAATCAAGCCCACATATTCCCAGGAAATCGAGGTGACAAACCAGCCAAAACCGGCGATGCAAGCCGCAACGATCTGAGTGCTGATAATCGCAAATAGCAGCAGTGGATTGGGAAATGGCTGAAACAGGAAACAATTGCGGGTACGAGCGACAAATAAAGTCAAATGCCCGGAAACCGCCAGCTTGAGAAAAATAATGGTTTGCAGCTGATCCAGACCGACGTGGAAGTGGTTTTTGGCAATGATCAACAGTAAAAAGGTTTCCGTGACGCCTAACACACCTAACACGGTGGCCAGGGTCAACACTTTGCGCATTTCCCAGCGCACGGGTGTCGGCGATAGCCAGGTATTATCCTTGGCGATGGTCAAAATGGGCAGGTCATTTAATAAGGCCAGCAGGATGATCATCACGGCTGTAATCGGATAAAAGTTGTAGATCAAAATCGCCGATACCATGAACAACATGATGCGGATGGTTTCGGTAATCCGGTAAATCGCGTAGGCATTCATGCGTTCGAAAATGCGCCGGGCCTCTTCAATAGCGTTAATAATCACGCTGAGCCCGGTACCGGTTAACACCAGATCGGCAGCCGCGCGGGCTGCATCGGTTGCCCCGGAAACAGCAATACCGACATCGGCCTGTTTCAAGGCCGGCGCATCATTAACGCCATCGCCGGTCATGCCCACCAGATGCTTATTAGCCTGCAGGTCTTTGACCAGCCAGTATTTATGTTCCGGAAATACTTGGGCAAAGCCGTCGGCCCGCTCGGCGCATTGCGCTACTTGATGGATAATATCCTCTTGATCCTTGGCTTTGATTAACTGCTCGGCCAATAAAATGTTTTGGCCTAAACCCAGCTCGCCGGCAATTTGCTTGGCAATGGCAATATTGTCGCCGGTGACCATTTTGATGTCGATGCCATGCTGTTTGGCTTCTTTGATGGTTTGGGCGGCATCTTCGCGTGGCGGGTCGAATAACGGCAACACCCCTAAAAACAGCCAGCGACCTCCGGCATCGGTTTTAGCCACCCCTAAAGCCCGATAACCTTTTAAGGCAAATTCGTTGACGACTTGGTCGGCATGATTTCGAATTTCAGCATCAGGGCTGCACAAATCCAAAATAACCTGTGTTGCGCCTTTGCTGACTTTAAAGGTTTGGCCCTGATCGGATTTTATGCTGGCTTCGGTACGTTTTTGCACCGGATCGAAAGGCACGAAATGGCTTTGCTGATAGGGCTTTAAGGCTTGGTCATTATTCAGTTGCTGCAAAATGGCGCCATCGATGGCGTCGGGATTTTCGCTGTCGGATGCCAGTGCCGCAGCCAGAATAATCGCTTGCTTATCGGTGCCGGTAAACATCACCGGTTCACCCAGGGTGAGTTTATTTTGGGTCAAGGTGCCGGTTTTATCGGAACAGAGAATATCCATGCCCGCCAATTCTTCGATAGCCTCAAGCCTGGAGACGATGGCTTTTAATTTGGCCAGCTTGATGGCGCCCACGGCCATAGTTACAGATAACACGGCGGGCAAGGCGACCGGTATCGACGCCACGGTTAAAATTAACGCAAACTGCACTAGCTCCATAATCGGCAATTGGCGTTCCAAGCCCACCAATACCAGTATCACTACCAATACCAGACTCATTAAAATCAGGTAGTCGCCGATGTTGATAACGGCTTTTTTAAAATGCGACACGGTTTCCGCCGAGCCCACCAGTTTTGCGGTTTTGCCGAAATAAGTATTTGCGCCGGTACTGGTAACCAGTCCCAGCATTTCACCTTGTTTGGCGATCGAGCTGGAGTAAATCAACTCGCCGATGTGTTTGTCCACGGGCAGGGACTCTCCGGTCAGAGCGGATTGATCGATAGTTAAATAATCGCCCTCCCACAAAACGATGTCGGCGGGCACTACATCACCCAAGCGAATTTTGACTTTATCGCCGGGCGCCAATTGCGCGGCGTCGACTTCCCGCCATTGGCCGTCGCGTAACACACGGGCTTTTAAGGCTAAATTCTTTTTTAACTGTTCGATGGCGTTGCCGGCTTGGTATTCCTGCCAAAAGCCGACGATGGCATTGAAAAAAAGCAAAATCAGGATGATGACTAAGTCGTCGGTATTGTGGGCAAAGGCCGATAAGACGGCGGCGATTTCTATCATCCAGGCGATTGGCCCCCAGAAATAGGATAGAAATTTAAGCAAAAGACTTCGGTGTTTTTCCTGAATGGTGTTGAGCCCGTAAAAACTCAGTCTGCTTTGTACATCCGCCGTGGACAAGCCTTTTGCATCGCAGGCCAGATACGTCAGCAGTGCTTCAGTGGTCATCGACTTGGCATGCTCTGCATCCAAAGGTGGGGGTAAGGTTTGCGATTCATTTTTCATAATAGATGACCTATTGTCATTTCAGAACAAACACACTAGCAATAACCGTTTACCGCTGGATCAGCGAATTTAGAAGCTATTGATAGGTTTTATGATGCAGGCTGATATTCACTAATGCGATACCGATAAAAATCATATTGATACCCACCAACAAACCCAGCACCCAAGTTGAACTGCCATGCCAGCCGACCCAAACGACAATCGCCAGGGCCAGCGATGTAATACCGGTCAGCAATAGTCCGCCCCAGCGGGCTAGCGGATAAACCATATAAGACAGATACACTTTTGCCATACCATCCAAGGCAAAAAAGATAGTCAGTAAAAAAGTCAGCGTCATGACGCCTTGCGTGGGTGCCGATATTAAAAAATAGCCGATCACAGCCTGCAAAATGCCGCTGGACAACCACAAGCTAAAGCCCGGCATCTTGACCATATTCAGGACTCTGATGACTTGAGCAACACCACCGACCAATAGCAACCAACCCAGCATCAGCTCAATGCCTATGCTAAATATTCCGGGAATAATAATTGCTGTGACACCCAAGGCGATAAAAAACAGCCCTTCTGCCAAGAATAACTGCCAATGCTCGCGTAGATTATTTTTTATCATTTGGCGAATTTCTTCCGGCTGCGGATGAATATTAAATTTTTCAGACATAATGTTTGTAATTGATTAGGCGAATATGAGTTGTAACCGGAAACCCATAAATTGAATCCGGCTATAATTCGATTGCAATCTTACCATTCATGCAATATATACATAATTCCCAACGAGCATGAAACAAAACAGAATCACTGTCTTTTATTTTTTTGTTTAGGTAATTTAAATTTCCTGTTTAAGTTTTTTAATTTTTTGTTGATTTGTACCTAAAAAAGATAACCTTTATATAGACGGCACACTTATAAACAGACAACCCTCCATACCGCCATAGCTTAATATTTCCGCCGGCTGGAGAGTAGCCTGCCTTAGCGACACCAACATAGTTCAACACCCGCCAATGCCGATTATTCCGCCGGCGGGGTGGTTTTACTTAAGCCATTTTCAAGCCAACTATCGCCAAATGAATTACACACTAGTTTTCAATTAGTTAGATATTAATCCTGCAGAGTAATCATTAAAAAACGGTTCGTATGAACCAAACCGTGTCTTCATTTGAACCACTTGGAGTATCTAAACTTCGTGTATTTAAGCGCTAGCCGATTCTTTTGCAGAACCTAGCTGCCGCCAGCGGGATTACGGACGGCATTTATGCTAATCGAGCGATTCAAATAACAAAACACCTGAACTGCCATTGAATACTAGGATTATTGGTGATTGATATTCAAACCAGTAAACTTGACTAATGAACTCAATTAAAGTATCAAATCACCCTATAAAACTTACAAAGGCGGAGTAAAAAATGGCAATTATCGATACAGGCTGGCTAATCCATAAGCCCGAACAAAAACATTTGCTATCCCATGCGTTGGATTGCGCCGAACATTTAGGAACCCAATTAGAAGCCGTGGATTTAGCCAGTTTTATCGCCGATGCGCCGAATTTTCTAGCTAAAACCGCAAATGTCGTCACCTTATTGGAAAGTACCGATCTGGGGGTGTTATTGCTATCCGCGCATCGGCACGACTTTAAGGTCGGGTTGCTGCCCGTGCATCCTAAATCCAAGGTGTGTCGCTTATTTCAGATACCCGCAAAAATAGAAGATGCCATGCCGATAGCCCTGGAAACCGAAAAAGGCGCGCGACTGGATTTGCTGTTGTGCAACGACGAAGTCGTGACTTGGCTAGTGAGCTTGGGTGATGTGCCGCTTATCGAATTACGCCATATGGCGGATAACCAAGCCTTATTATGGCAACGCATAAAGGCGGTACCGACCGATCTGCTGACATTGTTAAATATAAAACCGAAAGCAGTGGTTTTGACGACGGCAAAGGGCAATAAAGTAAAAACCGCAATCGCCGGTGCCTTGGTGATTGAAAACGACATCGAATCGCTAGCCGATCACTTTGCCAACGAAACCATACTCAATGCCAACGGTAAGCTATCCGCCGTACTGGTCGCACCGTCGTCCATCATGGATTATTTAAGCTTTTTCCTGACCTTTCTGTCACCTAACCCGCGTCTATCCAAGTCAATTGGCTATATTGAAACGACCAACCTGACACTGGAAAGTAACGAACTCATCCACTATTACATCGATGGCCAGCCGCGTAGCGCAACGCAACTGCAATTTAACATCATCGCCAAGGCCGTAACGGTAAAAGTGGGACAAAAGTTTGTGGTCGCGCCAGCAACGACGGACGCAAGCAAGGAAATCATCAAAATCAAAACCTTACCGCAACGCGAAGAGCATTTAACAACGCTCAAACAACATCTGCCCTTATTTTCCCTTGCCCAGGAGGAGGATTTTAAGGAGACCTTTCTGTTATTGAGAGAATACGCCTGCTTTTCGGTGCCGTTTGCCTTGCTAATGATGTTGAGCACCATGCTGGCTACCTTAGGTTTGTTTCTAAACAGCACGCCTGTCGTCATTGGTGCGATGATTTTAGCGCCGTTAATGGGACCATTGGTCTCCATGTCCATGGGCATTCTCCGCAACGATAACAAGCTGCTAATGGCCGCCTTACAAGTACTTGCCTTAGGCACGGGCGTGACCTTATTGGTCGCCGCAATCACCACGTTGTTTTTACCTTACGAACAAGCGACAAACGAGATATTGAGCCGCTTGCAACCCAATCTATTGGATTTGGGCGTCGCCGTTGTCTCCGGCATTGCCGCAGCCTATGCGCATGCCAGAGAAAGCATTCAAAAAAGCTTGCCGGGTGTTGCCGTAGCGGTCGCCTTGGTGCCGCCGGCCTGTGTGATGGGCGTAGGCATAGGCTGGTTCGACTGGAACATTATCAGCGGTGCCGGCTTATTGTTTTTAACCAACTTGGTAGGCATAACCCTGGCCGGTACTTTAACCTTTCTTTGCCTCGGATTTGCCCCGGTCATCAAGGTCAATAGAGGCCTTGGCTTTTCGGTGCTTTTGACAATTTTAATCAGCATCCCCTTGTATAAAACGCTAGAGAATACAGTGGTTTATCAGCGCATGGAAAAAAGCATCAGCACCAAAACCTATGAGATCAACGGTAAAACGCTGCTGCTTTCAGATGTTTCAGCAACGCCTGAGGGCGATAAAATCAAAATCTTGGGGCAGTTACACAGCTCCGAGCTACTTCTGGCTGACGATATCGCCGGCTTGAGAGATGTCATTGGCGAGCAATTGGATAAGTCGATCGTTTTGGACGTTTCGTTAAGATTGGTGCAATAGCTTTTAGCCATTAATCTCGATAGGGTATTTAAACAATAACTCCCCACTATCCAAGCGCGTCATGCCGGCATACCCTCTGGGGCACAACAAGTGGCTCTGCCGGAACGACGCTGTAAACCCCTCTCCCGCGAGGAGAGGGGCTTTTACGACAACCTCTGCAAGTGAATTGACTGATATCCAGCAAAAGTGCTGAAACCGTGAAAACTACTAACCATTGATAACATAATGCACAACGATGCTGGCTATATAACCCGCTGCAATGACAGGCGTCCATTTCAAGTGACTGAAAAATGTATATTTCTGGTTAGATTGCCCCATCAAAGCGACCCCGGCCGCGGAACCGACAGAGAATAACGAACCACCAACACCCGCAGTCAAGGTTATCAATAGCCATTGATATAAATCCATATCCAAATTCATGCTCAACACTGCAAACATAATTGGAATATTATCAATCACCGCCGAAATCACGCCCACCAGAATATTGGCAGTGGTGGCGCCCAAACCGTCGTACAAGGCTGCGGATAGTAATTCCAAATAACCGATATAACCCAGTCCCCCGATGGCAAACACCACCCCAAAGAAAAACAACAAGGTATCCCACTCGGCTGATTTTATTTTGCTAAAAATATCAAAACGCTCGCTGGCCTCTACGGTGTATCGCACTTTCAGGCTATAGCCATACAGCATCAGAACAGAAAGCCCTAACATCATGCCCATAAATGGCGGCAAATGCAGAAATTGCTTAAAACAAACCGCCGATACGATGGTTAATAAGAACAAACCACAAATTTGCAGGGCGCCGGGCTTTAATATAACCGCTACTTCATTGTTTGCCTTGGGTTGTAAGTCAGGGATGGCTTGTGCCATAAAAAATGCAGGCACGGCATAATTAACCACGGAAGGGATAAACAACTTAAAGAAATCGAAAAACTCGGCGTGACCGGCCTGCCAAACCATTAACGAAGTAATGTCGCCAAACGGGCAAAACGCGCCTCCCGCATTAGCAGCGACCACTATATTTACAAAACTGACTGACACGAACTTTTCGTTGTCGGCACCCACCGCCAATACCACCGCGCCTACCAACAATGCCGAGGTCAGGTTGTCGGCTACGGACGATAAAAAGAACGTAAGGATGCCGGTTATCCAAAACAATTGCTTGTAACCGAACTGTTTGCGGGTTAACCAAGATCGCAAGGCATCGAATACATTGCGCTCGGACATGGCATTGATATAGGTCATGGCCACCAGTAAAAACAACATCAGTGCGGCATATTCTTCTAAATCATGTTCGAAAGCCTTGAGTAATTCTTGATTCGACACACCTGCTTCTTTAGCTAATATCGCCACATGCCCCCAAATTACCGCCGCGGCAAATATCACGGGTTTGGATTTCCGCAGATGGGTAAATTCTTCCGTCATCACAAAGCCGTAAGCCACCACGAAAATCAAAACGGTGTAGATGCCTCGTTCAGTGCCGGTTAACCCTAGGTTATTTAAATCCTCCGCCATGGCTGTTTCCGGTAAAAAAAGCAAGCCTGCAAAGATCAACAGTAAGTGCAACATGATCATTTCCCCAATATCAATGTTTCGGACATTATTTATAAAAAACGTAATTATTCAGTCAAAACAGCGTAAAACAATCGTAGGCTGGATAAGTCAAGCGCATCCGGCGATCATGGTGGATGCGCATAGCGTATCCGCCCCACGCTTCACAATCGCTGAATAGTGACTAAAAAACAATGGCTATGTTTTAAAGAACTCATCCAACTGGCAAGGGGAATTTAACGGTAACGCTAGTCCCCTGCTTGACCGTACTATTGATCGTCACAGTACCACCATGCAGCTCTATGATGGATTTAACGATGGCCAAGCCCAAGCCGGTACCATGCATGCTACGTGCAGAATCGACCCGATAAAAGCGATCAAACAGCTTGGGCAAATGTTCGGCGGCAATCCCGCACCCCGAGTCTTGCACACGAATTTCCGCCGAACCGTCTTCAGCCTGCTTGATGGATAATTGGATGCGGCCGCCAATCGGGGTATAGGCAATGGCATTCAATAACAGATTGCTTAACACCCGTTTCAGCAATTGCGAGTCAGCATGCAAAAAGCCGTGACCCTGGCAAAGGAGTTGAATGTTTTTTTCCTCCGCCAAGCCTTCATGATAACTGCAGGCTGCTTCCAATTCGGCTCTGCCGTCCAACTGTTTGGTGCAAAGGGAAATTTCGGTGTTCTCGGCGCGGGCTAAAAATAGCAAGGTTTCCACAATGCGTGACAACCTTAGATATTCCTCCAGATTGGAGGCCAAAATCTCCTGATATTCCTCGCCGCTGCGTGGTTTGGCCAGTGCGACTTCGGTTTCTCCCATCAGGTTATTAATCGGCGTGCGCAACTCATGGGCCAGATCGGCGGAAAATTGATTGAGTTGATTAAAGGATTTAGCCAAGCGCTGCAACATTTCGTTAAATGCCGCGGCGACAGTAGATAATTCCGCCGGCCATCGCCTCGGCTCAAGTTGCTCATCCAACTGTGTAGCGGTGATGCCCCGTATGTGCCGGGTCATGTCTGTCAGTGGCTGCAAGCCGCGTCGAGCAACCAATAATCCCGCCACGCTGGAAAACAATAAGCCTATCAACAATGCGGCCAGTAAATTGCGGCCATGGGCCACCAGCAAGGCGGCTTCATGACTGGTATCCAAGGCAATTTGTATGATGTGTCGTGAGGGCGCGGTCGTATACACACTCATCAGCATCAAGGTGCGTCCATCAGGCAAGGTTTGTTTGCTCAGCTTTGCTTGCGCTACTTCCGTGGCTGCGGGGAATTGTGCTTTCGCCAACAGTGCGGATGCACCCGCTGTTTCGCTTAGCGGCTGGCCGTTTTCGCTGAATATTCTTGAGTAATATCGTCCCACCGGCAGATCAACGCCCTCGTTTTGCTCGGCGCTTAAATGCTCGCTATTCAGCGGTTGCTGTTGCAATACCGTTTGCAGCAGCTGGATTTCCTTTAGCAGAAACTGCTGATTATCTTGCGCGAAAGCGTCGACCAGAGTTTGATGCAAATACCAGCCGATCGAACATAAAATCACTGCCGCGGATAACACATATAAACATGTCAGCCTGGCCGTAATCGACCAGGGTTTAGCGCTGTTCCAACACATAGCCCATCCCACGCACGGTGTGCAGCAGCTTCTCGGCGAATGGGTCATCTATTTTTTGCCGCAGCCGGCGGATGGCTACATCGATGATGTTGGTATCGCTATCAAAATGAATATCCCAAATCTGTTCGGCGATCAAGGTGCGCGACAAGACTTCGCCCGGCCTTTGCAGGAAAAGTAATAGCAAGGCAAATTCCTTGGGGGATAAATCCAGCCGTTGCTCTTGCCGATAAGCCTTGTGACGGATCGGGTCCATGGTCAGATCGGCCAGGCTCAATTGCGTGGAAGGTCGCACCGGGCCGCGCCTTAAAATCGAACGTATCCGGGCCAGCAATTCCACAAAGGCAAACGGTTTCACCAGATAATCGTCCGCGCCCAGTTCCAGGCCTTTGACTTTATCTTCAAGATTGTCTTTTGCGGTCAGAAACAGCACCGGCGTTTGCTTGCCCTGCTCTCTTAGCGCCTGCAATACCGACCAGCCATCCCGTAGCGGCATCATCACATCCAGTAAAATCAAGTCAAACGCTATGTCGTTGGCTAACAGCAAGCCCTCTTCACCATCATGGCAAACATCGACAATAAAGCCTTGTTCGCTCAAGCCTTTTTGCAGGTAAGCGGCGGTTTTTTTCTCGTCTTCTACGATCAGGATGCGCATGGCTTTTGCTTAAATCGATGGTTAAGGCCGCGCAACACAAAATACACGGTCGGTGTGGCGACCAAGGACAGTAACACCGACAAGGTCAGCGCGCCGATCACGGCAATCGCCAGCGGTTTCAGCATGTCCGAACCGGCGCCTATGCCATAGGCCAGCGGTAACAAACCCAGGGCGGCAGCCAATGAGGTCATCAACACCGGTCGCAAGCGACGCATGCCCGATTCGGCCAGCGCCTCGGGCAAGTTTTTACCCTGAGATTCAAATTTATGCACCGAATCCAGCATCAAAATACCGTTTTTCGCCACCACGCCTATGCCTATGATGGCGCCCAGAATAGAAATAATATTCACCGAGGTGCCGGTCAAATACCAGGCCAGTACCGTGCCGCACATGGCCAACAATGAGCCGAACACAATGGCAATCGGCTCGTAAAAGCTGCGAAATTCTATCAACAACACGCTAAACACCAAAAATACCGCCGCCAACAATACCACCATTAAATTATGAAAAGACTCCTGCTGTTGCTGATACAGGCCGCCGTATTCCACCACGCCGCCGGGTAAGTCGGGGTCCTGGCTGAGTTTGGCCTTGATTTCGGCGATCGCGCTACCGAGATCGCGGTTTTCCAGGCGGGCGGACACAGCTACCAGTTGCCGCAAGTCTTCCCGATGCAATTCCAGTTGTCCCGGCTCGGTGACGATATCGGCAACTTGGGATAACTTGACGGTTCTGCCATCCAAGGAGCGTAACGGTAATTCGCGTAAATCGGCAATCTGTGCGGTGGCTGCATTATCCATTCTGACCCGGATATTAATGATGCGATCGCCCTCCAACACATACGAGGCTTTTTGGCCAAGCATGGCGGTACTGGCGGCCAGCGCCACGTCATTTACGCTTAAACCGAAGCGCTGCGCATCGGCATAGCGTACCCGTATGCTCAAGGATGGACCGGTGGTTTCCAGGCCATCGGCGGTATCCACCACGCCGCTAATTTTGCCCAACTCGGCTTCGATTTGCGGCGCCTTATGTTTCAGCCACTCGATATCGGTGGAAAATAATTTGATCTCGATGGGACGTGGCGACCAGGTCAAATCGCCGATCAAATCACCCAGAATGCCGGCAAATTCCCAATGCAAGCCAGGTACCGCGGCATTCAATTGCTGACGCAGGTCGGCGACGACTTCATCGGTTTTGCGTTGCCGTTTGGCTTTTAATTTCACTAAAAAATCGCCGCTGTGCGCTTGCGAAATACCCAATGCCAGCCTGGCGCCGGTGCGGCGTGAATAACCATCCAGCTCCGGCACGCTACGCAAAATTTCTTCAGCCTGCTTTAGCTGGCGGTCGGTCTCGCTCAAACTGGTACCCCACGGTGCGTGATAATCCAATACAAAGCCGCCTTCGTCCATAAAAGGCAGAAAATCGCTGTCCAAACGACTATATAGCCAGGCACCCAAGGCCAAAATCAACACACACCCCAGCAGCACTTTAGCGGCTTGTTGCAACGCAAACCGCAACAGCTGCCGATAGCCTTTGCTCAAGCGTTGCAACCAAACCATTGCCGGCTGATGTTGAGGATTGGGATTTGTGACTTCCGGCATCCACCAACCGGCTAATAAAGGAATCAGGGTGATGGCCAGCAGCAAGGATGTCAACAACGACACCACCATGGTTAATGCCAGGGCACGGAAAAAACTGCCGGCCACCCCGTCCAGAAAAGCCAACGGGATAAACACCACCACTGGTGTCAGCGTGGACGCCAACAAGGGACGAAAAATATCCGCAACCGCTTCCTGCACGGCGGTCAGGCGTTTGAGTCCGGCGCTGATTTTAGTATGCACCGCTTCCACCACCACAATGGCGTCATCGATAATCAAACCAATCGCGGCAGCAATACCGCCCAGCGTCATTAAATTAAACCCCAACCCCATCACCCGCAGGGCAAGCAAGGTGATTAATACCGTGGTCGGAATCACCACGGCGGCAATCAGGGTGGCGCCCCAGTTTTTCAGGAAAACGTACAAAATGGCGATAGCCAGCAACAGCCCTAAAATGATGGCTTCCCAAACGCTCTGTATGGAGTCGCCAACCAACAAGGACTGGTCGTAAAACACCTGGGCTTGTACATCCGCCGGCAAACTTTTTTTCAGCTCATCCAGTTCCCGGTGCAATTGCTTGGCGATGTCCAGCGTGCTGCCATCCGGTTGACTATAAATATTCAGCAAAACCGCATTCACCCCATCGGCGGTGACGATGTTAAATACCGGCTGCTCACCCCGTTCCACCCTGGCAAAGTCTTTGATTCTAATCGGATGCGCAGCCGGCGCGGTTGCGATAACGCCAGGTATTGGGGGTGTATTCCCCAGCACGGTGACGATCATATTTTCGATATCAGCCACCGAGTGCAGCCGGCCATCCACAACGGTTAGGAACAGCTTGTAATCTTCTTCCAGCATGCCGGTCGGGGCAATTTGATTGTTTTTGATTAAAGCATCGCTGATCTGACTCAGGCTGAGATGCAAGGCTTGTAAGCGCAGGGGATCGACGACCACCTGATATTCCGGCACCCGACCACCGACCAGACCGATACGGGCCACGCCGGGAATACGCAGCAAGCGCGGCTGCAAGTCATAGCGGGCGGTTTCCCAAAGTTGCGTCAGAGATTGATGGGGGCCGGTCAAACTCAAACCCAGCACCGGAAAAGCCGCAAAGGTCAAGCGCCATACCGCCGTGCTGGCCGTATTGGGTAGCGATTTCTGCACCACGCCCAAACGGCCCTGCACATACAGTTCCGCCTGTACCATATCGGTTTGCCAAGTAAAAAACACATTGATTTCCGCCGAACCGCGGCCGGTTTTCGAGCGTATGGCACGCACACCCGGAATGTCTTTCATGGCCTCTTCCACCGGACGGCTGATGGTCGCCATCATCTCGTTGGCGGGCATGACGCCGTTATCGACCAGGATCACCACGCGCGGAAAGTCGGTTTGCGGAAAAATGGCCGAAGGCATGCCCAGCGCCGCATAGGCCCCGGCCAAACATAAGGCCACACACAGAAAAGCAATGGCCAGGCCGTTTTCAGTGGCGAACGAACCTATCGTGAAGTTGCGCATTATTTCAGCACCCTAATCCGGGTTTTCGGCGGCAAACCATAAGCGCCCGAGCTGACCACCGTCATGCCTTCGTGCAAATCCTCAGCGGCTATTTCAATCAAATTGCCGTCGCGTAACCCAGGTTTGACCGCAACTTGTCTGGCATGATCGCCTTCGACCACCGCGATAACGCTGGAATCCATGCTATTGACCACGCTCGCTATGGGTACCGCCAAGCGATCGGGTCGCTCTTCCACCAGAATACGGGCAGTGACGAATTGTCCAGGTCTAAGCCCCGAGTCTGCCGCAACCGAGACGCGCACCACAACCGTGTCGGTCAAAGGATCGATCTGGCTGCCGACGAAAGTTACCCTACCCGAAAATGGCTGGGCCTGCGCTTGAGACGCTGCAGCGGTGTTGCTTTGCACGGTTTGATTTAATTGAATGCTGTCGGCTTCAGGGCTGGGCAGCTTTAGGGTAATGCTCAGACGTTGCAAATCGGTTAAATCCGCCAACACCGTATTGGGGTTGACCACCTCGCCGACTTTAAAATTAATAGCTGAAAGGGTGCCGCTCAACGGCGCCCTGATTTGCAACAATTCCCGCTGAGTTTGCATATTCAGCAAATCCTTGCGGGCGTTTTGCAGCAATTGCTGGGCTTCGTCGTACAATTTACGCGAGACATTATCCGTGGCAGCAAGCGCCTGTTTGCGGGCAAAATTCTTCTGGGCAAAGTCGACCGCCACTTCGGCTTTGGCAATCAAGGCGTCGCTGTTACGCGTGTCCAGCTGAAATAATAAATCGCCTTTTTTAACGGATTGGCCTTCCACGCAAAACACTTGCGCCAGCAATCCGCCGATGGGCGTAGCGATTTTAGAACTGGCAGCCGCTTTGCCCTGCATGGCGGGTGCCGGCTCCACCATGCCGTAAGCCGATACGTAACGATGTAGTGTAGTCTTGATGGTCTGGCCAACCTTAACCGCCACCTCGGTGGCAACTTGCGGTTCTTCGGCGGGCTTGGCGCCATCACAGCCGGCGATGCCGAACAGGCAGATAGCCACTATCAGGCTAAGGCGTGTTTTCATGCGGGCTTTTCCATAGGGCAGTATCGGCTATCGATTTTGCTGTCAGTGCGGAAGCAAGCGGATATCGCAAAGTGTCTTCCAGGGCATTCAGAGCCTGCTGGGTCTCTATCAGCACATTCAAACGGGCGGTTTCCGACACAATCCCTTCCAGCTCAGCGCTGAGCAATGCCAAGCTGTCCGTTTCGCCGGCCTGAAATAAAGCTTGGCTGGATTGCAGGTTATCCTGTTGTAGTCGGGTTTGCTTTTCCGCATCCTGCCATTTGGCAATCATGGCCGATAAGCCGGCCTGAGCACGATCGATATCACCTAAAATCCGCAATTGTAAGGCTTCAAAACGCACGGCCATTTCTTGCCGTTTGGCCTCTGCTTCGGCGATAGACCCCTGATTTTGATGAAACACCGGCAGTTGCAATGCGCTGGCGGCCAAGGTCCAATAATGCGCGCCTATATCCCAGGTATAGCCAGGGTTGGCCTGAATATTGGGATATTGATTGGCAATTTCGATCTGCAGCGCCGCTTGCGCCGCATTGTAATCAGCCAAGGCGGCCAAAAGATCCGGACGCTGTTTTAACGCAATATCCCTTAAAACCTGCACCGGTACGCCAGCCAAATCGGCGGGTATATCCAGTGCGGCAAAATCCAGTTCGACAGCCGCTAAGGACGATACCGGCACACCCATGGCATTGGCCAATAGTGCTCGGCTTTGGTTACGCCTTTTTTCAGCAGCACTGACATTCAGTTGCAATGCATTCGAAGCCAGTCTAGCCCGCATAACATCCAGCCTGGATAATTCACCAGCCGCTAATTGTTGCTCTAATCGTTGCGTCATGGCTTGTTGAATACCGAATTGCTGTTTCAACAACTGCTCGGATTGCCGGGCGGCAAAGACTTCCAGCATAGCTAGGCGTATCCGCCCGCGTACCAACCAGATACTATCAACTATGCGCAAATGGGCGGCATCGCTTAAGGCTTGGGCTTTTTGAATACGGTAATCGCGTTTGCCGGCCGTTTCGATGGGAATACTGAGCGAGCTACCGATAATCCAGGGCTGCGAAGCCGCCACGGCGTTGCTGATCCAGGTTGGTGACACGTTCAGAGTGGGATTAGGCCGTTGCCCGGCTGTAATGATACCCGCATCGACTGTATCCGCCTGAGCTCGAATCAACGCCATATCCTGGTTGTAATAAATCGCTGCCAGTGTCAGTTGATCGACATTCCAGCGCTTAAACGGCCAAAGAACTGCAGAACCCGATACGGTCTGCATAAACGTCTGTAGTTCGTGACTGGTTAGACTGCGTGCTTCGAGACGCATTTTAGACGCTGCAGGCTGTAATGGGCGGTCCTGAAATTCAACGCAGCCATTCAGCAATAAGCTGAGTAAACTCAATAGAAACAAAAAGGGCAATAATCGCTGCATGGCAAACAGGATAAGCTGTCAATCCAAACAACAGCATGACAGCAAGATTACAATCTTGTCAGATTGGTCGATCCGAAAAACCCGACCGCTGTCGACACCCCATTAGGCAGCAGTGCAAGCGAATGACGAATTTTTTACCTAAATATATTGCTGCCTGGAATGCCCTCTCCCGCTAAAGAGGATTGATGTAGGGGACTTATCCGACCCTATGCCGGCCGGCCATTGCGACGGCTGACACCTGCCTGTAGGGGCGGATTTATCCGCCCAATTTCCAAGCCGCCTGTGCGGCGGCGGACATCCGCTGGGCCGAGTACCGTCATAAACACAATTTCTAAGCCGCCTGTGCGGCGGCGGACAACCAGGTTGGACGGGATAACTGAATAATTAATTTCTAAGCCGCCTGTGCGGCGGCGGACCTCTGCAATATCTTTTCTAGTCAATTTACGCATTTCCGCTATTATGTAGCAATTGCACAAAGAAATTTCTTGACACCTTTATCGACAATCGTTCTAAGGCACTATAGCAGTAAATCTGACATTTCTTAGTCATCATAAGAATCAAAAAATTGATGCTTATGCACACTAAACCGAGTTAAACCTCAAATATTTGACGTTTATAACAATGCGTAGCGTCTTGTTAAGTTCTACTCATACCATGATGATGTGTCTACATCCAATTCTTTAGACTCAATGGTGAAATCACTAGGATTTTCAACATGAGATTTCATCATTAAAGAAAAAGGGTAGTTTTCATTCATTATGCAAAGATCATCTTTTGACCCATACTCCTGCTCAACATATACAGTGCCTCGTGCAGTAATGTAAATGTACTCATGATCTATATTTGTACATTCAATTTCTTCAACTTCTGAGTATTCAACAAATACGTTAGTAGCGATAATTGACAGACTCTCAGGTATTGCTCTAGCCGCAATTGAAACCACAGAATCATGAACTTTATCTTCAAGTGCTTCGACAACTATATGTTCAAGATCATCTAATTGGCGCAGAGAATCCCTGGCAATTTTTACTACATACTTAGCATTCTCAAAGAATCTTTTTGGGCATGTTTCAAAATATTTCGCTGTGATATGCGTGTATTTATTAAAAAAATGAAATTCCTTTATAAACTCTGATATTGAAGCATTCAAGTCAGCAAGAACTCCTTCACCGAGATATTCATCTGCTATATTTGATTGAGCACAATACTTTAACTGCTGCCTTCTGGTAACTTCGTGAATATCACTTTCTCTCGTATACCATGAAACTTTTTTGACTTGATTAACTGGGGCCTTTCTTGTGATGACATGTAAAACAAGTTCGCGCATTGCAAAAGCAAAGTTATGAAATCTAAGCGGATTTCCATGTGACGCATAATTTCTTAAGCTGGCAACAAAAAGCTTATGCTCAAATTCAGTTTCTAATAGAGACTGAAAATCCTGCATAAAATCTAGAGACAATAATTTCTTTAACTTCATAAGTTCCTTTTAAAATAGCCATTGCTTAGCAATTTCAAAAATTTTAAGCACCTATTTTTTCTCGCAATATTATTGTAAAATCAAATAATTAACGATTAATGTGATAAAATTATTCATTAAGATACCAATCGGTAGTGGCGATTATCTTGTTTTGTGTTTTTAAATTTATCCTCAAGGACACCAATTAACATAGTCAATTGACATAGGATCAGGCAGAGTGGTGGTTAATAGCTTTGCAGATATATGATTACCATGAGGGTCAATATATGGGTCTACATTGTGGTGGGACATTTCAATTACTTTGTTTCTATCTTTCTGGCTAACACAGCTCCACCAATCAGGAGAAATAAAAAAATTCTCAAAGTTACTGAATATATACTGCAAAAGATATGTCGATACATGTTCTTTCTGTTTATTTATTAATGACATAACAAGCTCTTTGCATGTTTCATGGCAATTTTGAAGCCATGACAAAACAATATATCCATTCGAACCGTCAAAAAACGACGTAAATGATAAAATATCGGGATTTTTTTCCAAGTCTGATAGGTCTTGAAGTTTTTTGTTTTCAAAGTCAAAATCAGGATTTACTGATCCGCTAACCTGCACTGGAAATGGCTCTTGAAATTTGAATACTACAGCCCTAACATCACTATAATCATTGTTAGCAATACATCTATCAAATTTTCCTTTATGAAAAATGCCGTCTTTCACACCAGCTTCAGCACCAACATTCATCAAAAACGCTAGCTCTTGTATCTCAAGCTGGCGATGAATTGGCTTTCCTTTATCCAAACTTGAATTTAAATCATAACTATCTGCCAGCGAATATTTTGTATAGAACTCACGTGCGAATGATCGAAAAGCCAGCATAAAGCACTGTTTATCTGTCATCCGAAAAGCTTCTTTTTCTAAACAAGAAAAAAGTTGATCATCATGTTTTTGGCAGAAGCCTGTAAAGGTTGACGCATTGTTGATACCTATTAATTCCGGCTGTAGCTTTCCACCATATTTCTGAAAACTTTCCAAGCTAATTTTTAAACCTAAGACATGACCATCTTTAGCAAAAGCTTTTAAACTTGAACTTTTTGGCACCGTATGAGCCTTCACGATCCTATTTGCACATTCTTTATGTAAACTCTTTGGAGCCGAACAGAGTTTGCGTGCGAATTTATTACGCATTAATTTCGACGCTTCCCATTCCTGAATTGGTGTTTCATTAACCCTGTCAATGTGGCATTTCTTATATTTTTTACCAGAACCACACCAACATGGATCATTTCTACCAATCTTCTTTAGTCCCAATTTATACTCCCTCTTTATAAGAATCCGCCATCTTTTAACAAGTCATTATCTGCATATATTTACTTTATAAGTTAATATATTTAACAAATTCGTTAAAAAGTGTTTACATAAAATACGATTGCCTAGCTAGTTTATTGACTTGGTGGTTCTGCATTTTGGGAACGTACTACATGCAAAAAATTGGTTACCACGTTCTCTAGCTGTTTTTATAATCATTGCGCTTCCACATTTAGGGCAGGCGTTTTTATCCAATGGCTGCTGTTTTTGCTCAACGATAGATTTGACATGTTTAACATGATTGATATGCGTTTTGATTGTTGGCGAAAGCCTGCCTGACTCTATTTGGCTACAAATACTTCTAACTTCTAAATCGGTAAAGACTTTGGTGGTCTTACTTTTAATGTAAGCAACGAACTCGCCAGCATAAACAACGTTATCTGGCATATTGGTTTTAAATTGACTATCGCCTATAAATACAATGAGTGAAAACACCTTGTTTGTATCTAATCCTAGTGCGCTTCGAAGTATTTCGGTGTGTTTATAGTTTTGGAGTAAAGGATTTTGAAACTTTTGTGAATGCCGATAGATTTTTTGAGTCCATTGTCTGTCGTTTTTGCCGCCGTAAATCCAGCCTTTCATATTTTTTGTTTCAATAACAAACACACCATAGGGCGAGACAATAATATGATCAAGTTGTGTGGTGCCGCCATCTTCGGTAGGTAGCGTGACATTTTTAATTAGATGGTAAATATTTTTGTCCAACCGTAGTTTGGCAATAATATTTACCTGAAACTCTCCCAACATACCTTTGACAAAAGGAAATCTGAGCAAAAAGATAAAAAACAACAAGAAAAAGCCCCAATGTTGCTGGAACAAAGGCACAAAAGCTTGCAAAATCATTTGTAACGGATCAATC
The DNA here is from genome assembly GCF_023228165.1 of Methylomonas sp. Classification (GTDB taxonomy): domain Bacteria; phylum Pseudomonadota; class Gammaproteobacteria; order Methylococcales; family Methylomonadaceae; genus Methylomonas. The sequence continues at coordinate 78,599 of NZ_JALOBS010000016.1, read as the reverse complement.
TTTGGCATAAATATTCCTTGTTTATTTGCTGTTTTGACCAATTTCATCCCAAGTCTTATATTAGACTGCTACTTTGATAAGCAATTAATATTTCCACGATAATATTTATGCATTATTTTTTATCTTTGCGAAGAAATGATATAAAAGTGCCAAGTAGAAATCCAAATGGAATTATATACTGGGCGGCTAGAGCTATCGCTCTTTTGAATTCACCAGCCGCAGCTGCCCCGATTTGGCCTGGCGGCATCGAACCAGGATTGATTTGCGGTGCTGCCGCAATATTGTGTAGGATAATATAACTCACCAAAGCAAGTATTAAGTTAACCCACCAAGGAAGTATTGATGCAAGATCAACTAACGCAGAAAACATACCATCATTCTTTCTTCTTCTAGTCATAAAAATTCTTGAGTTATTAGTAAAAAATTCTAGTACATTCTAGCATCCAAGTTATGGAAATGTTAATAATTCATTGAGCTGTAACTTGACGTAAAGCCTGGCTTTTAGTATAAAGATCATGTCCTAACTTCCGAGGAACATGGTTACTAATACTTCTAATTCAGGTCAACATTTTCTTTTATCAGCTCAAGCTCGCACACTTTCAGTCCTTAAAGTGGCGCGAATGACGGACGATCAAGCGCACCAACTCTTCAAAGAACTGCGATGGGGAGAAGGTGAAGAAGTCACCTGCCCAAATTGCGGCGATTCCAATAAGCACTATTTCATCAAAACACGCCGTCAATGGCGCTGCAAGTCCTGTCAGCGTTCATTCTCCGTCACATCCGGTACAATCTTCGCAAACCATAAGCTACCGCTAACAACCTATCTGGTCGCTATTGCAATTTATACTAATGCGGTCAAAGGCATTTCCAGCTTACAGTTAAGCCGTGATCTTGGCGTCCAATACAAAACAGCTTTTGTACTATCGCATAAGCTACGCGAATCCCTCATGATTAAACGTGACGAAACACCTCTTTCCGGTGAAGTTCATATAGACGGCGCTTATGTTAACGGGTCTATACGACCAGCCAATCAGAAGAAAAATCGCGTTGATACGCGTCTTGAGGAAAACCAAAAGCCAGGGAAATGTTGCGTCGTTGTAATGCATCAGAAGGTGCCAGAAGAGAAAGGTCATGGCGCTGATCGAACAATAACTGCTGTTGTCAAAAATGAAAATCGGAAAGATGTTGGTAAACTGGCTGAAAAGTACATTTCACCCGATGCCATTGTTTGCGCAGATGAATCCAAAGCCTATGATGGGCTTCATGCAACCAATGAGACGCATCGGGTCAAGCATGCTGAACGATTTAGAGCTAAAGATGGCACAACCAATAATCAGGCTGAATCCTATTTCTCTCGGCTTCGCCGGATGCAATACGGTCAGGTTCACCGCTTTGGACAGGTCTGCATGGAAGATTACGCGAATGAAGCGGCATACCGTGAAGACACTAGACGCGTAGATAATGGTGGCATCTTTCGTGATATAGTCGAAAAATGCGCAAGGAGCAAAAATAGCCGAAATTGGAGCGGCTATTGGCAGGGCAATAAAAAGCCGCGTGTTGACTTAGAAACTGGCGAAATTATATACCCTGCCGTAGCCTAAACTTTTAATGGACTGACCACTGGTTAGCGCCAGTGCTATCTTCAACGCCTAATTTTTCAACGGTGTTGTCTTTCTCAAAGCTACGCAGCCGTTTGTCGATGGACTTTTGAATCGCTTTGCTATTATCGATGCTCTCAGCGTCCAATCCTTTATGCTGGATAATTGCATCGAAAATAGTCCTAACGGTCATGGGCGATTTTGATTGGCGCAATACATCCAATATCAGCAAATTCAATTCATTGTGTTTAAAGACTGCATTTTTTTCACGCTTGATACGTGGTCTAATACGCAGTCAGATTGGTATAGCCGCGCAATTTGGGCATGGAATGGTTGTCAATAATGCGTCCATCGCTTTGTAAAGTCGTCGGACCATTCCAGTTGACCACGCCATAACCTAATGCCGTGATTTTGAAATCTACGCTTCTAATGCCGGTAATTTTATTCATTGCATTTTTCCTTGAAAAAAATAAATTATGTCAATTAAACCAATCTTCTAACCGCAAGCCATCAATGCGCGAAAACTCTTTGGTGTTATGCGTTACCAAGGTGGCTTGATTTGCCAAGGCAATACCCGCAATCATCATGTCCAGTGGACCAATCGGCGTGCCCGCTTTTTCTAAGGCCACTCTGATCCGTGCGGTAATCGCAGTTTCATAAGCGGTAAACGGCAACACGCTCACCACCGTGAGCAATTCGTTAAGTTGATTGCTACGTTTTTCGGGTGCGTTGGATTTGGCAATGCCGACTTGCAGTTCATACAAAACCACCGCTGGTATTGCGATTTCATGGGGTGGCACGTTAAATAAATGCGTTGCGACATTGCCCATGCCTTTAAAAAAATAAATCACGGTATTGGTGTCGAGAGCGTACATCAAAAATCTTCCCTGGCAGCATCCCGGCCTTCAGCCGCGCGTAATGCTTCCGACAACGGCGCGTCTTGCCATGTCCCGGCTAATGCCTTGATGGAATTCGGCCAGTTTGTCGCCGTTTTTTCCTCAATGATCTGCTGTAACCATTGCTGGGCAGACAGACCCGCTGTTTTAGCGACAGCGTTAATTTTCGCTTCGGTAATTTCGTCTATTTCTAATAGCAGCTGTTTCATAGTGACCTCGATAAGCATTGATCTGGCGGGTTTTGATTTCTTAATCCTGGCAGAGTTTAATCTTCAGTTGATGTTAACTGCTTGATGGAGATTGCGCCAATGGGCTGTTTATCGCATACGGCATAATAAATTGCCCAGGGATGCCGTCCGCTGTCTCTACCTGCGTCTTCTAAGTGTTTCGGGGTGTAGCTTAGGTAAATTGGGTTTTCCGGGTCTCTGGCTTCATTCAAGAGCATGTAATCTTTGAATGGAGCCTTTCCTCCCATGATTTGATGGTGTTTTTTTGCCATGTGTGCGAGCAAGCTTTTTTGGCTATTACCATAACCTTCAATCAGCTCCTTCTCGGCAGTGATGTTATCTATTTGCTGGTTATCACTGATTGGCATTTGGTAAGCGTAACAGTCCTCGAATTGGTATTGATCAAACCCGCTGACCGTACATACCGCCAATTGCACAAAACGATTATCCCCTCGCAAGGAGTTTTTGCTGATTTTGCCGCGTTTGTTTGCCGTCTCCTTTTTATTTTGGAATAGTCGAATAGGGTCGGTAACTTTGTCGTCAATCAAGTCAACGCTTTTTTGCATCGCCTTGAGCAAGTCGTTCTCGATCTCTTTTTTGCTGGCTTCGTTGTTGTGAAACTCGCGATAAAACGCGTAGATTTGCGGCAAACGTAAGGGCTTTTCATCCATCAATTTGGCTGCAAGGAAATCACGCCACGCCCGAGTTGAAGCAAAACTATTCATACTCGATAAAAATTTACCGACACCGTTAGTCCCTTTGAATGAGCTAGGAATGGCGATCAGGTAACGGTTGATGGATGCGTTTTCGCCGAAGCGATCCAATCGGCCAAGTCGCTGCAAGCAATCCTCAGCGGTACAAATATCACTAATCATTTCATCACAGGTAATATTCAGTGATGCTTGCACAATCGGCCCGCTACGCAGGACATCGTAGGTTTTTGTGCCGCCTTTTTTGAAAGAATCATAAACCGCTTCAAACCATTTTTGTTTGTCGCTCTTGATAAATTTGGAGTGATACAACACCGCCTTTTCACGGCGCTGATCATTTTCAAACTTCAGATTAAAAATAAAGCCCTATTGCGCTTTTAAGGCAGTGTTGCTAATGACAAAAGTATTTCCAGCACGCGGTGCGAAAAATGGGTTGTTATCGTCGATTTTGTCTTCGTCATAAGGAACAAATTCTATTTGGTACTGACTTGGGTTAAATGACTGCATTTCTACGACGTCGAAGCGACTATCAAAGCCGTTGCCAAACAAGCTATCAATGAAATAATAATGCGGTGTAGCGGACACCAGTAGCGTATTTGCCCGGCTGCCTTTTAAGCGTTTGCCGTGTACCAATTCTGCAAAAAACAAATTAAAAGCAGGCATATTGATATATTCGTGATACTCATCAAATACGACATGGGCATCCAAAAAGCTGATCAAGCTATCCGCCTTAGTGTGGGTAATGATGTTATTAAGCACTTGATCCATGGTGGTGATAACGATGTCCCCACTAAAGAATTCATCATCCGACGTTTGCTTGCCCCATTCCTTCGTGTATTTATATTCGCCCGTGAAAATTTCGATATTGGCATTAGGTAAATAGTGCTCCATAATTAATTCATCAAACAGACCTTGGCAAATTTGTACCCTCGGACACACCCAAATGATTTGTTGAGCGTTTTTCAGTTTTGCCCATTCCAAAGCGATTTTGGTTTTGCCGCAACCTGCTGGACCGGCTAAAACGGCAATATCACGGCACTCTGTTAATTGCTGGGCAATTTCACTCTGCTTGGTATTGCGCTCGCCACTAAAACTGGGGTGTTTCAAGCAGTGTTCGATATGACTGCCAAGATTGCTGTCGGGTAACAAACATTGGTCGATCAAAAAATCAAAGTTTCGATTTTTAATGCATTCTTCTATGAGTTCTTGCGCCGAAAGTGCAGATATCAGTCTATCAGCGCTAATAACACAGGCACGAAATATGTTATTTAAGGCATTAAAACCAATATCGCTTTGGTAGTCGTTCAATTTGGTTTTATTTTCATAGCGCTTAAAAACGGGTAACGGCGTACCGCTTTTTAAGTGTTGAACTTTATCTTCGTCGACTGTTTTCTGATAACTCTCAGATAAACCGGTTTTATTATCGAAAGCAGCCTGCTCCTCAAGTTTTAGCACTCTTGATAAAGTATCTATTGCACACGTAATAAGCTGAGAAAAATCAAGTGACGGATTGTTGCCGATACATTTTGAGTAAATATCCCAATATGTGGAAAAGCCTTTATCATTGTCCTTGCGAAAAGGTTTGGCGTGATGCCAATAAATAGTGTGGCGGATAGCGTCCTTAACATCTCTGTTTAATGTCTTTATGGATATATCGTCGAGTAACTCATATAGCAAAACCGAAATTTCGTTATGCCTTGGATGTTTATCAAAACTAAATTTCGCAGCATCAATATGTTGTCCGTCTTCAGGAATGTAATCCTTGCGATTAGAATTTCTCACCCAGCTTTGAAATTGCGGGTCGATCTTGCCAAGGTCATGCAAACACCCGGCAATAAATACCGCATGGCTATGGCTGGGATTTTCTGGAAATAATGTTTGATATATTCGCATTGCTAAATAACCCACAGCAAATAAATGCTCCGCTAAGGGTTGTAAATGCGTGTTGGCGTATAGACAGCCAGGAATCGGTTTATCGCGAGGTATATCCATAAATAATTCTTTGTTTGTGATATTAACGGGAACAATGCCTTGGGCGCTAAATTGGTTACGATTACCGACTATCCACACCAACTCACTACGACTGCGCGACCTAATCCAATGACAGGAAACAGCGGTATTTTTGGTGGCGGTTTTGCGCAGTAGGGTTTTGACGGCGATCAGGCCCTCTTCGGTAATCACGGTTTGCCAGGTGTTGTCGCCGATGCGGTTGGCGAAGGCATCCAGAACGCGGCGGGTGCGGTTTAACGCTTTTTTCTGGCATTGGCTGACGAAGGTGACCATCATGATTTTACCCCTCACCCCGCCCCTCTCCCTGAGGGAGAGGGGGATTTAACGCTTGTTGTTTGACTTGCTCGAACATGAAATCCAAAGCCTTGTGTTCGGTAAACTTTTGCAGACATTGTTGGCGAAATTCCTGCTCGGTCATTTTTTCCTTGGCGCAAACAAAGGCCCAGGGCAACACGATGGCGTCCTTGACCAAGTCGGCCACGTCGAACACCAGCGCGCCACGGCGGGTTTTGCCGTGCATCACCGCGAAGCCGTGCGGAATGCCCAACACCCATAGCGTGGTGGCAGCCAAGCCGTAAGCCAGGTAGTTGCCGTGATTTAAAAAGCCATTGGCTAAATCGGTGCCGCCGTGGTCGCGGCTAAAGTCGCTGTGTTGGGTGGCTTTGGCCGCATAGCGGTAGAGTTGTTTGGTGAGCAAAGCTTCGCGTTGCAGCAGGTCGCCGGTTTTTTCGGCGCTGGCGAGGTTGTTGGTATAACTGTCCAGGGCGCCAGCTATGGCGCTGTCGTCTGCAAAGATGTTTTCGGCTTTCAGTTCCCGATCTTTGTCCCAGCTGCGGCGTATATAGTCGACGCGGGCCTGTTGAAAGGCTTTGGCAACAGCCAGGCGTTGGGCGTCGTCGAACCAGAATCTCAACCAGCCTTGTACGTATTCGGTGGGTCGGTATTCGCTTTGCGGGGTGAGCCATTCTATTTCGCTGCCGGAAAACAGCGGCGTACTTCCGCCGCCGCAAAATCCCACCAGCACGCCGGCACTGGCCAGCATACGCATCGCCGCCTGGGTGATCGAAGTGCCGGTGCCCAGCAGGATCACGGTGGTATTGGCAATGGGAATATTCCAGTAATAGTTTTCATCCTTGGCTTCGGTCAAATACAGCACACGGCCGTCTTTCTGCATTACCCGGCACTTTTCCAGGTAATAGATATTGGCGCGCTTGGAGTGCAGGATAGCTTTTAAATCCGTTAATTGATCCATAATCCGATTTCATCTAATTTCGTAACTGTTTAACGAGGCGTTGCGCCACGGTTACGCTCGATGGGTTTCGCCAATGCCGACAACGCAACGTTCAACCGGTTCGATCAGGCGCATTAACGCGGTTGACAAGTCATTAATGCCTAGCGGTATTGATCGATTTCTTTTAAACGTATTGCCAAACGCAAGCGGTCGTCTACTTCAAACTTTCGGAAAATCGAGGACAGATGGGCTTTAACGGTTCGTTCGGAAATATTCATGGCTTCAGCTATGCAACGGTTGTTTTCGCCCAGCCGTATCATGTTGGCCACTTCAATTTCCCTTGCCGAGAGGGATTTGGACATGCGGGTCAATTTTTCGCGTTCTTCCAACGTTAAATGATTATTGTGGTTGGACTGTAGTTGACCGGTGAGCACCCCGATCACTTTGGGCACCAAAGCCCGGCGTATCCAGATGTCGCCTTTCAAGATGCAATCCACGGCGCGTTTCAATAACAGGGCGGCTTCCGATTCTTCGCAATATCCGGCGGCGCCATGCACCATCACCTCAATCTGCTTTTGCTCTGGCCAATTGGAGCCCATGATCAGGAAGCGGGTGTTTGGGTTGGCTAACACGGCCAACAGGGTGGTATCTTCATCCAGCTTGCGGGCATCAAAAATAACCGCATCGGCATGGTATTCGGTTCGCGCATTCAATAATCTATTTACACTGTGATCGGAGACCAGAGCATGCATCCACTCAGCTGCCAGTTGCGGATTATTGGAATAAATCAAAATATTGGCCACGGTGAAATATTCGGTTAAATATCAATCAAATTAGTTAGGGTGGGTAAATCATCCCATTTCAATGAACATTCAACAAGCACTGTGTTTAGCGTAGGATTATTCATTCTTATTGTTAAGCCAACGAGCTCTAAGTTTGTCGCGGTGTATATATAGCCATTGAATGGCGATGATGGGAATACCGGACTCGATTTTGCCATCTTCCAACATTTGAAACACATCGGCAAATTTAACCGCTGTAACGCGGATGTCTTCGTCTTCTTCCACCAAGCCGTGCACGCCGCCGACCTTATGGCTATCGACCCGACCGCAGAATAAGGTAATACGCTCGGAACAACCGCCAGGTGTGGTGTAAAACTGCTGAATTTCCATGAGTTCCGTAATGTCGCAACCCGCCTCTTCCGACGCTTCGCGATAAGCCACTTCTTCAGCCGTTTCACCTTCCTCTATAGCGCCGGCCACAATTTCGATCAGCCAGGAACACTGCGGTTGCAGCACCGCACCGACCCGGAATTGTTCGATCAATACCACTTCGTCGCGCTCGGGATCGTACAACAATACCGCCACGCAATTGCCGCGTCGAAAGAGTTCGCGGCTAATCGGCCGGCTCCAGCCGCCTCTATATAAAGTGTGTTTTAGCGTGTATCGTTCCAAACGAAAAAAACCTTGGTAAACGGTTTCCTTTGCCAGTATTTCAAACTGTTTTTCGCTCACTTTTTATACTCGACCTTGTAAATCACGCCCAGTTTGTCGTCGCTGATCAGCAAACCGCCCTTTGGCGTTTGCACTATATCCACCGGCCGCCCCAACACATCACCGGAGGCCGTCAGCCAACCGGAAACAAACGCTTGTTCGCTAAACGGCTCGCCTTCCCTGAATTTAATCAACGCCACTTGATAGCCCTGCGGTACGCTTCGATTCCACGAGCCGTGTTGGGCCACGAACAGCTGTTTGTAATAGTGATCTGGAAATTGCAGCCCGGTGTAAAAACGCATACCTAACGGCGCAACATGGGCTTTATAGCGCCAGACCGGGCCTTGAAATTGGCCGCATTTCTTTTTACCGCCGAACTCCGGATCGGAAATGGTGCCGGCGTGACAATAGGGAAATCCGTAATGCTGATGAGTGCCCGTCCACTGGTTCAACTCATCCGGCGGTACGTCATCGCCTAAATTATCACGTCCGTTATCGTTAAAAAACAGATGGCGGGTGCCCGGCTCCCAATCGAAGCCGACGGTGTTGCGAATACCGTTGGCCAATACTTGAAAACCGCTACCGTCGGCATTGATGCGAAATAGCGAGGCGTACAGACTATCTTCAGGCGCACAAACATTGCAAGGCGCGCCCACTGCGCTATACAACTTGCCGTCGGGGCCGAATTTCAGATACTTCCAGCCGTGGTGTTTATCGGACGGCAATTTATCAAACACCACGATGGGTTTGGGCGGGTTATCCAGCTGATCTTCTATTTCATTGAACCGAATGATGCGATTGACTTCCGCGACATATAAAGCGCCGCTTTTGTAGGCAACACCGTTGGGCAGATAGAGTTCCTCCGCCAGTGTATAGCGTTGTTCGGCCACGCCATCGCCGTCCTTGTCCTGCAAGGCATACACGTGTCCGTCCTGGGTGCCGACAAACAATACCCCATGTTCGCCCAAGGCCATTTGCCGGGCGTTCGGCACGTCGTCCGCATAAATGGAAATCTTAAACCCGTACGGCAAATGCAATTGTTTCAAAACGGCTTCGTGCGCGGGTTTTACTGCAAAACACAACGGGGAAACGGCCATAAAAAACAATATTGCCTTTAAACCTTTCATTTTTCAGTCCTCTAAAATAAACTTTGCCGCATCTTACCACTCCAAGCCTTGAATTTAACTATTCAGCACCCACCTTGTTTCCATCACTACACTACACAACACAGGATAATTATTATGATGAGGATATTGTTGTTTATGGCTACCAACGTGGCCATCATGATTGCGATTACAATAATTTTTAATATTCTCGGGCTGAAAAGCACCCTGGATGCCCAAGGCGTCGATCTGAACCTGAATGCCTTGCTGGCCATGTCCGCGATCATCGGTATGGCCGGCTCGGTCATTTCCTTGTTCATGTCCAAATGGTCGGCCAAAAGAGCCATGGGCGTGCATGTCATCGAGCATCCGCAAAACCAAACCGAACAATGGTTGCTGGGTATCGTGACCAGACAGGCTCAACAAGCCGGCATCGGCATGCCGGAAGTGGGTATTTTCCAGGCACCGGAACCGAATGCGTTCGCTACCGGCGCTAACCGTAACAACGCATTGGTGGCCGTCAGCACCGGTTTGCTGCAAAGCATGAACGCCGATGAAGTGGAAGCGGTGGTCGGTCACGAAATCAGCCACGTAGCCAACGGCGACATGGTCACCATGGCCTTGATGCAAGGCGTGGTGAATACCTTTGTGTATTTCTTCGCCACTATCATCGGCCACATCGTCGACCGGGTGGTATTCAAAACCGAACGCGGATACGGACCGGCTTATTACATCACGCAAATAGTCGCGCAAATTGCCCTATCCATTCTGGCTTCCATGCTGGTGATGTGGTTCTCCCGCTACCGCGAATTCCGTGCCGACGCGGGCGGCGCCAAATTGGCCGGCCGCCAAAAAATGATTTCCGCCCTGCAAGCCTTGCAACGCTCGCACGAACCGGCCCAGTTGCCGGGCGAACTGGCGGCTTTCGGCATTAATGGCGGCGGCGTACGACGCTTATTTATGAGTCACCCGCCGTTGGAAGAGCGCATCGAAGCATTGAAAAACCAACGTTAATTTCATTCATCTGTGCCGGTTTTTAAGCCGGCACGGCCCATTTCCATGGCAACCAACCAATTTATCCGTTTCAAACTTTATTTAAGTTACGACCAGTTCCTGGCCGTCTATCAAGGTATTGCCGATTCCGTCAACGTACAGGCAGACGACGGTCGCCGCATCCGCTTTCCGGCCAGCAAGATTCAGCGATTTTTAACCAAGGACGGCATCCAGGGCTATTTTGAAATGGAACTTACCCCGCATAATAAATTCGTCGGTATTCATCGAATCGCTTAAATTCATGCGCTGTTCCGCTCGATGCGCTCTGTTTGTCGACGCCTGATGCGTCGCATCGAACCCCACACGGCTCGGCCTCGGATATATTTGCTTATCCGTTCAAAACCACCGGGCATTCCAATCGCAAAACCGCCACCCATTCCGATACAAATCCAGCTAGCTTTTGAACGCCTTGGGTCGGCCACTATGTATAGCTATACATAGTGGCCGTTTGGTTGAGGTCGCCAACGTCGGCTTTGTAGTCCTCCAGTTCCAGAATCTGGCTTCGGCCGACTGGCGGCTTTGGAGAAGCGCGAGTGGCAAAAATGGGTCGATGGCGCCAATTCGCCACTTCCCAAAGCCGTCATTCACTACTGGCGCCGCCGTATCGGAGTTGGTGGCTGGCTTGGGGTGGAAAATGCAACTATTGGTATTTTTTGATCCTCCCTTGGTTTAAATCGAACAATCCAGCGCCTTAATCTCAATGTCATATTCCGCGCATTTCGTCTGACACTTTGTCGTATTTGTAATAAGACGCACAAAGAATTCACCGCACCCAAGCCATATAGCCCACATTTATCAGGGTTTTACCTCTGTCCGCAATCCGGCATAAATGTTGCGATTAATCATGCCGACTCTCGGCTCATTCCAGAACCGATAGTTTAAGAAACCGACTCAAATTTTCCAATACATTCCGTTCAGGCCGCGCTTTTGGCAGCCTGACTGATGTGGCCTTGCAGGCAATCAGGGCAAACCGAATTTTTAGGGCCGGGCAAATAATAATTCAGCACCTTCAAGCCGATTCGGCCTTGACGGTGCCGCACTGAAAGATACAACTACCTTCTCCGGGTAGATGCCACTTTTCAGCTTGCGCATAACAATGCCGGGAGCTTACGTGATCGAAACCTTTTACGATGTGATGCGCCGCCAAGGCATCACCCGCCGCAGTTTTCTGAAGTTTTGCAGCCTAACCGCTGCATCCTTGGGGCTTTCTCCTGCTTTCGCCCCGAAAATAGCCCACGCCATGGAAACCAAACCGCGCATCCCGGTGTTGTGGCTGCACGGCCTGGAATGTACGTGCTGCTCGGAATCCTTCATTCGTTCCGGCCATCCCTTGGCGAAAGACGTGATTCTGTCCATGCTGTCGCTGGATTACGACGATACCATCATGGCCGCGGCCGGCCATAACGCCGAAGCCATCGTCACCGAGATCGTCGAAAAATACAAAGGCAACTACATCCTGGCCGTGGAAGGCAATCCGCCGCTGGCCGAAGACGGCATGTATTGCATCATCGGCGGCAAACCCTTCGTCGAGCAACTCAAATACGCGGCGGAAAGCTGCAAGGCCATTATTTCCTGGGGTTCCTGTGCTTCCTGGGGTTGCGTACAGGCCGCCAAACCCAACCCAACCCGCGCCACCCCGGTACACAAGGTACCCGGTTTGGCCGACAAACCCATCATCAAAGTGCCCGGTTGTCCGCCTATCGCCGAAGTGATGACCGCCGTAGTGGCTTATTTGTTGACCTTCGACAAGCTGCCGACCCTGGACAAGCAAGGCCGGCCGCAGATGTTTTACAGCCAGCGCATTCACGATAAATGTTACCGGCGCCCGCATTTCGACGCCGGCCAGTTCGTCGAACACTGGGACGACGAAGCCGCCCGCCAAGGCCAATGCCTATACAAAATGGGCTGTAAAGGCCCGACCACCTACAACGCCTGCTCGACCGTGAAATGGAACGAAGGCACCTCGTTTCCGATTCAGTCCGGCCATGGCTGTATCGGCTGTTCCGAAGACGGCTTTTGGGATAAAGGCAGTTTCTACCAGCGCCTGACCGACATCAATCAATTCGGTATCGAAGCCAATGCCGATGCTGTCGGTGGTACTGCCGCCGCCGTGGTGGGCGCTGGCGTTGCCGTGCATGCCGGTCTGACAGCCTTGCATCGCGCCAAACAACCCGGTGACAAACAGCCAGGAGCAGAACAATAATGACAGTCAGAAACACCCCCAACGGTTTTCATTTAAACGATGCCGGCCGCCGCGTGGTGGTCGACCCGGTCACCCGTATCGAAGGCCACATGCGTTGCGAAGTCAATATAGACGAGGACAACATCATCCGTAACGCCATATCCAGCGGCACCATGTGGCGCGGCCTGGAAGTGATTTTAAAAGGCCGCGACCCGCGCGACGCCTGGGCCTTCGTGCAACGCATCTGCGGCGTTTGCACCGGCACCCATGCCTTGACTTCGGTACGGGCGGTCGAGGACGCGCTGAACATCAAGATCCCGGAAAACGCCAACTCGATCCGTAATATCATGCAACTCAGCTTGCAGGCCCACGATCACTTGGTGCATTTTTATCACCTGCATGCCTTGGATTGGGTCAATCCGGTTAACGCTTTAAAAGCCGACCCCAACGCCACCTCGGCCTTGCAACAGCAGATTTCGCCTAGCCACCCAAAATCCTCGCCGGGCTATTTTCGCGACACCCAAAACCGTTTGAAAAAGTTCGTGGAATCCGGCCAGCTAGGCCCGTTCAAAAACGGTTACTGGACCAACCCGGCCTATTTACTGCCGCCGGAAGCCGACTTGCTGGCGGTCACCCATTATCTGGAGGCACTGGATTTTCAAAAAGACATCATGAAAATCCGCACCGTGTTCGGCGGCAAGGACCCGCATCCGAACTGGCTGGTGGGCGGGGTGCCGTGCGCGATCAATATCGACGGCATCGGCGCGGTGGGTGCCATCAATATGGAGCGGCTTAATTTAGTTTCGTCGATTATCGACCGCACCATCACCTTCATCGACCAAGTTTACATTCCGGATTTATTGGCGATTGCCCAGTTCTACAAAGGCTGGATGTACGGCGGCGGTTTGTCCGGAACCAGCTTGTTAGCCTACGGCGACATTCCCGACAAGGCCAACGACTATTCGGCGTCTAATTTGTTGATGCCGCGCGGCGCCATCATCAACGGCGATTTGACAAAAGTGCATGAAGTCGACCTGACCGATCCCGAGCAAATCAAGGAATTCGTGCCGCATTCCTGGTACAGCTACCCGGACGAAGCGATTGGCCTGCATCCCTGGGACGGCATTACCGAACCCAACTATAAAATCGGCCCCAATACCAAGGGCGACCGAACGCATATTAAAGAGCTGGACGAAGCGGCCAAATACTCCTGGATCAAGGCGCCGCGTTGGCGCGGCCATGCCATGGAAGTCGGCCCGTTGGCACGCTATGTGGTGGGGTACGCCCAAGGCAATAAGGAAATCACCGAACAAATCAATTTCGTCTTGAAAACCCTGGACGTACCGGTCAGCGCCTTGTTCTCGACCTTGGGCAGAACCGCCGCCCGCGGCCTGGAAGCGCAATGGGCGGCCGGTAAAATGCGCTACTTCATGGACAAAATGATCGCCAACATCAAGGCCGGCGATCTGGCTACCGCCAACGTCGAGCGCTGGGACCCCGAAACTTGGCCGAGCAGCGTCAAGGGCGTCGGCTTTACCGAAGCCCCGCGCGGCGCCTTGGGTCACTGGCTGAAGATAGAAGACAGCAAAATCGCCAATTACCAATGCGTGGTGCCGACCACCTGGAACGGTTCGCCGCGCGACCAGCAAGGCAACATCGGCGCTTTCGAAGCCGCGCTGATGAATACCAAAGTGGAACGCCCGGAAGAACCCGTGGAAATTTTACGCACCCTGCACAGTTTCGACCCCTGCCTGGCGTGTTCCACGCATGTGATCAGCCCGGACGGCACCGAATTAACCAGCGTCAAGGTACGATAAAAAAATGTAACCCGGATTAAGCCTGATGCAGCGACAGAAAAATCGGGCACTTCCGGGGCAATCAACCGTTTGCCAGACTCATATTGGCCCGAGCGGCCATGGGAGAAAAAATGCATAGATTTATAGTGATAACCGTTTTCATGTTGCTGGCCAGCCAGGCGGAAGCACATAGTCACCCCGCCGCCGATGCCATGACGCATGCCCTCGAGCATCTGATGTTAAGCGCGCAAAACTGGTTGCCCTATGCGGCGGGCTTGTTGATCGCGGCACCGTTGACCGCCTTGCTGCTTGTCCTGCGCGGACGGCGGAGCGCCAAATGAGCCAGCCGAAGCCCCCCATCTATGTCTACGAAGCTCCGGTCAGAATTTGGCATGCGCCGAACGGTTTGGCCATCGTCGCGCTGGCGGTGACCGGCTATCTGATTGCCGCACCCTTACCCTCGCCCGGCGGCGAAGCCTCCGAACATTTTCTGATGGGTTATATCCGCTTCGGCCATTTCGCCGCCGGTTATTTGTTGGCGATCGGCTTGCTGGGACGTTTGTACTGGGCCTATGCCGGCAACGCACATGCCCGGCAAATCTTTTTACCCCCGTTGCTGAGCGCACATTTCTGGGACGGCGTCCGCCAGGAAGTGCTTTGGTATGCCTTTATAGCCAAGGCACCCCGGCATTACATCGGCCACAACCCGCTAGCCATCTTGGCCATGCATTTCGTATTGGTGTGGGGTAGTTTGTTCATGATCGTCACCGGCTTTGCCTTGTACGGCGAAGGCGAGGGACAAGGCAGTTGGCAATGGGCGCTGTTCAGTAGCTGGGTGCTGCCGCTGTTCGGCGACAGCCAAAGCGTGCACAGCTGGCACCATTTGGTGATGTGGTTGATCGTCTGCTTCGTGTTGATCCATGTCTACGTGGCGATACGGGAAGACAAGCTGTCGGGACAAAGCATGCTCGCCACCATAGTCAACGGCTGGCGTACATTCAAGGATGACAAACCCATAGACGACGCGCATCGACCATGAACGCAACCCCGCAAATCCTGCTGCTCGGCATCGGCAACCTGTTATGGGCCGACGAAGGCTTTGGGGGGCGCGTGATTGAGCGGCTGCAAAAAAACTACCGGTTTCCCGACCATGTCACGGTATTGGACGGCGGTACCCAAGGCCTATATTTGGTTGAACATGTGCAGATGGCGAACGTGTTGGTGGTGTTCGACGCCATCGACTTCGGCCTGCCGGCCGCCACCCTGAAATGTATCGAAAACGACGACGTACCGAATTTTCTCGGCGCCAAAAAAATGAGCCTGCATCAAACCGGCTTTCAAGAGGTGTTGGCAACGGCGCAGCTGTTGGGTCAATACCCAAAACATTTGTTGCTGGTCGGCGTGCAACCGGAAGAATTGGAGGATTACGGCGGCAGCCTGCGGGATAGCGTCAAGGCACAAATTCAACCCGCCATCGACACGGCTTTTAGCTATCTGCAGCATTTCGGCGTCGCTCCGACCTTTATCGATACGGCTATCGAATTAACCGACCCGGCTTTGGACATGCTGCGATACGAACGGGAACGCCCTTCTTCCACGCAAGCCTGCCGCATCGGCGACCGGCGCATACTGCATGCGGTACGTACGCCAGCACCATCCGAGATGCCCGGCCTGCAGGTCGATGTGGATTATCGAGGCAAATACTGATGTGTATCGGTATCCCGATGCAGGTGATCGAAACGCGCGGCGAATCGGCTCTGTGCGTTTACCGGGGCCAGACCAGCCTGATCGACATGATGCTGGTCGGCGAACAACCCGCCGGCAGCTGGTTGTTAGTGTTTCTGAACACCGCCCGCGAAGTCATCACTCCCGAAAAAGCCCGCCAAATCAACGACGCGCTGGAAGCCATGCGCCTTGCCATGCAAGGCGAAACCGATATCGATCACTTGTTCGCCGATCTGGTCGACCGGGAACCTGAACTACCGGAGCATTTACGATCATGAGCATTCCCTCGCAAGACATATCCGCTACCCGTCCTAGCCTGCCTTTGCTGGATGCCGACAATTACGACAACTTCGTTTACAGCCACGACACCGTAGTGCTGTTCTTCCGCAACGACCCGCTGCAATTTCCGGAAAGTCAGGATGTGCAGGTAATCTTGCCGGAGCTGCTAAAAGTGTTCAGCAATCAACTGCAAGGCGCGGTGATCGATCGCTCCATCGAACGAGAACTGCAGGCCAGATTCCACTTCACCACCTGGCCGGCGCTGGTGTTTTTGCGGCGCGGCGAATATCTGGGCGTGATCACCGGCATCAAGGACTGGCAGGAATTCGGGCAGGAGTTTGCCCGCATTTTGGCATTAAAGCCTGGACACCCGCCGGGGTTTAATTTGGATAAGGTGTGCGGGGGTCATGCTTGATTCACTGTACTGATGTAGGACTTTAGCTATAACAGAAAGATATCTTTCGGTCAGAAGCTTTGTTCCCTCTCCTGCTGGAGAGGGTTAGAGTGAGGAGAATCCAAACCTCACAGGCTCTTTAACAATTTGGTATCGCTATCGCGATGTGTTTTTTATGTCGGTTCTCGGACCGACAGCCGAGGTCCTTTTCTTTGCTTGTCCAAAGAAAAGGACCCAAAAGAAACGACACCCGGATCCCGCCTTTTCTTTGGTTTCTTTCTTTTGGCGGAACAAAAGAAAGAAACTTGCCTTCGGGTGCGAGAACCCGATTCAAACAAACCGCGATAGCGACACCAAATAAAACAAACACCCATAAACCCAACAAACTACCCAAAACCATAGCCAACGCCCAAACACATGACAGCAATTACCCTCCCAATTTTCGGCCAAGGCAGTCAACCCGCCGAAGAAGACGGCGTCGAACTCGATTACTTGCAAATGCCGGAAGAAATGTTCATCTACCGGATGCCGCAGATTTCAGTCGACCTGAACGCCGCGAATCTGGCTCAGGCCAAAGCTACTTTGCAGCAGTTGGAACAAGACTTGCTCAGTTACCCTGCTAGCGGCCGTGCCATAGACTTGACCGGTCTGGACGAAACCAACCGCCGCTTTGTCGACGAACTAATCGGCGAAGGCGAAGTCAGCGCGATATGCCGAGGTGCGCAAACGCTGCGGATTCAGGAATCTGTACTGGCCGGGGTTTGGCGCTTGCAAAGCCTGGACGCCCAACAGCAGATGGTTTCCGATACGTTGGAAGTCGGCATTATGCCGCATCAAATCAGCCAAATAGCGTTTGCGGATGCCGCGCGGCAAATCGATACCGACTGGGCCGCATTGCCGGAAGGGGTGATGAACGCGCCGCCGCTGCTGGCCGAACTAAATGCTCACACCGACGCTTATCAGCCAGACCGGGACCCGCACGTCATTAACCTGAGCTTGTTGCCGCAAACCGAACAGGATTTGGCCTTTCTGGAACAACGACTGGGCCAGGGGCCGGTCACCATCCTTTCGCGCGGATACGGCAACTGCCGGATTACCGCCACCGGCAGCCGTTTCGTATGGTGGGTGCGGTATTTCAACTCTCAGGACAGCTTGATTCTGAACACGCTGGAAGTCAGCCAGGTACCTACCGTGGCCTGTGCATCGCCGGAAGACATCGCCGACAGCCGGCAACGTCTGCGGGAAATTCTGCAGGTTTATCTATGAGCGATGCTTTCTTTGCTGGTGCTTACGGCGGCGATGCATCTAGCCTGCCGGACCGGGCCAAACTGGAATGTAAAATCTGCTGGCATGTTTACGATCCCGCCGCCGGCGACAGCGTTTGGCAAATCCTGCCCGGCACTGCATTCGCCGACTTGCCCAGCTATTGGTCTTGCCCGCAATGCGGCGCGGCGAAGCAGGATTTTCTGTTACTGGACGCCTGAGTATGCCGTGGCTGGATAGCGAGCAAATCAAATCCGCCTTGGAAGCCACTTTTAACCAGATACTGGCGACGCGTATGCGCGGCCTGCCTGTGGTCAATCCACTGCTGTCGGTGCACGCCATCGGTTTCGAACGATTCGGCGACCTTTGGCCGGGTGTGCTGGTGACGCCATGGTTTATGAATTTGCTGATACTGCCCGATAAGAATAATCCCTGGCTGGAATTGTCGGCGGGGAACCAGTTCGAACAGAGCTTTCCGGCCGGCAATTTTATCTTTACGGTCGCTCAAGAAACCCGGCTGGGTATATACGCCCAATGTTCGCTGTTTTCGCCGATGTTCCAATTTATCGATCAGGGCTCGGCAATCGCCGCCGCCCAATCGGCTTGGCAAGGGTTACTGACCAGGCCGGCACCCCGTGCCGTCAGCCGACGGGATTTATTGCGCGGCCAGTTAGGAAACGTATAAGTGGCGGCCGGCGGCGAAATCGACATTAGACTCGCGCATCACCATGGCCGCGCCCGGCGGGTTAACATCGATTTGCGCCGCCCCCAAGCGGCTCGGGTCTTGATCGGCAAGACGCCGGAACAACTGTTGGAACAACTGCCCCTGCTGTTCAGCGTGTGCGGCAACGCCCAAGCCTACGCGGCCCTACTGGCTTGCCGAGCCGCGCTTGGCCTGCCGGCTCCCGTAGAGGCGGACCGGGCCAGGGAGCTGTTGGTCGATATGGAAATCTTGCGCGAACATGTCTGGCGCATGGGATTGGATTGGTCGGGCTTCGTGGATTTGCCCGCCGACAAAACCGCGCTGGCGGCCTTACTTAAATTCGACACCCGATTTAAACAACTGCTGTTTGAGGACGGCGATGCCTTCACATTACATAGCCGTCTGCGTGGCGAGCTGGATTTTAATCGACTGTTACAACTCATTAATGAGTTGACTGGACTGATAGACGGCTGCCTGTTTGGCAACCGTCTGCAACAATTTTTGTCGCTAAGCAGCGAAGCGCAGTTGGGCGACTGGATCTCGCAAAACTCCGCCCTGCCCGCCCGCTTGCTTGCTTATGTATATCACCGCGACTGGGAAGCCGCCGGCAACAATGCTGTGATGTGTTTGCCAGCCATCAATTGCGAGCGCCTGCATGCCGAGTGGCAACAGGTCGACCTGGGTCAATTCAGCCGGTTTCCACACTGGCAAAACCAATGCTGGGAAGTCACGCCATTGAACCGGCAATGCACCCATCCCTTGTTGGCGGCATTAAGCGGCCACTACGGCAACGGCTTGCTGGTGCGTTTGACGGCAAGTTTATTGGAAGTGGCCGGCATTTTAGACAAACTGATCAGCAAAACCCCAGCTTCCGGCAGCCATTTCGGCCATGAGGGCGTCGGTCTGGCGCAAGTCGCCGCGGCGCGCGGCCTGCTGATTCATCGTCTGGCGTTACGGCACGGACGCGTGTACGATTACGCTATTGTCGCCCCAACCGAATGGAATTTTCATCCCGGCGGCGTGGTTACGCAAGGCTTGCAAAATTTACGGGCTGATACCGTCGAAGACTTGCAACGCCAGGCGGCGCTATTGATCAACGCGATTGATCCTTGCGTAACATACCGTTTAACCTTGATGGAACAAGTTGATGAGGTAGAAGTCCATGCATGAAATGTCGCTGTGTGAAAGCATTCTGCAAACCCTGGAACAACAAGCCGCCGTGCAACACTACAGCAAGGTGAAAACAGTGTGGCTGGAAATCGGTGCCTTAGCCGGCGTGGAGATTGAGGCCTTGCGGTTTAGTTTCGAACTTGTGGTTAAAAACTCCTTGGCCGATCAGGCCAGGCTGGAAATTATCGATATACCCGGCCAGGCCTGGTGCCTGCCATGTGCTAAAAATGTAGTCGTGCAGCAGCTTTATGACGAATGCCCGCTGTGCGGCAGTCATCAATTACAAATAAACGGCGGCGATCAAATGCGAATTAAAGAACTGGAGGTTGAATAATGTGCGGCATCTGCGGCTGCGGCGAGGGCCTTACCCACTCGCACGACGAACAACACGAGCACGATCATAGCCACGACCACCATCATCATGACCATGACCACAGCCACGGCGCCGAACACGCGCACGCACCGGGCTTAACCCAGGCGCGCATGGTGCAAATCGAGCAGGACATCCTGGCCAAAAACAATCGCTATGCCGACGAAAATCGCCACTATTTTAGCCAGCGCGGCATGCTGGCCTTGAATCTGGTTTCCAGCCCCGGCTCAGGCAAAACCACGTTGCTGACCGAAACCATCAGCCGTTTGAAGGAGGAATATGCCATCGGCGTGATCGAAGGCGACCAGCAAACCGCCCGCGACGCCGACCGCATCCGCGCCACCGGCGTGCCGGCTTTGCAAATAAATACCGGCAAAGGCTGTCATCTGGACGCGCATCGGGTTGGTCACGCCTTGGAAAGCTTGAATCTGCCCAACCACAGCCTGCTGTTTATCGAAAACGTCGGCAATCTGGTCTGCCCGTCGGCTTTTGATTTGGGCGAGGCGCATAAAGTGGTGATCCTGTCGGTCACCGAAGGCGAAGACAAACCCATCAAATACCCGGACATGTTCCATGCCGCCGATTTGATGATCTTGAACAAAACCGACCTGCTGCCGTATCTGGATTTCGACAGCGCGGAATGCATCCGTTATGCGAAACAGGTGAATCCAAGAATTAAGGTATTGTCGTTGTCGGCCAAGACCGGCGAAGGCATGGAGAGTTGGTTGAAGTGGTTGCGGGCAGAGTTGGAGTTACAACGGATTGAGTATGCTTGATTGAATTTTATGGTGTACGCTCCCCTCTCCCCTTGGGAGAGGGCTAGGGTGAGGGTGAGGGCAAATTAAAATGGTCTTGGCAATAGTTTTGTGTCGCTATCGCGACGGATTGTTTTAATGCCGGTTCCCGCACCGGCGGGCGGGTTTCTTTTCTTTGCTTGTCCAAAGAAAAGAAACCAAAAGAAAAGACACCCGGATGCCGCTTTAATCCTGCGCGGCATAACGGGAATGGAATTACTCCAACGGTTATTTTGGTATAACAACGATATTTTGTAGTTTTGTAGGCTGGGTTGAAACGATAGTGTAAACCCAGCATTAATCAATTATTGCTGGGTTTCGCTCCGCTTTACCCAGCCTACGCCCCCCGCCGGCGCGGGAACCGGCATTAAAAACCCGTCGTAATAGCGACACAATTAAACAAAGTTCGCGTAGCTCCGATTAGCAAAGCGTAATCGGAGGAATGTTAAATAATCCTGTTCGTGCGATTGCTATCGCTAATCGCACCTACACAAGTAATTGCACGGGATGGTTTTCGTAGCGAAAGTATCCCGCCCGCCGGTGCGGGAACCGGCATTAAAATAAACCGTCGCATAGCGACACAATTAAACAAAGGCAAAACCATGTGCTTAGCCCTCCCCGCTCAAATCACCAAACTCCACCCCGACACCGGCATGGCCACCGCCTCGGTGGACGGCGTTAAAGTTGAAGTCTCGCTGGCCTTGGTCGACGACGTACAAGTCGGCGACTATGTGCTGGTTCATGTCGGCTACGCGCTGAACAAGATCGACGAAGACGAGGCCATCAAGACCCTGGCTCTGTTCGCCGAAGCCGGTTTAATGAGCACGCCATGAAATACATCAGCGAATTTCGCCAGCACGATCTGGCGCAACAACTGGCGCAGGCCATCGCCCAAACCGTGCATCCCGATCGCCATTACCGGCTGATGGAGTTTTGCGGCGGTCATACGCACGCGATTTTCCGCTACGGGGTGCAGGATTTGATGCCGGCCAATGTCGAATTCATTCACGGCCCCGGCTGCCCGGTCTGCGTGCTGCCGACCGGGCGCATCGATAATGCGATTCAATTGGTCGAGCAACACAACGTCATTTTATGTACCTATGCCGATTTAATGCGAGTGCCGGCCACCGGCCGTAACAGTTTGTTAAAAGCCAAGGCCGGCGGCGCCGATATCCGCATGGTGTATTCCACCCAGGATGTGTTGAAAATCGCCCGCGACAACCCGGAGCGGCAGGTGGTGTTTTTTGCCATCGGTTTCGAAACCACCACCCCGCCGACTGCGGTGGTGATCAAACAGGCGCAAGCTGAAGGACTGACGAACTTCTCCGTATTCTGCAACCACGTGCTGACACCAGCCGCCATGCAGGCCATATTGGACGCGCCGGTGCCGGTCGCCATCGACGCTTTTCTCGGCCCGTCTCATGTCAGCAGCGTGATCGGCAGCCGACCTTACGAAATTTTTGCCGAACAGTACGACAAACCCATCGTCATTGCCGGCTTCGAACCGCTTGACGTAATGCAATCCGCCTTGATGCTGATCCGCCAGCTCAACGACAAGCGTCATGTGGTGGAAAACGAATACAGCCGCGCGGTCACCCGCGACGGCAATCAAAAAGCCCAGGCTTTGACCGCCGAGGTATTGGAACTGCGGCCACAATTCGAATGGCGCGGCTTGGGCCTTATCCCCAACAGCGCCTTAAAAATCAAGGCCGCTTATGCCGATTTCGATGCCGAACAGCGCTTCGACATGCCGGCGATTCAGGCCAGCGATGTCAAAGGCTGCGAATGTCCGGCGATTTTGCGCGGCGCCAAAAAACCGCAGGATTGCAAGTTGTTGGGTACTGTCTGCACCCCGGAAAACCCGATGGGTTCCTGCATGGTGTCATCCGAAGGCGCTTGCGCGGCCTATTGGTCTTATGGGAGGCTTAGAAATAAGTCTGCTAAAAGTTAGAATAACCGTAAAAACTGCATCAGGAGCCATCCATGCCAAACAGTCAAGAAATTTACCAACAAGCCCGCCAGTTGCTGCCGCTGGAAAAATTACGTCTAGCGGAACGGTTACTTGCCGACTTGGATATATCGACTCCAGAAGTCGACAGCGTCTGGCATGACGAGGCTGCCAAACGCTGGCAAGCGTACAAAGATGGACAGCTAAAAACCATTAGTTATGAAGCCGTGATGCAGAAATATAAACCATGAGTGTTGAGTTCCTGGAGGCAGCTGAAATCGAACTTGATCAAGCTGTTGAATGGTACGAAACCCAGTAAGGCAATTTGGGCCTGCAGTTTTTGAACGAGCTGGATGCAGCAATAAGACGAATCGTTGCTTACCCTGACGCTTATGTTTCCATAGGTTATGGTTTGAGACGTTGTTTGGTAAATCGCTTCCCTTATGCGATTTTGTACGGCATCGACTCTAACAAAATCGTAATTGTTGCAGTTGCCCACTTACATCGGAAACCCCATTTCTGGCTGAACAGAATAACAAGCTA
The DNA here is from genome assembly GCF_023228165.1 of Methylomonas sp. Lineage (GTDB taxonomy): Bacteria > Pseudomonadota > Gammaproteobacteria > Methylococcales > Methylomonadaceae > Methylomonas. Next base: position 55,111 of record NZ_JALOBS010000016.1, on the reverse strand, counting down.
AGAGTGAATTCGATTTAGCAAACAATTTCTTCCCTCCAACCTGCATAACCGACACTAATTCCGTGCTTAAAGCTTACACCTCTTCTCTAAATCTAAAATCCGGTCACGTCGATCTCAGTCATGGCGGCGGCGGCCGGGCCATGGCGCAGTTGATCGACGACTTGTTCATCAAGCATTTCGATAATGCCTTGTTGCGCCAGCATAACGACCAAGCCCTATTCAACGTCCCAGCCGGCAGAATGGTGATCAGCACCGACGGCCATGTGATTTCGCCGTTGTTTTTTCCGGGCGGCGATATTGGTTCCTTGGCCGTGCACGGCACCGTCAACGATGTAGCCATGTCGGGGGCCAAACCCTTGTACCTGGCGGCGGGCTTTATTCTGGAAGAAGGCCTGCCGCTGGCCGATCTGGAACGCATCGTCATCAGCATGGCAGCCGCCGCCAAAGCCTGCGGCACGCTAATTGTCACGGGGGATACTAAAGTCGTCGAGCGCGGCAAAGGCGATGGCGTATTCATCACCACCACCGGAGTGGGTTTGGTGCCGGATGCGGTGAGGATTTCCGGCGACCGCGCCCAAGCAGGCCATGCCATCTTGGTCAGTGGAACTATGGGCGATCACGGCGTGGCAATCATGGCCGGGCGGGAAAATTTGCAATTCCAGACCAGCATCGTGTCCGATTCTGCCGCACTTAACGGCCTGGTTTCTGACATGGTAACTGCTGCGCCAGCCGATATTCACTGCCTGCGCGACCCAACACGCGGCGGCTTGGCCACGGCCTTGAACGAACTGGCCAAGCAGTCCGGGGTGGGCATGCTGATCGATGAAACCTGCATTCCAATGAAAGCCGAAGTCAAAGCCGCCTGCGAAATTCTGGGCCTGGACCCGTTGTATGTCGCCAACGAAGGCAAGCTGGTGTGCATTTGCTCCGCGCATATCGCCGAGCAACTGTTACAAGTCATGCGGGCGCATCCGCTGGGCCGGGATGCGGCCATCATTGGCGAAGTGATAGACGATCCGCACGGTTTCGTGCAAATGACCACCGACTTCGGCGGCCGGCGCATCGTCGATTGGCCGGTGGGCGAGCAGTTGCCGCGCATCTGCTAATGCCGGGCAAAGCCATCCGTGCTCGCGGCGTGGTGCAAGGGGTGGGTTTTCGACCGACCATCTGGCATTTGGCGCGCCAGCATCGCTTAACGGGTGAAGTGTGGAACGATGGCGAAGGTGTGATGATTCATGCCTTTGGCAGCGATGCCGACTTAAACGAATTCATCCGCCAAATCCCCCTGCAATTACCCCCTTTAGCCCTACTCGACAGCCTGGAGGTACAGGCTTTTGAGGGGGCTGCTAGCAGCACGGAATTTCGTATCATCAACAGTCAACACAATGACGTACAAACGCCGATTGCCGCCGACGCCGCCACCTGCCCGGCTTGCCTGGCCGAGATTGCCGATCCCAACAACCGTCGCTATGGTTATCCGTTCACTAACTGCACCCATTGCGGGCCGCGCTTGTCCATCGTTAAGCAAATGCCTTACGACCGCTGCCATACCAGTATGGCGGCATTTGCGCTGTGCCCTGAATGTCAAGGCGAGTATGACGATCCAGCCGACCGACGCTTTCACGCCCAGGCCAATTGCTGCCCAAGCTGCGGCCCCAGTTTGTGGCTTGAAGATAAGCAAGGACGCTTAACTAACCTATCAGACCCCATCAGTCACACGGCCGAACTGATTCGCCTAGGTTACATTGTCGCCATCAAAGGCCTGGGCGGGTTTCATCTGGCTTGCCATGCCGCCGATGCCGAGGCTGTCAACAGACTACGGCAACGCAAGCGCCGCTATGCCAAACCCTTTGCCTTGATGGCCCGGGATATTCAAACCATTGCTCGTTATGCCACTGTCAATGCGCTGGAATCAGCCGCTTTACAGGATAAAGCCGCCCCCATCGTGTTGCTGCACGCGCAATGCGATACATTGGCGCCAGGCATTGCGCCGGACGACGACAAGCTGGGCTTCATGCTGCCCTACACCCCGCTGCATAGCTTGTTGTTACAACATTTGTCGGCCCCCATCGTACTAACCTCGGGCAACATCAGCGACGAACCACAATGCATCGCCAATGAAGACGCTAAAAGCAAGCTGGCCGGCATTGCCGATTATTGGTTGCTGCATGACCGCGCCATCATCAATCGACTAGACGATTCGGTAGCCCGCCTGATGGATAATAAAATCCGCCTGTTGCGCCGCGCCCGCGGCTATAGCCCGCAAGCGTTGCAGCTACCAGCCGGCTTTGAAAAAACCGGCAACATTTTGGCCATGGGGGCCGAGCTGAAAAATAGTTTTTGTCTGCTAAAAAAGGGTCAAGCCGTGGTGTCTCAGCATATCGGCGACCTGGAAAGTGCTGCAGTGCAACATGATTATCGAAACGCCATCGCGTTATATAGACAGTTATACCAATTTGAGCCCGAGCACATCGTGATCGATCGACATCCGGGCTATTTATCCAGCCAATATGGCCAGTCGCTGTCTGCGCATGAAAACTGCGGTTTAAGCGCCGTTCAGCATCATCACGCTCATCTGGTAGCCTGCCTGGCTGAGCATGGCATTGGCTTGGACACTAAGCCGGTATTGGCTGCGATTTTCGATGGTTTGGGTATGGGGAATGACGGTGAATTATGGGGCGGCGAATTTCTGCTGGGCGATTATCGTGAATTTACCCGTCTCGGTCATTTCCAGCCCATCGCCCTGCCGGGGGGCAACCAGGCCATGCGCGAACCCTGGCGCAATTTATACGCACAATTGCAGCACTATTTCGCTTGGTCGACCTTGCAACAAGACTATGCCGAATTGGAGATGTTGAAATTTCTGCTCAACAAACCTCTAGCCACCCTGGATACCATGCTGGCGAAAAATCTCAATGCGCCGCTGTGCAGTTCCTGCGGGCGGTGGTTCGATGCCTTTGCCGCCGCGCTAGGCTTGCACGCCGCACAAATCGATTACGAAGGCCAGGCCGCCATCGCTCTGGAAACCCTGGCAACAACTCGCTTTGCAGGCCAGCAGGCCTATCAGGACGCCTGGGCGATCAGCAGCGATAACAGCATGGCGGTATTGGGTTGGCGGGGGCTCTGGCTGGCGGTACTGAACGATTTGAAAGGCGGCATCGATACAGCCGACATCGCTGCCCGCATTCATCACAGTCTGATTGAGGCCAGTGTGTCGCTGCTGATTAAATTCAGCACGGAAACCGGCACGGACTGCATCGTATTAAGCGGCGGTGCCTTCCAAAACCACTTGCTGTTGGAAGGCGTCAGCGGGCAGTTGCGCGCCATGGGTAAAACCGTACTGACGCCGCAAAGTTATCCGCTGAATGACGGCGGCCTGGCCTTGGGCCAAGCCGCGATTGCCGCGGCTAAATCGCTAACATGACCTCAGCCTTATGCGGCTGCCGGTTTGCAATAGGTCGGTATCCAGGTGCGTTCGAACATATGCTCGTGTAAACCATTAAAGTCGAAAGTTTCACCGTCCCGGATCATTTGTGGAATGTCGAATAATTCGGCGGTTTCCGGTATGTCTTTAAAGAACCCGGTGTAAAACGGCTTGACCAGATATTTAGCTATTTTGATGCCTAGCGAACCGATGTAATTTCGGCGCTGGCCCACATGCGCCACTTCATCAATAGTGATTTCGTCCAGCAACTGTTTCAGCCTGTCTCTGACTTCGGGTTCGTCGGCCAGAATGTCGTCGAACTTGTCGTACAAATGGAAATAAAAAGTAACGCCCATTAATTCGGTCACAAAGGCCGGGGCGTTGAGGATGAAACCCGGTAATTTCGGAAACATCCGGTAAATTTTTTCTTTAACCGGCGACAGCGGCACCCATTCCACTTTATCCAGGCCGCAGGTTTTCAACATTTCGTCGAATAAGCGTACATGGCAAAACTCTTCCGCCAAATGCACCCGGGAGATTTTAGTCTGCACCGTATGGCAATCCGCCATGTCGGGATGCACATCCCAGGCGGCCTTGATACCCACCCATTCATGGCGGGCAAATTTATAAATGGCGCAAAGTAGCAGTGTCCGCCGATCCAGGGTTTTTGGATCGTCGTGGAGTTCTACATAATTGCGGTAGAACGCCTCCGGATCAGCCAAAGGCCGCCTTAAACTGACCGGGTTATCCTGAAAATATTCCAGACGGGCGCGTTTTTTCTGCAAATCTTTTTTAGCTTCAAACAATTCACCGCCATGGTTTTGAGTAAATAGCCAATAATCGTCAAAGTTATGATTACGTTGCTGCTGAGTGGCATCCGTAAACACCGATCGATATTGCGTTTCAGTCATGATTCGTCCGTTTGTTATGATATTGGCCGACTCACTATACCGATTCAGGCCCGTTGCTGACATTACTTTCTAACTTCTGTAAGTCCGACAGCGTGTTAATGTTGGTAAAAATATCCGTTGCCAGGCTTAAGTCCACCTTAACGGTGTTATGCCGCAACAGCCAGTTTTGTAGTTTACGTTCGCCTTGCCGCAGATAAGCCTGTAAATCTATTTGCAAATGCGTTTTTAACGCCACGAATACCGGATGCAAACGCTCACCGTCAAAAGCAACCGCAACATCGGTCTCATCGCTAAGCGCGTCCAATAACTGTTGCAAATATTGGCAGGTAAAAAATGGGGAGTCGCACGGCATAACCAGTAATAACGGATAATGTGCGGCTTGCATGGCGGCTAACATGCCCGCGAGCGGGCCATCGAAATTGACGTTACTATCACTGATTACCGGAAACCCAAATAGTTCATACTGATTTCGATTTCGGTTGGCGCTGATAAACAGCTCGTCCGTAACCGGTTGCATGGCCGCCAAAGCATAACTAATCAGCGGACGCTGTTTAAATATCACCAATCCTTTGTCCCGCTGCTGCATGCGACTGGCCATGCCGCCGGCCAATACCACGCCACTGACTTTGTTTTGCCCGCTCATAATGATAAGCTTTTATGATGTTAAGAAAAGCCGCCATTTTCGCAAGCCTACCGCTGATTGCAAGCTGCGCCGCGCAGCCGGAATATAAGCAGTTGACCAGCGAGCGCGTCGACCATTACCAGGTAGAAACCGACAAACCCTACGACGAAGTGCTAGCCGAACTTGAAATTGCCATTGCCGAACATAATTTTCGCATCACCGGCCATAGTCGGGTCGGCAAAGTGATCCGCGATAGGGGCGCCAAGGCGTTTCCGGAATACGACACCGTGCAGTTTTGCAACCTGACCCTGGCCAAGACCATGCTGGAAATTACCCCGCACGCCATCGGTTACATGCCTTGCAACGTCGTAACCTATCAATTTTCCGGCAAAACCCGCATCAAAACCCATTTACTCCCGGAACACAGCGATAATCCGGCCTTCAATCGATTTGCCGCGCAAATGAACTCGCAACTGAAACAGATTGTCGATTTTGCCGCCGAACAATAATTTTTATCACTTAAGCTATCAGACACCATGAAACAGACATTATTACTCAGCGCTTTATTCATTGCATTAGCTGGTTGTGCCACCACACCAGAAAACGCTGCCGAAACAGCGGTTTCGGTCAACGACTACCCTACCCGCGACCGGGTCGATTACGTGCTGGAATGCATAGCCAAACACGGCGGCCTCAGTTACATCAACCAGTATGCCTGCGGCTGTAAAATCGACAAAATCGCCGAAAAGCTTAGCTTTGCCGAATACGAATCCGCCCGAACCTTTGTACAAATGCAAAAAACACCGGGCGAAGCCGGCTCGGCGTTCCGCGACCCCAAGCATGGAAAGGATTTACGCAAGCAATTGAAAGAAGCCGATGCCGCGGCCGAGAAAGCGTGTTTCGTGAAGTAACCCGTCAGCGTGCGATATGGGTATCGAGCCGAGATAAGCAAGGCATCGATACCCATAAAACCGCCGCTAAACCAAGCAAATCGTCATAATTTCCAGCGTTTTGCCCGCGCATGTCAAACCCACTATCCAGCCTGCAATACCCAAAATCCAAATTACTGATTCTGGCCTTGCTGAGTTTAAACGCCGTCATCTATGCCATCTTCGACACGCTGACCACCGCCATAGACGCCCTGACCTGGCTGATTTTACTGGTAATTTACGAACTGGAAACCCATGGCAACCAGCTGCCGGTGACCGAAAAGACCTTGCAGCGAGCCCGCAACGCACTGATCACGGTAATTATCTGGGTATTTTTTAGCTATTTACACGACAGCGAGTGGCTGGATGTGGGCAATTCCTTACTGTGGTTTGCACTTATCGCCTTGATGGAACTGGAAGTCCGCCGTCCGGATATCGTAATCCGCCACGCCAGCGTATGCTGGATATTGACCATCGGCCTCTTTGCCGGCCTGCTTGTCATGGCCGGCCTTTGGCTTTGGCAACAAGCCTGGCTGGATGCATATGACGCGTTGTTATGGATAGCCGCTTTCGGCTTTATTGAAGCCGATATTTTTCAATTGCTGAAACGCAAGCTGCCCAAGATAAATCCTCAATAACAAAACAGACTAAAGTCGGTGACGCAACGGCGGGGCACTTGAGGGTAGGCTTGGCGTAATGATCGCTATCCGCCTGAAACGCAGGCCAGCCGCTAAAACTCCATACGCGCGCCGACTGTAAACAAATGGCTTTCCACGCTTCTGTATCCCAGCAGCGCATCGTAATTGAAGAAGCCGCTGACTCCGTGCGCAAAGGTACCGGACACCCCGGTTCCGACCGTGAAATAATTGCGATCCGGCGAAGTAGTCACGGTATTAAAGTTCAAACCGCTAGCGGTATCGCCCAAGAAACGTACCGCAATATTGCGGCTGCCGTCTTTATATTGATGATGCCATTCGCCGCGAATGTTAGGCATTAACACGCCCCATGAAGTGCTCATCGCGTAGGAAACCTGCGTGCCAAGCGTGGTGGTGACCGACTCGACCGATTGATCGTTATACGCCATCCCCCAACCGGCACCGCCGGTTTCGCTAAAGCCGTCTACGTCCAGCTTAAGGTAATTGACTTTCGCGTAGGGATTAAACGTCCATTGTTGCATCGCATAGTTGTAACCGCTGCCGAAACTGATCGAATACTGATTACCGCCGGGCGTGCCTTTTGCCAATGTATTCACTGTCTCCGCGGGCACGCTGTATTGGATGTGCCGGGTGGATTCGTAATTGACGCCACCGACGCTGGCGATCCCGTCGAAATAAAGATTATCGGTAGCGTAGTAAGTGCCGTAAAACGCCCCGGTGTAGGCATTGCTGTTTAGACTGCCACCACTTCGATCGAAGCTGGATTCGCTGCGCATATAGGTAAATGCGGTACCGATCACCAAGGCATCGCTGAATCGGTAATCAAGACCGAAATTGACGCTGCCGCTATTGAAGTTATAGCCCAGCTGATTGAATTCCGTATCGACACTACCGGTATTGAAATTACCGTTAATAAAGCCGCCCAGCTTATCCCATCCGCTATCGATATCCCCGGCAGCGCCGCCGGCCGCGGAGGGAAGCGAGGCCAGATTGACCGGCAACACGGTTTTCCCCAGACCCGCCACTTGAAAGCCCCTGGCCCCGGACCGCAGTGCGGCTAACCGGCCAGCAATCACATTAAACGACGTGCGGGTGGCCGAAATACCTTGGGAAGGAATCTGCTCGGGCGACACTTGTTGCAGTGAATTTAACACATCGGATGTCGCTCCCTGAGATGCGGCATTTACAACAGCATTACAACGGGTCTGAAAGTCAGCCAGATTGGTTTGGGCAGGACAAGCGATTTCAATGACATCCGCCATACTTTGTTGCGAACTATCCAGCTGCGGTATCGTTTGCAGTAATCCTTCGATTGGCGATTGGGCGTGGCTGGATGCCGCAAAAACCACGCTCAAAACTATAGCGCTCGGTTTTAAAACTACTAACGGGCGACTACCCAAACTTGAATATTGGCTACTCGTATAGAGCGTAAGAACATTGGACATAAACTTTACCTGCTAAATAACGATCTCTGAAATATCGGCTCCGGGCGGCGGCGAGCAAACAAGCATTGACGGGCCTCTTGATCGGTAAGCTTAGCCGAAAAATGATTATGTGACCAATTTCACATCGGCGAATCCTTTGAACGAATTCGCCGGGACGAATGTAGCTAGCCCTCGGACTTTTCAGCGTCAACGGTAAAAATCGGATTATTTTTATCTTCTTCGGTCAGTTTGGCTTTTTCTTCCGGATAAATGTGCCAGAAGGATTGGTCGATGGCACCTTCGGTGTAGCTGTTTTTGCGGCTGTGTCCGAACGGGCACCACCAGTTTTCGACCACTTTTACTAGGTAGGCGTGCCATTCGAACAGGCCGACGCTATAGGGGCAGTACCAAGTGCAGTTCAGGATCCAGAATAATTTGGATTGCGCCATGCTGAGCTTAAACGAACCATCCATGACAATCTGATTTTTCATGCTGTAACGATGACTGGCCCGGTCCGGCAGAAAATCGCCCCATTTTTTGACATTTTGCGCGCCTACGAACTTCAGGCTGAAATAAGTCAAATAAGCGCTGGTAATCACAAACGGCAGGGTTAAGATCGGCAAATAGACGAACAATAGACCGATTGCTCTGGATGCCACTGACATTTGTTGATGATGGCAACCGATATTGACGCGGTCTCCACAGGATTCACAGGCTTTTATGCCCCCTTGGGTGTTCATGAAGTTTTCTCCGTTGATTGAGGGTTTAAGGGCTGCTCGGGATCGAGCAATTGAAAAATACGTAAACAACCTTCGCAACAAAATTGCTTTAACCCGGTTGGATGGTTGAAACTGAAGCCGGTCATTTTTACCGGTTGGCCGCAAAGGTCGCAGGAGTAGTGATTTTTTTTCATGTCGCCAGACTCTATATCCGCCCGGATACCGCGCAAAAAAAAGTTTTCAGATATTCCGTTTCCGGCATGGCAGGCAATACGGGATGGTCCGGCCCCTGGCCGCCGCTGGCAAAAAACACCAAATGCCGGTCTATATGTCGCGCCGAGGAACGCAAAATTTCGTGCAAATCCGACCGGCTCAAATGGTGCGAACAAGACGCTGAAACCAGCAGGCCGTCGTTGGCCAATACCTGCAATGCCAAATGATTGAGGCGCCGATAAGCTTCATAGCCGGCTTTGTAATCTTTCTTGCGTTTGATCAAAGCAGGCGGGTCCAACACAATGGCGTCGAAGTGCAGACCTTGTTCCCTGGCCTGTTTCAAAAAATCAAATGCATCGCTACGCACGAACTGCATGATGTCCCGCACACCATTCAAAGCAGCGCTTTCGGTCGCCAACGCCAACGCGGTTTCCGAACTATCCACGCAAGTCACTTCCGCCGCCCCCGCAACCGCGGCAGTAATACCCCAAGCTCCGGCATAACTGAACAAATCGAGCACTTTAAGCCCCTTAGACCAGCCGGCAAATTGAGCCCGGCTGCAACGATGATCATAAAACCAGCCGGTTTTTTGGCCTTCCGCGACGTCGATCAAAAATCGGGCGTCATTTTCTTCGATCACCAAGGTTTCCGGCAATTCGCCGTAGGCCACTTCCGGTTCTAAACACAGGTTTTCCAATTGCCGCTGGCTGGTGTCGTTTTTTAACAAAATAGCGGCCGGTTGAATCAAATCTGTCAACACTTTCACCAGCAATTGTTTGTGCACTTCCATGCCGGCCGTAGTGATTTGCACCGACAGCACCTCACCATAGCGGTCGATGACCAAACCCGGCAGGCCATCGCTTTCGCCGAATACCAGTCGGTAAAACGGCCGCTCGAACAAACGCTGCCGCAAGGCCAACGCCTGCATCAACCGGGTTTTAAAAAATTTTTCTCCGATATTGATAGCGGGTTTGCGAGTCAGTAACCGCGCGCAGATCAGCGCATTGGGGTTGACGTAAGCTAAACCCAGCGCCTTACCGCCACTATCGTTGACCACCGCCACATCACCGGCGCCGAAGCCATCCAGCGGACTGCGTTTGGTATCGACTTCATTACTAAACACCCACAGATGACCTTGCCGCAGGCGTTTGTCTTCGTGTTTTTTAAGGAATAACGCTGGATAATCCATGCTTTACATCGCAGTGAGAGTGAAACCGGCCACTTCGGGGACGGAGACGACTAAAGGTAAGTGTATCTGCTCGGTGCGACTGGCGGCCAATACAGAATCCCGCGCATAGCTTTTTGGCCCGAACACCCGCTCCGCCAACGGTTGACCGCTGAAATCAGTCAGCGTCAGCTTCAAGGCCGGAAAGGCTTGAGCAATCTCGGCTTGATTGGTCAAGGCGGCGGTCAGCAGATAACGATTATCTAAATGGGCGTGCCACTCGCTATGCGATATCGACCAATCCGCCGGGTTACTATACGCCGGCAAGCCGCAGCCTATAACCTGGCAAAATTGCGCTAACCCGCTATACAGCTGCGGCTGCCGCATCAATCTATCCCTTTCAAAATAACCCGCTTGCCCGAACAAAACCATTAACAGCAAGGCATTGCCTATCCGCCATCCCCGGACTGCAGGTTTATCCGGCACGGAAAGAACCAAATCCGCATGTTGCCGCGTATCGACGTGCTCTTCGGCCATTTCAGTCAATGAGGGCAAGGCGTCGAAAGCTTTGCCGCAGGAAACGCAATTCAATAACCCCCGGCAATCGCGCAATTGCCGGGTCGTGACCTGTTGCTGGCAATCGCAATGCTGACAACGGCTAAACATGTTTATGCCGGCTTCTCGGCATCCAAACGGCACCAGTCTTCCTGGCTGACCGGCTCGGCGACAGTAAGCCCCCGCGCCCGATAGGCCTCAGCTACTGCCTGGGCCTGTTCATTCAAGATACCGGATAAAACCAACCTTCCCCCCGGTTTCACCAAAGCGGCAATGACGGCGGATAATTCGATCAGCGGTTTCGCCAAAATATTCGCTACCACGATGTCGGCATCGGCTAGGGAAAGCTGTTCAGGCAAATAATAACTGATGCGGTCCAATACCCGATTTTTCTCGGCATTGTATTGCGTGGCGGTTAATGCCTGCGGATCGATGTCCACCCCATGAGCATGCTCGGCGCCCAGTAATAAAGCCGCTACCGCCAAAATGCCGGAACCGCAACCGTAATCGATCATGACTTTACTGTGCAAGTCATGTCCCGCCAGCCACTCCAGACACAGTGCCGTGGTGGGATGGGTGCCGGTACCGAACGCCAGGCCCGGATCGAGCGTCATGCAAACCTGATCGGGTTCATCAATTTCCTGACCGCTGGGACACACCCACAATGTGCCGGCGAACTGCATCGGCTGAAAATGCTCCATCCAAGCCCGTTCCCAAACCTGGTCCTGAATCACTTCGGCGACCCATTGCCGCAGGGGCTGGCCGATGAATTGATTCGCCACCAGGGTTTGCACCACATCGAGATCGGCATCCAGTTCAAATAAGGCGGTCACCCGGGTATTGCTCCATATTTGGGTCTGGTCGATGGCCGGCTCATAGACCGGTTCGTCCTCAGCATCGCTGTATGTCACGGAAACCGCACCCAGTTCGCTAAAAAAATCCGACAACTCCGGAGCGGTATGCTCGTCAGTCACCACTGAAAGCTGATGCCATGCCATAGTTTGCTTTGGAAAATAAGTAAGTAATGCACGCCGTACCTGGCGCGCAACATACTTTATTAATGAATACCCAGTTTCTTTTCCAGATAATGGATGTTTTGACTGCCCGCAGCAAAAGCCGAATCGGCCATGATACTTTGTTGCAGAGGAATATTGGTTTTAATACCGTCGATCACCATTTCGCTGAGCGCGGTTTTCATGCGGGCAATCGCGCTATCGCGGTCGTCGCCGTGCGCGATCAGCTTGCCTATCATGGAATCATAATAAGGCGGTACCGTATAACCATTATAGATGTGCGTTTCGCAACGGATACCCGGCCCACCCGGCATGTGGAACTGGTCTATCAAGCCCGGACTAGGCATAAAGGTTTTCGGGTCTTCCGCATTCAAGCGGCATTCGATGGCGTGACCGGTGAAGCGAACCTGCTCCTGAGTGACGGACAAAGGCAGGCCGGCGGCAATCCGTAATTGTTCCTTAACGATATCGAAGCCGGTAATCATTTCCGTGACGGGATGTTCCACCTGCACCCGGGTGTTCATCTCGATGAAGAAAAACTCGCCCTTTTCATATAAAAACTCGAAAGTACCCGCGCCTAAATAACCTATATCTATGCAAGCACGCGCGCAACGCTCGCCTATTTGTTTACGTTGCTCCGCAGTGATACCCGGCGCTGGCGCTTCTTCCACCACTTTTTGATGCCGACGTTGCATCGAGCAATCGCGTTCGCCCAAATGAATGGCATTGCCGTGCGAATCGGCCAGAACCTGAAATTCGATGTGTCGCGGATCTTCCAGAAATTTTTCCATGTAGACCGTGCCGTTACCGAAAGCCGACATTGCTTCGGCTTTAGTCAGCTCGATCGCATTGACCAGCGCCGCTTCGGTATGCACGACCCGCATGCCTCTCCCGCCGCCGCCGCCGGCCGCCTTGATAATCACCGGATACCCAACTTCTCTGGCCAATTTCAGATTGGCCTCGTCATTATTGGACAAGGGATCGCCATTGCCGGGCACGCAGGGTATGCCAGCCGCTATCATGGCTTTTTTTGCGGAAATTTTGTCACCCATCATGCGGATGGTTTCCGGTCTGGGACCAATAAACACAAATCCGCTTTGGCTGACTTTTTCCGAAAAATCGGCGTTCTCGGACAAAAACCCGTAACCGGGGTGAATGGCTTGCGCATCCGTCACTTCGGCGGCACTAATGATGGCCGGAATATTCAAATAACTTTGCGCGGACGGCGCGGGCCCAATACAGACGGCTTCGTCCGCTAAACGAACATGTTTTAAATCACGATCGGCTTCCGAGAACACCGCGACGGTCTTAATACCCAGCTCACGGCAAGCACGCAATACGCGCAACGCTATCTCGCCCCGGTTGGCTATAACAATTTTTTCAAACATAGTAGTCACCTGGCCTGTTATTCAATAATGAATAAAGGCTGACCGTATTCAACCGGGTGGGCATTTTCAACCAGAATTTGTTTGATCTTACCGCTTTTATCGGCTTCAATCTGGTTAAGAATTTTCATGGCTTCGATGATGCACAAGGTTTGGCCTACCGCAACCGACTGGCCGACTTCTACAAACGATGGCGAGCCCGGCGATGCCGAACGGTAAAAAGTACCGACCATGGGCGATTTAACCACGTGACCGCTGATTTTTTCTTCCGCCGGCACTACAGCCGCAGGGGCAAGCGATGCCGGAGCGGCAACAGGCGCGGCGGTGTATTGAAGCTGCGCGGCAGCTGAATAACGGCTAATTCTGACCGACTCCTCTCCCTCGCGAATTTCAATCTCAGCAATATCGGATTCCTCGATAAGATCGATGAGTTTTTTTATTTTTCTAATATCCATTGTTCTGAGTTCTCTCTTGTAATATCTGATGAGCGGCTTGTAAAGCCAGTTCGTAACCGCGTGCTCCCAGACCACAGATAACGCCTACGGCGATATCCGAGAAATAAGAATGTCGCCTGAAAGCTTCGCGGGCATGCACATTGGACAAATGTACTTCAATGAATGCAATCTTGGTGGCCAGCAAGGCGTCGCGTAGCGCCACGCTGGTATGTGTAAATGCCGCCGGATTGATCAGGATAAAATCGACACCTTGGCTATAAGCCTGGTGAATTTGATCGATAATCTCGAACTCGGCGTTACTTTGAAAAAAATTCAAATCATGACCAAGCGTCGCGGCTAGCTGTTCGAGACTGTCTTGAATATCCCGCAAGGTTTTATTGCCATATAAACCCGGCTCCCGTACACCTAACAGATTTAAATTGGGGCCGTTGAGAACGGTAATAGTCGCCATGCAATTATTAAACGGTCAAGAATTTTGAAGGTGCGAATTCTGCCTAATTTGTAGGTTTTTGTCCAGATAAACCAGCATTTTATAGTCATTTATCGCCTATTTAGTTATTGACCGCCATCAGCGGCTCTATAACTTGCAGAAACTGCTCTTTAGTCAACTCGCCCGGCTGGCGGTGTACTATTCGACCTTGTTGATCAACGATAACGGTAAATGGCACGGCATTGATAATATTTCCCAGTTGATGCGCCAACACGCTGCCTTCATCACCAGCGATTAAAATCGGATAATTTATGGCAATACCTTGCAAGTAGACGGAAACCGCGTCCCTATCCTCTATGGCGATACCGACAAATTGCAGGTTTTTCGCCCGATAGGCCTGTTGCCATTGGATAAATTCCGGAATTTCCTTTAAACAAGGCGGACACCAAGTCGCCCAAAAGTTGATGACTAAAATTTTGCCCCGCCACTGGGATACCGCTTGCAGCCGCCCATCCGCATCGGGAAACTGAAAATGCAGCCCGGGACTCGCCGTTTCCACGGCAACAGCCGGCCTATTTTGCTGATGCCATAAAAAACCAGCCGCCAAGGCGATACCGGCAACGATCAGAATCATTAGCGTGGTCTTCATAACTGCTTTAAGGTATTTAAGAAAGTAGCGGTATCTTGATAACCGATGACCCGCTTATTGCCGCGTTCCTGGCCGGCAGGGTCAAAAAAGATGATGCCCGGCGGACCGACCAGATTAAAGCGTTGTAATAAGGCTTTATCGTCATCGTTGTTTTCCGTGACATCGATCTGAATCAACACAAAGTTTTGTAATTGCTGCTTAACCCGCGCATCGGTAAATGTATAGGCCTCCATTTCCTTGCAGGACACACACCAGTCGGCATAAAAATCCAGCATCAGCCATTGTTGGTTGGCTTTGGCTTGCTGCAATGCTTGCTCCAGCGCCGCAATGCTGCGTACCCGCTGAAAGCGAATACCGGCATTAGCGGGCGTTTCGCCACCAACCGTCACGCCCACCAAGGGCTGCAAGGGATTGGTGTTTCCGGCGCTCAAGCCGATTAACTGCATCACACCGAACAGCAACATCATTATCCCCACCCCTTTCCATAATTTCTTCCAACCGGAACAGGGATGCGGTAGCGGTTCTACGGCATTCAAATAAATCGCCGGGATAATCAGCAACATCGCCGCCAACAGCATGGTAATCGTCGGCGGCAAAATTCGCGACAGCATCCATACCGCCACCGCCAGCATAATGACGCCGAATACCGCCTTGGTGGCGTTCATCCATTCCCCGGCCTTAGGCAGCAACTTGCCGGCGGAAGCCCCAACCAGCAAAAGCGGCAGCCCCATACCCAGCCCCATCACGAATAAAGCCGATCCGCCCAATACCACATCGCCGGTCTGGCCGATATAAATCAAAGCAGCCGCCAGCGGCGCCGCCACGCATGGCCCGACAATCAGCGACGACAAAGCCCCCATGATACCGGCCCCCCAATAAGAGCCATCCCGGTGCTGGTCGCTGGAATGATGTAATTTCGACTGTAACGCTGCGGGCATTTGCAGGTTATAAAAGCCGAACATCGACAATGACAGCAATACAAACAAGCCGGCAAAGGTAGAAATCACCCAGGGCTCTTGAAAGGCGGCCTGCAAATTACTACCGAACAAGGCGGCCAATATGCCGAACACGGTGTACATTAAAGCCGAAGCGAACACAAAACTGGCGGACAGCAGAAAGGCTTTGCGGGTGCTGATGCGATGACCATGCCCGACGATGATGCCCGACAAAATCGGAATCATCGGAAACACGCAGGGCGTCAGCGACAATAACACCCCAAAGCCGAAGAAACTTATCAGGGTTAACACCAGGCTATCGCTTTTTAATGCATTGACGATCTGATCCTGTTCGGATGCCGCCTCGGGCTCGGATTCGATTAGCGGGACCCGTGTTTGCGTTGCCGGTAATTGCAAAACCACCTTGCTGGTCATGGGCGGGTAACAAACCCCTCTGTCCGCGCAACCTTGAAACTTGGCGGTCAATTCCACGCTCTCGGCCGCCAGCGATTGTCTTTGCAAGGGTACATCAAGGCTAAGTTCGTTACGGTAGACTTCCACTTGGCCGAACTCTTCGTCCAGATGCGTTTCGCCCACCGGTAACGGCAGCTTGGCCAATTGGGTCCGGGTCGACGCATCCAGCTTCAGGTCCAGCTTGTGCTTATACAGATAATAACCGTCGGCGATTAACCAGCTAACATGCACGGTGTGATCGTCTTTTAGCGTGGCAAAAAACTGAAACGCCTGCTCGGGCGGCAGCAATTCGTCCGCAAACAAACTGGGGGTAAGTTTCTTTAGGCCGCCAAAAAATTGATTGACGGCATTCGTTGGCTCAGCCGACGGGGAGTCCGGCAAAGCAACCTCAATGCGTTTCTTTTGCGGCGGATAACACACCCCGATATCCGCGCAACCCTGGTATTTCACCTGCAGCGAGACCAGCGGCAAATTTTGCGGATTGATGATCGGCACGCTCAGCTTGAGGTGATTGCGGTAAACGCTCATGTCGCCAAACACAGCATCATGTTCCACGGTCCCCTCCGGCATTTGGAAGGCACCTATTCGAATAGCGTCGGTTTTGGATTCAACTTTGGTTTTATCACGGTACAAGTGATAACCCGGCTCAATTTGCCATTCAAGCTCAAGCTGTTGCCGGGATTGGCCCACCACGGTTAATTTGAACACCTGATCGGGCGGTAAAATATCCTCGCTGTTTAAAGCCAGGGCCGGCTGGAATACCAGCGACAACAAGCAAAATAAAATCAGTTGGTAGGCAGGCATGAGTCGATCCATTTCAAATACTCGGCTGAGCCGCGCTCAATCGCGACTGCAATGATTTCAGGAAGTTGATAAGGGTGCAGGGCCTTAATGGCTGCTTCGATTGCATCGTAACGGACCGATGGACTTTTGATCAGCAACAAATGTTCCTGCGCGGTCTCGATCCGCTCTTGCCATTCATAAACGGAGAGCACGCCCGGCAATATATTCACACACGCCGCCAATTTTTCGGAGATTAGTCGTCCGGCAATGCTTTCGGCGGTTTCCCGGTTCGGGCAAGTACAATAAATCAAATGATACATGCTGTTATTATCCCGCAAAAACAGAAGAATGCTTAGTTAAGCTAATCGACCATTATCGCTCAATAGTCGCAAACCGGAATAATCAGCGCCTAAATCGGTTAAACTGCAGGTTTTTAGTGATATCCATTCAGCCATTCCCATGAAAGCCATGCGCATACTTTTCTTGTTTTTTCTGATCGTGCCCTTTGTGGAAATTTACGTACTTCTGCAAGTCGGCGGTTTGATCGGCGCATTTCCGACTATTTTCCTGGTGGTGTTTACCGCCGCCTTGGGCGCCTGGCTATTACGCCGCCAAGGTTTTGCCACCTGGCAACGCTTTCAGACTAATCTGGCCCAAGGTACGATTCCCGCTTACGAAATGATAGAAGGTCCGATTCTATTGGTGGGAGGCGCCTTGCTGCTAACGCCGGGGTTTTTTACCGATGCGTTGGGCTTTGCCTGCCTGATCCCGGCATTACGCCGTAAAATCGCCCAATACATCATCGAAAATCATTTATTGGTCACGGAATCCGGCAGCATATTCAGACAACCCGCACGCCGCGATGCCGATGTAATTGAAGGGGAATACAGAAAAGAAGACAGCGATTAGAATCTGACCATCCGGACCCGCTGTAAACGCAAACCCGGATGGCCAAACGGTTTATTAAGCGTCGTTTTCAGTCTCAGACGACGCAGCTGTATCCGCTACTACCGCACCGGCTTCCAGACTATTTTTACCAAACCCGGAGTAAGCAGGGCACCAGCCGAAATAACTGGTGGCGACCAACACTAATCCGACCAGCAGCAATATAACGCTGGCGGTAAATAACGATACCGCCAGCAATACCACGCCTGAAATCAAGCGAATTTTTTTATCTTTTGCGCCGACGTTGTGTTCAAACTTAATCATGCGTTTATAATCAAAATTCATTTCCAACCCTCTCTGTGTAATATTTTTTTTTATTATCCTGACTTAAGGCTTTCCTTTATATAGAGCCAGCAAATATACACAGCTCATTGAAATCTGCAAACAAAAAAAATGGATGTCTCCTCAATTATTGCCCCATTAAACGATGCTCAACGTCTGGCAGTTTCCGCGCCGGAGCAGGCCATGCTGGTACTGGCCGGGGCCGGTAGCGGCAAAACCCGGGTACTGGTACACCGCATCGCCTGGCATATAAAAATCAATCATTTATCGCCCCAGCACATTCTGGCGGTCACCTTCACCAACAAAGCCGCCAATGAAATGCGTGGCCGGGTGGAAGCGTTATTGAACATTTCGGCCCGCTCGATGTGGATAGGCACTTTCCACGGCCTGGCCCATCGTTTGCTGCGCCAGCATGCCAAGCAAGCCAAACTGCCGGATAACTTTCAGGTCATGGATAGCGACGATCAACTACGCATCGTCAAGCGTTTATTAAAAGCCATGAATATCGACGACAGCAAATGGCCGCCTAAACAAGTGCAATGGTTTATCAATGCCCAAAAGGAAGAAGGCATCCGCGCCCGCCACATGGCTGACAACGGGGATTTTTACCACCGGCAAATGCTGACGGTTTATAAAGCGTATGAAGAACTTTGCGACCGCTCCGGTCTAGTGGATTTTGCCGAGCTATTGTTGCGTGCTCATGAATTGCTGCGCGACAACCAGGATTTGCTGAGTTTTTACCGGCAACGCTTTCAACAAGTGCATGTGGATGAATTTCAGGACACCAACACCATTCAATATGCCTGGTTACGCCTATTAACCGAAGGTAACAACAACCTGTTCGTGGTCGGCGATGACGATCAATCCATTTATGGCTGGCGCGGCGCCAAAATCGAAAACATTTTCGCTTTTCAAAAACATTATCCGCAGCACCAAGTGGTGCGGCTCGAGCAAAACTACCGCTCCACCGGACATATATTAAAAGCCGCCAACACCCTGATCGCCAACAACGACAGTCGCATGGGCAAGGAACTCTGGACCGAGGCCGGCGAAGGCCAGGCCATATCACTATACTCGGCCTTCAACGAGCAGGACGAAGCCTACTTCGTGGTGGAAAAAATCCGTCAATGGATCAAGGACGGCGGCTTGCGCAGCGAAGCGGCGATTTTATACCGCTCCAACGCCCAATCCAGACAATTTGAAGAACGCTTGATGACCACCGGCACGCCTTACCGGGTATACGGTGGCCTGCGTTTCTTCGAACGCATGGAAATCAAAAACGCCCTCGCCTATCTGCGTCTGGCCAGCCATCATGACGACGATGCGTCCTTCGAGCGGGTGGTCAACACCCCAACCCGCGGCATCGGCGCCAAAACCCTGGATGACATGCGCCTGCTGGCCCGGGAATTAAACCTGTCTTTGTGGCAGGCATCCGAGCGCATGCTGGCCGAAAACCGTCTGCCGCCCCGCGCCAATACCGCATTAAAGGGCTTTATCCAATTGGTCCTGCAACTGGGCGCGGAAACCAGCGGACTGGATTTGCACGAAACCGTCAAAAAGGTGGTAGAAACAAGCGGCTTGATCGAACTGTACAAAAAGGAAAAGCAGGACAAAGGCGAAACCCGAGTGGAAAACTTGCAGGAGCTGGTCAACGCCGCCCGCCTGTTCGATATTGACAACCAAAACGACGAAAACCTTAGCGAACTGGACATGTTTCTGACCCATGCGGCGCTGGAAGCCGGCGACATGCAGGCCGATGTCGATGAAGATTGCGTGCAGCTAATGACCTTACATTCAGCCAAAGGCCTGGAATTTAAACTGGTGTTTATGGTGGGCCTGGAGGAAGGTTTGTTTCCGTCCCAACAAGCCACCGACGACGCCGGCCGCCTGCAAGAGGAGCGCCGTCTGTGCTACGTCGGCATCACCCGCGCCATGGAACAGCTTTACCTGACCCACGCCGAATCGCGCCGGCTGTACGGTAAGGATAACTACCCCAGTCCATCGCGATTTTTGCGGGAAATTCCGCCGGAAACCCTGCAGGAAATCCGCATGCGCGCCAATATCAGCCGCCCGATAGCCAACAGCTACGCCAAGCAAGGCAACTTTAGCCAAAAGACCGGTAAATATAAGTTGGGACAAAGCGTAAAGCATGAAAAGTTCGGTGAAGGCGTGGTGCTGCAAACCGAAGGCGACGGCGAGCAGGAACGGGTACAAATCAATTTCCGCAATGCCGGCATCAAATGGCTGATGCTGGCTTATGCCAAATTAGAGACGGTGTAGGCTTATCCAAGCATACGACTCGAAGGATGATTGTTGGGTAATTTTACATTGCGCGGCAGCGCCTGCCGGCTTTCTGGAAAGTCATAATTCGAGGCACTGCTTACGTCGAACGAGCAAGATCCGCCCAGATCAAAAGGACGGATTACTCTCTTCCCAGCACTTTTTTGACTTTATCGAGATAATCGATACTCAGACCTGATCTGCCGCAGGTATTGCCTAACAAAGTTGCCTTACCATCCTTGCTTATCTCGCGCACAGCAAAAATATACTCCTGCCCGAACGAAAACAAGCTGATATTTGGCCTTTGATTGACAAAATCATAACTGACTTGCAACGTCTGTTCTTCCGTTTTACCTTTGAGGACTTCTATTACTTGGATACTAAATTGATGTTTGCAAATATCAACGCCACAGTTCGCGGAAACAAGACCGTCGCCATTGGAATGAATGACCTTACCGTGAACGATAAAGGGGATTTCGAAAATGGATTCAAAGAAATTGAAAGGCAAACATCTTGCAGCAGCGGTGCCGGGGCCTAACAAAACGAGCACGAATATAAGCAGCCGCAGCCCCCATCTCCCCGAACAGCGAAACAGTTCAGACACGCGTCACCCTCCCAGACCCGGGGTATAAGGCGTACGAGGATCGTCGACACCGGTTCGAAACTCAGAAAGCCTGCCCAACCCACAATGGGGTAGCGCATCTTCTGCTGCCGTGCTGCTACCGCCAGGTGCCCCATTGCAATGCGCAAGCTCGTGTATCAAGGTTGCCAGCACCGTCCAGCGACCGATTCTGAAGGCGGCTGGTCCAATCGCACACTCCGTAGCAAATCCACTACTCCCCGGCGTTACCCCGAAGTCGGTGAGTGTGGCATGATAGTTAACCCAGATAGAGCTGTCGGCCAGCAAAGCGGTGAGGGAGCGGGCTCCGCTGGTGATCCCGCGAAAATAGACGTCGGCCGACGGAATGTTCCTGGCGATCCAGAGCGCACGCTGCCGCGCCCACCGCATCGTCCCGCGGCGACTGTCTGGAAACGCAATAAATCCCGCATTTGGGCTAGCATGGTCGCCGATATTGATTTGGAAAGTCATAACGCCTCCTCATGAAAATGAGCTATTTGAATTATATATACCCACTTTCCTGTTGAAGTTGAGTCTACGGAGGGGCCGGTTAAATGTCAATCATGAGATTGAGCGCTCTAGATCACTGTGAAAGTCATGGCCACACGGCTTTCATTTGCCGGGGTGACAATGTAATTTAAATGCTTTTGAAAATCGCTTTCGTCCCGCAGACAATGCTCATAAAAACACGGTTGCCAAACCCTTTGAGAACCGTCTTTTTTGACATCAACGCGATAAGGTGCGCATTCCCGATCGAGGTTATGCCGAGCCATGCGAAGCGCAACGGTCGCGATCGATGCGCCTAACAGCGGCATCCTATGTGGCATTGAGATTTAGCGCATTGTATCGGGGTCTACCCATGTTACGAGTTGACTGGATTTTGAATCACTTAAACCACTTAAACACACTTTGGTGTTCAGTATTAACAGACATAAGTAAGGATTTAAAAATTTCAATAGCCTCTTTTAAAGAAATCGTAGCACCCGCTGTATCACCGTTTTTGATTTGACGACGCGCGTTTTTAAGCGCAGTGGAACCGTGTTGTTTTTTTGCTTCAATCGAACAAGCCCCCAAAATGTCGCCGGCAGAGTCCCGCGTGGCATCAATAAAGTCTTGCGCCGCATCCAACTTATTCTCCGTCACCGCTTTCAAGGCCGCTTCAAGGTTTGCAATGGCGGCATTAGTCGCTTGTTTCATCGCAGTTTGAGTTTCTGTAGCCGCTGTAACATGGTTCGCGGTTCCAAGAGACAGCACTAAAAAACTGGCAACCAAGTATTTTTTTAAATTCATGCTCATATTATTTCACCTTTATCTGTGTTGATGTTTTTATACGGCGCCTTTCCAACCCCTTAAATACCCATCCCCATAAGATTCAAGCGTGTCGGAAACGCTGTCACTTATTCCGGTCGACTTGGCTGGTTGGCAACAACAGGTAACCGAAGTACCGCCGGGAATATACAATCGTCGATAATCGCTCACGAGCCAAATTTAATCGGAATACATTAAAACGGGCAGCAGATTAGCCTGGCACAGCTGTTTCCGACAAGCTTGACATGTACAAGTTTAAAAAACTTGTAGGCCAGAATAAGCCGATAGGCATTTCTGGCGATTCAAGCGTGCCGGAAACGCTGTTACTTATTCCGACCTACTTGGCTGTGGGATTGCTACAGCCAACGGGACGGTTTCTCCCCTGATGCCGCGCCGAGCACCGGAGGGTTTGAGCGGATTTGCCCGACAGGGGCGCGGCAGGGAAGCCGCGCGTTTTTCGCAGGGGCTGGATGCCCCTTCGAAAAACCCCGTTCAAGCCCGAGGAGCGCAGGATCAACGCGGCATGGGGTATCGTTTCTTTTGGATACTTTTCTTTGAACAGCCGATAGGCTGGCCCGCAGGGCGAAAACCACGGATGGTTTTCGTAGCGAAAGTATCCCGGCTGCCGGTCCGCGAACCGGCATTAAATTAGGCTTGGCGGCAGCGGAACATCAAAGACAGATATTACTCGATTAAAACATGCGTCCGATTACGCTGCCGCTAATCGGACCTACGGGCCTGGCTAAAACATATTGCTAATCAGGTAAGGAAATAGGGCGCTTTACCATGCTTATGGTCGGTTAGGCTAAGTTATAAAGGCGGCTGGTTCTCGCGACTTGCGTGCCAAAACGCAAGTATATGAAGGAAACCGTCTTCAGCAAGGTAGTAGATGAAGTACCCAACGCGACTGAGAAAAAGTCGGCGTACGCCAACGGTGCGCGAGCCTTTATATTGGGCTCCGATTCCTGGTTGTTCGGCCAACAACGCCACTGCCTCGCCAAAATCAGTGGCTATAGCGTTTGGAGCGCTCGGACGGTTTACCGACCACCACTCAGCTGCCTTGCGAACTTGGTTTGCTGCTCGTGTGGCGATTTTTACCCGAAGCGCCATACTCAATTTTGAGCCGGAAGAGACTGTAACAACTCTTCCAGACTTAAATAATCGCCACGTTCAATTTCAGTCATGGCTGCAAGTAGTTCGTTTTCTTGGGCGTCGGTAAGTAAAAAGCTTTCGTCAGCTCCGCGCGTAACGACGGTTACCACGGCACCCTCGGTAAGAGAGACCCCTTCCAGCACGATTTTTCCGTTGATTACGGTTCCGGTAGCAACTTGCATAATATGAATGATTCTCCAACTGCTCAATTAAGTTGTTTGCTTAATGATACCACCAAGACTTGGTGTCTTAATAAAAGTGCACAACGCGATAAGGTGCGCATCCAGGATAGGTTGTGCCGAGCCATGCGAGGCGCAACGGCCGCGGATTGATGCGCCTAACGGCGGCATCCTATGCGGCATTGAGATTTAGCGCATCGTATCGGGGTAGCGAGACATCAAAAACAGACATTTTTCGATTAAAACATACGTCCGATTATGCTGCCGCTAATCGGACCTACGGACCTCCCCTGATGCTGCGCCGAGCACCGGAGGGTTTGAGCGGATTTGCCCGACAGGGGCGCGGCAGGGAAGCCGCGCGTTTTTCGCAGGGGCTGGGACGCCCCTTCGAAAAACCCCGTTCAAACCCGAGGAGCGCAGGATCAACGCGGCATGGGGTATCGTTTCTTTTGGATACTTTTCTTTGAACAGCCGATAGGCTGGCCCGCGGGGCGAAAACCACGGATGGTTTTCGTAGCGAAAGTATCGCGGCTGCCGGTCCGCGAACCGGCGTTAAATTAGGCTTGGCGGCAGCGGAACATCAAAGACAGATATTACTCGATTAAAACATGCGTCCGATTACGCTGCCGCTAATCGGACCTACGGGCTAGGCATTTGTTGATTCTACGGATTGAAGGAATTGATTCAATTTTTCCTCCATGCGGACAAGTTGCTTATGCATTTCTGCCTCGACTTCAGACAAGTCGCCAAGAAGCGCAAGATCTCGACGAATTTCAACCATGAACTTCATTTGCTGTGGCGCTATGTCCCGTAAACGTGAGAGAAGATGGCGCACGAAGGCTCCGTTGCCCATCCTGAACGATTCCCAGCCTTCTGATCGAGCGGCAGAATATTTGGATGTTTGCTCTTGGCCAAAGGCAAAGCTGCGTTGAAGTGCGTCAAATACTTGTTGATCGGGCTTTCCAGTTTCGTTTTGCTGGGACATCGCAGAGAGAACTCTCTGAACTTCGTTGTTTGCTTTTGTGTAAAGATCATCGGCAATTTGGATATCTGACTTTGCTTTTCCCAAAACCATGAGGTGTTGCATTAGCTCGATAATCAGCTCCCCGTAGGCTGAAGAAAGTCGCATGGCAAGCAGGGTCGTCTTCGGCTCTGCCACCAGTTGTAGCCTTGCAGAAGCTGATTGAAAGCCGACGAAACCTTCCCCAAGATTGCTTTTTGTGATGTCTTGTTGGGGTAATGAACCGAGAAAGGCATTGAGTTTGACAAGTTCTTCCGTGGCTTTGAGGTACACCTCTCGCCTCATGCCAGATGTGCGCTCTTTGGCCTTCTCTTCTCGATCGTGCGTGAGCTGTAGCGTCAAGCGCGTGGTATTGCTTCGATTTGAAATTAGAACGCCGCTAAGCGTCAGGACAGAAGCAATGATCCCAGACCAGATGACATCAGGAACGTTCTGAAAAAACTGTGCGATACACATATAAGAGCCTAACAAGGAATTAAATAGTTAGCCGCATATCTACCGAAAAACTCTCATTTTCAGGATAACATATTGATAAGTATGTAAATTCCATTTCCGTATATCATCGATTAAAACTGATAATGGCCGGTTACGAGAATAATATTCAGCAATTGAACCGGATAGTCCCGTTGTCTTATTAAAAGGACGCAGTCGCCATTCTATCAATCTAACCGCCGGTCCATCTGGAGTTAAAACAGACCCGCATCAAAACCCCGCCAGCCGCTGCTGCCAAACCGCCGCCCGCTGCCGAAGATCCTGCAAATCCAGCGTGGTGAGCTGGCGTTTGTTTAACAGCCGCTTGCCGGCCACCCAGACGTCGCTGACTTGGTGGCGGCTGGCGGCGTAGACCAGTTGCGCCAGCGGGTTGAATACCGGCTGGGTTTCCACGTCGCTTAAATCGATCGCCACCACATCGGCGGCTTTGCCGACGGCCAGCGAGCCGATTTTGTCGTCCAGGCCCAAGGCTTTGGCCCCGTTGAGGGTGGCCATTTGCAGCGCCTGCATGGCGGATACCGCGCTGGCATTGCCGGACACGCCCTTGGCCAGCAAAGCGGCTACCCGCATTTCCGCCAGCATGTCCTGATCGTTGTTGCTGGCGGCGCCGTCGGTGCCCAGCGCCACGTTGATGCCGGCTTCCATGCAGGCGGCAACCGGGCAAAAGCCGCTGGCCAGTTTTAAATTCGATTCCGGGCAATGCACGATGTGGCCGCCGGTTTCGGCATAAAAACGGATGTCGTCCGGACTCAGCTGAGTCATGTGTACCGCCATGAACGACGGCGTCAACAGGCCCAGTTCGTGCAAGCGTTGCAGCGGGGTTTGGCCGTTTTTTTTCAGTTGTTCGTCAACCTCATGCCGGGTTTCGTGTACATGCATGTGGATGGTTAAATCCAGCTCGTCGGCAAAGGTCAGCATTTTCCGTAGCGGTTCGTCGGAAACCGTATACGGCGCGTGCGGAGCGAACGAGGTGGTGATCAAGCGTTCGTGGCGCAGGCGCTCATGCAGGTCCAAGGCCTTGCTTAAATAAGCATCGGCGTTTTCCGCCCACACGGTCGGAAAATCGAACACAATAAGACCGATATTGGCGCGGATGCCGTGCTCGACCGCCTGCTGGGCGGCGATATCCGGGAAAAAATACATGTCGTTAAAGCAGGTGGTGCCGCCGCGCAGCATTTCCGCAATCGCCAAATCGGTGCCGTCGCGCACGAAGGACTCGCTAACCCATTTTTGTTCGGCCGGCCAGATGTGGTTTTGCAGCCAGTCCATCAGCGGCAAATCGTCGGCAATTCCCGACAGTAAGGACATGGCGGCATGGGTGTGACAATTGATCAGGCCGGGAATCAACACATGTTGATCCAGATTTTCCAGAGCGCGCGGCTGGTATTTTTGCGCGGCGGAGGCAGTATCCAGCAAATCGATAATTTTACCGTCGTCAACCACCAGACTGTAGTTTTCGTGGATTACCCCGGCCGGCTCAACAGGTATAATCCAACGCGCTTGAATAAGAAGATCGACTTGCATGTGTTTGCCCGAAAAAAAACTCGATTATACCTATTCACCCCTTTTAATCCTTAGCACAGAATTCAATATCATGAGTAACCCCAAGCAATTATCCGTACAAGCCTTGCAATGGACCGGGCACAGCCTGAGCGTATTGGACCAGCGCTTGTTGCCGGAAACAATCGCTTACGACAACTATCAGGATGCCGCCGGCGTCACCGAAGCGATTGCCTCGATGCGGGTGCGCGGCGCTCCGGCCATTGGTATTGCCGCAGCTTACGGCGTGTTGCTGTCCGCCATGCAACATTATCCGGCCGACAACTGGCAAAACGAGGTTGAGAACGACATACAACGACTTGCCGCGTCTCGCCCCACGGCGGTAAACCTGTTCTGGGCGCTGGACAAAATGCGCCAAGCATTAGCCACGCATAGTGCCGACCCGATCGCGGCATTAACCCAACTAGCCCAAAGAATCCATGCCGACGACATCGCCGCCAACCACGCCATGGGCGAATACGGTGCCGATATTTTGGGCGACGCCAAGGCGGTATTGACTCACTGTAATGCCGGTGCATTGGCCACCGGCGGTTACGGCACGGCGCTGGGCGTGATTCGTAGCGCGCATAAACGGGGGCATTTACAAAACGTCTATGCCGACGAAACCCGCCCCTGGCTGCAAGGCGCGCGGCTGACGGTTTGGGAACTGGCTCAGGATGGTATCCCGGCCACGTTGATAGCCGACGCCGCCGCCGCCTGGCTGATGAAGTCCGGCAAGGTCGACTGGATTGTAGTCGGAGCGGACCGCATCACCGCCAATGGCGATGTCGCCAATAAAATCGGCACCTATTCCCTGGCGGTGTTGGCCAAGCAACACGGGGTTAAAGTCATGGTGGCGGCGCCCTACTCCACCTTCGATTTTAGTTTGGCGTCCGGCGACAGTATCGAAATAGAAGAACGCAACCCCAGGGAGCTGTTGGCCGAGTGTTATCTGCAGGACGATTCCCTGGTCACGGCCTGGAATCCGGTATTCGACGTCACACCCGCCGCATTGATCAGCGCCATCGTCACCGAACGTGGCGTGGTTATCGACCCCGGCAAAAACGGGGTCGGGAGTTTACAGACATGTTAAAAATCAAAAGCGGCAACAATCCGCTGTTCGCCTTGAGCTGTTTGCTGCAAGGTATCAAACTGCTGAATCATCCGCAATTACGCAAATACTTGTTGATTCCTTTATTCATTAATATCGTGCTTTACAGCGGTGCATTCGTGCTGGGTTATCATTCCGTATCGGCCTTGATACATGAATTTATTCCGGACTGGCTGACCTGGTTGAACTGGATTTTATGGCCGTTGTTTTTCATCAGCTTTTTGGTGGTCGGTTTTTTTACCTTCACCTTGTTGGCTAACTTGATTGCCGCGCCCTATTACAGCGTGCTGTCCGCCAAGGTTCTGCAAATCATTACCGATCAGGATGTTCCGATCGTGGAACAAGCCTGGGACAAGGTGTTTGTGGGTGAGCTGAGACGGGTCGGCTACTTGCTGGTGAGAATACTACCGTTGCTTTTTTTATTTCTGATCCCGGTCGTCAACCTGATCGCCCCCATAATTTGGGCAATTTTTGCCGCCTGGGGAATCGCCATGGAATTTATGGCTTATCCACTGGAAAGCCGCGGCCTGACTTTTCCGGCCCAAAAACAGTTTTTACAGCAATCCCGCTGGGGTGCGTTAAGTTTTGGCGGCGTCACCGGCTTTGCCCTGACCCTGCCGGTCATTAATCTTTTTATCGGCCAAGCCGCCGTGATCGGCGCAACCATTTATATTCACAAGTTAGAAGAAGCCGGGCAACTCGATACGTCGAATTAGCTTAGAGAGCATTTGGCCCACCCGTCCGCCCGACCGGTTAGCTTAGACTTGCCGGTTTGGCCTTGCCGTAACATTAGCAGGCAAACCATTAGGCAAATTGAGTATGACTGGTGAAACGGCGCGAAACCCCAAGCCTAGCACTCCCAACTCTCACCCCCCAACGGCGCCCGATTCAACTCATCTCTTTGTCAGCGCCAATTCGGCATATGACTATCCATAAGCGCCATAAATCGATCATTGTGATGGCGTTCCAACAGGTGCATCGTTTCGTGCAACACGATGTATTCAAGGCATGCGGGGGCCTTCTTGGCCGGTTCGCTATTCAGCCGGATACTTTTGGGCATCGGGATTGCAACTGCCCCACTTGGTTTGCATACGCTGCACAAATAGCTTTTTGACCGTTACCGCTAGAATCGACGCCCATTTGGCAATCAAAGGTTGGGCCGCTTATTTCAGAATCTCTCGATACCACGCTTCAAGCATGGCTAGCTTTTTCTCTTGGTCACTATCTGCTGGTAAGAAATGGCTCAAATTGATTCGCCCTACAAATCCACTCGCATCATGCGACTGGATTTGTAGGGTCAATGGTCTTGCCTTATCAGTCAGGGGGAAGATTATTTAAAATGAATAAATTGCATACGCTTGGACCACACTATAAGCTTTATTATCGCCGAATGCTTCCCTTGCGGCTTCGCCTGGAAGAGAGACGCCGCCAAGCAGCACCGTATAGAGACTTTCGGTCGGATACCATTCGGCATACAGATTGATTTCATCTGAAAAATGCCTGTTTTTTACGGGGGTGCCGAGATAGTTGGGTTGATTCAAATAAAAATTATAGTAAACCGCTCCGAAGCCATAAGTCTCGCCTGGATAAATGTCCAGTTTCAACATATGGTTGTTTTGATTGTTGTTGAATAATTGGTAGTTTCCGGCAATTTCTGCTTGATACCAAGTTCCCCAAGCCCCTCTATCGACATTGAGTCCGTAAAAATAAGGATCGAAATCCTGACGCTTGTTGTCATTCGGGTTGTTATCGCCGGAAAATCGGGCATATCGGTAAGTCAATTTAGGCTTCCACGCGATGTCATCGAAAGTGTATTGGGCTTCCGTATACCACGCGTCGGCATCATATTTCGTACTGTCGCCTTGGCCAGTTTGTATGACGTATTCACCCCAGAATGCAAGATTAGGTGACCATGGTGTCTTGATTTCGGTGGCTCTCAAACTGATGACATCCATATCCTGTCTTGCGAGGGCCTTGTTAAAATTTTGGTCGATATCGATCGTTCGGAAATAGGTAGTGGCAAGCGTCCCGTAGTCGTGATCAACATATTCGAGATTGATACCGGCAATTTCGGTATTGCCTTGTTGATTGTCGCCTCGCAGCCAAAATAAATCGGCGCGGACCGGATCGGAGTTGATTTTAAGAATTGCTGTATTGTCGAAAGCAAAGCGCGGCACGCTCCAAAAGGTGCCATCGCCGGCCATATCGAAATCGCCATCGATGATCAAAAATCCATCACCGACCTGAAAACGTTGGCCGCCAAATGAAATATCATATATTGAATTTCGCCATCCTAAATAAACATTTTCTAAATCGATGGCCTCTTCATTGCCGCGAGTAAAGCCCCCGGCATCACCGTCACCCCGGGTCAAAGCGAATACTCCGGATATGCCGCCATAAATAGCGCCGATATCGGCGTGTTTAAACTCAAAATCCAAACCCGGCTTGGCCCATGCCTCAACCCAGGAGGCATCACCAGTGTTTTCACCGGTAAAAATGTCTATTCTTCCGGCACCATAATTGGTATCGTTTGTTATGAACCCTGCTGCAGCTATGTCTCCACCGAAGCTAAGTGAAAAATTGTCCAGATCGATCAACTTAGTTTCAGCGGCGGCGGGGTTCCCCGCGATTGCGCTCAGGATTAGAATACAATGTTTACGAAAGTGTGTGGGTCCTGGCCGGACTCGGCTCTGAGGTGATGGGGGCATACTTATCTCCTGTCACAATTGAATGAATAGAGGCGGGTGTTTCCCCGAATGGAAACGGCCTCCGTATTTCAAGGCAAAGGGCGCGGAACCATGCACTTTGTGCCGCATCGTATCGACGCACGATTGCCTTTAAATTCAGGTTTGGTTCGCGGCAACTGGAATTGGAAACTCTCATTGATACGCATCAACCCGCAATAAACCGCGAATACTCAAACACCTAATTCGAATGGTATTCGTGATCAAATTGAATTATTTTATTCAGTATTATCGGCACCCCCTTGCGCGCCGCAGTAACTGCGCCAGCCACCGAACGCAGTAATTTCCTCGGCATCTTGAATGACGTACGCCTCGCAGATGAAACCGGCAACCCAGCTCCCGCCAGCCGTTTCAATTTTGCCCATGCCCAAAGGGTGCGGTATCGCCGCGACAAATGATCCGAATCGATCGATGGGAAGCGACCAGACCTCGATTTCGATTGCAGCTCCGTATGTTTCGTCTCTGACCAAGCCGGGCCGGCCTAATGAGCTACCGGTCAGAGCGAATAATCGGTAGCGAGGGGCCGTCTGGGTTCGCGCTAACCGTTTCGCACCCCGATCGGTCAATTGATGATTCAGTGGCAGTCCTGATAAATGGGCACCACACACCGCGATTTCGATGACGGCCTGAGCATGGCAGGTCGGGGCGCCTGTGTTGATCGCGCTGAGCTCCATGTAGCGCTTGCCATAGGCCATCAACAGGCTATCTTCGAAGGTACGGCTGAACAGAGTGATGCCGTTGGGTAATCCGTTCGAATCGAATCCGGACGGTAAAGCCAGCGCCGCGAAATCCAGCAGATTCATGAAATTCGTGTAGTACCCCAAATTTGAATTCAGTTCGATCGGATTTTGAGTGATTTGATCGATCGTATAGATCGTGCCTGCGGTAGGGGTCAGCATGAAATCGACTGGGTTCAGTAAAGCGTCCGCTTGACGTTTTAAAGCCTGCAGTCGGTAAAACGCATTGAATGCATCTACCGCAGTCAACCGGGCTGCCGGTTCAATAATGCTTCGAGTTAAGGGATGGAGGGCCTCGGGATTTTGCTCGATGATGTCCGCCAGGGCGGCGTAACGCTCCGCGAGCCAAGGACCTTGATACAGCAGTTGGGCCGCTTCGAACAACGGCGAACAATCCAAAATTTGTTTATGCCCGCCCATTTGCTCGAAACGTTCAACGGCTTTTTGGAAGAGCGTAGCCGCGTCATCGTTACCAAAAAAACGCAATTGTTCCTGTTGGGGGACACCGAAATTAAAGGATGTACAAGCCTTACTTGCACTAACGGGTTGTTCGCGCGAATAGTCATCCAAAGGATCATATTCAACGATAAGTTCGGCCAGATGCTGCGTGTCCTCAACCGAAAGCGTAAACAGGTTGACGCAATCCAGTGTTTTACAGGCAGGCACAACGCCTGCAGTACTAAGAAGGCCACGCGTCGGTTTATAGCCGATCAGATTATTGAATGCGGCTGGGACTCTACCTGAACCTGCCGTGTCGGTCCCTAGTGCGAAACTGGCTTGACCTAAGGCCACCGCGACCGCGGAGCCGGAGCTTGATCCGCCGGCGATATAAGACGGATCGAAGCTGTTTTTACAGGGCCCATAGGGCGAACGTGTGCCCACCAAGCCGGTAGCGAATTGGTCCAGATTGGTTTTGCCGATCGGGATTGCACCCAACCCGATCAGTTTGGCTACGACCGTGGAGGAGTGTTCCGCCCGGTATTCGAACGCCGGGCATCCGGCGGTCGTCGGCTCCCCGGCTAAATCGATATTATCCTTGATTGCGAACGGAATGCCGTACAAGGGCAATGATTCAGGATCTTGAGCGGCCAAATTCTCAAGATAAGGTGTTAAAGCCCTACGATCAAGTACATGGATCCAGATGTTGTAATCCCGAGTTCGTGCGATGCGTCGATGTATTTCATCGATTAAATCGGATGGCGAGAGGCTTTTGCGTAAATACAGCTGGCGCAAACCTGAAATCGACAAATCATCGAGTCGTTCCGATTGAGTCAACATTACTTGTCTCCCTTTTCCAAAGTCATCATGACGGCACCAGCATTCAACTGTGCGCCCACCGAGCAAAACACACGGCCGACCCGCCCTTCGTCGATAGCGGTAACCGGGATTTCCATTTTCATCGATTCGACAATGGCCAGGGTTTGTCCGATTTTGACTCGGTCGCCCTCGGCGACTTCCAGACTCCAGACGCAGCCGGGGACTGGTGCTACCACGGCCTGCTCGTCATCGGCGAACTGCAGTTCAGCCTTTTCATCTTCAACTGTTATGGCTTCGTTGTGCGCGTGTTCCGATAGTTGCCAACGCTCCCGTTCGGCTTCGAATGCGTTCTGTTGTCTCAGTTTTGCGGCTTCGATCGAGGTGGCGTTGTCGCTCAGAAACCGGTTGTAATCGCACAAGGAAAAGTTTTCATAGTCGATCTTGAGTTTGAAGCGGCCACGCGGAAAATCCTCGCGCATACGCATCAATTCATCCGCACTGACCGGATAAAATTGAATCTGATCGAAAAAACGCAACAGCCAGGGTTTGCCGGGTTCAAAATCCTCGGTACTGCGATGACTGTTCCATACCTGCAACGTGCGACCGACGAATTGATAGCCACCTGGACCTTCCATACCGTAAATACAGAGATAGGCGCCGCCGATACCGACCGCATTTTCCGGTGTCCAGGTTCGCGCCGGATTATATTTCGTCGTCACTAACCTGTGTCTTGGGTCGATGGGTGTTGCGACCGGAGCGCCCAGATAGACGTCTCCCAGCCCTAACACCAGGTAGCGGGCATTGAAAAAAATTTCCTTGACTTGATCGATCGAGTCCAGCCCGTTAATTCGCCGGATAAACTCGATATTGCTCGGACACCAGGGCGCTTCCTTGCGCACCGACTGCATATATTTTTCGATGGCCAGATGCGTGGATGGATCATCCCATGAGATCGGTAGATGCACGATGCGGGTCGGGATTACCATGTCCTTGACCGGTGGCAGGTCATGTTCTAATTGCTGCAATAAATCAATCAATTTGACCAGACCGAGCGCTTCAGGGCGATATTGAATCTGCAAGGAACGAATGCCGGGTGTCAATTCGACGATGCCGGGGATATTTAGGGAATGAATGGCTTCCATCAGTGCGTGGACACGAAAGCGCAGATTGAGATCTAACGCTTGTGGACCATACTCGACCAGCACGGTGCGGTCGCCGCAGGGACGGTAAACGGCGGATGGTCGAGAAACATTATCACCACTCTCGGCCAGGACGGGAGTGCCCGGTAATTCGATGGCAGAACATGCTTGAGACATCGCCATCAAGCTTGCTATCGCATCATCCTGGGCTTTATTGAGTGCTACCGCATCGGCTATGGCAACCGGTTCGAACCGGACTTTACTGCCCGGCTGAAGTTGTCCAATTTTCCATAAATCCGCCTGAATAACGGTGGCGGGGCAAACAAACCCGCCCAGACTGGGTCCGTCCGGCCCCAAAATGATGGGCATGTCACCGGTAAAGTCGATTCCACCGATAGTGTAGGCATTGTCATGGATGTTGGAGGGATGAAGCCCCGCTTCGCCTCCGTCCTTACGAGCCCATCCAGGTTTGGGACCGATCATGCGCACTCCGGTCCGACTGGAGTTGTAATGAACTTCCCATTCATGGTTGAAAAAGGTGTCCATGTACTCAGGTGTGAAAAAATCGGGCGCGCCGTGCGGGCCGTATATCACCCTTATCGTGCGGGTTTGGCAATAATCGGGACGCAATCCATAAGGTATCATGCCGGAAGCGGGGCGGTCCGCGGAGATCGGAGCCAAGTGCAGGACGTCTCCAGCCATTAGGGCGCGGCCAGCATGCCCGCCGAATTTACCCAAGGTGAAGGTAGCGCGGCTGTCTAAATAAAGGGGCACATCGAAACCGCCTTGCACGCACAAATAACTGCGCACGCCGCTGTTCGTCAATGCGCCGATTTTAAGGATTTGTCCTGCCTTCGCCCGGATCACTTGCCAGTACGAAATGCCTTGACCATCCAATGTCGCTCCCATGGGCGCTCCGGTCAACACGATGCGGGTGTCGGTATTGAATTTAAGCGTGGGGCCGGAAAAACACAGCTCCAACGCGGTCGCATCGTCGCTGTTGTTCAGTAGCCGGTTACCTAGTCGAAATGCATAGTCATCCATCGGCCCCGAAGGCGGTACGCCGATATGCCAATAACCGACGCGTCCCGGATAATCTTGTACGGTGCTTTGTGTTCCACCGTCCAGCACGTCGATGCTTGGCGCGGCATAAACCAAATCGTTTAGCAAACGAGTGCTGATGGAACCGGACTGCACCAAGTCATTGGCAATGATTTGCCGCAGGTAGCGTAGATTGGTTTCAATGCCGTCAAAACGATACTGCGTAAGCGCAGTCTGCATATGGATGATGGCCTCGTCGCGGGTATTGCCTTTGACGATAATCTTAGCCAGCATCGGGTCATAAAAGGGCGGTACATGCGTCCCAGTCGCAACCCAGGTTTCGCAACGCACCTGATCGGCATGCCTGACTTGGGTCAGATCGCCGGAACTGGGCTGGAAGTTTTTGCCGGGATCTTCGGCATAGACACGCACTTGTATGGAATGGCCATTAGGATTATGCCGGTAATCGGCCAGAAACGACGCATCGTCCGATGCCAAACGAATCATCCATTCCACTAAATCGACGCCAGTGACTTCTTCGGTCACACCGTGTTCGACCTGCAAACGGGTATTGACTTCTAAAAAATAAAAGTCGGCGGATTCGACATCATAGATAAACTCGACGGTGCCGGCGGACTGGTAATTGACCGATTTTGCCAATCTGACCGCGGTAGTTACGATTGCTTGTCTGATGCCGTCGTCAAGATTGGGCGCCGGAGTCTCTTCCACAACTTTTTGATTTCGGCGCTGCAGAGAACAATCACGTTCGCCTAACGCGACGACATTGCCTTTTCCGTCGCCGAAGACTTGAACTTCAATATGACGCGCGCGCTCGATATATTTTTCCAGGAATACGCCGCTGTCTCCGAAATTGTTTTTACCCAGCCGCTGCACCGACTCAAATGTTTGTTCGAGACCTCGCCGGTCGTAGCATAAGGTCATGCCGATACCGCCCCCACCGGCAGTGCTCTTCAACATGACCGGATAGCCGATTCGCTCCGCTGACGTCAAAGCGTTTGCTAGGGAGTCTATTAGTTCGGTGCCGGGTAAAAGCGGAATTTGATTGTCCGCTGCCAGTTGTCGGGCGGTGTGTTTGAGCCCGAAGACGCGC
This sequence comes from Methylomonas sp., assembly GCF_023228165.1. Lineage (GTDB taxonomy): Bacteria > Pseudomonadota > Gammaproteobacteria > Methylococcales > Methylomonadaceae > Methylomonas. The sequence goes on along the minus strand of NZ_JALOBS010000016.1, from coordinate 19,412 downwards.
ATGTGCTCAGGCGTGGGGCCGATGAAGACAATGCCTTGCTGCGCGCAGGCTTCGGCAAAATGGGCGCTTTCGCTCAGAAAACCGTAGCCGGGATGAATGGCTTGAACATCGTGGAGTACGGCGATATCGAGAATTTTGCGGTAATCCAGGTAGGTTTCGGCGGCCAAAGCCTTACCGATGCAAACCGCTTCGTCGGCTTGCAGGACATGCAAGGAACCGGCATCCGCCTCAGTATAGATTGCGAGGGAACGAATACCCATCGATTTAAGCGTGCGAATGATTCGGCATGCGATTGCGCCGCGATTGGCAATGAGAACTTTAGTAAACATGATGTATGCTATTGGGCAATATCCTGAACGGATAAGCGGGCCGTCCCGCGTCAAATGAAAAGCGCTCGGGGTCGTCCCCGGCCTTTAGCCGACCTTTTCAGGCCTTGTCCCAGATGATCATTTGCACCGGTGTTGGATTGTAGGCGTTGCAGGGATTGTTCAATTGAGGGCAGTTGGACACCAAGACCAATACATCCATCTCGGCGCGCAATTCCACATATTTTCCGGCTTGGGAAATGCCGTCCTCGAAAGTCAGTGCGCCCTGTTCGGTGACCGGCACATTCATGAAAAAATTGATATTGCTACTAAGGTCACGTTTGTCCAATGCGTAAGGGCTTTGTGCAATCGCAGCCAGAAAATTATCGCGGCAGCTGTGCATGTGCTTTTTTTCGTGTGCATACCTAACAGTGTTGCTTTCGGCCGCGCAAGCCCCTCCCAATGTGTCATGGCGCCCGCAGGTGTCTGCCGTGATGGTCAGCAGGGTCCTGCCGAAATTGGAAACCAACTCGGAGCCGGTGGAAAGATAGATGCTTTTTTGTCTAAGCAGCGTATCGGTAGCACTATAGCGCTCCTTCGGATCGTCCAAATTGAAAAATAGCGTATCGACTGCTTGATTGCCTTCCAGGTCGAGAATACGCAGCGTTTGACCGGATTTGAGTTCATGCAGCCAGGGTTCACCGGCCGGAACCGTATGCGCATAGATCGCGTGTTCGGGAACGAGTGAGCTGGTCGTGAAAGATGAGGGCAACATAAGAATTCTCCTGAAGTGTCAAGCCGCTGATTGGCAATGATAAATAGCGTTGTTGGCGAAGCCGCGCTGATTCTCCGGGCAGCGGTCTCGGCAGATTGCATTATTCACGGCATTCGGTCGCCATAGCGTCAGTTGCACGGGTTTGGGCTGCCATTCGGATTTGGGGTCTAACGGATGCGGACAGGTATTGAGCACGACCAGCGTATCCATTTCCGCATAAAGATCGACATAGCTGCCCGGACTTGAATGATCGCTGCAAAAATGCATGCGGCCGGATCCATCAACGGTGACTTTACCGAAGAAGTTAATATTGGCGACGAGGTCTCGTATTCCCAGCCCCCATTTGCCCAGCTCGATTAAAAACAATTCCCGGCCGTTGCGGTAAAAGCCGTTACGTAATTCCTGATAGCGTCCCGCACCGTATCGCGCGGAGACACAAGCGGCATCCGAAACGCCACCGATAGGATCATGCCAACCACAGGTATCATCGGTGAGGGACATCAATATTCGGCCCATGTCCGAGTAACAGACAAAGCCTTTGGTCAGGTGCGCAGTATGCTGAGCTTTGAGGGTGTCGGCCATGTTGTAGCGCTCAATAAAGTTGTGAGCGTTAAACAAAAGCACCGAGCAATTAGCGCCGCCTTCCAAATCGGTTAGCCGCAAGGAATTGCCGCGTCTGACTATTAAAGAGTCGCTTGTTGCGCCGGTAAGGGTTTTACTGTGCAAAATCGAATCAATAGTAATAGGTGTATTTTCTGTCATTGTGATCTCTCGTTTTAGTACCTAATGGGTTACAAGGAATGAATGGCGGTGGCTTATTCGGGACCGGGACCGAAATCTAATAATTTTTTATCGGTTTTAGAAGATCCCGAACGTTCGAGCGATGCCGTGAGCTCCACCGGAAATTTACGTTTATCCGAGTTGAGTGGAATGTCGTACGTAATCCGAGCTCCGTAGGCATGGGGGGCTTGAGGATCGTTGCGCACCTTGTCGAAAACCAAAAGACGCGTGCCCATTTGAAAACCTTCCTTCAAGTCATGGGTAATCATAAAAACGGTCAGTTCAAATCGCCGCCATAAGTCGAGCACCAGTTTATGTGTGTCATTACGAATACCGGGGTCCAGCGCACCAAAGGGTTCGTCTAACAAAAGAATTTTGGGCTGCTTGATTAATGCTTGCGCCAAAGCTAGGCGTTGTTGCATGCCCCCAGATAGTTCCGCCGGGTATTTGCCGCAGGCATGTTCGAGGCCGACCGCGCTCAACATGTCCTTGGCCTGATCCTTAGCCCGCTGCCGCGATCGGCCGAAAAGCCTGCCTAAAATTGGCGATTCGCTCATTTCCAAGCCGAATAAAACATTGTCCTCGACAGTCAAATGTGGAAACACCGAATAACGTTGAAAGACGATGCCTCTGTCCGGTCCCGGCTCCGCGCGCAAGCGTTGTTCGCCCAGCATGATCGTACCGCGGCTGGGCGCTTCCTCGCCCAGTAGTAACTTGAGGAAAGTCGTCTTGCCGCAGCCGGAAGCGCCGACGATTGAACAAAATTCGCCCGCTTTGATATTGACGTTGAGTCGCTCCAACACAACCTGATCGTGGTAGGTCTTCCAAACATTCTTGAAATGAATATCGCTCATGCTGACGCATCCTTTCTCTGAGTACCGTGAAACCAGGGTGAAATGTGTTGCGATAGCTTCAACAACACGGTATCGGATAGATAGGCCAATAAGGTGATCCAGGCCACGTACGGCAAGATCACATCCATCGCCAGGTATCTGCGCACCAGAAAAATGCGGTAACCCAAACCGTCGGTGGCGGCAATGGCTTCCGCGGCGATAAGAAATAGCCAGGCGGTGCCTAGAGACAGCCTGACCGATTGAATCAAGCGCGGATATAATTGCGGCAGCAGCACACGGGCGATGATTTGCCAGGTCGAGGCGCCTAGAGTTTGCGCTTTTATGATTTGTTCGCGGGGAATTTCCAGAACCTGCTGCTGAAGATCGCGAATGATAAACGGTGCGATGCCGATGACGATCAAGATCACCTTGGACAACTCACCCAAATCGAACATAATGAACAGAATGGGCAGGATCGCCATAGGTGGGATCATCGACAACACCGCAATGAAAGAGGAGAGCAAGGAACGTGTGTAGGGTATTGCGCCGGTCAAGATGCCGAAAAACAACCCTAGCAATGCACTGATGGACACCCCCCAACTCAGCCGGGTCAGACTGGCTGCGGTATCAGTCCAGAGCAGAATATCACCTGTTCTTTTATTGGGAACAGTGGTCAGGCGCGTCAATGATTTAAACATCGCATCCAGGGACGGCAAGAGCTTGTCATTGGCGTTTTCGGCCAATCTCGCCTCGGAAGCAAATACATAGATGACTGCGACCGCGACAAAAGGTAGCAAGCTCAGCAATACTTGGACTCGCGCATTAGGATTACGATTAATGATACGCTTCATGTAAAACTAGTCTCCTCTATTAGAAAGGCTTGAATTAAAGCGCTTTTTCGGCCGCCAGTCGGGTATAGTCCGAATTGAATCGAAGCTTGATATTAGAAGTGTCTCCGGAGACTTTTTCGTTAGGATAAGAGATCCCGACATAACCTGCATGAGCGGCCGACTCTCCCAATAAACCATGTTCAAAGGAGAATTCGGCGACACGCTCCATGGTTTTGATTAAGTTATTACTGAGACTGAAATCAAGCGCATCGCCGGCTTGATAAAACATCCGTGTCGTATTTAGTTGGCTTTCGAATCCGGCAAGATCGGTTCCGGCCGCCGTAGCCATTGCGCCTTTCGCCGAATGGCCTTGCGCATCCTCTTTAGCCATGACAGTCATGATTTCGTACCAGGCGCCGACCAGCGCCTTACCTAAATTGGGATTTTGTTCGAGGGTTTTCGTGTTGACGACCAGCAGGTCGATAATTTCACCGGGGATTTTCGAGGAGTCAAAGACTTTATGAGCATCGGGCGTTTTTAGTATTTCGCTTAGCAACGGATTCCAGGTGACGACTGCAGTGACATCGGCGGAGGCAAAAGCCGATACCAGATCGGCATCGGAGGTGTTGACCACTTTAAGGTCGCGCTCACGAGAACCGATGGTGTCCAGCGCGCGGACCAACAAATAGTGGGACACGGAGAGTTCGACTAGATTGACTTTTTGGCCTTTGATTGCTTCTAGTTTATCGTGCCCTTTGAGGATAATGCCGTCATTGCCATTGGAAAAATCACCGACGATAAGCGCGGTAGAGTCCACACCGCCAGCGGCCGGAATGGTCAATGCGTCCATGTTGGTCATGACGCATCCGTCAAAACCACCCGTGGTGTATTGGTTGATGGACTCAACATAGTCGTTGACTTGAACGATATCGATTTCTATGCCGTATTTGTCGGCCCATTTTTTGACAATACCGGATTTGTCACCATAATCCCAAGGCATCCAGCCCACATAAATAGACCATGCAATACGGAATTTATTATCCTTGGCTGCGGCGTAACCGGGGGAGAATAACAGGCAAAATACGATTAACAGTCCTGAAATAATGCTTGTAGGGGAAGATGTTGTCGGTTTTGACATAGGGCGGGCCTCTCTTTAAGGTTAACGGCAAAATACGGGCGCAGGAAGATCTATGATGATCTCCCGGGCTTTTATCCCGCCGTGTAACCCCGCAAAAGAGGTCGGCAACTCTCGGTCCAGACGTTTATTAAAACCGGAACCCTAGTCACCTATTCAAATCGATCATAAGCCTCGAAAAGCATCATGATCTCTCTGCTATTTTTACTTTAGCAATTATAGTGCCATACTGTTATATTTTTTTAGTTGATTGTTTTATAATATAAAAATCCTTGCAGTGGATTTACGCTCAATAATAGCCGCAGTAAATTGCACCAATTTATTACAACTAGATTGGTTTCGCGAGTCAAATTGGTGCAAGAATGTTAACTACAGTACAGTAGCTGCACTAAGAGTCCGACCATTACATTCTTCTCACTAAACCTGTCAGCGTTGATTGTTCATGCCTGATAAACGTCGGTAATAGTGATCTTGTTAGCGCCCGCCGGATAGGGACCAAATAATGAATCGAATGCAATGCCCTTTTGCTTTTCTTGAAATGTTAGGTGTTTTTCTTTCATGACTGGCTCGGTGATATTCCGAGGTGATATCGAAGGGTTTTCAACCGATGAAGTGGGGATTTCTGATTGAAACAATTCCTGCTATGGCTAGATCGACACTTCTGATTGCACCGCATCAACTAACCCAAAGGCCACACTAGGACAATTTAACAAACAATTGAAAGAATACTGATAGCTCTTGAGGATAAAGCGAAAAATGACAGGTTATGGGACATTGAAGATGTTGCGTATTTTTTTGGAGCAGGTAGATCAAAAGCCAACGAGATAAAATCCCATCCAAATTTTCCGAGACCTATTAAGCCGTTCCCTGGAAGCCATCCAAAACACTTACCTAACGAGGTAAAAAAATTCGCTGAAAAACATCGGGAATAATTTTGTGGTCACATCAAATTTACATAAACCAAACCATAAGACTATGATTTTCTTAAATTTAATGGTGCCGAGGAGAGGACTTGAACCTCCACAGGGTTACCCCTACTAGCACCTGAAGCTAGCGCGTCTACCAATTTCACCACCTCGGCAATTCCGCTTTCAGACGGAAAGAGCGCCCATTATAAATATTTTTTTTCTGATGTCAATTTTTTGAGTAATGAGTATTGCGCAGCGTTTGGTGGAGATCAATTCTTTACATGCTTGGCAAGACTGATGTAAAAACCCGGCTTAGAGCGCCTCTCTGACTTTGCCATAGGACATCATTATGCAGAACAAACCCGCCATTAGTAGCACGCCCATTCATGACATCTTGCTGAATCGCTGGAGCCCCCGGTCTTTTGCCGCCGATAAAAGCATAGATTCCCAAACCCTGACTGCCTTATTGGAAGCGGCCCGTTGGGCGCCTTCCTGTTTTAATGATCAGCCTTGGCGATTTCTGGTTTGCGATAGAACTACGCACCTAAGTGCCTGGGAAAAATTATTCAGCGCGCTGGGCGAAAAAAATCAGATTTGGGCTAAAAACGCGCCTGTTTTAATATTGTCCCTGTCCATGCATGACTTTGGCCACAACGGCAAACCTAATCGCTGGTCTGGCTACGACACTGGTGCGGCAAGCATTAGCTTATGTTTGCAAGCAACCGCAATGGGATTGGCCACCCATCAAATGGGCGGTTTCGACGCCGATCAATGCAAACAATTATTCGACCTACCCGATACTTGCAGCCCGATGTCGGTGATTGCCGTCGGTTATCAGGCTGCCGCGGACCAATTACCGGCTGACCTCAAGGAAACCGAGCTAAAAGCGCGTGCAAGAAAACCTTTATCCGAATGCTTTTATTTGGGCAGTTGGGAGGCATAACCTGAATTGAACGGTCATATCGGCAACCGGAATAACTGTTCCGGTCCCAAACAAGTTTACCTGTGTTTGGGATCGGCTTTGCTTTGTTACAAACCGGCGATTTTGCTATCGTCCTCTTCCAGAAAATCGCGATAATTAATGGAAATTTTCAATCCAGCGAAACGCCCCGACATTTTCACCAACTCGCTGCTGGTTTTATCGAATGACAGCCTCACTTCGCTCAGCGCCCTATCTTCGTAGCCCTCTTCAATCTCGCGGGCATCCAGGCGGAACTGGTACTTGTAAATTTCCAGTTTTTCCTGATCTTCGATTTCCAAAGGCTCGCCCAACTTCTGAATAACAATGGCTTTTTTGGGCAAATCGGCCGCAATTTTATCAACCAATTCCGCTTTTGCACGCAACTGCTTTTTGCCTTCGTTTATCTCGGCACCTCCCAGGGATCGGAACGAAGCTTCCAGAAATTCGGGCGGGGCGATTTGTAAAAACAATTTGGAAAAAGACCATTCAGTGACTCTATCCTCTTTGTCGAAGGCCAAATCGCAATAAAAGCTGATTTCAGGATCCACTAAATTGCTATTTTGATCGATCTTCCGAAACCAATAGCGCCAACGCTTGCCGGCCGGGGTTTGTTCTTCACTACTGGCGTGCAACTTGGCCAAGGCCACAAAATCGTCGCTAACCAATCTGGGTTGTTTGAAATGCACCGTGAAATCTTCGTTAGCCGTTACCGTGAAATAGCGGTCGAACTCTTCCATTTGCAAATAGGTCTGATAAGCGTGCAGCCATTCCAGACAGCCTGTTTGCGTGACCAACAACCCGGTCAGCAAAATTAAGCGAACATAGCGATTCAGTTTTTTCATGACACCCTCAGTGTCGAGTCGGCGACTCGTTCTCATTAATGACGGGGTTAGACAGCAAGTTTTCCACGTCGATTCGGTCAAAGCCATATTGCGCACCGCAAAATTGACAGTCCACTTCCACCATTTCCCGCTCATGCAATATGCTTTCAAGCTCCGACCTGCCCAAGGCTGCTAAAGTGCCGCCTATTTTTTGTCGGGAACAGTTACATTTAAATTCGATGGGCTGAGGATCAAATAATCTGACCTTATCTTCATGGAACAGACGATGCAGTAGCTGTTCGCAATCCAGCGCCAGCATTTCTTCTTCCGTAATCGTGTCGACCAATATTTTGATACGCTGCCAGTCGGCTTTATCTCGATTGTCGTCGGGCAATTCCTGCAAAAACAAGCCGGCGGCAAACTCTTCATTGGCAAACAACCATAAGCGGGTATCCAACTGCTCGGACTGAACAAAATAGGTTTTCAACACGCCAGCCAAGCTCTGCTCTGCAACGCCGACTATACCCTGGTAGGGTTCGCCATGCTCGGATTCCACCGTTAACACCAAACGGCCGCCATCTCCCAGCATTGCCAGCAGATGATCCCCCGATACATTTTCCTCGCTCCTCACCAAGCCGCGGATCTTGCCTTCGTTAGTTGCTTGCGCCACCAGGGCTTTTAACTCGCCGCCGCCCTGAATTTGCATAACCATCGCCCCTTTAAATTTAATGGTGGCCGACAACAGTACGACGGCGGCTAAAGCCTGACCCAATTGGGATTCGACCGCATGATTGACGAGCACTTGGTGCCGTTTGGCTTGCTGCCAACTTTGATTAAGCCTTACCCATTCGCCGCGCACGCCTAATTCTTCAAATAAAAAACGTCGCAGGCAATCTTGTTGTTTCATAAATTAATATCAATATTAAATAGTATGGCGATTATAATCCGCTAACCTCATTCATTCGACTTCGGATCACCCGTTATGAGTTTTTTAATGAAAAAAACCAACCTTCCCACACCGGAACAAGCACTACCAGGCCGAACTCAAGTTATGCTGATTAACCCCCTGCATGTCGTTTCCGGCAACCCCACCCAGCCCCCTTTCCCCTCGCACCTTCAAAAAGCCCAATTCGGCATGGGCTGCTTTTGGGGGGCGGAACGCAAATTCTGGCAACAGCCCGGCGTTTTCAGTACCGCCGCTGGCTATGCCGGCGGTTACACGCCCAATCCCACTTACCAGGAAATATGCACCGGCCTGACCGGCCATAACGAGGTAGTACTAGTCATATTCAACCCCGAGCAAATAAGCTATCTGGACTTGTTACGACTTTTTTGGGAATCCCACAACCCCACCCAAGGCATGCGCCAAGGCAACGACACCGGCACCCAGTATCGATCAAGTATCGATGTATTCGACGAGGCGCAATCTAAATTGGCGTACCAGACGCTTGACCAGTATCAAGCCCATCTAACACAAGCGGGGATGGGCAAAATTACCACCGAAGTCCGTAACTCGGCGCCTTTTTATTATGCCGAAGATGAGCATCAACAATATCTAGCTAAAAACCCACAGGGATATTGCGGATTAGGCGGAGTGGGCGTCGGCCTTTGATTGATTAACGCGCTGTCGCACCAATCAAGCGACAACCAGCCACAGGGCTGTATCTAAAAACTAATATATACGGCATTTAAACGCCGGAACCGGGAAGCACCGCACAGCACCCAAATCGGTCATACAAGCCCTCTGTCCGGTTGTTTGCGGCCTAAATAATTTAAACAATGATTTTGTAAACTATTATTAGAGTTGGAATTATTTACCAGGCACCCTACTGCAAGACTTTTTCCGGTTGACTTTTAGGGAAAAATCCTTCAATTTACGCAACTGGTTTGGCTATCCAACTGCGCTCGGCAACTGCCGATAGAGCCTCTTAAGACGGTCATCCAACTCAGAGCTTTAAAACTAATATTAGTCTTAACAAAACAAAAACGTACTCTGTCTTTCAGCAGATTACCGGGAGGAAACATATGAAGCCTGTAAAAAACTGGCTGCTTGCTTCGACTGTAGCTACTTTACTTGCTGCACCAACTGTATCAACTGCGAATAGCGACCTGGAAAAATTGACTCAAGATCCCGCCAACTGGGCGTCTTGGGGTGGTGACTATGCCGGTACTCGCTACAGCAAACTGTCGCAAATCAATGCTCAAAACGTAAAAAACCTGCAACCGGCTTGGTCTTTCTCTACCGGCGTACTGCGTGGTCATGAGGGCGGACCTTTGGTTGTTAATGGTGTCATGTTTATCCATACCCCATTCCCTAACACTGTTTACGCAATCGACCAAAAAACCCAATCCGTGATCTGGGAATTCACCCCAACCATGGATGCCGACGTAACCATCCCTGTGATGTGCTGCGACACCGTTAACCGCGGTCTGGCTTACGGCGACGGCAAAATCTTCCTGCAACAATCAGACACTGTTCTGACTGCACTGGATGCCAAAACCGGTAAACGCGTATGGAGTGTACAAAACGGCGACCCAAAATTGGGTATGACCAACACCAACGCACCTATCGTTGTTAACGACAAAGTCATTACCGGTATTTCCGGCGGCGAGTTTGGCGTACGTGGCTTCTTGGCTGCTTATAACATCCGCACCGGTCAATTGGAGTGGAAAGGTTACAGCATGGGTCCGGACAAAGACACTTTGATCAACCCAACCAAAACCACTACCTGGAAAGACGGCAAAGTCACACCAGTCGGCGAAAACTCCAGCTTGAGCACCTGGCAAGGTGACCAATGGAAAATCGGCGGCGGCACCACCTGGGGTTGGTATTCTTACGATCCTAAACTGAACCTGGTTTATTACGGTTCAGGCAACCCATCTACCTGGAACCCAATTCAACGTCCAGGCGACAACAAATGGTCCATGTCATTGTGGGCTCGTGACGCCGACACCGGTGAAGTTAAATGGGTTTACCAAATGACTCCACACGATGAGTGGGATTACGACGGCATTAACGAAACCGTTCTGGTTGACCAAGAAGTGAAAGGCAAAATGCACAAAACCATCGTGCATTTCGACCGTAACGGCGTTGGCTACACCCTGGACCGCGAAACCGGTGAACTGTTGGTTGCCGAAACATTCGACAAATCAGTCAACTGGCTGACCCATGTCGACATGAAAACAGGTCGTCCTGACGTTGTGCCTGAGTTCTCTACCGAACATAACGGCGAAGACGTCAACACTGTAGGCACTTGCCCTGCTGCGTTGGGCGCTAAAAACCAACAACCTGTTTCTTACTCTCCACAAACCGGCTTGTTCTATATCTCAGGCAACCACTTGTGCATGGAGTACGAACCTTTCGAGGTTTCTTACACTGCGGGTCAACCTTACGTAGGCGCCACACTGAACATGATGCCAGCCGGTGCTGACGTTATGACCGGTAAAAAAGACGGCACTACTAACCTGGGTCAATTCACTGCCTGGGATGCCAAAACCGGTAAAATCGTTTGGTCCAACAAAGAACAATTCTCTGTCTGGTCAGGTTCGGTTGCTACCGCTGGCGGCGTGGTATTCTACGGCACACTGGAAGGTTACCTGAAAGCGGTTGATGCTAAAACCGGTAAAGAATTGTACAAATTCAAAACCCCATCAGGCATCATTGGTAACGTCAATACCTGGGAATTCGAAGGCAAACAATATGTTGGCGTTCTGTCGGGTATCGGTGGCTGGGCTGGTATTGGTATCGCCGCCGGCCTGGATGACGGTTCCGATTCTACCAACACAGAAGGCTTGGGCGCTGTAGGTGCATACAGAAGCTTGGGTTCTTATACCAAATTGGGTGGTACACTGACTGTGTTCGCTCTGCCTAACTAAGCTAATTTATTTAGTTGTAGTGAAGCAAGCCTTGGCCGAGCAATCGGCCAAGGCTTTTTTATGTACCCGAAAAAGCTAAAGGAAACTGCGATGAAAAAATTCTCAACCCTGGCGCGCTACTTGGTTTTAACCGGCCTCGCCACCATGACTATCACCACCCAAGCCGAAGATAAATTTAAAGTCTGTGCCGATCCTCTCAATCCGCCCTACTCCAACAAAGATTTAAGCGGCTATGAGAACAAAATTGCCGCCTTGTTCGCCGAACAGCTAGGACAACAGGTTGAGTACACATGGCTACCAGCCCGGATTGGTTTTATTCGCAACACCCTGAAAGCGGAAAACGATAATGGCGAAGGCTATAAATGCGATGTGGTAATGGGCGTGCCGGCCGGTTACGATCTAACCGAAACCACCAAACCCTATTTTCACTCCACTTACGTTTTACTCATCGCTAAAGGCCGTGGCTGGGATGACATTTCCGACCCGTCGCAATTGATGAACTTACCGTTACAAAGACAAGAAACTCTCAAAATCGCCATGTTCGATAGAGGGCCCGGTACGGCTTGGTTACAAAAGAATGGCTTGCTGGAGCAAGGCGTCCCCTACCAAACCATGACAGGAGACAGCGAACACAACGTGGCGATGCAAATCGATAAAGATTTACGCGCTGGCCTGATCGACATGGTGATTTTATGGGGACCCATGGCGGGTTATGTTGAGTCTCAAAGCCCCAAAGGCAGCTACACCACGCTAGAGATGAAATCGACACCGGGCATGAAATTCGACTTTTCGATTGCCATGGGCGTCAGACACGGCGACAGCAGCCGAAAACAGCAACTCAACCAACTGATCGATAAAAACCTGCGGCAAATTCAAAGCATTATCGGCAGTTACCACATACCCTTGCTGCCAATTCCCGCGCAACCGACTGCAAAGGATGACGATGATTAAGGCATCGTATTAAAGATGCCTGCCAAACATACCCACAAAATGCGCAAAACGCCCGGCATTTTCTTCAGTCAATTGTGACCAATTGAGTCGCCAGCGCCAATTGCCTTCGATTGTGCCTGGCGTATTCATTCTATCCGCCGAACCTAACCGCAAAATATCCTGCATCGGTATCACGGTCAGATTAGCGGCCGAACCGAGCGCGGCATGCACCAACGCATCCGGCATGGGCAGAGTGGACCAACCCAAATAATCATACACCCGCTGTTTTTCGGCATCGTTTAAGCTTTCGAACCAGCCCAAAGTGGTATCGTTATCATGTGTGCCGGTATAGGCCACTGCATTATGGTCGAAATTCATCGGCAAATAGGGATTATCCGGATGACCGTCGAACGCAAATTGCAGGATTTTCATGCCGGGCAAGTTAAAGTCGTCCCGCAGCGCTTCAACTTCCTCGGTAATAATCCCCAAATCCTCCGCAATTAATGCCAGGTTAGGAAATGCGCTCTGAATAGCTTTCAACAGCTCATGGCCGGGTGCCTTGACCCATTGTCCGTTTATGGCGGTGCTTTCATTGGCCGGAATTTCCCAGGCCGCTTCCAAACCGCGAAAATGATCAATTCGCAGAATATCGAACATCTCGTTCTGACTTTTGATGCGCTCGATCCACCATTGAAAATCAGTCTTGCTTAAATAGTCCCAATCGTAATGAGGATTCCCCCAACGCTGTCCAAATTCGGAGAAATAATCCGGCGGTACTCCCGCCACCACATCCATATCGCCCGCTGTATTCAGTTTGAACACCTCGCGGTTAGCCCAAACATCCGCACTATCGTAAGAGACAAAAATCGGAATATCGCCGAACAATAATACGTTCTTGTCCATGGCGTAAGCTTTTAATTCATACCATTGCCTAAAGAAAACATACTGCTCAAACTTGATACTTTCTATCACGGACTTCAACAGCTCTCTTGATTCCTTCAAAGCCTGCGGACGCCTTTGCTTCAAGGCCTCCGGCCATTGATTCCAGCATTTATGCCCAAACACGTTCCGCAAGGCAATGAATAAGGCAAAATCATCCAACCAATCGGCTTTTTCTTTACAAAAGCGCTTAAAGTCCTGTTGATCTGCCCTTTTTGCCGATGATTGAAAGCCATAAAAGGCCTTACCTACCAAACAACTCTTCCAAAAAGCATGGCCACCATGACAGTCCGAACAGTTTTCTTCGCTGGGTAACCAACCCTTTTTATCCAACCACTCGATACTAATAAAGGCGGGATTGCCGGCATGCGCCGAGAGGCACTGGTAAGGAGAGCCGTCACCATGCGGCATACCTAACGGCAAAGTCTGCCAAACGGTTGCACCTACATCGTGCAGAAAATTGATAAAATTGAATGCCTCTTGGCCCATATCACCACACTCGCCTTTTCCGGGTAGGGAGCTAATGTGTAGCAATACCCCGGCACGGCGTTTATTTAAGAGAGCACTCATATATTCCTATAGTTAATAAATTGCGTTACCACGCCTCATGGCACCACCCATTGCAGGAGTGCCGTTACCTTGTGTGAAGGACAATGCCAAATAAGTCGGCGGATCTTCACCTAACAGCCGGTATAGATTGGTTAAATTAAGCCTATACTGTTGTTCAAAATCGCTGACCGCTTCACCCGGATTGTAATCACCAAACCACCAAAACCAATCCGAACCTTCACAGATTGCCAATTGTTGTTCCGCTAATGCCAAGTCATGCTCTGATAGTGTGCCACTGGAAACGACTTTATCAAATGCATTTTTAACATCGCCCAACATGTCCCAGCCACAGTTTTTATCGGCATCGCCTATCCAGGTCGAAAATGTACCGTAAACCCAACTACCCGCGACTAATTTCGGCAATATTATAGCGGGTATATTTTGCTCGAGACATTCGGAAAAGGTAGTTAATTCAATGCGTGGATGCTCGGCCAAACGTTGGTACAAGGCACTTAGAAAATGATAGCCATTATCGGGAAAATATTCCCAGGCATTTTCACCGTCCATAATAATGGACACCAGCGACTCTTCGTCCGAAAAGTCTGCAATGTTTTCCAAATGCTGAATAAAATCAGCCACCGCATCATCCGCATGCCATTTGGAATACTCAAAACCAATCAGATCGGACAAACCATCATCCCGAAAGAAACAGTTAATCTCGGTAGAACCCAACCGAAAAGGGTGATGTATGGAAGTATACGCCGCCGGATTGGCGGCATCTAAGCTATTACGCAAGACATTGCCGCCGCTTGCGGTCCATTTAAAACCAAGCTCCGATAACACCTTAAGCGTCGCTTCACTGACACTTCCTTCCGACGGCCAACATCCTTTGGGCTCAAATCCGAAAAAATGCTTAAACGTCTGTACGCCTTTGGCCAAATGCCAGCGAACACGCGCCTCACCGCCGGCATATTCCTCCAAGGCGGGCATTTGCATATCCGGCATGGCTTCCAGAGCACTACGCATATCCAACATCAAAGGCATAATGGGGTGGGCATAAGGGCTTACGGATAATTCGATACGCCCCTTTCTGGCCAGGGATTTATAGCGATACAATACTTTGGACAACAAGTCGCGAATGATTTCCAGCATTTCTATCCGATCATGTAGCGAGAAACCGCTACCTTTTTCGATCAGGCGCTGGACGCGCGAATCAGTCAACTTAACCGTCTCGCCCATCCAGGCTAAGTGGTACCAAACAATAATATCCGCTATGAATTGCGAGTTAACGTAGTTGATCGCATCATGATGGGTTTGAATCCATTCCGCCATCTCAGTCAATTTGCGAAAAACCGGATAGCGGTCGATTTGGCGCTCGCGGTTGGCTTTGCGGCAATCGTGCAATAATTTTAGGCGCTGTTCAGGATCGGCGGAAACACTGGGATCGGCCAACGCCGACATCAAAGGATCTTTGATAGCGATACGGTCATGCAAAAAGCTATTGACCTGATTGGAATAGTCTTCGATCTGCTCAAGCAGGATAGGCGCAAAATTAATCACCGCCTTGGCGGATGGCACTGCTTCCAAATGCGCCACCATATCGACATAATCTTTAATCACATGCAGATAAGTCCAAGGTAACTTGAACTCACCCGTTTGCCTGTCCCTGTATTCAGGCTGGTGCATATGCCAACATAGCACCAGCCTAAGGGGTCTATCTGACATAATGGCGTCTTTGACCCAACATTTCCGCTGTCACTAACACCACCCCGCCGTCGCTGACGTGAAAACGTTTTTCATCTTCAGCCCTATCCTCGCCTATCACCGTTCCTTCGGGAACTTGGCAGGCTTTTTCAATAATCGCCTTGGTAATACGGCAATGGCGGGCAATATTCACTTCCGGCAGTATCACCGAGTCATTGACCTCACTGTAAGAGTTAACCCGGACCTGCGAAAACAATAAGGAATGCCGCACGGTGGCACCGGAAATAACACAGCCGCCCGACACCATGGAATCGATGGCTTGCCCGCGTCTGTCGTCGTCGTCGAATACAAATTTCGCCGGCGGCGTTTGCGCCTGATGCGTCCAAATCGGCCAAGTGTTATCGTACAGATTCAAATCGGGCTTGACACCAATTAATTCCATATTGGCTGACCAGTAGGCATCAATGGTTCCCACATCGCGCCAGTAACTTTGTTGGCCGCTTTGCAAGTCCAGAAACGGATAAGCGTTAAGTCGGTATTTATCTATAACAGCTGGAATGATGTCTCGACCAAAATCGCGACTGGACTCTTTGGTATCGGCATCCTTGATCAGCTGTTCCCACAAGAAACCGGCATTAAACACGTAGATACCCATTGAGGCCAAAGCGGTATTTTCACGGCCCGGCATGATAGGTGGATTTTCCGGTTTTTCTACAAACGCCCTGACCCGGCGGTTATCGTCCACATCCATCACCCCGTAAGCTTTGGCGTCTTCCAAAGGCACTTCGATACAACCGATGGTCAGGTCCGCTTTATTGGCAACATGATCGGCAATCATGGCTGCGTAGTCCATCTTGTAAATATGATCACCGGCCAGCACCAAGACAAATTCAGGATTACGCGCTCTCAGAATGTCGATATTCTGAAATACCGCATCCGCGGTGCCTTGATACCAGGAATGCTCATCATGACGTTGTTGAGCCGGCATCAGATCGACATATTCACCGAACTCGCCCCGTAAAAACCCCCACCCTTGCTGAATATGACGAATCAGAGAGTCCGCCTTATACTGGGTTAAAATACCGACTTTGCGAATATCGGAGTTGATGCAGTTAGACAAAGGAAAATCGATGATACGAAACTTACCGCCGAACGGGACTGCGGGTTTAGCGCGCCAATCCGTCATTTGCTTAAGCCTAGAGCCGCGCCCACCAGCCAGGATTAGGGCAATGGTATTACGGGTTAATTCGTTGATCCGTCTTTGCGATTGCTGTGTATTGACGACTGACATTATATTTATCTCCAAATTTGAACGAATTCCAGGCTGAAAACCGGCTTGTGCATTTTTTTAGTAGATTTGTTTTTGACTTCCACTTGCCGCTTGGGTCCATTATCGTTACTCTTCACAGAAAAGTAAAAACCCAAGTGTACTAATCTTGTAATCCCATCATCCATTAAGATTGCTACCCCTTAAAAACAAACCTAACTATAACTGAGGCATTGCAAAATGACCAAACCAAGCAAAAAAGCCCTGCTTGATTCTGACCTGATTAGAATTATCGAAGCCAAGCATCACGATCCATTTTCGGTTCTGGGCCGCCATACCTATAAACAAAAAACCGTGATCCGCGCTTTCTTGCCATATGCGGAAACCGTCAGCATTGGTAAAAATGGACCCTCAATGCCGCGCGTTCCCGGTACGGACCTATTCGAATACTATCCCGCCGCAAGTCAGGATATCGCCGAGCACTACGAGCTATCCTGGACCGACAAAGACGGTCACGATCATTTGGATATCGATCCGTACACATTCGGACCGGTTCTGGGCGAATTCGATCAACACCTGTTTGCCGAAGGCAGACACTGGCACATCTACAAAAAACTGGGCGGTCATCTGCATAGCATGGATGGAGTAGAAGGTGTTTATTTCGCCGTGTGGGCACCGAATGCCGAGCGCATCGGCGTCATCGGCGATTTCAATCGCTGGGACGGTCGCTGTCACCCGATGCGTAATCTGGGTGGTTGCGGCATTTGGGAGCTGTTTATTCCTGGTTTGGAAATCGGCAGCCTGTATAAATTCGAAATCCGCAACCAGCACTCCGGCGAGGTTTTGGTCAAAACAGACCCCTACGGCCAACAATTCGAATTTCGCCCGCAAACGGCCGCGATCATCGTTCAAGAAGATGCCTATCAATGGGAAGATACCGAATGGATGGAACGCCGCCCCCATCACGACTGGCTGCATAAACCCATGTCGATTTACGAAGTGCATCTGGGCTCGTGGCAACGCGACAACCGTGGCAACTTCCTAAATTATCGCGACCTGGCCAGCAAACTGGTTGATTACGTCAAAACCATGGGTTTTACCCACATTGAATTATTGCCTATTACCGAGCACCCGCTGGACATCTCCTGGGGTTATCAGACCACCGGCTATTTTGCACCGACCAGTCGGCATGGTACGCCGGACGACTTCCGTTATTTCGTGGATCGTTGCCATCAAAACGACATCGGCGTCATCCTCGACTGGGTTCCGGCCCACTTTCCGAAAGACAGTTTCGCCTTGGGACGCTTCGACGGCACGCCCTTATACGAACACGAAGACCCGCGTAAAGGCGAGCACCGCGACTGGGGCACCTTGATCTACAACTACAGCCGCAACGAAGTGAAAAACTTTTTACTATCCAGCGCCTTCTTCTGGCTGGAAGAGTTTCACTTGGACGGCTTGCGGGTCGACGCCGTGGCCTCCATGCTGTATCTCGATTATTCCCGCGACGCCAACGAGTGGATTCCCAACATGTACGGCGGTAACGAAAACCTGGAAGCCATCGACTTCCTGCGCAACATGAACGCCGTCACTCACGAACAACACCCCGGCACCGTAATCATGGCCGAAGAATCCACTTCCTGGCCGCAAGTCACCCGCCCCACCTGGACCGGCGGCTTGGGCTTTTCGATGAAATGGAACATGGGCTGGATGCATGACATATTGCATTACATGCAGGAACAACCCATACACCGCTCCTATCATCATGACCAACTGACCTTCGGCTTGTTGTACGCCTTTACCGAAAACTTTATATTGCCGTTTTCGCATGACGAAGTCGTGCACGGCAAGGGCTCGTTATTGAATAAGATGCCGGGCGACGAATGGCAACGCTTCGCCAACCTGCGCCTGCTCTACACGCTGATGTTCACCTATCCGGGCAAAAAACTGTTGTTCATGGGCTGCGAATTCGGCCAGGGCACCGAATGGAGCGTCAATCGGGACCTAGACTGGTACGTGCTGGATTACGCCCACCATCGCGGCGTGCAAACCCTGGTCAAAGATTTGAACAAACTGTATCAAGCTCATTCGGCTTTATATCAATACGATTTCGATCATCAAGGCTTCGAATGGATAGATTGCCACGACTATCAACAATCCATCATCAGTTACCGGCGTAAATCCGCCAGCGAAGACCTGATCGTGATTCTGAACTTTACCCCGGTGCCGCGCGAAAATTATCGGATTGGCGTGCCCAGGGAAGGTGTTTATCTGGAAATATTCAATTCGGATTCCGAATACTATGACGGCACCAACAAAGGTAACGGCTATGTGCATTCCGAGCCTCAGCCATGGATGAACATGCATCATTCCATTACCGTCACTCTGCCGCCACTGGCCGGGATAGTACTGAAAATGTGAGTGCGCCGAATTGACTCCCACCAAGCCGAGGTCATACAAAACCACAGGGACAACCTCTGGTTTTTCGGCTTTGTGGCACTTTCATGCGATGAATAGAAACCATGCACACCATAACGATACTATTGTGTAACTTATGAAAAAAATCCTCTTTGCCAGCAGCGAAACTCATCCCTTGATTAAAACCGGCGGACTCGCGGACGTCGCCGGCAGCCTGCCGATTGCCCTGACCGCCTTGGGTCAGGATGTACGCATCATCATGCCCAATTATCACGGCATCAAAAATTGCGAGCCCGGCCGCTATTTGTGTACCGTGCGGGTCAACAATTGCGATGTCAATCTGTTGGAAACCCGCTTGCCGGGCAGCGACGTAATCGTCTG
>NZ_JALOBS010000015.1 GCF_023228165.1 Methylomonas sp. | reverse complement strand
TCTTTATGCTGCCTATAGAAGTAATAGCGAAGAGTGGATACTGAGTATGGTACGCGCCGGAATCGGTGTTGCGCTAATGCCGGAATTCACCATCACCAAAAATGCAGATCAGATTCGAGTTCGTTATCTGTCAGATCCGGAAATTCGTCGCACCATCTGCGCTATATTCCCGCCCACATCGGCCGCAAAACCCGAAGTGGCAGAAGTATTGAAAAGTCTGCGGATAGGTTTTTAAAAAATCACAGGTTAGGCAAAACTAAATCAAAAGTCCGATTATGGCGTTTATAGGGGTTAGGAAACCTCTGATTATTGCAGTTTTTCAAGAAAAATTGACGCGCAAGCCATTGCTTTAATTGGTGTTGAACCAATCGGCCAGAAAGCCGCCATACATGTTTCTCAATAGCAGACCTTCACCAACTCAATTTATTGTTGAAGGTTACAACGAAAAGCCCAGTTTTTGCTTGGCAAATCAAAAATCCTTTTAATATTCAGACATCACGTTCTCAATACGTCGATCTGGCACTAACCATAGCAATGCGACCAGCACATAAAGCCCTTGAGCTAACCATGGCGACCAAAACGTGCTTAGTGTCGCTATTAAGTAAATCAATGGTGAGGATTTACCCTTCCAGTCGCTACCGACAGCTCTTTTTAATAGCGAATTTGTCCCTTGTGAAACGATGATGAGGTATTGTAATAATATTTAAGCGATTGCTGCCATCAATAGAACCACTCCGTAAGCCATCGTTGGTATAGCCGCAAAGTGATTTTCCCCCATCCAGGCAGTTGTGAACGGAAATAACGATAACCAGAACAATAAATGCAGGTTTGCCCACAGTATCGAACCAGTGACTTTTTGGCATGTTTGCAGTAGATGGTGATGGTTATTCCAGTAAATGCCTACATAGACGAAGCTCAACACATAGCTTAAAAGCACAGGAATCAAAGGAATCAGCGCATTGATGTCCGCAGTATGGGGTACTTTCAATTCCAATACCATGATGGTGATAATGATGGCCAGTACCCCATCACTGAATGCCTCCAGCCGACCTTTACCCATGTCTTACCTCGTTAACGTACTGTAGTGATGGGTAGCTATTATTACAGCCTATGGTTACGCACTGTTTTTTAAAATACAAAATTCAATTGGGTTCTTACATAATCGCTATCATGTCCACCTTCAGTAATCACTTGTCCCGCAAAAAATGGGTGTAAGTAAAACCGAAGGAAAGGTGTTTATTGATTTCTCACTCTGTGTTTGCCGAAATGGCGAGGGCTCGATATTGGTAGGCACCCTCTATATGTGGATGTCGCAAAATTGGCCGTTGGATGCGGTCGCCAATGGCCGCTTTGTAGATCTCCAGTTCCCAGGCGCTGGATTTAGCTGACTGACTGGTTTGGAGAAGTGCGACCGTCAAGTTTGGGTCGAATTCGACCATTCAACCCCGGTTTCGAGTTTAAGCACAACCAGATCGGTTTAGCACTAGCTACGACAGGGGGATAAGCCCCAGTAAACTAACACCGCGACGTTGCCTATAGCTAATCAATGGCATGATACCTAGCGTAAATAGCTCATTTGCTTGCGCTTCGGTCAACACCGCTTCCGTTGCCGGCTGCAAGACCGGCTCACCTTCCGCCTCGAAACTAAAGGCCGGAATTTCGCTGAAAAACAAGACTTCGCTAGTGGTGTATTCTTGTGAGGTTCTGATCAGCCCGCGCGCCAATATCATGGACGCGCAGCCCCACAACAACTCATCTGCCCCAGGTATCGCCGAACACTCTTCAAATTCAAACGCATCGATAGGGTCGCGTTTTTGCCCGTACGGTAGCCGTAGCAAATAACGGGGATAGGCCAATAGCAGCCGCTCCGCGCTGAAATTTATGCGCGCTGCGGGCTCGGCGTTCAGCGTCTGCTGAATAAAACCTTGATCGGCATCCGTTAAGAAATAGCCGCCGCACTGTTGGGCCAGACTGCCGCAATAGGATAATAATTCAGTGTCCTCGGAGCTATCGGAAAAACGGAAATGTCCGATTAGCATGACCTCCTGCTCGCCATCCTCCTTTTGAATATGCTGCAATAATTTCCCAGCCAGCGCTGAGCTGCCGTTTTTTTGTTCCATCCTTAATTCAGCCTGGCTAATGTCCAGCAGATAAAAACCATGTCCGTCGGCAAATTCTTCATTCACCAGCATTTGAGTGGCTCGCCATAGCGCTTCCAGACCTTGAAAGTTCGGACTACGCAGGACTGCGCGCAAGCATTGGCTGATGGCCGCATCGATCACATCAAGCCAATGTTGATACTGCGGCTCCGTATTTTTGGTAACAAAAGGCGTTACCATTTGCTTAAGCAGACGCTCGACCGTGTCTGTCTCATCGTCTGTCTTTTCGGTTTTTTTACCCAAAAGACGCTCTAACATATCATCCTGACTTTCCGTTACCGCATCCGGCTCGACATTCGCCTGCTCCGACGGGAAAAAGGCTTGAATTTTCGCGGCGGCTTGCGCGGCCGTGACAGGATTGCTCAGCTGCTGTTTTAACACCCGCAAATCCGCAATGAGTTTTACTTTGTCCAACCAGGCATCCGGATGAAAATCTTCCATCGCTTCAAAGTGTAACTGCAAATGGCTATCTAGCTGGAACACAGGCTGTATATCGGCCATAACCTGATCGAAACTATCGTTATCGATAGCGCGCATTTTTCGTTGTTCCCAGGGCTTATCACTAACCCCGGAAAAATCACCCAAAATATAAAACCGGTAAGCTTGAGCCTGCTGGCGGGTTTGCGCGCCGCCGGGCTTGTTAAAATCAATACTAAAATCGATTCTGCCGGACATCATATCTCCTCTGGTTTTCCATTTTTGATAGACAGTAACAAAGCCTACACTCGGCAACAAGCATAGCAGACGAATTTATAAACATAAGGCCAAGCCTTTGTGTCCGGCTTATCCGTTAATGATAAAATCCGCCTTTATTTAATTTACAGGTCTTCGCAGCCCATGAATGCTCCTGCCGCACTTTACGAATCCTCTCTTCCGCACTTAAAACTACTAGGCCGCGGCAAAGTTCGCGACATGTATGAAATAGACGCCAGCCATTTGTTGATCGTCACCACCGACCGCATGTCGGCATTCGATGTCATCATGCCGGACCCCATTCCCGGCAAAGGTCAAGTATTGACTGAGGTATCCAATTTTTGGTTTGAGAAAATGCGCGGCATCATCCCCAACCATTTAGCCAACGACTTGAGTCTGGAACAGGTTATTCCGGATACTGCCTTAAGGCAACAAGTGGAAGGCAGGGCGATTATCGTCAAGCGCTTGAAACCGCTGCCGGTTGAAGCGATCGTGCGCGGCTATTTGATCGGTTCCGGCTGGAAGGATTATCTGGTCAGCGGCGCGGTATGTGGCATCAACCTGCCCGCCGGCCTGCAACAGGCTCAGCAATTACCCGAGCCGATCTATACCCCATCCAGCAAGGCCGAAGCGGGGGTACACGACGAAAACATCAGTTTTACCGACACCGTCGCCCTGATGGGCCAAGCGATTGCCGAACAAGTCCGCGATGTCAGCATCAAACTGTATACCTGGGCAGCCGAATATGCGCGTGAACGCGGCATCATCATCGCGGATACCAAATTCGAATTCGGCCTGGACGACAGCGGTACTTTGTATCTGATCGACGAAGCGCTGACTCCCGATTCCTCACGCTTTTGGCCGGTTGAACAGTACCAAGTAGGCATCAGCCCGCCCAGCTTCGATAAACAGTACTTGCGCGATTATCTCGAAACCCTGGATTGGAACAAAACCGCCCCCGGCCCCAAACTACCGGCCGACGTTTCCCGAAAATGCGCGGAGAAGTATCTTGAGGCCCAACAGAAATTGATCGGCCACTAAACGTTTATTCCGGCCCAACAAAAAGCCCGCCTTGGCTATTCGTCAAGGCGGGCTTTTTTAGCTCAAGACGTTGTCAATCAGCTATCCGCATCCAGCTCTTCGGCAGCAACTTTACTACCCGGCAGGTAACTCGGCGCCACGCTGATCAAGATGGTCAATAAAGTGGCCAGATACGGCACGGCCTGTACAGTCAGTACGGCAATCCACAGACGCCCGCTGGTGTTATCGAATTGTGGTTCCATACGCATCGCCACTATGGCTGCGATCAATAAGCTCAACAGCAGAATTTCCTGCCAGATCACCAGCAATCCGGCAATCAACGGCCCCTGTGCTTCGTATTTTGGCGTGCGCATGAAGGGTTTGCCGGACGTGAACAAACCTTGTAAGGTGCCGCGCGCCACCGTGTGAGTCAAGGATAGACCGGCCAACGCGGCACCCAACGCCTGCAACGTCGAACAGGCAACCCGCGCCTTATACAACCACAAGCCGCGCCCCACTTTAAACACGAACAAGCCGATGGTGGGCAGTAAGAACGCATCGATCGGCAATTCGCTATGCAGCGGATTGAGTACCAACAGGCTGGTCAAAATCAAGCTGGCGCCGGTAAACAATAGCGCCAAGGCATCCGAAAACCAGGGCAGCCAACCCGCCACGAAATAGTAACGTTGCGCGGAGGTCAGTGCTGACTTTTTGTTCGGCAAAAAGTGCCGCCAATGCTTTTTAATAATTTGCATGGCGCCATATACCCAGCGGAAACGTTGCGTCATATAGCCGGAGAAGGTGTCAGGCATCAAGCCGCGCCCGAACGACTCCTTGCAGTACACCGAATCATAGCCGGCTTCGTATAAACGCAAACCCAATTCGCTATCCTCGCAAATACACCACTCCCCCCAGGCGCCGACTTTATCGAAAGCCGATTTACGCACCATGGTCATGGTACCGTGCTGGATAATGGCATTGTATTCGTTACGTTGCACCATACCGATATTGAAGAAACCGGCATACTCCCAATAGCACATGTCTTTGAAGGTGCTTTGATGGGCATCTCGATAATCTTGCGGCGATTGTACGAAACCGACGTTCTCCTGATCGAAATACGGCACCATCGATTTCAGCCAATCCGGCGACAGGATGTAGTCGCTATCGATGACGGCGATAATCTCAGCGTCTTCGGCGGTATTTTCCATGGCGTAGTTAATCGCGCCCGCCTTGAAGCCTGGCCAGTTATCCAGGTGGAAAAAACGGAATTGAGCCCCCAGCCGATCGCAATCGGCCTGCACGGGTTGCCATACCGCCGGATCCTTGGTGTTGTTATCCATCACCAATACTTCATAGTTCGGATAATCCACTTTAGCCAGGGCGTTCAGGGTCTTACGCACCATTTCCGGCGGTTCGTTATGAATCGGCAAATGAATGGAGACTTTGGGATACTTGAAATCGGCGTTTGGCGTCAACGGCGAAAATGTGCGTCGCCCCTTGCGGTGCCACAAGACTTCCGCCAATTCCAGGCTTTCCGTCAACAATACCAGGATCGCCATGGCCTGCATCATCAATAAGATGCTCCAAAATACCACCGAAAAACCGGTTTGATATTGCGAGGCGGCGATAGAGGCCGACCAAAACAGCACCGAAGCCGCCAAGTTGGCCATGATGCCGAACAAAAACTTACCCGCCAATTTCAGGCGTTTGCGGGTAAACAAAAATGCCGCCATCAAAATAAAGCTGAGTACCGCAGCGCCGGTGGCAAAGTTGCGCCACATTGGGTTAGCGACCACCTCGCCTTCCATCGGAAATTTCGGTTGGCGATCGGCGTTGAACAAGCCCCAGTAAGCACCTGCCGTACCTTCGAGTTGAATTTTCCAGGGCTGGTCAAACGCCTCGATAATATAGTAAATAATGTGTTCCGCAGTGGCCCGATTCAGGAATGCCCGCAAAAACTTGGCTTCGTTGATCAGCGAGGCGGTTGCGTTTCTTTGCGGTGGACCGTCGGAAGGCCAACCCGCTTCAGTAATCACGATGGGCTTATTGGGATACAGCTGTTTCAGTTCGTAATAACGTTTGAACACATAATCGACTGCCGCTTCGCCTTTGGCGCCCTCCGGCAGGTCGACCGGCACCCCTTCCCAATAAGGCAGGACGTGGACACCGATATAATCCACTTCCGCCGCCAAGGCAGGATTAGCAACCCATATATCCCAAGTCTCGGAAGTACTGACCGGCTTCCAGGTGCGTTTTTTTACTTCGCGAATATACGCTATCAACTGTTCGGCTTTTTCAGCTACTTTGAGCTTAACCTCGGCCTCAATCTTGTCGTCGAGTTCCTGCGGGCTCAACTGATCTTTGTACTGTTCTCTGATCTGGTTGGCGACCGGACCAGCTAGTTTGGATCGTGCCCTCAGTAAGGATTCATTACCCACCAGAGTGCGAACTATCGCTTTAGGATACTGGTTACTTAAGTTAATCAGACTTTCAATATCGCGGCGGTTTTTTTCTTCGATCGCCTGCTTATCCTGTTCCGTGGCGTCGTCGTCGAACAAATCTATCCACGCCCCCATGGCCAAATTCATACCATTTTTGGCGGCCAATTCAGGCACGACTTCCATGCCTTCAATCGAGGTGTAAGTTCTGATTGAATGCACCTTATCTGCTAATAGTTCCAAATCACTTTGAACCTGTTCGCGCGTTGGGTAATTTTTCTGTTTAGGATCAAAGTCGCGGCGTGTGCCGTTGTAGGTGACCCCCATCATGGTGCTGTTCCAGGACGGCAGTTGCAACGGGTTGTTGATGTAAGTCCAGATGGCGAAGTTGACAACAACCAGAACGATTAACGTAAATAAGGTAGCGATTTTGGCTTTCATTTCGAGCAGAAAACTCCAAACTAAAAAAAGGGGGAATCAGTAAAAATTATGCTTTTGGATTCCTTGCTTACTAACAATTGGAATGCAATGTTTTTTGCAGATACAGTGTAGTCCGGTTTTGAATGACTAGTGGTTATTCCCAATATCGGCGCAAAAAAAACCCTGCTAAACCAAGCCTAAGTAGAACATCTATCAAACCAAACAACCTCTTAGTTTGATTAGTTCTGCTTAGGCCAGGCTTAATGCAGGGCCCGTAGCAATAAATTTATTTCAGGGACAGCGTTTCCGCACGTCCGATTGTTTCGATATTCAGTTTATCTTCTTTCAACAGCCAACCGACCGCGCGCTGGACTTCGTTTTTACCCAGACCGGTTTCCGTTGTGACTTTAGAGACACTGGCATCACCATTTTCATTAAGATAGTGCCAAATTTTACCAGCCGCATCACCAATTACATCTCTCATTTCAACACCTCACATTTCAACAAAAAAACCATTTTGGCCTCGCGGCTCACACATGCGAACTTTATTGTACCGAAAATCCTTAACGATCGTCGGGTAGCACAATATTTAATTCCAGGGTTTCTTGATTGCCATCCTGTTCAAAATTAACCGTAATGGCATCCTGACCGACGTTGACATATTTACGAATAACCGCCAGTAGTTCTTGCTGCAATTGAGGCAAATACGAAGGCTGATTGCGTGAAGATCGCTCATGGGCAACCAGAATTTGTAACCGTTCTTTTGCCAGCGAGGCGCTACTCGGTTTCGATGATCTGAAATAATCCAAGAGACTCATTACTTTCTCCCTAAAAGCTTGCTAAACAAGCCTTTCTTCTCTTCCTCAATGAAACGATGGGGTTTATCTTCCCCTAAATACCGGGCCACGATGTCCTGATAGGCTTGACCGGCATCGCTTTGTTCATCCAGGATGACAGGGGTACCCGAATTTGAAGCATTCAACACCGATTTTGATTCAGGAATCACACCCAACAAATGCAGCGATAAAATTTCCTGCACATCTTCCACGCTCAACATTTCGCCCAGTTTCACGCGATCGGGTGAATAGCGCGACAACAGCAAATATTCCTTGATGGGTTCTTCGCCTTTTTCCGCCCGGCGCGACTTACTGGACAAAATACCCAGCATCCGATCGGAATCGCGCACCGAAGACACTTCAGGATTGGTTACCACAAATGCATCATCGGCAAAGTACATCGCCAGAGTAGCGCCCCGCTCTATCCCTGCCGGCGAATCGCAGACGATGTATTTAAACTCTTTTGCCAATTCCTCAAGAATCTTACCCACGCCTTCGGTGGTCAAGGCGTCCTTGTCACGGGTTTGCGAGGCAGGCAGGATATAAAGTTGATCGCAGCGCTTGTCCCTAATCAAGGCCTGATTCAAGCTCGCTTCGTTATTGATGACATTGACCAAATCATAAACCACCCTGCGTTCGCAGCCCATGATCAAATCCAGGTTGCGCAAACCCACATCAAAATCGATAACCGCGGTTTTATGGCCTCTTTTTGCCAGGCCCATTGCGATTGCCGCACTGGTTGTGGTCTTACCCACACCACCTTTTCCTGACGTTACGACGATAATTCTGGCCAATGTTATTCCTCCGAGAAAAGCTTAAATATCTTTAATAATTAGGGTCTGGTCATCCAGACTGATCTGAACAGGTTTGTGTGCTATTTCCGGACTTATATCGTCGCTGAGTTGATAAATACCGGCTATTGAAATCAACTCCGCCTGCAAATCAGAGCAGAAAATCCGGCTATTGCTGTCGCCCAACACGCCCGCCAGAGCTCGACCGCGCAAGGAACCATAAACATGAATATTACCTTCCGCCATGATCTCGGCACCCGCACTCACGGTAGCGGTTACGATCAAGTCACCTTTGGCATAGACGCGCTGCCCGGAACGAATCGGCTGAGTCACTACCTTGTTTTCGAACGTCTGCTCGGGCGGTTTGATTTCTTCCACTTCAGGCACGACCAATGTTTTTGCGGTCGGCTTACTCGTCATAGGCACATTGCCGCCATGCATGGAATGCACCGGTAAATTCATGGCCAAGGCGGCTTGATTTTGCTGTTCGTTGCCGCCGCGGATACCGATAGGCATAAATTCCAAATCGCGCACCAGCTTAATCAGGGATTGCAAGTCCATATCCAGGCCCAAGCCATTTAACTTTTGCAAATCGATAAGCAAGGGAGAGTTTTTAAAAAACTCCGGTGCCTGCGCGATTTTTTCCTGCAGTTGTTGTTCGATATTCAGCTCGTCATTACTCGCCAACAGCAATACCGGCACCGTCAGCGAGGTACTTTTAAACTCTAAAGCTGCTTTTTGCAAAGTAGGAGAACTGGTTGACATAGAGTTATTAAAGAGAATCAGCTATTTGTATGGAATGGAATGAAATACTATCATCATCCACCGGAAAAAGCACAGTGTGACTTAGAGCAAGAACAGGGTAGCCAAACCCAGAAATGCCATAAACCCAACCACGTCAGTCACTGTGGTCAGTAATACCCCGCCCGCCAAGGCCGGATCGATGCCCAATCGATCCAATACCACGGGAATGGTTACCCCCGACAAGGCGGCGCACACCAAATTTATCATCATGGCCGACCCCAGCAATAAACCGAGATGCATATTATGGAACCAGAACCCGGCTATACTGGCCACCACGACCGACCAAATCAAACCGTTCACCAAGCCAACCGACACTTCTTTTATCAAAAGACTCCAGGTATTACCGGCAGACACTTGCTGCAGGGCCAAACCCCGAATCACCAGGGTCAGCGTCTGGCTGCCGGCAATACCGCCCATACTGGCAACTATTGGCATCAATACCGCCAATGCCACTATCTGCTGAATGGTATCTTCAAATAAATCGATGACCCATGCCGCCAAAAAGGCGGTCAACAAATTAATACCCAACCAGACGGCGCGTCGCTTGGCGCTGGTCATTACCGGTGAAAACATATCGTGTTCTTCGGTCAAACCGGCCATGCCCATCAAGGAGTGATCCGCTTCCTCGCGAATAACATCGACGATATCGTCTATTGTGATCCGTCCTATCACCTTCCCGTCGTCCGCAACCACCGGCATGGACAATAGATTGCGCTGCTCAAACAACCTCACCACATCGCGACTGGGCATACTGTATATAACGGCAATACCTCGGCTATCCATCACATCGGCCACTTTGCTATGCGGATCGCTGGCCAGAAACTGACTTAAAGGCAAAATTCCCTGGAACTGCTCGGTCCGATCAACCACAATTAAACTTTCGGTGCCTGTCGGAATTTTACCGCGCTTTCTTAAATAGCGCGCCACCACATCCAATGTCACATCGGAACGTACCGTGAGCACATCCTGAGACATCAAGCCGCCAGCAGTGTGTTCGGCATAACGCAGGGTTTTTTCGAACCGGCTGCGATTTTGCGCGCCGATGGTTTCAATGACTTGCGACAGCAAAGGCTCGGGCAGCACATGCAGCAGGTCGACCATACTGTCAGAGCCCATATTCTCGCAGGCGGCAATCAGGTCTTTGCGGTCGGTGATTTTCAGCAAGCTGCTGCCTACGTCCACATTGACCTCAACCAGTATCTCCCCCATCACGCTGGGAGGAATCACCAACCAAATTTTAGCGCGCTGTTCCGGCTCCAATGCCTCGAGAATATGGGCGGTTTCGGCGGGATATAGCGAGTGCACCAGATTTCTGATTTCAATCTGGGAGCCTTTTTCCAGAATTTTGCCAACTCTATTCAGCAGCTGTTTACTATTTTCTATCGGTAATGATGACATAGTAGAAATGTTTATTTTAAGGGCTTCATGTTAGGATTTAGCGCAGCTCGCGATGCCTGACGATCACATTCGGAATCTTGTCTTTAAAATATCGGCTCAGCGCCTCGACCAAAAAAACCGAACGGTGCTGCCCGCCCGTACATCCAATGGCAATAGTCAAATAACTTCGGTTATCGGACTCGAAGCGCGGCGCCCAACGCTCAATAAATTGGCTAATATCCCGTAAAAATTCTTGGACTATGGCTTCCCCTTGTAAAAAATCGATTACCGGCTGGTCCCGTCCGTTATGTCCGCGCAATTCCGCTACCCAGTAAGGATTGGGTAAGCTGCGGGCATCAAAAACAAAGTCCGCATCGAGCGGAATACCGTATTTAAACCCAAAAGACTGAAACAAAATCGATAAGCTGCCCTTTCCTTTTTCACTCAGACGGTTTTTCAGTAAATCCCTTAACTGGTGATACAAGGTATAGCTGGTATCGATGATAATATCGGCATTTACCGCAAGCGGCCGTAACACTTCCTGTTCAATTTCCAAAGCTTCCCGCAAGGGTCTGTTGGCCGTGGTAAGCGGATGTCTGCGGCGGGTTTCGCTATACCGCTTGAGGATAATATTCTCCTCGGCATGCATATAAACCACTTCGCACTCAATACCTTTGTCGCGAATAATCTTCAAATTAGTCGGAAAATCCGCCAAGTGCTCGGCCTGATTGCGGGCATCGATGCCGATGGCGGTTTTTTGATAGGTTTCTCTATCCTCCAGCATCACATGGTCAATAAAATCCTGCAGCAAGACGACCGGCAAATTATCGATGCAATAATATCCACAGTCCTCTAGTGTATCCAGAGCGATGCTTTTTCCGGAGCCCGATATCCCGCTGATAATGACCAATTTCATAATTTGTTCAACAGGGCGAAGCCGAACTTCGCCCTGCCCTTGTAGTTCAGTAATTAACGATGATTTTGTAATTTTTCTTTGTGTTTGACAATCTGTCTATCCAATTTGTCGACCATGTTGTCGATAGCGACATACATATCTTCTTGGGTATCGTCGGCATACAGTTTTGCGCCGCTGATTTGTACAGTAGCCTCGGCTTTTTGTTCTAGTTTTTCGACTGTCAAAATAACGTGAACATCGACCACGTTATCGAAATGACGTTTTAATTTACTGATTTTGTCTTCCACATGGGCTCTTAATGCCTCGGTAACTTCTACGTGGTGACCTGTGATACTGACTTGCATGGAAATACTCCTGTTTATAAAAAATGTGCTTCCCGTAAGATTTAAATTAGCCTTTTCCGCTGGCTGGTGGAAGGAATCGACATGGCTTCGCGGTATTTTGCAATGGTGCGACGCGCGACATTAATGCCTTTCTCATTCAATAAGTCGGATATTTTACTATCACTTAATGGTTTGGCCGGGTTTTCATTACCCACCAACTCTTTTATCAGTGCTCTGATCGCCGTGGCCGAGCACTCGCCTCCTCCTTCAGTACTGACATGACTGGAGAAGAAGTATTTAAATTCAATCACCCCTTGCGGAGTGTGCATATATTTTTGCGTGGTAACCCTGGAAATGGTGGATTCGTGCAACTCCAGTTCTTCGGCAATATCCCTAAGCACCATGGCTTTCATGGCAATCGGGCCATGCTCGAAAAATTCGCCCTGCTTTTCCACGATACTTTTGGCCACTCTTAGGAGCGTATCGTTGCGGCTGTGCAGACTTTTGATAAACCAACGCGCCTCTTGCATATGGTTTTTCATGCTGACGTTGTCCTGGCTGTTATCGGCCCGCTTGATCATGCCCGAGTAGAACGGATTAATGCGAAGTCTGGGGGCGATATCAGGATTGAGCGTGACCAGCCATTGATCCTTGACCTTGTGTACGAACACATCCGGTACCACGTACTCCACATCCATGTCCTGAAGGCGTGCGCCGGGCTTGGGGTCCAGACTCCTGATCAATGCCAAGACACCTTTCAATTGTTCTTCGCTGAAGCCGACCCGTTTCATCAGGCGGGCCTGATCGCAAGTAGCCAACAATTCTAAATGCCGGGACACGAAATCCAAGGTATCGGCCTTGAAAGGCGTATCCGCTGGCAATTGCAACACTTGCAGGCGCAAGCAATCCGCCAAATCCAGCGCACCCACGCCGACCGGATCGAAATTCTGGATCATGTGCAAAACCGCCTGCACTTCATCCATTTCCAAATCGTCCAACTGCTCCAACAGCCCTTGGTATATGTCATTCAAATCCGTGGCGATATACCCGTCGTCATTAATAGCGTCGACAATCCCAACGGCAATGGCATAATCGCGCTCGGACACATGGGTCAATTCCAACTGCCAGATCAAATGATCCTGAAGCGTTTGGGCTTTACCGCGAAAGGTTTCAAATTCGACGCTTTCGGACGAATCGTCTCCCGCCGGCAAGGCGCTTTCATATACATCATCCCAGCTGACATCGACAGGCAGTTCATCCGGCATATCGGTTTGCGAGCCTTCGCTGGTGACCTGATCGCTATTTTCAGTTTTCTTTTCGTTGTATTCCAGGGTAGGTAAATCGTCCTCTTCAACTTCCAGCATCATATTGGATTCCAACGCCTGTTGAATTTCCTGCTGAAGGTCCAAAGTCGACATCTGCAACAATTTAATCGCCTGTTGCAATTGCGGCGTCATTGTCAGGCTCTGACCAATTCTGAGCTGTAAAGATTGCTTCATAACTACTCGATCTCTATAAGCTAAATGTGTCGCCCAAATATACGCGGCGGACTTCCTCATTTTCAACCAATTGCCGCGAGGCCCCCTCGGCAATCACCTGTCCCGCATTCAGGATGTAGGCCCGGTCGCATATTTCAAGCGTTTCCCGAACTTTATGCTCGGTAATCAATATGCCGATGCCCCGATCCTTCAATTGGGCAATTATTTTTTGCAATTCCAGCACCGAAATCGGGTCGACCCCGGCAAACGGCTCATCCAGCAAAATAAATTGCGGCTCCGAAGCTAATGCCCTGGCGATTTCAACCCGCCGACGTTCCCCACCCGATAGCCCCAAGGCTTGTTGATTTCGTAAATGGCTAATCCCAAATTCACCCAGCAGCTCATCGATCATCAATTCGATCTGGCCATCGGTCAGGTCGTCGCGAATCTGCAATACGGCCCTTAAGTTATCCGCCACGCTCAATTTACGGAACACGGATGCTTCCTGGGCCAAATAACCTATACCCAGTCTGGCCCGCCTATGCATGGGGTGATGCGTGATAGCTTGATCATCCAGATATATTTCGCCGGCATCGGCCTTGATCAACCCTACCAGCATATAAAAACTGGTGGTTTTACCCGCGCCGTTAGGCCCCAGCAGACCGACTACCTCGCTGGTATTGACCAGCAAACTCACGCCGTTGACAACGTTGCGTCGGTTATAACTCTTGAATAATTGTTCCGCCCTTAATCGCGCCATATTACTGAGCCGGTTTTGCTTTGGGTTTGATCACGGAGTGGACGCGCTTACCGTCTGAACGGGGTTCGCCAGCCTTCAACAAGGAGTTTTTAGTATCATACTCGATATGGTCGCTGGATTGTTTGGCATCCCCCTGCCAAACCGACGCATTTTGCATAAAAATCAGCAAATTCTTGTCCGGATAAAATTCGTTGGTCAAACCTTCCCCATACATTTTCTCTTTTCCCACGGCCGGCAACTGTTCGAATTTCGAGGGCTTGCCGGTTGCTACCAGCTTGGTAATATCGCCATCCTTCAGATAAACCACCAGTTTATCGGCGTCAATTCTAATACTGCCCTGCTTGGCTACCACATTGCCTATATAGGTACTAACCTGCGATTTTTCATCGTAAATCGCGCTATCCGAATCGATATACACCGGCTGCTCTGAGTCTGTCTCCAAGCCGAACGCCGGACACACGGACAGTAATAGCCCCAAGCCGATAAACTTACTTAATTTCATAACGCCCTTTAACCTTGGACAATAATTTCAAGTGAATTGGACTCACAAAGGTTACTTCCATGCCGGTGCCCGATGTTTGATTGGGTGGGCTAATGATATCCGCCCAAGCCGTTGTTTCCGCAAAGTGGGTTGACAGTTCAACCCGCAAATCCGAAGTATTGATTGTCAAGGCCGAGGAGCCTTGAGAAGCCTCGCGACTAATCACGGCCTTGCCGTTAAGCTGCAGGTGATCCCCATCCGCCGCCATGATACCGCTATCGGATTGGATCACCCACGGCGCGGCATTAGGATGATGCAAAACCATCACCGGCTGCTCCAGATGGGTGGAACCATCCGCTTTGTAATGGCGCATGATTGCCGCCGTCAATTCGCTTTTGGGCAAGCCGTCCAAACCCATTGCTTTTTTGTAATACCCCGAACTAAAAAAATCGGGGCTATGTTCCGCAACTTTAATTTCGATGGCGCGCTGTTCGTACAATTGCTGCAACCACCAAGTCAGCAGAGCAGCCGCCGCTACATAAATAAACAGCTGGTATTTATCCCAAAGGTTCATAAATAGCTCTGCAACATCCGATCAAAAGTACCCTGCACCTGCATGATCAAGTCGCATACTTCGCGCACCGCGCCCAATCCGCCCGCTGTGAGCGTGCACCAGTCTGCACGTTGCTTGACGGCAAAGTTTGCATCGGCAACGGCTACAGCGAAACCGGCTTGGAGCATAATCGGCAAGTCCAGCACATCGTCGCCGACATGAGCCGCTTGCTCGGGACGCAGGTTCAGGTTTTGCAGAATCTCGGCAAAGGCCGCCCGTTTGTTTTCATGACCCTGATACACTAAATCGACCCCGAGGGTCCGCATGCGTAACGCCACGGAATTCGATTTGCGTCCGGAAATGACCGCTACCTCGACGCCGGATTGCCGCAATAACTTAATGCCGTGGCCATCGCGGGCATGAAAGCATTTATATTCTTTACCATTGTCATCAAAAAACAAACGTCCGTCGGTCAAAACCCCGTCGACATCCAGTATCAACAACTTTAGCCGTTTGATTTTTTCCAGTTGTATTTGCGATAAGTTCAGCATGTGCTTACTCAAATAATGCCGGCGCGCAGCAGATCATGCATATTCAAAGCACCCTGCAACCGCCGGTTTTCGTCAACTACCAGCAGGGCGTTGATCTTTTTTGTTTCCATAATCTGCATGGCTTCCGCGGCCAACATGTCGCTCGCAATCACGGTACAGGGGTGGGTCATCACATTGGCAACCCGGGTTACGCGTACATCCAGATTTTTTTCCAGCATGCGCCGCAAATCGCCGTCCGTAAATATACCCATCACCCGCCGGGTTTCATCGATCACAGCGGTCATACCCAGCTTCTTCTCGGTCATTTCCAGCAAGGCCTTACTGACTAAAACGGAATCGTTCACCATGGGCACTTCGGCATCGCGGTGCATAATGTCGCTGACTTGCAATAACAGCCGCCTGCCCAAACTGCCGCCAGGATGAGACAAGGCGAAATCGTCCCGGGTAAAGCCCTTGCTTTGCAGCAAGGAAACAGCCAATGCATCGCCCATCACCAGCGCGGCCGTGGTACTGGAGGTTGGCGCCAAACCCAATGGACAAGCTTCCTGCTCGACCCCCACATCGATATGCACGCTTGCCAGCCTGGCCAAAGCCGACTCGGCATTACCGGTCATGGCAATCAACGGTACGCCCAGCCGCTTAATGATAGGCAAAATCGTCAGAATTTCCTCGGTTTCGCCGGAATTCGACAACGCCAATACCACATCCTGACGGGTGATCATACCCAAATCGCCATGGCTGGCCTCGCCCGGATGCACAAAAAAAGCCGGGGTTCCGGTGCTGGCCAAAGTAGCGGCGATTTTTCCGGCGATATGTCCGGATTTACCCATTCCGGTTACCACGACTCGCCCCTTACAGCTCAACAGTAAATGACAGGCACGAATAAACCGTTCGTCGATGCGCTCAGCCAGTTTGGCAACGGCCTTCATCTCGGTTTGAATAACCGCTATCGCCAAGGCCTGAATATCCTCATCGCACACCAATTTCATGCTCTCATTAAAAACGTTAAAAAAGGAACCATTATTGCATGTTATTGCAGACCTTTTCATCCTGAGTCATTGACTTATTCTTAATGCCTCATACAAAATAGCCCACTTCAATCCCAAAAATCTTGAAATCTCGGCAAATGCCCAATAGCGCAAGCTCAACAAATCATATCGTTACCGTCAAAAATCTCAGCTTTTCCCGCGGGACGAGAATAATTTTCGACGATATCAACCTGAATATCCAGCGAGGTAAAGTCACCGCCATCATGGGGCCCAGCGGCACCGGCAAAACCACTTTGCTGAAGCTGATCGGCGGACAACTCTATCCGGATGCCGGTCAAATTCACGTGGACGGCCAAAATGTTCACCGATTGAAAACCAAGGATTTATATAACTTGCGCAAGCGCATGGGCATGCTGTTTCAAAGCGGCGCACTACTGACGGACATGAATGTGTACGATAATGTGGCGTTTCCGTTGCGGGAACACACCCATTTACCGGAAGCCATGATCCGCACGGTAGTACTGATGAAATTACAAGCGGTCGGTTTGCGCGGTGCCCGCAATTTAATGGCCAATGAATTATCCGGCGGCATGGCCAGACGAGTGGCGCTGGCGCGCGCGATTGCCTTGGACCCCTTGATGATCATGTACGACGAACCGTTTACAGGACAAGATCCGATTTCCATGGGCGCGCTGGTGCATCTGATAAAATCGCTGAATAACACCCTGGGCCTGACCAGCATCATCGTCTCTCACGATGTCCGCGAAACGGCCGCCATTGCCGACTACATTTACGTCTTATCGGAAGGCAAAATCGTCGGACAAGGCTCACCCCAACAACTGGCGGATTCGAAATCGGCCTGGGTGAAACAATTTATGAACGGCGATGCCGATGGCCCGGTACATTTTCATTACCCGGCCAATGACTACCTCGACGACTTGCTGACCGCTAAATAACCCGGACTCGCTATGCTTGAATTATTAGAACAGCTGGGCAAAACCACCCGTGGCAGCTTCGCCAAATTGGGTCGCGCCACATTTTTCCTGATGCATACCCTAACAGGCGTACGCGAAATATTGCCGCGCCCCAGCCTGCTGATAAAGCAAATGTATTCGATCGGCGTATTGTCGTTTTTGATCATTGCCATCTCCGGCCTGTTCGTCGGCATGGTGCTCGGCTTGCAGGGCTATTACATTTTGTCCGATTTTGGCGCCGAAGAATCCTTGGGCCTGATGGTGGCGGCTTCGCTGGTGCGGGAACTGGGCCCCGTGGTTTCGGCACTGCTGTTTGCCGGCCGGGCCGGTTCGGCCTTGACCGCGGAAATCGGTTTGATGAAAGCCACCGAACAATTGTCCGGTATGGAAATGATGGCGGTCGACCCCATCAACCGCATCATTACCCCGCGCTTTCTGGCCGGTCT
This sequence comes from Methylomonas sp., assembly GCF_023228165.1. Taxonomy (GTDB): domain Bacteria; phylum Pseudomonadota; class Gammaproteobacteria; order Methylococcales; family Methylomonadaceae; genus Methylomonas. Next base: position 103,979 of record NZ_JALOBS010000015.1, on the reverse strand, counting down.
GATCTCCATGCCCTTGCTGGCGGCTATTTTCAGTTCGGTTGGCGTCATGGGGGGGCACATGGTCGGTGTGGGCATGCTCGGGGTTGATGACGGTGCCTTCTGGGCGCAAATGCAAAACGGCATAGACTTTAACGAAGACATCATCAACGGCGTCATCAAAAGCGTGGTGTTCGGATTCGTGGTGTCCTGGATCGCCCTGTTCGAAGGCTACGACACCATACCCACCTCGGAAGGCGTCAGCCGCGCCACCACCCGCACCGTGGTCAATTCCGCTTTTTCGATTCTAGGACTCGATTTCATTTTAACCGCTCTCATGTTTGGAGACATTTAACATGCAGCACTCAAAAACGCAGGACACTCTGGTCGGACTTTTTGTCGCCATCGGCATCGCTGCCCTGTTTTATATGGCCTTGCAAATCAGCAATCTCGGCTCCTACAGCAACAGCGACAGCTTTACCGTCAGCGCCCGCTTCCAGAACTCCGGCGGACTGAAAGTCAAATCGCCGGTATCGGTCGCCGGCGTCAAGGTGGGACGGGTGTCCTCCATCACGCTGGATAAGGAATCTCACGAAGCTATCGTGGAAATGCAAATCGACGCGCGATACGACAATCTGCCGGACGACTCCAGCGCCAGCATCTATACCGCCGGCCTGTTGGGCGAGCAGTACATCAGCCTCGACCCCGGTGCATCCGACGATTATTTGAAAAATAAAAGTAAAATCGATATCACCAGTTCGGCCATCGTCCTGGAAGAAATGATCGGCAAATTCATGATGAACAAAGCAGAAGGCAAATAATGGCTAAGCTGAGTTTGAGCGAGCAATCGCCCGGTTATTTTACGGTTGAAGGCAATTTAACCTTCGCCAGCATAGACAAGGAGACCCTGCAATCCTTTAGGTTTTTAAAAGGCATAGAGACGATTTATATCGACTTGTCCAAAGTCGGCAAAACCGACAGCGCCGGCCTGGCCTTGATGATCGAATGGATAAAGCAAAGCCGCATGATCCGCGCCCAACTACGTGTTAAAAATATTCCCGCGCAACTCATGGCCCTGGCCAAATTGAGCGGCTTTGACGAAACCGAATATTATTCCGGCAGTTCATCCAGAACCGCCCCCAACAATGTAACCAACATCAATGGATAAATTACTGATTTCCGGCGGCGAACCGCTCGACGGCGAACTGCGCATTTCCGGCGCCAAAAACGCTGCGCTGCCCATTCTGGCCGCCACTATTTTGTCCGAACCGCCGGTCAGCGTCGGCAATATCCCGCATTTGCACGACATCACCACCACTCTGGAGTTGCTCGGCCAAATGGGCGTCGGCCTGATGGTCGACGAAAAAATGAACATCGAAGTCGACTCCAGCACCATCGACAAATACGAAGCGCCTTACGAATTGGTTAAAACCATGCGCGCCTCGATCCTGGTACTGGGCCCGCTGCTGGCCCGCTTCGGCGAAGCGCATGTTTCCTTACCGGGCGGTTGCGCAATCGGCACCCGCCCGGTGGATATTCATATCGATGCGCTGATTAAATTGGGCGCCGATATTCAGGTGGAAGCCGGATATATCCATGCCAAATGCAAGCGTCTGAAAGGTTGCCGTCTGGTACTGGATAAAATCACCGTGACCGGCACCGAAAACATCCTGATGGCCGCCACTCTGGCGGAAGGCATCACCATCATCGAAAACGCCGCCAAGGAACCGGAAGTGACCGATCTGGCCCACTTTTTAAACAAAATGGGCGCCAAAATAACCGGCATCGGCACCGACATTCTGACCGTGGAAGGCGTGGAAAAACTCGGTGTTCAGGGACTGCACTACAACATTCTGCCGGACCGTATCGAAACCGGCACCTATTTGGTCGCCGGCGCCATCAGTCGCGGCCGGGTCAAATTGAAAAACACCGACCCCACCACGCTGGACGCGGTACTGGACAAACTCAAGGAAGCCGGCGCCGAAATCACCACCGGCAACAATTGGATAGAATTAAACATGCACGGCAAACGCCCCAAGGCGGTCACCGTGCGCACCGCGCCTTACCCTGCATTTCCCACCGACATGCAGGCGCAATTTACCGCCCTGAATGCCGTTGCCGAAGGCGTCGGCCTGATTACCGAAACCGTGTTCGAAAACCGCTTCATGCACGTACAGGAAATGCAGCGCATGGGCGCGCAAATCAAACTGGAATCCAATACCGCCATTATCACCGGCATTGAGCGCCTCACCGGCGCACCTGTGATGGCGACCGATCTGCGCGCTTCGGCCAGCTTGGTTTTGGCCGCCTTGGTAGCCGATGGCGACACCCTGGTCGACCGGATTTACCATATCGACCGCGGTTACGACCATATCGAAGAAAAATTGACTCAACTTGGCGCCACCATCCGCCGCGTACCTAATTAACAACCGACTTAAATCATGTTGACCATAGCCGTATCCAAGGGCCGTATCTACGAAGAAGCCCTGCCGTTTTTGCAGCAAGCCGGTATCACCCCGATCGACGACCCGGACAAAAGCCGCAAACTCATCTTACAAACCACCCGCCCGGATGTACAACTAGTGATCATCCGCGCCACCGACGTACCCACCTTCGTCGAATACGGCGCAGCCGACATGGGTATCGCCGGCAAGGACGTGCTGCTGGAACACGGCGCCGAAAGCCTTTACGAGCCGCTGGACTTGGGCATTGCCGGCTGCCGGCTGATGACCGCCGGCCCGGTGAATGCGCCGGAAGTAAAAGGCCGTTTGCGGGTAGCCACCAAATACGTCAAAACCGCGCAGCGCTATTACGCCGACCTGGGGATTCAAGCCGAGATCATCAAGCTGTACGGTTCGATGGAGCTCGCGCCTCTGGTGGGCTTGGCGGACTGCATCGTCGACCTGGTAGACACCGGCAATACCCTGAAAGCCAACGGCTTGGAGCCACGCGAGCTGATTGCCAACATCACCTCTCGGCTGGTGGTCAACAAGGCGGCCATGAAAATGAAGCACCAAGCCATTCAGGCTTTAATCGACCAGTTTGAAAACACTTTGGCGCAACGGTAAACACTATGACTGCGATCAACATGCTCCGTCTTGACAACAGCAGCCCTGATTTTGAGCGCGACCTGCAGCAAAGACTAGCTTGGGACGCCAGCGACGATTTGGACATTCACCAAAGGGTTTTGGAGATTATCTCCAATGTGCGTAAATCCGGCGACCAAGCCTTGGTCGATTACACCAACCGCTTTGACCGCACCGCATTCAAAACGGCCGCCGAACTGGAATTGAGCCCAGCCGCACTAAAGCAAGCCTGGGACAGCCTGCCCGAGGCACAAGCGCAAGCCTTGCAAGTTGCCGCAGACCGCGTTCGCAGCTATGCCGAACATCAGAAAATGCAATCCTGGCAATTCACCGAAGCCGACGGCACGGTGTTGGGGCAAAAAGTCACTCCACTGGATAAAGCCGGCCTGTATGTTCCAGGTGGTAAAGCCGCTTATCCATCCTCGGTATTGATGAACGCCATACCAGCCAAAGTAGCTGGGGTCGGCGAATTGATCATGGTGGTACCTACCCCAGACAGCGAAACCAACGCCATGGTACTGGCTGCTGCGTATATTGCCGGCGTAGACAGGATCTTTACCGTCGGCGGCGCTCAAGCCGTGGCGGCGCTGGCTTATGGCACCGAAACCATACCGGCCGTGGATAAAATCGTCGGCCCCGGCAACATTTACGTCGCCACCGCCAAAAAACTGGTGTTCGGCCAGGTCGGTATCGATATGATCGCCGGCCCGTCGGAAATCTTGATTATCTGCGACGGCCAGACCCATCCGGACTGGATCGCGATGGACCTGTTCTCGCAAGCTGAGCACGACGAAAACGCCCAGTCGATTTTGATCAGCGACAGCGCCGAGTTTCTGGATCAGGTGGCAGCCAGCATCAACAAACTGCTGCCGGAAATGGAACGCGCCGACATCATTCGTGCCTCTATGACCGGGCGCGGCGCGTTTATCAAAGTCGCTAACCTGTCGGAAGCCGCCGAAGTCGCCAACCGCATCGCGCCGGAGCATTTGGAATTATCGGTTGCCGACCCGGAAGCCCTGGCCGCGCAAATCCGCAATGCCGGCGCTATTTTCATGGGCCGTTACACTGCGGAAGCCTTAGGCGATTATTGCGCCGGCCCCAATCACGTGTTGCCAACTTCCAGCACTGCGCGTTATTCCTCACCGCTGGGCGTGTACGATTTTCAAAAACGCAGCAGTTTGATCAATTGCTCAGCTGCCGGCGCTTCTGAGCTTGGCAAGATTGCTTCGGTGTTAGCGCGAGGCGAGAGTTTAACCGCTCATGCGCGGTCGGCGGAATATCGGATTTAGTTATTCCCTCTCCCTGAGGGAGAGGGCTAGGGTGAGGGGATTTTTTCTCGTTCCCACGCGCCGCGTGGGAATGCAGTCTAACCCTGCCAGCGGTAACCAAGCTTTTAGTATTGTGTCGCTATCGCGACGGTTTAATTTAATGCCGGTTCCCACACCGGCGACCGCGATACTTTCTTTTGCGTCGCCTCGGCAACTGCTCCATACGTTGCTCTACCTCCTGCATCCATGCAGTCGAAAGAAAAGACACCCGGATGCCGCTTTTATCCTGCGCTCCGAAGGCTTTGACCGGGGTTTTCCGAAGGGGCATCCCAGCCCCTACGAAAAACGCGATGCATCCCTGCATCGCCCCGATGGGCAAATCACTCGGTACATCCTTGTACCTCACCCTTCGGGTGCTACGCATGCAAATCGGCAATCCTGCCGATTTGTCCGCCCAAACCCTCCGGTGCTCGGCGCGGCATAACGGGAGTACCTCGCATCCGCTCCCACACAACGCACAACAAACTTGCTCAGACTAGGCCATTGAACTACACTTGACCCATGCATTTCTAATGGGACGACAGCAAAAGCGAAACCTGTTTCCGTCAACGCGGATTCGATTTTGCCTACGCCGCAAGGGCGTTTTTCGATCCAAACCGACTGGTGCAGGCTAATAATCGGCGCTGTTACGGCGAAGACCACTATCAATTGACGGGCATGATTCAACAACGCCTGTTCGTCGTGGTTTACACACCCCGCCAAGACGCCATGCGTATCATCTCAGCCCGCAAAGCCAATCAACGGGAGATAAACCGCTATGAAAACAGTACGCTTGACCATTGAATCCGATTCGGAAGCTGGACGCATCGATACTGCCCGTGTGGATGCGACAACGGAAGCCGAGATTGCCCGGCAGATTGTCCTAGATGAGACTAACGCCATGCTGGACTCCGCCCGGTTTACCCGCAGAGTGCGTAAACGCTTGGGCTTAAGCCAAGCGGAATTTTCAAGACGCATCGATGTATCGCTGGAAACCATTCGCAATTGGGAACAAGGCAAACGCTCGCCCACCGGTGCAGCCAAAGCCTTACTTAAAATATTGGACAAAGCGCCTGAGGCGGCGTTGGCGGCGTTGGATTGAGTTGTTGTGTCTCTAAAATTGCTTCTGTGTTGGCGCAAGGGGGAGAGTTTGACTGCGCATGCGCGGTCGGCAGAATATCGGATTTAAGAACTATTCCCTCTCCCGCCGGGAGAGGGTTAGGGTGAGGGGAGTTTTAAATTTGTATCGCTGTCGCGACGGTTAATTAGAAGTCGGTTCGCGGACCGACGACCGTGATACTTTCGCTACGAAAACCATCCTTGGTTTTCGCCCTAACGGGCCAGCCGTTGGCTGTTCAAATTCGCTCCCGGCAAATTTGTGCGCTGCCAGAAGAAAGTATCGCGGCTGTCGGGCCGAGACCCGACTTCAAATCAACCCGTCGCACAGCGACACAAATTCAAAAGGGCGTCTGAAACCAAAACACTACCCCAACCAATTCTCCATCAACAACCCCGGCACTCGCTCAAACTACCGCATATTGTACTCGTTCCCACGCGCCGCGTGGGAATGCAGACTATCCGCGCTAGCGGTAACATACGACCACAATATCAAACGAGGTCAAGCGAATGGGCCGCAGTCGTTACCGCATTCTCCAATCCCAATATCCGCATTTCTTAACCTGCACCGTACTCAACTGGATACCTTTGTTCACTCGTCCAGCTACCGTGCAAATCGTATTGGATGCTTTACGCTACCGCCAACAGCAGCATGAGTGGCGAATCTACGGCTATGTCATTCTGGAAAACCACATACACTTGTTGGTACAAGCTGACGATTTACCCAGCCAATTGGCGCATTTCAAGTCTTATACGGCACGCCAGCTAATTGATTATTTACAAGCCATTAACGCCGAACGCTTATTGCAGCAATTGAGTTGGTTCCGTAAGGCGCATAAAACCGACAGGGATTATCAGTGTTGGGAAGAAGGTAGTCATCCGCAGTTAATCCAGAACCCTGAAGTCTTCCGACAGAAATTGGATTACATCCACCTCAATCCGGTCAAACGCGGTTATGTCGATTTGCCGGAGCATTGGCGCTATTCGAGTGCGCGGAATTATGCGGAGATGGAAGGGTTGCTACCGGTTTATCGGGATTGGTTTTAGCTGACCGCTAGCGCGGATGGTCTGCATTCCCACGCGGCGCGTGGGAACGAGTAAATGCCGTTTGCCAATAGGCGTTTCTGGGCATTTAAAGTTTGCCGGAAACCCTTTCATTTATTCCTGCCTACGAACTGGCATCAAAAATGTCCTCCTCTTATATGAATTGACCTAATATCCAACCTATCGCTTAAACTTACGCATAACACCTTGTAAATCACCCCGGAGCCCACCCCATGCCAGCCCTTGAATCGCTAATCGCCACCTTGTCCGGCTGGGTCTGGGGGCCGCCGATGCTGGCGTTGTTGGTCGGCACCGGCTTGTATTTGACCGTGCTGCTGCGCGGCTTGCAGTTTAGGGCGCTGCCGTTGGCGTTTAGGATGATTTTTCATAAAGACTACGGCCACGCCGGCGACATCAGCCATTTTGCCGCGCTGATGACCGCTTTGGCGGCGACGGTCGGCATCGGCAACATCGTCGGCGTGGCGACGGCAATCACACTTGGCGGGCCGGGGGCGGTGTTCTGGATGTGGATGACCGGTCTGGTCGGCATGGCAACCAAATATTCCGAAGCAGTACTGGCAGTCAAATACCGGGAAAAAGGCGAGTACGGTATGCGCGGCGGGCCCATGTATTATTTGGCCAAGGGTGCGCACCTGCCCAAACTCGGCTGGTTGTTTGCGCTGTTCACCGCGCTGGCGACCTTCGGTATCGGCAATATGACCCAAGCCAATGCCACCGCCAAGATTTTCGAAGCGACCTTCACCGTCGCACCGTGGGTGACCGGTCTGGTGTTAATGACGCTGACGGCGCTGGTGATCCTGGGCGGCATCCGCTCGATCGGCAAATTTACCTCGGTGCTGGTGCCGTTCATGATATTGGGCTATGTCGGTACTGGACTGACGGTGCTGGCGCTGAACGCCGCCGAAATCCCCGCTGCATTCGGACTGATCTTCGGTCATGCCTTCTCGCCCGCTTCGGCCAGCGGCGGTTTTGCCGGCGCCGGCGTGGCAGCGGCGATGCGCTTCGGCATTGCCCGCGGGGTGTTTTCCAACGAATCGGGCCTGGGTTCCGCACCGATCGCCGCCGCGGCCGCACGCACCAATGACCCGGTCAAGCAGGCGCTGGTCAGCATGACCCAGACTTTTATCGACACGTTGCTGGTCTGCACCATGACCGCGTTGGTGATTCTGACCGCCGATTCCTGGACTCTCGGTGTCACCGCCGGCCAATTGACCAGCGCCAGCTTCGCCGAAACCTTAGGCACCAGTGGACAAATACTGGTGGCCATCGCCACCTCTGTGTTTGCCTTCTCCACCTTGATAGGCTGGAATTACTACGGCGAAAAGGCCATCGAGTATTTGTTCGGGCCGCGCGCTATCCGCATCTACCGTATCGCCTTTATCGCCACGGTGATCGTCGGCGCGATGATGGAACTAGAATTCGTCTGGAATTTCTCCGACCTGATGAACGGCATGATGGCACTGCCCAACTTGATTGCGCTGTTGATACTGTCGAAAGTCGTCAAGCAAGAGACCGATCGTTATTTCAAGGCCCATGGACAAGATTAATGTTGCCGACCTATCGCAACCGTATAAAGCGTGGCCTTTGCCAGCTTTATACAGTGGTGTTAGAATCGCTGCACCGACGCTCGCATCGCCGCGAGTGATTCGCGTCAACGTGGACGCAAGATGGCTGATTTACAAGGTTATGCGTTCGTCCTCCGCTTTGTTAAAATCCGCCGCATTTTTGTCGCGCGACTGCCTCGGCTTCATAGGGCAAAGTACAACGCCGCGTGTTTCCAATTCCGCCGATTTTGCCAACTATGCCAAACCTAACCCTCACTGCTTTATTCCGTCCTGAAATTCTGGCGATGTCGGCTTATCATGTGGCTGACGCCCATCATTTCATTAAACTCGACGCCATGGAAAATCCCTACGGCTGGCCGACTGACATTCAACAGGCCTGGCTGGAACAATTAAAAGATTGCCCCATGAACCGTTATCCGGATCCCGAGGCTAAAACCTTAGTCGCGGCATTACGCGCCAGCAATCATATCCCCGCCGAATCCGGCCTGCTGTTGGGCAACGGTTCGGATGAAATCATCCAGATTCTACAGATGGCGTTACCCGGCAATGCCACGATCATGGCGCCGGAACCCGGCTTTGTGATGTACAAACAAATCGCCCTTAGCTTGGGTTTGCGTTATCAAGGCGTACCCTTGCTGACCGACGATTTTGATCTGGATTTGCCGGCCATGCTGGCGGCTATTGAGTCGTCTCAACCCAGCCTGATCTTCCTGGCTTACCCAAACAACCCCACCGGCAATCTGTTTGACGCGGGGGCTATTAAGGAAATATTGGCTATTGCCCCCGGCTTGGTGATCGTGGATGAAGCCTACGCGCCGTTTGCCGATGCCAGTTTTATCGGCGAATTACCGAATTATCAAAATTTACTGGTGATGCGTACCGTATCCAAGCTGGGGCTGGCGGGTTTAAGGCTGGGATTTCTGGCTGGGGATAATACCGTCCTGGCACAGTTGCATAAAGTCCGCCTGCCTTACAATATCAACTGTTTGACCCAAATCACCGCACAGTTTGCCTTGACCCATCAAAACTTTCTGGTGGAGCAAACCAGCGACATTTGCCAGCAGCGCGGCGAGGTTTTGGCTGCATTGCAAGGTATGGAAGACATCAAATGCTACCCCAGCGCGGCGAATTTCATTCTGATCAGAACCCTTAATCACCCGGCTGACGATGTGTTTATTTCGCTGAAAAAACAAGGCGTTTTGATTAAAAACCTCTCTCCTCAGGGTGGAGTGTTGCATAACTGTTTGCGGGTTACGATAGGCAAACAGGAAGAGAACCAGACCTTTCTGACCGCATTGCGGAATGCTTTGAAAAATCCGTAATAGTGCTGCACAGGTTGAATGGCCTCGCCTCGCCCGCAATAACACTTTCATAAACCCGGAACAGTAAGGTATATTTGCGGTAAAAATTATAATAATTGATGTGTATCACACGCATCATCTCTCATCAGGAGTGTTACATATGAACCTTGAAGGCGTCGATACATCCAAGCGCCAGTTCCTAACCTCGGCCTTGTCGGTGGTTGGAGCCGTCGGGGCTGGTTACCTGGCTGTCCCTTTTCTTTCTCAAATGCAGCCCAGCGCCAAAGCCATGGCCGCCGGCGCACCTGTTGAAGTCGATCTCAGCAAGATGGAGCCCGGCCAAATGATTCGGGTCGCCTGGCGTGGCAAACCGGTATGGATACTCAATCGGACACCCGAAGTGCTGTCCACTTTGGCCACTTTGGACAGCAAGCTGGCCGACCCCATGTCGAATGAATCCGTCCAGCCCGAATACAGCAAAAACGCTTTACGTTCCATCAAACCGGAAATTTTCGTTGCTGTCGGACTTTGCACCCATTTAGGTTGTTCTCCCACCTTCCGCCCGGAAATTGCCCCCAGCGACTTGGGCCCGGACTGGAAAGGCGGTTTCTTCTGCCCCTGCCACGGCTCCTGGTTTGACTTGGCCGGTCGTGTTTACCGAGGTGTTCCCGCACCGACCAATCTCGAGATTCCTCCCTACCGTTATGTTAAGGACACCTTAATCATCGTTGGCGAAGACACAGAGGTAACCACAGCATGAAAGACAGAATCAATCAATGCAGCTCCTGGCTGCTGGAACGCTTTCCAATCTCCGATTTATGGAACGAGCACATGGCGCATTACTACGCGCCTAAAAACTTCAACATCTGGTACTTTTTCGGCTCGTTAGCCTTGTTAGTATTGGTTAACCAGTTCATCACCGGCATTTTGCTGACCATGAACTACAAACCCGATGCCAAGCTGGCCTTCGATTCGGTCGAATACATCATGCGCGACGTCCACTGGGGTTGGCTGGTGCGTTACATGCATTCCACCGGTGCTTCGGCCTTTTTCATCGTGGTCTATCTACACATGTTCCGCGGCCTGGTGTACGGTTCGTTCAAACAACCGCGCGAACTGATCTGGATTTTCGGCATGCTGATTTTCGTCTGCCTAATGGCGGAAGCCTTCATGGGCTATTTGCTGCCATGGGGTCAAATGTCCTACTGGGGCGCGCAGGTGATCATTTCGTTATTCAGCGCCATTCCGGTGGTCGGCGATGAGTTGTCGTTGTGGATACGCGGCGACTACGTGGTTTCCGACGCCACATTAAACCGCTTCTTCGCCTTCCACGTCATCGCGGTGCCTTTGGTCCTGTTGATCCTGGTGTTTCTACACATCGTGGCCTTGCATGAAGTCGGCTCCAATAACCCGGACGGCATCGAAATCAAAAAAAATCTCAACTGGAAAGGCCATCCGATAGACGGCATCCCCTTCCATCCTTATTACACAGTCAAGGACTTGGTGGGGGTCGGCGTATTCATGTTCTTCTTTGCCGTGGTGATCTTTTATATGCCTGAGTTGGGCGGTTATTTCCTGGAACACGCCAACTTTATCCCGGCCGATCCATTGAAAACGCCGGAGCATATCGCCCCGGTCTGGTATTTCACCCCGTTTTACGCCATCTTGCGCGCGGTACCGGATAAGTTTGCCGGCGTCATCGCCATGGGCGGTGCCATCGTAGTGTTGTTCATGCTGCCTTGGCTGGATCGCAGCCCGGTAAAATCCGTCCGCTATCGCGGCGGCATTTTCAAAAAAGCCGTTTTGCTGTTCGTGATCGCCTTCATCGGCCTGGGCTACCTCGGCACTCAGGCCGCCACCCCCGGCGCCACTACTGTCGCACGCGTATTAACCGCGGTTTATTTCGGCTTTTTCCTGTTGATGCCTCTTTATACCCGTTGGGAAAAAACCAAGCCGGTACCGGAACGTTTAACCGAGCACCCTACCTTGGAAGATCGCATACCGGCTTTTTTGGCCGTCATCGATGAGGTGGTAGCAGTCGAGCAAACCACTGACAAGTCCAATGCTAGCGTAACCAAAAGAAGGCCGAATTTTGCGGGCATCAAAACCGTATTGATTCGTTTTGCAAAAAACCTGAAAAAGAGCCTGGACTAAGCCATGAAAAAGATACTCTACACTCTTTTATTTTTGCTGCCTTTAACTGTATCGGCCAGCAGCGGCGTCAAACTGGAATCAGCTGACATCGACTTATCGGACAGCGCTTCGCTGGAACGCGGCGCTCATCATTATGTGACGTATTGTCTGGGTTGCCATTCCGCCAAACACATTCGCTACAAACGCATAGCGATGGACCTGGAACTGGATGAAGACGAAATCCTGAAAAATGTCGCCCCTTTGGGTGCGGGTATTTATGACCAGATGCATTCGGCCATGAATGGCCATGACGCGGAAAAATGGTTCGGCACCACCCCGCCCGACCTCTCACTGATCGCCCGAATCCGCGGCGCGGACTGGCTATATAGCTACCTGAAAGGTTTTTATAGCGAACCCGGCAAACCCACCGGCGTTAACAATGCCGTGTTCAAAGACGTGGCCATGCCTAACGTATTTTGGCAACAACAAGGCACCCAGGAAGCCGTGATCAAAACCGTTGACGGCCAGGAGATCATCACCGAACTGAAACTGGCGGAACCCGGCCAGTTATCACCCCAAGAGTTCGACCACATGGTCAACGACTTGGTTAATTTCCTGGTCTACGTCGGCGAACCGGTACAACTGGAAAGACAGCAAATGGGCAAATACGTGCTGTTCTTTATCCTGATGTTTATCGTACTGGCTTACTTGCTGAAAAAAGAATATTGGAAGGACGTCCACTAATCTTTCTCCGACGGGGCGGCTTCAAGTCGCCCCGCTTCATCTGTCTGCGCGCGGCACTTGCCGCCTCCCCAAATCGATGATCAACCATGGTACAATTCGCCCCGTTTTGAACCCTGTTTATTAAAGAGGTTACTCTTCGTGGCAAACATTACCAGCCGAAAATCCGCAATGATTCTGTTCTCAACCGCGAACTGCATTATGAGTCACTGTGCCCGCCTCGTCGTACATGAAAAAGGCGTCCCAGCTGATATCGAATTTTTCGATCCGAACGAACCGCCCGAAGATTTACTTGAAATGAACCCAAACGGCAACTCGCCCACCTTTGTGGAGAGAGACCTGGTGTTATACGACGCCCGCATCATCATGGAATATCTGGATGAGCGCTTTCCGCACCCTGCCTTGCACCAAATGGACCCCGTCTCGCGTGCCAACGCCCGCATGCTGATCAAGCGCATCGACCAGGACTGGTATCCCTTACTGGAGGAAGTGCAAATTCACGGCGACAAAAAAGCCACCAAAGCCAAAAAAATGCTCAGAGAAAGCCTGATGGCCGCCGCACCGGTATTCGAGGCCAACCCCTATTTCATGAGCGAAGAATATTCCTTGATCGATTGTGCCATGGCGCCTTTCCTGTGGCGGCTACCCAGCATCGGCATTGACATCGCCAGCCTCGGCAAAGGTATCACCGCTTATGCCAACCGCCTGTTCTCCCGCAAAGCCTTTCAGGATAGCTTGACCCGGGAAGAAAAAGACTTGATGCCATTAATCAAATGACGCCATTAAAACCGTATTTGATCCGCTCGATCTACGAATGGATCACCGACAACAACCTGACTCCGCACTTACTGGTCAACGCTGAGTTTCCAGGTGTTAATCTACCTACCAATTTTATTGAAAATGGCCGGATTGTACTGAACATCCGTCCGGAAGCCATCCAGGGCTTGGTGTTGGGTAACGACGAAATACAATTTAACGCCCGCTTTTCCGGCAAACCCATGCGCATCAATGCGCCCACGGAAGCCATTTTGGCCATTTACGCCAAGGAAAATGGCCGTGGCATGGTATTCGACCCCGAAGAGAGCGACGACGATACCCCCAGCCCTCCGGAACCCGAGAACCCGCCGCCGTCAAGACCGCAATTACGGGTGGTTAAATAGCGCCCGCCAGGACCATCGCGGCGCATAAACCGGGCTTGCAACCGCACGTAAAAAGCTTAAGGCCTTAAAGACACCGGCAAACCATTGCGATAGAATGCGGCATCATTTATTTGCGGGGGAACGGCGATGACAGACGATATTCAAACAGCCATGTCCGAAGATGAAATCATCAACAGACTGCGGGCGGAATTGCCGCATTGGTATTATGAGAACGGCTGGATTCGCCGCAAAATCAAAACCAGCGGTTGGAAAGCGACCCTGATGGTCGTCAACACAGTTGGCCATTTGGCCGAAAAAGCCTGGCATCACCCCGACTTAACCGTCTCCTATGCCTTTGTGATCGTCAAGTTGGTCACGCATGCCGCAAAAGGTGTGACGGAAAAAGATTTCGCGCTGGCCAAAAAAATCGAGGAAGTGGTGTTATGGGACGCCGCCGCCGACTCGGCCGGTGTCTTCGAAGGTACGCCCGACGACCCCCGTTTCAAATACATCAAACATGACTGAGGACAGCAACATGACTGAAATCACCGAGGTGCCCAGCCCGTTTTGCGGTATAGGCACCGACGATTTGACTATCCATATCGACGGCGTATCGCTCAAAGTGACCGCAAATGGCTGCGCCATCAACAGCCCGGCATTTGAGCAACCCATCACCGATACAGCTCCCAAAATTAACGGTCAATCGGTCAGTCTGACAGCCGCTGTCGATAAAGCCGCCGAATTGCTGCGCAACACCCAACAGCCGCTGATCGGCGGCTGCGCCACGGATGTAAACGGTATGCGTGCCCTGCTGGCCCTGGCCGATAAAAGCGGCGCGGTGGTGGATAACATCAACTTCACCGCCGCGCGTCGCAACCTGCTGGCCTTACAGGATTCCGGCTGGATGAACACCACGCTGGCCGAATTAAAAAATCGTTGCGACGTATTGCTGGTCATCGGCACCGATCTGGAAGGTTTCGCCCCGCGCTTTTACGAGCGCTATCTGTGGAACGACGCATCCATGTTCCTGGAAAACACCGGCCGGCGTGAAATCATCTACTTAGGCAAAGCCCCATCCGGCGACGCATCGACATCGCCTTCCGGAAAAAAAGCCGCTGTTTTCCCTTGCGCCGACACCGATTTACCGGACGTGATTGCGGTGCTGTCCGCACTGATCCGAAAACAACCCCTGCAAGCCCAATCGGTTGCCGGCATTGCGGTTAGCGATCTGCAAGTGATTGCCGACAAATTAATAGCCGCCCAATATAGTGTGGTGTGCTGGGGCGCGGCAGCACTGGCGTACGACCACGCGGAACTCACCGTGCAGGCCATTTGCGGCATCGTCAAAGACATTAACATGCAAGACACCCGTTGCTCCGGCTTCCCGCTGGGCGGACGTGAAGGCGACCAGACAGCCAACAAGGTTTGCGGCTGGACCACCGGCTATCCGGCCCGGGTTAATTTTGCCCGCGGCTACCCGGAGTACGATCCGTTTTTATTCGACAGCCAGGCGATGCTGAATAACGACGAAGCGGACGCGCTGGTTTGGGTACAGGCCTTCAATATCAGTAGCAAGCCGCCCGAAACCGACTTGCCGACTATCGTCATCGGCCGCTCCGGTATGACATTCGATAAGGAACCGAACGTATTCATCCCCGTCGGTACACCCGGCATCGATCATCCCGGCCATGCCTACCGGCTGGACAACGTGGTGGCGATACGCCTGAAAAAACTCAGAGATTCCGGCCTGCCTAGCACCGCTGAGGTGCTGCATGCCATCGAACAAGCACTTTAGGACTTAGACATGCTGATAAAACTCACAGGTGGCACCGTTTACGATCCGGCCAGCGGCATCGACGGTCTGCAGCAGGATATTTTCATTCGAGACGGCCGCATCGTCGAAGCGCCGACAGACGGCAGACCAGTCGATAAAGAATACGATTTGCGCGGCAAGGTGGTGATGTCCGGTGCCATTGACATGCACACGCATATCGGCGGCGGCAAAGGCAACATTGCCCGTACTCTGCTGCCGGAAGACCATCGCATGGACCCGGTAGCACGCACCCCAATTACCCGCTCCGGCAACGGCCACGCCATGCCCAGCACCTATGTTGCCGGTTATCGCTATGCGGAGATGGGCTACACCGCCTGTTTCGAACCTGCCGTACTCCCGGTTAATGCTCGTCAGGCACACATGGAGATGGGCGACACGCCTATCGTCGACAAAGGCGGTTATGTGATGCTGGGTAGCGACGACTTTTTGCTGCGCATGATGACCGCCCAAAAAGACCAAAAAGCCATCAATGATTACGTGGCCTGGACCTTAAATGCCGCCAAAGGCATAGGCATCAAAGTTGTGAATGCCGGCGGCATCAATGCCTTTAAATTTAATCAGCGCAAACTGGATCTGGACGAGCAAAACACGCATTACGAAGTCACGCCTAGGCAAATTCTGAAAACCCTGGCCACTGCGGTTAAGGAGTTGGGCATCACCCATCCACTGCATGTGCATGGTTGCAACTTGGGCGTACCCGGCAACATCGAAACCACTTTGAATACCATTCAAGGCATCGAAGGCCTGCCGATGCATTTGACCCACATCCAGTTCCATAGCTACGGCACTGAAGGCGACTTTAAGTTTTCCTCCGGCGCCGCACAAATTGCCGAGGCTCTGAATAACAACCCAAACATCACTACAGACGTCGGCCAAATCATGTTTGGCCAAACCGTCACCGCCTCCGGCGACAGTATGCGCCAGCATGCCAATCACAAGTATGCCAGCCCTAATAAATGGGTCTGTATGGATATCGAGTGTGATGCAGGCTGCGGCTTAGTGCCATTTAAATATCGCGATCAAAACTTCGTCAATGCCTTGCAATGGGCCATCGGCCTGGAAATTTTCCTGCTGGTCGAAGATCCCTGGCGCATCTTCCTGACCACCGACCACCCCAACGGTGCGCCATTTACCAGCTATCCGCATTTGATACGCTTGTTGATGGATAGAAGCTTCCGCAACGACATGCTGGCGACCATCCACCCGGAAGCGCAGAAGATGACCACCTTGGCATCCATCGAACGCGAATACAGCCTAAACGAAATCGCCATCATGACCCGGGCAGGCGCCGCACGCGTGATCGGCCTGAAAGATCGCGGCGCACTCAGTGCCGGCAACTGGGCCGACATTACCATCTACACCGAAAACACGGATAGACAGGCCATGTTTACCAAACCCGACTATGTGTTCAAAGACGGCGAACTGGTCGTGCAAGACGGTCAAGTCGTCAAAGTTACCTGGGGCACTACCCACATCGTCAAACCCGACTACGACCTGTCGATTGAAAAAGACTTGAAGCCATATTTTGACAAGTACCTGACCATGAAACTCGGCAACTTTAAAATCAGCGATGACGAAATTACTGAAGACGGACGCGGCAGTTTGACAGCGCATCCGTTGCGAGGTGAGGCTTAGAAATTTGGGTAAAATGTAGGTACGATTAGCGATAGCGTAATCGTACGCAACCGTGTTAAACATCCCTCCAATTACGCTATCGCTAATCGGAGCTACAAGCTGCAAGCATCTTATATTCAATCAAGCGTCTAACCGTCCGCTCCACCAAGTAAGGTGCGCACCGCGTACCAAATTAAAGCAATCGCGGTGTGAATCGCCCCAAAAGGCATGCGGAGCATACCCTACGAAACTAATTAGGTAAGTTTATGGTGTTAAAATGAAAAATATTTTAAAAATAACATTTTTGGCCGCCGTTATTTTACAATCTCCATCAACAATTGGTGCTGAAATTGATTTACTTTGCACTGGCGTAGAAATATTGGGTCATTCAAAAACACCTTATTCATTTCGAATATTAGTTAATGTTGAGACAGAAAAATTTACGATATTTGAGGACGCTAGTAATTGGTCTGCAGGACGCAAGGAATACCCAAAAGACAAC
Organism: Methylomonas sp.; assembly: GCF_023228165.1. Taxonomy (GTDB): domain Bacteria; phylum Pseudomonadota; class Gammaproteobacteria; order Methylococcales; family Methylomonadaceae; genus Methylomonas. The sequence continues at coordinate 86,600 of NZ_JALOBS010000015.1, read as the reverse complement.
TCATAGAACCCTGATAATTGCCCAAATCCTTATTGGGAAGTAAACATTTCAGATACAGTGGTTGAAATCACAACCAGTTGCTCAAAAGCTGACTTAGCCAAATTAGGCGGAAGAACATGGGAAATAAAAAGAACTGATGGCTCCTTTAATCTGTATAGCTTTGGCTCGGGCGCCGGGAATGGAAAATGTGTTAAATTCGCAGAGCGTGTTTTTTAACTCCTCGCGGGCCGGAGTTTGTAAATCCGTAAGACGGGACGCATCAGCTGTTCCGCCAAATGTTAAGCTTAACGATGAATAGACTTCCTTGGAGCAAAATCATGGAACACCTATTAAAACTGCACATTGAATATCTCCCCGAAGGGGTTTATCTCGCTACCAGTGACGATATTCAAGGCCTAATAGCTCAAGGGCACACGATTGCCGAAACGGTCGAAATCGCCCGAGATGTCGCCAAAAAATTGATCGAAGCATCCTCAGCCCAGAGAATATAAGTGCCCGAAATTAGCCGCTTTCTAGGTATTATTATTTTTATGTATTTTGACGAGCATAATCCGCCGCACTTCCATGTCAAATATAATGAATACAAAGCCATTGTAGAAATCCAGTCGCTGAATATTCTAGCTGGTCATCTGCCTGGAAAAGTACGCGGATTGGTTGAAGAATGGGCTGAACTGCATCAGCAAGAATTGCTTGAAATGTGGCATACAAAGGATTTTCATAAAATCAAACCCTTGGTATAAGAATATGATTATTGGTGTAAAAGCAGCCGAATATATAGATGCCTATCGCTTGAACCTGGTTTTTGACACGGACGAATCGGGCGAGGTCGATTTGCAGGATTTGATTTTTAAATACGATGCCGCCTCGCCGCTACGGAATACCGATTATTTCAAGGACTTTAAACTGGACGACTGGCCTACCCTGGTTTGGGATTGCGGTTTTGATGTGTCGCCTGAAACGCTTTACGAAAGAGCGACCGGTAAACGAGTGGATTGGCTTCAACCTGAAATAATGACTGAACAATGAGTACCCAACATGATTATTAACGGCGTCACCATAGACAAAACCTTTGCCGAAGCCTTTCCGATGAAGGCGACGCGAGCCATCATTACGGCTCAGAACGAAAAATGGGCAATGATTTCCGCCCAAGCCATGACCGGCTTCGCAACATCCGTTATCGCCTGCGGCTGCGAGGCAGGCATCGAGCGAGTACTGTCGCCCGAGGAAACCCCGGATGGCCGTCCCGGCGTGTCCATCATGATTTATGCGATGGGCGGCAAAGGTCTGGCCAAACAATTGGAAACTCGCGCAGGGCAATGCGTATTGACCTCGCCAACCTCGGCGCTGTTCGCCGGCATCGAAAGTGGCAAGCCGATTCCATTGGGTAAAAATCTGCGCTATTTCGGCGACGGCTTCCAAATCGCCAAGAAAATCGCCGGCAAACGCTACTGGCGGGTGCCGGTGATGGACGGCGAATTTCTCACCGAAGCCACCACCGGCATGGTGGAAGCCGTCGGTGGCGGTAACTTTCTGGTGCTGGCCGAATCGCAACCGCAAGCCCTGGCAGCCTGCGAGGCGGCGATCGAGGAAATGCGAAAAACCCCCAATGTAATCATGCCCTTCCCTGGCGGCGTGGTGCGTTCCGGCTCCAAGGTCGGCTCCAAATATCCGGCCCTGGGCGCTTCGACCAATGACGCCTACTGCCCGACTTTGAAAGGCATGACCAAGACCGACTTGTCGCCGGAAATCGAATCGGTGATGGAAATCGTCATCGACGGCTTATCTAAGGAAGACATCGACAAAGCCATGCGAGTCGGTATTCAAGCAGTCTGTGATTTGGGCGCGGCCAACGGCATTAAACGTATCAGCGCCGGTAATTACGGCGGCAAACTGGGGCCGTTTCACTTTCATTTGCAGGAGATCATGGCATGAGCGCCTTAACCTTTACCCTGAAACAACCCACCGCTCAGCGCGTCGATATGTCGCCGCTGGTTTGCCAAAAGTTGCAAGGTATGGACGTCGATGCGATTGCCGCCATCGAACTGCAATGCGGTAAACGCCGTCCTCGCGTCGACGAGTTGTTTTACATCACCGGCATGAATACTCAGGAAATCATCATTGCTAACGCGACTGACAAGTTGGACTTTATCGGCAAGGAATTGGATGGCGGCAGCATTAGCATACTGGGCGATGCCGGTGCTTACCTGGGTATGCAAATAAAAGCCGGCAGTATCAGCCTCAGCGGCGATACGGGTTTATACGCGGCTTGCGAAATGAAAAACGGCCTGATTCAAATCGACGGTAACGCCGGCGATTTTCTGGGCGGAGCCCTACCCGGCAACAAACAAGGCATGAAAGGCGGCACCGTATTGGTCAAAGGCAATGTCGGTCAACGCGCCGGCGACCACATGCGCCGCGGCCAAATCCTGATCGAAGGTAACGCGGGCGATTATTGCGGTTCGCGCATGGTGGCCGGTACCATTGCCGTGATGGGTAACACAGGCCGTTATCTCGGCTATGCCATGCGGCGCGGTACGCTGTTATTGTGGAACCAACCGCACCTGTCCGCCACCTTCAACGACTGCGGTTCGCATACCTTGGCATTTTTGCCGATGTTGTTTGCCTCGTTCAAGCCGCTGAATTCACGCTTTGCCGAAAGCAGTGCGGCATTTAATCGAGTGCAACGTTACGGCGGCGATATGGCGGAAACCGGGCGGGGTGAGGTTTTAGTTAAATTATAAGCCAATAATGGTCTAGACAAGTGTCACGCAGGTTACTACTGGTCGACTTTGAAAATGTTCATCAGGTCGATTTGTCGCGTTTAGGTGATAACTTCGATGTCGCTATATTTGTCGGTTCCACACAAAAAAACATACCGTTTGAATTAGTTACAAATGCACAAAGGTTCGGTTCTCGACTTCAGTGGAAAAAAGTAGAGGGAAGCGGTTCGAACGCGCTCGACTTTTTCATAGCTTACGAGCTTGGCCGCGTATTTGAAAAATCGCCACAAAGCCATTGCATAGTGCTATCCAAGGATAAAGGATTTGATCCACTGTTGAAGTTTCTTCATAAAAGCGGGTTCCATTGTAGGCGCATCAATAGCCTGCTTGAGTTAGAGCCGAAATCGCCCTCTAAAGATGAACCCAATTACAGTCGTGTAGTCGAGCTGCTCGCCAAATCAGATAAGAAATCCCGGCCACGAAAACTTAAAACGCTTGCTCAACATATTTCTTCAATGTTTCAAAAGAAGATTACGGCGGCAGACGTTGACCACATTATTGATTTGCTTTTTGCAAATAAATTAATCTCTGAAACAAACAACACTATTTCGTACGATTTTTGAAAAGCCCTAACACACCCCTGCAAGCACTCACCACCACCAACCACGACCGCGACATTGCCGGGCTGAAATACATCTACCCGGTTATATCGCGCCGGGCCGGCGGTTTGTCGATTGGGGTTAATTTCAATCCTAACAATGCCTGCAACTGGCGTTGTATTTATTGTCAGGTGCCGAATTTGCAGCGCGGCGCGGCGCCGGCCATGGATCTGGCCTTGCTGGAAGACGAGCTACGCTTCTTTTTGAATTATGTTCAACAGGGCGATTTCTTCGAACAATACCAACTGGCGCCCGATCAACGCGTCATTAAAGACATTGCCATCTCCGGTAACGGCGAGCCGACCAGCCTGGAAAATTTCGAGCAAGCATTAGCATCAATCGGCAAGATTGCCGACGCAGCCGGTATATTTCCCGCCAGCCACTTTGTCTTGATCACTAATGGCAGCTTGGTACATCAGGCATCCACACAGGCCGGCTTAATGCAACTGGCGCGTTATCACGGCGAAGTCTGGTTCAAACTGGACAGCGCCACGGAACAGGGCCGCAAACTGATTAATAACTCGGCGCAAAGCCAGCAAAAGTTGTTGGAAAACTTGAAAACGGCTAGCCGGCTATGCTCAACCAAGCTGCAAACCTGCGTGCTGCATTTTGACGAACAAACCTGGACACAGCACGAAAAGCAGGCCTATTTACAGCTGCTCCGGCTCATTCAAGAACAACAAATCAAGATTGAGAAAATCATGTTATACACCATCGCCCGGCCATCGTTTCAGCCCGAAGCCGCGGATCTGATTAAGGCGGATTTGGCGGAAATGAATGCGCTAGCGACCGACATCGAAGCCATGGGCTTCGATGTCGGCGTGAGCGGTTAAGCTTTAATATCGAGCAAACTGCCCAACATTTTGTCCTGCGCTTGAATGATTTTAGTCGCCGCCGAAGTCTCAAGTTCCGCTTCCTTTAAACTTAAAACCGGTTTAAATAAATCCGTTGCTTGAAAGGATTCCGTACTCCCGACTTCTTGGCCTTGAACCGGCAATCTAGCAATGGTTTGCGCAGCGGTATCGGCCTTTTGCTGGGCGTTGGTAATCAGGTTTGTAGCGCTGGATAGTGGATTGATGTTCATCTTATACCTCCCATGTTTCAGCTAGCATCTTAATCCCATGACTATCGGCAAGGATAGCCATGGATTCAATAATATTTGCGAATTTGTAAGTTGTATCACATTGCCGGCTAGTCTTTCTTTTCCAGCCGTTTTTGCCACCAGCGCTTGATCCAGGGCAACCCCTGGTTTAACCATTGCAGCCACAACTTCTTCATTGTCGATTTAGCCATGCATGCTAGGCGATTGCCCAGGGTTAACGCATGATCACAACCAACCTGCTGCAATCTGGCTTCGACAATTGTGCTCCATTGCGGACGAGGCTGACCGTTGGCATCTAAAAACACCTTATCAAACAACCACATTTCTAAAATTGATACCACCCACATAAATGCAAAAGACATCGCCATGCCCGCACCGGCCAATATCACCAAAATGGCAAACATGGGATGTAATTTGGTCAACCACCACGACAAGATATCCACCAGTAAAAACAGATAGGGCATGCCGATAGCGATGGATTTGTATTTGACAGTACTGGTTTCGGCAAAACTGAAGATCAGACCGACAAACATGAAAATAAAGCTGATACCGAATAAGTGAATATGCGATACCCGGGTTAACGAGCTAAAGGTCGCGCCTTCGTCTTCCCGCGTCAATTCTTTTAAAACCTTGAAATCATTAAAATTGGGGATAGTCGCATCCTTGTTATGGCACATAACACAGCGTTCCTGTATCACTTTTTCCGTCCCGGAGTCAGCATACTCATCCTCATCGGCGCCATCGCGCACCCATTGCATGATGATAAACCGTTCCTGCTCCGAAGCATTATCCTTCATGGAGCCGTTCAATTTGGTTTCCAAAACGGTACCTGACCGGTTACCGTAATAGCTGTAGACGATATCATCGATCGACAGGCCGAACTTGCCGTCGGCCATACCGTGCGTAAACAGAATTTGGATCAGGGCAAACAAATATCCCACAGCCACCGAGGTCAGGTAGCCGGTGAATAAAACCTTGACCGGAATATCCAGATTTTTTAACGAAGAAAAGTCGCGTGCCATGAGACTCACAAGAGTAGTTGGGGGAAAAGTCAGATTATAGCCTGCCTGACCAATCAGTATTTATTTATACAGGCAAAAAAAAAGGCCCTTGTAAAACAAGAGCCTTTTTTGCGGAGCCTTTAGCGCTTATCTTGGCTGAACGTTGGCAGCAGTTAAACCTTTTGGGCCGGATTCGATATCAAACTCGACGGATTGACCGGGTGACAAGGTTTTAAAACCGTCGCCCAAGATCACCGAGTGGTGAACAAAAACATCTTCCTTACCCTCGGATGGTTCGATGAATCCGAAGCCTTTGGTATTGTTGAACCACTTGACTGTGCCTGTTGCCATTATAAAACTCCTACAAATTTAAACTGATAGTGACGCAGAAAAACAATATTGAAAACCTTTTTCCAAATGGCCAAGGCGCAACTCAACATCTTTAACTGAGCCGGACAATTGTACTGTGATTTATTTGTCAAGGCTACCTATCTTAACGACTGCCAGACAGCTAATCTGCCCGTACGATTATCACATTCGAAACCAGGCATAATATTCAAGGAGGCAAAACAGTCCTTCATAAGCTATCCGGAATATTTGCATAAAGCGTACGACCACACCTTGAAAAAGGTTAAATAACGCCGCATTTCTGGGGCAAGATTAATTTTTAGAGGTACTTACCATGCGAATGGACAAACTCACCAGTAAATTCCAGCAGGCACTCGGCGACGCCCAAAGTCTCGCCCTGGGCAAGGATCATCAATTCATCGAACCCTTACATGTCATGCAGGTCCTTTTGGATCAGGAAGGCGGCAGCACCAAGCCCTTATTGCAACAGGTCGGCATTCAAGTCAACGCCTTGCGTAACGACTTGAGTAAGGAAATCGATCGCCTGGCCAGCGTGTCCGGGGCAGGCGGCGATGTACAGCTGTCTAATGAATTGTCGCGCATGCTGAATCTGACCGACAAACTGGCGCAAAAACGCAAAGATGCGTTTATTTCCAGCGAACTGTTTTTACTGGCGGCATTGGAAACCAATGGCAGCTTGCAAGGGATTTTAAAACGTGCAGGGGTTACCACATCGGCAGTAGAAAAAGCCATCGAGAACATGCGTGGCGGTCAGAACGTCAACGATGCCAATGCCGAAGATCAGCGCCAGGCCTTGAAAAAATACACCATCAACCTGACCGAGCGTGCCGAACAAGGCAAGCTAGACCCAGTGATTGGTCGCGACGACGAAATTCGCCGCACCATTCAAGTCTTGCAACGCCGCACCAAAAATAATCCGGTGCTGATCGGCGAACCCGGCGTCGGTAAAACCGCCATCGTCGAAGGTTTGGCGCAACGCATCATTAACGGCGAAGTCCCGGAAGGCATTAAAGGCAAGCAATTACTGGCATTGGACATGGCAGCCTTGATCGCCGGCGCCAAATTTCGCGGCGAGTTTGAGGAGCGCTTAAAAGCGGTGCTTAATGACGTCGCCAAAATGGAAGGTCAGGTGATTTTGTTCATCGACGAGCTACACACCATGGTCGGCGCCGGTAAAACCGAAGGCGCCATGGATGCCGGCAATATGCTGAAACCTGCCTTGGCGCGCGGCGAACTGCATTGCGTCGGCGCCACTACGTTAGATGAATATCGCAAATACATCGAAAAAGACGCGGCTCTGGAACGTCGCTTCCAGAAGGTACTAGTCGACGAACCCACGGTGGAAGACACTGTGGCGATTTTGCGTGGTTTGAAAGAGCGTTATGAGATTCATCACAGCGTAGATATAACCGATCCGGCCATCGTCGCCGCAGCCACTTTGTCACACCGTTACATTTCCGACCGCCAATTGCCGGACAAGGCCATCGACCTGATCGACGAAGCGGCCAGCCGCATCCGGATGGAGATGGACTCCAAACCGGAAGCCATGGATAAACTGGACCGCCGGCTGATTCAGTTAAAAATAGAACGCGAGGCGATGAAAAACGAATCCGATGCCGCCTCGAAAAAACGCCTGGAAATCCTGCATGAAGACATCGCCGAACTGGAAAAGGAATATTCCGATCTGGACGAAATCTGGAAAGCCGAAAAAGCGGCCTTGCAAGGCACTGCCAACATTAAAGAACAACTGGAGCATGCCCGCCTGGAATTGGAAGCGGCGCGCCGCAACCAGGATTACACCCGCATGTCCGAGCTGCAATATGGCGACATTCCCAAGCTGGAAAAAGAGCTGGATCTAGCCTCGCAAGCAGAAATGCAGGAAACCACCTTGCTGCGCAGCAAAGTCACCGAGGATGAAATCGCCGAAGTGGTTTCGAAATGGACCGGCATCCCGGTTTCGAAAATGATGGAAGGCGAACGGGAAAAACTGCTGCAAATGGAAGAAAACCTCAGCAAGCGCGTGATCGGCCAAACCGAAGCCTTAAAAGCCGTCAGTAACGCCATCCGCCGTTCGCGGGCCGGTTTATCCGATCCGAATCGGCCCAACGGTTCCTTCCTGTTTTTAGGCCCGACCGGGGTGGGTAAGACCGAACTCTGTAAAGCCCTGGCGGAATTCATGTTCGATACCGAAGAAGCCATGGTGCGTATCGACATGTCCGAGTTCATGGAGAAACATTCGGTAGCTCGCTTGATAGGCGCGCCTCCAGGTTATGTTGGTTACGAAGAAGGCGGTTATCTGACTGAAGCCGTGCGTCGCAAGCCTTATTCGGTCATCCTGCTGGACGAAATCGAAAAAGCCCATGCCGATGTGTTCAACGTACTGTTGCAGGTATTGGACGATGGTCGCTTGACCGATGGACAGGGACGTACGGTGGATTTTAGAAATACCGTGATCGTAATGACCTCTAATTTAGGTTCCAGCATCATCCAGGAACTGTCGGGCGAGGAGAATTACAACACCATGAAAGATGCGGTGATGGAAATCGTCGGCCAACATTTCCGCCCGGAGTTCATTAATCGCGTCGACGAGGCCGTGGTATTCCATCCGCTGGCCCAAGATCAGATACGAGCCATCTGCAAAATCCAGATCGATCTGCTGTTGCGTCGCCTACAGGAAAGAGACATGGGAATGGAAGTTAGCGAATCAGCACTGGATTTACTCGGCGAAGCCGGTTTCGACCCCGTTTACGGTGCCCGGCCCTTGAAACGTGCCATCCAACGACAGCTGGAAAATCCGCTGGCCAATGAAATTCTGTCAGGCCACTTTTTGCCAGGCGATGTGATTAAAGTGGATAAAGCAACGGATGGACTCACTTTTAGCAAATAAACAAGCAAAGGGTGCAGCGTCCGGCTTAGGCGCGGCACCCTCACCAGCATCCGATAAAATCACATCCGTATCGTTACCCGCGCCAACTCTAACATTTATTATGCTGTAGTAAATGACAGGCTGTGGTATAAAAACCCCGGTACTTTGAGTAAATCCACAATACCTTTTTCAGGCAAATCTGACCTATGTGCCGGCTAATCTCGCTTTAAGATTACTATCTTATAGTTGTGTGTGTGCTTGCTTCGAAAATTGATCAATCGCACATCGTTTAATCATAAAACCAAGAGGAACGTGTAATGGGAATACTGCAAGAATTTAAAGAATTCGCCATGAAGGGTAATGTCGTCGATATGGCGGTAGGTGTCATCATTGGCGGGGCATTTGGCACAATAGTTTCATCGTTGGTAGCCGATGTGATTATGCCGCCTATCGGGGTATTATTGGGCGGCGTCAACTTTTCCGATTTGGCGGTAACCATACAGGAGGCGTCGAAGACAGCCGAAGGTACCGTCATACCGGCCGTGATTATCAGCTACGGCAAATTTATTCAAACCTTAATCGACTTTACCATTTTAGCGGGCGCGGTATTCTTGATGATCAAAATATTGATGTCCTTCAAGAAAAAAGCCGAAGCCGCCCCAGAAGCCCCTCCCGCGCCTTCTAACCAGGAATTGCTACTGACCGAAATCCGGGACTTGTTAAAAAAATAGACTACTGCTTTTTAGCCGCCAGACGGCGCCTTACCCTTTGTTAAGCCTTAATCAGCAAGGGTAAGGCTATCCGCACGGGCAACAGCACTTCAATCTAAAACTGATTCGTAAAGGGGAAAAGCCATGTCATCAATCCCACCGTTTCCAATTGACAATTTCGTAGGCTATTGCAACAACCTGAAAAGAGTCGGCATCGACCCTGGCTATGTGCTGTACACCAACCAACATGCCAGCAACGACAAACCGGCTGCCCGGCTCATATCCAGCGAGCAACTGGAAGCTGCGCGGAGTTACCTAGACTCCCCCTCCGACGAAGCATTTATGCATTTGGTCAGGTTAGGCGGCTTATTCGATACCGAATGGGACCGAAACACCAGCCATTGGCAAATTATTTCCTTTGAAGGCTGGGAAGCTTTACATAAAGCCTTTAACCACTTGCACGCCAAATCAGGACAAGCATTGATGGAGCTCACCGGTTTATCGGATTTTTCCTGATCCTGGGTGTTTTGCCTTTACATTAGTGAAATTCATGCTTTTGTAAATGTCACATTTTTGTAATGCGGCCTGCCTACAATTGTAGACACTCCTGATTTTGTCTCCCAATGACACAGAGATCTCATGGCAATACATACTGGCAACATTACGCAACAACCTCGGCTGCATTATTTTGACGGCGAGTTAGGCTGTTTACATGGTCTATTGCTGGAGATGACCGAGCTGCTGATCAATCAATTGGAACAAACCTTACACGCGCTGGATTATGCCGACATGGCATTGGCGCTAAGCGTGATTGATCGTGACGTTAGGATCAATGCCTACCACGCCAAAATCGAAACCGAAGTGCGGGGTGTGCTGGGCCGTCACGGTTCCCTTGCCAACGATTTGCGTATAGTGCTGCGCATTTCCAAAATAGCCGATGCCTTGGAAAAAACCGGCAACGAGATCACCGACTTTGCCGTCAGAATCCCGGCCCTGACCCTGCAAGACCAGACCGAAAAGCCCGAGCTTCTAACGGATATTTTCAAAATAGGCGGCCTGATAAAAATCATGCTGAATAAGATGACGGCTGTCTTGGAAAGCCGCGATTCCAATCAAGCCTATAAATTGATGCACTATGGATTGCATTGTGAAACGCAGGTGCAAGAGGGCATCAAGCAACAATTGGCTCTGGTGCTGAAAAATCCGGAACTGCTCGATCCGGCGCTGGACGTGCTATATATCTTGAAAGCACTGGAGCGCTGTTCCGAGCATTGCCGCAAGATTGCCGGATATCTGATTTTCATGCTGGATAGTATCGATATTCGCGGATACAGCCATGCCGAGTCCATTCGCACTTAACGCTTGCAAACACTGTTTTGAAACTATATCCACTATACGATAAACATGATGACGACTTCTCCTTATCGCACCATCTGGATTTCCGATCTGCATATCGGCTCTACCCAGTGCCAAGCCGATACTTTGTTGGATTTTCTAAAGCATAACGACAGCGGGAAACTGTATCTGGTAGGCGACATTATCGATTTTTGGGCTTTATCCAAAAAAATGTACTGGCCGCGCGACCATAACGTTATTATCCAGAAAATCCTCCGCAAAGCCCGCCACGGCACCCAAATCATCTATGTGCCCGGCAATCACGATGAAAACGTGCGCGATTACGACGAATATATCTTTGGCGACATTGTGGTGAAAAAGTCCGACATTCACACCACCGCCCAAGGCAAACGCTTTTTGGTGGTGCACGGCGACGAATACGACACCATTGCCCAGCACCATCGCTGGATGGCCAAGCTGGGTAGCGTCGGTTACGACTGGCTGATCGAAATTAACCGATTTCTGCGTCTTTGCCGACGCATGCTGGGGGTGCAGTCGCATTTTTCCTTGGCGGCCTTTGTGAAATTCAAAGTCAAAAACGTGGTGAAATTCATGTCGGATTACGAAGAAACCATCGTCAAAACCCTTAAAAATGAAGGCGTCGACGGGGTAATTTGCGGTCACATACACCATGCTGAAATTAAAGATATCGAAGGCTTTATGTATGTCAACACCGGCGACTTTGTAGAAAGCTGCACGGCAATCGTCGAGCATCACGACGGTAACCTCGAGTTGGTGAGATGGCAGAAACAGGCAGCACTTACCGACAACCCATTAACTGAAAACCCTTTGACGGACAGCCCTTAAAGGCCGAGGGTCACTCACGCAACAGTAAAAAAGCCGATTTACCGGTCATTTATTTACACGGATTTTAAAAACTTAACTATGCTTTTGCCAAACCATCGGTGACGCTTGGCCATTCCGGACGGACACCCGGTTACAACAGGGCTATTGGTTAATTACATAGGGAAGTAATGATGACAAACATGAAAAAACGTTGGCTGTGTATAATTCCGGTTCTGTGTTGGACGCCGAAAGTATTTGCGGATTACAAAAACGATATCGGCTACGGCGACTTGCAGAGTTTGCTGGGCGCTGGCACGCCTAGCGGGGCTGGCGTAAATGTAATCCAGGCAGAAGCCTCGACCGTGCTCAATACCGATGGCAATTTTCCGATTTACGCTCCGGACCCCAATCACGCACAATTTGCGGACGATACCTTCCTCTTCCCTGGCACCGCCAGTACCTCCCCGTCCAGCCACGCCACCGGAGTAGGCGCGCTTTTTTACGGCAGCAACGCCATGGCCCATGGTATCGACACCATCACCAGCTACGAAGTTAATGACTGGATCAGCAGCCTTTACAACCCTAACGGTACTGTTGCACAACCTGTTAACGGCAGCCGGATAGCCAACCACAGTTGGGTCGGTACCGGTAACACTCCTACTGACACCGGCAACATCCTGCGTTTGGTCGATCGGCAAGTGCAACTCAATGAATTTATACAGGTCGTCGGCGTGGCCAACGGCACCAGTAATAACCCCTTGCTCGGCAGCGCTTACAACGTCATTGCCGTGGGCCGCACCGACGGCAATCAAGACAAGGGTTCCGATGCGGTCGACTCGGTATACGTGGCCGGTAGAACCCGCCCGGACCTGGTGGCCCCGGAAACCACTACCAGCGCAGCCACCCCCCTGGTTTCGGCGGCAGCGGCTTTATTGGTTGAAACCGGACATAACGCTGCCGCCACCCTGTCCAACGGGTCGACCGGCATCACCGGTGTGGGTACAGTCTATAACGCCGAACGCTCCGAAACTGTCAAAGCCGCCTTGATGGCGGGGGCCGACAGAGCAACCGATAACAGCTCCACGACCGCCAATATTACCGACTACCGAAGAAACGGACATGCCAGCGATAACGGCTTGGACGACCGCTTCGGTGCCGGACAACTGAATATTTTGCATAGTTATCAGATCATTGCCGGCGGGGAACAGGATAGCCTGGAAGATGGCGGCAGCGGATTAATCGGTACCTCTGGATTCGACTACGATGCCGCTTTTGGCGGCCGCCAAAACAGCAACAATATCGCCACTTATACATTCGATGCCACGGAAACTTTGAATTTTACCGCTTCATTAGTCTGGAATTTAGGCGTATCCAACAACAGTAATCTCACCACCACTTTGTACAACCTCGATTTGGAATTGTTCGACGTCACTACACAATCCACTGCGGCCTCCTCAGCCGGCACACTAGATAATACCGAAAACCTGTGGTTGACTCTGACCATGGGCCATAGCTATGAATTACTGGTCAAATCCGCCGAATCCAGCAACTTCTCTTGGGATTACTCGCTGGCCTGGTATATGGGCGCCCAGGCAGCGCCCGTTCCGCTCCCGGCCGCTTTTTATCTGTTCGCGAGCGGACTGGCAGGGCTTGGATTCACTGCACGGCGAAAAAAGCCTGACGGTTCAAACATAATACCGCTATCTAGCACAGGTAGGTAGATCGCTTTGACACATCGGACAACTGATACTTGCCGTTGCTGATGATCTAGTTTTATCAGGCTATCTGTGCGTGATATTAAGCCGAGTTCATCAACCATGCCCCGCTATTAAAGCCAGATGATCCGAACTGTAACTGCTATAGAAAAAAGTTCTGTCTCAATATTCAAACGTTAATGAATGTCCAACACATTTTAATCCCTATTTACTTGGCCTAGGGTGCAGAATGTCGGGCAACTGACAGTCACTACGCGTATGCCCTCGACTTTCTGCAAGGTTTTTTGATGGCGACTATACGCGTCGCAGAGGTCGTGTTGACTATGATCAGTGTCGCCGTTTGCTGTTTGGTTAGGATGCTTGGCAAAAATTGCGCAAGTGGAGCTTGAATCCTTCCAGCCAACTTGACTCAGCGTGGCAGTCAATACACTCGGATTTGTCCTCGCCTACCTTTAGGTACGACTACGATTCCTGATGGACTAATATGATAGTGTTCCCGATCAACTGCGGGGTGATAGCCGATCACCGTGTCTGGCTCAATGAGATTGTATCGGCCAATGATGGCACGCCGAAGTCGGGAACCTCGGCTTATGACGCAGTAATCCATAATGATGCAGTCTTCTATATCGACATCGGGTTCTATCATGACCTCGTGTCGGATCACCGAATTACGAATATTGCCACCATTGATCACGGCTCCTCCACCAATAATGCAGTTTTGAATTTCACCGCTAATGATTCTGGCTTCCGGTCCGAAATAATGATCCGAATAAATAGGCCAATCGGGATTGAAGGTATCGAACCGCGGCTGCAATCCAAGCAGATCCATATGGGCCGCATGATAGGACTCAAAGTTGCCGACATCGCGCCAATAAGCCGGTTCTTCATAAGCTTTGACGCCCGGTATTTGGTTAGAGGTGAAATCATAAGTACAGACCTTGTGCGTGCGCATCAACTTGGGTAGTACATCATGGCCGAAATCTTTTTCTCCTCGGGCATGCGCTTCCTCCAAAGCATCAATCAGCACCTGGGTTTTAAACAGGTAGTTACCCATTGAGGAAAGACAGTGTTGCGGGTCGCCGGGGATAGGCTTGGGTTGTGCGGGTTTTTCCTGAAAATCAATAATTCGTGAAGAATTATCCTGAGTGATAATGCCAAAATTGTGTCCCTGGTCTAGGGGCACGGGTAAGGCTGCCACCGTCATATCGGCCTGGTGATCCAGGTGAAACTGAATCATTTGGCTAATATCCATCCGATAGATGTGATCGGCGCCGAAGACCGCCACTATGTCGGGGCGGTGATGTTCTATCAACCCCAGGTTCTGATAGACGGCGTCGGCAGTGCCCTGAAACCAGTCCGGGCCGCCGCGCATCTGGGGCGGAACCACAGTCACAAAGTGGTCCGCAATGATATTCGAAACCGACCATGCTCGACGTACGTGCTCGATCAATGATTGGGATTTATACTGGACCAGCAAATAGATTGAGTGGATTTCGGAATTAACCAGATTGCTGAGCACAAAATCGACGAGGCGGTAACGCCCGCCGAAGGGAACTGCCGGTTTTGATCGTTCTGCCGTAAGCGGGTTCAGGCGAGTGCCTTCGCCGCCAGCCAATACGATCGCCAGCACTTTTGGGATAGCCATCTCGCCCTCCGATTCTAAAGTCAAATACGCTTAATGAAAAAATACCTATATGGGTCGCCTTTGAAATTTATTTCCTGGCTCGCTGGCTCCCAGTCGCTGAGGCGAACTGAAATACATGGTCAACTCTCAGGGCAGTGCGGATCCGGATTCAGGATCGAATCATGGTAAGGATCATCTTAAATTGCTTCAGCGCCTTAAGACTGTGCGACTGCTGCGCGGGTATCAGAATAATATCCCCGCCATGCAAGTGGTTCGGTTTGCCTGCAATACTAACTTCCGCTTCACCTTCTAGCACCTGCACCAGGGCATCGAATGGTGCCGTATGTTCACTCAGGCCTTCTCCTTCGTCGAACGCGAAGATAGTCACAGTACCTGTTGGTTTTTTGACAATTTCATGACTCACAACTGAGCCTTCCTGGTAGTTCACCAAGCCGGCGGCACTGATGATTTCGGCGCCGCTGATTCCTTTCGGTTTGTGTGTGCTTTCTGCTTGCATAATTTTTTCCAATCAAATTTTACCAAACGGGCAGACGCTCAATCTTATCGACGCCTATTATCATAAAGTAATGCCTTATTCCATCAGTTTAAAAAAATCTTTAGGCGCACCGCAAATCGGGCAGCACCAGTCATTCGGTATATCGGCCCACAGGGTGCCGGGCGCAAGGCCACTATCGGGGTCACCCTTGGCTTCATCGTAGATATGTTCGCATTCTCTGCACTGATATTTTTTAAAATCTGACATGCCGATTCTCCTGGATGGATTAGTTAATAAAAGTAGATTGGATACTGCTGCTGTCCAAGGCCATGCCTTGGAACCCTAACAGAAAAAAGCCTAACATCGCCTTCATCTTTCAAGTGCCTCGCTGACTCGCCGCTTAAGCATAGGGAGCAAGGCCTGCTCGAACCACGGATTGCGGCTCAGCCAAATATTGTTCCGTGGACTCGGATGCGGAAGGGGGATTATCTTGGGCCAATAAGATTGCCAGTTGCTAACCGTCTCGGTCAGTGACCCGCGCACTTCGTTGATGTGATACGCCTGGGCATACTGCCCAACAACCAGCGTAACTTCAAGATAGCGCAGATACCCTAGAAGTTGATCACGCCATGCCTTCGCGCATTCAGGCCGTGGCGGCAGATCGCCGTGTTTACCCGTGCCGGGAAAACAAAAGCCCATGGGCAAAATGGCGATTTGTTGCGCGTCGTAAAAAACCTCGCGCGTCACCCCCATCCACTCACGCAAACGCTCACCGCTGGCATCATCGAAAGGTATTCCGGATTCATGCACTTTTCTTCCGGGTGCCTGGCCGGCAATCAATACACGAGCTTGCGGGTGCATCTGCAACACGGGCCGCACACCATGCGGCAACTGGGCCGCGCAAAGAGAGCAGTCAGCTACTTCGGCTAGCAACGAAGCAAATGAATTCATGGGCTGACTTGTCTAATCACCGACGCACAACCGATTGTCTCGAAGCGAAGCGCGCGGGCAGTCAAAGCACAGACTATAGGCAGCCAGTGCTTTGAACAGTTCGGTCACTGCTAGTGGCCGACATCCTCTCGGATTAATACCCTGCACCTCTCGCCTGTACCGATACATTGATCTTCCTCTCGCTAACGGAAAAGCCAGTCATTTTCCTGAATCACCAGCGCCTGGTTATGTGCTTCGTCCTTTGCTGCATAGACAAGCGTCACCTCACCTTTCTCCAGTTCTTGCTTTAACAGCTGAAGTTGCGCCTGATTACCCTTCAGTTCATCCAGATAGCGCGCCTTAAATTCATGCCACCTGGCAGGATCATGGTCAAACCATTTCCGCAGTTCCGTACTAGGCGCAATGTCTTTTAACCACAGATCGATGCTGGCCTTTTCCTTGGTCAAACCGCGCGGCCAAAGCCTGTCCACGAGGATGCGCCGGCCGTCCTGCTTGTCCGGCAGTTCGTATACCCTTTTAATCCTGAGCCGATCATGTTCTGGCTGTTGCATTAGGGTATACAGCAGCGTTGTTTGAATGCTTTGTCCGGCATGGCGCTAACGGTTTAGGCTTTAAAAGATGATAGTGAGCAACACCACTGAATCCAGCACAGCTTTCACGGCATGCGGTTCGTCCGGCATTAAATAAACGAGCTGGCCGGGTGTTAATGCTTGTGTTGTCTGCATGGCTACAAACTCAATTTTTCCGCTTATGCATTGAACTACGATAGGTCCTGAAACTTTGTGATCTGCAAATTCTTTACCCGCAGGGAGAGCCAGGCGGACAAGTTCCATGTCATCTGTTTTCAAAATGACTTTTGATTTTTCATTCGGGACGTCTTGTGCCCAAGTTGCCAAGTCAACAACTTCATTGGATGACGCGTGATGTGTAGCCATGACTCTTTCCTCATACGTTTAAATTTATCAAACACAAGCTAATAATCCGGCCCCAGGTAGGCACCATGCCCCCAGATACTGCCGTTGTTCATCAATCCGTATTTGAGAAAGATTGCCTGACCCTCGCTGATGTCGTCACTGCTAAACAAGGGCACCCCTTGCGCATCAAGTACCTGCGTGGGAACCGGCGGAGCGTTGCGATAGGCCAACGATGTAATGGTGATGAGTCCGGCAAAGCCCAGCACCATCACAATCAATACCGTGCGTAGCCACCAGGGAGAAAGTGCGGGTTCCACTGTAGTTATGGGATGTGCGGCAACCTTCATGATGTTTCAGCCCCGATCAGTAACCTGAAAACTCTTCCGTGCGAATGTTGTCTTCATCGACGCCTGCTTCGCTGAGCATGTCACGCATCGCCTTTACCATCGGCGCAGGACCGTCTAGGTAAAAAATCGGTAGCGTCAGGTCGTCGATGAACTTCAACAGCATGGCTTTATTGATAAATCCGGTTTCGCCATGCCACTCGCGACTGGACTTTTCCATCTCGGCCATGGTGCCGACAAAGGTGTAGTTTGGGTTGGTGGCGTGTGTTGCGGACAAATCGTCCAGAAAGGCCGCATCTTCCGGTCTTCGATTAGCATAAAAAACCAGGATTCGGTGCGGCACCTGATCATGAATGGCTTGTAACAGAATGCTTCTAACCGGCGTGACGCCTATACCGCCGGTCAAAAAAACAGCCGGAGTACTGGCTTTATTGTGTAAGGTAAACGAGCCATAAGGCCCATCCAGCGTCACCTCGGTGCCGGGCTGCATGGTTTTTAATACCCGCTTGAACGCCGTATCGCGCATACGCGCGGCAAAAATAAGCTCGTCTTCGTAAGGGGCGCTGGCAAACGAAAACGCTCGCGTATTGCCTTCGGCATCCGTTTCAGCGGGGTTTATCAGCGTCAGGTTGCCGAATTGACCTGCTTTGAAGCTTAAATCCGCAGGCTTTTCAAAATGAAACGCCATGGTTCCTTCAGCAATTTCGCGGTTAAATTTCAGTTTAACGGTGTATTTGGACATGGCGAACTCCCCTTACTTTTGTTGAAAATAGGTACACGCAACGCAGCGGTCGAAAGCCTACCTTTGCCGCCGCGGTGCTGCTCAATTACATATTCAGTTTAACTCCGCACAATCGCTTCAAGCATAGCGGTTATTGGATTTTCAAGGGCAATGTGGAAAATCCGCTTGCAGGATAGCTGCTGTTAGTCGGTGACTTATCCTGCACCAACTCGATCGAGGTAGTATGTTTCAGCAGCTCCTCCGTTAGCAATCGTAACTCCATGCGAGCCAACGGTGCCCCGGGACAAACGTGGATCCCGGCACCATAGAGAAGATTCTTGCTGGGATCACGGTCCAGACGAAAAGTCTCCGGCTCTTCAAAAACACGTCCGTCTCGGTTTGCAGCCATCCAGTTAAGAGAGATTCGCTCGCCGGCTTCCAACTCTCGACCGCCAATTTTCACGGGGCGAGTTGTAATGCGCCGATTTGCGACCAAAGGCGCGTGAATTCGAAGAATTTCGTCGATTGCGGCGGGCAAAATACCTGGCTCAGCGCGTACTTGCATCTGCAGCTCAGTATGCAATGCAAGATAGTGGACAAGTATGCCAACGGCAGCGGACATAGTACCAATCTCTCCGACAGTCCAGTTCCGCAGAATGCTGGCAATTTCTTCGCGCCTTAACGGCTGCCCACCCACTGTTTCCTGCATCAGGGCGGAGGTGACAGTGACGTCAGACTTTGCCCCGGTCTGGAGGCAGGATTCCAGCACGGCGTCAATGAAATCTTCGAACTCGCGCGCGAGTTCTGCAAGTGCCTGCCTATTCTGCGCGATGGTCGCCTGGTGCTGGTTAATAATCCAGCGAATCAACGGTTCGTGCAAAGCAGCCGGCCAGCCGAGAAAGGCGCATTGAACACCTACCGCGAAAGGCTGGGCAAAATCGTTAATCAGTTCTACCTCGCCGCCGGCAAGAGCGCTCCGCACCAAAGTCAGGGCAATCTCCCGACACAGGGGTTCAAAGGCGTCCATACGTTCTGGGGCAAAATAAGGCTCAATCAGACGGCGATATATAGTGTGCTCAGGAGGATCCATCCCGTTGGGTACGGAGAGGTGTTCGGATACCGCGTTGCTGAACGTTTCATGATCATGCAGCACGCGAGTAACATCCTCATGCCGGAACAGCGACCACCCCATGAGCTCGCTATGCGCAACGGGGCAACGTTCACGCATTTGATCATAGGCCATACGCTGGTCACGCAGGAACTCTTCTGATCTCGGATCCCAATCGGGTTTTTTCTTATCGCTCATGATTAATTACACCCTTTGCTAGTCAAAATTCGCTGCCAAACAACGCTGTGAATACGTCCATGCCGTCATAACCTTTGCCAACTACCCCGGCACTTCCATACGCTAATGCCGAAATTTGAAGTGCGAAAGACTTCCTCGACATAAATAGCAATCCTGACGCGAGTTGTCAGTGCTGTTCATAAGTACAATCGCCAGCCTAATTTCAATAACACGCCAGGAGGCTGTCATTACTACTTTTCTATGAGATCACCCGCTGGAACAACACCGTTGGAACGGCCTTTCAGATAAATATATAGATCACCAGCACCATCGACTACCACTTTGTTACCTCAAATTAAGAGTCGGATAAAATGACTAAATGCTGCCATAAGCGTTTGTTAGGGCTGACTGACATTGAAAGCATCGGCATAGATATTCTTCATCGCGGCGCCTGCCAGAAAGGCTTTTCTTTTAGTGACCCGCACCATTTCCGGATGCCCGCACAAAAACATGCGCCAGTTCTTTAAACTGGGAATTTGCTCAAAGGCGATATCATGAGCGCGCCCTGTCGCATAGCCAGCGGGGACATCGTCCCCGGAAAGACAGGGTATATAATTAAAATTCGCATATTGCGCCATCAGCTCGCGTAATTCTGCAAACAAATATAGTCCATTCAGATCGCGGCTGCCGTGAAACAAATGGATGGGTCCGGTATGACCCTGACTGAGCGCATCACGGATGATGCCATACAGCTGCGCAAGTCCCGAGCCCGTGCCGATCAACATCATGCTTTGTTCAGTATCGCCGGGTATGTAAAAGCAATCTCCGCCAGGGCCGCGAATCTCGACGGTTTGACCGGGGCGAAGTTCATCATGTATCCAGCCGCTGACAAGCCCCTGCGGTAAACGACGCACATGCAGATGCAGGTGATCATCCTCATACGGCACGCTAGCCAGCGAATAACTGCGACCCAGGGTTTGATGTTGAAACAGATTAATGAATTGTCCTGCGCGGTAATCAATCTGCGCATGACATTCCAGTTCGACATGCATGATGTCGTCATTAAGCAGACGCAAACTTTTGACGGTTGCCGGAATCACTACCTGAGCATCGGCATCGTCCGGTAGCGCCACTTCCAAATCCGTTTCCGGATAGCACACGCAAGGCAGAAAATAGTTCTGTAGCGTGAGGCTGTTTTTCAGACCTTGTTGCGAGGCTTCAGTGGGAGTGCCGCCTGTCGCGCGCATCAGACAGGTCTGACAGACACCGCTGCGACAGGAAAAAGGCACGGCCACACCGCGATGGGTTAAACAATCGAGAACGGATTGGTCATCTTCCAATTCATAGCTGTCTTTTGCGTAACGAATAATAGCCAAAGCGGTGACCTCGTTAACAAGCTGAACTGTTAGCGACCCAATACATCGTTACGTGTGCTTTCGGCGATAGCAGCTACCTGCGCGATCAACTCTTCCTTTACGCCTAGTTCGCGCAAGGTGGCGCCCAGATCTTCGATTACGGCATCGACATGCGAGTCGTTCAGACCGCGCGAGACCAGATGAGCGTGACCTTTGCGCATATCCAGACCGGTATAATTGTGCGGACCACCGAAAGCCATGGTCAGGAAGGCTTTTTGTTTAGCGGCTTGTTTCTCCATGTCTACATCTTCGAAGAAGGTATTGATACGCGCATCGCCTAGTACTTTGCGGTAAAAAATATCAACAGCGGCATTAACGGCGGCTTCACCACCAATTTGTTCGTACAAGGATTCTTGTTCTGACATTTTCGCTCCAAATAGTAAAAAGTTATTTAAGATGCCCCTTAAATGAACAGTCAATGCCTTGGAGGGATTCAATTTCCGCCACCATAAGATTCATCTTAAATGCATCTTATGATTTGACGGTAAACCCGTCAACCCCTACCTTATGATTTTTAAGATCTAAGCAAAAACAAGCACGCTTTACACGCTATTCAATAGGCTCTTTATGGAACTGAGGTCAACTATGGCCTACCCCGTTGCGAGATAAATTCGAGCGAGACAACAAGAATATTACCCCCATCCTGCCGCCCCTGGAGTGCGGCATTTATGGATCTCCGGCCCTGACTGGCATCTTTCGAAAAATTTGACAGAGTTTTTCTGATTGGATTGATCCCAAGCGGGACCATTTGCCGGTATTCGGCGAGCAATTCTTGGCTTGCTGAAAGTTCGACAGGCTCCTGACACATTGTAAAAATCGCGGCTAATTCCATTAGTGCGTCATATCCCGTACTAACGACCAAATCCCACATACAAAATAAGTCATATGCCGCACAGTTAATTTTACACAAACTATAACTTATTGAATTAACTTATAAAATAACTGGCGCAACAAATGCATATAAGTAAGTGTGAATGTATTAAATATTTACAACTATAGCGGATAAAGCGGTGCGATATCGATTGACTCTGCTCGGAGCAACCGGGGAATCAAGGTGATATTTTAGGCTAATTGACAGGGATGGCAATGAATGCGCTTGGGAAAAAGATCGCAACCAAGGCAAGGGGCTTTGAATACCCAATTTGCCACGTCCGCCGCAAGGCGGGTGATGGAGAACCGCTGCGCAGGGTGCAATTCCTTGCGAACTGATTAAATCGCTCGAACACAAATCAATTTATTTTAAGGAGTAATTATGAATCTAAAAACCAGACTGTCTGCTGCGATAGTATTGGCTACAAGCGCTTCCATGGCACAGGCCAGCGTCTATAATGTGTCTGCAACATTTACCGACGGCGGCATGCAAGGAGAAACCGTGTTCAATGGTAGCTTCGACTGGGACGGCACCACTGTTAGCAATTTCTCGGGCTTGCTGTCCGAATCCATGTTTGGCTGGAATGGCACAGCGTTTGATTCGAATGGCAGCAGCGCTGGTGGTATGAATGGAGCCGCTTACTCCACAAATGTATATGCCAAACCCGGCGGGTATGCCCTTAACGATGCGCCGTTACTGAATCTAACCCATCAACTAGTCAGCAGTACTTCCGGCAATTTGGTGACAGTCACTTCATTTTTGCAAAATAGTACTGACGTTGTGACTGGTGGCGGTTATGACGTGACGGTTACTCCGATGGCCTACGGTACGATGGGGGATGGCAACATCCGCAATTACAACGCCTTTTTTACCCTGGTGTTTGATTCCACTAACCTAACCGACACATCGGCAACCGCGGACCAAATCGTCTACGGCGACATGACCGCACTGGGTCTGATGGGGCCTATGCTGACTGGTTCGATGGGTATGACTGCATTCAGCGGTGGTGGATCAATGGGCGGTGCGCCTCTGTCTCTCAGCATCAGTGAGGTTGCTCCAGTACCAGTACCTGCTGCCGGCTGGTTGTTTGGTAGTGCCTTATTGAGCCTGTTGGGCGCTAGCCGCCGCAAAAGCGTGCAGCCTGCTTAAGCAAACTGAAACGTGATTCGTTGACAACAGCAGCAAAACTAAAGGAAAGCTAGCAACTCAGCTTTCCCTGATAGATCTGGAGACCGGGTCTCTCAAAGGTTTGTTAACGCTAAAAGGATCTTAAGGCGCGGGCACTTGGAAAATCCGAGCACCCGCGCCATTGATTGCACAACATAGACACGGTTTTACCCAACCAATAATTTTTCAGGTATTTAGTAATGTATAGTAAACGAAGCTCTATTCAAGGCATTAAAGCCGCGCATTTATTGCTTGCATCGGTGTTAGTGTTTGCCAACGTTTCAATTGCCGAGGCTGCAATCGCCACCTACAACGTCACCGGCGTCTTCGCAGAACCCGCTACGACGGTCGGCCATACCACATTCAACGGCACATTCAGTTGGGATGCCGCAACTGAAACGGTATCTGAGCTGAGGGGCACCATGAACTCAGCTATGTACCCAGCTGATGATATAAACCCTAATCCACCGCAGTCTTATCCCCTTATGCATCTTAATTATCAACTTGCTCAGGCTATCGAAGGGAATATCGTGACAACTTCGGTGTTTTTGAAAGATACAACAGACGTCTTTACTGGTGGTGGTTATGCGACGACAGCGGACAATGCAACTTATTATGGTTATTTAGATGGAAATACACGGAATTACAATGCCTACTTTACCTTCGCCTTTGATAAAACCACTATGAGCGGAATTGCAGACAGCATCGTATATGCCGACTGCACCGAGGGTGGAATGATGGGACCGCTCTGCATGACAGGGCATAATTTACCTGAAAAAGGCACAATGGGTGCATTTCCATTGTCGCTGACTATCACTGGAGTCGCGGCTGTTCCATTGCCGACTGCCGTTTGGCTGTTCGGTAGCACACTAGCGGGGTTAATCGGCATGAATCGCAAGCGTGTTGTAAAGGCTTAGCCCGGATATCTCAGCATTCCTGAAAAGACTGAAAAAGAGGGCAGAGAATGAGCGTTTCGTCGCCTGTTATTTAGCATAAAACAGCCGTTAGTACCGATCGATCTACCTTGAAAACCAGCCTCAATTTTCCGGCGTTTCAGTTGTCCAAAATCCATCACAGCAGCGATACAATTTGACATCGGCCCGGCCTCCAAATAAACCGTATTCGCAAACGAATTTTCTGCGGGTTTACAGGCTGAGCCGAGTCTTTTTGATTAAAAACCGGGCCAGGTAAATTCCCAGGTTCTTCGGCACAGTCTGGGGTATTAGAACCGGCCTCGACCCTCTGCTGTATCGTCACCGCCGAGTTTAGTCATAGTACCCGTGTTGCCAGTTATTCGATCTCTGGTGGCACCCGGAAGTGGCACCCGGAATAGGACACGAATCTTCGCTATCTCTTTTCGCTACTGAAGAACAATATCCAGTAAAAGCACCGCCACCGATGGCGTTAGCTGCTGTACGCGCTGCATTATGGAATCCGAATCTAGTAGCGCCTTGTATATGCCTAATCTTATTGCTGCGCTTGCCCATAACCCCGTGGGATCGATCAGGTTAAGCGGAGTATTCCCCACCTAGGCGTATGTATTAATCCCCCCGCCAACCCAATCCGGCCAGTTTGTAGATACAGCCCCCCAATCGTGACCGCTATTTTACGTTAGCCGCTTGGTCTTACAGCCCCCATGCCTCTATAAAACTCCGATAAAATCCTGCATCCTGCACGGTAGCACCGCGTCGACCGACGATACCCGAAGCAAATGACTGGGCTCGTTCGAGGGTTAACTGCAACGGCCAATCCAGATGAATACCCAGCATCAGCACGGCGGCAAATGCGTCTCCGGCGCCGACGGTATCGATAACTTGTAGTGCCCTTACCGGCACGGCCATGGCACGTTCGCCGGCCGTGTTGATGGCAACCGCGCCCTTTTCGCCGCGGGTGACGATCAAGCCCTGTAATCGATGCTTTATCAGAAATTCTTGCATCGCAGCTTCAAAATCAACGGAACCGGCCTGCAGCGCCTGCAATTCCAAGTGATTAAGTTTGACCCAATCGGCCTCGTCCACCCAGGCTAGCACTTCAGCCTTGTCCCACCAAGGTTCACGCAGATTCACATCCATAAATACCTTGCCGCGATGCTGTTGTTTCAAGTGCGCCAGTGCTTGTCGGGACACCGAATTACGCAAGGCCAAAGAGCCGTGATACAGCAAATCGGCTGCGGTATTCGTCGGCAATTGCTCGGTATCGATAAAATCGTAGGCTTGCTCGGGTACGATCAAATAACTGGGCTCACCCTGCTCTATTTTGACTTGCACCGCACCGGTAGGGTGCTTGGTGTCATGCTGTAAACCCGATAAATCCATTCGCCAATTTTCCATGCCGGCTTGTACTGCCGCTCCGGTGTCGTCTTCGCCGATGCGACTGATGAAACACGGATTTTGTTTAAAGGCCTGCAAATGCCAAGCGACATTAAACGGCGCTCCGCCCAGCACCACACTGCCGTCTGGAAAATGGTCGAACAATACTTCGCCGAAAATCTGCATCAGTGGTTTATTCATTCGCATGCATCCAGTCTAGTGTGTGCGGTAAATAATGCGCGACGCCTTCCAGAATACCGGCCGCGTAATTGCCGTTCATGCCTAAAAACTGCCCTTTAGCTTGATATAGAGTTGCTTCATTACCCTGTTGTTTGGCCAACGTTTGCGCTTCCTGTCGCACTTCGGGGCTGGCGTTGGCTACCAACACCGCTTGAACGGCACTGGCCATGACCGGCAGGTCGTTGCCGCTATCGCCGGCAAATACGCTGTGCGCTACATCTATGCCAAGTTGTTTCATTAAAAATTCGACCGCATGAAATTTGGTGGCGCTAGCCGGCAACACATCCAATAGCCCGACTCTCTCGGCTTCATCGATGCTATAGATCAACTCGGCCCGTATGCCATTTGCCCGCAACAGCGTTTGCATATCCAATAGCAATTGCTCGGTATTCATATCCATGGGTAGATAGTAGCTGAGCTTGAAGCGATTTTGCTTGGCGGCCTCTTGCGGCGTCAACCCGGCAAAGCCCGCCAACAGAGTTTGTAAGCGCTGATGATCGTAACCCGCCCAGTCCGGCGCAATCTCGGCTGCCCAGGCTTCGGAAGCCAACCAATCATTTCGGTTAATGTCATACAAAGTGGTACCGACATCGCCGATCACAAAATCCGGGCTCGGCAAGTCGTATTCGACGATGGCCTCCTTTACCAATGCTTTGTGCCTGCCCGATACGTAAGCCAGCAAAATTTCCGGTCTGGCCACCAAACGTTTAAACAAAGGTCTGGCCCGTGGCGACTCAAGCGCACTACCGTTGGGTAATAAGGTGCGATCCAGATCGGTACAAATCAATATCCGTTCTGTCATATTGCCCCCATGTCGTCTTTGAAAAAGTCGT
This sequence comes from Methylomonas sp., assembly GCF_023228165.1. Lineage (GTDB taxonomy): Bacteria > Pseudomonadota > Gammaproteobacteria > Methylococcales > Methylomonadaceae > Methylomonas. The sequence continues at coordinate 60,107 of NZ_JALOBS010000015.1, read as the reverse complement.
AATGCTCGATAGCTTCGATAATACCCAGTGCGTGAGGTTGCTGGGCAAAATAGATACGCTCGGCTTCGTACAATTGCGACAACTCCTCCCGGTGCCGATTGGCTACCACCACGGCTAAAGTATTGCCGTGCATCATGTCCTCATCCGCACCGGAGCCACCGGCAACCAAAATCCGCTCCAACGGGATGTTCCATTGGCGTGCAAAGTACCTTAAAGCCAACCCTTTGGAGGCTCTGGCAGGTACGATATCAAAAAACTGCCCAAAGGCCTGATTGGCATTGACAGCTTGATCTTCCTGTCGTAACAAGGCATTGATGTCTTCCGGACTGGGCGCCAGATGGGTATCGTAATGGTAAGAAATTTTGAAACGGCTCTGCTCGCTGCTGGGCTGTAACGTCATACCGGGAATATCGGCCATAACCCGCCGAATGGCTTTAGGGTTCCAGTGATAATCGATATGCCGGGCCCAGGCCGTGTCTGTTTTGATGTGCGGGGCATAATAAATTTCCGTACCCAAGCTGGTGATCAACACATCCGGTGTGGGAACGCCGTTTTTCTTTAAAATAGCTAACGCCGAATCCAGCCTGCGACCGGTGGCGATACCAAAAAACACATTTTTACGTTGACTACGCAGAGTATGCACAAATTGCTGCAAGCCTTCGGCATTACCCAGCAAGCTTTGATCGATATCGGTGAAAATAGCCCTATTTTGATAGCGTAAGGCATTGCGTACCGGTGTCGATTTGATAACCGGCTGGTGCAGTTTCAATAACGGTTGCAGCTTATCCAGATAACGTTGGGCATGTGCCTGCCAGGAATAAAATCGACGCACATTCCGTAAGCCGTGCTCGGAGAAAGTTTGCCATTGACCGGGATTTGTCAGGATAGACAATAAGGCATCGGCAATAGCTTGAGTATCCAGCGGGTCGACCAACAAGCCGTTATTACAATTGCCTATGATATCTACCGGCCCGCCGTTTTCGGTGGCCACCAGCGGCGCGCCGCAGGCAGCCGCCTCCAACAGTGTCAAGCCAAATGGCTCGGTCAAGGCCGGGTTAATGAACACCCCTTTCGACAACGCCGCCAAGCGGTAAATATCCGGCACATCTTCCTGCTTATGATGTTTGGGCAGGGCCAGCTTGCCGTATAAATCATAGCAATCGGCCAACAACAGAATTTCGGTCAATACCGCTTGAGCACCCTCGTTCATTTCCCTGATGTCATCACGATTGCCGGCGATAATCACCAGATTGGCGAGCGCTTGTAATTCAGTTGATTCGCCATAGGCTTTCACCAGCGAGACAATATTTTTACGTTCATCAGGTCGGGACAAAGCCAATATTATCGGCTTTTCAGGCTCGGTTAAAAACGGCTTCAATGCCTGACTAAAACCAACTTTAGAGGGTGCGCCGCCGGCCGGGTGGAATTGCTCCAAGTCGGTACCAGGCGCTATCACCACCATGCGTTCGGGATGATAATAGTCGTACAACTCATATTGTTCGGAAATTTCATTATGGGTACTGGTAATCACCAAATCCGCCGTGGCCAGTACATCTTCTTCTGCATTAATGCGGCGGGAAATGTGGTAACGCTGCTCCAACAAGTCGCCGTGCAAACCCATGGCCAGCAATTGGGTGCGCTTGTCCCGCCCCAGGGAATGGCCGGTGAATACTAATGGAATCCCGGTCAAATGAGACAGGCGCATCCCGACGTATCCGGCATCGGCGTAATGCCCATGTAAAACATCCGGCATGCGCGGCTGTTGGCTCAGCCATTGCAAAAGATTATCGGCAAAGATGTCCAGGCAATCCCATAACTCCTCCTTGGGAATATATCCCTCCGGCCCGGCTGGAATGCGGATGATACGGGCGTTGTCGTTCAACACTTCGCTGGGTTGGTCGTAATCTCGACTGACTTGATCGTCGTTAATCTGCCGCGTAATCAGGTCGACACGTTCAACGGTCTCTTGTTGACCCAATGCTCTGGCAAGGTCGACCACATATTTGGTTTGCCCGCCGGTATCGGCATCCCGTCCCAGCTCCAAATCATGCCCACGAATCAAACCGTGTACACTAATCAGTACGATGTAAAACGCATCTGCTTTACCAGTCATATCCATTCTAATTCTTCTTATGGCGCGAAAGGTCATTCACGAGTGGTTTTATCCTACCTAATTTCCGCTTAGTGGTTTGGATTTTTTTTCATCCCGCGTTCGCTTGTGCGAATTTTAGGCGCGGTTTTTTTGGGTTCATCCGCGAACACTTTTAATCCACTGTTAACATGGACACTATGACCGATCAGGGTATAATTTACCCATGCATCCTCAGCTATCCGGCCTGCCAGCCTCATTCGACTTGAGTCCTTACACTTTTTTTCCGCCTGAGTTTTAATGAAAATTGTCATTCTTGGCGCCGGCGTCACCGGCTCTTCCGTTGCCGGCGCACTTGCCAGCGAGGAAAACGACATTGTAGTCATTGATCAGAAACCGCATTTATTGTCCGCACTGAAAGGCCGGCTCGATATCGCCACCATCGAAGGCAACGCGGCTCACCCCAGCATACTTGAACAAGCCGGGGTCGGCACGGCCGACATGGTGCTTGCGGTAACCAATAACGATGAAACCAACATGCTGGCCTGCCAGGTCATCAATACCCTATATACCAAGCCCAAAACCATCGCCCGGGTGCGCGCCCTGGACTTTTTAAACCACCCGGAGTTATTCGCTCCCGGCGGTATCGATATCGTGATTAGCCCGGAACAAGTGGTCACCGAAGCGATTCACAACCTGATCAAATACCCTGGCGCCTTGCATGTGTCGGAATTCGCCGAAGGCTTAGTGCGCTTAGTCTCCATCCGCGTAGTACCCACCGGTTTTCTGACCGGTAAACGCATACAGGCGGTCAAGGAAAAACTGGCCGACAGTATGATTCGGGTAGCGGCAATTTTCCGTAACGGCAAGGCCATTGCCGTCAACGGCGAAGCCTTGATTGCTACCGGGGACGAAGTATTTTTCGTGTGTCCGCGCGACAAAGTCCGCAAAACCTTGGTTGATTTACACAAATTGGAAGCACCCATCAAATCCATCATGCTGGCGGGCGGCGGCCATGTCGGCAAACGGTTGTCGATGGCGTTGGAAAATAATTATCATGTCAAGGTCATCGAACAAGACATTAACCGGGCCAAGGAAATTTCCAACGACTTACGCAATACGTTGATTTTACACGGCGATTGCACTGATCAATCTTTGCTGCAAGAAGAAATGATTGAGGAAGTGGATTTATTCTGCGCTATCACCAATAACGACGGCGTCAATTTAATTTCAGCCAGTTTGGCCAAAAAACTGGGCGCTAAAAAAGCCATCTGTTTAATCAACAACACGTCTTACTTACAGCTGGTCGACGGTACCGATATCGATCTGGCCATCCAACCCAAGCTGGAAACCCTGGGCAGCATACTTAGACATGTCAGAAAAGGCGATGTAGTCGGTGTCAGTTCGGTGTGCGGCGGCAGCGCGGAAGCTATTGAAGCCATTGCCCACCGCAGCGTGGCGGCCAAATCCGTGGTGGGTCAACGGGTCGATCAAATCAATCTTCCCGACGGGGTAATTTTAGGCGCGTTGATTCGGGATAAGGAAGTGATTCCGGTTCACCACGACACGGTTTTTGCCGAAGGCGACCACGTGGTAATGTTTGCGCTGGATAAAAAACTCATTAAGGCCATCGAAGGTTACTTTCAACCTATCTAAACCCCATTATCGATAAAGGCCAGGGTCTTTTGCGGCAAGGCTACCGGCTCGGCGCCGTTTAATGAACTGACACTGTCTTCGTGTACGGCCGTCATGAACCGCAGCAATTGCATTTCCACCTTGAGCTTTTCCACTGGATCCGGTTCGTCCCACATCCTGTTCAGCAATTGTTTGGCGTGATGATGAATAGTAAATGCCACGGCTTCAGGCAAGTGGGCAAAATTTTCCCGTAAACTGAGCTTGAGTTTGTCCAGCGATTGTAAATATTGCTGATAATCTTTCAAATCCTGCTTGCACTGGATTTTCAACATAGCCAATTCGTTACTGCGCCTAGTCTCGCCCATCGCCAACTCGTGCGCCAATTGCCGGGCCTGTTTTTTCAATTGCGCCACCAAGGCCTGTTCCGCCAAGGCCCTGGCTTGGCGTAAGGCGGCAACATCCTGCTGCCGGGCTAAATGCCAGTGCAGATTCTCATCGCGGGTGCTGCGCCAAAGGCCCAGCACCCCGTTCAGCCAGCGATTGAAGATCGACATAACACCTGATCACGTAATGCCAGTATCGCCTGCGGATTGGCTTGATTGCGATGCTGCTTAAGATGTTTTTGCAAGGATTTAAAACTGTCCGGCTCAACAGACTGCTGCAATTCCGCCGAAACAGCCTTGAAAAGTGCGCGGCTATGTTTTTTATTGTCGGCAATCAATAGACGCTGCCGCTTCAATTCATATAAATAGTGTATCTGGCTCTTTTCCACCAGCAGCCGTTGCCTGGCATCGCTATGCAGCTGCCGCAACATAGCGACTCGCCGCAATGCCACGGCGTCCCAGCGAAAATACACGGCCAATTCCACATATAAGGCGTGTATGAACAGCCCGCATCCCAGCATTAAAAGCAACAAAAAAGCCGACAATATAATTTTACCCGCCAAGGGATAAAACCAACTCGCCCAGTTAAACCATCCCAACTGCCAGCAACTGAAACCGACAGTCAGCAGCAGCATCGCCAGACTACAGGTAAACAACACCGCATAAAGGACTATTTTGGTCATGGAAAATCACGACGGTCGTTCGATAAACTCAAGCGCATTACCATCCCGGTCCCGACAAAACAGCGCTTTACGTCCGGAAATACTCATGGTGAATGACATACCCGCTTTTTCCAGCTCGTCACGCAGCGCATTCACCGAACGGCAATGCAAGGCCACATGCCGGTCTCTTCCCCCATGGGTAGGCCTACCGGAAGTCGGATCGGGATTGTCCAGCTCCAACAGATGTATCTGCTGTTCACCGATTTGCAACCAAGCCCCAGGAAAAGGCAAAGGTGGGCGTTCAGTAGGCTGCATCCCCAAAATATCCCGATAAAATGTCAGCGATTGCTGAGTATCGGAGACAATTAAGCTGGTGTGATGAATGGTTAGATCGAATTTGGACATAGCAAAGACCTGTAATTTTAACGCCCGGGCATTATAACGCGGCTAGTTCGGTTCCCCCTGGGTTTTCATCCAGCCCAAACCATCCTCCGTACTCGGGCCCGGCTTGTATTCCGCCCCCACCCAACCCTGATATGGTAAAGCGGCGATCAGTGCAAACAGCTGGGCAAAATCCACCACGCCGCTGCCGGGTTGGCCCCGGCCCGGACAATCGGCGAATTGTATGTGCCCCACTTTATCGATGTGTCGGGACAAAAATGCCGCGCAGTTCTCCAGCATCCGGCTCATGTGGTAAATATCGAATTGCAGGCGCAATTGGGGATGGTTCAACTCGCCTAATATCGACAACATTTGGGCGGAACTATCGACCATAAACCCCGGCATATCGTGACTGTTAATCGCTTCGAATACCGTCGCCACCCCAATACCGGCGAATATATCGGTCGCATAACTCAAGTTGTCTTTAAAAGTCTGCCGATACTCGGGTAAGCAGCGGATATCCAGACACCGGCCCGGCAACACATTGATGCAATCCGGCTTTAACACCTTGGCATAATCGAATGCCTGCGCGACGGCAGCTTTAAACCGGGCCTGTTTTTCCGGCACCGCGGCCAACCCCTCGCCTCCCCGCAGCAAGTCATCGGCATCGACATTAAACAACACCAGCTTTAAATCGTGCTCGCGTAACGCCGTTTGAATGGTCTCGGCCGACATGTCGTAAGGAAACTGCATTTCAACAGCGGCAAAACCCTGCTGTTTGGCGGCCTGGAATCGCTCCAGCAACGGCAACTCGGTAAACAGCATGCTGAGATTGGCGCTAAAACGCAGCATCAGACCGACCGGTATAACTTAATCAGGGTGGACGGGTCTTGCTCCAAAAAGCCCCGACTGCCGTGTAATTGCATCAATTGGGCTGCCAGCCCTGACATAGGCATGGCACTGCCATGCGCGGACGCCAGAGCGCCTGCCATATTTAAATCTTTCAACAAGGTTTTTACCCGCCACTTTACCGGCTCGAATTGATCGGCCGCCATTTCCGGAGCGACGATTTGCAGCGGTTTGGAATCGGCAAAGCCGCCGGCCAAGGCCTCGGGAATTTTGGCGCTATCGACCCCGGCGCGCTCGGCCAGCGCCATCATTTCCGCAATTACCAGCACATTGCAACTGACGATCATTTGGTTGCAGATTTTAGTGGCCTGCCCGCTGCCGACCGGCCCCATATGCGTCAAACGACTGTATAGCGGTTGCAACACATGCCTAGCGACCGCAATATCCTCCGCCTCGCCACCCGCCATGATAGCCAAACTACCCTGTTCGGCACCGGCCGTGCCGCCCGATACCGGCGCATCGAGCCAATGCATGCCGCAACGCTGTTTTACGCTATCGGCTAATTGCCGAGTAGTTTCCGGCGCTATGCTGGATAAGTCGATAATCAGCTTACCGGCACTGCCGTGCGGGATTATCTGCTCATTGACCACGGTTTCGACCACACTCGTATCGGCCAGACATAATAAAATAACCTCGGACGCAGCGACCAATGCCGCAATACTGTTGCAAGCCCGAGCCCCGGCCTGGGCAACGGTGGTCAGTTTGTCGGCGCTACGGTTCCAGACATTGACCTGAAACCCCGCATCCAGTAGCCGCAGGGTCATGGGTTGTCCCATTAAACCGATACCGATGAATCCCAGCGCATAGTCTTTTGTCGTCATGCTTTATTCGTAAAGTGTTTCGCTTAAATCCGGCGCCTGTGGCAGAGTTTCCTTGGCAATACGTTGATTGTAATCGTGTCCGGCCGCCGCGCTGTTACGTCCGCTTTGCATCAGATTGGCATGCACCAGATTAAACGCTTTGTCGAAATCGGCATTGATGAAGCCGCGCGCCAATTGTTCGCAGATATTGTACAAAGCGGAATAATGAATAGTTTCGCCGGACGAACAATGGTTGATTTTGTCCGCCAAAACCCGCATCACGGACAACACCGAACCATCTTGCCGCCAGGCCACCGAGGTGGACACCACATCGTCGCCACGGCAGGCAATGGCTGCCAGAGCGTTGTAAGCCAAATCCACCAGACCGGCCAGAATCTTGACCAAATCGCCGCCGGTAATGGCTTTAAACGCCTCGCTGCCGCAGTCCATAAGTAGCGCTTGGCGCATGACGATATCCATATCCGACAAATGAGTGGTGTCGGGATATTCGGGTTGCTCGATACCGAATTGGTCGTGAAAAGTGCGGACGAGCTGTAAATGTTTGTTCATGTCGTTCTCCTGTAGAGATGCAGTAGTGCACGCAGTGTATAAGGCAAGTTGCAAATCGCAAAACCCGCCAAATGGCGGCTTAGCTTATGCGTCGCCGGGCCTGAATTAACGAGATAATGACTACGATGATCAACACGGCCAAGGAGGTTTCCAATAACAAAAAAGCCGCGATTTTGAAATAGGCAAAGCCGGGATGCACGAACAACACCAACCAGCCGGCGGCTTCATCCGCAATAGCGGATCCATACACAATAACACTGAGCCATACTTTAACCATGGTCGGCAAATGCGTCATCAACATTAAATGCGTCAATGTCAGCACCAGCATACCCATGGCAAACAAATGAAAATGCGTCACTTCCAACAGGCTTTGATAGCTTCTGGGCTGGGTAAATTCCTGTTCGGAGCCCAAATAATAAGCCAATACCGAATCGACGCTGAGATTCATTTTATGGAAATACATCAGGCCGTTGCTCACCCATAACAGGGCTACGTAAACCAGAAACATCAAAATCAGAGTATTCATCAGCAATTGGCGATTTTGCTCACCGGTGACAAAAAAACGCATCAGTTTTCCGGCTGTTTCAACATGACCTGAAAGACGGCCATCACCTTACGGGCACTATTGAGAGCAGCTCGAGTGCTCAGGGTTGCCCCGGAGACCCCTTGAATATCTTTGCCGAAACTCAGATCTTCCAGCTGATGATTGAGTAACTGGGCAAACCAACGCTCGGGCGGTTGATATTCGGGCGGCTCATGAAAGGCCAGTGTCACCACCTGCCGCAAGTTGCCGTTGGGATCGAGCACAATCAACAGAGTTTCCGGTTTGGTTCTGACGTTGTGCGACTCGATCGCCGCATAACCTATGACAGCGTCCTGTTTTTTGCCGACATAAAAACTGAACAATTTGGATTCCAGTTTGACTTTGGCCAAACGTTCTATTTCCGCCATTTGCTCAGCGGACGGAAATAACGACTGCATTTCAACCGTTGCATCATCTCCGAAGGCCAGCGTCATGGCCTCTTCCTTGCTGTAAAACACCTTAGCCCACCCCGGCAACATCCAAAAAGCCAACAAAAACAGCAGAAAAACCACGGGCACGGATTTATGTATTTGCATAGACGATTACAATCAAACCAGTAAAAACAGCCTTTATGATAGAGAGTGGCCGTGGATTTGCCAATCACTTTGCTCATCCACGGCCAGAAGATTGCAGTTGGTGAGATCGCGTCACGAAACCGCCGGTTGGTTTTTTTAGAAAATAAAACCGACACCCAGATTAAAGTCGTCCGGCGCTTTACCCGCTTTTTGATTGAAATTGCGGTAATCGGCCTTGATAACCACGTTCGGTATCGGTTTGTAGTTCAAACCGATCTGGAAGATTTCCAAGTCCTTGCTCAAGTCGTCCACAAACCCAACCGGTACGCTGGCCAGGGTATCCATTTTTTCGTAGCGGAAAAACGGTGCCAGGTATTGGGTACTGTCGGGGAAAATATGCGGCAGAATGTCGTAACCAAGCTCGCTGTACCAGCCGTAGTTTTCGGAACCGATGGTTGTTTTGTTTGCCGCGCTCAATGCCGCTGCATCGCCGATCCGGCCAAACGAGCCCAAGGTACGGAACTCCAAGCCGCGATATTTCCATTGCAGATGCGCTTCGTATAATTGGGTCGTTACTTCTAATTTATGGCCGTTGAAAAGTTTGTTCTGCCCCGAATTGCCGATATAGGCCGAACCGCCTATGGTCACACCCGGCAAGTAATCCGGCGCATAATCCAGGCGACCGACATAGGCCAAATCTTCCGCTTTGGCTTGCGCACCTGATTGCCGACCGCTACGAATGCCACTACTACTGAAATTGTCGGCATTCATGCCATTGACGACGTAGGTGGTGTACGTCAAACCGGGTGCCAGTTCGCCGAACAAACCGGCACCGATTTCGCGCCAGGTACTCGGGATAATACGACGTTCGACTTCCGGACGGTTGTTACCGAAGAAGAATGGCGGCTCATGTATCTGGTTGATAAAGCCCATCGGCATCAACACCATACCCGCCCGCACATTAGCCATGTCGTTGATAAAAAAGTCCAACGCAGCAAATTCAACAGAAACTTCCCCGCCTTTGCCGGTAGAAGAATGTTCGAATTCAATTTCACTGTTGAACAGAATATTGTCGGTAAACTTGTAACCGGCATAAATAACCAAGCGTTCAAAATCCGCATTATCCGGATTAACCAAATTGCCGTCCGCGTCTCTACCGCCTTGATCATCGACCCGAGCCTGATAATTGGCCTCGCCATATCCGCCAATCGAAAGTCCTTTACCCACCTGATAAACCTTGGATGCTGCAGGGCCTAAACCATAGGCGCTCTTGTATTCGGTTTTTTCAGGCACCACCAATTGGGTGCGCAGCTTTTCCACTTCTTCGGTCAATACGTCGGTTTTGCGCTCGATTTGGCTGACATCACCTGCAACCTTCTTCTCTGCCACAGTTTCCAGCTTTTTGGTCATGCTATCGATTTGCTGCTGCTGCGCCTGGATGATTTTCCACATATCTTCCATCGTTTGTGGTTTTTCAGTCGGAATGCCAACGGCACTAACCTGCGCATTAGCCGCAAGTAGCGTTACAGCGGCAGCCAATTTTGTGGTTCTTGATTTCATGTCACTCTCTCTCCAGTAAAAGGTCGAGGAGAGTATAAGTCAAGAGCTAGCGGTAATGCAAACGATTCTCATATACAAATAAAGGAGACGCCCAACCTCCTCTTCTTCCTCTACTGTACTTACTCAATCCCTGCAATCAGTTTGAGTTTATCACTGCGAGCCATCCGTTTTATTTCTGCCTCCCGCTGTGCCGCAGAACCTCGGCTGTGCCCAGCTTCTGCAAAAACGATGCGACTGGGCTGACAACGCCTGAAATACTTTGCGCCCTTACCTGCTTGATGCTGTAAAAACCGGCGTTGCACGTCGGTGCTGATACCGGTGTATAAGCTATTATCGCTACATAAAACGATGTAGACAGACCATTCCATGGCAGGAGCTGTCAATTTCGCGTTTTATTCAACCAAAAATTCACTGCCGCGGCGACCGCTAACCCGACGCAGATATAGGCATACCGCACAATAAAAATCAGCGGACCACTCGGATTATGGGTAGCGGCGTCCTTGATGCCGGGCGTTACAATCAAACTCCACAACAAAGCCGCCAGAAAATACACGATCACCCCCGAAACACCCCATGACACGGGCGGACGCCCGGAACGCGCGGCGGTACTATAAAACCATACCCCAACCAATGAGGCCGCAATCACACCTACCATAGTTATCTCCTGTTTTTGTCATTTTGACTGGCTTAACTGTTGAATACCTTGATTGGCCAGACTATCGGCTGTTTCATTTCCTGGGTCGCCCGAATGGCCTTTTACCCAAACCCATTCGATGCCGTGCCGTTGGATTGACTGATCCAGGCGACGCCACAGGTCTTCATTTTTGACCGGCTTGTTAGTGGTGGTTTTCCAACCGCGCTTTTTCCAGTTGACCATCCATTCGGTAATACCTTGCAGCACATATTTAGAATCGGTGTGTAATTTAACCGCGCAGGACCGATTCAAAGCCTCCAAAGCCTGAATGGCCGCCATTAGCTCCATCCGATTATTCGTGGTTTCCTGCTCACCGCCGCACAGCTGTTTTTCTTGGCCCTTATAGGACATACATACGCCCCAACCACCGGGTCCGGGATTACCTTTACAGGCTCCGTCGGTGTATATCGTTACAATCTCAGTCATATTATTGTTTGGTTCTTTGTAAATTCGACTCGAGGCCGATATTGGCTGCCGCCAAGCGGGTTTTACCTTTGGTCGCGGGCGTAAGCGGAATCAAGGAATACTGTCTCTTGACGGCTTTTAGTCCATAAGCCATGGAAAACAGCGCTTTTATGGGTGCGGAAAACCCGCCATGCGTGATGGTAAAGGCATCCAAACCGAATTCCGCTGTATGCAATATTTCAAAATTCAATAATTTCAACCAATCAGACAGGCGAGAACGCGTCATAAAATGTGCACGCCAAGACTCCCCGACTTTTTTATCCCATAAAAACTGAAAGCGTACATACAAACTAAGCGAATTGAAATTCAAAATAACCAGTTCTCCGCCGGGCTTTAACACCCGGTGTACCTCACGCATGGTACGAAAGCGCTGCGCATCAAATTCCAACATATGCGGGATAATCACCAGATCCATCGATTCGGTTTGTATTGGTAAACTGTAGGCCTTTGCATTCACTTTTAAGGCGTGCGCGTCGCCCATGCCTTTCCCGTCAAGAATTACATAATTTCGGTACAGCGAACAATCGACAAATTCGCTCTCCCAATCCAGCCCACCAATTTGCAACTGATTTTGCTTGCAGCTTACGGTAATGCAGCGTTTCAGGTATTTCGCTTCCATGGTTTGCAGCAATTTGCCTCGCGGTGTTTGATACAGTGCAAATAAAAATTTTCTCTTCATCTAATACTCGCCCAAGTGGAAGGATTGTTGGCTTAATCGATAAAGCCATGGTAGCATCTAATTTTTTGATTTTAAGAGTAAAGACAATGCCTCGCTCAATTTCTAAAAAATCGGCCCGACATCTGTCCTATTTGCTGCCTATTCTACTGGCAACAGGTTGTAGTCAAACCGCTCATAAAGACCCATTATCGCCATCAACCAGCAGCAAGTTTTCCGTTTTTACCCGCAGTCACAACAATAATCACCGCTTTAATAAAGACGACGATTCAAAAGAACATGCGACGGTTTGGGATCGCATGCTGTCGCTGTACGCATTGCCTGAAATAGATAATGCCAGGATCGATAGAGAAGTAAACTTCTACCTGAAAAATCCCGAATATTTGAGCCGGGTTCAGCAACGCGCGGAACCCTACCTGTTTTTTATTCTTAACGAAATCGAAGCTAAAAATATTCCCGGCGAAATGGCGTTATTGCCAGTCGTGGAAAGCGCATTCAGACCCGACGCGGAATCGCCGGCAAAAGCCTCCGGCCTTTGGCAATTCATCCCGCCCACCGGCCGGTTATACGGTTTGGAACAAAACAGTTGGTATGATGGACGCCGCGACGTCATTGAGTCGACCCAAGCCGCCACCACCTTTTTGAAACAACTCAGCGAAGAATTCAACAACGATTGGCTGTTGGCCCTGGCCTCCTATAACGCCGGCAAAGGCAATATCAAACACGCCATGGATAAAAACCTTAGCCGTGGTCAAGCAACTGATTATTGGTCGCTGGATTTAAACAGCGAAACAGCCGCCTATGTTCCCAAGTTGTTAGCCATCGCTAAAATTTTCGCCAATCCGGAAAAGTACAATCTCAATTTGCACCAAATTGCCAACGAACCCTACTTCGAGCTGATTGACGTGCAATCCCAAATAGATTTAGGCAAAGCCGCGGAATTAGCGCAAACGCCGATGGATGATTTTTTAAAACTGAATCCGGCTTTTAACCGTTGGAGCACGGCGCCTAACGGCCCACACCGCCTGTTGATTCCTGTCGAAAAAGCCGATAGTTTCAAAGAAAGACTAGCCGAACTGCCTCATCACGAGCGCATCAAATGGGAGCATCACACTGTCGGTAAAAAAGAATCTCTAAAATCCATTGCTCAGAAACACCACACAACGGTCGAACAAATCCAGCAAGTCAATCATTTGGATGACGACCTAGCCGCTCAAGGCAAAACCTTGTTGATTCCGATGTCTTATAAAAACATCAAGGGATATGAAGAGCCGGTGGTGGCCAGTTCCGAATCTAAAGCACCTACTCACGTCAGTGTGAGCAAACAGGAATACACGATTAAAAAAGGCGACACCTTGTGGAGCATATCCCAACATTTCTCAGTCGATAAAAACGACATCTTGAGCTGGAACAAAATGTCCGGCAAATCAACTTTGAAACCCGGCCAAAAGCTGACTATCAAAAAGACAGGCGGCAATATTCAGGTAGCTTCTACCGCACCGAGTTTTAAACAAATCAGCTACACCGTCAAACCTGGTGACACTTTATCTAAAATTTCCAGACAATTTAAAGTAAATGTCACCGACTTACGTAAATGGAACAACGTGCCTAAAAACCGTGCCGACATCAAACCCGGCTCGAAATTAAAGATCACGGTTGAAGTAGGTCATTCTTCATCATAATCCACACGTTTTAAAGTACTGAATTAAATGCAAAACGGCGTAGCCATGTTGAAATGGCTACGCCGTTTTTCTGTTTGGCACCTAAATAATTGTAGCCGTTACTCAAGCCGGCATTATGCACTGTTAAGACGATCAAACCGCTAACGGATTCTCCAGCAAAAATTATTCTGAGTGCTTTACAATGTCGGCATGCATAACATTGCCGACGTAGCCCAAACACTATTCCCCGACTTATCCGCCAACGACCTCATCTTGGTCAACAACGCTTTGTCACTAGTTGAACAGGCTTGCGCGAATAACCCGCAAGCTTGCCAGAACCCGCGTCCAAAAGGTATTGATGTTGCGAGCATTTTAACTACCGTGCATATTGATATTTACTCCATTCTGGCTGCGGTTTTAAGCGACTCCAGACTGGATGACTATCTGGACGAAACCACCATAGAGATCCAGTTCGGCCCGGTAGTTGCCACGTTGGTAAAAGACGTCAACTGGCTCAACAAGGTCAGTATTTACAATCTGGATATGGCTAATCAGCCTAACCAGACCGAAATCCTGCGCCGCATGTTACTGGCCATGACACATGATGTGCGCGCCGTATTGATCAAACTGGCTTATCGCATTCAACGCCTGCGCGGCCTGGACCAGGAAGACGCACAGCTCCGCAAATTTATCGCCCGAGAAACCCTGGATATCTACGCACCGTTAGCGAACCGCTTGGGCATCAGCCAATTCAAGTGGGAGCTGGAAGATATGGCTTTCCGCTACCTGGATCCAGACCGCTATCGCGGCATCGCCAAATCCTTGGCGGATAAACGCGTGCAGCGCGAAGCATGTATCGAAACATTTCTGCATGATTTGCAACAAGCGCTGAACGAACACCGCCTCAACGCCAAAGTGTACGGCCGCCCCAAGCACATTTACAGTATCTGGTGCAAAATGCGCCGCAAACAACTGCCCATTGAAGAACTCTACGATCTCCTGGCGGTAAGGGTGATAGTGGACGATGTCACCGCTTGTTACACCGTGCTGGGCCTGGCGCACGGACGCTGGCAATACATACCCAAGGAATTCGACGACTACATCGCTAATCCCAAGGAAAACGGCTATCAATCCCTACACACCGTGGTGGTGGATAAGCAAGGCAACCGCATGGAAATCCAGATTCGCACCCGCGCCATGCACGAATTTGCCGAACTGGGGGTTGCCGCGCATTGGCGTTATAAGGAAGGCGGCAGACACAACACCGCCTCGGAAAAAAACATCACTTCGCTACGTTTATTGCTGGAAGAACGTGGTCACGACAACCTACTGGAAAGCTTTCATACCGAACTATTTTCCGACCGGGTGTTTGTACTGACCCCCACCGGCAATCTAGTGGATTTGATTAAAGGCGCCACCCCGCTGGATTTCGCCTATGCCATTCACACCGATATCGGCCATAGCTGCCGAGGCGCCAAGGTCAACGGCCAGATCAAACCCTTGACCTATCAACTGCAATCCGGCGAACAGGTGGAAATCATCACGGTCAAAAACGGCCAACCCAGCCGTAACTGGCTGGATCCGAATTTGGGTTATCTGAAAACGCCGCGGGCGATCGGCAAAGTCAAAAGCTGGTTTAAACAACAGGAACTCGGCGACAACATCGCCGCCGGCAAAAACCTGCTGGATAAGGAAAGCAAACGGCTTGGCGTGAAAAAGGTCGATTTAAACGACTTGATCCGCCATTTTAAAATGGCGGATGCCGATCATCTGTATCAAGCCATTGGCCGAGGAGACATCAACAACCGCCAACTGGCTGGAGCGCTGAAAATACCTGAACTGGCGCCGGTGTCGTTTAAACTCTCACAACCTAAAACCAGCAGCATATCGACCGTTACGGTGGCCGACATGGATAACCTCGTCACCAGTCTGGCGCACTGCTGTTCGCCGGTCAACGGCGACGATATCATTGGTTACATCACCCACACCCGAGGCATCACTATCCATCGTACGGACTGCAGCAACATTCTGCACCTAACCCCGGAACAACAAACTCATTTGGTCACGGCTGAATGGAGTGGCAACCATCATGCCCGCCACAGCGTACCTATCGTCATCGAGGCCCTGAGTGGGCAAAATTTGCTGATCGAAGTTTCGCAACTACTGCATTTCGCCAAGGTGCAAATCACCGACGCCTCGCTAAAAACCAATTCAGACCAGTCGGCGACCTTGACCATGCAGTTACAAATAGAAAATACCGACCAGTTGAGCCTGGTACTGGGACGGATCAGCCAGCTGGCGAATGTTGTGGAAGTCCGGCGCAAGGTGTGATCAAACCGCGCAAGTATGGTGATTGACGCTTTAGCTAGCTCTGCCGCCCTGATCATTGCCGAGATTTTCAACGAAAGCCTTGAAAAAATCACCCGGCACCCCCAGTTCGCCACAGTCCCGTTTTTTAACTTGCATGAGTGTAAATATGACTGTAGAAGCAAAAAAAGAAACCCTGGGTTTTCAAACCGAAGTGAAGCATCTGTTGCATTTGATGATTCACTCGCTGTACAGCAACAAGGAAATCTTCCTGCGCGAACTGATCTCCAACGCGTCCGACGCCGCCGACAAGCTGCGCTTCGAAGCACTGGCCAACGACGGCCTGTACGAAGGCGACAGCGAACTGAAAATCCGCGTTGCTTTTGACGAAGCCCAAAAAACCATCACCATCACCGATAACGGCATCGGTATGAGCCGCGAGGAAGTGCAAGATCATATCGGCACCATCGCCAAATCCGGCACCAAGCAATTCTTCGAAAAACTCACCGGCGACCAAGCTAAAGACAGCGAGCTGATCGGCCAATTCGGCGTGGGTTTTTATTCGGCTTTCATCGTGGCAGACAAGGTCACCTTGACTACCCGTAAAGCAGGCGCATCGCACGAAGAAGGCGTACGCTGGGAATCGGCCGGCGAAGGCGATTACAGCATCGAAACCGTCGATAAAGCCGAGCGCGGCACCGAGATCGTGCTGCACCTGAAAGAAGGCGAAGACGAGTTTCTGAATGGCTGGAAATTGCGCTCCATCATCAAAAAATTCTCCGACCACATCTCCCTGCCTATCATCATGGACAAGGAAATCCCGGCGGAAAAAGACGACGAAGGCAACGAAACCTCACCGGCTAGAATAGAAGACGAAACCGTCAACAGCGCATCCGCCTTGTGGACCAAAAACAAAGACGACATCAGCGCCGAAGAATACAACGAGTTTTACAAACACGTCGCCCACGACTTTCAGGACCCGCTGATACATGTGCACAGCAAGGTCGAAGGCACCAACGAATACACCTTGCTGCTGTATGTACCCGGCCGCGCCCCTTTCGATTTGTGGGACCGCGACGCCAAACACGGCGTCAAACTGTACATCAAAAAAGTCTTCATCACCGACGATGCCGAGCAACTGATGCCGCGCTATCTGCGTTTTGTGCGCGGCATTATCGACACCGACAGCTTACCGCTGAACGTCTCTCGGGAAATCCTGCAACAAAGCAAGCAAATCAGCAACATCAAAGCCGGTTCGGTGAAAAAAGTACTGGGCATGCTGGAAGATTTAGCCGAAAACGACGCCGAAAAATACCAACTTTTCTGGGAACAGTTCGGTAACGTCATCAAGGAAGGCCCGATCGAAGATCACAAAAACAAGGATCGTGTCGCCAACTTGCTGCGCTTCTCTTCGACTCACACCGACGATAAAACCCAGAATGTCTCGTTGGCGGATTACGTCGGCCGGATGAAGGAAGGTCAGGACAAAATCTATTTCGTTACCGCGGACAGTTTTGCCGCCGCTAAAAACAGCCCGCATCTGGAAGTGTTCCGCAAGAAAGGCATCGAAGTCTTGTTGTTGGCCGACCGTATCGACGAATGGCTGGTCTCCAGCCTGACCGAGTTCGACGACAAGCACATGCAGTCGATCGCAAAAGGCGAACTGGACCTGGACAAATTCGACACCGAAGAAGAGAAGCAACATCTGGAAGAAATCAACAAGGACTTTGAATCGGTACTGAAACAAATTCAGGACGTGTTGAAAGACAAAGTCAGCGAAGTGAAAGTCAGCCATCGCTTGACCGATTCCCCGGCTTGCTTGGTAACCGGTGCTTACGACATGAGCCTGAACATGGAGCGCATCATGAAAGAAGCCGGCCAAAACATGAATATGATGGGTATGGGCGGCAGCAAACCGATTTTTGAGATCAATCCGGATCACGCCATTGTACAGGCTTTAAAGAGCGAGCAGGACGATGCCCGTTTCGCCGACATCAGCCACATCCTGTTCGACCAAGCCATCCTCAGCGAAGGCGGTCAATTGGATGATCCTTCAGCGTTTGTGCATAAGTTGAACGGGTTGTTGCAAGGGTTGTTGAAATAACCTGTTTTGATTTGGGAAAGGCCGGGAAACCGGCCTTTTTTATTGGTTTTGAGATTTTTATGATAAAAAATGCCTTATATCCTCTCAATTTTGGATGATATGCAGAAACTATTTTAATGCCTTGTTTGAAGTGAGAGAAAATGAGCGAGTTTAAAGAACAGGCGGAGTCATATGCGCAATGCCACCAAAAGGTGTTTGATGCCATCAATAACTACAATACAAAGATTATCTCATTCGGTTTTGTTGCCTTTTTCGCGATGGCAACCCAAGTTAAAGACGTATCGCCACGGTTGCCTTTCATGGTTGCCATTATTTTTATGAGTCTTTCAATCACAATTTTTGTTATGCACGAGTTAGTACGCACGGTCATGTACAACAGTTACGTTAGTGGAAAATCAAAAGCCTTCAAAGAACTTCCCGACAACAATTTGCTGTCACAGATTGAAGACAGCCACGTGGCCTTTCAATTAAGGTTCCAAGCTTGGAATAATTATTTTTTCTATCCGTCGTTAGCCTGCGGTTTTATTGCACTTGCAATTATCTTTTATTGCTATCTTGCGGCTATTATTTGCTAACAAGCACGCGTAGCTCCGATTAGCGAAGCGTAATCGGAGGAATGTAAATCCACGCGCGATTTAAAATATATTGTTTCGCTATCGCGAAGCCTTATTTAACGCCGGTTCGCGGACCGGCAACCGCGATACTTTTCTTTGCGCGGCCAAAGAAAAGTATCCAAAAGAAAGGCCGCCCCATGCCGCTTTTTCCCTGCGCTCCTCGAGTTTGAACGGGGTTTTTCGAAGGGGCATCCAAGCCCCTGCGAAAAACGCGATGCATCCTTGCATCGGGCTGATCCGCTCAAACCCTCCGGTGCTCGGCGCAGCATCAGGGGGCATACCCCCAACAATGTTGGTTACGTGACTTTGCATGATACGCAATTCCGTACGCTGGGTTGAACGCAATAAAACCCAGCTATCAAGCCACTGGCGCCGGGTTTCGCTTTATTCTTCCCAGCCTATCTTCACATCTGCGACTGCAAATAATTTTTAACGCCGATCTGCTCTATCAGGCCCAACTGGGTTTCCAGCCAGTCTATGTGCTCTTCCTCGCTTTCCAAAATATCCTCGAATAATTCACGGGAAATGTAATCGCTAACTGTTTCGCAATACGCAATGGCTTCGCGTAACACCGGCACAGCCAGCTTCTCCAGTTTCAAATCGCATTCCAACATTTCCTTAGGATTTTCGCCAATCAATAATTTGCCTAGATTCTGCAAATTGGGCAACCCCTCCAAAAACAATATTCGCTCGATTAATTTATCGGCATGTTTCATTTCATCGATAGATTCGTGATATTCCTTTTCATTGAGTTTTTGGTAGCCCCAGTTTTTATACATCCTGGCATGCAAAAAATATTGATTAATGGCAGTCAACTCGTTTTCTAATACTTTATTCAGATATTCGATAACTTTCTTGTCGCCTTGCATAAAGTTCTCCTAAGTTTGAATGGGGTAAAAATATGTCGTTTGGTATCGGCATAGCGTCAAATTAGCACACTCTTTTCGTGGTAACCAGCTCGACATAAACCTTTTAGCCAAATAATCATCCACTTTTTCCGCGTGGCCTGTTAGGCCGCAACCAAAAGATATATCCTCAGATTAAACGCACCATTTTGAGGAGAAGCTGCACCAAATTAAAGCCCAAAAAAACCACATAAATTTAACAAAAATCAATTAAATAACCCGCCAAGGAGGTTTGGCATGCCTTCTGCTAGCGCGGTAAAGGTTTAGGGAATATTAAACTGACTAACATTATTGCTAGAATCTCTCCACTCAAGCTGAGTTTGTGAAAGCCTAACAGGCTAATTCAACAACAGGATTAGTGAGGAATATAAAACAACGCGGCTGACACTAAACCGGCCGAATTTCACCTTGGCTCTTTTCACTAACAAATAACGGCATCTTATGAACGCTCTTTTAAAAGCACATACTCCAAAATTGCTTACCGCAATGCCTGACGTTAAAAGCTTTGAAAATCGCTTAGCCCAGTTAAATGCCTGGTGGGGCAAGATTACTTTAATCGGCAAAATCAATAGCCATAACGTAGCGGCCACCATCTTGGACGATATGAACCGCACCCAAAGCAAGTTCGGCGAGTTGCAACAAAAACTCACTCATAACTTGTTATATGAGAATGTGCAAAAGTTGGTTTTGGATAATTCTTCCAAAGCGCAAGTAGCCATCGATTTATTAATTCGAAATTTATTCGAACGCACCGCGGATGTGGGCTTTTTGGCAACGGATAACGATATCCGCGTGTTCCTTGCGGAGCAGCAACCCAGCCAACAGCAAATCGATTTCATCGAAACTCGTTTACAGGAATATGTCAAAAAATACAGCGTCTATGACGAAATTATGGTGTTTGATACCAAGGGCCAACTCAAGGCTCACCTGGACAAGAGCAGCCCGGTAAAATTTTCCGACGACCCATTATTAGCCCAGACCTTGGCTAGCAGTGACGATTATGTAGAAACATTTCGTTATACAGACTTACAACCCGGCCGACGCCACTCGCTGATTTATTCTTGCAAGATCACCGAAACCGACCAGAAAACCTCGAAGTCTTTAGGCGTCCTGTGTTTATGCTTCCGTTTCGATGATGAAATACATGGCATCTTTGCCAATTTATTGAACCAGGAAGAAAAGGGTATCCTCACTATTCTGTCGGTTGACGGACAGGTTATCGCCAGTAGCGATGAACAACGAGTACCGTTAAGAGCCAAATTTAGCGCGAATACGCCGTTACGACTCAACATCTATCAAGGCAAAGATTACATTACCAATACCCGTGAAACCAGCGGATATCAGGGTTTTTTCGGCCTGGGTTGGTACGGGCAAATGATGACGCCGCTGAACGAAGCATTCAGCGGCAAACACGCCGCCAGCCAACGCAGTGATTTTACCGATATTATGGAGCAAGCCAGCAGCTTCCCCCAAGAACTGCGCAACATACGCAAGGCATCCGCCGATATCAATGCCGACCTGGGCTTGTTGGTATTAAACGGACAAATTGCTTCGGCCCGCAAAAACGCTGCTGAATTTATGCCGGTATTGGAAGCCATCAAACAAATCGGTTCGGACATCGCCAGCATCTTTACAGCGTCGGTTAACCGCTTGCAAGAAGTCACAGTCATGTCTTCTCATTTGAACAACGCCGGCTTTTTAGCTGCGCTTGCGGCAGATATCATGGACCGCAATCTTTACGAACGAGCCAATGATTGCCGCTGGTGGGCTTTGACTTCGGCCTTTAGACATAACTTAGCGCAACCGGAGTTGTCCCCCGCCGACAAACGCCAAATTAGCGAGATTTTGCAATACATCAATGCGTTGTATACGGTATATACCAACCTATATGTCTACAATGTGCACGGGGAAATTCTGGCCGTATCCGACAGCAAACAAACGCAATGGGTCGGCACCACCGTTGACGCTTCAACCGGGGCGCTGGCCGCACTGCAAAATTCTAACAGTCAAAAATATAGCGTATCGCCATTCGTCGACACGCATTTGTATCAAAATCGCCATACCTATATCTATAACGCCGCCATTACCGATCTGACCGATCCGAAAAAAGTGTTAGGGGGCATAGGCATTGTGTTTGACAGCGAACCGCAATTTTCCGCCATGCTGGAAGAAACGTTGCCGCGCGACGAAAACGGCCAATTGTTAAAACACTGTTTTGCCGTGTATACCGACCGAAACAAAAACCTTATCGCGGTTGCCAACCGGGCGGACCTCAAGGTGGGCGACAAGCTAACCCTGGAAGATCGTTTTTTCGGCTTGCCCAATGGTCAACACAGCTCCGACATCATCCAGTATGACAACCAGAGTTACGTACTAGGCATGGCGGCGTCTAAAGGTTACCGCGAATATAAAACCGCGGATGGCTATCAAAATGATGTATTGGCGTTGGTGTTTATTCCGTTTTAATTAACCGAAAGTCGAGCCGTTCCAGCCCCAAAATTCGGCGGGACAATTACTAAACTCGACATAAACCCTATCCATGGGCACGGATAAGCGCTGCTGTAACAAATGCGCAATCCCGGCCGACAAGCTATTGGCTTGCGCTTTGGATAGACCTATGCTTTTGCATTCCGCATACGCTAATGGATCGGTATTGCCGCCGAACATCATGACGTTATCCCCCGCCAGTTCCACCATCACATATCGTTCCGGTTTGCCGGTTTCCTTGGACAATAGGCGGGAAAAGTCCGCCAGTAATTGCGATGACTGTTCGGGATTGATTTTGACATTGGTGCTCAATTTCAGATAAGGCATCGTTATTCCTCACAAATTAGAAAATAATTGGTACTCTTAAGCAGATAAAAAATAATAACCCACAGCGGAGATAGACCATGAAAAATCATTATGTAACCCTTGTCGCGGTAATTTTGAGCCTGCAGGTCGGTTCAGTTTACGCCTATGGCAGCAGTTCCAGCTCCAGCAGCTGCGATAAACCCAGCTATTCCGATTTTAAGCCGTCCGCCAACAAATATTTACAAACCTTTCGCGAATTTTCTTTTGTCGCTTCCTCCAACACCACGGCGAGTTCAATTGAGGTCAACATCAGTGCCGGCGAGCTTAAAGAGCATTTTTCGGCCAAGGAACTGCAAATCACCCCACAAAAAAGCGGCCGTCTGGAAGTGAAAGGCAAACTCGACAAACCTTTTCAACACGGCTTCGCCCGTATCAGCGTCACGGCCCACAGCAAGCCGGGTTGTGAAAAAACCGATGGATATTTGATCAGAGTACAATAAGCTAGCGCCTAAAATTCGGTGTATTTAATTAGTTTGAAAATATCATCGTTAGTTATTAACCCGGCTCCCATCAGCTGAGCCGCCGTTTAATTCCGTCTGGTGCGACCCGGAATATCCATAACCCCAGACAGGATTAAGCCTTATCTCATCCGCGGCGTTCTCAACGGTGTCATTTTTGATAGCGAATTTAAACCTTGGCTTTAGAACTCTGTTTTTTTACGGCTGTTTCCTTGTGTCATCGGCCTCGGCGCTTGCCGATGCCGACATTTCAAATTTTATCGTTCTCAATTACCACGATGTCATATCCGCTGCTAGCGCTGGCGGTCCGGACGCGCGTTTTGCGGTAAATAAAAAAAACCTGGATGCTCAATTTGCTTGGTTACGAAGTAACCACTATACGGTCATCGACGTACAAACCCTGCTAAATGCCAGCAACGGTAAGCAATCATTACCCGACAAAGCAATATTGCTAAGCTTCGATGACGGCTATCAAAGTTTTTATACCGAGGTGATGCCGTTATTGGAAAAATACCACTACCCGGCCACGATTGCCGTTGTCGGTAGTTGGCTTGAAAACCAAAATGCGCCCAAGCAACATGCCTTAATGTCGGTGGATCAAATTCGTGAAATCATGAAATCCGGTCTGGTTGAACTGGCCTCGCATGGCTACGATTTGCATCGCGGCCTGATCGTCAATCCACGCGGCGACCATCAGAGCGCGGCCACGGCCCGGGCATTCATAGCCAACGGCTATGAATCGGAACAGCACTATCGCCAACGCATTTTTCAGGCACTGGACAAAAGCGCCGAACAGCTATTTCAAATCATTGGCGTTCGCCCCAGGGTGATGGTTTGGCCATATGGCGATTACAACGCCGTAACGCTGGAAGCCGCTAAACGCGCCGGCATGCCGTTAACCATGGGCTTGGGGGATGGCAATAATACTTTGGCCGACCTGGGTGCCGTAAAGCGCCTGATCGTCACCGACGATCCGGATATTCGACAATTCGCCCGTCTGGTACAGGAACAGCGTCTCGGTCAGACACTGCGCGTTGCTCAAGTGGATTTGGATTATGTCTACGATGACGACCGGGAACAGACTAACCGCAACATCCGCTCACTAGTCGACAGAATCAAAAATACCGGTGTCAACACGGTGTTTCTGCAAGCCTACGCCGATCCGGACGGCGATGGCCGGGCCGACCGGCTGTATTTTCCAAATCGCCACCTTCCCGTCAGGCGCGACCTGTTTAATCATGTAGCATTGCAATTACGCTCGCAAGCCAAAGTCAAAGTTTATGCCTGGCTGCCCATCATGGCCTACCAATCCGCATTACCGGATGCTTGGTATGTTCATGAGTGGCGTGATGATGAAGCCCGAATTGCAACAAAAAGCCGCTTATCGCCTTTTAATCCGGAAGCCCGCCAATATATTGGCGATATCTATGAAGACTTGGCGATACATTGCGACTTTGACGGGGTATTGTTCCACGACGATGGGGTTTTATCCGACTTTGAAGATGTGTCCGAGCAGGCGCTGGAGATCGGTCATAGCGTTTGGGGACTACCCGCGGATTTCGAAACCCTGCATGCCGACGCTACTTTTCGCATGATATGGGCCCAACACAAAACCGAATTGATCGCCCAATTGACCGACGTGCTTACCGATAGAGTTAAATTTTACAAGCCCTCTATCAAGACAGCCCGCAACTTATTTGCGTTGCCTATTTTGAACGAAAGTAGCGAAGAATGGTACGCGCAATCCTTGGCTAATTTTCTGAACCATTATGATTATGTCGCCGTGGAAGCTATGCCATTTATGGAACAGGCGAAAAACCCCCAAGACTGGCTGCAAATATTGATAAACAAAATTGCCGCCTATCCGCAAGGGTTACAGAAAACTATTTTCGAACTACAAACAGTTGACTGGGAAAAACGGCAACCCGTGACAAGTGCGGTTTTTATTGAACAGGTTCGCTTGCTTGAAAAAAATGGCGCTCAACATATCGGCTACTATCCAGACAATTTCCACATTGACCACCCCAATAGCCAAGCGTTAAAAAAACTCTTTATTCAAAATTAACACCACTACCCCACTAGAGCTATATGACAACACTGACAGCGCAACCGCCATTTCTGTCAGTAGCCAAAAAAACAGCACGCTCCAATGCCCGAACGTTTAGAATCGTCGACTTCACCGACTTCACGAAAATAAATAAGCTGTTGTTTTTATAACCCCCTAGCGCCCTAGGTCTGGTCATTAAACACCCCCGCATATCCTCGTGCGCAAACACTATCTTAAGGCACGAAAACTGCTGGTTACATCTCAGATTGCCAACTCAATGTCTATTCAAGGAACAACAACCATGCTTATAAAGCTCCTAACTGCCTTATTATTTGCCTCGGCCAGTGTATCGTCGTTCGCATCACCGGTATTTAACGCTTCAAACGGCCATTACTATGAATTGCATACTTTCACGGACGATTGGCGGCTTGATTGGTCGGAAGCAGGAATTTTCGCCGGAAATTTGACATATCAAGGCGGCAGTGGTTATCTGGCGACGGTAACCAGTCAGGAAGAAGACGATTTTCTTTGGCATGTCCTCGGCGCTCAGGGCAGTTTTTTAGGCGCCTATGATGTCAGCAACTTTGACAGCAATCTTGGCCAGTGGCAACATCAAGCTTGGCAATGGGTAACCGGAGAAACCTTCAGCTACACAAACTGGTTGCCCGGCGAACCGAATAACTGGCAGGACGGTTCTGTCCTAACACCCGATAACGAAGACTATCTGATGTACTGGTGGCAAGCAGACGCCAACGGAGGCACCTGGAACGACACCAACCTGGATTCTTCCTACCTTTCAGATACAGGCATTACCTACAGTACCCGTGGTTTTGTA
Source organism: Methylomonas sp. (assembly GCF_023228165.1). Classification (GTDB taxonomy): domain Bacteria; phylum Pseudomonadota; class Gammaproteobacteria; order Methylococcales; family Methylomonadaceae; genus Methylomonas. The sequence goes on along the minus strand of NZ_JALOBS010000015.1, from coordinate 34,401 downwards.
GTCGAGTTCACCCCGGTTAGCTCCAACCCTGTGCCGCTTCCGCATTCATTTTGGCTATTCGCCTCCGGCTTGATATTACTGTTTAAACGCCGCAGGAACAGAATTTAACCCATTAAGCTGCCCAATCATACCTGCTCTGAGTTTTAACGACTGCAGCCACTTTCAGGCAAAAAGGTGGCTATACAGGGCTAAGGGTATTCATTTCCGTAAATCAGGTTACCCGTTCGCGCTACTTGCATGGTTTCGGACTTTTAATAACAGATATCCATTTTTCAGGAAAGTAGTTACTCACGGAAAACTCGCTTCGATATACTCTCGAACCTAACCTCAACAACTCAGAAAATTACAATGCAATTTTCAGTTTTTATCATTTGCGGCGCTATACTCGCCAGCGCAATCAATCCCACTTAACGTCCATACCTCAAATCCTTACCGCCACAAAATCAATGATCCGCAAAACTCTCGCGGCTTTGCTATGGCTACCAAGCTATAACTTAGTTGCCCAAACAAGCGATGAAGCCACCTATCAACAGGCCATCGAGCAGGCTCGCGCCGGTCAAACGGAAATTGCTTTACAACAATTACGCACATTGGCTTCCGAGCATCCGGATCGCAAAAGATATATTTATGATTATATGCAAGTCTTGCTATGGGCCGAGCGCAACGACGAGGTGCTAAGAGAAGCCGAAAACCTGGATTTACAAATCGCCCCCGCCTATGCATTGGAAACCGTGGCTAAAGCGGCCCGCAACCAGGGCCAATGGGATAAAGCCCTCGCTCTTTACAGCCAAGCAGCCCAGTCGACACCTGATCGACTGACACCCAAACTGGGTATAGGCCTGGTTTTATTGGATCAACATAAAGCTGAAGAGGCAAGCCGGTATTTCGACATCTTGGCGAAAACCACTCGAGATAAAGAGGTGTTGTCTGCTCAGGCAGCAGCGCATGACATGGCAGGCCAAGCCCTTTTAGCCAGCCAGCTATATCAACAAATATTGAATAACGACGCGGAAAACCCGGAAGCCGCACGCAGTTTAATTCGCAACCTGACGGCAGCCGGCCGGCCGGCCCAAGCCTTGCAAATTGCCAAACAACACCGCCAGTTAGTTTCAGACGAGCAATGGGCCGATATGAATTGGAAGCATGCCGCCGGATTAATTCGGCAAGGTGAAATGGCATTGCAAAAAGACCCGGCCAACTTCCAATATATCGACCGGGCCATCACAGCGATTAGAGCTAATTTGCAATCGCTGTCCGGCCTCGAAATCCGCGACAAATCTATCTGGCGAACACGGGCTATCGCCGACCTGTTGCTGGCTTTACGCGATAGCCGGCGGTATGCGGAGGTCGACAAGGAATTTCAAGCCGCCCAAACACAATCTCTCGATCTGCCCGCTTATTCGCTATTGGCAGTCGCCGACAGTTACCTGAAAAATCAACAGCCCGATGCGGCGCGGCACGTATTTACCCAAATTATTGCCGACGATCCCAACAATCTGACCGCACTTACCGGCCTGATCCGCATTGATCTGGCCGCCGGGCGAACGGAAGATATCGTTCCCGCGCTGACCAAAATTCAAGCCTTGACGGAACAAAACCCCCACCAGCCCCGCTACCGTTACGATTTTCTGGAAGTATTGTCCTGGCTGGGGCGCGACGAAGAGGTATTGCAACAGGCGCAAACCATAGTTTGGGAGTCGGCCCCCGTCTATGTTTTGGAAACGGTAGCCCGTTCGGCGCGCAACCGGCAAAACTACTCACTAGCCGAGAAGCTGTATAGCCTGGCTGCCGACCAAAATCCCGCTCGACTAGCGCCTAAACTAGCCCTGGCCGGATTAATGCTGGACCAGCAACAAAATTCGGCGGCAATTGCATACCTGCAACAACTGCGGGACAGCAACCCAAACTCGATTGAAGTGATTTTGGCGCAAGCCGATGCCCTAAACTACAGCAATCAACCGGTTAAAGCCGCGGAACTATTCCGGCAAGCACTCGCTATTCAGCCCTCGCAAGCCGATGCGTTACGTGGTTTGGTATTTGCGCTCGCCAACACAGAGGATAGCAATCAGGCCCTCCAGCTTGCAGACAGCAACCGCTCTTTATTTAGCGACGAGGAATGGGCCGGTCTGAAATGGAAACAGGCGGCTAGTTTAATCCGCCAAGGCGAACGGGCCTTGTATCAAGATGCCCGCGACTACCGAGCCATCGATCAAGCCATTATCGAATTACATAACAACATCGCACTGACCGAACAGCTTAATTTACCAAACTCGGCGCTATGGCGACAACGGGCTCAATTCGATTTATTGGTTGCTTTGCGCGATCGGCGCCGGATGAGCGACACCATTACGCTTTACGAGCAATTAGAGCAACAACAGTTAGAGCTACCCGTTTACGCACGCATGGCGGCGGCGGATGCCTATCTGAACAATCGCCAGCCGAAACAGGCCCGCGATCTTTATCTAGGTGTGATTCGGGAAGTACCGGATTATTTCAATGCCAAAGCCTCGCTGGCCTATGCCTATCTGGAAGCCGAACAACCGGGTTCGGCACTAAAAACCGCGCAACAACTGGCACGGGAGCAGCCAACCACTATCAGCAGCCGGCTGGCCGACGGCAGCGAAATCAGCATCCCCAATCCGAAAAAGGCAACAGCGGAGATGACGGCTGCGATCTTCCACGCCTATGTCGACGATCTGCAAGGTGCTCAGTCCCGTCTCGAAAAATTACAGCTTGAGTATCCCGACAATATCGACATCCACAGCAAACTGGCGGAAGTTTATTACTTCCGAGGCTGGCCGCGCAGAGCGCAACGGCAAATCGCTGTTGCCCGTCAGCAAGCACCCGAACATTTTGGCTTACAACTTAATCAAGCCAAAGTGGCCCATGAGTTGCGCCATTACCATCAGGAAGCCTCGCTAACTTATCATCTTTACACGGATTACCCCGACGATTCCGGCGCTAAAAAACAGATGCAAGCTTGGCAGAGGCACAATAGACCGGAATTAAAAATATTCGCCAGCGGCGGCGTCAGTACCAATCAAACCAACAATACCGATCCTAACCCATTGCTCGGCAACAACAATACCGCTATTGATGCTTATATGTATTCAAACCAGTTGACTAAAAACTTTCGCATCTTCGCGCATGAAGGCTGGCGAACCGGATTGTTTAAAGCTTCCGAGGGCGGACGCGGCTATTTACAAGTTCATGGCAGCGGTGTTGAGTTTGCGAAAGGCGGTGCCTTAGCCACGGCGGAAATTCATTACGACAACTTCCGTTCCGATGCCGTAGGGGTCGATCTGGGCCTGGATTATCAACTTACCGACCAATGGCAGCTGTTTACCCGCCTCAGCAGCCTGGACAACAATATCTCCCTGCGCGCCCTCAGTGCCAGGGAAGAAACCGTCAAAGCCAAGTCTGCTAAATTGGGAGCGATCTTTCGCGTCAATGAATCGCGATTCTTTAGGGCATCGGCCGGCTACACCCGCTTCAGTAACGACAATGATCGATTCGTGCTGGACAACACCTATTTCGAGCGCTGGTATAGCGGCCCGATCTATAAGTTCGCCACGTATTTAAACATGGCCTATTCGACGAACTCCCGTCCTAACCAGGGCTTTTACTTTAATCCCAAGCAGGACGCGATTACCTCCATCACGTTGGATAACGACTGGCTGACCTATCGACATTACGAAACCAATTTCCATCAACGCATCGCCTTAACGATAGGTAATTACTGGCAGGAAAATTTCGGCTCCAATCCGGTCGGCAATATCGAATACGAACATCGCTGGCGGCTGGGGCCGGATATCCAATTAAGTTACGGCGCAGCCAGGAGTTACCGCTATTACGACAATGCCTTGACCGAAAGCTGGCAAGGGTATTTGACTGCCGACATCCGTTTTTAATCCTCGCCACTCACCAGACAGCCCATCATGCCTGAATTATTAAATCAGTTAACGGACGAACTGACGCTAATCCTTGCTTTCAGCAACCAAGCTGCCGCTATTGTCTGGCACGCCACGGTGGATTTTGCCCGGGGGTGGATGTCCGTGCTGCTGGAGTTTGCCTTTTATTACCCCTTATTCATGGCTTATCTATGGATGATAGGCGCCTGCATTTATTATTTTCACTGGGAAAGAAACAGCAGGTTCGATCATGAAAACCCACCTGATCTACCCAGTTATCCGCCGGTTTCCAATTTGGTGCCCTGCCATAACGAAGGCCGGGATGTCGAAGAAACCATGGAATTTTTATTGCAGCAGCACTATCCGGATTTCGAAATCATTGCCATTAATGACGGCAGCCAGGACGATACCTTAAAGATACTGCTGGCGCTAGCCCAAAAGCACCCGCAATTACGGGTCATCAACTTGGAACAGAACCAAGGCAAAGCCGTGGCGCTGAATACCGGCGCGCTGTTTTCCGCCAATGAATACCTGATTTGCATAGACGGCGATGCCTTGCTCGCCCCCACCGCCACAACCTGGATCATGCAGCATTTGTTATCCGGCCCGCGTGTCGCGGCCGTGACCGGCAATCCACGCATCCGCACCCGTTCCACTCTGCTCGGTAAAATTCAGGTCGGGGAGTTTTCAGCCATCGTCGGCCTGATCAAGCGAGCACAACGGGTGTATGGTCGGGTTTTCACGGTGTCCGGCGTGGTGGCCGGATTCCGTAAATCCGCGCTGCAACGGGTGGGTTATTGGAGTAACGACATGGTTACCGACGATATCGACATCAGTTGGAAGCTACAGCTCGACCATTGGGACATACGCTTCGAACCCAACGCCCTGTGCTGGATCCTGATGCCGGAAACCTTGCGCGGCTGATGGCGACAACGCCTGCGTTGGGCGCAGGGCGGCGCGGAAGTATTGCTCCGTTATAGCGCCCGCCTGGGCTTATGGCACTCGCGGCGCATGTGGGGCATTTATGTCGAATATCTCACCAGCGTATTCTGGTCTTACACCATGATCATGATTCTGCTGTTATGGACACTTGGCTGGTTTTTCGATCTTCCCAAGGAATTACTCATTCCGACCTTGATCCCCAGTTGGGGTGGCGTTTTATTGGGAGCCACCTGTTTGCTGCAGTTTGCCGTCAGTCTAATCATCGACTCCCGTTACGAGAAAGACATCACTAAAACCTATTACTGGATGATCTGGTACCCGCTGATTTACTGGTTAATCAACGTATTAACCACCGCGGTCGGCTTGATCAAGGCCATATTCAAGGAGCGCAACACGCGCGCCATCTGGACCAGTCCGGATAGAGGTATACGATGAACAAGCCGTTAGTAATTGACAGCCCCTCGCTGCAGAGTTTGCGGCAACGCTATTTATCCGCCACCTTTACTTTTGTATTTTGGGTAATATGGATATTGCTGTGGACACCATTAATAACGCTAATCGGCTGGTTATTCGGATTGGATCTGGTGTACATTGAGATGATAAAACTGGAAGGTTATAAAGGCGTAATCGCCGATTTCGGCCTATTCTTGATTTGCATAACCGTCATCGGCAGTATTTTAGGTATTTGGGCCGCTTATAATTTTTATCGTTTCAAAGACCTGGAACGGCGCGCGGCCATCGAACCGGTCAATAACCGGCAATTAGCGGCATTTTTCAAAATTGAGCTGCAAACGCTGACTAAACAGCAAAAAGCTCAGTGCCTGTCGGTCAGCTTCGACAACCAAGGCCATATCATCGTCAGCCGGCAAATCGATCCGGCAATTCAGCCAGCCGACGATTTGCAGCATTCAACGCCATAAACCTGCTTTATGCCGTCCGTGCCGGGTTTATCGAAGCATGTGCGTTTTTCACTCCCGCCGGCGTACGGTTTTATTCTCAACCTCCATGACCGCCCGATTCAGCAAACTTAACTGCTTCTCTTCGGCAAACTGCAAACCCAACGCATAAAAAATCGGCATCCACAATGTATTGATCATCATAGCCCCCAAAATGCTCTTAGCGGTGCGCTGCCAGTTTTTTAACGGGTTAAAGCCCTCGCCCAACGTGGCTTTGGGGTGCTCGACAAATATGTCGGTTATCGGCCGCAACAGCGATAAATCATGCCGTCCATCCACTGTAGCCAAGGCAACAGCCAGTTTGTCCCGAATGCCCAGAAAATTCAGGCGGGCCACGCAAACAGACACCACAAAAACCAACGCCATCAACGGCAACAAAACCCGGGGCGGTGCAATCGGCGCGAAAATAGGCGCCATCATCACCAAGCTGTAACCCAACATCAAAATGTCCTCGCCGCGCTCGACATCCTTATCGACACCGGCCACGATAGCCACCACAGGGTGAGCTGAAGAATCCAAGTAAGTTGTAGATTGAGACATGACGAACCTCCGCACCGGGACAAAAGCAACGGCCTATCTATGCCTTAAAAATGGAAAAAGTCAAGTTTGGCAGAAGAAAACATTTTTTGGGACTGTTATTATGAGTAATCCATTGCGCGCCCACAATTTCTTACCCCATTGATAATATTACTGTTTATACAAAACGCTTACCGTCTATAATGTGGCCCCAGCATTAATGTTGCCTACAAACACCCGGAAATAAATATATAGCCATACATATGACTGACAAAGAAATCACCGATATTTTTCTTGCGCTGTGGCTTGGGTTTTCCAGTATGCATCTTCTCTATTGGAAAATTAGTACATTTGAACTTCTAAGGATTGAAAAAGCATTAGGCTGGAAAGCGAATTTCCTTTCATTTACGGTGCAATCAATAGCAATTGTAATTGGTCTCTCTGGGGTTCTTTGTTTAGCCAGCTTGATTGGATCATACGCAAAAACTGAAAACAACTATATATCCCTTCTTTCGCTTATTGGAATGGGTACTTATGCCGCTCAAGCATATCTATTTAAATGCTTTAAAAGAATACAGGCAAGTAAGTACATTGTCGTTACGTGACATCCGAGAGCACAGGTACCGATGCTGCCTGCCCCAAAATCCCAGACCAGGGTATTAAAGCTTGCCTTTTACCCCTTCTTCCTGTCCGGCCGCATAGGTCAACAGCGCCACGTTTTCACGGGTAAAAAAGCCTTGGAAATCACCAAAGCGCTGTACGTATTCGATAATCAATGAGGAAAAATCCGAGGCCGAGGAAAAAATCTGTTTCAAGCCTTCCTCGCGCGAGCCGACCGTATCCAGTAAAAATCCTTTGCCCTGGGCGGCGATAGCTTCCACGATATAGTCGATATTCTCGCGGCCGTTGATTTGGCCGTCTTTTACTTCCACGGCGATATGGTGTAAACGCGGGCCATAGTTGCGGACAAAAGTTTCGGTCGGACTGGGCAGTTTATCCAGATGACCGACACAATAGGGGGAATTATTGGCGGTAAATACCTTGGCCGGACTGATGGACTCCGGTTGTTGTCGGACGTTTTTGGTGACATTGGTAGAGGAGTTTTGATCGTTGATATCGTAGCTGCCCCAATAGTAATAACTGGACAGGGCCAGATATTCCAGCAACGCCGGTTCCCGGTTCTGACTGTAAACCCGGGTTGCCAAGTGGTCGATGGGCATGATCAGATCGGCAATACCCAAACGCTCCTGCATCTCCTTGCCTCTGTCGTTGGCCGCCTGGGCCGCAGACAAAATCACGCATTCGCCATGGTGATAGACCCGGATACCATCCACCGGACGCTCCATGTAGCCCACCATGTTTTGCGTATACGGCGACGGCGTGGACAGGCTGACATTCAGCGGCAAATCCAGCTCCGCCAATTGGCCGACCGAGAAAAACCGGAACTCGCGCTGCTGCTGCTCGGCCACCACGGCGTGCCGGTCGCTGGCCAGCAGAATCTCGCCCAGATATCGGCTATGCGGTCGCTTGGCTCCAACCGGGTACAAGTCGTTCAGGCTGCGAAAAATGTCGCTTTGCTCGGGATGTTTCACCTCCCGCAACAAGATGTCCGGCGATTTCATATCGATGCGCAGCACATGGGTCATATGCTTATCGCTATCCAAGGTCACCAAGTATTGATAAGGCGTCATCAAGGCCAGCTCGGCAATGTATTCCACTGAGTTGCCCGGTTCGACGCTAATCATCAACGCTTCGATACCGCCTACCATCTCGGTCAGGCCGCTACGGTCGCGTTCTTCGAGCAAGCGCGGCAGATATTCCTCGAAAAAATCCGAATTTTGTTTGTCGCCGAAGCGCGGTAAGTTAGTTGAGCAGAGCATTATTTAATCCTCTTTAACAATGCAAAAAATGGGTCGCTACTCAGTGCGGCTTTGGTTTTGCGGCAGCGGCTGCGGCAGCCGCAACCCAAAGCCGCGTCATTATTTCAACAGCACGCTGTCATCTCGGCTGCCAGCGTAAATCCAAGGTCATGGGGAAACGCGGATTCACCGCTTCTTCTTTAACCTGCATAGTTCCGGCGCTGTGGCCGTGTTCCCAGAAACGGGAGCGGCGGCGGGCTTCCGCTTCGTTGGCGTTGACCGGGAATGTGTCGTAATTTCGACCGCCTGGATGGCTGACATGATAGGTACAGCCGCCAATAGAGCGACCATTCCAGCTATCCAGCAAATCGAATACCAGCGGTGCATGCACGCCAATACTTGGATGTAAGGCCGATGGCGGCGCCCAGGCTTTAAAACGCACCGCCGCCACAAACTCGCCCGGCACGCCGGTCGGATGCAACGGAACCAAACGGCCGTTACAGGCTACTTGGTGGCGACTGCCTATCATGCCGCTGACTTTAATCTGCAAGCGTTCTACCGAGGAATCCACATAGCGCGCGGTACCGCCGCCACTAACTTCTTCGCCCAATACATGCCAAGGCTCGATGGCTTGGCGTAACTCCAACTGCACGCCTTCGTAAACCACGCTGCCGTAATGCGGGAAGCGGAACTCGATAAACGGCGCGAACCAAGCATCGTCGAATGCATAACCCGCGCTGCGCAAGTCCCGGCAAATATCGCGCATGTCCTGTTCGATGAAGTGCGGCAGCATAAATCTATCGTGCAAGGCGGTATCCCAATACACTAACTTACCGTGGTGCGGGTTTTTCCAGAACCTCGCCACCAAGGCCCGCAGCAACAGCGACTGCAATAAACTCATCCGGTAATGCGGCGGCATCTCAAAGGCCCGCAGCTCGACTAAGCCCAAACGACCGGTGGCGCTATCCGGTGAATACAGTTTATCAATACAAAATTCGGCTCTATGCGTATTGCCGGTCAAATCGATCAACAGATTGCGCAACAAACGGTCCACCAGCCACGGCTGGGCGCTTTCTTCGCCATCGTGCAGCTTGGTTTCCATTTGCTGGAAGGCAATTTCCAGCTCGTACAGATTGTCGTCTCGGGCCTCGTCGACGCGCGGCGCCTGACTGGTCGGGCCGATGAACTGCCCGGAAAACAAGTACGACAAGGCCGGATGCTGTTGCCAATAACCGATCAGACTTTTCAATAAATCGGGACGGCGCAGGAAAGGGCTTTCGGCGGCCGTGGCGCCGCCCAAGGTAATATGGTTGCCGCCGCCGGTGCCGGTGTGCCGACCGTCCAGCATGAATTTTTCCGTCGCCAACCGGGTCAGTCGAGCTTCTTCATAGAGTGCCAGAGTACGGCTTTCCAGAGTATCCCAGCTATCGGACGGATGAATGTTGACTTCGATAACACCGGGGTCGGGCGTAACCGATAAAGACAACAAGCGGGGATCGCGCGGCGGCGGATACCCCTCCAGACGCAACGGTTGCTTTAACTTACCGGCGCAATCTTCGATGGCGGCCACCAGCTCCAGCCAAGCTTCCAGCGTGGTGACCGGCGGCATGAAGGCATACAGCAGGCCATCCCGCACCTCTAACCCTAATGCCGTGTGTATCACTTCCTTAGGAGCCGGCGCTAGTCTGACCGGCTCGGGCTGTTTGGACTGTTTACTACGCGGGTAATCGGCTAATTGTTCTCGCGCGGCAAACGGATCGGCCGGCAGTTCCACTTCAAAATCAGCCGGCGCTACCCACGGCAGACTGTTCAACGGCAAACGCAAACCCATCGGCGAATCGCCAGGCAACAAATACAGGCGCTCGTGCTTCAACGGCCACAAACTGGACTGCCAGATAATCTCCTTATCTTCATTGGCCTTTAATGGCAATACATAGCCTTTCACCGCGGACAATCCGGCCCGTAACTGTTTGACCAACGCGCTGCGCACTTCCACCTGCTTCAAATCGGCGGCATGCGGGTCGATATTGGCCGGCATGCGGCTTTCTTCGTCCAGCGCCAACCAGGGGTCTTCATAAGCCGGGATCAGATATTCGGGATTGATACTCAAGCGTAAGGCCAGTTCTTCGGCGAATCGTTGCAAGGCAACGGCATCGATATCGCCCGCCTGCTCGGCAATCAGGCTTTGCTGCTGCCAAACCGGCACACCATCCGCACGCCAAAATATATTCAAGGCCCAACGCGGCAAGGGCTCGCCGGGATACCATTTACCTTGACCGAAATGCAGCACACCGCCAGGCGCAAAGCGCATCTGTATTCGGCGCAATAAATTGTTGGCCAGTAGCCATTTTTCCGGGCCCAGCGCGGCAATATTCCACTCATCGCCATCCATGTTGTCTACCGACACGAAAGTCGGCTCGCCGCCTTGGGTCAGCCGCACATCGCCCGCTTTCAATTCCTGATCGATGCTTTGCCCTAAATCCCGAATCAATGCCCACTGTTCCTCGGTATAAGGCTTGGTAACCCGTGGATCTTCGTGAATACGGGTCACCAGCATTTCCACGTTCAACTCGGCTTCGCAAATACTGGTCAAACCGCTGACCGGCGCGGCGGAGGCGGGAGAAGCGCTGACCGCCAGCGGAATGTGCCCTTCCCCCGCCAACAGGCCGGAGGTGGCGTCCAAACCCACCCAGCCCGCGCCGGGAATATAAGCTTCACACCAGGCATGTAAATCGGTGAAATCGGCCGTAGGACCCGCCGGACCGTCCAACGGTTTTTCATCCGCCACCAGTTGAATCAGATAACCCGATACGAAACGCGCCGCTATACCCAAGTGCCGCAACATTTGCACCAGCAACCAGGCACTATCGCGGCAAGAGCCGGATTTTTTCTGTAAGGTCTCTTCACAACTTTGCACGCCGACTTCCATCCGAATCAGATAGGAAATTTCGTTATGCAGTCTTTGATTTAGGCTGACCAAAAAGTTGGTCGTGGTAATCGCCGCGGGAATGTCACGTTTGACCGCATCCATCCAGGCTTTCAGAAAAGGTCCTTGCGGTTCGGTTTCCAGAAACGGCGCCAGCTCGATTTGTAAAGTCGTAGGGTATTTGAACGGAAATTGTTCAGCCCATTCTTCGACGAAAAAATCGAACGGGTTGATAACCGTCATATCCGCCAGCAAATCGACTGTGATGTCTATTTCCTTGGTAGGCTCCGGAAAGGTAATCCGGGCTACGAAATTGCCGTATGCATCCTGCTGCCAATGTATGAAGTGTTTTTCCGGTTTAACTTTCAATGAATATCCGGAAACCGGCGTGCGGCTGTGTGCCGCCGGCCGCAAGCGTATTTCATGCGGAGAAGCGACCACAGGCCGATCGAAAACATAATGCGATTTATGATGCAGTGCAACGCGAATAGTCATGATTTTGCCGTGTTTAATTTGGTTTGGGTCGCCATGGCGACACCCATTTTAAAGTCGTCTGCCGCAAATGCGGCGTCAGTTTTTATTCATTAATAGTCCGGCGGAAACTGACTGTTCAAATCAACATCCGCCAACCACTCCGGATTAGGCAGTGATGCAAATACGCCTTTTAAGCCATCGCTCCAGCGGCGGCTAATCTGGGAAAAATAAGGGTCATCCTGCGTTATGTGCTGTTCAAAATCCAGGCGCAGGCCGGCCTGGTTGTAGCATGCAATATCAATAGGCAAACCCACCGATAAATTACTGCGCATGGTGGAATCGAATGACACCAGCACACATTTCACTGCCTCACTCAGCGGGGTTTCAGGGGTTATGACGCGATCGATGATGGGCTTGCCGTATTTGGTTTCGCCTATCTGAAAATAAGGGGTCTCTTCTCCGGCCTCAATAAAGTTACCCTCGGCATACACCATGAACAGCCGCATCTGCTCAGTTTGAATTTGACCGCCAATAATGAAATTAGCGCTGGCGTCCACATTATTTTGCGCCAGAAACACACCGTCATGCTTGCGTACTTCCCGCAAACACTCGCCCAATAATTGCGCAACCTCGAACATGGAATCTACGGACCAGATATTGCGTGCCTCTTCATGACGGCCCTTTTGCTCCAACAAATTGATGGCATTCTGAGTAATCGACAAGTTGCCCGAGCTTAAAATGACGATAACGCGGTCGCCTTCGTTAACAAAGCTACTCATTTTTTTGAAGCAGGCAATCTGATCGATACCGGCGTTAGTGCGTGAATCGGAGGCAAAAACCAAGCCGGCATTCAGTTTTAACGCAACGCAGTAAGTCATGGCGGTTCAGGAAAATTCAAAACGGTTTATTGCATTTGCAAGGCGGTGCGGCGCATCGTTACGGTGGTAGGCTCGAAATGATTGCGCCGCGACATATAGGCATCGCGGATCTCACGCCCCAGCAAAGCGGTATGAGCCAGAAACTCGGTTAAATATTCGTGCAATCCCTGGGAAAAAACATCTTCGATCAAGCCAAAATGGATGGCGGCGTGTTGTTCGCCGGCCAGTCGGCGGGCTTCCCGACCGGAACTGCCGTTGATATCGATCAAGGCGGCCTCGACTTCATTCATGCAGGCATGCAGCGAACGCGGCATATCGTCGCGTAAAATCAATAACTCCGCTACCCGCAAGGGCGAAATCACATCGCGGTAGATTTTTCGGTACGCTTCAAAAGCACTCACGGAGCGCAGCACCGACCCCCATTGGTAATAATCCGCCGCCCCGCCGACATCGTTCACACTGGGCAGCAATATGTGGTATTTCACATCCAGGATGCGGGCAGTGTTGTCGGCACGCTCCAAAAAAGTACCTAATTTGATAAAACTCAACGCGATATCCTTGAGGATGGTACCCAGCGTAACCCCACGGAACATATGCGATCTGTCCTTGACCCACTCGAAAAAGTCGGGCAACTTTTCGACATCCATATTCCAAGTCATACGATTCAATTCCAGCCAAGTGGCGTTGATCACTTCCCACATTTCCGAGGTTATTGCCCCGCGCACCGCGCGAGCATTCTCCCTCGCCAGCTTCAGGCAGCTATAAATACTGCCCGGATTATCCGGGTCCAAGGCCATGTAGTGCGTCACGGAATCGGCGCGCGCCAGTCCATATTTCACTTCATAACTGGCCGCGCAACCGGTGATATTCAGCGGGGCATACCAGAGATAGGCTTCGGCACCTTCGATATCCAAAGGCAATAACGCAGAACGGTGGGCCACATCCAATACCCGAGCAGTGTTCTCGGCGCGTTCAATATGCCGCGCCATCCAGAATAAGTTGTCTGCTGTTCTTGCCAACATGATTTAATCCTCCAATACCCAGGTATCTTTAGTCCCGCCACCTTGCGAGGAGTTGACCACTAGCGATCCTTCTCGAAGCGCTACCCGTGTCAAGCCGCCCGGCACCAACCTTATCTCCTTCCCGGACAAGACGAAGGGCCTCAGGTCGACGTGTCGAGGCGCTACGCCGGACTCCACCATGGTCGGACAAGTCGATAGCGCCAATGTCGGCTGGGCGATAAAATTATCCGGTTCCGCCAAAATACGTTGTTTGTATGTATCAATTTCTTCTTTCGAACTGGTAGGTCCCACTAACATGCCATAGCCGCCGGAACCTTGAACCTCCTTGACGACCAATTCCGGCAAATGCGCCAGCACATATTTCAAATCGTCGCTTTCGCTCAAGCGCCAAGTCGGCACATTGGATAACAACGGCGCCTCGCCCAAATAAAACCGGATCATTTCCGGCACATACAGATAGGTCGATTTATCGTCCGCCACGCCGGTACCCACCCCATTGGCCAGCGACACATTACCGCTGCAATACGCATCCATCAAACCAGGCACACCCAAAGCGGAGTCGGGACGAAAAGCCATCGGATCAAGGAAGTCGTCGTCCACCCGTCGGTAAATCACGTGTACCTGCTGCGGACCTTCGGTGGTGTACATATAGACTTTTTGCTTGTGGACGAACAAGTCCTGGCCTTCGACCAGTTCCACTCCCATCTGGCTGGCAAGAAAGGCGTGTTCGAAATAAGCGCTGTTGTAGGCCCCCGGCGTCATCACCACAATAGTCGGGGCCGCCACATTGGTTGGCGCCGCCTCGCGTAAGGTATCGAACAGCATCTGCGGATAGTGTTCTACCGGTTCGACCAAATGGTTGGCGAATAACTCCGGAAACAACCGCATCATGGTATTGCGGTTTTCCAGCATATAGGACACGCCGGACGGCGTGCGCAGATTATCTTCCAGCACGTAAAAATCGTTTTCCGCTACCCGCACCAAATCGATACCGGCAATATGCGCGTAAACTTGATTCGGCAAGTCTATACCCTGCATGGCCTTGCAATACAGCTCGTTGTCCAGCACCTGCCGCGCGCTGATAATGCCGGCCTTGATGATCTCTTGATCATGATAAATATCATGCAAAAAGGCATTTAAGGCCCTGACCCGCTGCTTGATGCCCATTTGCAATCGCTGCCATTCCTTGGCGCCGAAAATGCGCGGCACAATATCAAACGGAATCAGTCGCTCGGCACCGGCAGTCTCGCCATAAACCGCAAAGGTGATACCCAGCCTGCGGAACAGCAACTCCGCCTCGGCGCTTTTGCGTTCCAGCGTGCCTTCGGCTAATTGCGACATCCAGTGGGTATAGATTTGATAAATATCACGCACCTGATCATCGTCGGTACGCATTTCGTCAAAACATTTTAGAGTAGTTTTTGTATTCATACCTTCCTTGAAGCAAGAGGTATGCCACGGGAAAATTGTGGCGGATAAAGCCAAAAGCTAGGCTCGTCCATATTAGTATTGCACCATTCAGGAATATTCGTTAGTGCATTCGCACCAACTCGGGGAGTTTAAGATAAAAACAAAGGCGCAAGGTCTGGCAATTGCCCCGCTAACCTTAATACTCCAGTACAGGAAAGTCTTTGGCTTCTTGCTTATTTAAACGCGGCAAGGCAGCAAACCCGTCACTAAGTTTTTCTTGCCAGATCCGCCGCAATTGAATCAAATAATCGTCGCTTTCTTGAAAGCGGTAATACTCATCCAACATCAGGCTGTCTTTGTGATAAATCAACATATCGACCGGCGGGCCGACGCTGACGTTGCTGCGCATGGTGGAATCCATGGAAATCAAACTGCACAGCGCGGCCTCTTCCAATGGCGTATCGATTTTTAAGATCCGATCCAATACCGGTTTACCGTACTTATTTTCCCCAATCTGTAAATAGGGAGTTTGGACTGAGGTAGTGATGTAGTTGCCCTCCGGATAAACCAGATAAGCACCATGCGGTTCAGAGCCGATTTGCCCGGCCAATAGAAAAGTCGCGGCCGGGAAAAAACTGTTCTGGCCGGAATTGGCATGTTTATGCTGCTTCTCCAGACTGACATGACCCAGATATTCCGCAGCCTCGGACAAATATTGCATTGTATTGAGATTGGTTTCCGCGCGTTCTTTGATATCGCGCCGCAATTGATCTAATACCGATTGGGTGGTCGCCAAATTCCCCGCGCTTAACAACACAATTTTTCTGTCTTCACAGGTCGCAATCACATGCATTTTGCAATGCACGCTTACATTATCAATACCCGCGTTCGTTCTGGAATCCGAAGTTAGAACCAACCCTTCCTTGACCGATACCGCAATACAATATGTCATGGCCAATCACTTTTAAACAACATTATAGCCGGCCAGTTTACTAAAGTTACTCTGCAAAAACCAATTGCGATCTTTGCGGAATGCGCGAAGTACCCAACAATATTATGACCGCAATCGCAATTTTTCATGACCGGTGCAGACGTTTTTCCAGCTCAGATTGAACCATGCCATCATAATGGCGCCGCAACACCGAATCAGTCGGCCTTGGCGACATAGCCGCGGAAATTTCCGCTTGCAGCTGACTAAGATAATGCCGCTTCAAAACCGAGTCCTGAGGCAGCCGTATGTCGGCCCCTTTTGTTCCGGACTGCAACTCTACCGCCGGCAATTCGGTAACCCGCGCACCTCTTTTGATTGCTTGTTCGATGATACTGGCGCTACGCGCGTCAATTTTTTGTTCGCCGGCGGCGCTTGACGATGGCTTAGGCGCCACTTCGACTGCTGCTGGCGACTCGTCCAACTGCAGCGCATGCAGCGTATCGTAATGGCGCCGCAGCACGGAGTCCGTCGGATACGGATGGGCCAAGGCTTCTTTTTTAGCCGCCAGCTCCGCGTCAAAATGCCGATGCAATACAGAATCTTCCGGCTCGGGCATGACCGCCTCCCCCTTATCATGCAGAGACGCAACGGGTTCCCGGGATTTTTCACCCACCGGTTTTTCGGAGCGCGACGCAGGGGCCGCAACCGAAGGCTGACCGGAACCGGCCGGCCGCGGCGCAGGCACCTTGTCTTGGCGCAGCTCGGGCTCTTGGTGGTAGCGATTAGGTTGCGCCCGTTTGTCGGCGGCTGGCGTCGAGTCTGACCCACGCCGAGAGGCCCGCACAATCAACCAAACCAAAATAAGGGCAATCAGCACAAATAGTGCCGCAACCAGACTGGTGCCCATTGAACTAAAAAAATCCACAATCGTTTGCAAAGCGTCCATCTCCCCCTCCATTAATTAATTTTTATAAGTTGGATTCAACAGATTCGTCGTATCATTTTTATAATTAAAATGGGATACGATCAAGGATTTTGTTTTTACTATAAAAAACATGGCAAAGATACCTTTTAAGCGGATATTCATGCAGATAGTTGGTTTTTGCAAGGTTGGTTTTGCCGAATCTGCCGTTGCAATAGTACTATCGCTACCAACACCTCTGTTACCGGTCCCAATATCCCATCAATCAAGGAGTTAATACCATGACCATCGAAGCCTGCACCTACGTTATTTTTGGTGCAACCGGGAATCTGGCCCGATTAAAACTGATGCCCGGATTTTATCATCTGGATATGGAAAACAAGCTCCCGGAAGGCACCCGCATTGTAGCCGTGGGACGCAGACCCTGGGATAGAGCCCAATGGCTCAGCGAAGTGCGCGGCATGCTGGAAGAAAAATTCGGCGGCAAACTGGACGAAAGCGTATTTGCCCGCTTTAGCGAACGCTTGTTTTATCATCGCGGCAATCTGGACGATGATCAATGCTATCAGGGGTTGGCGGCAACCTTGAATGACCAAGCCGAGCAGTTTCCTAAAAACATCGCCTTTTATCTGGCCATCGGCCCGGACGATTTCGGCCATGTCATCGAATCCCTCAGCCATGTCGCTTTATTAAACGAAGAATACGGCTGGCGCCGGGTCGTCATCGAAAAACCCTTCGGCTACGACCTGGAAAGCGCTCAAGCCCTGCAAAAGCGCCTGGAACGCTACCTTACCGAAGAGCAAATTTATCGCATCGATCATTATCTCGGCAAAGGCATGGTGCAAAACGTGCTGGTATTCCGCTTTGCCAACATCATGCTGGAACCGATATGGAACCGTAACTACATCGACCACATTCAAATCACCCACTCGGAAGACATGGGCATCAGCACGCGCGGCGAATACTACGACAGTGCCGGCGCCATGCGCGACATGCTGCAAAGCCACCTATTACAGTTGCTGACCCTAGTGGCGATGGAACCACCGGTGGCGATGGATGCAGAAGCCTTGCGCGACGAGAAGGTTAAAGTCTTAAAGTCGATTCGTCATATTCCCAAATCCGCCGTACATGCGCACGCCTTCCGCGGCCAATACACCAAAGGCACCATCAAGGGGCAAAAGGTCAACAGCTACCTGGAAGAAGCCAATATCCCGACGGACAGCACTACCGAAACCTACGCCGCCATGAAACTGAATATCGACAATTGGCGCTGGCGGGGCGTGCCGTTTTATCTGCGTACCGGCAAGCGCATGGCGGCCGGACAGTCCAGCATTTCGATTTGTTTTCGTCATCCGCCCTTGCAATTTTTTCATGGCACACACGTCAGTTGCATGAACCCCAACTGGGTGATTTTAGGCATACAGCCGGAAGAATGCATCCGTATCGAAATGATCGTCAAGGATGCCGGCCTGGAAATGCGCACCCATACCGCCAGCCTGGATACCGAGTTTCGCCAGCCCAACCAACGCCATGTCGACGCTTACGAAGATTTGCTGCTGGATGTGATTCAGGGCGACCGTTCGCTGTTTTTACGCTTTGATGAAGTGGAGGCTGCCTGGCGTATAGTCGATCCTATCCTGCAAACCTGGGCTAGCGAGCGCGACTACATTCCCACCTACCCCGCCGGCTCCTGGGGACCTACGGAAAGCCGGCGCCTGTTTGAAAAAGAAGACCAGTACTGGCGCAGCTCCTTGATGCCGGAATGTGCCCCTTAAACCTTAAACCCGGCTAGAGAGGCAAAATTTTGCCTCTCTAGCCTTATTGCTTAACCGGTGCTTTCCTCACTGCCTAAAAAGCGATACACAAACGCACCGATCACAGCCCCCACAATCGGCGCCAACCAAAACAGCCAAAGTTGCACGATTGCCCAGTCGCCGACATAAATGGCTACCGCCGTGCTACGAGCAGGATTCACCGACGTATTGGTGACGGGAATACTGATCAAATGAATCAAGGTCAGACACAAACCGATGGCGATGGGCGCAAAACCTTGCGGCGCACGGGTATCGGTAGCCCCCATAATCACCAGTAAAAACATCATCGTCATCACCACTTCGGTAACCAAAGCCGACAGCATGTTGTAGCCGCCCGGCGAATGTTCGCCATAACCATTGCTGGCAAATCCGGCCGACACATCGAAGCCGGCCTTGCCGCTGGCTATCAGGTATAAAACTCCGCCCGCCACAATACCGCCCAATACTTGCGCGGCAATATAAGGTGCCAGTTTATTGGCCGGGAAGCGACCGCCCACCCATAGGCCAATCGATATCGCCGGATTCAAATGGCAGCCGGAAATATGGCCGATCGCAAACGCCATGGTCAACACCGTCAAGCCAAATGCACAGGCCACACCCAGAAAACCAATACCCAAGTCGGGAAAAGCGGCCGCCAAAACCGCACTGCCGCAACCACCCAAGACTAACCAAAATGTTCCAAAAAATTCCGCACCATATTGTTTCATGTTGTTCTCCTGCCCTATTAATTGTGTTGTACGTCCGTAAACTCCGCTAAAAGCATATTGGACGCTTGTTATGTAGGCCTGCTGAAAAACACCGGGCGGGAATATAACCCGCTAAAACACTCCGGCAATTCGGCATCTGTGTAACAGCTGTTTGCAGCTTTCCTCTATGGCTACATGGGCTAACAGTAATTAGCCCAGCCTAACTTACCTCCCTAGCGGCCAAGTCTAACCGTGAACCCACCAAAGTCAATTATGTTTTATAAGCAAGGAGTTACGCTTGTTATGTTTTTCAATTACCGGGCACGCTTAAAGCACTCGGCAGGTTTTGCATGCGCTGTAACATTCATAGGCTTATGCAGCGGTTACAATGTCCGGGCGATTACCCAAAATGGGTAGATAGCCACTCATCATCCAGTGAATTTATAGAACTATTGAACCCTAACTTTTCCGTTCATCCCAGCAATTTCAGCTCCCTAATGCTGTTTGGCTTAAGCCTGTGCAACTACACGCTGATGTATTGGGCCAATATATTTTTGGCCCAGCACTTAAGTGTTAACGCGTTCGATGATTTCAATGTAGCGGTTTCCGTGGTCACGCTGCTGTCAACATTCGCCACGCTGGGTTTAGAAAAATATGCTTTACGTTTGGTAGCGTTATATATGGAACGAGAAAACTGGCCCCGTTTACTCGGTTTCTGGAAGTTTTCCTTGGCAACGATCCTACTTTTCAGTTTTGTGTTAATGGGCCTCACCAACGTAGGCTTGACGATTGTGTTGGCCTGGCATAATGCCGAATCTCACACGGCAACTTTGCTATATACCCTATTTTTACCTGCTATAGCCTTGTGCTTGTATCTCACGGAAGCTATTACTGTCTTCGGCGCTCAAATTTTAGCCTTGGTTTTGTATCGCCTCGTTTTGCCGACAGTGTTTTTTCTGCTGATTATTGTCCTGCATGGCAGCCAAGCGGAAATGACTGCCGAAGCGGTAATGATTTGTTTGGGTTCTGCATGGGTTTTAACGTTATTTATGATGCTTTTGGCGGCACATGTCGCTAGTCCCAAAGCCATTAATCAGGTAAAAGCCGATTATCACGGTAAACGCTGGTGGCTGAAGAACTCTCTACCGTTATTACTCAGCAGTTTAATGATGACGTTATTAATGACGGCCGGTACTATTTTGCTGGCAACCTGTCACGCCCCTCCCACCACGGTAGGCATTTATGCTGTAGCCATGAAAAGCAGCGGTTTTCTGGCCTTGCTGGGCACATCCACCAACCGCTATTACCTGCCCATGCTGATCGTATTAGTCGAACGCCGCGATCTGACCGGCATAAATGAACTGCTGA
The DNA here is from genome assembly GCF_023228165.1 of Methylomonas sp. Lineage (GTDB taxonomy): Bacteria > Pseudomonadota > Gammaproteobacteria > Methylococcales > Methylomonadaceae > Methylomonas. Next base: position 13,786 of record NZ_JALOBS010000015.1, on the reverse strand, counting down.
ATAAACGGACAATATTTATCGGCGGATTGATTATGTTATTTCTGTGTTTGATTAGCATTTGGGGCCTCGAAATACTCGCGTTGTTCGGCCCAACTTTTTCAAAGGGTTATTGGACTTTGTTAATCAGTTCAGTCGGCGGCGCGTTTATGACCTTATTTTCGGACTCTTTATACTATTTACAATTTATGAACCGCAATCGCCTGGTGATCGGACTATTATCCTTGGCGGCAATCAGCACCTTGGTTTTAGGCTATAGTCTGGGCTCCACTTACGGCGCAACCGGCATGGCTATCGCCTACGCATTACCGACCATAACTTTGTTTAGCTCGCTAAAATGGCTAGCCAGACGGCATATGATGCAATTCATAGCAGGTTAATCCAGAAAGCATGTTGACTTCAAACCAAGGCAGACGAAAATCAGGCCGGTCGCGCCAGCGTACGCCTTAATTTGTTCATGAATTCCGACCCCGTATTTTGACTCAAAATATGTAAATCAAGGAGTTTCATTGAACCCCAACTTTTCCGTGCACCCCAACCATGGCAGCAGCCTGATATTGTTCGGCTTGAGCCTATGCAATTATGCGCTGATGTATTGGGTCAACATCTTTCTGGCCAGACACTTAAGGATCGGCGAGTTCGACGATTACAGCGTTGCGATTTCGGTGGTAACTTTATTGTCCACGCTGGCTACTTTAGGCTTGGAAAAATATGCCTTGCGTATGGTGGCGCTTAACATCGAACGGAAAAAGTGGGGCCGACTGCGTCACTTCCTGCACTTTTCGGTACGCATCATCGTTGTGTTCAGTTTGATTTTATTGGGCACCTTATCATTGAGTTTGGAAGGTATATTAACCTGGCGACATGCCGATTTTCATATCGCTATCGTCATATATGCCGTTTTCCTGCCGGCTGTCGCAGTCAGCCTGTTTTTGATTGAAATCGTCACTGTTTATGGCTTCCAAATAGTGGCTATGGTTTTGTACCGACTGTTTCTGCCATTGGTGTTTGCGGGGTTTCTTTTTAGCGTACAAGGTTTGGGCTATGCGCTTTCAGCCACCTCCGCGGTATTATGTTTCGGCCTAGCCTGGTGTTTTACCTTACTTATGCTGGATCTCGCCGAGCGTTTCGCCAGCCCAAAACCCTTGAGACAAGCAAAGCCCACTTCGCATGACAGGCGCAAATGGCTTAGCAATGCTTTGCCGCTCATGCTAAGTAGTTTGATGATGACCGTACTCACCAGCGCCGGCACCATCGTCTTGGAAATACTTTACCCGTCCGAATTTCAAGTAGGCCTGTTTGCCGTCAGCATGCAGACCTGCTCTTTGATTTCCTTGATTGGCACTTCAACCAATCGCTACTATTTACCGATGCTGGTGGTGTTGATTGAACGACAAGATACATCAGGAGTTAAGTACTTGTTGGTCAAGCGCATCCGCTTAGTAACCCTGTTGACGTTGCTTTACCTGATCATAATAGGCATTTACGGTATCGAAATTTTAGAATTGTTCGGCCCCGACTTTTCCGAAGCTTATCTAGCTTTATGCATATGCTCGTTCGGCGCAACCATAAACGCCCTATTTTCGGACTCGCCCTATTATCTGCAATTCATGGGGAAAAACCGGCTGGTGGTTGGCCTGATGAGTCTGGGCGCAGCCGGCATGGTGGGGTTAAGTTTTATTTTGGGTACTTTTTACGGCGCCACCGGGGTTGCCATCGCTTACGCGGCGCCGACAATCATCCTATTCAGCCTGCTTAAACTATTGGCCCACCGGCATCTGAACCGTTATTTATCCGTCAATGCTCTAGAATGAATTCGCCGCGCACAATTTTAAAACAGGCTACCGTACCGTTCATCTCGTTGGCGGACAAAATATAATGCTCGCCACCGCGTTCAAAATGCGCAATCCCTTCCGGAGAACGGCTTTCTTCGCCGGGAATTTTGCCCAGCGCCACCACTTTAGGCTGTTTTGGGTTGCTTAAGGAAATCAATACCAACGCATCCGCCCGCTCCATTCCCACCACTGCCCAAGGCTGACCGTCCATTTCGAACGAAACCACGCCCTCCGGCTCGGCGCCCTTTTTATTACTGCGCCGATCGGGGTAAACGCCATGGTTAAAGGTAATTTCATCCAATTGATTACCGGTGTCGGCAATAAAGTCGCCGGTTTTCGCATCAAACACGCTCATGGTCCTGCCGCCGCTTTGTAATGGCTCCTCATCGTCCTGCGCATCGGTATCGGTATCGCCTTCATCGGCGGTAAGAAAGTATCGCCCATCCGGCGTCAGTGCAATACCATCCGGTTCACGCAAGGCCATTACCGATTGATTAAACTCTATCCAACCGTCGGATTTACGATCGGCTTCATGCTCGGCAATTCCCATATTGAAATAGCCCAAAACCTTGCCATTTTCCACATCCACTTCCGCCACTTCATTGGTTTCCTGCAGTGTGACGTAGGCACGCCTGGCATCCGGTGACATGGCGATATATTCAGGTTCCAACAACGTTTTGGAATCCGCGGTAATGGGAATCAGGATTTTGGCTTCACCCTTTTTCTCATTTCCATACACATCCGCACCCTCAAAATGGCCCAATTTGACGCGTTTGTTAGCGATGCTGCCGTCGCCGTCGAAGTCGGTTTGCTTGCTGATTTTGCCGTCTCCGTCCCAATCAACTTCGCGTTCCAGATAATGACCCTTCTCAGCTACGATAAAACCTTCCCGATGCGAGACGTCGGCCATTTCGATGTTGGCGTTGGCTTTAATACGGCCTTTGCTGTCCAACCGTACAATGGAGATGCTGCCATCTGCGGAAAAAAATTCGCCGTCTACCTTGTCGAAAGTAAATTCTTCGCCCTCGTTGGCCACCAGTAATACCGAACCATCCTCCGAAAACACCACCGAATCCGGCCCATAGCCAACTTGTACATGGTCCAATAACCTACCATTACCGGCCTCGCGAATCTCCAAACGTCCTCGTTCCTCACCAGCATCGACGACGGCGGCAAATACATCCAGTGTCGGATGGAATGCGACAGAGGTGAGTTCCTCACCTTTTTTCAGCTCCAGACTAAGACGCTGTATGCGGCTGATTTTCTCCGGTTGACTCAAATCCAAAATATCCGCGGCTCCGGTTTTAAAATTACTCAATACCGCGCGCAAAGTGCGTTGTTGTACGCTAACAATCTCGGTGCCTTTATCATGTCCGGAGTAATAAAGGCACTCGGGTTTCAAATGCCAATCGGCGACCGGTGAGTCAACCGCAGACCGACCGGCACAAGCGGTTAATAGCAAACTACCAAGTAAAACCGGATATTTTTTCAAGAGAACCCTCATAGAATTTCACGCTAAAGCTTCGCATCATAGCGCAAAACATTCACCACAAAAAAACCGCGCCGGAATAACCCCGACGCGGCTTGAGTCTGACTGGAAAAGTCAGATTTCCTAGAACGCTAACTGGCCGCGCAACATAAAGGTATCAACATTTGGATCACCGCCGCCTACAGTGATAACCGGCGAATTACTCAAATCAAGCGTTTTGTTGTAATCGGCCATAAAGCGGATGTTGTCGTTGATATACCAGTTCAAGGCGACGGTCAGCAAGGACATTTGACCGCCGGTGATATCGCCGCTGTTCAAGTCCGCCTCGGAGTAGCGGCCGGCTAATTCCCAAGCACCCCAAGTACCGTTTTTCGGGCTGAATTTTTGCTTGGGCGATAATTTATAAAACTTACCTTTTTTGTACTTACGCGATTCGCCGGTCAGCGTATAGGCGGCCTCGGCATACCAAGCGCTGAAATCCAAGTTTGATACGTTAGGTGTCGCACTTTCTCGATCGACCCACATCTTCATGTACTCGCCACCGACGGTGAACGGACCATTCAAATAGTTGGCTTCCAAACCGACCATTTTAAGTGCGCTCACGTTAGTAATGGAGCCGGTGTTAATTAGCTTAAGATTAGACATATGGGAGGTTTCCGAAGCAAGATCCAGCTGTCCTTGTTTCTTTCCTTCCGCAGGTACTTCGTTAGCCTGGTTAGGATCACGGTAGTTACCGGAGACACCTAAATGCACCACATGCGTCTTCTCGTTAAGCGGCGCATAGGTCCAACGGGAGCTGATACCCCAGCCTTCGTCACCAGCATTCTTCGAGCCGCTTGGCGTGACGGTTTCACCATATACACCAACCGCACCGGTCCAATCTTTTCGGAAGGTACCGACACTCAAACCAATCGCACGGTCCACGGTCGATTCCGCCAGGGAGTTCATCAGGGACCGTTCCATGAACATTAAGTCATTCGAGCTTTCATATAACTCGCGGCTCATCAATTGCTTTTGTTGACCCGCGGTGATGTGAAAATCTTTGATCCCCGAGTATTGGATATACAAGTCTTTGGTGGTAACCGCATTGTCGGCAAAATCCCATTGGCTTTTGAAATCCCAATCTTTCCAAAAGGTACCTATCATTTCGATACGCGCCCGGCGAATTTCCGTGCCATCGTTGGCCTCAACATGCTTATTACCATCCTTCGTATCGATAAGGTTGTCATCACCATTGCTATGCGAGGCATCGGCATGAATACGGCCGCCCATTCTAAATTTGAAGTCTTTATCGGCGGATTCGAATTCGACACCTTTGCTGCCCATTTTGACCTTAACTTCCTCGGCCACTTTCATGTGCTCGTCCAACGCTTTCAATTCGTTGTTTTTCAGCGCCAAGTCTTCTTTGATTTGTTGAATTTCAGCTTTTTGCGCGGCCGTGTCTTCGACTTTTTCAAACGAACCCAATTTTACCCGGCCATTACCCGGCTCGGCGTAAATTTGCTGAGTCTTGGTATCGACATATAAATCCAAAGCCAATGCTTCTGTAGCAAGACCGGTACCCATTACCGAGGCCATGGCCAGACCCAGTTTAGTTAACTTCATTATCAAATCTCCAAAGTTTTTTAATTAAATCAAAACAACAAACAGCGACAAGCACGGGGGGGAAAAGACCCGGTGCATTTGATCAGTCTTGGGGGAAATAAACCAACGCCGTTCAGTTGGCGCGAATTGTAGGCAGGTAATATGACAGTTTTATGACAACGGACTATTTACACGACATTCCGTTGCGTTCTTGCCACAGCTCACAAAAACAGCTTAAGAATCAGCCATGTTTCCAGTATTTTCACTGGCAACTTAACGGTGAATAGAATGTTGCTTATTTACAGAGGCGTCTCTGCCAATCAATTAGCAAAGATTTCTTAAAGGCAAGCCTTGAATCCAAGACTTCTTACAGGGAAGGGAAAAATAACTTAAAAATATCTTCAAACTCATCGTGAGTTTTATCCATAACGAGACTGATTTGCTCGGGCGATAGCTCAAAGCCGTTGCCTTCAAAAGCATCGTAATGATTGTCGACACGACTGAAATGATCGGCAAGCCTAATCAGGGTGGCAATTTGGGCATGACTACCAACATGATCCGGATATCGATGTAAGCGAATCGATTCGACCACCACTGGCGGCAGCTTCCATAACCGGCAAAGCTCCGCGCCTAGGGCGTAATGATCGAAACCGATGACTTGCTGTTCAATGCCAGCTTGGTCTACTTCCCCGGCCGACTGAGATTGCACTAGTAAATCCACTTCGCGTGCCAATATCGGAATACGCCGATACAATACCAATTGACCGATGTCATGCACCAAACCGCATAAAAAAGCGGTATCGCTGAAGTTTTTACCCATCTGCAGATCCAACTCCCGGGCAATCAAGGCACAACGCAGGTTTTTGGCCCAAAAATCATGCACGGAAAATAACTGACCGGGCAAATCGGAAAAACGCTCGATCACCACGGTAGCCAGAACCAAACTTTGCAACTCCCGCACCCCGATAAGGGTAATGGCCGTGGATATGGCACTGATCTGGGCGGGAAAGCCGTAAAAGGCGCTGTTGACAATCTTGAGCAATCGCAAAGCCAGGGCCGCATCGCTTTCGATTACAAGTGCTGCATCCTTCGCCGTTTTGGTAGGGTTCTCAATGACTTTTTGCAAGGCCAAATACACAATCGGGGGGGAGGCAAGTTTGATATCACCCTTTAATAAATCAGCTATGGTCAAAGTCTGGGTAGAAATTATCATCTAAGATTACAAATTTTAAATTGTCGCCTATACTGGATTTAACGTGAGCAGACGGGGGGTTGCGAGAAAGTAAGCCTAACTGGTTTTATCAGAATTACAAGGTTCATGTAAGTATTTGATTACTTAATGCTTTTAAGTCTCATCCAACCATTTTGTTATTTATAACTCAAAAATACCGGGCCGGTATATGACTGTTTGCGACCCAATCAAAGAAAAAATTATTATTGTTGCCGAACACGACAGTGTATCCGCCAATCAAATTACTTTAACGCTACAGGAAAACGGATTTTCGGACATCCGCCACGCCAACCGTGGCGAGCAAATTTATGACATCCTTCGGCCGTTTCACGACCAACCCGAAAAGATTGGTTTGATCATACTGAACGACAACCTACCCAATTGCCAATCGTTCGAAATGAGCCAAAGCCTGTCCTGCGCCACCGATGGATCGGTGATTCCTTTTGTGATTTTAATGAGTGTCGCAACCAAGCCAGAAGGAAATCAATCCCGAACGGATACCGGAAAGTGCCTGGTTTACCAAATGGACTCTCCCGCCGATCCGCGGATATTGATGCTGGCCATTCACTTTTTGTTACAGCTCAAGCGGGAGCGCACCTTGCGCCAGCAACAGGAAGAACAGCTGATCAACGAACTGGCCTCGAAAAGCGTCATCGAAGCCAAGCTGAAGTTTCTAGCTGCTCACGACGAGTTAACCGGCTTAGTCAATCGCAATACGTTTGAACGCCAGCTGCGCTTGATCATGAATCTAAGCAACAAGCTAAAAAAAGAAGGGGCTTTATTATTCATCGACGTTGATCGATTTAGTTTAATCAACGAACTGGAAGGATTCGATGTCGGCGATCGCCTGCTGGTTGAACTGACAATTCTGGTGCGCAAGCTAGTACCAGCCAGCAGCCTGTTCGCACGTATCGGCGCCGATGAGTTTTGCCTGTTTCTGGAAAACAAAACCAAAAAACAGGCGCATATCATCGCGGAAACCATCCGTACCACGGTTGAAAATTTCCGGTTTTTCACCGGCGAGATTTGTTATAGCGCCAGCGTGTCGATCGGGATTACCTCGCTGGACAATGCCTCCCCGGCCCAACATCCCGGCGAAATGATTTTGCACAGCCGCCAGGCTTGTAATTTCGCCAAAATCAATGGCCGCGACAAGGTCAAGGCCTACAATCAGGATGATGTTGCCATCAAAGAACGCCGCCGCGATATTTATTGGGTGCCTATCATCCGTAAAGCGTTACGGGAAAGCGATTTCTTTTTAATGTTTCAACCGGTCGTACAATTAAACAACGGCGATATTTCTCATTACGAAGTATTGATTCGGATGCGGGGGGAAGATGGGAAAACCATTACCCCTGATCAATTCATACCTGTCGCTGAGCGGATGGGTTTAATTCATGCTATCGATTTATGGGTGGTGGAGAATGCCATCGACTTTTTGGCCACCCTGCCCTCGTATATGTCCCGTATTTCCCTGGCCATCAATTTATCCGGCAGCGCCTTTCAATACCCTGATTTACTTCAAACCATACGCGAGAAACTGGAATTAACCTGGGTAGATGCCGGCCGCCTGACCTTTGAGATTACCGAAACAGCCGCCGTGGATAATTTCGAGCGCACCCGGGACATGATCAATAAAATTCGGGATTTGGGATGTAAGTTTGCCCTGGATGATTTTGGCGCCGGTTTCTGTTCGTTTAATTATTTAAAAACCTTTCCCGTCGATTATGTAAAAATCGACGGCCAGTTTATCCGCCATCTGGAAGATAATGAAACCGATCGTATTTTGGTAAAATCCATGGTCGAAATTGCCGGAAAATTAGGCAAAAAAACCATTGCGGAATTTGTTGAAACACCCAATATAGCCCTGAGACTCAAGGATATTGGAGTTAATCTGGGCCAAGGATATGCCTTTGGCAGACCCGAGCGGAATTTACTCGATGGTCACCAAGTATCCTTGGCCATTATTTTGAATTCCAATAGCCCGCAAGTTTCGAATAGTGAATTTCGGAAAAACGATACTTTTTAAAAAATATGCATTTTGCCGAGCGCGGTAATATCCTAGAATTATGCCTTTGGGGTATTGGTGTTTACCGCTCTGACTAGCTCTGGTATATTCGGGCCAGGTGTCATTCGTCGCAATAACATCCATTTATCAACTTAAAATTAAAAAAGCGAGGGGAAGAGTTATGGGAGAGCTACTTTTTATAGCAACAACCGTTTTTGTTGCCTATGTTGTGTATACGGCTATCAGCGGCGGCAATAAGGATAACCCGGAGCAAGCCTCCAGCCAGCCAGACCCTACCCCTGAAAGCATTGTTAGTTCAGAGCCAGCCCCCGTCCCGCCAGTTGAAAACACTCCTCCCCCACCTCCTTCATCTAGCCCCGTAACAGCCAAACCGGTCAGTAAAACACCGGTCAAAGCACCGGCCGCAAAAGCCAAAGCCGCTCCCGCCAAAAAAGCCAAACCTGCCGCCGACAGCGTTAAAAACCCAAAAACCGGTGAAGTGGCAAAACTGCCCGGCAATTATGCATTTGCCAAACGTTGGATTAAAGAAGCCTTGGTTGAAGAAGGCTTATTGGACAAAATCTACAAAAACAACGAACTTGATAGCGATACCACCGCTAAAATACAGACCGCCCTACAAGCATTAAAAGCCTTGAAAAAGTATCAATAACACAACTCGATTAGCGGTGCGGCGCGAGGGCATCAAAAGGCCCGCCCCGCACCAAAGTCATATTGAGAGCTGCCGATTATTTATTCCAGACCCAGTTTTTTTAATCGATAGCGAAAAGACCTGAATGTCATACCCAACTGTTTGGCGGCGGCGGTTTTATTCCAGCGATTATCTTCCAAAGCAGCGGTTAGGGCCTTTTTTTCGACATCCTCCAAATAATTTTCCAAGGACATTTGCTCCGCATTGAAATTACTTTGCTGCGTTGCAATCTCGTCATGGCTGACCTGTAAGCTTAAGTCGTCAACATCAATGTTATCGCCCTCATGTAACGCCAGCGCCCGTTCCAGGATATTCTCCAGCTCTCTGACATTACCAGGAAAACTATATCGCTGTAAGGCAGTTAAAGCCTGCTGGCTAAACTTCGGCACCGGCACTTGGTTTGCTTTCGCCAAACGCGCCAACAAATGTTCGGCTATTTGGGCAATATCGGCGACCCTGGCGCGTAGCGGCGGCAAACTCAACTCAATAACATTAATGCGATAATACAAGTCCTGCCTAAAACTGCCCTCCTGTACCATTTTCGCCAAATCCTTATGGGTGGCACTCAACAGACGCACATCCACCGGGATTTCATGCTGCTCGCCCACCGGCCGAATTTTCTTTTCCTGAATGGCCCGCAGTAATTTGACCTGTAAACTCAACGGCAAGTCCGCCACCTCATCCAGAAACAGAGTGCCGCCTTCAGCAGCCTGAAACAAACCTTGTTTATCGGCAATGGCGCCGCTGAAACTGCCTTTTTTATGCCCGAAAAACTCGCTTTCCATCAGCTCTTGCGGAATAGCCCCACAGTTGATGGCCACAAAAGACTTCTCGGCCCGCGGACCTTGCTGATGGATCAACTTGGCGACCAGTTCCTTACCGGAACCCGATTCGCCGCTGATGTAAATCGGCGCCTGATTGCGCGCCACCTTTTGAATCTTAGAACGTATCTCGCACATCACCCCCGACTCGCCCAACAAGGTATCGCGGGTACGGCGGTCTTTTTCAAGCGTATTACCGGGCGACACCTGTAACGCGTTGCTGACCAATTGTCGCAAAGCGGCTAAATCTACGGGTTTGCTCAAAAAGTCGAAAGCACCTTTTTTCATAGCGCTGACAGCAATGTCCATACTGCCATGGGCGGTAATCACCGCTACCGGCAATTGCAACCCGGATTCCTGAATATACTCGACTAAACTCAAGCCGTCGCCGTCGGGCAAACGCATGTCGGTCAAACACAAGTCAAAATGCTGGCTGTCCAGAAGCTGCCGGGCTTCTTTAATGGTTTCAACACAGCAGGCGCGGATATTCATGCGGTTTAACGTAATATCCAAAAGCTCCCTGATATCGGGTTCATCGTCAACGACTAAAGTAACAGGTATATTCATCAGATTTCGATTACAACGTGATCGGCATTGGCCAGCAACAAGCTAAAACAAGATTTATTCCGGTTTTTAGCATAGCTTAATTCCGCTTGATTGAGTTCGGCCAACTCTTTTGAGATATAAAGGCCCAGCCCCGTCCCTTGTCTGGAAGTAGTAAAAAACGGCTCGAATAAATGTTGTAAGCCCTCGTGATCAATACCGGGCCCATTATCGACTACCCGAATGCGGGGTTGATTATTCTCCATGTCGGCTTCCACTTTAATTGAACCCAACTCCGGCTGCCCGTATTTCAGCGCATTGGCACAGAGATTATCCAGAATCTGTTTTAAATGTCCCGGATCGATATAGGCATTGAGTTCGCTCTGTTTGAACGTTAATTTAAAAGCCTGCTGATGCTCGGCATGTCCGAGATTCTGCTCTTGCACATACGCTGGCAACCATTGATCCAGTGTGATTTTTTGCTTTTGCGATGGATTACGCCGTGATAGTTTCAGGATATCTTCGATGATATTGTTGACGCGCTGACAATGGGTTTGGATGATACGGGTCAGCCTTAAATCCACCGGCTTCAGCTCGGGCGCCTCCGACAGCAACTGGCCGGCGTGGCTGATAGCGCTCAGCGGGTTGCGTATTTCATGAGCGATACTCGCTGTTAATCTACCCAGTGAAGCCAATTTGCTTTGCTGTAAACGTTGATTGTGCAAACTGATATCTTCGAACAGCAGCATATGCAAACATTCGTTTTCGACTGTCAACGAGGAAAACCGCACCTGGATTTCCTCCGTATTGTCCAATTGGATAATGGCAAAATCCTGTTCCGGACTTTGGTTCCACAATAAAAAAGCATGTTGCAACATGCTGGACACATCGGCCAAATGGGTGGGCGATTCGCTGATACCCATCAGACGCAAGGCTGAATAATTACTCAACACGATGAATTGCTGGTCATCCACAATCATGATGCCCGATTGCAAATGTTGAATGATGTACCGGTTCAACTCCTCCAGTCGTACAATGGTTTGGGCGTGCCGCTGCGCCAAACTGGCCGATTGTTCGACCCGCTGCGCCAGGATCATCGAAATCAAGGCAATGGCAAAAAAAGTGACGCCTAACAACCCGGAATAATTTAACGAACTTAAATTAAAAGCATGGGTTTGCATGTCGTAGACTTGTTCGGCCAATACCGCCAAACTAGCCAAGGCGGCAAACAGCAAGGCACAACGGCCGCCGATCAACAACCCGGCGGCCGCGATTGAAATAGCCAACAAGCCGCCGACACCGCTGGTTACGCCGCCGCTGGCATGCATTAATACGGTAATAAAGACGATATCGGTAAAAATAAACCACTGAGACAACCGCGTGTAACTGGCCAGCCGCCTGAAAATAAACGGTGCGTTTAACAACGAAATCCCTAGATAACCCAGACTGGTGAACTGATACAATTGCGCATCATGCGCCCCCAACCCCATCGGACCGAAGCGGAAGAAAAACAACATCACAAACAAACTGGCGCTGATAAAGCGATAGATGAAAAATATCTTCAGCAACAACCAGGCTTGCCGGGCGGGAATACCGTATCCTTTCGAAAAAGGACAGGGATAGATAGTGTCGACTTGATTGGGCGGCATCGGACAAGTTTTTTCGAGTGGGCTAAAAGCAGGATAATAGCAAACTCTGTTTAATCGATTACAAAGCCATTACAGTGGAGCCAAAAGATGAACATTCATGAATATCAGGCCAAACAGTTGTTTCGCGATTTCGCGATTCCGGCACCGTCAGGCGGCGTGGCCGATTCGGCTGAACAGGCCCGGCGGGTCATGCGAACATTGTCCGGTTCGGCCTGGGTCGTCAAAGCCCAAATTCATGCCGGCGCGCGCGGTAAAGCCGGTGGCGTAAAGGTGGCCCGTAGCGAACAAGAAGTCGCGGACTTCGCCAATACCATGCTCGGCAGCCAATTGGTTACCCATCAAACCGACGCTAACGGTCTGCCGGTCAATTGCGTTTGGGTAGAAGAAGCGTCCGCCATTAAAAACGAGTTTTACCTTAGCCTGTTACTCGACCGCGATAGCGAGCGCCTGATATTCATTGCCTCCGCGGCCGGCGGCATGGATATCGAAGCCGTTGCGGCGGAAACCCCGGAAAAAATCGTCCACGTTAAAATCCATCCTGCCTCCGGTTTGCAGCCTTATCACTGCCGTCAAGTGGCTGCTGCCTTGAGATTGGGCAAAGAACAACAAAGCCAATTGCAACAGATCATGACAGGCGTCTACGAGTTGTTCCTGGCCAAAGATTGCAGCCAAATCGAAATCAATCCCCTGATCGAAACCGAAGACGGCAAATTGGTAGCCCTGGACGCCAAAATTAATTTCGACGATAACGCGGTGGCCTTGCATCCCGAGATTGCCGCGTTGCGTGACGCCACCCAGGAAGATGCCAAAGAAGCCGAAGCCAAACAATTCGACCTCAACTACATCACTTTAGCCGGCAACATCGGCTGCATGGTCAATGGCGCAGGCCTGGCCATGGCCACCATGGACATGGTGAAACTAAAAGGGGGAGCGCCAGCAAATTTTCTGGACGTCGGCGGCGGCACCAACAAAGATAAGGTCAAGGCGGCTTTTAAATTGATTTTATCGGACGGCACCACCAAGGCGGTATTGGTGAATATTTTCGGCGGCATCGTTAAATGCGACGTGATTGCCGCCGGTATACTGGCGGCCGTCGAAGAGATGCACCTGACCATACCGGTGGTGGTTAGACTGGAAGGCACCAATGTCGAACTCGGCTTGTCCATGCTGGCACAATCCGGTTTAGGTTTGCATACAGCGGAAGATTTAAACAGTGCGGCCGAACAGGCCGTAAAATTGGCGGAGGGCGTCTAATGTCTATTTTGATCGATCAAAATACCAAAGTATTGTGCCAGGGCTTTACCGGCAAACAAGGCACCTTTCATTCCGAACAGGCCGTGGCTTACGGCACCCAACTGGTCGGCGGTGTCACACCTGGTCGTGGCGGCTCAACGCATCTGGATCTGCCGGTATTCGATACCGTGCAACAAGCCGTGCAAGCTACCGGCGCCACGGCCAGCATGATTTACGTGCCGCCGTTTTTCGCTGCGGACGCCATCTTGGAAGCCGTCGACGCCGGCATTCAACTGATCGTCTGTATCACCGAAGGTATTCCAGTGCTGCAAATGCTGCGGGTTAAAGCCGCCATGCAGGGTAGCAATTCTCTGCTGGTCGGCCCCAACTGCCCCGGCGTGATTACACCCGGCCAATGCAAAATCGGCATCATGCCCGGCCATATTCATACCCCCGGCAAAATCGGTATCGTCTCCCGTTCCGGCACGTTGACTTACGAAGCCGTGCACCAGACCACTCGTCAAGGCTTGGGGCAAAGCACCTGTGTCGGCATAGGCGGCCACCCGATTCACGGCATGAATTTCATTGACGTACTCAGCCGATTCCAGGACGACCCGGACACCTGCGGCATGGTGATGGTCGGCGAAATCGGCGGCAGCGACGAAGAACAGGCCGCCGAATTTATCA
>NZ_JALOBS010000069.1 GCF_023228165.1 Methylomonas sp. | reverse complement strand
GTGACGGTCGATAGTACGGTTCAAGAGAAAGCCATCACGTATCCGACCGATGGGAAATTGTACGAACGCTGTCGCCAGCACATGGTACGCCTGGCTGAGCAGCATGAGATTACGCTACGGCAGAACTATAACCGCAAAGCCCCGTATTTGCTGATGATGGCGAACCGGTACAGTCATGCCAAACAAATGAAGCGCAAACGCAAGATGCTCAAACAGCTCAAAACGTTGGTGGGTCGGGTGTACCGAGATATCGAGCGCCAATTGACGGATCAATCCGATGCAGTCAAATTGGCTTTTAAAGAGACGCTAGAGAAAACCCAACGGATTTTGAACCAACAACCCCAGGATAAAAACAAGCTGTACAGTTTCCACGCCACGGAAGTCGAATGCATTTCCAAAGGCAAAGTCCACAAGAAGTATGAATTCGGCGTCAAAGTGGGCATCACCGTCACCAATAAAAGTAATTTTGTGCTTGGCGCCCGCAGCTTTTCCGGTAATCCCTACGATGGCCACACCCTGGAATCGTGTCTGGAACAGGCGGAAATTTTGAGCGGTAGACGCGCAACAGAAGCTTTTGTGGATTTAGGATACCGTGGTGCCGAGGTCCCGAACGTGACCATTTACAAAGCCCGGCAAAAGAGAGGAATAAACACCCGGCGACTCAAACGTGCCCTCAAACGCCGCAATGCCATCGAACCCGTCATCGGGCACCTCAAAAACGACGGATTGCTGGGCCGCAATTATCTGAAAGGCGAACTGGGCGATGCCATGCATGCCATCTTATGTGGCGCTGGCCACAATATCCGTATGATCCTCAGGCAGTTGAGGATTTTTTTGCCTCATTTTTGGAGACCGTTATGTCGGATTTTGGCACGCCCATCGAGCGTGAAATTTTTATTGCCCGTCTGAATGCTGGTGTTCGTAAAATATCGGCTTTTTCAGGGACGACTAAATAACATTGGCAAACAGGTCGACCGGAATCTGGAAATATCCGTAATCGAGCAGCGCATAGCTGGCTACGAATAGTATGAATTGCAGCAATTCATGCCGGCCATATAGGCGGTAACCCTCAGAAACTAAGTTATGTGAAAACAATGAAGACAGCCCTATAGGAATCACCGCAGAAAATCCGCCGATTAAATATCCAGCCCGAAAAGATGCGCCTTACTCCCTCAGAAGCATATCGCACACATTATTGCGTTTATTTTTTATTGAGAAACCATGTTAAAAGGAAAAGCGCAATCCCAATAAGCAATCCTACAAGTAAGACAGGCCCTTTGAATGCAGGCAAGCTACCAGCCAACCAAGCCAAGCCAATACAACCTAATATTCCTGTTACAAAAAAAATAAAGCGAGCCAAAAATAGACGCCACCATCCTGATTTACCTAATTCGCTTGTCAATATTTTATCTTGTATGGAATGAGCATGTATTTGATGGGAAACAGAAAATCCATACCAAATACACACAAAAGTAGCTACTATTTGATCTGCGGACATTGAACTCCAATTGATTAAATTAAACTATAAATTGACACATAACTCGGATTACCGTTTACAAAATTGCATTAGTGTTTACTAAGGTTTGTTATAAACACTCTGCATTTGATTTGTGTTCGATTTATTTGGATAAAGAACAAACCCGCCGTTAGCGGCACTACTTGATGTTGCTTCAGTAGTTGAAAGCGGAATACCACCAAAACTCGTTGGTACAAATAGATTTGCGACTGTGTTTATTGCGCCCCCAGTACTTGCAGCAAGCGCCGGAACCGCTGACGCTACAACCCTACTTGTAGTAGAGGCATATATAAAACCAAACTCTGAACTTAATGCACCGATTACGCCTTGCGCTAAAACTTAATTATAATTGAATTTAGCCTTTACAGTACTTTGCAAGTAGGACACCAGGATAAACAGACAATAACATGATAATTGTGGAAATACCTTTATATGCTTCTGATATTAATGATGTATTATTGGTTATCCACCAGATTCCTTGAACCAATCCAGCCACTACAGCCATATACAATAAATACATTAGCGCAATAAATAAGTAGTAATGCGTGTATTTTAATTTGTGGGTTGGTAAATTTACGTACACCCCCATATACCCAGTAAATGCCCCAAAAAGAATATGTAAAAAAAATATATAATTAAAAATTCCATAATTAATATTTTAGATTCATTGTGATTATATACCTGATTTAGGGTTACTTGTTATATACCCCTTGGATTTGATTGGTGTTGGATTTATTGGGGTAGATAAGGAATCCACCATTAGCGGCGCCATTTGGCGAGGCACTCCCGCCGTATATTGTGGGCGCTGCAATTCCCCCATATGTTGTTGGCACCAGCGAATTTATAGCCACGCCAGTAGTTATTGCTGCTGACGTCCCACCGACTTCGCCAAAAGCCACTCCTTCAGCGTAAGTAAATCCGGCTCTTAGGTAGTTTAATGCTTGCGATGCTTGTACAACATTGCCAACAGCACCCGACAAGGATCCGATGACACCTTGAACTACCACTTGCTCATATTTTATATTGTTAATGCCTCCACTTAATCCTTGGCCGGTGAAATTTCCTCCAGCCCCTGCTAAAGCATTGCGCACAAGAGATGCTGCAAAGCTACCGCCTATAGGGACCACTGCTGAAAATCCGCCGACTAAAGCTCCAGTACCGAAAGCTTGGAGTGCGTCTGCATATGTTGCATTCGGATTACTATTGTACGTACCAACTACCGATGAAATCCCTCCTATTGCCGCACCTAATGCAATATTGACAAACTCTCCCGTCAAATCATTCCCATTAACCGGATTATTATTGACGTAGGCATAGAAGTTGATGCCCGCCTCAAACCCCTTCGGGTCCTCCGAAATAAACCGCCCCGTTGCCGGATCATAATACCTGGCCCGATAATAATAAAACCCGCTCTCGCCGTCCACTTCCCGGCCGGTGTATTTCTGTACGGCATTGCTGGTACCTGTTCCGCTCAGTTGGCTGCCGAAGGCGGTGTAGGTTTGGGTGGCCTGGATTTGCCCGTCGTGGGCGCTTTGTCCCAACACCGATTGCAGGGCGTCATGATGATAGGTGGTGTTGATCATCATGTTATTGGCGTCGCGGTGATAGCCGTTGACTACCTCGTCGATCACCGTGCCGCGCAGGTATTGGTCGCGCAGGGCGCCGTTGCCGTCGTAAACGGCTTCCAGATGTTCGCCTTCCAGGTAGTAGCGGTTGGTGAGGCCGGCGGCTTTTTGGATGCGGTTGCCGGCCGGGTCGTAGCGGTACTGGGTGCTGTTGATTTGTTTGACCCGGTTGTTGGCGTCCCAAGTCAAGGTCAGATTGCGGTTACCGCTGACGTTGGTGAGACTGCCATTGGCGTCATAGCTGTAGCTTTCATACACCGTGCCGGTCGGGTTGCCGGTGCGGATGTCTTGCAAACGGTTCCCGGCGTTATAGTTGTAATACTTAGTGCTGCCGTTTAGCGTGTGGGTTTTGCGGTTGCCGACTTTGTCGTAACTGAAGACTTCGTCGAAGGCTGTGCCGGGGTAGTCGGCGGTTTTGAGGCGGTAGGCCGGGTCGTAGCTAAAAACTGTGGTGCCTGTGACTTGGCCCAGGGCGTTGGTGGTCGCTCCTGCGCATCCTGCGCCCGCGACATTCGTGCATCCCTGCACATCATCGGTTTGGCTCAGAATGTTGCCGAGCCGGTCGCGGCTGTAGGCGGTATCGTTGACCAGTTGGCCGGTGATGGTGGTGTTTTTCAACCGGGTTAGCCGGCCCGCCACGTCCCAGCCGTAATGGGTAATCGCGCCGTTGCTGAGGATGCGGTCCAGCAAGCGCCCCGCGCCGTCGGTCGCTCTTGCGCGTCCTGCGCTCGCGGCATTCGTGCATCCCTGCACGTCATAGTGGTAGCTGACTTGCAGGTAGGCCGGGTTGGTCTCGGCCACCAAGCGGGTGGTGTTGATGTTTGGGGGCATCTTTGCTGGCGAGTTAGTCGTTTTTAGCATGAACCGCGATCGGTGTGCCTGACGGCGGCAGCCTATAAACTCTGCGCATCTTATGGCCTTGGGGCTTTTGTCCCAGCATCTTGACGCGTTAGTCCCATTTATTTACCTGCTTCCTATGCAATACAGCATATGCGCTCATACCGACAAAAAAACAAATCATAAAAATCGAAATAAATACTTCCCAAACCATAATATATGGTTTCAGAAATAAAATAGTAAGTATAAATCCACCTACTCCAATCGAAGGTATTATGCCGACAAATATTAAAACCACAAATGAAGGCAATAAAGACCGTTTAAATATAAGTACCGAATTTCGAAAAAAAAC
The DNA here is from genome assembly GCF_023228165.1 of Methylomonas sp. GTDB lineage: Bacteria > Pseudomonadota > Gammaproteobacteria > Methylococcales > Methylomonadaceae > Methylomonas. The sequence goes on along the minus strand of NZ_JALOBS010000069.1, from coordinate 4,688 downwards.
TGGAAAATAGGCCTAAAAAAATAACCATAGACATTTCCTGCAACAAAACCAATTATCAAATCAGAATTTATCATTTTGTTTTTAATTTTTATTTTGAATAAACCGAAGTCATCATATTCGTATTTGACTTATTTGGATACAAAACAAACCCGCCATTTACTGAACCTGCTTTGCGTCACAGACCGATTACATTCTATTGTCCAAACAAATCACCTATAGTGATAACACCATGAGTCCAGAAATAAAACATAACAAATGAAAAAAGAAATAAGCCGCCTATAAAAATCTTCTCATTAGTTGTTGTTAACAAAACAAATGGCTTTATTTCAAACCCAAGAATTATTTTAAAAATAGACTTCCCAGTTCTTGCCGAAATTCTAATTATAATAATCGATCCTCCGACAAAAAACACAAAAGCCGCAGCATCGATCAAACTAATATTCAACACAAACCCTCCTAAGCAACTCTAATAATGATATTTAATTTATTTATTTTTTATATACACTTTGCATCATATTCGTATTTGACTTATTTGGGTAAATAACAAAACCACCATTTGCTGAACTACTGTTGTCGAAACCAATAAATCCATTTTTCATACTATAAACTCCAGTAAGTGTCTCTTGTGCCCCAAAACTAAATCCCGCTCCAGTTCCAATAGACATTCCACTATACGAGCCAGTTTGAGCATTAAAACTCACGCCGGCAGATACACCTGGGAAAGTTAAGCTAATTTCATTGTCTCTACCTGCAAGATCTTTAACCGAACCAGGTGAGATACCGATACTAAGATTCAAGGAACCAATTCCGTATAAATTATTCCCACCATTTAATGGATGACTTACGTCACCACCGGCGCCACCTGACAAAAGTATGCCGCTATCGCGCTCTGCTCCATCAAATAACGGGAAGGATTCAGCGGTTCCGAATTGAATTGATTTTCCGCCACCTAAATCAGCTAACCCAATCTTTTGTGCTATATCATTTATCCAACCTGGAATATTGAGCTGACCAGTCATAGTAAACGTAATATTCCCCGTCGGATCATTGGCATTAACCGGATTATTATTGACGTAGGCATAAAAGTTAACCCCCGCCTTAAACCCCAGCGGGTCCTCGCTGATAAACCGGCCCATATCCGGACAATAAATCCGAGCCCTGTAATAATAGCAGCCGCTCTCGCCGTCCAGTTCCCTACCGGTGTACTTCTGCAGGGTGTTGCTGGTGCCGGTGCCGCTCAGATTGCCGCCGAAAGCGGTGTAACTTTGGGTGGCTTGAATCTGGCCATCATGCGCGCTTTGGCCCAGCACCGATTGCAGGGCGTCATGATGATAGGTGGTGTTGACCATGACGTTGTCGGCGTCGCGGTGGTAGCCGTTGACCACTTCGTCGATGACCGTGCCGCGCAGATACTGGTCGCGTAGCGCGCCGTTGCCGTCGTATACGGCTTCCAGGTGTTCTCCTTCCAGGTAGTAGCGGGTGGTTTGGCTGCCGGTTTTTTCGATGCGGTAGCCTTTGGGGTCGTAGCGGTACTGGGTACTGTTGATTTGTTTGACCCGGTTGTTGGCGTCCCAAGTCAAGGTCAGATTGCGGTTACCGCTGACGCTGGTCAGGCTGCCGTTGTCGTCGTAGCCGTAGCTTTCGAAGATCGTTCCGGTTGGGCTGCCGCTGCGGATGTCTTTCAGGCGGTTGCCAGCGTCGACGTTGTAGTATTGGGTGCTGCCGTTTAGCGTGTGGGTCTTGCGGTTACCGACCTTGTCGTAGCTGAAGCTTTCGTCGAAGGCTGTGCCGGGGTTGTCGGCGGTTTTGAGGCGGTTTTCCGGGTCGTAGCTAAAAACTGTGGTGCCGGTGATTTGGCCCAGGGCGTTGGTGGTCGCTCCTGCGCATCCTGCGCCCGCGACATTCGTGCATCCCTGCACATCATCGGTTTGGCTCAGAATATTGCCGAGCCGGTCTCTTGTGTAGCCGGTATCGTTGACCAGTCCGCCGGTGAGTGTGGTGTTTTTCAGTTGGGTCAGCCGGCCGGCCGCATCCCAGTCGTAATGAGTGATCGCGCCGTTGCTGAGGATGTGGTCAAGCAAGCCGCCTGCTTTGTCGCATTGGTAGTCGATTTTGCTATGGTTTTTCATTGTTTATTACGCGAATGATGCGCCGCTCGTTGTTTAGCGCATCCTACCGGGCTACTAGCTGCACCTCTTAATGCTTTGTACGTTGTTTATTGTCTACCGGATAAATTTTTTCCATTATCCTTATTAACCAGTGGAACGAAATAAAGAGCAATTTCATAACAAAGAAATTCAAAAATAAGCGGTAACCAACTACTTAATTTAAACGACCAATATACTGCTACATACATAACAATTAATCCTAATACATAAATAACTTGACTGATCTGGGGGTCTGGAATAACTTCTGCGTTACAAAAACAACACTTGGCAGGCCTCCTTTTACGGGCAAAAATTTTTCCTTTTAATGATATTCCATCATCGTGACAAACTGGGCATTTAAAAGTCATCATTTTATTTCTTATATACTTGCGCCATCATATTTGTATTGGATTTATTGGGGTAAAGCACAAATCCGCCGTTCGCAAAATTACCACCCAAATAATTTGATATGGTATTTGAAAGAGAGTTCGATGAACTTGTTTGAATATTTAAATTAAAGTTAATGCTCGGCGTAACTGGTGCCCCCAAAACAGGCGGAATGAGTCCTTGCAAAGTATTAACACCATTATTTATGGCATTCATAGCATCGCCAAACATAGCGGTGCCACTCAAGCCTAGAGATGTCAATTTCCCTTGATAAGTATTTGGAAATAATAATCCAGTTCCAATTCCCGCATAAAATCTACCAGCAACCTGCGACACATTCTGAGCAGCATAATCAGTCGCGAAATTTAGAGCAACATCCGGATTTTGAATGGCTTGATTAGTCAGAGTATTTAAAATTTGAAGATTAACTTGTGAGCGGGACTGGAGGGCATCGCCCTGTAATCCCATTAACTGTGTCCCGTAATCGACAGCGCGTACTATACCGCGAGGATACGAAATCACCCCATTTGCGAATTGACCGGCGTGATCACCTAGCAATTGGTAATAGGCTGGATCGGAAAGCGCTTGGCCAACGGGGGTATTAGCCAGTGCTAACACCATGCATCCGACGCAGATATTCCCACTCGGATCATTCGCGTTGACAGGGTTGTTATTGACGTAAACATAAAAATTAACCCCCGCCTTAAACCCCAGCGGGTCCGCGCTGATAAACCGCCCCAACTCCGGACAATAAATCCGAGCCCTGTAATAATAGCAGCCGCTCTCGCCGTCCAATTCCCTACCGGTGTACTTCTGCAGAGTGTTGCTGGTGCCGGTGCCGCTTAGGAGGTTGCCGAAGGCGGTGTAGCTTTGGGTAGACTGGAGTTGGCCGTCGTGGGCGCTTTGGCCCAAAACCGATTGCAGAGCGTCATGGTGATAGGTGCTGTTGACCATGACGTTGTTAGCATCGCGGTGGTAGCCGTTGACCACTTCGTCGATCACCGTGCCGCGCATATACTGGTCGCGCAACGCGCCGTTGCCGTCGTATACGGCTTCCAGGTGTTCGCCTTCCAGGTAGTAGCGGTTGGTCAGGCTGCCGGTTTTTTCGATGCGGTAGCCTTTGGGGTCGTAGCGGTATTGGCTGCCGTTGATTTGTTTGACCCGGTTGTTGGCGTCCCAGGTGATGGTTTTGGCTCTCGGGCCGGTTTCCTGGATCAGACTGCCGTTGTCGTCGTAGCTGAAAGCCGATTCGATGCTGCCGCCGGTACTGCCGATACGGATATTGTTAAGACGGTTGCCGGCGTCGTAGGCATAGTACCGGGTGTTGGCATTCGGCGCCAGGCTGCCTTGGGTATGGGTTTTGCGGTTGCCTACTTTATCGTAAGTAAAGCTTTCGTCGAAGGCTGTACCGGGGTAGTCGGCGCTGAGTAGGCGGTATGCCGGGTCGTAGCTGTAGTTCGTAGTCCCTGTGACTTGGCCCAGCGAGTTGGTTTCGGTCTGGCTCAGAATATTGCCGAGCCGGTCTCTTGTGTAGCCGGTATCGTTGACCAGTCCGCCGGTGAGGGTAGTGTTTTTCAGTTGCGTCAGCCGGCCGGCCGCATCCCAGCCGTAATGGGTAATCGCGCCGTTGCTGAGGATGCGGTCGATGAGCCGGCCGGCTCCGTCGTAGTGGTAGCTGACTTGCAAATAGGCCGGGTTGGTTTCTGCCACCAGCCGGTTGGCGCTGTCGTATTGGTAGGTGGTGATGTCGCCTTGAAAGTCGGTCTTGGTATCGATATTGCCGGCCGGGTCGTAGGTCCAACTCAGGGTTTTACTGGCGCGGCTGTCGGTTTTGCTTTGCAGTTGGTGTTTGCTGGTGTAGGTATAAGTGTAGGTGACATCGGCGTTTTGGCTTTGGATCAGGTCGCCGAAGACATCGTAAGTGTAGGCCTCCTGACTGCCGTCGGCCAGATGATCGATTTGGGTGTTGCGGTTCAAGCGGTCATAGCTGTAGCGACTGGTCTGGCCCTTGCGGTCGGTGGCTTCGATGACGTTGCCGGCTTCATCGTAGGCGAAGGTTTGAGTTTTGTCAGTCGGGGTTTCGACCAAGGGGTCGACGATTTCAATCACGCGGCCCAGGTCGTCGTACTTAAAGGTAGTGATACGGCCTTCGGC
>NZ_JALOBS010000068.1 GCF_023228165.1 Methylomonas sp. | reverse complement strand
GACAGTGCGACGATCGTTTTGCGCGGTCGTGATACGGCGGTTGCCCGCCGTTATCTCGGTACTTGGCTGTGGTCCGGTGATGTTGCTCATAACGACCTTATAGTGTCGCGGTGACGATGTTGGTGATGATGGTCGGCGCCGCAAACAGGCCGACGCCGCTGGCAACGCCCAGCACAAAGCCCATGATGCTGCCGCGCACGACGCCGGCGACCAGACCGACGATGACGAACACGATAGCGATGATGCGGCCGAGCAAACCTTCGACCCAGCCGGTCAGCAAGGTCCAGACGTTGTTGAACTCGGTACCGCCGGTACCGGCCATGGCGTCGGATGCCATCAACATAAAAAATAACGATGCCAGGGCCACCAAGACCCCGGTTCGAGTGGACGACTTCATTCAAACGACCTCGAGTGTTAAGAAATAGACGGTTGCCCGTCGAATCTCGGAAGATCAATTCCGGCGCTTGTTAAGCGGTCGCCCGCTGAGTCTCGCAAGGGGTATGGCCTGCGGTAAAGTTGAATGACGGATCAGGGTTGTTTACGATCCAGTCGAGATGACGGGCCGTCATCGTCATTCACATCGATGGCCGGCCGTTTCTCGGGTAAGCGTTGTTCGACTTGTAAGGGGAACAACGACGAATGTGTTGTCGGTGCCGCCTTGCCGATCATCCAACGCCGCTGTTCCAGCTCGGTGTAGACGTAGTTGGACACCATCAAATCGCCGTCGGCATCTTCCCAAGGTGCGATCCAGATGCGCATGACCTGGGAGGGCGTGCGAATCGGCGTGGGATCGTCGATCTTGGGCACGGGTTGTTGTAACGGGGGTGGGAGTGCCGGTGGTGAAGTTGACTCCGAGCGCTGGCTATTTTCCGGAGGTGCTTCCGGCAAAGCCGTGTTAGTGACCTGATAGGCCTGCGTGGTCGACAGACAACTGGGTTCGTCCGGCATGCCTTTGCAGGCGTATTCGGTGGTGGCGCAGCCGGTGGTTAACACCATCAGCAACAGGCCGATGAGAGTCAGGGAATTTAGGTGCATGGGTTTCATGGCTGTTTCTCCGGTGCGTTGGCGTTTTGGGCGTTTGTAGCGGGTGTCGTTGCCGGACTGGGCGACGGTTTCGGTTTGTCGGCCAACCAATCGGCTAACACCTCAGGTGCGCCACTGTGGGTGCGGCCGTCCGGGGCGATCAGAAACGGCACGCCCTTCAAATCGAACAGCTTGGCGGTGACCACGGCTTTTTGCAGTGGCTCTTTGTTGCACCGAGCGGGCGGTTCGGTCGGCAAGCCGGCGTAATCCTGTTTCAACAAGCGGTCGCGGACATAGTCTTTGACTTTGGTATCGCTTGCGCCCAACTGACAAGCCAGTTGCACGACGATGTTTTGCGATTCGGGGCCCAGGATGGGGATCATCACTAGTTTGAAAATGTACTGGTCCTGCAAGGCTTGCAGGTCTTTCATGACCTTACCGCAGTAAGGGCAGCGCGGATCGATGAACACCAGGACTTGGCCTTTGCCGTGGCCGATCGTCACGGCACCAAGGTCGTCGGCTTTTAGTTTCATCCGCGACAGGTCGATGCGGTTGGCGATACGATCGATATCCGCCAGTTCCTTGATCTCCTGTTGGGTCCAGATGTCCATCAATTTGCCGCCGTAAAAGGCAAAACGACCATTGCTGGAAATGAACACGGTTTGCTCGCCGGACTTGACCATCTTCAGGCCCGAGATCGGCAAGTCTTGCATGCCGTCGATTTTGATCGACAAAAGGCCTGCGGCAATGTTCGAGACCGGCTGCTTTTGCGGATTGGCAGCCAAGGCCATGGAGGCACTTAATAGCGTGGCTATCAATAAAGAAACTTGGCGTAGCGTCATAACGACCTTTGGAGTTGGGTTAAAGAATCAGTTCGGTGACTTCAGCTTCAATGTCGTGCCTTTCTGCACGATGAAGTTGACTTGACGGGTGGCATCGACTTCGATGACTGGGTAAATCTCTTCGGCCATGTCCATGTAAAAATGCGATAGCCGTTCCATGGCATAGCCCGCGCCTTTCAGTGCACCACCTTCCATCGACTGCGAGGAAAAGGCACTTTGGAAGGGTGTGGTGCCAGATAGCGCACCCAGGCCACCGGTCATCAGCACCGGAATCTGGTTACGGCCGAAGGCATCGGAAAAGCCGCGTAGGAATCCCGCCATCATGGATTGAGCCAGTAACGCGCCTTGTTTGGAGACCACTCGGCCACGCACCCCGTTTTTGCCGTCTTCGCCGGTGGCATAGGCATTCATCGGTACTTCGATGACGCCACCGTCCTGGCGTACGCAGGAAAAGGTCTCGCCGCGAAAGTAAGCCCGCTCGGCACTCAAATCACCGAATCCTGCTGCCAGCAAAAAGCACTCGCGCACATCGGCATGGAAACGGTTGGGCAAAATGGCTTCCTTCTTGATCCGGAACAGCACCGGCATGGGTTCTTTCTTGGCTTTGCGGCCGGTCGGCGCATCGAGGCCGTTCAGCAACACGCCGGTCAAAATGCTGCCAGCCGGGATGAAGACGTCGCTTTTGGCAGGATTTTGCTGAGACTGTCCGTGTGCGTTGGTCGGAGCCGCGTCTTTGGCATTCGTTGGATCAGCACCTTCCTGAATGACGCGAATCTGTATCGCCGCCGGCGCTTGGCTATTCGCTCGGCCTCCCGAGACGCCGGTGTTGCCGAGTGTCGGTACAGGAACGGCCGCTTGCTCGAACACGCGATTGAGATCGTCTTGCCCATTGTCGAACGGCAGATTACTTGGGCGGCGGTTGTAAGGTCTTCCCTGCGTCGATGGATCCAATGGGGTTTGATTGATGTCGCCTGGAGTGTCGGTCGTCGAGGGTATGGAGGCTTTGTTCTTCAACGACTCGACTTCACCAGTCACGGCTTGCAGCTTGGCCTCATAGGCTTCGCGCTCCGCGGTGGTCCATTGTTTGAAGCGGATTTCGTCGGATTGCTGCTCGCGGCGTTGCTGTTCTTCGATGGCGGCCAGTCGACGGGCTTGTTCGTCGTTCCTCTGCAGCAAATCTCGTAGCTGCGCAGAAATGCCGTCGATGCCTAGCGAACGTGGGTCGCTATCGGTCAGTATGTGTTGGATGGTTGCCTGTTTGCTTAGCGGTTTGCTGACTTCCGGGGTCACTGTGGCTAGCGCGATGATGACTGCCAACAGCACGGTACCAATGCTGCCGACGGCCAGGTTGCGTTTGGCGGTCGGACTCAAGCTTGTCCACCAGGTATCGACGACCGCCATTACCGTTGCCCTCCATTCAATAATGAAGGACGTAAACTGAATGAGTCCTCAGGCGATTGTCGGACCACGACATACAACTCGGTGGCTTCTTGCGGCTTCAATACTACGTTGGGCCAGACCGATACGGCCAGTACGTCCTGCTGTGTCGTTGCACAGCTGCGTTCGTCGAACTCGAGCATGTCGCCGCCAGTATTCTTGGCAAGCCCCACAAAGATCAGCCGATCCTGGCTTTCCAGGACTTGGCCGGTTTTAATCTGCACGCGGCCTTGCAGGCAGCGGATCTGTTCCTGCGGTTTGGGTTCCCGTAGCGAATAACCGGCTGGGCTCTTTTGCAAACCCAAATCCCGGAACAATGCTTTCAGTTGACTGATGTAGGCTTGTTCCTGTTGGCTCGAAGTTCGGCTCGTGGCATCGGTGCGCTGCCATTGGTTCAGTAACTGGTAACTGTACTTGTCCAGATCCAGGTGAATTTCCCGTGCCGGAATCCGTTTGGGGATCAACGTCAGTGATAGCGCAATGTCCTGATTGTCGCCGGGGGTTATGTATAACGTCACCGGCGTTTCGTCAGCGGTGGCGACATAAACGATTTTGCCTTTGGTACTGGTAGTCGCTTGACTAGTGGTCGTGACCACCGGATGTTCGAATGGCGTGACCAGGCGATTCAAGTGGCCGACGGCAATCGGCATCAGTTCGTTGATGCCGGGTTTAACCGCAATATGCTGTGGGCCGATGGAAGTGGTCGACACTGCGTTTGACGCTGCCGCTGCCGCTTGCTGTTTGGCGGCTTTCAAGATGCTGGCATCCACCGGTGGCAACTCAATACCTATATCCGGCTGAGACGAGACAACCGGCTGTGATGGCGATGCGGATGACTCTTCGGCCACGGTGGTGACTGGTGGTAACACTGTCACCGGTAAATCGTCGCTGGCCCAAGCACCGTTGGCGAACGAAAGTAATAACCAGGGGTGCAACAATCGTTTCATGGTTGAGCCTCATGCGATTGGCCTTGAGTGGCTTTCAAACGGGCCAGGGTTCTAGGGGAATCCGGATACACGTCTATGTATTCCAGGCGGGGCCGATAGTTTTTGATGGCAATGATGAATTCGTAGGTACGGAGCTTCACGTCCGGTTTGGAACTGGGGCCTTGGCTTTTGAGTTCACCGCTGACAAAAACCTTGTTGGTCTCGGCTTCGTAATCGACATGACGCGGGGTAAAACTGATCGCGACCCGGTCCATTTTGATAGCCTTGATTTGATCGCTCATGGCATCCAGGACACTGCGGTAAATATCCGGCGCTAATAACGGCTCGACAGCAGTTTTCAGAAAATCGGCATTGGCCGGCGTGGTGTTACCAAGCAATTCGGCCAGAAACAAGCCCCAGGACTCTTTGAACTCGCTGGACGCTTGGCTGCGGGTGACTTCGACTTCTTGCGTCAAGCTCGGAGGCACCAGAATGATGCTGCGCTCGGTGCGCCAGGCGGCCAGCGAAGTAATCACACACACCACCAGCAAGCCGATGATAATTACTCGGCTAAAGCGATTCTCGGTCTCGTGGCCATCCCAGGTCTGCAGAAAATCCGACAACTTCATGGCAGGAACCGGCGAATATAGGGATTGGGGATGATCTGCGCGCGACTGGGCAAAAGACCCAGCCAATACAGCGCATGCAAGGTGTAGCCATCAGGCCGGTTATCGCGGAATCGACGATAGAATTTGACCGCAATGAATCCCAGCACTAAGCCAGGGATGAATTGATCGATCAACATGCCTGTCAGCATGCTCACCATAAAGGGCACGATCTCGTCCGCACTCCACAATAAAATGTGGATCGGATCGTCGATCGATTGAGGGATGGCAACGGGTTCCATAATGACCTCCGGTTGGGATGGCCATTATTTTGCAAATGATTTTGGGCGAGTTGCCTGCAATAAAGGTCAAATACGCCCTTTATTGTAAGAGAGCAGAATTTTTTTTAAAAATCGCGACGAAAGGAATCAATTCACTGGTTTTTTGCCTCTAATTGCCATAAACCCTGATGGTTTTTAGATCTCACGCAAGGAGATTTGTCTAATCACCATTTATGGGTACCGCTGCTCTCGAACGTTCGACTCGCTCACGTAAATCCAGTCCGGGCTTGAAATGGGTGGAATGCCGAATGGGCAAGCTCACTTGTTCGCCTGTCTTGGGATTGCGACCCATCCGGGCGGCTCGTTCAATCACAGAGAATCCACCGAAACCACGAATTTCAATACGCTCCCCCTGTGCCAAATGCAGGGTCATCACATCAATGGTGATGTTGATCGCCATTTCGACATCGCGTTGCGGTAAATGGGGCAATTTAAGGCTGATGTGTTCGATGAGTTGGGATTTAGTCATTATCGGGTATGTGTTATCGGCAGTGTCTTGCCGCCTTGTTCGATGATCACCGCCTGTTTGAGTAAGTCGCTTGCGGTGGGGTATTTATCATAAAGGCCGCCAATGCCACGATAGTAAGTCATGGTATCAAACGGCTCTGACGCTTGTTTTCGGATCAATTCAGCCAGTCTTGACCTGAACTCCTGTGAAACGGTCACCATGCGCAGGCCTTTAACAATTTTGGTATCCGGTTCGATCAAGACCAGATTAAACGGCAAGTAGGCTTCACCTACATCAATGGTTTCGTCACCGGCTAGATGGATGGTAAACGCCAAGTCCGACCAATCCAGAAAGCCTTCGATTTTAAACAAAAAGAACAGATGGTTTTGTTCGGCAAATAACGCGAACGAGGCGGTGCCATTCAGAAAGGCTTGGATTTCGCCCGGCGAAACTGAAAAATTAAAAGTCAATAACGGCGCACCATTAGCCAGAACAATACTCATGCCTTCTTCAGGCATGTCATGTTCGAAGCGTTCGCCCACGCATAGTTTTATAAAGTCCATAGATTCTGTTTGGATTAATCGTCCTGGTAGATGTTCTGTCCGCCAACCCACTATAGCGGACAGGGTACCGTTCGGTCGCTCCGTATAACCTGCGTGAAACCGAGAAGCGAAAAAACGAGGCGGCTCCGTATGTTACCCGATGCCTGGCACTATTTTGGAGATATAAAAGCCGGTAATATCACGGTAAAACCGTTAACGGGGAACGTCAGCAATGGACTACACTGCAATTCTTGAAGCGCTCAATAAAGCATCAATGTTTGATTTACATCGACTACAGTCTGCCATTTATCAGGAACTCATCAATCCGGTTCGGGTAGAACAGGTAAAGGCGCAATTGAAAGTCGGCCAATCGATTAGCTATTTCGACCCGCAAGCCAACGGCTTGATCGATGCCGTTATCTTGAAGATTCAAAAGACCCGTTGCCTGGTGAGAAACGTCAAAGACCAAAAAAATTGGAACATCCCGTTTTATTACCTCAATCTGGATGATGTTGATACGGCGATTCAACCAAAACCGCATACCACCGGGATTCCCAAAAGTGCATTGCAAGTCGGTACATGCGTAGGATTCAGGGGCCGGGACAACCACGAACTGTTTGGTGAAGTCATCCGGCTTAACCCCAAAACGGCCACTGTCAAGATCAGTGATCAGCAGACTTGGCTGGTGCCTTATCAGCGTTTGTTTCCTGTCATCGATGGCACGTCTTATGGCGCGAACCCCACGCAAGCGTCGTTGTTTATCGAACATGACGAGGGTTAGAGCCCATGACGTCACAGGCTGCGCCAGCGCATGCGGAAAATCCCGTCGAAAAACTGCACGGCTCCATCGAACGTGTCACGTTTCATAGCGAGGCCTCGGGGTCTTGCGTGTTGCGGGTCAAGGTAAAAAGTTATCGGGAATTGATTACCGTGATCGGTTCGGCTGCCAGCGTCACGGCGGGTGAATACATCGAATGCCTGGGTTGCTGGGTCAATGATCGCCAACACGGCCAGCAATTCAAAACCATTTCGCTGAAAATCGTCCCGCCGACCACGTTGGACGGTATCGAGAAATACTTGGGCTCCGGCATGGTCAAAGGCATCGGTCCCCATTTTGCCAAAAAGCTGGTCAAAGCCTTCGGTGAACGGGTGTTCGATGTGATCGAGCAAACACCCGAGCGTCTGTTGGAATTACCGGGTATTGGTAAGAAACGCCAGGAGCGCGTGACCAGTGCCTGGGCGGAACAAAAAGTGATTCGGGAGATCATGGTCTTTCTGCAATCTCATGGTGTCGGCACCTCCCGTTCGGTGCGAATTTATAAAACCTACGGCGAGCAGGCCATTGAGAAAGTGCGCGAAAATCCCTATCGTCTGGCGCTAGACATCCACGGCGTCGGCTTTAAGACCGCCGATACCCTGGCACAGAAGCTGGGTATTGGTCCACAGTCCTTGATGCGTGCTCAAGCGGGTGTCCGCCATGTCTTGCAGGAATGGTCTGGCGAAGGTCACTGCGCAGCTATTCGCAGCAAGCTTTGTGAAATGGCGGCGAAATTACTGGAAATTCCGTTGACGATCATCGACCAAGCGATCGCGGCGGAATTAACCGAAGGCAATTTGATCGCCGAAATCGACGGCAGCGACGAATTCATTTTTCTGACGCCTTTGCATCGCGCTGAAATCGGCTGTGCCGCCCACCTGAACCGATTGAATCAGGGCGATGCGCCCTGGGGTGTGATTGACGCGAATAAAGCCATTCCCTGGGTGGAAGAGCAAACCGGCATGACCTTGTCGCAGTCGCAAGCGGCTGCTGTTCGCTTGGTACTTCAGCATAAAGTCTCGGTGATCACTGGCGGTCCCGGTGTTGGTAAAACCACGCTGGTCAACAGTCTGCTCAAGATTCTCAAAGCGAAACGCGTTCGGATTGGTTTGTGCGCGCCAACGGGACGAGCAGCGAAACGCTTAACCGAATCGACTGGCATGGAAGCGAAAACGGTGCATCGCTTGCTGGAGTTTGATCCGACGCAGTTCGCGTTCAAGCATAATGACGAAAACCCGTTGGCGCTCGATTGCTTAGTGATTGATGAGTCCTCGATGATGGACGTGGTGCTGATGAATCAGTTGTTAAAAGCCATCCCGACAGAAGCCGCAGTCTTGATCGTCGGCGACGTCGACCAATTACCCTCGGTTGGTCCAGGATCCGTGCTGGCTGACATCATCGAATCCGGGCAAATTGCCACCGTGCGACTGACCGAGATTTTTCGCCAGGCCAGTACCTCCAAAATCATCACGAATGCGCACCGGATTAACCACGGGCAAATGCCTGTGTTGGATAAGACTGAGGCCCTCAGCGATTTTTATTGCCTATACGCCGAAACACCTGAGGAGATTTTCGCTAAATTGATGCAAGTCGTCCTTGAACGGATTCCGCAGCGCTTCCACTTTCATCCGGTCAACGATGTACAAATTCTGACGCCCATGAATCGCGGTGGTTTAGGTGCTCGATCGTTGAATGTCGAATTGCAAGCTCGGTTAAATGGTCACAGCGAACCAAAAATTACCAGATTTGGGAATACCTATGCGCCGGGTGATAAGGTGATTCAGCGAATCAACGACTACGACAAGGAAGTCTTCAATGGCGACATTGGCGTGATCAAAAGCATTGATCTTGAGGAAAGTCAAGTCAAAATCTTGTTCGATGATCGGGAGGTCGACTACGAATTCAGTGATCTGGACGAAATTACGTTGGCTTACGCCACCAGTGTGCACAAATCGCAAGGCTCGGAATATCCGGTGGTGGTGATTCCGATGGCCATGCAGCACTTTATGCTGCTGGAACGCAATCTGCTCTATACCGGCGTCACGCGTGGCAAACAATTGGTCGTGGTGATTGCTCAACCCAAAGCGTTAGCCATGGCGGTGAAAAATCAGCAATCACAGCGCAGGATCACGCATTTGGCGGCTAGACTGAACGAAAATACGTGACTATTGTTACGCTGTACTCGTCGAGATCGGCCATCAAGAGACAGTCGCCAATTTTCAGCGATGGACAGGTAACTGGCCCATTACCGCCAATCATTTCGTTTGCTTCATATTCGCGATTTGGGATACGCATTTCTTTCATTATTGGGCTTTCCAATGGCCTGCCAGATTACCTTTTACCGAAGGGAATACCTGCTAGTCTAATCAATGGCGATGCTCAGAATCTAGGTGCAGTCAGAAGGCATGATTTGCTTTTAAAATAGTTGTCGCCTAAAATCGGACCAGACTAGTCAGAATTGGAGGTTGATTATGCATACTTGGCAAATTCAGGAGGCGAAAGCACGCCTTTCCACTGTATTACGCAACGCCGAACAGGATGGACCGCAGGAAATCACCCATCACGGTCGTTCTGTTGCGGTGCTGCTCTCACGTGCCGACTACGACCGGCTCACGGGTAATCGACAATCGCTGGTTGAATTCATGCGCCGTTCACCTCTATATGATCAGGTCGATCTCGTTATTGAACGTGATGTCAGTCTGACCCGAGAACTCGAACTGTGAGTTATTTGATCGATACCAACGTCTTATCGGAATTGCGTCGCCGTGAACCCAATAAAGGCGTCATCGAATGGTTCGAACAACGCCCTGCCACCACGCTTTACCTCAGTGTATTGACCTTGGGAGAAATCCGTAAAGGGATCGATTCGCTGGTCAATGACGATCGCCAGCTCAAATTGCTGGATTGGCTGGAAGTGGAACTGCCCCAGTTTTTTTCCGGCCGGATTTTGAATGTGGATGCCTACGTTGCTGATCGTTGGGGACGATTGAATGCCCAAATGGGCCGACCCATCCCGGATATCGACAGT
>NZ_JALOBS010000039.1:4272-41707 GCF_023228165.1 Methylomonas sp. | reverse complement strand
GATTTCATTCGGTTTCTCCGATATTTTTTAAACTAACTGATTAAGTACGCCGACCGGTGCAGAGCTTGGCTGCGGTTTAGTTGCTTTAATGAGCATTAACGCAACTAAAACGGCTTTAACGTTGAGCCCGCTTCAGCCAACGCTTCACATAGCGACGTGTTTCGATATTAACTGCTTGATTGTTTTTGGCCACCAGTTGATCGAATTGAAAACGTTGCTGTTTTGGACTCCATTTCAATCCCAAGGTAGCGCGCTCAGGTTCTAACACTTTGAATAATGCATACTCGTTATTGGCTAGGTCGGAGCGATAATTCAACGCACAATTCAATTGCTGATGGGCTTCCAGAAACAGCTGCTGATAATCGGTAATTGGTAGAATGCATTCATGGCTTGCCCAAGGCAGTAAGGGGTAACGTTCATACCAATGGTCTTCGATCCCTAATCGTTGTTGATCATTTAGGTAAGGCTGACAAGCGTCATAGACTGCCGCGAGATCGTCCAGATCGACAGACTGCAGGGTTTGCATGATTTGTTCACTGATTTGATGTTCCAAGCGGTTTGCTAAACCGTTTAAGTCGCTCTGATGGCGGCAACGTAATAGCTTTTGCTGACTATCTAAATTACCCAACCGTATGGCGGTCTGCTTAATCTGCTGCACTTTAAATTCAGCGAGATCAAAACACAGACGCTGGCAGCCTTTGCGATTGATAAAGCGCGCAGTAGCTAATTCCGGATGTTTGCTCAGCAACTTGGCCAAACCGACTACAAATTCCACCTTTGGCTTAATGGCATGGGTTTCAACAGATTCAAAACAGCCATGCTGAAAGCAGATAGTTAAAGCCTTCAGTTCAGATTGCGCGTAATGCACGACTTCATAGGTTTCCGACAACTCAGTGACATACTGACACAGCCAGAGCGTGCGTTCAGTACAGGACAGTTGCAGCTGTTGCAATAAAGTTTCGGCATCGGGCAGCATGGCAATATTCATGCGTTGCTTAGCACGCCACCTTTCCTTTTCTGCATAATACTGCAGCAACAACAGCAATAAGGGCTGAGCTTGCAATAGGTGATTACGTCGATAAGCACGCAGCCATAATTTTTCTTTGTCGTTATAAGGACTCTCCTGATCTGCATATAACAGCAAATCCAGCAAGGTCATCACAACAGTCCCTGTTCAGCCAAGGAGGTCACGTCATCGCCGCCGACGATAAAATGATCGAGGACAACGACTTCGATCAATGCCAACGCATCTTTAAGCTTCTGGGTAATGTCTTTATCGCTTTGACTCGGTACAGCGGCTCCCGATGGATGGTTATGGGCAAAGATAATGGCCGCCGCATTCAGCTGTAACGAACGTTTAACGACTTCCCTGGGGTATACCGATGCCGAGGCTAAGGTGCCGGTAAACAGCTTCTCAAAGGCCAATATGCGATGCTGGTTATCCAAAAATAAGGCCCAGAAGGTTTCGTGTTCATAGGAAGCCATTTGAGCGGGTAAATAGGCGGCTGCTTCCGTTGGACTGGTCATTGCTCGACCACGCGCAAATTTACGTTTGATCAAGCGATTAGCCATCGCCACAATATCTTCCGAACTAACCGGGCGATGGGTTTGATACAGGCCTGCTTCTTCGGTGGCCTTAAAACCGATACGAGAATATGAAGACATAAGGACTCCTGAGTAGAAAATCATTCTCGGCCCCGTTACCAGTTAATATCAGACACGAGTATGCCCAGCTCAAGCGACATTTTTAGACGCTTAGCAGCAAGGGGCCGATAATGAAATAAAGAATGAAAGAATTTAAAAATTTCGATTTAAGTTGCAGCAAATAGGTATGTGCGGGCATCAGCCAATGCCGTTTCGGATCATCCGAATGCAATATCGAACAACTGCTTCTCAAAACATAACGCATGCCGTCAGCGTCATAGAGCGGAATGCGCTGATCAGTGATTGCAGATAGAGGCTCAAACTGATTCGGGGCCTTGTATGAGATGGCTTATAACGCAAGATCGGATAATATTCACAAACAACATGCTTCAAAATCGAAGCAATGTCTTGTATGTAAATCCCGTCAACACAGCGATAAGCTAAGGGCCCTCGACTTTCCAGATATTCAAGAATATCCAGAAACAACGCTTGCGCTTCACGCTTATTCAGGGGTCCACATAACTTGTTCACAGCATTGACCAAGGCGTAGACCCCGCATAAGCCATCTAAGTGACCCTGTCGGTAAGGTTTCATGAGACACCCAATTGCACTACCAATAAAGTTCAGTGGCTAGAAACAGACACTTCAAACACTTGTCGTTCAACATAGCTACAGAAATTAGATTGCCAGATGCGAAACAACGACGCACCGTGTTGGATGGGGAATTCGCGCCCCATGTGCTGAAACACGTTGCGGCTAAAATCGAAGTCTATTTCGCGATCTAATTCTGCAAAGGGGCCACTGCCATAGTAGGCAAAGTCTGTGATGTATTGAATACGGCCCTTCCCATCGATATTGATTTCCACAGGGTGGTAGCCACCGCTTTCCGCACTATAATCAGGGTCACGGAAATTGAGGGTAACGCCTGCTGAGCTATCGACTTCACTTTTATCTAGCTCATGTTGCAGAATGGCCACCAGTTTCTTACTGATTGCCAAAGGATAACCAGAGTCTTGAATTTGCATAAATAAATTGCTCCCACGGAAAAGCACGACGAGTAAATGAATAGTCGCCGAATTTGCGTTATATTTAATTTAGAAAAGGTGAGCCAGTAGTTCGCTCGAAAAGATAATGCTATAAAAACGTAAAAACAAATCTGCTGTAGCGATTATTATTTTTTCATGTTTTTATATTATGTCAAGTATATTTTATTTTATAAATTAATTGCGGGAATTACATTGTTAGATTCGATAGATTATCTTCATAACCACCTGGTGGCTTTTTACATAACCCTGAATGAATGCATAGGAAATAACTTTCTATTTTAAAAATTATGAACTCTGACGATAGCACACATTGCAAGTCCTTGCTAAACTGGAAAAATAATTGCGAATACAATTACTTAGAAAATGCAGAAAAGGCTCAGTTCGCCTGGGAGTTTTTACGTAGAAATAAAGGATATCAATCTGATTATGAAAAATACAAGGATTTTCCGGGAAGAAAAATCCCAGAAGATCGAAAAGAAGAAAAAGGATATTTTTTTAAATATTATGACGCCCATCCGCCAACGATAGAAAGCGAGTCATACGCAGATTACCTTGAAAGAATTGAAAAAGAAGATCATCCTATTTTAAGACATATTTCGAATAAGTATTTTTCAAAACGGAATGAATTTACTTCATTTTATGACTTAAGGCAGCATAGCAAAACATCAAAATATAATTACACAAATAAAGTTAGCCCTGGATTTGAACTTTCAAGTAAAAAATACCCAGTTTTTATTGACTTTGGAAGAAATATTGATAGAACAATCATAAACTATGGAACTGGAAATGTTTACGTAAAACTAAGTTTGTTACAGAATATCGAAAAGCAGTTAGCGATTCTTCATCAAGAAATGGAAAATAGACATGCCAAGCTCATATCAAAAATTGGGGTTATAAACGAGGATGCTAGGGAGCGTGAAACAATGATCAATTGTCTCAGGGTCTATGACGCTCAACTCAACAATGCTAAATGGAATGAGGTAATATGTTATGTTTTCGCTGAAAGCTTTTCTTCACTTGGTTGGGCGCCAAATTGTCCCGAGGATTTGCTAAGCACGCCTAAAAACATCAAACGGACTCAGTATGATTTAATTAGTTATAAAATAGACTCTCTCAAGACAAATATTCAAAAACTAAAGAAATTCGCATTGGCATATATTGATGGCGGTTATCTCTCTTTGCTTAAGGAAAACGACTCAATTTCATTGTCGCAAAGCGGAAAACGCCAAATACTGCAGTCAACTCAAAAATGACAAGGAACAGCATAAGTTTCTGTGATTGTCAACTAAATCGGTCGGGCCGGTTTAAAAGGAACTTAATTTAATCCTTAACAAAAGCCAACATAGCCACAACACTGAAACTTTTCTTCGGTGGAAATGATGATTAACAACTCTATGAAGCAGTGTTGTGGCAACCCAAACCTTATCACCATCACAGAATCAGCTATTGCCGAGGCTCATTCGATTGCGCGATGCCCCTTTCTATTTGGGGATGGATAAAAATCGCTTCAATCAAATGGTTCGGCCAGAACTGACTGAAATACCTATTGGTGATCAAGGTATAGCGTTTGACAGACTAGAACTCGATCTATGGGTCGATTACTATATACAACGCAACGGACGTCCCGCAACCAAAGGAGAAAAACCATGGGACGTAAAAACACCTCAGGACTCTATGAACGCCAAGGAGTCTGGCATATTGATAAACAAATCAAAGGATATGGCCGACTTTGCGAAAGCTGTAAAACAAGCGACAGGGAAGAAGCGGAACAAATCTTGATGCGAAAGCTGGTCGCGATTCGTGAACAACAAGTATTCGGAGTAAGGCCGCAACGCACGTTTCGACAAGCGGCTACGAAGTTTTTGACGGAAACCAATAAACGCAGTATTGCTCGCGATGCAGACTGTTTAAAAAACTTGGACCCGTTTATCGGTGACTTGCTGATCGAAAATGTGCATATGGGCACGCTTCAGCATTACATCAATCATCGACGTAAGCAGGGTATCAAGAGCTCGACAGTGGCACGAGAATTGGCCATCGTTCGGCGAATTTTGACATTGGCAGCACGGGTTTGGCGAGACGACAATAACAAGTCTTGGCTAGAAACGGCGCCTTTGTTGGAAATGCCGAAATGGGAAGACTCTTCTGAGCCTTACCCTTTGAACTGGACTGAGCAAGCGCGATTTTTCAGCTTGCTGCCTGAGCATCTGCAATCCATGGCCATGTTTAAGGTCAACACAGGATTAAGAGAGCAAAGCGTTTGCTGGTTACGTTGGGAATGGGAAGTCAAGGTTCCCGAACTGGAAACCAGTGTTTTTGTCATACCGGGTCGTAAAGCTGTCTATGACGATGGTGTTTGGCCGGGGGAGAAAAACAAAGAAGATCAGATTGTCGTCTTAAACCGTATTGCTCGCGAAGTGATCGAGAAGCAGCGAGGCAAGCATTCTGTCTATGTGTTTGCATATGAAGATCATCGGATTTATCGCATGCACAACACGGGATGGAAAAATGCATGGAAGAAAGCGGGGTTGCCTACTGATGGCAGTTACAAAATGGGGCCGCACAACTTGAAGCACACCTTTGGTCGTAGACTAAGAGCTGCTGGAGTTCCATTAGAGACAAGGAAAGCTTTGCTGCATCACACGAATGGTGACATTACGACGCATTATTCGAGTGTGGAGCTTGAAGAACTGATCGATGCGGTGGAATTGATTGCAGGAGGGGACTCCCGCAAAAGTCCCGCACTAACTTTGATACGAAAAAAAAGCAGTCGCCCGCTAAAGCTAACTGCTTGATTTATACATCATTTGATGGTGGGTCGTGTGCGATTCGAACGCACGACCATCGCATTAAAAGAGCTGTCTTCAAAATTTATCTTGTTGATTTTTAATAACTTTTAACAAATAGCTCTCACGTTGCAAAGCCTATTTGTGCTCATTCGAGTTTATATGATTTACCCAGATTTTACCCAGATTTTACCCAGCAATTCTATAATGCAGCAGCTTTAGAGAGAGAATTGCGCGCCATGCCTTACAGGTTGTATTATCGGACTGAGGTCACAACGTTAACGCAACTGATTTTACCTATCGCGTTTCTCCAAAAGCTCCAAATTAGCCAGCCCCTGGGCCTCTGGGAATTGGAGGTCTAAAAACAGTCATTGGATGGCTTCCCCAAACGGCCACAACCGGCCGTTTACGATGCCAGCGAAATTTTCATTCCCTAACCTCAACGAATGTCAGCTTTTCGGAAGGGAACTTTGAGTCTTCATCGGCCCGCGCCGGCCAAAAGTTGACGTTGGCCGGGACTATTGGAATGACTGGTTTATATCCATAATTGCTCATTAATAATGAGGTCGTAGAAAAATCTCTAGTCATCGTATTCAATAGAAATCTCTCTCAAAAAACGCATTTCAGTGTTAAATCTAGGCCGATTGTCCTCAGACAGTTCTATTTGAAGCCATTTTCTGCAGCATATTTTGCGTATCCTCTTGCACATGCACTAAGAGATATTCTACAAGCAGAAAGTCGTCATACTTTAATGCAAAATTACAGAGCTGCCACCGCTGTTTAAATAATATGCACATCAGAGTTGAATCCGCGTTAGCTTTATTTCTTGAGTTAGATATCAAAGGCGTATGTTTGTAGTGCACTCAGCGCTTCAGACAACGTTGTTCGATCATGTCTCAAGTATTGCGCCAGCAGAAATAGGGTCGAACCCATCCGGCCATTTCGTATCCGCATTGTATTTCGCATTCTGAAGATTGGTTGACATAAGATTCCGGCATCTCTTCAGATTGGCTCCATGCAGTCGGGCTCCACTTAAGTCTACGTCACGCAGATTTGCGGATGTAAAATCGGCTCGTTCAAGATTGGCTTCTCCCATCTTAGCATTGCTCATGTTACTCCCTTTAAAAAGAGTATCGACAGCAACCAATCCACTTAGGTCCGCCTGTTCTAAGTTAACATTCTGAAAGTTCGAGTTGGACACATTTGCTGCTGTCAAGACAGATCTCACCATACGAACGCTATAAAGTCGTGCATCTTTCAATTCTATATTTGAAAGATTAGCGGCATTCAGCAGTGCTTTGTGAAAGTTCGATTCGTTCAACACAGATCGAGTCAAGTCAGCTCCCTCCAACAATGTGCTGGACAGTGACGCTCGGGTCAAATCAGCAGCCTTAAGGTGGGATTGACTAAGATCGGCATGGCGTAGATTTGCATCACGCAAATTCACAGAATCGAGGTGAGCACCTCTCAAATTCGACTCAATCAGGATTGCATTTTCTAGAATGGAATTGTTTAGGCGTGTTCCTTGAAGATCGGCATGGGAAAAATCAATTTCTCGAAGATTAGAGGATTGCAGATCCGTTTGCCGTAGATTTCGTGCAACCCCCGGTTGGTTTATGATTTGCCAGACAAGTTTAGGTTTGTCGTCCATTATTGTCGATTCGCTCACACTCACGTCATGCAAGTCGGCAAGATCTAGGTTGGCGCCTGTCAAGTTGGCATCCGATAGGTCTGCTCTTGTAAGTATAGCACTGGTAAACCGTGCATTACTTAAGTTCGCTCCTTTGAAACGTGCCTCCGTGAGATCAGCCTCACTAAAATCAGCCCCCTGATAATCTTGATTTTCAGCGCCTCTGGTGAGGACGGAGTGAACCAAGCGCCACTTGTCAGCAATCTGTGTGGCGTCATCAATGTCCGCGTCGTTGAGATCGGCAAACCTTAAGTCCGATTGTCGAAGATCGGCACCAGCCAGAATGGCCTGACGAAGTCGCGCTGTTTGAAGATTTGCTTTGGAAAGATCGGCTTGACTGAAGTCCACTCCTTGGAGGTTGGCTCGCGAAAGGTCGGACTCCCGAAGATCCAGACCAACTCCGCCATTGTTTGCTAGACGATGGATAAACTTAGTCTTGTCGTCAATTATGGTGGATTCACTGATTGTGGCACCTTGGAGCCGAACAAATTCAAGTCTAGCACCCTGAAAGTTCGCACCGGTAAGATCCGCATTTTTTAAATCCGCGTATGCAAGGTTGGCTCCTTGCAGGTTACATCCAGTTAGGTTTGCTGATTCAAAATAGGCTCCTCGGAGATCCGCATCAACTAGCAAAGACTCCGTAAGGTCCGCCCCGGTGAAGTTGGCGTTGCGGAAACTGGATTTTTGAAGCTGGGAACGTTGTATTGTGGCATCTTCAAGAAGAGAGTCATCGGCGAATATTGGCTCACCTCTTATATTAGAAAGATTCGCTTTTCTGAGGTCCGCAGAATTTAGTATGCAATTACTTAGATTTGAACCACTCAAGTCTGATTGAAATAGATTGGACTCGGAGAGGTCAGATTGATACAGTCTGGTATTTGTAAGTTTCGCATCAGAGAAATTCGCGCCGCGAAGATTTGCATTGCGAATTTGAGCCTCATCCAGATCGATATCTGGAAGCCATAATGGTTGGCTGCCATTGATGAGGAAATAAATTTGTTCTTTTGTTAAATCGCTCATGTTCACATCCAGATGTTGGGGATCAACGATGATCGTCTACTTATGACTATGATCATTCTTTTACCGCGCCTGCCGCGATTGGATCAAATCCATCAGGCCATAAAGTTTCCATATCGAACCTTGCATCCGTGATAGTTGCACCGGTAAGCACAGCGCCTTTCAAATTCGCTCGATGGAATCGAGCCTCGGACATATCAGCTTTCTCAAGATCGGCGCCGACCAAAGATGCTCCTTCAAGAATTGCTTGCTTCATATTTGCCTGTTTGAGAATAGTTTTATCTAGGTCTGCAATAGCCAAGTTAGCTCCTGTCAGGTTCGCTTGGGATAGGTTAGCGGATGATAAACGCGCACTTCGTAGATTTGCGCCGCTCAGGTCAGCTTCAACCAAAAAAGCCTCTTTTAAGTCAATTTCAGGTAACCACAACGGGTGCCTACCATTAATCAGTAGGTAGTGAATTAATTGTTTTGTTGTTGGATTTAACATGAATAATATTTCCTTTCTTGGACAACTATAAATTTTGTCTACCCGATTATTTCCCGAACAAGTCCCTCACACAATAACAAGAGGTGATTAATTCAGCTTGTTGCGAAATTGAAATTACTTGTGCTCATATAGAAAAAGTTTATTAGGGGGCTGTTGCCGCTTTACTTAGGTAACCATAAAAATGCGCAGGCCAATGCGATGACGTCTTCAAAGTTTCGTTTCAGTTTGCCATAGCGAGTTGCAATGGCTCTGAAATGATTCAATCCGGCAAACAAATTCTCGACGAAATGGCGATATATGTAGAGGTTCCTATCCATATCATCGTTACCGACTGTAGAGTTCTGTTTTCTTGGAGTCATGGCCTCACTCCCTTTCTCTCGAATTTGAAGTCTTATGGGCTTGCTGTCATATCCTTTGTCAGCGACCATGTAGTCAGCTAAGGGTAGTTTGGCGATCAGTTCCGGTGCTTCTTTGCAATCATGGACTTCACCACCCGTTACCGAAAAATCAATAGGAAGGCCGCATGCATTAACAGCTATATGGATTTTGTGATGTTGCCCGCCACTGATTTACCGATCGCTGTTTCCTGTTCGTTGGCTGCACCACTACTATGTTGATGCGCTTTCAAAATACTCCCAGCGATAAATAGCCACTCCCAATCGGATTTAAGTACTAGCGCTCGAAAGATAGCTATCAGCTTTTTTTGGAGCGGCCAAGCATTAATCGTTGTAGGTCGCATCCCATTTTCCAAAAAATGCGGGTAAATCTCGCCAAGGATATCCTGCCCACATATGATAAAAGATCCCTTCTGCCGTTTGCTTACGTAATTGCTAAAGCTTAACAGAATGGCCTTTAATCTAGCCCAGAATTCATCCATAAACATGTGTCTGGGCATAACCTATGCTTCTCTTGACTGAAAAAAATCAATCTATATGGAGCAAACCAATCGACTTTCAAGGGATTATTACAAAATGGCAACACTCCCTAACAGGCTGTTGAAATTTGCCGATATACCTTCGGTTTCAGCGCCATTTTTTAAGCGCCGAGCGGTCTGGAAGCCTGATTAGGCCTCAAAATCCGGTTTTATTTGCCCCGAAGGTGGATAAATTCCGCCTTTTGGCGGATTCCAGGCGCACGGCCGCCTAAGCGGTACTGTAACGCCAGCCGAAAATGGCGCCCATCCGCGTCAGGTTATAGGCGGCAAAGGTAAAAATCGTTTGTGCGGCGACCTTCTTCAAGCCACGGAACTTGGTTTGCCTGAGCGGGCCGACGGTTTTGGCCCAACCGAAGACCTCTTCGATCCGCTTACGGATTTTAAGGCTTTTGCGGTAACCGTCGTGTCGGGTTGTGCGGCCGTCAATGGCTGAGCCTTTTTCTTTGCTCGCGACGTGCGGGGTTACCTTGCGCTGGCGTAGCTTAGCCACGAAGTCTTTGGTGTCATAATTCTTGTCGGCACCCAGGGTTGCGCCCGGTTTATGGATTGTGCGCTTGATCATGGTTTCGGCCGCTTCGCGTTCCGCCGTACCCGTGGCCTGGGTAACTTCGACATCGACGACCAAGCCATTGCGGTTTTCCATCAAGGCATGGCCAAGGAAAGCCAGCTGCGATTTATCGCCCTCGCTCTTTTTGTACAGCCGCGCATCGGGATCGGTGGTCGAGGCGTGGGTGTCGTTACTGCGTTTCTCACCTTTGAAGTTGACGGTTGGATTACGGCCACCGTCTTCCGGCGGTGGGGTCGAGGCGTCTTTTTTGACGAAGCTTTTATGCGAGGCCCAGGCCTGAATCAGCGTACCATCGACCGAGAAATGTTCGTCGGAAATCAGGTTCTTCCACTCCGCCAAGGCCAGCACGGATTCGAAAAACATGCGGCTGATGCGCTCATTCAGCAAGCGGTCACGGTTGGCACTGAAGCTGGAGTGATCCCAAACCTCGTCATCCATGGTCAAACCAACGAACCAGCGGTATAGCAAATTGAAGTCGATAGCTCCACCAACTGCCGCTCTGAGCGGATGGAAAACAACACTTGCAACAAACTGGCGCGCAGCAGGCGCTCCGGTGGGATGGAATCCCTACCGCAGCGGGCGTACAGCGCGTCGAACTCGTCGTTCAGTGTAGCGAGCAACAGATCGACCACTTTGCGCAGTTTGCGGAGCGGATGCATTTTCGGAATCCGTTCTTCCAGGGTTCGGTAGCTGAATAGTTCTTCTTGTGTGATGTCGGCGCCGCGCATAGCATCAATGCAATATATAAAAGTTAGAACAATTTTATCATACAGAACAATACCTTATGAATTTTCCCCCACCTTTAGTTCAACGAACCAATGCGGCTTCCAGCGGAGATAAATTCAACAGCCTGCTAAAGGTGGTTTTTCAATAAGCCTATGGTACGCGAAATAATTTTATGACTAATAATTTTTGTGCAACCTGTTACCCCTTCAATTTCAATAAACCGAATATCTCTAAAAAAATAACCATAACCATTTTAGGAAGAAGGTGTTTATTTATCGTTGGATTGCGTCAACCCATTTTTTGTTTCATGCCTGATAAACCTCTGATTGATAGAATTTACATGTTTGTGGTCAGCATTTAATTCACCGAGAGTAAGGGCAATTCGATGATGGACGGAAAGTTTCTTGTTGACAGAGTTAATCCGTTAATATACAAATCAATCTGTCTTAAATTTCTTCAGAGAGGTTTCAGGTGGCTGACAAACAAAAAAAACATGGGCAGTGTGAGAATGGCTTATCGGAAGGAAAACACTGTTCAATACCAAAAATAGTCGAGAGGGATCTGAGTCATATAACGGACGGCAACAGGACAAGACTCATCGCCATGATGGAAAAAGTCTGGGTAAACGGGACGAATCTGAAATATTTTTTCTTTAAAGATCCAGCCTATTGGCGAGGAGGCCAAAACCAAGAACAGGCGGTTAGACATGCCTTTGCTACTTGGAAAGACATTGGTATTGGATTAACTTTTCAGGAAGTCGACTCGCCAGAAGAGGCAACAATTAAAATTGGTTTTGATCAAAATGACGGTTCCTGGTCGTACGTGGGTCGGGATTGTTTGGAATATGCTAAAGCAGCAAATGAGCGGAGTATGAATTTTGGCTGGGATTTAACCACGCCTTATGGCCGAGATACGGCTTTGCACGAAATCGGTCATGCAATAGGATTCCCTCATGAGCACCAAAACCCATTGGCTGGAATTGTTTGGGATGAGGAGAAAGTATATGAAAGCTTGGGTGGTCCTCCCAACAATTGGTCGCGAGACGAAACGTACTGGAATATCATTCGCAAGATTCCTGCGAATTCTGTTGACGGTTCGGATTGGGATAAAAATTCGATCATGCATTACCAGTTCGAAGCGGGGCTTATCAAAGAACCTTCCGAATATAGAACCCGTCCGCTCATTCCCGAGGCAGGTTTGTCAGAACTCGATATCGAAACAGCCAAACGCCTTTATCCCACTCAAGAAGCCAGAATCCCCGAATTGCGTGCGTTCGAGTCACAACACTTAATGATCGGTGCCGGCAAGCAGGTCGATTTTCTGATTAAACCGGAAATCAGCCGGAAGTATACTTTGCAAACATTTGGCGCAATGGATACCGTGATGGTGTTATTTGAGATCTGGAACGATGAAGAAGTGTTCTTAGCGGGCGACGATGACAGCGGTCAGGATTATAACGCCAAGATCAATCTGCGCTTACTGAGAGGACGGCAATATGTCGTTAGGACAAGACTTTATTATTCGAATTCCGCAGGCAACGGGTCGATCATGCTTTATTAAAGACAATCATGCATTTTATGGCGTTACTCTTACCTATTATTCGGCCTTGCTTGAGCAAACGCCTTCATCTTTTTTCTTGTGTTTTGATGATGAGGGGGCTCTTAAATTCATCTACTGAACATTTAAAAACATTCCTCTCATCATTAAAAACCTGATAATCAAAAACAACAAGAGGGAATAATGCGAATTGTAAAACCTATCACACAAGCCATTCTATTTTATTTGTCGGTTAGTAGTGCTTATGCCTACGATATCCAATGTTCCGACCTTTCTTTTGATGCTACGAACATTGGTTTGGGTATCGGTGTTTCTTGGGGCGATGTGACTGCGAAGATTTCCGAAAAAACCGTTCATTTCACGGTTTCCGGAATCGGCCTAGCCGAGGCTGGGTTCAATCGGATTGACGCAAAGGGAAAGCTCTGCCTTTCAGATAATCCGGACGACTTAACCCGCTATGAAGGGATTTATGTCGGTATTGGTGTGGCTGCGTCGGTAGTCGCGGGCGGAGGAACCTGGGTTTTCGTCAATCAACACGATGCTACGCTGTCAATATCGGGTCTTTCTCAGGGACTCAATGTCGGATTACCGTTTAAAACCCTGACGTTGAAGTTAAATTAACTTTCCACCTACTACTAACGCCTGCTCGATGTCTAGTAGATGCGGAGCTATTATGACGAAACTATCTCTAAACAAACTTATAATTTTTCCTCTTTGCCTGTCCCTATCCGCTTGTACTTGGTTCGAACCCAACCCCTACGCCGATTTCTCAGTTGGTGACGTCGACGAAGACGGGCCGGACCGGGAGGCGGCAATTTTGGTGGGTAACCCGCAAGTTATTTCCCGAGAGAGGCTTATCAATGATCGTAATAGCGAAAAAGAATCTATTGAGAACTTATTGAACTTAGCCAAATGTGAAATAGATGGCACAAAAGGGGTAAAGTGTTACCCCGAGTTTAAGTCCCAAATCAATCGCGATCTTAAAGTGATCAATTCTTTTGCATCGCAAATGGGTATTGCTTTTGATCCCTCACTTGGCAAAGCATTCGAGAGACAAAACGATATTAACGAACTCCAAAATGAGATTGAACTACGAAACCTTAAAAATCAAATTGATATCAACGAATTCCAAAATGAAGTTGTGCTACTAAAGCTTAAAAATCAAATTGATCAAGTGAAGAAATTGATTGAAACGGATCCTGGGAATGCCGCCCTTCAGCCAGGCTCCGGCAGTCAAGATGGGAACGAAGGAGATGGAAACAATGTGGGGAACGAAGGAGATGGAAACAAACCTCCTCAACGTCCAGATTTAACCGGATTAACGGGAACGGGCGGAGCCATCTCCAGACTACAAAGTACAATCGACTCTTTGTTAACAAATGGTGCTACGGAAGTCAATCGGAAAGCAGGCAAAAGCGAAATTCTATCTACGCCGGAAGAATATTTCGAAGACTTGACCGCCTATCGCGCCCGATTGCGTCAAAGGCTTGCTGAAGTGAGTCTGGACGACGCTCATGACGTCAACGGTAATACGCTTTACCGTCTTCAATTTAACGCCACCGTATTACCAGGCGAAGTGAAAAATAAATTTGGGGTATTGGATTTTGAAATTGGTGGAGGGGAAGTAGTTGATGTTGATAAAGAACTACAAGTTTTCTATTATTTTTGGTTGGACTCGCTTAACGATAACTATTTGAGTATTAGCTTTGCATCCCCAATAAAATTGAATGCTTTCAAGCGCATGATAGATTCATTTGAAAAAAATGGTTTACTAATAGCTTGTAGAGATCAATCAGGTAACAACATCGAGCGCTACATAGCTGCAAACCAACTATGTCCTGTAAGTTCGAGTTTCTCGGTAAACATAGTCGATAATATAAAGAAATTTCCTAAAAATATTCTTCAACGAATCGAACTACTTGATGAAAAAACTCAGAACAGTGCCAAGGAGATTCTTCAAACTATTAATCAGTATAAAGACCAAACTCGCGATAAAAATGCTTCTATAATTTTTAACCCTAATTATAAGGTACCGGAGGAATTCAAAAAATTCCTGATTGAGGAAAAAGGAGAGAAGAGTTATTGGAAGGCTGAAAACCTTTTTACATACCAAGCTCAGCCGGCCCAGAGAGTGCAACGCTTATCGACGTTAGCCAGCGCTGCCAACTCGATGCAGTCGGCGCTTGCGATCGCTGCGACGCTCCCTCAATACGGCTTAGGCGTTGACGCTGGCGCAGCGGCCGCAAGAACGGCCGTCGGTTTGGCCGACAGTGTTGAACGAACACCCTTGGTGATCGGCTATACCGACGTTAACCGGAACAACAATGCGCATTTCGGCTATGTTTTCGGACCCAAAGCGATTCTTCAACCGGATGAAAATCAATTGGTTTATAAGCAAATTCCGGCCGCGCATTCGGTTTTCTCCGATATTTCCGTGCCAGCGTGGTTGCCTTCGATAACGTTACGAACCCGAACGGCCTGGGTGGGAAATTGGCACACTGGTCGAGAAGCCTTAAAAACATATGTATCCAACCAGAAACTTCACGTGCCCTTGCGTCCAAAGAAAGCTGCGTATGATGAATTTACAAACTATCTATATGCTTCTTCGGTGTTTTCAGCCATTAACGAAGAAGTCACTGTAGATGCCGTGTTTCCGGAAGTTGTGTACTGCGACGTAAATACAGATCTTTTTTTTACAATCAAAGGAAAAAATCTCTGGCGTAATCCAGTCATTACTTTTTACGGGAACAAGCTCGATGTAGAGGCAGTTTTACCCGACATGGAAGGGTTATTAATAAAAGTAAATCCATCCAGTTTGAAAAATATACCCAAAAACGGTTCTATAAATGGATTAAATATAGTGACTTCATTTGGGCAAGCTACAATTCCCAAAGATCTGAAAATAGTGCCAGAAAATTGTGTGATCGAATAATAAAGGTATAAATTTTAATTGCAATGTAAGCAATACATTTTAGCGGGGCGGGATTTGTAATTCCGTCCCGAAGGCTTTGGTTTAGGAAAACTGTAGAACTTCGGACCTGATCGGACAGTTACTGGTTTTTTAGAAGTGTCTGTCAGTTTAAATTCAGCCTAGAAGTTTTTCTCTTTTCAGGCTTGTTTGCCATCGATCAATGTGATCGAATCCTCGTACAAGTTTTTCCGTAGCACGATCTGGTAAAACTCCTGCAAGATGCTCTTATGAAACCGCTCGCAAATACCATTGGTTTGTGGCGATTTGATCTTGTTTTTGGTCTAGTCTGAATTTCTATACTTTAGCCAGTTATTTCCTTGGGTTAGTTCATTGAGAGAATCATGAGGCCGTTCTTCATTGTATTCACGCTTCCAGTTTTCGGTTAGCGCTCTGCGCATAAATTCTTAAACGCGTACCTATCCAAAATTTCAGTTCGGTAATTCCTGTTAGAACGCTCAACAAATGAATTCTGTGTTAGCTTTCGCTCTCCATGGCGGCGGCCAGCGGTTGATCTAATGACAGCTTTTTACTTGTAATTTGTCGTTTGAAAATGTCTATCGACAGGCGGCTGTGGGTCGGTTGGGTGCGGTGACGAACGGCGGCTTTCGGGAATCGGAATTCAGTGACGGCTTCCGGGCGATGAATCTGATAAGCTGACAGTCGTCAGGCGACCCGTTGTGGACATCAATCAAATTTTCCGAATGGCAACATGTAGAAGTAAACCAGACTAGCAATCTTGATTTTAGGATAAGATGGCAGCCAGTTTGTTCAGCTCAAAACTTAAATTGCGCTCTCCAAATTTGTATAGTTGTGTAGCTTTAACAAAGACTTGGTCATAATTGCAGCTTCTAGTGAGTATGTGCAGAATTATTTTATCCCCTGCTGAAAAATAATGCCAAAATGATATTGATATTTAGGAGTCTATAATGAGTGACTATTACTCTATCGAGCTGCTTGAAAAACGAGTTCAGTCAATGAAGGCCGAAATGCGCTTCTCTATGACTAAAGCAATAGTGCAGCAAGTGATTTCTTCGTTTTTTCTAGCTTATGTTTTTCAAGTAGTTATAGAATACAAAAGTTCTTATATTTTTTTGGCGGCTCCAGTTGCTTTAAATGCATTTGGTTGGTTGTATTGGCTATCTTCACGTATAAGGTATTTTGTTATTGTAAAACACCTTGATCCTGTTCCTTGGCGATCAGAATTAAATCCAGATTTCGCAGCTGAAGAGTTTCGTAGATACGAATCTATTCAACACATATATAAAAGTCGAGATAATATTTTAGACATTTTTTTTGGGTTACAGTTTTTATTCATATCTATTTACTTTGCTAGCTCTTTCTTGATCCATTGATTTTCGAGGTTTTCAATGAGATTATTACTCTGGACTGGCAAACTTTTACTGTTGATTTTTCTATCTCAAACCGCTCGTGCTGCCTCATTACTAAATCTTGAAGTTGGTAGTCATGGTATGGCGACAGTTGTCGTTACTATTGATGCAATAACTCAAACTTCACCAAAAAGCACGTCAGTTAACGTCGTGGCTTTGCCATTTAAATTAGATCAAACATATCGGTTTTCCAGGCCAGACGATGTTGAGGTTTCACTACTTTACAACGCCGATGGTTTTGCGTTAATTACAATTATGGGATCTACTAAGCCTCAGCAAACAACAATAAAAATCGAAAATGCGTTTAATTTGATTGATGAAAGAGTACAAGGACGCGTTAAATTTGAGTTCGATTTTTCGTTTCCTAACCTTCAGAAATATCGTGACGTACTTTCTCTTCCGATAACAATCTCAAAGTTCGATGTCACAATTAAATTGCCACGAGATTACCAATTTGATCAACTAAGTTTTTTCCCCCCTTCAGACAAATGGGTAGAGCAGAAGCGTGGAAAGGAGTATTTGCTAAAATCCGATCAAAGTGAATTGAGTAAAACTCCAATCTTTATTGCTTTTCCAAGCCCCTTTGAGAGTGGCCTTCATTTTGCCGAACTTGTAACTGGTATTGTTATTGGACTATTTATGCTTGGGTGGGAAGGTAATTTCGCTAAGAAACGCAGTTTGGACAGAAAATCAGCAGTCGTTATAATGTTATTATCTTTTATAGTAAGTGGGGTGGCGATTTATTTCTGTTTTACCGTAGGGGATCCAATTGAATATATGGCATGGGCAGTTGGCCCTCTTATACCTATTGTAACTTCACCATTTATTTGTATTTGGCTGCTCATAGCGATGAATAAGGAGGCCGAAATCAGTGGACAGATCACTGTTGCTGGAGAACGGGCTAGATATATCAGTGTCTCTGTTCTGAAAAAGACTGAAAATCAAGAAATATTACTCAAACAAACCACTGTCGATTTAGATGGAACCTACCGGTTTTTTATTTGGTGTGACGAAACTGATATGTCTGTATTTGTCAGAGCATGGGGAGCTGGGGTTGAATCAAGGGAAAGTCAAATATACATACTACAAGCGGGGCATAAGCAGCAAGTTCCGGCAATTGATGTAAAAAGAATTCAAATTACTGGTGCTACCTCACCAACATCATAAAGTCGTTTACCAAATATAAAAATTATGTCAGACCAAAGTCGTGATATGTGAACCTTTTTCACCTGCTAAGTATTTCGTTCTATTCGATTTTACTGCAGCTTTACTAAAAATATAAAATGACTATGAACAAGTTGCAGATTAACGCAGATTTATAATAGTTTAATCGGCTTTAACGCAGCATGAATTCAGTACCTGAAACGACCTTAGTAAACTCAACAAATCATTAACCTGTGGTAAGTTTATAGCCATTAAATATAATAGGAGTTCTTGCTTTTATGGCTATAAATACCAAGTTCTCGCTAGATTTGATTTTTTCCAGATCGAGTAACGAATAATGATTGTTGGCGAAATTTCCCTGGATAGCTATCGTCAGTTCAAAAGTTTAACGACAGCTCTCGGATTCCCTGCCGCCATATATTTCAAATTTTGAATGTCTCAAAGTGGCCGGGTAGAGCCGAAGACGATGCAAGATTGCTCGCCAAAAAGCTGCCATTTAGCTGCTTCACTGGATTTCCAACTCTTTGTATAATGACAGTTACTCCGCCCGCTAAATATAAAACGTATTGGTGCAACGCGACCGACAAAATAGGTTGGAATTAGGCCACCCAAAATCGGTAGCAGTCAAAAATACACGACTGCTACCTCATCAAAAAGCGCTAAATTTCAGTCTGCTCTGAAATTTCTAGTGCATCATCAACCTCTATTCCAAGATATCGAATAGTACTTTCAAGCTTGGTATGACCCAACAATAGTTGGACAGCCCGCAAGTTTTTTGTCCGACGGTAAATCAAGGTTGCTTTTGTCCGGCGCATCGTATGGGTTCCATATGCTGCTGGATCAAGACCGATCGATGTCACCCAGTGCTCAACAATGCGAGCATATTGCCGGGTTGAAATGTGTGGTGATTCATGAATTCGACTAGGGAAAAGATATTCATCGGATTTCAATTGAGCCTGGCTAATCCAGTTTGCTAATGAGTCTCTGGTTTGTTCGGTTATCTCAAATTGAACAGGTTTATGTGTTTTCTGCTGCATTATGATTGAGCGAGATGATACTCGACCTGCCTGGGCAATATCGCAGACCTTGAGCTTGACCAAATCGCAGCCTCGTAATTTGCTATCAATGGCCAGGTTGAACAACGCAAGCTCGCGCGTGTTTTTGTCCATCTGTAAACGAATACGTATGGCCCAAATTTCCTTCAATTTCAGAGGCGATTTCTGACCAATCAACTTGCCTTTGTTCCAGGGCGTATGCCGATGGCTTGGGTTTTCTTGATTCATGACAAACTCCTATTTGGTTGTTTAAGGAGATTTATTGTCATGCTATTGCTTTGATCAGATGGAAATCGACAAAGGGTGCCAATGCTATATCTATGGCTGATGCCCAAAGTTCATTTCGTCCATATTCCACGAATATCGACCCTAAGGGTGATTTTTCAAACCAGTTTTCTTCAGCAGCAGGTTTTACACTTTCATTGATATTCATTTAATTGAGAGTGTGCCATGTTGAGTCAACTCAAATCCTTACCCGTACAAAGTCGGCGCAGACCATTACCACTTATACCCAGTCATATCGCTTTATTACTAGGCTTGATGTCTAGTGTTTACACCGAGTTAATTTGGGCGGCCGAAAACCAGATGCAAGTACGATCGGCCAGCGTCCTTTCTGCCAAGCCTTCACTGAAAAACACAGTATGGGGGCAAGTCGCTGCACGGCATCAACTGGATCCCTATGTCTTATATGCAGTAGCGCTGATCGAGTCGAGAAATCATCAACAAAATAACCAAGTGACTCCCTGGCCTTGGTCGCTGAATCATGCCGGCAAAACGATCATGACAACAAGCAAACAAGATGCTGTCATCCAGCTTAAGCAGTTGCTTGCTGACGGTAACCGTAATGTGGACGTCGGCATGATGCAAGTCAATCTGCGTTGGCATGGTCATCAAGTAGACAAACCCGAACAGTTGCTCGATCCAATCACCAACCTCGAGATAGGCGCAGGGTTGCTTGCCAAAGCGATTCAATCGGTGCCGGACAACCCCGCCTTGGGTATCGGGCGTTATTACCACTGGAGAGACATTCCTGCCGCTATCGAGTATGGCAAAAAAGTCATTACCGTAGCTGAGCTTATCAGATCGGTCATTTAGGCACGTCATCTCAATGGACGATAATCTGTATAACCTTAACCTGGATTACTTGCTGGTGGCCAAAGAGATGATCGCAACCGGTGATGCGCATAAAGCCCAGTTTTATCTTGGTTTGCCGGCAGAAGCCATTGAAATACTCCGCAACATGACAACCAAGCAGATGAAAGCATTGGCTGGAAGCGACTATCTAAAATTTTGCCCTCGCTTCAATCCCAGTCACTGGCGAGAATTTATGGAAACACAAACATTTGCTTCAGAGTCTCCAGAACACCGGGCCAAAGAGTTACTAATGATACTTGCCCAGGATGGATCATCGTGAGGCAATCGCACACTTACCAAATGCAGTGGTATGAGCATTGGTTGTTATATGAATTGCTAAAGCGAAAATTGCGCACATCGATCGTCAAAAAAGTCATTACATGCCTGCGCGACAAGGATTTACAGCATATTTTTTATAAGCTGCACCGAGAAAGGCCTCTGCCAGGGAAAATCCCTAGCCTCGAGATGATCACGCAGGCCCGCGAAACTTTTTTATACATGGCATTATTTGTGTCCATTTATCGTTGTGCCAGTCTGCGTAACGTGAAAACCGGCATAGACATTAATGCCGTGATGTTTGCCTGGGATTATTTTTGTAAAACCTTTCCAGGTCATATCCGTGAACGACGACCTTTCGGTAAAATCAGGCCGGCCAATTTCACCGAGGCTTGGGTGATTGCTGAGGCTTTTCAAGTTGGCATGGTGAAATTGCGCTACTGCAGTCGGTGTCATCATGATTTCCTGATCATCTATGACAGCAATTTTAAGCCCGTCTGCCAAATGTGCGCCATGAAAAACAAATCAAGTACATGACGAATATTTGCGTGATGGGATTAACCATATGGTTGTTTCCGTACCGGCTTTTAAGACCTTGGCTTCCTGGTAGATGCGCTCGGAATATTTACGGACAAGCGTACCGCTAATAGTTGTGCAGTGAAGTGCAGACCGACCGATGCAGCCCGACCGATTGACACGGCGCAGTCAGGCATATACAGTGTGGCATATACATTGGAGATCAACGCCATGCCGACCCTATCGACCCCGTCCAGGCCCAAGGAGGCCAAGCTGTTTCGCAACAACCGCAGTCAGGCGGTTCGAATTCCTGTAGAGTTCGAGTTACCGGGGGATCGCGTGATGATCCATCGTGAAGGCAATAAACTCATCATCGAGCCGGTGACCCGGCCAACGAACATCGTCGAACTGCTGGCCGAGTGGAAGAAGGAAGCGCCGCTAGGGCCAGAAGATCAGTTCCCTGCTGTCGAGGACATGCCCGCCCAGCCAGAGGACATATTTTGAAAGGATATCTGTTGGACACGAACATCATCAGCGATGTGATCCGCAGCCCGGATGGGCCTGCCGCACGTCGCATTGAGCAGGTCGGACCCAAAGAGATTTTCACCAGCATTATCGTCGCCGCCGAACTACGCTATGGCTGCGCAAAGAAGGGTTCGCCCAAGTTGCTCACCAGGGTAGAAGGCATCCTTGAAACAATCCCGGTGCTGCCGCTGGATATTCCGGCTGATACCGAATACGGCGGCATCCGCGCTGAGCTGGAAGCCGCTGGCCAGCCTATCGGCATGAACGATCTGCTGATCGCCGCGCACGCCTATGCGCTCGGCCTTACGCTAGTGACGGACAACACGCGCGAATTCAGCCGCATCCGCGGCCTCGACGTTGAGAACTGGCTGGAAAGATAGCCACCGTCCTGTTTGGCCGAATCCAATGATTATTTGACAGGCAACGACACTCCTATGTCTTGCAGACGAGTTCTGAGCAATTCCGACATCCCAGGGCGGTCGTGCATAGGATTGCTGACATGCCATTTAGAAGTTCGCTGCTTATTGGATGGCCGGTCCAATGAACAGGCGCAGTTGTCTTATGAAAATTGCACTGCCGGCATTTACCGGAGGAACATGATCACCAAAGCTGAAACGGGCTTGGCAACTCAGACTGGCCGCAGTAAGATAAACCGTTGCGAAAAGCTGGAGATCATTAATGCCTTCGTTATCATCACATCGCTTTAGATTGTCGTCCAATAAGCAACCAATTAAGTCCGTGATGTCGGTATTTGAAGGTCATCATGCCACGGTCAATTGCCTGGAATGTAATCGAACCATGGTGCCCAGAGTGGTGACATATTATGGTCAACCCCTTCGATCGATCTGTCCATTTTGCGGCGCTACCTTTGCGAAGTTTCCGAGTGGGTTACAACGATTTTTTGAACACTTTCAACCAAAAGCTCCGTCTCTTGATGCCTTTAAAAGCTTAGTAATGCTGACATTATGCTTTGGGCTAATTTGGCTAATCAGTGACTGGGTAAAGGTGCCGGAAGAATTCAGTTTTGTTGGGACTATCGGGACTCTGATATTAGCCATTATTGCTGCGGCTGAGCTAACTGTTCAGTTTGTTGAGTTTATAGCGGCCAAACTATCTCACGAAAGTAACTACTATTGGGCTGGATTAGTTTTGACATTCTTAGTGTTATCAAACGAAAACTCAAATATAATCAATTATTTGCTTCTTTTTTTAGGGATCATGATTTTGCGCTGGTTCGTCGTAGGTGTTTTGCAAATTCTTCGAACAAAAGGCCAGTAGTCAACACTCAATAATTAATTCGTCCACGTGCACGATTAAGGTTACCGATTTGATCGATTAAATCAGGTCTATTTTGACCAGCGGCTTGTCTTAGTAATCTCGCTATATTATCTCCATCGGAAGGGTCTTCTTCATCCATTAAGCGTTGTCTTGCAGCCCCCATACTGCCGTTATCGTCACCACCAACGGCAATTCCGGCAAAGGCTTCGAACATAGCTGCTTTATAGTAAGCCTGTTGGTTTGGCGTCAACTTATTTGCCACTTCATTTACCCTTTGATCAGCCCAAACTTGCGACACTTCGGTAAAGCCAGGGTAGGATTGTGATGCTGCAGTTTTAACTGCATCCCATATGTTTTCGCCATTTTCATGTGCTGCACGCGCATGAGCAACGAATTGATTTATATGCTCTTTACCTACCATACCTACTGCTTCTAATGTCTTAGCGGTATTGTATAAGCTGCCTCCTAGAAAATTATAGGAAGCCTCCGCCGCAGAAGGTGTGTCATTGGCCGCAGCCGCAATTGATTGTCTAAAGTGTTCTGCTTTTATATTTGCCAATTGCCCAAAGCCATCATTTGAATTTTGTTCACGCTCAGCCAAATTTCGATCATGCTGCGCTTCGATAATGACTTCGCCGCCGGCCATTCTCCCCGTTGCCGTTCGAATTTGTACCTGCGCACGCTGATCCAGCGATTTGGTTTCTGCTCTTGGGTCTTTGAGACCAGCCAGTTCGACGGCTGCTTGAACCCTACCAGTTTCCGGTGCATTGGCCTTCAGCGATTCGTTCCGGTTGGCGTTCCAGGTTTGATCCGCTTGCGGAGCATTGAATGCGTCGCCCAGCAGTTGGTAACCCGAGATGTGTGCCTGGTGCGATTGTTGATCATCCAGCGTGCGGTAACTGGGTGACGAGAAGCCGGTCAGTAACGACATGCCGGCGGTGGCATAGGCTTGATCGGCATCGCTGATCCAACCGGCGGCTTTCCACTGCGAGGCCAGTCGTTGGGTATCACCACGCAAGCCATATTGGTCAAGCGTGCGATCCAGACGTTCCATCAAGCCGGGATCATGCGCGATTTTGTATCCCGTCTCCGCCGCGCCGAAGCTGGCTTGTGTCCCGAAGCGTTGTTGGGCCGATAGGGTTTGTTGATAGGATTCGCTGGCGGATACCGCGTCGGTTGCGCTGTGTTGCAACGAGGACAACGATTGATTTTGCAGTCCCATTGAGGCGACATTTCGAGTGCCGGTTTGTGCATCCATCGCCAGGCTTTTCGCCAAGCCGGCTTGATAGCCCTGACTGTCGTTGACGGTTTGACTGATGTCGGCGGCGATGGCGTCTGATTTGTCCTGACTGACTTTAAAGTCATTCTGGAGCCGCCCCGAAATCGCCGCACTCAATTTATCGTTTGAGGTCTTGCCACCAGCGTTGGCACTGCCGGCCACCAACGCCGAGAATTGATCAGCAGATATGCCGGTATCGGCATGTTTCTTGGCAAAGGCTTCACCGAATTGGCGATTGTAAGCGTCGGTATAACTGGAACTGCTGGCAATTTGATTGCCCAGCGACCGGCTGTCAAACGCATCGCTGCTAATGCTGGCCGATTTCGAAGCCGTGGATGACACGCTGTGCATGAAGCTACTGGTGGCTTGCTCGGACGCGGAAAAGGCAGATGAAACGGCCGCAGTCATATCCTTGCCAGCGGTAAAGGTGGGCAGTACCTTGTCGACACCGGTTTGGGTGACCGCCGTCAACGGACTGTATTGATGTTGCGCTTGCGCATTCAAGACCGGCGCCGGACTGATCACATCCGGCGTGGCGATTTTCTCGTTCACATAATCGCCACCATCCATCCGTCCCAGGAAATGGGTGGCCGTCACCGCTCCGCGATAAATCAGCATCAAGGTAATGGCCGGCGTCGATGCGGCTAACATACCGCCGATCGATAGCCATTGCTGCAACTCCATGTCCAGTTGGTAAATGCCCATCATCGATGGCAGGTTGTAGGTGGCCGTAGTCAGTGCCGCCATTTTGCCGGCGGCCGACATCTGGATGAATAGATTGATCACCGCCAAAATCGGCATCCACAACTGGATCCAGAGTAGCATCGAGAAGTAGCCGATATTCATCCGGATACCGACATTGCCCAGCATCACCACAAACGCCATGATCGGTGCAATGGCGTAACTCAAGCCTTCGATAAACGCCATCATCGGACGGACGATCTTGGCAAACAGGGTTTGCTCGGCCGCCCACTGGGAATTGCGTTGTTGAATGGCTTGTTCAACCATGGCCGCTTTGTTCCAATGCAAACCGTCTTCATGCCGACCGATCACGCCTTTCTCGAACATGGGCAGGATCGCCGACATCAGCATGTAATCGGCAGCATCGACTACGCCAGGGCCGGCCAGCGCATCGAAGGCATCCTGAATTTTCGGCACCGTGTCGGCTGCCGCCGGTACTCCCAAGGTCGGTTGCAACAACCCTTCCAGCGCCGTCGCAAAATTACCGGTGGCCACCACGCTCAAATCCGCCCAAGCATCCGTACAGGTTTTGGTTTGCGGTTGGCCGCCGACATAGATTTGAGTCATATAGATGTCGGAATCGAAGCGAATGGCATTCAGGGGATCGGCATCGCGTAAGATGGCATCCACCGATTTCTGGTTCAGATCGACACCGGTCAAGGTGCATTCCCGCACGTAATTGGCAAACGAGGTTTCCATGTCGCTACCGGCATTCGGCACGTTGGCCGCGCCTAAATTGATTCTGGACAACAAATTCTTTCGCACCGCCGTCAAAGTCTGCAAACTGTCGGCAAAGCCATTGCCGGTCATCGACGGTGTGCCAAAGCCTTGTTCGAACAAGCGCGTGGTCCGATAGCCCATGTTCGACATCACGCTACCCACGACTGCCGGCCCCAAGGGCACATTGTCGACCACCACCACGCTGCCAGTATAGGCATCCTCGACCGATACTCGCACCGACGGCGCATACAACATCAGCCATAACACATACGCCAACAATAA
Organism: Methylomonas sp.; assembly: GCF_023228165.1. Taxonomy (GTDB): domain Bacteria; phylum Pseudomonadota; class Gammaproteobacteria; order Methylococcales; family Methylomonadaceae; genus Methylomonas. The sequence goes on along the minus strand of NZ_JALOBS010000039.1, from coordinate 15,923 downwards.
ATCCTGATAACGAATGCCACGACCATCCCATTGCAACAAAGCCCTGAGCATGACGATGATGACGCCGATCAAACCGCCGACAGCTGCGGCGGTGCGGTAATCTCCGGTGCCGGAGATCATCGCGATGGCATTGAGGACGGCTTGCAAATAGGCAGAATCGCCCACGGAGAAAATTTCAAACATGGGCGACCTGCCTTTTTATTGAACGAGGGAGAAAACCATCATGGTGGTGAACGTGAGAAGGAGATATTAAGGACTTGGCCAAGCCATCCCGGAAGCCGGCAACTGCGCCACGGTGCCATAGTGTTTAGGCTTCACGGTGGTCATCAATTGCTGGTAAAACGCCATCAAGGTTTGCGAATTACCGTAGCGGCCGGCAATGGTGACGTATTCGTCCTGGATCTGCTCCCTGGCATCCTTCAAGGCGTCCATCAACAACTTAGCATAGGCGTGGTCGTTCATGTGCGCGGCGGTCTGCACGGCATTGAGCAAATCGTTGACGATCAATTGCGCCAGTTCCAGGGCAATCACCGGTGCGGCTTCTTCGGCCCACAGTTTGGCAATGCCGGCATCTTCCCGTGCCAGGTTATGGATCATGCCTCCGATGGCATCCGGTACGGTTTGCATGAAGGCTTTTTCGCTGTCGGTGATCTGGCCAGAGTTGGTCGAGAATTTGTAAATCAGGCCGTTGCCGGAATTCGCCGAACCCAGCAGGATGTCCATTACCCGCTGCTTCAAGCCGACCAAATTGACGTTTTGGACAATGGGTTTGAGACACTGATCGGCATCGTGACCATCCGAACAGGTATACAACCTAACGGTCTGATAGCTGTTGCCGGCGTCATTGCCGTACATCAAATCCTTGATCCGCAACACCGGCGGCGGCGCGCTGATGGCATTATTCTCGCCCTTGCCGTCGGGGGCCGCTTGTGGGGCGTCGACGATTACGGTGCCGGATATACTCATCGCCGCTTCCAGCAAACTGTTACCGCCGAAGCGAAACCATCCCCCAGCGTTCTGATTGACCAAGGCCCGCCACACCAAATTGCCTTGAATGATCTTGGTCATGTCGGCGGGGTCGTTCTGCTTGATCTGCTGTACCGGATCGCCCAGAGTGCTGGTATTGGTCCAGCTGGAAAATACATCCGAAATGCCTTGGGTAAATGAGGCATTGGATAGGTTGGTTTTGCTTTGCAGATCGAAAGCTTTAACCGTGTCGTTGACCAAGCCCTGAGCTAAACGGCAGGAGTTGCTGAACATTTGATTCATCTCCTGGATTTTCTTTTGCAGGTCGGTCATCACCGAGGCACACCAAGGACACATGGCACCGACGGCCAACTGAAACGCATAACCGGCGGCATTGCCGGCTACGTTACGCATCAATTGCACGAACTGGTTGAAGTTGATGAAACTGAAACTGCCGGCGAACAAATCGATGCCGCCGCAGCCGGCGCTGAATGAAGGCGGCACGAACGAGACCAGGTTGGTATTGGTGATGCCATTGCGCGCCACCAGACTGCCGCCGGTAATCACGCCACGGCGCTGTCCCAAATGCGCGGTTGGTGCTGTGAAATTGGTCATGGTGCCGAACATGCTATCCATTTCCTGTTGCAGGTCGGCATAGGCCGGAACGGCACTCTCAACCAACAGAATCAATACTAATACCTGGCGATATTGGTAGCGAAATCGAAATGAAAACGAAATCATGGTGTACTCCCCATTTGCGCACTACGTTGCAATGCCTGGATCAGTGACAGTGGATCTTGAGTGACCGCAGGGCTGATGCTACCGGCGGCCGGTAACAACATCGGAGTGTTACGGATGCCCTGAGTGGTTTGGTATTGGGAGGCATCGATCCAACCCGCTTCCTTGGCGGCCAGCAGAATCCGACCGGTGAGTTCCTCCAACGACAAGGCGCCTTGCGCCAACGGTACGATTTGCTTGGGCGGTTTCATCAAAAACAGCGCTGGGGTTTGTTCAACCCCCAACATCGCGGCCTGACCGTTATCCCGTTTGAACTCACTGAAAAAGCCGTTCGGCATCGGTAAGCCATCCAGCGACACCGGATAGATTTTGAAGCCGTAAGCGTTTTCCAGCATTGCCAGAATCGGCGCCTGCACATGGCAATAAGGGCAATCGGATCGAAAGAAAAACAAAATGCCGGCTTGCGCTGCAATCGCCTTCAAGGCGCGTTCGGCCACCACGCCGGCCTGATGATTGGCTTCATTGGCGGCATAAGTCGCTACCGGTCGGCGCACGGTTTCATCGAGTTGCGGATCGGACATCACCACGTAACGGGCGGCGTTGGTAAAGCGCTCGGCTTTATCCATCATCACCCGCTGTAGGTAATAAAACGCGGCCACATTCTCGGGACTCGGATCGTCGATCGCCTGGTTCAGGTAATGCTCGAGGTTTTGCTTCAACCAGGCGGAGGACAGTGGCTGGGGTTCTGCAGAAGGATGGGCTTGAGTTTTGAGTTCAATTTCAGCCTGAACGACGCTGGACGGTTTGCCGTCAGGCTTGGGATTTTCCTGATCAGCTTGAATTTCGGGTTGGGATTTTTTAACCGGCTCCGGCAACACCTCATACCAAAACCAGCCGCGTTGTTTGTCTTCGAAATATGGCACAGTCGGCATGTCGACAGCCTCATCGGCCCTGGCGGGCAATGCTTGCAGCAACATCGTCAGTACCATCAGCAATACGGCGGGATATGGGTTCATAGCCCTATTGTCACACCGGTCAACAGGCTACTCGTCTGCAATAAAGGTCAAATTCGACCCAAGATGCAAGATAGGGCAAATTTTTTTACCTTGGTTGCAATAAAGGGCAATTTTGGCCTTTGTTGTCAGGCCGCAGGCTTTTCCCACTCCTAGAATCCGCGACAGGTTGTGATCAGACTCAGTTCATAAACCTGTGCAGGATTTCCGTTCGGCATGTCCCTGATCTATCAGGGACATTCGGCAAACTTTTTCAGCCATTCGCTAGGCGCCGTGTCTGAACAGGGATAGGCCGATAACCCCTTTACCAGGGAACATCGATGCCAACCTGGCGATTTTTCACTGTCTGAATCCCTGATCATTCAGGGACGCAGGGGCGGTGTGTCTGTACAGGTTTTTAGCTCTAGCCCTGTGTCATACCGGAAAATCCCCCCAAAAATCCCTCAGGGACGATCACTCTAAATCCCTGAAGTTAAGTATTAGGAAAATTCATGAAAAGCGACGATATCGAGAAAGAACCCTTATTGCCGACTGATGCTGTCGTCTTGTCCTGGCTGGAGAACAAAGCCGAGCAATTGCATGCCCATGCCCGCATGTTGGTGGATGATTACTGGCGACAATTGAATCAGCGACACCAACACGTGGCTACCAAAGAGCGCGGCCGTATTGGACTTAGAATTCGGCGCCGTGAAAGTCGGCTGTCATTTAGCATCGAGTGGTACCGAATGGCCACCCTGCGCCAAAATGGTCAGAATAAACCGATCTGCCAATACCTGAAAAAAGGTCCTGGCTATCACTATCCCTTGCAGCGGATATTGAAGGGTGAGCCCGACTGGGAACAGCAACTGGTAGAAACCTTGGAAAACGAATTCGCCGATATCCGTAAGCAAATGGCCATGCTAGGCAAACTGCGCGATGCCTATTTGCAGTTTCAAAAAGCCATGGAAACAGGTTTGCGCTGAGTGTCGATGACGCTGCTGATTGGAAGGCCAAGGCCCAAAGTTATCCACAGGGCAGCGGTCCTATATTTAGATTAAAAAAAGATTATAAATAGATTAGCACCCGTTTTTTCGAGTCGTTGAAAATCGCTGCAGGCCACGTCAATCGTGTCTTGCAGCGATTTCAAAAAATTGACCGAGCGTTAGTCGAATGCCGTGTGTTTTGTCAGCCGAATGCCGTGCTTTGCGTTAGCCGAATGCCGTGGGGTGTCAGTCGAATGCCGTTACCTTGTTAGCCGAATGCCGTGCCTCTGTCAGTCGCATGCCGTGTGCCCGTCAGCCGAATGCCGTGTCGGGGTGGCATCGACCGGGCTAAAAGTGCGTCAGTCGAATGCCGTGCCTTTTTGTTCAGTGTTGATTGAGCTCAAGATGCCGTTTTTGCGTCGGCGTCGGTTGTTTTTTGACCTTGACGACATCCTCATTGATTTCAAAATTCTCCAAAGCACCGATCATGACCAAAGCTTGCAAGGCTTTTCGCATCCGTAGTTTGAAGTCGCGGGGGTTTTTGGTGCTACTGCCGCTAAGTTGGTAAAGCGTTTGCAGTTTCAACGGATACGGTGCGGCATGCGACGACAGGAAGCCATGCAGCCATAGCGCCAGTGGATGTTTACGCAATTGCTGCCGCTGTTCGAATTCGATATGGGTGTATCCCTCTTCGAACAGTCGCAGCATCGATTCGGTCAGTTCCACCACATAGCGTTGGGTCACTTCGTCGCGGTGGTAGCGCAAGAAGCCTTTTTCACCAAAGGTCTGCCGACCGTTATAGGTAATTTCGACGAAGGCACCGCCCAAACGCGCCATGGATTCTTTCAACCATTCGTGCTGACTCTTGCCGGTCGAACGGCCTAGCGCCATCAGCAACGCGTGCGCACTGAAGGTTACGCTAAAGCCAGGCAATTGCGTTCTGGACAAATGGACGATCTGCATCCAGACGTCCAGATCCGACTGATTGAGCTGAACGCCGAGATAACGAACTTCGATCCCATCGACCGCTGCCAGTAAGGTACGCTTTTTGTACGCAATCCGCTCATTACCCTGCACGCCAGCAAACAAGGCACTGCGCAAACAGGCATTCGGCGTGCCGCGCATAGCGGCTGGCCAGCTGGGAAGCGTAGCTAACGGCTCAACGCGTCGGGGTTGGGCTTTCTTTCGCTCAGTCAATGACTGGAAGCGTTCAGTCAGATTGGTCAGTGATGTGCCGGTATTTTGGGTCATACCATCCTCACTTTTTCAAGCTGCGTGGATCGCAGTGCCGGAATGTCGAAGTTACTGGAGGCGGGTTACTCTCGATCAGGTCGTGTTCCGCTTCGGTCAAATCGAGTTGATGATGACAATACTTGCGCCAAGCGCGTTCTAATCGAGACGGGTCGTCGCCGAACGGCACGCTGGGAGCACTCTGGTTCGGACTCGTTTCTTTGCCTTTTGCAGTCACTGCGGAATCTGTATCCGTGTGCGGCCTGGGCAAATCCACTTGACTGACGACATGCTCTATCGACGCCGTCCGTAACGCCGAACCGCCCATTCCGCCGGCCTGCCAAGCACTGTCCAAGCGCCAGGGGCCTTTGGAATCAAGCATCATCGATCCGATCACGATTTCGTCGACACGCTCATCCCGTGCGGCTGGCGTTGAGCAAGCGGTGCACAGCACCAGGGCAAATATCGGGATAAAAAAGCGACGATAGGGGAAAATGCTGTCAATGTTCATGCGGCCTCCAGACGAATTAGAAAGCGCAGTACATTAATAACAATTTTTTCAGATCGTCCTGCAATAAAGGTCGAATTTGACCTTTATTGCAGGAAGGGTCGGAAAATTTTATGTCACTATGCGGCGTCATGGAAAACGCCCCGTCATCTTTCATTCAACGTATCAGTCAGCGTCTTTGGGGCGACAAATCGGCTTTGGCCAGTGCACCGCCGGCATCGTCTGGCGAGGAGATTCCACGCTATCCGCCGTTCATGAAGGGGCTGCCCGCGGCATCGGTAGAGCGTATTCTGGCCACCCAAAGCGAGCTGATTCAATCGATCGAGCAGGCATTGGCATTGCCGGATGCGTTGTATCAGGCGATTGCACTGCCAGTCATTACCCGCTATGCCGCATTCAGTCACTTGTTACCGGCCTCCGAATCACATCACCATCGCGGCGCCGGCGGTTTGTTTCGGCACGGCCTCGAAGTCGCGCATTGGGCAACGCTAGCTGCGCAAGGTTCTCTGTTTGCAACCGACGCCACACCCAAGGCTCGCAAAACCTTGGAGCCGCGCTGGCGATTGGCCGTGTGTTTTGCCGGTTTATTGCACGATATCGGTAAACCTGTGTCCGACATCGCTGTCACCGACAGTCAGGGTCACCACACCTGGAATCCCTGCGACGAAAATTTGACCGACTGGGCGGCACAACACCGTATCGATCGCTATTTTTTGCGCTGGCGAGAGAACCGTCATAAGCGCCACCAACAGTTTTCGGCACTGGTTATCGAGCGGGTGCTGACGCGTGAGTCGCGCGCCTACCTGCTGGAACCGGGGCCCGAGATCATGCAAGCGCTACTGGAAACGTTGCATGGACTGGATCGCGGTAGCAAACTCTACGAGCTAGTGGTTACCGCTGACTGCAAAAGCGTGGAACGCGATTTGAAGACCCATGCGCATTCGGTCGATGCGGCGTTGGGCATGCCGGTCGAGCGGTATCTGTTCGATGCGATGCGGCGCTTGATTAAATCCGGCCAGTGGCTGGTCAACGACAAAGGCGCCAGAGTATGGCGATTCCAATCCGGTGTGCATATTGTCTGGCGTACCGGTGCGCAAGACATAGTCGGTTTGCTGGCCAAAGACAAAGTGCCCGGTATTCCGCGCGATGAAGATACCTTGGCGGATATTTTGATCGAACGCGGTTTGGCCATTCCCAAACGCGATGCAGAGGGGCGCCAGTACCGCTATTGGCGTATGCGACCCGATAACTTGGACGCCGTATTTTACATGCTGCGTTTGGCATCGTTGGAGTCGATATTCAGCAATGAGCCGCCGGCCGCGATCGAAGGATTTGAAGTCGAGGATGAGGATCGTAATACGCCAACTCAACCCGAAACCAACGACCAGGCATTGCCCGAAAAGTCAGTAGCGGTAAAACCTCGCAAACCGATCAAACCCAAGCAGGTTTCACAGACACCAGCAACCGACCGCGAAATGCCAAACTTGGCTGTCTTTCCCGATGGCAATGTCCAAGAGCAGGTCCCGTTATCCCCTGCAATGCAGGTTGAATCGGAGGCCAGTGAAACCGACAAAACCACCACCCTTGTCGAGGACGCATGCACGCCGAGTGTGGATGACGATGCCCAGTCTTCAGCCGACTCTCAAGTGGAAATCGTAACTGAGCAAATCCAAACGCAATCCATCCAAGTTCCAGAAACCTTATGGCTCAGCAATCATGGCCTGGCCGGCGCTTGGCTTATCGAAATCGCGACACGGATCGCTCAGGGTCTGTGGCCATGGGCCGGAGACATCTTCGAAAGACAAGGCAAATGGTTCTGCCTGTTTCCAGACGTTCCGCAAAAGCTTCAGATCGAAAGCGATGTGTTCATTCAAGGATTGGTCGATCAAAACTGGTTAGTAACCGATTTGTTGTCTCCGATGCGTAAAGTGCAAACCCTAGGGCCGCAACGCGTCGTACAACTGGCCGCGGAACCAGCGCAGATGTTATTGCGCATGATAGGCGGTTTATCGACTCAACCGTCTAATGACACTTCAAATACATTTCCCACTGAAAACGCCGAGGTCAAACCAGACAATCGTATCGATCCAATCAATCCATCGACCGTTCAAAAGCCCACCAAGCAGCGAGACAGCAAAACCAAACCAAGGAGCCAGAAACAACCGGCAGAGCCTCCGGTAACGTCGACAACGGTCACTATTTCCGCCAAACCGAGCACTCACGACGACATTAAGCACGTTCAACCTGGACAAGATTTTCCGGCGGTGGGCGCGTGGATTTCAATTCTGCGCAGGTCTCCAGATCAGCAAGACGACTGGATCACTGTGTCTGATGATGAACTCGGGGTCTACCTGGACGCTCATCCCGACTTGAAACGCTACGAGTTCCTACGCGAAATCAGTCAGCATCCTGACTGCCAAGTGATGGGGCGGGGGCAAGGCATCAAAGTACGGATCAAACCATGAAATCCGATTACGACTACCAATTTCCTTGGCGACCCATCTTTGAGGTGTATGCCATCACTGGCTGGTTGGGCGGTGCCGGATTGGCGCATTTTACCAGTCGCTGGTCAGGCTTGCCGCGTGAGCCGTTCGACTGGTTGATGACGGCGTGTGAGGTCATGGCGTGTTGGCGGCTGTCGCCGGCAATCAGTCTCTGGTACCGCAAACGCCGGTTGCGCCAGTTTCGATTCCAATACCTGGATGCCGAGAAGCTGGTAGCCATGGTGGAGCGGAACCCTGAGGCCTTATGGTTCGGCTGGGGATTCGATTGGGTGCAAAAACATGCGCAATTGGCCTATGAGATTTTGAAACGCGATGTCTCGACCTTGATACCCAGCGACCATCAGCGCATGGGCTCGGCCTGGATACACGGATTGGAAGTATCCGAAAGCGACATCCGCCAGCCTTTACAGCATACCGCCGGCCATACGCTGCTGGTCGGTACCACTGGTGCCGGCAAAACCCGCGCTTTTGACGTGTTGGTGACGCAAGCTGTGTTGCGGGGCGAGGCGGTGATCATCATCGACCCCAAGGGCGACAAGGATTTGATGGTCTGCGCCAAACGCGCCTGCGCCTTGGCCAAGCGCCCGGATCGTTTCGTGTATTTCCACCCGGCGTTTCCGGAAGACAGCGTACGACTCGATCCCTTGCACAATTTCAACCGGCCTTCGGAAATCGCCAGCCGCATCAGCGCCATTTCGCCCAGTGAAAGCAGTAACGATCCGTTCAAAGCCTTTGGGCAAAAATCACTGGATAACGTGATTCAAGGCTTGATGGTGATCGAGGAACGGCCAACCTTGGTCAAACTGCGCCGTTATTTGGAAGGCGGCCCTTCGACGCTGGTGATTCAAGCCCTGGAACGTTATTTCGATAATAACCTGGGCCATTGGCGGCAAGAGGCGCGGCTTTACCTGAAGAATGCCAAGGACATCGATTCCAAAGCAGTAGGCCTGGTGCGATTTTACCGGGAGGTCGTGCAGTATCAATTGCCCAATCTGGATTTGGAAGGCCTGTTGTCCTTGTTCGAACACGACCGAGCACACTTCAGCAAGATGGTCGCCTCCTTGATTCCGATCATGAATATGCTGACCTCGGGTTCCTTGGGACCCTTGCTATCGCCGAATCCGCATGACGTGGATGACTTGCGTCCCATTACCAATACCGGCCACATCATCGAAAAAGCCCAAGTCGCTTACATCGGTTTGGACTCGTTATCGGATGGCATGGTGGGCAGTGCGATTGGTTCGATTTTGTTGGCGGATTTAGCGGCCGTCGCCGGCGACCGTTACAACTACGGCGTCTCGGATAGACCGGTGAATGTGTTCGTCGACGAGGCCGCCGAAGTCATCAACGATCCCTTCATTCAAGTCTTGAACAAAGGCCGTGGCGCCAAGATTAGGCTGTTCATCGCCACGCAAACCTTTGCCGATTTTGCCGCCCGTACCGGTTCCCAGGATAAAGCCCGTCAGGTATTAGGTAACGTCAACAATCTGATCGCGCTGCGAATCATGGACAGTGAAACACAGCAGTACATAACCGACAATCTGCCGAAAACCCGATTGAAATACATCATGCGCACCCAAGGCGTAGCCACTAGCGCGACCAATCCTACGGTGTTTTCCGGCAATGTCGGCGAACGACTGATGGAAGAAGAAGGCGATTTGTTTGCCCCGCAGTTACTCGGACAACTGCCGGACTTGCATTACATCGCCAAATTATCCGGCGGCCGCATCGTCAAAGGCCGCTTGCCGATACTGCGGTCGGAATTCGATCGACAACGGGATCGCCAAGGCGCCGGCTCATGACCCGCAATCTGTTGTTCAGCCTGATGCTGTGGCTACTGGAAGTGATTCTGGTGGCCAGTTTCGTTTCGGATCGCTGGACGCGGGAACTGCAGCGCGCCGAAGACCGGATGATGATCGGCTATTTTGGCGCCGATAAAGAATCTCAAATCAGCCACACCGCGCAACGCTGGTTTGACCGTTTGTTCGTCAGCACCGGTATCCGAGAAAGTGTGTTCCGCTACTTCATCCCGACCGAGCGCGAACGGCAGATGTCCAAAGGCTTCGAGGATGTGGGGCGCAACGATTTGTTTCCCTTTATCGAAAGTCGACTGAACGTGCTGTGGGACACGATCTTTCAGATGATCAAGCGCCTGACCACAGCCTGCATCTGGTTACCGTACCTGGCAGCCGCCTTGCTGCCGTTTGTCGTCGACGGACTGGTGCGGCGCAAGATCAGCCAGACCAATTTCGATTATCCAAGCCCCATGGCACATCGCTACAGTCTTTACCTGATTCTGGGCGTGCTGTATCTGTTGCTGGTCAGCTTGACTTTGCCGTTCCCGATTCCACCGCAAGCCGTACCGGTGGGCGTTTTTGTTATCGCCTATGCCGTCAACGTGCTGTTGGCCAATACGCAAAAACGGGTATAGAGGAAGCCCATAGGTTTAATCAGCCCCCTTATTAGCCTACCCAAATCTTATGCCAAACAATCCACCGTCTTCGGTGGCGTCGGTTAAATGGTTAGGCAGCAAATAATCGTTAAGGTCGAAGCCCTCGCTGACTTCCTTGAAAGCGTCGTCTTCATTCATCGTAACGATATACTGAAAGCCGAATTCTCGGGCAATCTCTGAGCCAAGACGCAATGCACTGATGACTTGGCGTCCATCAACGCCATCAAATAGATGACTGTCATGAATCAGAAATCCCGGCCCAATCTGCCGCTTAGCACACAAACGCATTAGCATCATATCGAAGCAGAAAATCTGCATATTCTTGATGCCCTTGCTGCGTTCGCCCTGCATCGGAAACTTGAATATCGGTCCGTTGGAGGTTTCATCGACTGTCATGCTTCCGGCCGATTCATACAAGCGTTTAGAGGTTTCTTCGAAGGCAACAATGGCTTCCGCCAGTCGATCTTTCTGCTCCGCGAAGTCGCGCCGCAAGCGAATCATGAGGCGATTGCGCTCTATCTCCAGCTCGTTCTTGGTACCTTCGAGTTGCTCCGCTGCTTCGAAGCGTTGTCTTAGCGATTCCACTTCGGATTCCAGTCGTCCCAGCTCCCCTTGCAGCTTGAGGAACTGTTCGAGCGCGCCATGGCTCTTGAGAATACCTAGGATTTCACCTCGCCGCTGGTCGAGCCGTGCCTTTTTACTATCCCGCAGTTCGATGCGTAGCTTGGCAGCTTCGAGTTCACTTGACAGATAGTCCTTACGATTGCGCACCACCGATTCGTGAAAGCTCTTCACGTCCTCATAGCGGCGCTTAACCAAACCAGGAAGCACAATGCCTGCTTCTTGATAAACTGCCTGGAGGTCTTCAAGGTCAGGAGGAACCTCGGAGGTGAGCGCGCTTTGCAGATCGCGGATAGCAGAGAAGTCGACAGTGTTGGCGTTGGCCAACTCATTTAGCTGACGGGTTAACGTGGCACTTTCGACTTCCAGTTCCCGGTATTCCGGCAAGATCTGAAAAGTCTCAACTTCTGCGTGAAGTTTCTTGAGACGAGCTTCCTGAATGGTAAGGTCAGTGCGCAAGTCTGCCGCCTTGCCGATGATTGAACCGAACGCACCGGTTCCGGCCGCCTTTTTCAGCTCATCTAGGGTCTTTTCGCGATCGCGAACAGCTTGCCAATCACGGGCGATCTGCCAGTCCAATCCGAGTAGGAACATCAACGCCATTTGCATGTCGCCTGTACCTTGCATCATGGCCTGCTTCTCCGGCGTCATAAAAGC
>NZ_JALOBS010000039.1:0-4262 GCF_023228165.1 Methylomonas sp. | reverse complement strand
AGCGCCGCTCGCCTGTCGGCGCACAAAGTAGGCAAACAGTGACCGAAACGAAGGCGGCTTACTGCCCGCAGCGTCAAGACTGCTCAGACCAAACATTTGTTCGCCGAGGAACGTGCACCACTCGGTGGCCGAAAATTTGACTTTGGCCGCAGGCGGAACCGTCACGTAGATCTTTGCTTTGGAACTACCACTGCGCTCGACGACCATGCGCTCTGACTTCAGATCAAATTCCAGGCTGAAAGTGTGTTCCGCCAGTTCGGGGGCGCGGAAAATCGAGTCAGGACCGGCTTCGGCACCAAGCAGAAAATGCACCAGCTCAACGAAACTGGTTTTCCCGGCGCGATTGCGTGTTTGTTTGCTGGTCGCGCCCTCTGTCTTTTGTGCCAGCAACACATTCAGGCCAGGCTTCAAATCTCCAAGATTCTTAAAACTGGGCAGAGTGCTGAAGATGTGGTGAATCAAGCTATCCTCCGTGCCACAAGGCCACCTTCGAGTTCAATTGCGCCAAGGGCATATAGAAGGTCAAGTGAGAGCAAAAACCAGTCGTAGTTAATTCTCCGAGGCATTGCAGCCATGCCAACGTCATGCCGGTTCAATTCCTCCCAAAGCGCGGAGACAGTTTTAGGCCGTGAGAGAAAAGTCAAAACGTGCGCGCCGACAGTTAGGAGCGCACGATCGTACGGCAAATGCTTGGATGGCAGGATCATGTGCCCCTCATTGTTTGAGCGTCTTCAAAAATCTCGCACTTGTCGAACAGGTAAGCCATGACGGCCAACACCGCCGCCTTATGCGTGGGAGTGGTATTTGCCGTGCCACCAGCCCATGCTTCGAGGCGGCCGAAAATTTCATCAGGATGAAGCTGGGGAGCTCCATCTCGTAGCGCCACGTATTTACTCTTGAACGCCTGAGCGATTTGTTCGCCATAGGTAGGATTTTTCCAGTTATTGAAGAACTGAGCAACGAGTGCCGATTTTTGCATGCCGATCTTCAGGAAGTCAGCGACTGCCTGAGATAGGAGGTTTGCTTCGATTTTTCCGCGCGACACGTCCTTCACTTCACCTATCGTAGTTACGGACGTAATGCTGATGTGGGTAAGCACCGCAATCAGGTCGCCATAGCCCAGATTGACATTCGCTTCCATCGTCAGCGAGGGGCCAAACCAGGATTCAAGATCCTGCTGACTCAACTGTCGGAACTTCGATAGCATTTCTTCATACCCACAATGGCCGATTCTGATCTGCGGATTGTCTTGCCTGAGTTTGGCTAGCACTTCGATGATGTGCGGACCTAAACGACCATCGGGTGCGTTGTGGACGAACGTCCACTCATCAAAATATTTCTCCCAGTGCTCTTTGGCGCCCTCGAAATCCTCATTGATCTTTTTGATGGCCTCGGCAGCACTCAATTCATTGGGAGCGTAGCTCTGAAACAGGATTCGTTCTGAAGGTAGATATCCGTCGTTCTTCCGGTCTCCAATATTACCCCAGGGCCGACACGCCAAAAAATCGTTAGGATGTGCTTTCGACATCAGCTTCTCAAACAGACGTTGGAAACTGTCTCCCTTGGATTCCAAGAAGGCAATGCGGAAATCTTTTTCGTAGTTAAGCTGCTGTATGCGATCCATCGGTTTATGCCCGTGACTTAATGTTTTTCAATGTTTTCAGGCAAAATCTCATGGCCTTTTGTTATCAGATTACGTTTGGGCAATATTGGCATCAAAGGGAATGGCTTTGACAGTCGCAATGCTGGTTAGCAGCATCCGAAATAGACAAACTCATTCAGGTCGACACATTCCGGGTAGGAACGACATCACAGTTTGCCAATTATCTATCCAAGTTATTTTGTAGCTGCATTTTAGCCTCGTTTTCTTTCAGCAGGTGGGAATTCACTAATTATTCAGGCTCGTACTTTGCCGTTGAATAGCGCATTGGATAATCCCCAACAGTCCCTGACTATACATTAAGCGACCGGTTAGCGAACGATAACCAATTCTCGCCAATCGGTGGTATAGCGTTGAGAAATACGTTCAGCTTTGGGTTTCCAACTTTTATCGAAGCCCGATGACGCGATCGTGACCGCTTTGGGGAATCGTCGATTGATGGTGTCCAGAGTTCGCATGAGAATGGCGTTATCGGGCGGCGTACCCTCGCTACTCAAGTCGAAGAGATCGAATTGCGACGGCGATGCTGCTGGTCGAATCGCGCTCAGTTGGACACCGCATTTTTGATAACCAAAACCGGGTTTGTAGATGGCTTTTAAACTCGACAGCGCGACGCGAATAATCGTGCGGGTGTCCTGGGTGGCAGCATCCAACTTAACGGTTGCCGATCGCTGGTACTGGGGATCTTGAACCGCAAAGGGATTGGTACGAATAAACACACTCACGCAACCGGTCACTGACTGTTGCCGGCGTAGCTTTTCCGCCGCTCGGGTACAGTATTCCGACAAAGCCCGGCTTAACTCCTCCAATTCGGTCAGTTTGCGACTGAACGACCGAGAACAGATGATTTGTTGCTTGTCCGCGGCCACGTCTTCCAAATCGAGGCAGGCTGTACCGTTCAACTCCATGACCGTACGGGCGACCACAACATTGAATTGCGCCTGGACGGTTTTAGGTGACTGGATAGTCAGGTCCCAGACGGTTTGAATGCCCAATTGATTAAGGCGCTTCGTGGTTTGCCGGCCAATCCCCCAAACTTCATCGACGGGGACAATTTTCATCAACTTTTGCCGACGGACGGGGTCGGTAAGGTCGAGGACACCGCCGGTTTGTTTCCATTTCTTGGCGGCGAAGTTGGCCAGCTTGGCCAATGTCTTGGTCGGGCCCATACCCACACAGACCGGAATGCCGGTTTGCCGTGCAATTGCCTTGCGGATACGATGGCCATAGGCCATGGGATCTTGATAACACGGGTAAACGCCGGTTAAATCCAAAAACGCTTCATCGATGGAATACACTTCCATGCGAGGCGTAAATTCCTCCAGCAAACTCATCACCCGCGCTGACATGTCCGCGTTTATGTGGAATTAAAATGCAAGCTATTTTTGATGATTTATCTGGTACCACAATCAATGAAATATTTCACGGCTGTGGCCGTAGTAAAAATCCCATATTTTGAATGCCAAGGTACGGCCAAAACCCGCCGCTCGGAGTAGCTATCCCATTTTAATAATTAAGGCACCATGTAACCCAATCGGCTGTCCGGTATTCGGCTTCGTTTTGGGTCGTCGTTTGATGGCTCTAGGCTCAATACGTCCAGGTAGGTTGTCAACCAACTGTTCAGCCACTAAAAGGAGCAGGCAGACCCGAGAGGAATCCGGGTGACCGTTTGCTTTCGGGTTTACCTTTGCACCCATTACGATTCATATAGAGCCAATTTCACTTTGCCCGTGGGCTAACTTGAGTCGCTGACACAAAAAACTCGACGATATCCTGACTTCGCTCGGGCCAATGTGAATGGATGTTATCACCTTCACAGTACAACGTTTTTACGCCCCCGGCACACCCTGAATAAGAGGAGCAACCATTTGCGATTTTATCCGGAATAGGATCACATTTATTACAAGCTGCCCACCAACCCACCGCTTGCTGACCATAACCAGGAAACAGGCGATCCTTGCTGCTGTGCATGATCATAACCGGCAAGGGCTCGGGGCATTTGCGGTCGCGTAAATCATCATACGCAACCCCTGCTGCGCTCGGCGCAATTGCACGTGGGATGTGTCGTGTGCCAGTCATAAACGCTAATGCCATTGCCGAAGTTCCTCCATCGGAATGTCCCGTAACATAGACCTGTTTTTCATCAATACACCACTTTTTGGCCATTAAACTGGGAATGGTGCCTAATTCTACGGTAGTGCTGGGCGATAATTCCGGGTGATCCGCATAGGCCACGATGAAACCGGCTTGGGTAGCAGGAAAAGTGAACCCAGTTGTTTTTTCGGTTTTAGCCCGATTCGATCCGGCCGGAGAAAATACCAGTAATAGTGGGTGGGCAACGGATGCATCATAATTGGCTGGTGTGCGGACATTGTATTTGATGCCATTTTCGGTTTCTTCGCCATAAGTCTCTCCAGCGTCTCCACTGAGTTGACCAGCTTTGCAAAGACGTTGCAGCATCTCAGGTCGATACACGGCCTGCCCCAATTCTACTGATTCGCCGCTATGATCCATCAAAAGCATGACAACCATTGCTAATATCGGTAAACCGAATAGCACTTTCTGCCAAGAATTGGTTCTTAAAAGATAAACCTTTAATTGA
>NZ_JALOBS010000067.1 GCF_023228165.1 Methylomonas sp. | reverse complement strand
GAGGATTTTTTTGCCTCATTTTTGGAGACCGCTATGTCGGATTTTGACGCGGCCATTGAGCGCGCCGTTTTTATTGTCAGCCTGAATGCTGGTGTTCGGAAAATATCGGCTTTTTCAGGGACGACTAAATAGGCTGAAGCTTATACGTAATCAGGAAAGTATTTGTCGCGAATATTGATCGTCCACTTTCAGACAATAAGTTGTCATCAGTATTTGGTGAACGAATGACTCTTTTGGGTCGATAGCGTCGAACAGATCATTAAAAGCAATTTCACCAAACCCGCGTTATTTTTTTAGTGTTTGCCGTTTTTGAAGTAATTCGTTTCGCTGTTCTGCCCAAAAAATGCTAGCGTCATGCTCCGATATTTTTCCATCTACTACCAATTGGCAAAGCCCAATGAAATAGGCATTGAGTTTGATGATTCCTTCGTCTTTGGGATATTGACTCAAGAGGTTTTTATGTTTTTGTCGAGTATCGTCATTGCAAAACTCATTGGGGAGTGGTGCGAAATCGATGTTGTCACCGCCCCCAATCGCTGCTGTGGCGGATTCGGCCAGGATTATTAGCAAACAGAAAATTACCCGTTTCGTCACGGACTGCTCCTCGGATCAAATTGTCATTTCATTCTGCATTGAAACGATAGCAGCATAGTCTCTGTTAAAGCAAAATCTGTCATATCTTGAAAAGTGGCTCATTATTTTCTACTTCACTTTTGGCTCAATACATCGAATATCGTCGTGTCTAGGATTATTCACCCAATCGTCGACCGGCATTGTAACCATATTGGCGTAAGCTGAGTTTTCAAGTAAGTCATAGGCGTCATCTGTATTAGAGGTTATGTTGAGCCAGTCGTGATAACACCCTGACGGCATGATCACTGGCATGCGCTCATGAATGGGCTGCATTAGCTCATTAGCTGCCGTGGTAATGATCGTGCAGGAATACAGCGTTTCGACTTCGCGTTGCCACTGTTCCCATAAACCGGCGAAGGCGAATAGCTGATTGTCCTGATGATGAATATGGAAAGCCTGTTTTCCGGATTCCAACTTTTGCCACTCGTAAAATCCTTGTGTAACGATCAGGCAGCGCCGTTTTTGAAATGCGGCTCGGAAGGATGGTTTTTCGCGAATCGTTTCAGCGCGCGCATTGATCAGATGATGACTGTTTTTGCTGTCTTTAGACCAGGACGGCACCAAGCCCCAGAACAAATTCACCGCCTTTAGCGATTTGTCCTCCAACTCGACAACACAGAGGATTTTCCGCGCCGGCGTGATGTTGAAGCTGGGATGGTATTTTGGCAGGCGTGAGAGTTGGAAATGCTCTGCAATCTCTTCAGGTGAGGCTGTTAGCTGAAATCGTCCGCACATGATTTTGTAATCCGATATGGCTTACTGCCAACCTTGTAACCATTGCCCAGTATCGGTCAGGTCTCGCCAAGGCAGGATAAAGCTGCGGTGTGAATAGATCGCTTGCAGCTCAATATGTTCTATAGGCGCATCCGGCAATTCGGGCTTGATCAGTTGGGTGACCAGAAAATGCTTTTCCTTGTTTTTGGGCAGTGCGGCAGTCCATTTACTCAACAGCAATTTTTTAGGGTTCAAGCGACGTGCAGTTGATTCAGGCATCGGAATGTCTCCTGCGGATGGATTCATGGGGTGGCTTCGAGCGTAAATACACGACCTGAGTTTTCTTTAACGCCTTGACCAAGGTCATATAGGTATCGCGATCAAATGCCGGTCTGCCTTGCTCCAGCAATGCGTGGACTTCGTCATCACTGTGCGCCGTGCCGAGATAACACCAATGATCGATCACGTGCAAATCGTCTTCCTCGCGAATGCCGATGGCACCGGGGTAAGGCCAACTGGCCAGTTTGAGTTTGCTCATGGCTGTCAGTAAGCGCGTGGCGTGTTCCAATCCGGATTCTTTACCGACACAGGCGCCACGGCAGCGCTTGAGTTGGTGTGCAAAGCACGGTTTGCCGCTGCCGATCTTTTCAAGACCTAGCACACCTAGGCATAGCTGATGTTGTTCGGCTAAATTGCGTAAGGCCTTTTGGGCATCGCGCTGATTGCTGTAGAGACCGTAGAGATTTTCCTGCGTGCCAAAATCCAGATCGTTGGCCCAGGTCAGACGCGGCAACAACTGATTCTGTTTTTGCTCGAGTTGCCACGCACATAGTGCATTTTTGCGCCGTAACCGTTGGTTATGCACCGGTGTCATTTGTTTGATCAGCTTGGCTTCGGTCAATAACGCACCCAGTTCGCCACCAGTTTCGATCCACTCGATACGCTTGGTTTGCTGCGATAAGCTCATTTCCTTGGCGTGGCGATGGTCTGCGGCAAAGTGCGATAGGACGCGCTGGCGGATATTGACGCTTTTGCCGATGTATAGCGGCAAGTCGTTTTCACCATAGAACAGATAGACGCCGGGGCCTTCCGGCAATTCATGGACGAGATTCGCATCCAGTTGTGACGGCAGACTGGATCGCTGCACTAGGTTTTTAACCGTGGCTTCGAGGGCATTGCTGGAAAACTGCTGATTCGCATGCTGCCAAAACTGATGAATCAATTGTGCATCTGCTAGTGCGCGGTGGCGTTCCTTAGCTGTCAGCTGATGGCGTTCGATCAGGCTATCGAGATTATGCCGGTGATGTTGCGGGTACAGTGTCCTCGATAGTTTTACCGTGCATAACACCTGCGGCTTAAACGCCATGCCAACCCGTTTGAATTCATTTTTTAGGAACCCATAATCGAACCTGGCGTTATGGGCGATGAACAACCGGCCTCGCAATAAGGCATCGACTTCCGTGGCCACCTGTTCAAAGGTGGGTGCGTTTTCGACCATGGCGTTGCTGATACCGGTCATCTGTTCGATGAACAACGGAATGCGCATTTGCGGATGAACCAGTTGGCTCCATTCCTGCACGCCATCGTCATCCACCAAGACAATGCCGATCTCGGTAATACGGTCTTTAGTGGCAGAACCGCCGGTGGTTTCCAGGTCGACAAAGGCTAAGGGTTGCATAGTGGAGTCCTAACGGTAACTGCGCATCTGGCCCACCAGTACGCCTTGAATGCTGACTTGCGATGGATGGAAGCGCATGGCTTCCATGCTGGAATTGGCTGGAATCAATAACACCTCATCCGCTGTCTGCTCGATGACTTTCAAGGTAGCCTCCTGATTGTCGATCAGCGCGACCACAATTTCACCGTTCTGGGCGTGACTGCGTTGTTCGATGACGACCCAATCGCCATCTAGTATGCCGGCTTCGATCATGGAATCCCCCTTAACTTTGAGCACATAACAGGACTGTTCGGTACGAATTTGATCGGGGACATTAATCCATTCGGTATGCTCAATCGCCTCGATCGGTTTACCGGCGGCAATGCTGCCTACTAAAGGCAAAGCCTGGGGCCGATGGTGGTCAGATTCACGCAAGGCCAAGGCCTTCTCCGTCAATCGGACCCCTCGATGTTTGTGCCCCATGGCTTCGACAAAACCGGCGTCGATCAATCCGCTTAGGGTCAAATGTAACGAGCCCCGCGACTTCAAGCCGAGCGCCTGACACAGTTCATTCAACGACGGCGGCCGTGGAAACTTCGCCTGGTTGTCCAGCAAGAAATCCAAAATGGCCTGTTGTTTTCGGGTTAAGGCGCTCATGTGGCAAAAAAATACGGTTCAACTACATTGAGAACAATCATAGAACGTTTGCGTTTTCGATGGTAGTCTTATGTCGTTAAAATTTTTTGTAGCTCACCATGATACCCATGACCGAATCATTGCCTTTTTCGATCCTCAATCCCGAACAACCGTTACCCGCAATCCGTGATGGATTGGCTTGGTTTCATCTTGCCAAACCGGAAAAGAAACGACGATTGCCGCTGTTCATCAGCAAAGTAGCCGCGGGCTTTCCATCGCCGGCCGATGATTATGTGGAAAAGACCCTGGATTTGGAGGAATTGCTGATTCAAAAACCGGCGGCGACTTTTTTTGTACGCGCCCAGGGGGATTCAATGCTCGGTGCCGGCATTCATCCCAACGACATTCTGGTGGTCGACCGCTCCAAGGAGCCGATGCCCGATAAAATCGTGATCTGCGCGGTCAATGGTGAGTTGACGGTGAAGCGTCTGATGGTTACTGACGGCCAATGGTGTTTGAAGGCCGAAAACCCGGCGTATCCTGATATTCCCTTAACCGATGACCTGGAAACCGTGTTCTGGGGGACGGTCACCAATGTGATTCATCCGGTGTAAGCATGTCCGAACAACCCCGCATCGGTCTTGTTGACTGTAACAATTTTTACGTGAGTTGCGAGCGGGTGTTCCGGCCGGATTTGATCGGCAAACCGGTCATGGTGTTGAGTAACAACGATGGTTGTGTCGTCGCACGCAGTCAGGAGGTCAAAGATTTAGGCATCAAGATGGGCGTGCCGTTGTTCCAGGTGCAGCAAATAGTCAATCAGCACCAAATCCAACTGTTTTCGTCGAACTATACCTTGTAGTAAGTTATTTGGAATCAAAAATTGATGATGCCATAATCTGCTGACAACAGATTAAGTTCCGAGAGGAGGCAAGCGTTTATGGCCAATCTCGTTTGGGGACGTTACCCCTTTGTTTCTGAAAACCAGCACGGTAAATCGTGGTTGGTTCTACTGGGTAATTTGGGGCGTGCAGATGCAACGCTTGATGCGTATGCACGTGGCCTAAGTAAATACCTTGGTTTTTGTCTAAATTTAGGTGTGGAAGCCGAAACTGCCACGTTAGAACACGTTTCCCTCTATGTCCGATATTTGCATGGCGATGCACAAGATGGGAATGTGCCTCGCCGTAGTTCAAATGCTACGATGCAGCAATATCTCACTGTTATTCGCCTGTGGTACGACCATTTGGTTTATCAGGGTATTCGCGAATTCAATCCTGTCCCGCGCGGGACCTATCTGAATTTGCCAGGCAAAGATAACCACCATCCCGGATTCTCGCGAGGTCTGCTCAGGCGCCTTAAAGTATTACCGGCTATTCCTTCAGAAGCAGATTGGAAAAAGCTCGTTGAAAAGGTTGCACAGGAAGGTCTGCGAAACCGGTTAATGTTTGCGCTTGCTTATTACGGTGCATTACGACGTGAAGAACTGGTCAATCTTCGTGTCACAGATTTTGATTTTGCTCATCGTCTTATCCGCATTCGGCCTGAAACGACGAAAAGTAGTGTGGCTCGAGTCGTCTGTTATGCCGCGGTGACAGCAGAGGCATTAACCGAGTATTTGGACTATCGCCATCGGATTGATAAACAAGCAGGCTTAGTATTCATCTCCGAATCACACCGCAACTTCGGCCAGCCAATTTCCAAATGGTCATGGAGTAAAACGATCGAGCGCTTGGCAAAGCAAGCGGGCGTTATTGGCTTTAGTACCCATAGTCTACGCCATTTGCGTTTGACTCATCTTGCACAAGCGGGCTGGAAATTACATGAATTGAGTGCATATGCGGGGCATCGCAATCCTCAAACCACCTTGATGTACCTGCATCTTTCCGGTACTGATCTATTGGCTCGCATGACAGAAGCTATACGCTATACCGACGCCAAAATCGGTGCGACGTTATTTGCCGAAGGAGGGGCTTAACCTATGACCGAAGCAGATTCTACAACCTCTTGTTGTTGGGAATGGCCTATTGATTTAACTCAGTATGATCAAAGCCCATGGTTGTCGGAAACTGAACAGTGTGCATTAGTTCGGTGGGATAACGTAAGAAAAGCGCGAGTTAAATTACCTAGGCTGTACCGTCCATTGCAGGATGTCGCGGCGTTGCGTACGAAGCAAAGCCACCTAAACGGATGCTCAAAAGCCCAGACACTGATCTTGCAGGAAGTCCAGCGAACGCAACAGCCTTATTGGGCATGGAGTCAACAGGCTTGGCTTGAGCTGATCTGCCGGCCATCGATTCATCCCAGCGCCAGATTGTTTATTACAGCAAACGCCTATCTTCTTTGTAATTTTCATTTGGTTCATTGCACGGGTTCCCGATTTTATTTGTCGGCTCTTGGTCGATTGGTTTTTGGGAAAGAACTCTTTGATCTGGAATGCAAACGTTTACATCAAGCGTTACAAAACATTGGTTATGGCAAATTGAATTTGCAACAGAATTTTCCGTCGATTTTGGCCGCGGTCATGTTGGAAAATCGTAACCCCAAACTGGAAAGTTTTAATGTCGAACTATTGGAGCGCACACGTGAAAACTATGCGACGCAAGCTCGCAGTATCGGTAAACTTTCTCATGGGTTAGCAGCGATTGGAGTTCTGCCCAAACCATTACGAATGCGCCATTATGTTTCCTGGAAGGAAAAGAGTAGCGAAGGTATCGCACCAGAGTGGGTGGATTTTTGCCAGCGTTGGCGGGAGACATCGACGCTAGAACCCCGGACACGTGAGTCAAACTACAGTTTTATTCTACGCGCCGGTCTATGGTTGGCCCAAAGTCATCCCGATATTACCAGCCCGACAGATTGGACGGTCGAAACCTGCGCCGATTTCCTTGCGGCGCTAAACCGACTCAAGGTGGGTGAATGGCGGCTACATTCGTTCGACTATACCGGGCGAAGTAACTTGGGAGTGCCGTTGAACGCTAATTCCAAACGTAGCGTACTCTATGCAATGCGGCGTTTCTTCCGCGATATTCAGCACTGGGACTGGGTATGCCTGAAGTTTAATCCGCATTATCACTTGGCAACTCCGAATTCAATTTTACGGCTATGTGGTCCTAATCCTCGAGCCATCGACGACCCTTTTTGGTTAAAGTTGGTGTGGGCCAGCCTCAATTTGGAACCGAGTGACAGGCTAGGTGATATCTGGTATCCCTTTGAAATGTTGAGAGCTATCAGTGTTATCTGGACTCATGCCGGATTACGCCAAAATGAAATTGCTCGTCTTCGCCTCGGCTGTGCCCGAGTTCAATCGGACCCCATAAGGAATGAGGAGACCGGTGAAATGATCGCCCCAGAAACATTATGCTACTTGGATGTCCCCGCCGGTAAAACCTTCACGGCATTTACCAAACCAGTCAGTGCGATTGTTAGACAGTTTATCACTGACTGGGAAGCCATTAGACCTGAGCAAAGTGCGCTGATTGATCTGAAAACCGGTGAGCGTGTGCGATTTTTGTTTCAATATCGTGGCAGAACCATTGGACAAACCACACTCAATGAAACCATTATCCCTATGCTATGCGCCAAGGCAGGATTACCACTCGAGGATAGCATTGGCAAAATTACCAGTCACAGGGGGCGGGCTTCAGCTGTCACCGCTTTGGCCAGCGTACCGCAAGGCATGTCGCTTATTGAACTGATGCGATGGTCGGGACATCGCAATCCAAAATCGACTCTGTACTATATCCGGACGAAACCGACTCGGTTAGCCAGCGCTTTTGCGAAAGCTGATCAGATGTCACATCTAATCGAAGTACTTGTCGACCATACAGCCGTGGTCAGTGGTGCTGCTGCCAAGGGGGAGCCTTACCAATATTACGACCTGGGGTCGTCCTATTGCGCTAATCCCTTCTGGAGCACCTGTCCACACCGCATGGCCTGTGCGGGTTGTGATTTCAACATTCCCAAAGATTCGGCGAAAGGTGAAGCATTGGCAGCCAAAGCATTTTTACATCGTTATCTCGAGGAAGTGCCATTGACGCCTGATGAGCAACAGATTATCAAAGGCGATCTACAGAAGCTGGACATCATGTTAGACAAATTAAAGAATATCCCAACGCTGGATGGTAGGACACCATTACAAATTCATGGGCATGAGCCACATGAACCTACTTGAGAGTCGAAACCATTGACAACATAGGATGCAAAAATAAGGCTACATCAAAGAGCTGCATAAAAGAGCTTGCACCAGTATGTATATTCTCATAATATACAAAAATGATTGATTTATCCGCAATTATAGGCTTCGACTGGGACGAAGGTAACAGCCGTAAAAATAGCAAACACGGGGTGTCAACAGCGGAATCTGAACAGGTGTTCTTTAATGCGCCTTTGCTCTTGTTGACAGACGTTAAACACAGTCAGCAGGAACTGAGGTTTCATGCGCTCGGCAGAACGCATCAAGACCGTTTGTTACACATCACGTTTACTTTACGTCAGCAAAATACCCATATTCGCGTGATCTCGGCGAGAGATATGCATAAAAAGGAGCGTAGCATTTATGAGCAAGCATCTTAAAACCATTCCGCAGTTTGCCACCGAAACTGAAGAACAGCAGTTCTGGGAAACCCATGATTCCACGGATTATTTGGATTGGAATAAAGCCCAATCAGTGGTCCTCACCAATCTCAAGCCAACCACCAAAACGATTTCGCTGCGCCTGCCTCAGCATCTGCTGGATTCGATCAAAGCGGCGGCGAATGCCCGTGATGTGCCTTATCAATCTTTAATAAAAATTTGGTTGCAGGAAAAAGCACAAGGCCAATCATGACTGTGTCTGATACGGCTAACCCATATCTTTCTGGGTCATGAAATAGCTTACACATTGAAATGCTCAAAAGCATAATCAGAAAATGCTTGATTTTTAATTCCACATAAATGGCGACATGTCATCCAGAGTGATGTCATTATTAGAGACATTTTCACCGAGCACCGAAATTTATTCGATTGACGAGGCATTCTTAGATTTGACCGGGATTTGTCAGCAAGACCCTATCGGTTATGGTCTCACTATTAAACAATCGATCCAGAAAAATACCGGCATCCCAGTTTGCGTCGGAATGGGGCCGACTAAAACGTTGGCGAAACTGGCAAATTTTGCCGCTAAAAAATGGCCTAAAACCAACGGTGTTGTGGATTTGTCCTGCCCTCAACGGCGGGAGCGGTTAATGCGCCTGTTACCGGTCAATGAAGTCTGGGGTATAGGTTCAAGCCTAAGCCAGCAGCTCTCGCAACTCGGCATTCACACCGTCTGGGCTTTGGCGCAGCAGCCCGTTCAACGAATGCAGTCGCAGTTCAGTGTTGTTTTGGCTCGAACGATCATGGAACTCAATGGCATTTCCTGTCTGGAGCTTGCAGAAATAGCGCCGGACAAACAAGAAATCATGTGTTCCCGAAGTTTTAAGCGGCCTTTAGATAATTTGAAGGAATTATCCGAAGCTTTAGCCGAGTTCTGCAGCCGGGCGGCGGAAAAGCTCAGAGCACAGGATTCGACAGCAGATCGTTTAACCGTGTTTATCAGGACTAACCCGTTTAATCCACAAGAACCTCAATATCAACGTTCAGCAACTTTGAAATTGGCAATAGGCACGCAAGATACACGCAGGTTGATCAATGTTGCCAAGCAGTTGTTGCAAGGTATTTACAAGGAGGGTTACCGTTACCAGAAATGCGGAATCCAATTAAGTGGCCTTTACCCCAATACCATGCCTGGCCAGACGGATTTGTTTGCCAACCCAAAATCTTCAAAGGAGCGAGAGTTAATGGCCTGCTTCGATAAAATCAACCATCGGTTTCCTAAGTCCATATCTATAGCCGCCACAGGATTAAACAAAAGCTGGCAGTTCCAGCCCGAACGCATGTCAAAACGCTATACAACCCAGTGGGATGAGTTGGCGATTGTAAAATGCAGCTAGCTAATCAACCAGTGATTTTTTAAAAACTCATCCGCAGACTTTTCAATACTTCTGCCACTTCGGGTTTTGCGGCCGATGTGGGTGGGAATATAGCGCAGATGGTGCGACGAATTTCCGGATCTGACAAATAACGAACTCGAATCTGATCTGCATTTTTGGTGATGGTGAATTCCGGCATTAGCGCAACACCGATTCCGGCGCGTACCATACTCAGTATCCACTCTTCGCTATTACTTCTATAGGCAGCATAAAGATTGACCTGCCGACCCTGGCACACACTCCTCAGTGTTTCACGCAATTCACAGTTCAGGCGATCCAAGTAAGGTTCAGCTTGTATGGTCGCTAAATCAATTTGTTGCATTTGATTGAAACGATGTTTGTCGTTGAAGACAACGACATAGCGTTCTTCGTAAAGCTCTAAAGACTGGTAATGCTCTGCCAGTAAGGATGTTGGTGCGCTGATAACTAAATCCAGGCCATCTTCATCAAGTTGATTCAATAGATTG
>NZ_JALOBS010000038.1 GCF_023228165.1 Methylomonas sp. | reverse complement strand
TTTAAGCCAAGCTGGGGAACAGATGTTTTTATATCTGCGAGTCATCTTCAATTTGCCCGGACGGTTGGTCGATTGCACAGGCTGATTTGCTGAGCAGACTCTAAATACCCTGGCGATGTGACCAACCTGTTCCATAGCATCATGGGCAACAAAGTGCTGGTGGCATGGCAGAGTCGTTACTGCGGCAGCGGTCAGCCCAACTATTCGCTGGACAATCCGCAAGCATCTGACGAGCAGAAAGCTCGCCGCGCCGCCATCGCCGCGTTTCTTGGCATCGACCTGGCCACAGCCACACAGGATGACCTCTACCTGATCGATATGTACGGCGTCGGCGGCTCACAGGGTTCCGTCAACTACGCAGAAGAGGACGACTACGTGCCAAACCAGGCGGTTGGCGAGGTGCCCTATAACTGCCTCTGGACCGCCCGCGGCGTATTAAACAAAGGCGACGACCCGCGCACCACAGATGTCACCGAGTCGAGCTATATGCGTTGGTTCAACCCCGAGCGCTTGACTTCTGGCGTTCGAGATGTCAATCGCATCGAAACCGTTTGCGTGGCCGGTGCCGGCTGCGGTATCACTTGGCAAGAAGATCCCGATGGCTTGCGCGGTGGTCAGGGCGAAGGCCCCGGCGAGGGCTGGAGCGGCGCGGTCGCCAACAGTCAGACCGACGTTTGGTATACCTATGTCGACGCGGAGCATTTTGATGTGGTGCAGGATCCGTCTAAAGAGGATGGAAGCTTGCCCATGACCTTGGCGAACTACGAGCTTGCCGCCACCGGCGATATTACGCAAAAGCCCAAACCCTTCGTACCCTTCGCCATGCCCATGCGGCTGACCGATAACGCAAAGTGCAACGTGACCAATCCTAAACCTTACTGCTATGGCTCGGCCATCTTAGGTACGGTCGCCGAGGAAAATAAACCGGTCTTCCCAGTCGCGAACGCGACGCCGATGAGCTACGGCCTAAAGGATATGTGCAAAAATACGGTTACGGTTATGACCGGCAAGCAGAACCCCAAAGAGACGGTACTCTGCGTGACCCAGGATGGTTTACCTTTGGTCGGCAATACCGCAGCCACCCGCCCGCGGCTGGCAATGTACGGTTATGACTCCACCGGCAAAGTAAGAGATGCCGTCATTGACACTGCTTTCGTCGCGGTGGTAGCGGAGGAAGATAAGGGTCTTGGCGCATTTACCTTCGATGCCAGCGGCAATGCCTGCGAACAGGAAGGCAACAACGACCCTGACTGCTTTACTTTCGACGAAGGCAAGAACATCAAGTACTTTACCTTCAGCATGTCGATCAAGGACACTGTTGGCGGTAAGACTCAGGACGTCCTGTTGGCCAACCTGACACAACCCGGCCATCAGCTCAACCAGCCGGAAGTAGACTGGCAATCCGGTGATTTCTATCCGGCCCGCAATACCAACGAGTTTTGGAATTTCGTTGGCGACTCAGGGGATTACAACTTCAACATCTACAATACCGAGATTGCTCGCCGCGGTAGTTGGTTGGGGCAGGACATCTACAAGGTGCATCTAGCCACATCGAAGGCTGCCTACGGTCTGCTAGCCTTGCCGACCTGGAAACAAGGCATCATGAACCAGGGTGGCCCGGCGGACGTAATGTCACGTCGTATCGTGATCCCCAATAGAGGTAATTGGAGCCTGACCAACGACGGCAATCCTTATGCCTTCCGTAATATGGCTTGCGATAACTTGGCCGAGAAAGATAATCCTTACTACCCAGGCGGCCTCTGTATGGATTCCGCCATCAACCTGTCGGCTACTATTCCCGACACCTGCACGGATTCAGAAACCGGTGAAGTAGTTGACTGCCCGACGGTTACCATAGGTAGTAGCCCCTTTGGTAAAACGACTACTAACCCGGTACTGCAGGGAAGTTCGGTCGAGCCTAATAAAACCAAGGTTCTGTCTTGGCACCAGTGCCCAGCCAGTTTCAGCACGGTAAAATCCACCGATGGGACAGTGTTATATACCTGCGATAACGACACGAGGACCAACGACGCCAGCACCCTGGCCGACCAGTCCTGGTACAACCCGCTGGACGTGGCGAAGGGCCATCGCGGCTTCCTGGACGGCGATATGGTGATGATGCTGTACGCTTGGTCGCCTAACTGGCGTCTCAACGTGAATGGTCACGACCGCTACGAGCTGTACATCCGCCGCTCCTTCGCAGGCGCCACCAGCTGGACCACCTTGCCGGCGAAATACAAGTACTGGGATCCTACTGACAGAAACCGTTATGTTGGAGATGGCACGGTCACCTGCGAGACTTTCCGTAGCGACCAGACCCAGGCCAGCGGTGACTTACTAGAGCCCCGGGTGTGCAATAGCTATACGGCAGGTGCCGCAGAGCAGGCCCGTAACGTGACGCAGCACCAGTCGATGCGGATCACTACCCTCGACCCACGCTTCGCCATAACTGGCTCGCCGCAAGGTGTCAGCAACACGTTGAATCCGTTCGGCTACAGCTCCAACCCATACGGTGAGGACGTAAGGAATCCATCGCGCTTCTTCGTAGTGTACGAAACTGGTGACAACACTACCGCCGCCGAGGGCGAGCCAGAGCCACTAGATCTATTTTATAGCCGCGCAGTGAACTTTGGCGATGACTACCAGGTATGGGCAGAGAATGACCTAAGTACCTGCTATCCGTCTGATCCGCATGGTGACATCGACCCTGACAAGGGGGTCCCTGCAGAGCAGATAGGCTCAGGTTTTTGTAACGAGTTTGACCAAATGGAGCAGGGAAAACCTGGCTTGGAAGCTAGCGAAGGCAGTTTGACGGCTAACCCAGGTGGCCAGTTCCTTTATGGTGTTTGGGCACAGTTGCAGCATCCAGTGGCGAATGGTGAAACGCTGTGGGACGAAGTAGAATCGTCCGACGCCATGGCCCGCAGGGTATGGTGGATAGACAGCTACATCTCCGACAACTGGGGCTGGGAATTTGGCCAGGGTAGCGGTGACGGTACACCAGCCAATCCGTAACCTCGCTATCGCATCCTGCCCGGATTCGAGCCCGGGCAGGAGTCCTTAAAAATAATGGGTAATATCTACCGGAGATCGGTCTTATTCTGCGAACATAAAAGGTTTCGTACCATGCTAACTTCCGATCGGGATCCTATGCTGACTTCCTGTTTACTGGTAGTCTTCCCCAACTGCCCAGTCCCTCAGTTCAGAATGTTTTGTTTGGCTTTTTTATATTCACGAAATTTTTACTCCTTTTTTAACGCCCAAATCCTCTCAACTTGGTTGTCAGCTTGGCGCCACATACTAGTCTTGCATATGTCTAAGTTTAATGTCGCTTTTGGGGTAAATGCCGCCTATCGCTTCAGCAAGTTGAAAGCCAAAAGCATGATTAACGTACCCGTCAGGTCGATGCTGCGTAAAGGCGCGGTATTACACCTTTAGGGCTCTGGTTGCCTGACGCAACAACTGTAAGCAAGCACGGTTAGCAGCCAAATCCAGCGCGCTAAAATCGTCTTGGGTGGTTAATAAGGGATTGGCGCCGGCTTGCAGCAGTTGCGCCACCACCGTGTGCTTGCCGCTGGAAGAGGCGTAGGTCAAGGCCGTGGCGCCGCTGGGATTTTGGTAATCGACATTAATACCAGCGCTTATCAGTAGGGCGATACAATCGTTTGACTCGGCAAAACAGGCCGCCCATAAGGCATTATTGCCGTAAAGGTCCAAGACGCTTAAATCCGCGCCGTTATCTAAAAGATAAGCCAGTACGTCGGGCCGGGCTTGCTGCGCCGAAATAATCAGGGCATGTTGGCCCTTGCCGTTAGTCGCCTGCGGCGCTTGGCGGTTAAAATCATTAGCGGTAAACCAGCCGGCAATTTCCTCGGATATATTCATCGTATGCTTGCCTGTTCAAACCACAGATGGCCGGTGCAGTAGAGATAAGTGGCCGACGCCGGCCGCATACAGCTTGTCCGCCAGAGCCAGGCGTCCGTTCAGCCCTTTGCCGCGCAAGAATTTCAGTTCGTCCACCGTTAATAAGGTGGCGGCGATCAAACTGATCGTGCCGCCGGGCATGCTCAAATCTGTCGCATCTTGGCGCGGTTTGTTTAACAAGGCGCCTACCCGTCCTCGGCCGTCTTTAATATGGTCAATATTAAACTCCAGCGATAACAATTCGTCGGCTAAGAGCTTTTCGCACAATTTGGCATAGTTGGCCAGGGTATGGCTGACTTCCGCTAGTAACGGAAACAGCCAAGTGTCGGCCAACTTGGTCAATGGCACATCGCCGGCGAGGCCGGCATCCGGCGTTTCTATGAATACTTCCAGGCCCAGGCCGGTTTCGGGTTTGTCGCGCTCTACCCAGGGGTCGGACAAGCCGTCGGAAATAATACAGGCGTTCTGGGCGTGCCGTGCGGCCAACCAGGCCGCGCCGGCCGGCCATTCCGGTCCGTCGCTCATCGGACCCATCAGTGAGGTGAGTGCGGCGACTTCGGAATTAAAACGGGCTTTTATCGCCTCGTGGCGGGCCTGAGTGGCCAGATTCAAACGGTCGGCGTAAGTGAGGCCGACTATAAATTCAGTCGTCATGGCTGTAAGTGTGGGTGAGTGTTTCCAGGCGTTGTTGAGTAGTCTGGCGGACGTCTTGTTCCGGGTCCTCCAGCATCTGCTGCAGCAAGTCGGCATCCGCGCGTAAAGCTACTTCGTAGCGTACGGTCCAGTCGGGATCTTGGCTCATCATGCCCAAGTCATCGATTTCCATGCGCTGCGCAACGATACGGCGTATTTCCACTTCGGCGTCATGCGCCATTAAACCCAGGCTGACTCGGGGAATGCGAGTGGCTACGATGCGCCGTACTTCGCTGTCGGGGTCGGCAACCAAACGAAACAAGCGGCCTTGCGGCAGGCGCCGTGCAACGTAGACGCGCACCAGATAGTCCGGGTCGTCGGCCATCAGCTCCAGATCGTGTTCCGGCAAGCGGTCGGCGACGGTGATTCTAACCTCGCGATCGCTATCGTGACGCAACAAGGTCAGCCATTCCAACGGCACCCGGTAGGCGAGTACGCGGCGTACCGCTTCGTCGGGATCGCTTAATAACGGTTCCAGTTTATTAGTGGGCAGATAGCGGGCCGCGATGGCGCGGCGTTCCCAAAACGGGTCCTGACTGTATTGCGGGGCCATGCCGGGATGGGCCTTAAAAAAGCGGTCTATCTGCCGACCGCTGCTGGCGGCCACGCAACGGTCGCCCGGTTTGCAATTGCCGGCAGCCAGCAAACTGTGCTGGAATTGACAACCGCCGCAGTCGGCAAGCGGAGTTAGATCGGCTTCGATGTCGGCGGGCAGCATAATCAAGCCGCCTGCGCTAATGCCGGTAACAGCTGCGGCTTGACTTGTTCCAGCCAGGTTTTGATCCGCTCGTCGGTCAAATGAGGCTGGCCGCGTTGATCTAAAACCAAACCGACGAACTCGTTGTCGATAATCGCTGCGGAATGTTCGAATTGGTAGCCTTCGGTACTCCAGCGTCCCACCATGTTGGCACCATTGCCATAAAACACCTGATACAATTTGATCAGAGAGCTGGCGAAACGGGTGGCGTAGCGCTCCTGATGGCCCAGGCCGAACAAGGCTACCCGTTTGCCGCTGAGATCCGCATCGTCCAGGTGTGGAACAAATTCCGCCCAATTGGCTTCCTGACAACCCACCGCCATGCCCGGCAAATCGCCCACGCCGTAACTGGGCGTGCCCAATATCAGCGCCTCGTACCGCAGCAGTTCGGCGGGGTTGGTACGGTTGATGTTTTTGGGTTTGTCGGCCAACTCATCGCCGAGCAGGCTATAAATCTTTTTGGCAACCAGGCGGGTGCTACCGGTATCGGTACCGAAAAAAATGCCGATTTTGCTCATAAATCACCTGTAATCGAAATTGCTGGGTTAGGTCAAACAGCCTTTGATTTCAAGTCAGCAAAATTCGATCCAGGTTTTAGAGTGCGGTATAAAAATATTTTTTTAATACTTATCAGTAACTTGCTGTGAAAAGTGGCTGAGAAATGTTCTTGTAAATGACGGTATGGCTACAATTGCAGCGAAATACAACAATTTGTATACTTCGCGCATAACGGTTGATGCTAGAAAGTGATGGCCTAAGCAGCAGGTATCTTATTATTAGTAACCTAACGCGCCGTTCATATCTTCGAGGCAGCGTTTTATTTTATGTGGAGGCGGGGGTGAAACTAATGCCATGCCTGCACGCTTTTCTTGAACTCATTCTGTAAGGAATACGCATGGCCATTCTTCGCTGCAACAGTTGCGCTTATTTAAGGGAAGTTTCTAATGAGCATGTAGGGAAATCCGTGAAGTGCCCTGTTTGTGAACAAACCGCGGTTATTCACGATAGCGTGGCGTTTATTAAAAAGCTGATCGAAAAATACGGCGTATTACTCGGTAAATATCGTGATCTGGCACGGTCTGCCAGCCAAGATGCCGATGCCGCGCCGGCGATGAATTTTCCCGGCAAAATAGAAGGCCTGGATTTGCACAATACGGCAGTGATGGGTAACAGCAAGCAATATCAGCCGATTGTAAATTGGTTCGAGGGTAAAAATATTCAAATTGAAGTCAATCATGAAGCGCTGGATACGCAGGGTTTTTACGATGAAATCGCCGTGGAGCTGGGTGACAATATTGATGTTTTGCAGGAGGTCTTGGATAAAATCAGAAAAACCCAAAGAAATAACTATACCTCCGTGACGTTGAATCTGAGTAACTACAGTCAGAATCAAATCAAAACGATGACTACTTTTTGTAAAAATTTGTACGACTTTTCATTTGTGGCCAAATATTTTTACGATAAAAATGAAAAAAGAGCCCGTCTGACCTTGCAAACTGCTCCAGCCATTGTGGGATTCTTCAACGGCGAATGGTTGGAGTGGTATGTTTTTATGAAATTACTAAAGCTTTGTTATGAAAATAACGGGCTTTTTTCCTGCCTGAGAAATTTCAATATTCAATTCGCGAATGAGGATAAATATGAAGTGGATGTGTTTTTCTTATTGAATAGCCGTGTTCCGGTATTTATCGAATGTAAATCCGGTGAATTCAGATCTTATATTGAAAAATACAATAAGCTGCGCCGCCGTCTGGATATCAACAAAGACAACTTTCTATTGCTGGTTTTTGGGATCAGCGACGAGCAGATGCTGGGCTTAACAAAAATGTATGACATTACCTTTGTCAACGAAAAAAGCTTTATTCCCCATGTTGCAAGCTTGATGGCTAAATAATCAACCCGCCATTCTGCGGCCCGCCAGCAGGCTTTTCTGCAAGGCATTATCGTCGACCCACAAATCGCCTGACAGCAGTCTGGCAATCTGGCTTTTTAAGTCCGGGTCGCGGTCGGCTTCGAAAAATAGATTATGTACAATACTGGATTGATAAAAGCGTTCCACGAACAGGCGCATGGTGTTAAAGCCCAGCAAATACGCTTCATCATCTTCGGCGTGCAGCAGTGGGTCGGCTTCGCGGCCTTCGCTTAAACCCTGGTGAACCCGGTCGGCGATGCGGGCGGCACTGGTGAATGCCAGGAACACGCCCGAGGAAAATACCGGGTCGAGAAAACCGGCGGCATCGCCGCAGCAGGCATAACGCAGTCCATAACGGTGTTGGTTGCTGTAACTGAAATCGGCTTCCACCCGGATCGGCGCCGATTGCCGGGCGCCGTCTAATAAACGCGTCAATATCGGCGAGGCGGCCAGATAGCGTTGCAGCAGTTCTTCCACGCTGCAATCCTTGGGGCGTTCTTTTTGCACCACTAAACCCACGCTCAACCGCTTGCCCGACAGTGGAATAATCCACAGCCAGCCGATGTCCACCACCGGCACGTAGATGCTGCCGGAACCGAACAATTCGTCGGCTTCCGGGCCGGATTGAATCTGTTCGTAATGGGTGAACACGGCAAACTTGCCCAGATTTTCTATCTTATCGATGCCTTTGTGCTGCTTGCCCAGCATGGCGGCACGACCGCTGGCATCCACCAGATAGCGGCAGCGGTAGCGGCCTTTATCGGAGACAATATTTACGCCGTCGGCTTGGCAGTCCACTTCCAGTACCGTTTCTTCCTGATGCGTTTCTGCGCCGTGCTTGGCGGCGTTTTCGAACAATAATTGATCGAAAGGCGCGCGTTCCAGCTGATAGGTCTTGCGATAAATGCTCAAGGGGAAATACATGCGCTGATCGGTGAGTTCGTCGATGAATACCGCGCCGCTTTTGAACTGATTGCCTTCGCTCCAATCGATGCCCAGGCGCTGTACCACCGGTTCGCTGAATGGCAGCATGGATTCGCCGATATGGAAACGCGGGTGTTTGTCGCGTTCCAGCAGCAAGGTCTTGCGGCCGTGTTGCGCCAACAAAGTCGCCGCGGTGCAGCCGGCCGGGCCGCCGCCAATTACTATGACATCGTAATCAAAACCGTTTTGCATGTTATCGGACATCTATAAAGACCTATGCTCAATCAATTATTTGGCGAAGCCGTCTTCGGCCGGATTGTAAACGGCGCGGAACACCTTCCAATGCACCCCGCCGATACCGGCGCCGGTGTAAGTGACGGAACCGACGCCTTTATAAAATTCGTCGGTGCGCATGGTGTCCGGTCCGAAGTAAAACGGAATCCAGGCTTTGCCGGTTTGATAAGACTTGGTGTCTGTTGGTTGGCCGAGGATTTCATGCACTTGGCCTTGCGTCATGCCGATTTGAATTTTTGCGAACGGACTGTCGGCGGGGAAATCACCCTCGATAGTCGATTCGGCGGCCCGACTGGATTTGGCTACTTGAGTCGAGGCCGGTGCCGCGGCTTGCGTCGAAGGTTTTGGGGATGAGGCGCAGCCAGCCGCCAAAATTAGTGCTGTAGAAATGGCCAACAATTTAAACTGTTTCATCGGTTTCCGCCTTATGTGTAATTTGAGATAGATCAAAAGTAGTGCATTTTATAAATTTTTTCAGCGACCATGCACGTCGACCCGCCAATCGGAGCCGATGGACAGGCATAATTGTTGCCGCTTGCCGCCGGCAGCCGCCAATGTCAGCAATGGGAGGGCCGCCAAGAGCGGGTCGGCTTCCGTCGCCGGTATGAGGTCTTCGCCGACAACTGCATAAGGCCGGCTTAGGCTTAAAAAAACGTTCGGCCCGGTTCCCGCCGCCAACACCATGGCGCAGGCAAACGCTGTTTGCCCCCGTTCCGTTGCCAAATAGTTCGGCCAGCGCTCGTCGTAGCAAACCAACAGCAGTTCGCCGCCATGGCAGGCCAGTTGACACCAGGCTTCCAATAAGGCCATGGCAAACGTATCCGCTCCGGCCGCCAACGCCGTGGCCGGTTGGGTGCATTGCTGGGCAATGCTCCAGTAACCCGCCGCGGTATTTTGTACCGAATTATGAAAGGCGCTGGGCGAGACCATGGCGTCGGGTTTGCACAGTTCGAGACAAAGCTGGTCAGTGGTCTGTATTTCCCCGGCTACGCTGGCAAAAACCGCCGGTAGCGTGGCCGGCGAACGCTCTGCCTGCGCGCAGGCCTGCGTGGCGGCGCTGAAAGCCATTTGCGTGGCCTGGCTGCTGCGTCGGCGCAGCATGACCGGCATGGCATCGCGATTAATTTCGCTGGCGGGAAATGGCAAGCCGGCCCGAAAATCGCAGTCCGGGGCGCAAGCGCCGAAACCGAGCAGGCTGATGCGTTCCATCACGCCGCCTCCAATAAAACGCTGGCGTTATTGCCGCCGAAACCGAAGGCATTACTCAGGATCAAGCGGGGCTGATGATTCAGGTTGGGTTCGGCGACGATAGGTAGCGCACATTGTGGGTCCGCTTGCCGCAAGCCGCAATTGCCGGGCAGAAAGCCTTTATCCAAAGCCAGCAGACTGATCGCCACCTCTACCGCGCCGGCCGCGCCGAGGGTATGGCCGAGCAGGCCTTTTACCCCGGCACAGGGCGGCGGGTTGCGGAATACCCGGCGGACGGCCTTGGCTTCGGATAAATCGTTCAGGATGCTGGCGGTGGCGTGCAGATTGATGTAATCGATCTGTTCCGGCCGGCGGTCCGCCAGTTGCAACGCTTGCCTCATGGCCGCCGCCGCGCCCAGGCCTTCCGGATGCGGCGCACTCATATGGTGGGCATCCGACCCTTCACCCACCGCCAGCAGGCGCGGGGATTCGGTGTTGCCGGGGTCGGGGCGTTCCAATAACAGCAAGGCGGCGGCTTCGCCGATGTTGATGCCACTGCGCTGGATATCCATCGGCCGGCATGCATCAGGCGAGATTAGTTGTAAGCTGTTGAAACCGAACAAAGTCAAACGACACAAGCTGTCCACCCCGGCAACTAGCACCGCGTCGCAGACATCGGCGACAAGCAGGCGTTGCGCCGCGCCCAGGGCTTTGGCGCTGGACGAACAGGCGGTGGAAATGCTGTAACACGGGCCGCGCAGTCCCAACTCGTGCCGCAAGAATTCGGCGCTGGCTTGAGCGGTATGAGTGTGCAGAAAATTAAAGTCGCTTGGCATCGCGGCGTCGCGCAGCAGCGCTTGATACGCTATTTCCGTTTCGTAGATGCCCGAGGTACTGGTACCCAGCACCACGCCCACCCGTGCGGCGCCATGACGGGCAATGGCCTGTTCCGTCGCGGCGCGAATGTTACCTTGGTTCAGTGCGTGCAGGGCCAGCCTGGCATTGCGGCAAGCGTAGGTTTGTAGCGTGGAGCGGACCGCCGGTAAAGAAGTGCTTACTTCGCCCACTACCGTTTCAAAAGGCAGTTCGAACAATCGTAGCGGCCGCAAACAATTGCGGTTGGCAAGCAAGGCCGCGTGCAAGGCGTTCAGATTGTCGCCCGCCGCACTGACGCATTGATAGGCGGTGATGGCAACGGGGGGGATATGCGGCGTTCGGTTCATGCTCGAGCGGATTTGGGAATTAATAAGGGACAGAGCAGGAAACCCAATGTGACGCCCAGGCTGACCGACATGGCCAGAATCGGCAAAGTCGGGGTTTTGCCGAGACTTAGGGCGCCGAAAGACGCCAGCGTGGTCAGCGTGGAGGCGGCGATGGCGTGATAGGTAACCCCGCTGTTCCGGCCGCGATTTTCCATGAAAAAGATGCCGTAATCCACGCAAAGCGAGATGGATAATAGCAAGCCTATTACGTGCAGAAAGCTCAGCTCCTCCCCGATCAGCGCCCAGGCGGCAAAAATAAACAGCACGGCCGACAGCGACGGCAGCAGGGTCAGCAGCATTTTGCTGAAGCTGCGCTGTTGCAGCCAGATCAAAACGCCCATGATCGCAATGCCGATTGCCAGCATGCGCAAGGCGCGGTCCCGGTATTGGCCGGCCAGCTGATTTAATTGTTCCTTTTGGCTGAAGTAACGCGTGCCTTTCAGGCCTTGCAAGCCGGCTGTCAATCGGTCCGGATCGTGATCACCCAGCCAAATGGATAACGCCACGCCCTGTTGTTCCCGCAGCAATTGGCCGGACAAAATATGGCGTACCGGCGTCTCCAGCACTGCTTCAGGCAACAAAGCTTGCGCCCCGGCAGGTTGTAGGTGTCCGAGTTTGTCGGTCGAAAGCCCTGCTTGAGCGACCGCCGAATGCCAGGCCAGTTGAAAAGATTGGGTCAGCGCGGCATCGTAAACGCGGGCATTTTCGGCTTGCAAAACTTGGGAGCTCAGCCAGGGAAACAAGCCGTGATATTCGCTAATCACGCCGGACTGCTTTAAGGTTTGCAAACGGCGTTCGGCCGCTTCGGCGCGTTGCAGCGCGGTCTCGAAGTTGTCGGCCTGAATCAGCACAAAGCGTCCCGGCTCGATACTGGAAAAATGCGCGCGTACCGTTCGGTCCTGTTGCTTGAGCGCATCCATGTTCATGGCCAGATTTTGCATGTCGTTCATCCAGTGCAATTGCGGCAGCGACAACAGCGCCAGCAACCCGGCGATGGCAATTAAGCTCAATAACGGTTTGCGCCGTCGATCGCAAAAGTTTACCCAACAGGCAATGCCGGGTAAATCCACGACGCGTAAGGTTGTTTTTTCCAGCAGTGCCGGTAACACCCAGCGGGTCAGGGCCAAGGAAGCCGAGATGCTGAACAGGGCGAACACGGCAATCTGTTCGAAGCCGGGAAAGCCGGTAAAGCCCATGGCGGCATAGCCGATCACGGTGGTCAAGCCGCCCAGGAACAGGCTGGGCCCTAACAGGCGAACGTTGGCCAGCGGGCTGCTGTGGTGTTTGGCGCTATGCACCATCACATGCAGCGGATAGTCGACACAAATGCCGATCAGGCTGGCACCCAAGGCCAGCGTCAGGCTATGTACTTGCTGAAAAATCAGCGTGGTGGCCAACGTGCCGACTACGAAGGCGGCGGCCTGCAGCAGCATGATCCAATGCAGCGCGGCAAAGGAACGAAACAGCAGTAAAAATACTAACACCACACTGATGCTGGAGATTGTCGAAACCAAGGTAACGTCGCGGCTAATTTCGTTGCGCGCGGCCGTGCTGAACACCGGCACCCCGGCCATGGATAACTGAAATGCCTGACCCGACGTTTGATTCAAACTATCGAAGCTGGCGCGAATGGCGGCTTGCAGTCGTCCGTGAGCGGCGGAATCCAGCGCGGCCGGCCGGCTTTGTAGAATCAAGGCGCCGGCATCGTCGTGGGTTTGTTGAAATTGGCTTTGTAGGCCTTTGAAGCCGTTCAGCGACAGCAGTAATGGGTCTTGTTTGGCGATGGCTTTGATAAAGCCGCCCTGGGGGGAAAGCAATGCCTGCTTCAACCCTTCCGCGCGGCGCGGCAAGGTATCAACGGCGAATAGCGTCTCGGCGTCTTGTGCGGGATTCAGACTGAAGAGGCGGGCGTGGTAAGGGGCGTAAAGCTGCACGGCGTTTAGCCAGTCGCGCGGTGGCTGATGGGCTGGCCACACTTGTTCGACGTCCGGTAGTTTGCCGAGCTGTTGGATCAGCTTGCCGCTGAATGACGCTAGGCTGGATAAGTCGGTGCGGTCCGGAACGGCTGCTTCCACCACCAGTAAATAGCGGCGCGATAATTCACCGGATTGCAATAGTCCGGACAGCAGTTTGGAATCGGCATCGTCGGTATTGGTAAAAAAGGCGTTGAGATCGGATTCAACCCGTATTTGCCAGAGTGTGACGGCTAAAAGTATCGGCAGTAGCAGCAAAAACCAGCGCTTTCTCCAAACGAAACACACCCGCTATTCTCCGCCGGCTTCCTGCAGCAATTGCGGAATGGTGTACGCGGTCGCCTGCTGATCGGTGGTTTTTTCGATACGGTATTCGGTGGTTTCGCCGTCGGGTTGGCGGATAAAAATCCGTCTTTTGTCCGGGTCGGCGTCGCCCGAGATATCGATGCTGGGCGCATTTTCATCGGCTTGATCGGGTTTGGGTTGCATATGCAATGACCAGTGCTGATCTTGGATATCCGCGGCGAGATCGTAGCGGGCCTGAAATTCCTGGGTACGGCCTTGCAAAATGCTGCGAAAGATTAGAATCTGCTCCGCGGCTTCGTCGGCATAGCTGATCGGCAGGCTATGGCGCTGATTTTGCGCGGCATCCCAATAGTACAAACTATCGCCGCTGATCGCCATAATGATCCGGCTGGGTTGCAGTTGCAGCTTGACTAGACTGCCTGCCGCATCCGTCAACATCACGCCCCTGGCTT
Source organism: Methylomonas sp. (assembly GCF_023228165.1). Classification (GTDB taxonomy): domain Bacteria; phylum Pseudomonadota; class Gammaproteobacteria; order Methylococcales; family Methylomonadaceae; genus Methylomonas. Next base: position 28,785 of record NZ_JALOBS010000038.1, on the reverse strand, counting down.
GCCAGGGCGACGTGGCTAGCTCCAGCCGGCGGGTTTCCTGGTATTGGAAGCTTGCCTGTCCGCTTTGACGCAGCCGGGCCAGTACTTCGGTCAGCGTGGCGTCGTCGGCAAAAACAGGCGTGGACATGCCAAGCCACAATAGCAAGGCCGGGTATTTTTTCATGACCAGATGTCCTTGAAGGCTTTATGGCCGTGTAGCGCAAAATAGCGGGCAGTTTCCAGCATGGGTGGAATCTCCAGATCGGGGAAGCGCCGGTGACGGTATAACCATTCCGCCATGACCAGTATTCCCATCAACAGGTAGACCACCAAGCCGGTATACAGAGACCAGATTTGCGGTCCGGCCAGCAAGGGCAGCAAGGCGCATACCGGAACATTGACGGCAAAAAACAGCGTCCAGACCCAGGTTACTTCGCGCAGATATTCCGCAATGCCCGGTTTGAATTCCGGAAATTGCAGGCGTACCAAGCGTTCGCAGATCGATGGAGGCACACGCAGAGTGTGTCCGAATAATGCCGTTAGCCAGGCATAGACGAATGAAGGTATCAGCCAAATAGCATAAGCATTGGAAAAATAGGCCGCCGCCAATAACAATACGGCAAAAGCCAGCGTGACCAATCGCCAGACGGATTTTTGGATATGGGTGCCGCGCCAAACAGTCAGTGCGGCGAACAGCACTAAAATCAAGCCGGCAAAACCATGTCGGGCCAGATATGCGCTAAGGAAAGGATAACCAAGAATTAAACCGGTAATGCCCGTCGCTTTGAGTGCGTTTCCCATGCTTAACGGGTGCGATTTTCAGCCACGAAATCCGCTAGTGAGCGCAGGGATGCAAAAATTTGGTTGTTGCGTTCGTCGCCGGAGGTGATTTTGACGCCGAATTGGCGGTCCAGCATCACGCCTATTTCCAGCGCATCAATGGAATCCAGGCCCAGACCGCCGCCGAACAAGGCCGCATCGGCGGAAAGGTCGTCCGGAACGATATCTTCTAGGCGCAGGCCCTCGATGAGCATGGTTTTCAATTGGCCGATCAAGTCGTCTGACATGGTAGGTGACATTCCATTTATAAAGCCGAGATTCTACACAAAATTCAGATAAGCACCAAAAACACTTGGATTGCCGGGCAATGAGTGCCAAAATTGCTTGCGACCTGCGTTACCCTAACCCTTCAATTCAGAATCATTCCGACGTGCGATTATTCCTAGGCTTAAAAGTTTTACTGTTCACTTTATTGATCCCGGGGACAGTGATTCTTTATTTTCCCTATTCCATGGTTTTAGGGTCCGCCACCGGCTTGCATATAGCCAGTCTGCTGCTGGCGCTGCCGGCCGGGGTTTTTATTCTGGTTGGCCTGGCGATTTATCTGCGTTGCGCCTGGGATTTTGCGGTGGACGGTCTGGGTACCCCGGCGCCCATAGACCCGCCCAAACACCTGGTGATAAGCGGGCTATATCGCCGCAGTCGTAACCCGATGTACCAGGGGGTGTTGCTGTTATTGCTGGCCGAATGCCTATTGTTTCCGCATGCCGGCTTGTGGATTTATGTCGGCTCGATCGCGCTGGTTTTTCAAACGTTTGTGGTGTTTTATGAAGAGCCGGCACTCAGGAAACGTTTTGGTACGGCTTACGCGGATTATTGCCGGCAAGTGCCGCGTTGGGGGTTTGCCGTGCGGGATTCGTCCTCTAAATAGGCCTTATCAACCGGCCCGGCTGATATTTTATTCACTTCGACTATTCAAGCCCATGAAGGAAAAACTCAAAGCATTTATTTTCTCCGAGCTGATTTACCATGAAGATCCGGCCGCATTCGGCGACGGCGACGATTTGCTGGAAGCCGGTCTGGACAGCATGGGCATCATGCGTTTGATCATGTTCGCCGAGAAGGAATTCGGCGTGACCTTGCCGGACACCGAAATCGAACCCGACAACGTGCAAAGCCTGAATGCGCTGGAAAACTGGATCAAACAGGCACCGCAAAACCTATGAGTCAGCCCGCACCGCTATTTTTTAATCCGGCCGACTATTTTACCTATGTGCTGGATCAGGAAATTCGCGAGGCCGGCATGCCCGGCGGATACTGCGGGTTTGCCTTGCATTTGGCCGCGGAACCCGATCTGGCGCAGCTGCAGCAACGCCTGGATTTATTGGTGGAACGCTTCCCTGTTGCCTCGGCCCGCATCGAGCGGTTAGGCAAACGCCATGCTTGGTTGCCGACCGGGCAGCGCATCCTGCTGGAACGCCATCAATGCGAAGCCACTGTCGACGCTGCCGCGGAGTCACAACGCATTCAGTTGCGGATTTTCAATCGCCCGGAAACCCTGCCGTTGACCTTACATTGGATCGCTCATAACAGCGGCGGTATCTTGCTGCTGAATTGGAATCATCCCTTGCTGGATGCGCGGGGGGCGAAAATTCTGCTGGATTTTTTGGGCTCGGAGCGCCCCGACAGTTTTAAGGAATCGGCCTCGCTGATAGGGGCCAAATTGGCGCAATGGAGCTTATGGAAAAAGCTGTGGCTGTTGTTAAAAGCCAAGCGCCACAATAACCAAGCCAACAGCCTGGACAGTTGCCTGCCTACCCAGCTTGAGCACGGTCCGCAAACGCTGGGTTTAAAAGTGCGTTGTTACGATAACGAGCAGTCCAAACGCATCGCCAAGCTGGCGCAACAGCACACCGGCATGGCCGGCCGCACCTTATATTATTTGGGTTGTTTCATGCGGGCCATGGAACTGGTCGGGCCGCCGGCCGCCAAAGCCGGCTATTGCATTCCATACGCCTTTAATCTGCGCCGGCAGAATGCGCCGACCCCGGTATTCGGCAATCATGTCGGCTGTCTGTTCGCCCGCGCCACCCGCGAGCAGGTACGGGATAGAAAAGCCTTGTTCGAGCATTTGTTGGCGGAACATAGGCAGGTGGTGCGGGAAGAGCTGGATTTTGCCTATCTGCCCTTGATGTGGCTGGGGCAATGGCTGGAACCGGCCAAGTACGCGAAATTTTTGCGCAAACAGCACAGCGGCGGCGAATTGAGCTCGCTGTGGTTTTCCGATGTGGGCGATTTATCCTGGGCCAAAAACGGTTTTCTCGGCGTGCCGGTCACTGATATGTCCATGATGTGCTGGATGACGCTGCCGCCCGGCTTGGCGATGTTGATCGGACAAGTCAACGGCCGCTTGACCCTGTCTTACAATTATTTATCGCCGGCCATCGATGAAGCGTGGCTGGAGGCGGTGATAACCCGCATGGATGCCGAATTGCTGGAAAGCGACCCAGGCTGACGGATGCTGCTGGACGGCTTTTTACAGCAATGCCGGCAACAGCCCGGCGGAGTGGCACTGGCGGAAAATGCTAGGCAGCTTAGCTACGCCGAGTTGTTGAGTCGCGCGCAGGCTGTGGCCGCGGCTTTGCAAGCGCACGGCGTACAACCCGGCCAGCCGGTGGCTATTCATCTGGATAGAGGCGTGGATGCCGTGATTGCCGTGTTCGGTGCATTACTCGCCGGGGCCTGTTATGTGCCGCTGGACTTAAAAAATCCTAGTTCGCGGTTGGTGTTTATCGTTAGCGATGCCCAGGTCAAAGCGGTATTGGGCTTGGGCGATGTGCCAATCTGGCTGGATGCGGAATTATGGTTGAACATTGCCGACAGCCCAAGAATTCAACCCAAGCCGGTAGCGACTTCACTCACCGGATTGGCGGCCATATTGTATACATCGGGTTCCACCGGCCGGCCGCGCGGGGTGGCGTTGAGTCATGCGGCGATTGCGGCGTTTGCAGGGTGGGCGGCCGGTTTGCTGGCGTTAACGCCCCAAGACCGTATAGCCAGCAGTGCGCCATTGTTTTTCGATCTGTCCACTTTCGATCTGTACGCGGTGTTAGGCGCGGGTGCCAGTCTGCATTTCTTGCCGGCAAAATTAGCCCTGGCTCCGGCCCGCTTGAGCGCCTGGCTCGGCGAGCAGGCTATTAGCGGCTGGTACACCGTACCATCGCTATTGGCATTTCTGGCTTACAAAGGCAATCTGGCCCAAACGCCGCTGGAGTCGCTGCGCTTTTTGATCTTCGCCGGCGAGGTGTTCCCCACCTCGGCCTTGATCGATCTGGCCGACGTCTTGCCGAACACGGCGTTATACAATTTCTTCGGCCCCACCGAAACCAACGTCTGCTGCTATTGGCTGGTGCGGCGCGAACAGTTACAAGCCGACCAAAATATACCCATCGGCCAGCCCGCCGCCGGTTGCGAATTGCATATCGATGCCGAAAGCGGCGAGCTGTGGGTACGCGGCTCCACCGTAGCCAGTGGATATTGGCGTAAGGGGCGGTTAGCGTCGTTATTAAATGAACAAGGCTGGTACGCCACCGGCGACCGCGTTAGCATCGACCGTGGCGAATACCGTTTCCATGGTCGCTTGGGGCGAATGTTGAAATGTTCCGGCTATCGGGTCGAGCCGGCGGAAATCGAAGCGGTGGTTAATGCCATTGACGGGGTGCGGGAATGCGCGGTGCTGGGTGTCGATGACCCGACCGCCGGTCAGCGGCCCGCCTTATTTATGGTGCTGGAGCCGGAAATGGAACTCACCGAGATACGTAAGGTTCTGAGCCGGCAATTACCGCCCTATATGCAGCCCAGTCGTTATCAGGTAACGGCCGCCTTGCACCGGTTACCTAACGGCAAGCTGGATTATCAGCAGTTGAAAGAGCTGCTGGAAATTTAAATGGGTAGGTCAGGGGACGCGCAGCGTTCCCTGACGAATGCGACTGGTGTTAAAAAGTGAAGCCGGAATTGCGTTTTGGTAAACGATAGCCGATTAAGCCAATGATAGCAGAGCCAAAAAGCCATGCGGCACCCGGTAATGGTACGGGGGTGTAGGTATAGTCTATTTTTATTAATGTCGGGCCCATTTCAAATTCAAGTAGGGCTGCGGCATCAAATGTATCTAGGTTGTTAGCGGATAAAATTTCAAATTGAAAATCAGAAAAATGAACGAATGCAAGTTCTAGGTTCTCGACCTGTCCCGTACCAATAAAGTCGTTGAATAAGTTATTCGTCTGCAGTTTGTTAGTACCGTCTTCAGTACTTGAATAGGCGTTACTGATTGATTCAGAGGTGAAATCAGTACAAGCATCCTGGCCGCTATCACTGCAGGAGATTTGAATGGAGTCTACTCCGGTAGCAAAGAAATACCCACTGTTACCGGAAACCTTGCTCAATGAAATTTGAAAGCTAATATTTGCAGCGATTTCATGATCAAGCGAATCATCATTGACAAATACATTGTATATTGAACCATTAACGTTATAGGCGTTCTCAACTGTAAAGCTGACGCCGGTTAATGTTCCCAATGCGGCATTAAATTGATCCAGTCCGGTTACGGACGTAGTGAAAAAATTCCCATTTCCACCATCAACACTTCCGTTAGTAGCTGCTAGGGTCGTTGAGGTGCTTTTTACAGCGGCAATTGCAGACTGAGATAGCATTACAGCCAAGCCTACATTTAAGGCTATTTTTTTGTACATCACTTAATCCTCTTAAATTATTTACTATTTTACGTGACGGTTATATCACCGAAGTTCGCCGGTTCGTCAGTCAGGGATGTGCGATAACAATTCCTTGGTTAAACCGAGGCGTATGGGTTCGAAATATCACGCAACAGCTAACGGGATTACATGTCTGGGTATTGTTCAATCAGTCAACGAAGCGGAGTTGAGTGAATGATTAGACTGACAATTATTACGCCCAGATAGTATTAGCAATTTAAGTGCCGTAAGAAATACTACCTTTATTACAATTGTTTACAGAATTAAAGTAAAAATAAAATAGCAAGGTGTAAAATTTTTCGACAGTTTTTAATGCGCTAAAGGGGGGGCGGCGTTCCGTGACGAATGCGGTCTTTTGCCTTGCATTGTCAGGTAACCGCTATCGCGGCAACGTGACCTACCTGACGAACCCATGAAGCGCGGGACAGAATAGATTGCCTGGGTTAGACTTATGGCAAAGGATACTGGATCATCTGGGGAAGTGTTCCCATTTATGCCCTTGAAGGTGCGGAGCGTGGTAACCACAAAAAGGACGTCAATCGCTGAGGAATAAAAAAGCACATTTACTCGTGTTATAACCCTTAAGGAATATTCGCCGCTCGGCAATACGCAAGAACCGGCGTATTGTCGTCTGCGTACCGCCGATTAGCGAAAATGTAATCGGAGGAATGTTGAACAACTTCTTGCGTACGATTACGCTATCGCTAATCGTAGCTACAAACAAAACCATGAATACTCCCCCCGAATTTTCAGAACTATCGCCTTATGTCGACCCAAGGGACCAAGCGCAAATCCTCTCTCGTTTCTGCACGATCGCGGCACAAGGCGCTTTGCGCAATGCACTACCCAAAGACTTCGGCGGTTTTGGCGATGGGTTTGCCGCCTTGTGCCAAACCCATCGCCAGCTGGGTAAGGCCGGCCGCGATCCGGGTTTGCTGTTGATGGTCAATGCGCATTTGTGGGGTACTGTTTTCCCGGTTTTGCTGTATGGCACCGACACACAAAAACAACAGTTTTTACCCAAGCTGATTTCCGGCGACTGGCTGGGAGGGCATGCCATCACCGAGCCCAGCTGTGGTTCCGATGTGCAAGCGATGACTAGCCATGCCGAGCGCACTGAGCAAGGTTTCATCTTAACCGGCGAAAAACGCTACATCACCAATGTGCCGCTGGCTGACTGGTTGGTGGTGTATGCCAAACTGGACGGCAAGATCACGGCTTTTCTGGTTTCGAGCCAGGATCAGGGTTGTACATTCAGCAATGTCGGCAGTTTGCATGCTTGCCGAGGTAGCGTGACCGGTAGCGTGATTTTGGCAGACTGTAAAATTGATACCGACAGGCTGCTAGGCAAGGCTGGCGCCGGGGCGCAGATGATACAAAAGGCTCTGGAATACGAGCGAGCCTTTGTATTTGCCGGTATCGCCGGCATCATGCAATGGCAGTTGGATGAGGTGGTGCGACATAGCCGGGACAGGCGCTCCGGCGGCGTGCATCTCGGTAAACATCAAGCCATTAGTCATCGGATTGCCGATATGAAGCTACGGCTGGATACTATCGAATTGTGGCTTAACGAATGCGCCCGGCTTTGCGATGCGGGGCAAAGGCTGACCATGGCGTCGGCGCAAACCAAGCTGTATGCCGCCGAGGCTTTTTTGCAATCCAGTCTGGATGCGGTGCAAATCATGGGTGCTGCAGGACTGGAGCCGGGAAATACGATGGCCGAATTGGTGCAAGATGCGCTGGCTGGACGACTATTTTCCGGCAGCTCGGAAGTGCAGAAAAACTTGATCGCCGCTTTGTTGGGGACTGGCGATGCGTATCGGGGCGGTGCAGCGGCGGGCTTGTCTTAGGGGTTTTGAGCAGTTTCTCGGAGTACAAACCTAGGTTTGTACTCCATTAATGGTAGCGTCTAGCCAAACCAGCTGTCGCCTGTTGGTCGGTTATTTATTTACAAGCAAACCCTTATTCAGGCATTGTGTGTATCGGTAGCAATTGAATTCGGAGATTTTAGACATGAAAAAATACTATCCCATTTTGGTGTTGGTTCTGGCCGCGGCCGGCTGCCAATTTCAACAGCCCGGCTATTTACAGATGGTATCGGCAACTGAATTGCATAATATTTTGCAAAATCAGGATGTACTGTTAATCGATGTGCATACGCCGGAACAAAAGCACATCAAGGGTACCGATTTGGTGATTCCATATAACCAAATCGAGGCGAATCAGGACAAACTGCCGGCGGACAAAAATACGCCGATTTACTTGTATTGCGAGGGTGGACCGATGGGCAATGCGGCGGCAAGGTCGTTGCATGCCTTGGGTTACGATAATTTATTCAATCTTGATGGCGGTACGCACGCCTGGGAAAATGCCGGATTGGAGTTCGAATAAGCCGTTGCGGGTCATTGCCGTTGGCGGCTTACAAGCGTCGACCAGATTAAGGAGGCGCGAACTTGTCGTATCATGGGGGTCGAAGTTTGTCGAGACCACCCCGCGGGGAAACCTATGAGCCCAGCCATTACCCGTTACGAAAGAATCGCCAGTTTTGCCGCGCTTTGCGTACTGTTGTTTGCTTGTTATCAGGTGCTGCAACCGTTCATATTCGATCTGCTTTGGGCGGCAATTTTGTGTTATGTCACTTGGCCGCTGTATGCTGGGCTGAGGGATTGGCGTTTGAGTCGCGATTGGGCGGCGATTTGCATGGTATTGCCGATAGGACTGTTGGTGCTGACCCCTTTCGTGGCTGCCGCACTCAACTTTACCGACGACATCAACCGGGTGTTGCGTTGGCTGGGGGATAATTCCCACACCTGGCCGCCACCGCCGGACTGGCTAAAAAACCTGCCTTGGGTTGCTGAAAGCGTCGTCGAATCCTGGAAAAGTTTTGGTGAAGATTCGGGACGGGTTATTAATATGGCCCGCCAGTATGCCTTAAGCGTCAGTAGCTGGATTTTAAAGCAAAGCATCAGTTTGGCGGGCGAGCTGATGCACATGGGGTTGAGCATACTGGTGCTGTTTTTCTTTTATCGCGATGGTGAGCGTGTCGCTGAACACGCCATCAGCGTGGTCGAACGATTGGCGGGCGAGCAAACCCAACGCATTCTGCATATTGTTCGTACCAGTTTGCGGGCCGTGGTGTATGGCATACTCGGCACGGCACTGGCGCAGGCCTTGGTGTCGATATTGGGTTTCGTGATTGCCGGTGTGCCTTATGCGTTTGTGTTGGGTGTGGTGGCGTTCTTTTTGATGATCATTCCGGCCGCGGGCACTCTGGTCTGGCTGCCGATTTCCATCTGGTTGCTGATGGAAGGCGAAACCGGTTGGGCTATTTTTATTGCCCTGTGGTTTTTGCTGTTGGTGGGCACCATAGACAATTGGTTGCGGCCCATTTTGATCAGCCGGGAAGTGGAACTGCCGTTTGTGTTGATTCTGTTTGGAATTTTCGGTGGCTTATTGGCCTTCGGTTTTATCGGTGTTTTCATCGGGCCGACTTTGCTGGCCACCAGCTATGCGCTGATGCTGGATTGGCTGATCCGCAAGGAGCAGGAAACATTGGCTGTCCCGGTTGATGACGAGCAGGCCGATTGACGGCTTCCGCCCGCTCAGGTGCTTGCCAGGGCAGGTTTTTTTAGCGACTTGATCACCGGCTGGGATAACGCTGCCGATAAGCGATGCCAGCCGGTTTCGCTGGCAGGTAAGCCAATTCGCAGACTGGCCGGGTTGTGGAACAGGCGAGTCAATATGCCTTGTTCAGCCAGTAATGTATGTAATTCAGCGGCATCATCGGTTTTTAGCCATTGAAACAAGTGGCACCCGCCTTGAGGCGGCCAGCCGCTTTTTATCAGCAATTTGCGCAAACGGCCGCCCTGTTGTTGCAACAGGGCGGCCGTTTGTTGTCGCCAGTCGCGATCGGCCAGCGCTTGTGCCGCGACGAAACGGCCCGGATGGCTGATAGTCCAGGGCCCCAGAAGTTCCGCCAGCAGCGCCAGCACGGTTTGTTCGGCTATTACAAAACCGCAGCGAATCCCCGCCAGGCCGAAAAATTTGCCTATCGAGCGTAACAGAATCAAACCCGGGCGGACCGGCATGCTGGTCAGACTGTATTCCGGTATGCCGTCCATAAACGCTTCATCGACGATCAACCAGCCGCCGCGTCGGCTAAGATGAGTATGCCATGCCAGCAATCGCTCGGGACGCCAAAGTTTACCGGTGGGATTGTTGGGGTTGATGATGATTAGCACATCCAGGTCATTCAATTGCCGGTCCAGATTGTCTGCTTCGACAATCCGCAGCTGGTGTCCGGCTTTTTGCCAGCCGGCGGCATGCTCGGCGTAAGCCGGATGCAACACGCCGATCCGGCAGGCGGGCCGTAATAACGGTAAGGTTTGAATGGCCGCCTGGGAACCGGCCACCGCCAGTATGGCATCGTTTTGATAATAGGCGCGGGCGGCTATCAGCAAGCCATCGTCGTCCTCCGGCAGCCGTTGCCAGCAGGCGGCGGGTATGGCCGGTACCGGCCAGCCGTGGGGGTTGATGCCGGTGGATAAATCTAGCCAGTCGGACAAGGGTATCCCGTAACGGCCGGCAGCCTGGCGTAAACGCCCGCCATGTTCAAGCAAGGCTTTCTCCCAAGCCAATGAGTAAAAGCCATAACCCCAGGGTGTGATAAATCAAGCCTGTGGCAAGTTGGATATCGGCGTCCGTGGGTGTCTGATTGCCGCCGAACCAGGGTTTTTGTTTTAGTTGTCCGTGGTAGCAGGCCGGGCCGCCCAGTTGTAGATTTAATGCGCCCGCACCCGCCGTCATCACCGGACCGGCATTGGGGCTGTCGAGTAAATGCGCCTGGTTTTGCCAGGCATCAATAGCTTGGCGGGAATTGCCGATAGCGGCATAACTTAGAGCGGTCAAACGGGCGGGAATCCAGTTTAACAGGTCGTCGAAACGGGCCGCTGTCCAACCGAAATGCCGATAACGCGGAGTTTTATAACCCCACATCGCATCCAAGGTATTGCAAAATCGATACAACAGGGCGCCGAACGGTCCCAGCAACACAAACCAGAACAGCGGCGCAAACACGGCGTCGGCGCCGTTTTCCAATACCGATTCGACGGTTGCTCGTCTTACATCATCCATGGTCATGTCTGCTGTTTGCCGGCTGACGATCTTGCCGACTTGTAGCCGGGCCGCTAATAAATCATCGGCGGTCAATGCCTGGTGAACGGCATGGGCATGTTGCCGCAGGCTGCGGGCGCTGATACAAAAATACAGGACGGCGATACTAAAAATAGTTTGCTGGTTGGGCGGCAGGGTTAGGTAGAGCAGAAAGAATAGGCACGGAGACATAGCGCAAAGCCAGGCCATCATGCCCAGTGCTTTTTGACCTTGCGGCGAATATTGCGGTTTACGGAAAACCCTTTCAAGCCACGCAGCCCAGCGGCCGAAAGCAACCAAAGGATGATAGGCGTTACGTGGTTCGCCTAGCCAATAATCGAGAGCAACGGCGCAGAGCAGGGTTAATGTGAGTGTCATGCAAGAGAAGTGGGAGGGCAATATCTGCCCTCCCATGGATGTTTAAGCGGTTTGATGAGAGGCTCGTTGAGCGATCATGTGTTTGATGGCGCTAACTGCCGCGAAAATGACTACACCATAGACCAGCGTGGAGCTCATATAAGGTGGGTAATACATGGCGAAGCGCTCGACGAATTGAGCCCAGTTGCCTTCGGGATAGCGACCGGACAGCAGGTAAAAGCTGCCGTTGGAAACCAGGAAGGCTGACGAGGTGGCTACGACTAATGCCGCAAATTGTTTGGCCAGTGCGGCAGGCGCCAATCTTGTAAACTGGCGGCACCATTTACCACCCAGCCACATGGCGGCATAAGTCGGAATCAAAAACAGATAGGCTTGCGAGACGCAAAAATCGCTGACGCCTAGTTTGGTGATGGCCAGATAATCGATCAGGCCGGCTTCTATCAGCAAAGTAGCGAATAAATAACGGCCGCCCAGCCACAGGCCGGCCAGGAAAAAGATGGCCAAGGAAGCATCCGGCAACGCGAAGGGTGTGCCGAAATGATGGAAACGGGTGGCGGCCATCAGGGCCATCAGGGCAACTGCGCCGGGTTTTACGGTTAGTGTGGGTAAGCTCATGAGTGTCTCCCAAGAATCAATTGTTGTAATGAATGGTAAAAAAGAAGTTTCGGCCGAAATTGTTGTAAGTATCGACGGTTTGATACTGTTTATCCAGTAGATTGTTTAATTTAGCGCTGAGCATCCAGTTTTTGTTGATGTGGTAGGCGGTGCGCAGGTCGACGGTGACGAAGCCACTGACCTTGGTGAGATTGGCACGGTCATCGAAGCGGCTGCCTTGGGCGATGACATGAGCGCCGACATCGACCGCGTCGAAGGAACGGGACAAATCATATGAAAGCGTCTGCGAGGATCGGCGCGCCAAATTCAGGTTGGTAACCCTATCCCTAGGGCTCAGCAAGGCCATATTCAAACTGTTGTTCCAGCCAAGGATCCGAGTCGAGAGTTCGCCTTCTATGCCGTCGATTTGGGCTTTATCGACATTTTCCACCGGGAAAATCGCGATCAAATTGTCGATGTTGGTATGGTAGGCCCGCAGCTCCCAGCTGGCTATTTCATGGTTGCCGGCAATACCGGCTTCGAAGCTGGTGGATTGTTCAGCCTTCAAATTCGGGTTGCCGTAATTCGGAAAATACAGCTGGTTGAAGGTGGGTGCCTTGAAGGCGTTGCCGAAGCTGGCGAAGGCGCTGAGGCCGTAATCCCAGTTATAACGCCAGCCGAAATTGCCGGTGACGCTTTCGCCGAAGGCTTGGTTATCGTCCCAGCGCAAGGAGGCGTTCAGGAAATGGTCGTCAAACAGGCTGCTGTGCAATTCGCCGAAAACACCGACATCGTAACGAGAGGTTTCGTAGTAGCGGGTTGAGCTTTGTACTTCGTCGACCCGGTAGTCGGTGCCCAAAGTGACCCGATGATTAGGGTTTATCGTAATATTATTCAGCCAGGTAGCGTTCCAGCGACTGGTGTTAAAGCGGCTAAAAAAGCTGCCGTTGGGGTGAAAGCTATCGCCATCATCCTGGGTTTGACCGAACCGCAAAGTAGAGCGCCAGTTATCCAGAATGTCGAAGCTGGCCGTGCTGCCCACTACCTGATTGACGAAATCGGTTTTATTCGGTGTGCCGTCAAATTCGGTTTTGCCGAACGAGCGCATAAAAAACGCCTCGATTTCCGAGTTGTTGTCGAAGCGATGGCCGGCTCGAGCATTAATGCCGGTATTGTAATAGCCGTCTCTGTCGGGTTCATTGATAGCAAAGAACCCTGTTGTGGGTTGTCGGGCATCGATGCCCTGGCTATTCATATGCGAAGCGCCCAGGGTGTACCAGCTATTTTGCCATTTACCGCTCACGGTGCCGGATGTGGTAAATGTGTCGAACGAGCCCGCGCCGGTTTCCAGGGTGACGCTGGGTTTGTCGGTTTGCGTGCCCTTACGGGTGAAAATTTGAATCACCCCGCCGATGGCTTCTGAGCCGTATAGGCTGGATTGCGGGCCGCGAATAATTTCGACCCGCTCGATTTGATCTATGGGGATGAATTGGAATGCCGCCGAACCGGAAGTCACCGAGCCGGCTTTGATGCCGTCTATCAATACCAGAATATGGTCCGAATTGGTGCCGCGCATGAAGATACTGGTGTTCTTGCCGTAACCGCCTTGTTCGGTCATATCGATGCCGGGGGCGGTTTTTAATAATTCCGGCAGGGTTCTGACTTGACGTTTTTCGATGTCTTCGCGGGTGAAGACCGTGGTGGCGGTTGCCAATTCATGGCGGGCGGTTTCCGTGCGGGTTGCCGTGACCACGGTTTCTGGCAGGTTGATGTCCTCGCTGTATGCATTCGTCGAAAAAATTAAAGAGGTGCTGGCGCCGGCCAGCATTATTGAACCGAATAAGATTTTTTGCATGTTGTCCTCTGCGCCCACCGCGCATCCGGGTAAATAAAGGACAGAGGAAAAAACCGCAAACGAAAAAGGCGAAGACAGGCTGCGACCATTTCGTCAACAGCCCTCCGCTGTCTCGAATGATCTTTCCGGCCAGTCTCCGGGCTTATAAGTGGCTTTGTGGCCTGAACCGCGGCCTTCCCATGCAATGCACAGTGGCGTTCACGCAGTTCTTTTACTTATCTACCGTTGCGGGGGCAGCGTCGGCATGGCGGCTTTGATAAAGCGCGGCACCGACTTCCTGTTTAAGCCGGATCAACGTACTGATCCGGGCACCTGAAAGAGGGACGGCAATTTTAGGCGGTTAAGTTTTGAATGACAAGTGAATTTGCTTTTGTGAGTCAGGTGCTATGTTAGGTTAATAATTGCAAATACCCTGTTCCATGCTATAAATTGGCCTATATTTAAACGTAATTCTTCTTAAAAAAACAAACACGGGCGATATTATGGATATTCAATCTAAGCTGCTAGGCGATCAACAAGTTAATCCCGATACCATCATTACTTTTCCCAAAGGGATTCCCGGTTTTGAGGATCAAACTCGCTTTAAACTTTTTCATCAGGAAGGCAGTGAGATTGTGTTTTGGTTGCAAGGGGTAGATAGCGACGAATTGACGCTGTCAGTAGCGAGTCCTGCGCATTTCAATATCAATTACAATTTTGTTTTGAGCGACGATGAGCAAAAGTTATTGCAGGCCGATAATAGCGATGAGCTGGTGATTCTGCTCGTGTTGCATAAGGAAGAGGGGGACGGAGCCGGTAAGCCCACCATCAAAGGTTCGATTAAATCGCCTTTGGTCATTAACAGCAGTAAACGGATTGGCTTGCAAAAGGTTTTGGTGAATATCGAGCAAAGTATCACGCTGACCGAAAAAGTCAGTGAAATCGATGTGTCTGAAGCGTAATTAGGAAAGGTCAACCGCCGCGGTCCGCGGCGGTTGCTAGTCGATCAAGCGGCCTGAACCGGGATGGAGTGGCTGGAATGGCTGATTTTGTTGTTGCCGTCAAAGTAAACCAGGGTGGGGTGATAATTTTTCAATTCCTTTTCATCCAGGCTGGCAAAAGCCGCCACGATGATCAAGTCACCCGGACACGCTAAACGTGCCGCGGCACCGTTGATGGAGAATACCCCGGAGCCCTCTTCCGCCCTAATCGCATAGGTGGTGAAACGTTGGCCATTGTTGATGTTGTAGATGTGAATTTGCTCGTATTCCCGAATCCCTGAAAAATCGAGTATTTTGCCGTCAATGGCACACGAACCCTCATAGTCGAGTTCGGAATGCGTTACACGCGCCCGGTGTAACTTGGCTTTTAGCATGTTTATGTGCATAGTGAACTTCGTAATATACCAAGGGATTGCAAATTATGCCCGAAACGAAGCAGGCTATCAAATTTAAGCGCCCGTTACAGCCGCTTCGGATTTCGCTCGGGCCCAATTGCCGCGAGTGAAATATATATTGTCGATCAAGCGGGTTTTACCCAGTTTGGCCGCGATCAGAATGACCAATTCCGCGTCGTTTTCCGTGGCCGGCAATAAATCCGCGCTGCGGCAAATTCGAAAATAATCCAATAAAAAGCCTGCATCCTGTAGGATTTTTGTTTGCCGGTCTATGGCGGATTGATAATCGGTTGAGCCCGACAAAACCGCGTCTCGGGTTGCGCATAGCGCCCGATACAGCAGCGGGGCGTGTTGCCTTTCCGGTGTGGTCAGGTAGCTGTTGCGCGAGCTCATTGCCAAACCGTCGGCCTCTCTCACCGTCGGCACGCCCTGAATGGTAACCGGAATGTTCAGGTCGGCGACCATGGTGCGAATCACCGCCAATTGCTGGAAATCCTTCTCGCCCAGCAGCAATAAATCCGGCTGTACCATGTTCAGTAATTTGCAGACTACAATCGCCACGCCGTCGAAATGCCCGGGTCGGCTGGCTCCGCAGTGCAGCGTGGACAGTCCCTTTACCGAGACCTGAGTTTGTAGCGGTGTCGGGTACATTTCCACAACACTGGGCAGGAAAAGCAAGTCGGTACCGCAATCGGCCAATTTTGCTTGATCCGGTTGCTCGGTGCGCGGGTAACTGGCAAAGTCTTCGTTGGGGCCGAACTGGGCCGGATTGACAAATATGCTGACGACGACCCGGTCAGCCTGTTGTTGGGCTGTTTTTACCAGCTGGATATGACCGGCATGCAGATTACCCATGGTGGGTACGAACGCGACACGCTGCCCGTTTTGCCGCCACGCCGTGATCGCGAACCTTAAATCTTTTATGCTGCGGACTATCTGCATCGAATCAGTAAGTATGTTCGGTCGCTGGGAATTGGTTGCTTTTTACGGCATGATGATAGCGTCTGACTGCATCTTCAATGCTGTCGGCATCGGCCATAAAGTTTTTGGAAAACCGCGGGCGATTGCCGGCGGTGATGTTCAGCATATCGTATAGCACGAGTACTTGGCCGTCGCAGGCCGATCCGGCACCGATACCAATAACCGGGATCGTCAGGTTTTTGGTAATTTCCGCGGCCAGTAAAGCCGGAACGCATTCTACAACTAGCAGACCGGCGCCGGCATGTTCAATGGCCAAAGCGTCTTCCAATATTTTTTGCGCCTGCGTCGGTTCCCGTCCCTGTACTTTGTAACCGCCGATACGATTGACTGATTGCGGTAATAAACCTAGATGGCCGCAGACCGGGATGCCCTGTTCCACCAAAAATTCAATCACATCGATTTTAGCGCCTTCCAATTTGACCATTTGCGCGCCACCGGCTTGCATCAGTTGAGCGGCATTCTTCAAGGCATGTGCTGGCGTGGCATAACTGGCAAAAGGCATGTCCGCAACAACAAAGGCCCGTTTTCTAACGCTAGTGACGCAACGGCTGTGATACACCATGTCATGGATGGTAACAGGAAGGGTGCTGTTGTGGCCCTGCACCACCATGCCCAAGGAATCACCCACCAAAATGACGTCGATACCCGCCAGATCCAGTAAAGCGGAAAAGCTGGCGTCATAGGCGGTGAGACTGGCGATTTTTTCGCCGGCTTGCTTCATGGCGCGCAAGTCGGTAATCGAAAGGGTTTTCGGGGCGTCCGCATACAGTGTCATCACTCTATCCTGTGTATGCCGTTCGCGGCACAATTGGCAAGCAGGTTGGTCAGGCTGCCCTTACCGGCAATCCGCAAATCGGCGGGAGCAATATCGGCCAGTGGGTATAAAACAAAGGAGCGATTCGCCAGTTCCGGGTGAGGCACAATCAGATCGGGTTCGTTTAAGATGAGGTCGTCATAGAGTAAAAGATCGAGATCCAGTGTTCTGGCACCCCAGCGAGTCGAGCGCAAGCGGCCGTGTTGATTTTCGATGGCTTGCAATTGCCTTAGTAGCTCCAGGGGCGATCGGTCGGTGCGAATTTGCATCACCGCGTTGATATAGTCGGGCTGATCCTGGGGGCCAACCGGGAAGCTGCTATAAAGCGGAGAAAGTCTTGGCTCTCGAATGCCGGGTAAGGCGCTGATTTCCCGAGCCGCCGTACGCACCTGTTGTAAAGGGGCGTCAAGATTGCTGCCCAGGCCAATATAGGCCTCATGCCAATTCGAAGCCTGGCTCATTGCGGGGTATCCGGTTTGTTTCGACTACGGTAGCGACGGGGTTTGCCCTTGGATTTGGTTGCGCTACCTTTGGGCGGTGCTGTCATTTTTCTGCGCAAGTCTTCGTCGGCCGCCTGGAAGCGTGTCCACCAGTCGACCAGTTGCGGATCGGCGCCACCGGTCTCCGACCGCAATTGCAGGAAATCGTAGGCGGCCCGAAATTTCGGCTGTTCGAGTAAACGATAAGGTCTGGCGCCAAAGGTTTTGGAGAATTTATTTTGTAAGAACCATACATCACGCATCGATTGGGTAATGTGGCGAGGCATGGCGGTAATTTTGATTTGTCGGCTTAATACTTCATTAGCTGCGTTTTGGTAGGCGATGGTTTCGTGCTCGCCTTGCTGAATGCGTTTCTCGGCGGCCAGTTGCAACGGTTCCCATAGCAAAGCGGCCAGCAAAAAATAAGGCGTCAGACTTTTGCCGTCGGCAAAGCGGGAGTCGGAGTTTTCCAGGGCTCTGATCAAAAACAGGCGCGGGAAATCTTGGTCCTGAGTTTCCAGGCATTTATCCGTGGCGGGAAACAGCATGGCGAATAAGCCGTAGTGTCTGAGCATTTCAAAAGTTTGCACGCCATAGCCGGCCAAGAACAGCTTTAATGCTTCATCGTAAAGACGCGCGGCGGGAATGCTTTTTAGTAGCTCTGCCTGGGTATGAATCGGTTGTTCGGTATCCGGGTGTAGGGTGAAACCCAGCTTGACGGCAAAACGGATTGCCCGCAGCATTCTTACCGGATCTTCCCGATAACGCACGCCAGGATCGCCAATTAGGCGCAACACGGCATTGGCATGGTCTTGCATGCCGCCGGTGTAATCCACCACGGAAAAATCGCGGATGTTGTAATACAGTGCGTTAACGGTAAAGTCACGGCGCCAAACGTCTTCTTCCAGGGTGCCGAACACGTTGTCGCGCAACAAACGACCGTCTTCGTGCACGACCTGCTGGTCGGACTCCGCCGTTTCCGAGCCGCGAAATGTGGCGACTTCAATAATTTCCCGGCCAAAGAATACATGCGCCAACCGAAATCGACGGCCAATAATGCGACAGTTTCTAAACACTTGTTTGACTTGCTCGGGGCTGGCATTGGTAGCGACATCAAAATCCTTAGGCTCGCGGCCCAGCAATAAATCCCTGACGCATCCGCCGACCAAGTAGGCTTCATAGTCGGCTCTTTTCAGACGTTGCAATACCTTTAATGCGTTTTCGCTGATTTGGGCGCGCGAGATGCAATGTTCCGAGCGGGGATAGATTCTTGCCTGGCTTTCCTGTCCGGCGCCTATTTCGCTTACGGCTGATTCATTCGCCGAAAAAATTTTTTTGAAGAATTTAAAAATGACAATAACCCTGTAGATAATTTTTAATCCCTGTTTGTTATGCGCGTGAGCCACAAAGTCAGGCCGTTTAGGGCTTTATGATAACACTGGGCAAGATCAGTGCTCAATCCAGCTTCATCTTTTACATTGTGTGACAATATAGTAGAATCAGCAGGTTGGTTGTGTCATGGTCTGATGGCACTGAAAAATTAAGTGGGTTCATCATTTTGCTTGGTGCGATCGGCAAATATTTAGGAGCGAGGGGAAATGTTTAAGAAAATTTTGATCGGTTTTGTTGACCAGCCTTTATTTACCAGTTTATTTGTAACTGACTTTGCCATACTGCTTTTCCATAGACCGCCGTTTTTCTTTTCGGTGGTGATGGTGGGCGCGCTAGTCGCTATGAGTATGTATATGGGGCAAAAACTCGAATTATTCCGCAAATAATTGCAGACGTTCGAAAAAGAAACATCTAAAAAGCCCGCTGCCGAACAAGTTTTGGCGCCGGGCTTTTTGCGTAGAATAGGCGCTGTGGTATACGACGCTTTGTTGTTGTTGGCGGTATGGTTTTTTGCTACCGCCATCCTCCTTCCCTTCAATTCCGGCCAGGCCTTCTCGGCCGATCAATATTTTTTTCCATTTTACCTGCTTGCGGTCAGCTATTTTTTTTATGGCTGGTTCTGGACGCATGGTGGGCAAACTTTGGGGCTCAGAGCCTGGAAAATCAAACTGGTCAATTCAGATGATGCGGCTGTTAATTGGTATCAGGTATCGATACGGTTTTTTGCCGGCATGCTCTCTTGGGCTTGTTTAGGTTTGGGGTTTGTTTGGTGCATTTTCGATAAAAAACGGCTGTGCTGGCATGACCGGTTGTCGAAAACCCGCCTGGTTTTCCTTTCTTCAGAAAAAAGCGGGTAGCAAAAATGAATATGCTATATTCGTGATTCAATTTATCTTTTCGCTCAGTCGGGAGAACTTCATGAAAACTATAACAACATTTTTATCCCTTTTTGCAGCGCTTGTGGCCTTTTCAGCCAATGCCGAAATCAAATTAGACGATAACGCCAAAATTTTGGGTAAATGGAGCGTCACTGCGGAAGCGGCCGCCCTTGATAAAGAAAAGAAAGCTCTCAATGTGACCTGGGATTTTCAAAAAGACGGTACTTTAATGACTATCGGTGAAGATGTCGGTGGGCGCACCAAACAAATGGATATTCCAATTAAATATAGTGTGGTTGATGGCGTGATCAAAAAACAATCCGCACCTGGCCGGGAAAAATATGAAGATTGCCGCGTGGTGGAGTTGAGTGGCAAAGATATGATTTTAAAGTGCAAATATCTGTATTTTTTCCTGACCCGCAAATAAATATCTATTCCAGGCAGGCGGGCAATCGGTTCCTTCTGCCTGATAAAGTCAATACTTATTGGGTTGGTTGATGCGCTAAATACGCAAACGGTTTTGCTAAAGGCTCACCAACAAAAATCCCCTGCCCAGGCTGGGCCACGCTTTTCCAATATGCTTCAATTAAAGAACTCCCTCGCAGGTATTGAGTTATCAATATGCCGGGGTTAGGAAACTTCGCCGGGAAATTGCAAGGCTCGACCACCGCTCCATAGCTACCCGTAACGCCGGCTTTCAGCCACTCCATAATATTCATTTGGCTGCTGCCCGACATCACCCCTCCAGCAGAGGTCAAATGATCCGCAACAGCGCCGGGCAAGTAATGATTATTGCTAATGTACGGCACTGTCCGCAGGCCGGTAAAATAAAACATCACGTCATCGTGGCCGGCGATGTAATCTTGCTCAAGATAATGGACTTGCCAGAATGGCCTCAGGTTTGCCGCTATGGCCGGAAAGGCCGCCGCGCGCGAGCTGCGGGCATTATCTGATGTTCTTAGCAGATAAGCCGCGCCTTGCGGGCGAGTGAAATCGGCCGCTATGCCGCGATCGATCAGTTTTTTAGCCTCGGAAAAGTTTTCCGCGGCCAGTACCATGGTGGGACGCCAGCCGTATTTGTCAAAGGGTCTGGCTTCTTCAGAGGCAAAATAAGGACTGTTCCGGGTTTGCTTGCAACCAGTGGCGCAAAATGACGGATCGTAGCCCGCGGCAAACGCGGTAGTAATCGACATGCACTCGACGCGAAACGGTTGTAGCCAGGTGAGTGCAAAGGCTTGCACGTGTTTAGGCGTTTTTTGGTCCACTTGCTGTTTGATTTTGTTGAATTCGCCGGCACTTAAAAAAGCGTGATGTGGCGCAAAGCGGACATGAATCACCTGCTCGTCAGGTATTTGGCGTTTGAGCCGATAGTAATCGGCGATTTGTCGGCTCAATGGGTCGTTGTCATTGACAATAATAGCCAGATCTTTGGCTTCCAATGCTGTAGTAGGCCTAAACAGCGGGGCGATCTGCGCCGGGACTGAATCAATGCTGATGCCGATCAACAAAATCAGGGTTAATCGGCTGAGCATCGAATTAGAAAAAAACATGGTTTACGCCCAGCAGCAATAATGATGCCGCAGTTATTAAAATAAGCCTGATTTTGATAATCCGCCTAGGGAGAGGCGGATGGCAAGCGGACCAGCAATGCATGCACTCGCTATCAAAATGGGATTATTGCTTGGGCTCGGGAGGTAAGGCCATAACCCTGGCGTCCGGGCCCATCGGAATGGAGTAATCCGTGGTGGAGATAATGTTTTGATTGGCAATATCTACTATGCGTAAGGAAACATAAACATTTTTGCGCCCGGCAGCATAGGTACCGATAACCAGCGCATCCGCATGCACATTATCCAAAGCTTGTTTGGTTTTTTCCGGCAATTCCAAAATGCCTGCTTCGTTTTTGCTGAAAATTTCGGTTGGTAGTTCCATGCCCATTACCCGATAACCGCTTCGATGGATGGCGGAAGAAATCTGATCGGAGACGATACGGCCAAATGGCATGGATTGCCCCAAATCACCGACGTTGACTAATGAATTGATTACAACCAGATTACCTTTAGGCAAAGGTTGTTTCAGGTGTTGCAACAATTGTTCGACCGCTTCGTAACTGACTTCCACCAAGTCGTCGTCTTTCACTTCGCTTTGGTAGCGGTAATATGAGCTGCAGCCGCCGAGCAGGGTTAACGCCAATAGCGAGGAAACAATTATTGGTTTTTTGTTCATGAGGCATCTCCTTTTAAAAGTGTGGGTATTTAGAACTTAAACTAGCTGGATAGTCAATGCTGTTTGTAGTGTAGCAGAGCAAACCCAACCTGCTGCGCGCTGTCAAAGCTTGCTAAAATGAATATATGATCCAGAGGACCCAAAAACCCCACAACCCGTTATTCAAACCGCAAGACCGCTATTTTGTGAATGAACAGGGTTGGTGGTTTTATACCGTGGACAAAATCAATGGGCCATTCAAAACCAAAGCGGATTGTGTCGATGCCTGTCGGTTATATATTCAGAGGCGTGACGGCGTTTTAACCTAACCGATCGATCATGCTTTCCACCTGTTTGGCGAACGCTTTCAGATCGCCACTTTTGACTGTCTCGCGCGGAATGACAATAGCGGCATCAATGTCGACGTAGATGTAGACATATTCTTTATGTCTTTCCACGCGCAGCATGTCGCTCCAGGGGGTTTTATGTTTGCCTCCGGGTGATTTTTCCAGCAAATGTTCGGGTTCTATCTTTAACTGATGGATGCCGTACATGGCTTTTTTTTCCGCCTCGGTATATTTGTCGAAAAATTGTCGGCGCAGATCGATTTTCATGATAAACGGGGAGGCAATACCCCAGCCCACCGCCAGTAATGTGATGTAGGCGGTGGTCATCATGTCGACGTAGTAAACATAGTAAAACAGGCCGAATACCAGCATGACGCCGGGTACCAATAAGCGATTCTGGCGGATTTTTTTCTGCATTACCGGATCGTTGGCCAGCCTTAATTCGTTAAAGTGGACCAGATCTTTCTCGCGGAATTCGTATTCTATTTCTAACATTCAGTTGTCTCTTTGGGTTTAAAGTTAGTGCATTTTGATTTTAGCGTGGGTACTGCGCCGAAACAGGTTGGACAGTGTCAGCATCGCGGTACGGAAATAGCCGTGGATGGCAACTTGATGCATCTTATATAAGGACAAATACACTACGTACGCAATAAAGCCGCCGATACTAACTGTACCCATCAGGCTGCCCATTAAGCTGCCGACCGTGCTGAATTTGCCCAACGACACCAACGAGCCGTAATCGTGATAAACAAACGGTACCGCCGGCTTGCTTTTCAGGCGGTTGACGATAGTTTTCGCTACGGTCGAGGCTTGTTGATGGGCGGCCTGGGCACGCGGTGGCACGTTGCCGCCATGACCGACCCACTGGCAAGCAGCGCAATCGCCGATCGCGAAAATATTGTCGTCGCTAGTTTTGAGTGTCTGATCGACCACCAACTGGTTGATATGATTGGTTTCCAAGCCGTCCAGGTTTTTCATCCAGTCCGGCGCTTTGATGCCGGCCGCCCAGACTTTCAGGTCCGCGTCGAATACTTCGCCGTCATGAGTGTGCACGGCGGTCGCTGTCACTTCGGTAACTCGGCGGCCCAATTTCAAATTGATGCCCAGTTTAACCAGCTGTTCCTGGGTTGCTTGCGACAGTCGCGGCGGCAAGGCCGGTAGTAACTGGTTAGCGGCTTCGATGATGGTGATATTGACCTTGATTGAGCCTTCCAAGCCGTAAGTCGCCAGTAATTTGGTTACTTCGTGCAGCTCGGCCGATAATTCCACACCGGTGGCGCCGGCGCCGACGATCACGATCGATAAAGGCTTGTCTCTTTGATGGCTTTGACTGGCGTACGATTGGATGTAGTAAGTCTCGACCAGTTGTTTTTGGAAGCGATAAGCCTGAGCGGTGGTGTCGATGAACATGCAGTTTTGATCGACGCCGTTGATGCCGAAGGTATTGCTGACACTGCCTACCGACATCACCAACGTGTCGTATTTAAAGATGCGCCTCGGGATCAGTTCGACGCCTTGCTTATTGGTGATGGGGCTGACGATGATTTCCTTGGCTTCGCGATTCAGGCCTTCCATTCTGCCAAACAGAAAGCGGAAATGGTTGCGGTGAGCTTGGGCCAAGTATTCGACTTCTTCAGCTTCCGCCAAGGTACCTGAAGCCACTTCATGGAGCAGCGGTTTCCATATATGCGTGGATGCGGCATCCAGCAGGGTAACTTCCGCAAGGCCGGTTTTGCCCAATTGTTGACCAAGACGGGTTGCTAATTCCAGGCCGGCAGCGCCTCCGCCGATAATCAGGATCTTGTGTATGTCATCAGCCATGTCGTACTTTCCCCTTAAGATGGCGGGCGCTTGAGGCGCATAAAAAATTGTCCATTATTATTGTTGATTTCCATGGCGGGCATTATAACCAATCGCGTCGTGACTGGCCGAGTTTGAAACGCTGAACCCAAAAACCGCTAATCCAGGCGAACAATTAGCCGAGTACCTATACAATCGACCGGCGGAGTTAATGGACGGTTAAGTTTGGCTTGTCAGATTGATCGGGCATTGCTTCAAAAACATATCAATCCTTAGGCATAGGAGCTACGCCATGACGAAAACATTTCTTGGTGAAGGCGCGAACTGGCGGCGTTTTGCTGGCTTATTGAGTCGCCTGATTCCGCAAATTTTACTGATTATTTTGATGGTGGGGTGTGCTTCCGATGCGCCGAAACCGCCCATTCCGGATCGAGCGGAAACGCCTGGTTACGATAGTCAAGCGGCCTATAACAAGCCCTATACCATTAACGGTAAAACATATTATCCCCTGT
Organism: Methylomonas sp.; assembly: GCF_023228165.1. Taxonomy (GTDB): domain Bacteria; phylum Pseudomonadota; class Gammaproteobacteria; order Methylococcales; family Methylomonadaceae; genus Methylomonas. The sequence continues at coordinate 4,496 of NZ_JALOBS010000038.1, read as the reverse complement.
TATCGGCGGAGGGATATCGTATGCGTGGCGTTGCTTCTTGGTATGGTGCCGAATCAGGTAACCTGACAGCAATGGGCAGTCGGTTCAATCCTAATCGATTGACCGCCGCGCACAAAACCTTGCCTTTGCCGTGCAAGGTAAAAGTAACCAATATAAAAAATGGGCGATCTATTGTGGTGACGGTTAACGATCGAGGCCCTTTTCACAAAAATAGGCTGATCGATTTATCGCGTGCTGCGGCAAAACAATTAGGTGTTAAAGGGTTGGCGGAAGTTGAAGTGGAATATATGGATGATTCGGGCGAGGAATCGTAATGTTTCAGTACTTTAAAAAAATGGCTGTATTTAAAATGAGGGTATTGTTTTAGCGGCATGATAAGGCTGCAACATGTCTTTACGGGGCTCTGGGTCATGCTTTTAGTGCGCGGTCTGTGCTATATTTCCAAAACTTTATTGCGGAGCTTTCCGCGTTTTGGATGATTGCCGTAGTTATGAGAGTCAACACACTACTTTTCCTGGTTTCATTGGCTGTGTTTATGCAGGCCTGTGGCCAAACTGGTCCTCTGTACTTGCCCGATAGTCAGCCTCCCGTTTACGTTCCTAAACAATCGCCCGACGAAGAACAATAATCATGGATTTTTTTAATTATCGACAAACTAAGTTGTTTGCCGAAGATCGTGCTGTTGAAGATATTGCTGCAAAATTCGGCACACCTTGTTATGTTTATTCCCGGGCCACGTTAGAACGTCACTGGCACGCATTTGATGATGCATTTAACGGATATCCGCATTTGATTTGCTATGCCGTCAAAGCTAATTCCAATCTAGCTGTTCTAAACGTGTTGGCTCGCTTGGGTTCGGGTTTTGATATTGTTTCGATGGGCGAAATGCAGCGGGTATTGGCGGCCGGCGGCATGCCTGAAAAAATTGTGTTCTCCGGTGTCGGTAAACGCGAGGACGAAATTCGGGCGGCATTACGGGTTGGTATTCGCTGTTTTAATGTAGAAGTTAGTGGTGAGCTGGATAGAATCAATCGCTTGGCCGGAGAATTAGGTGTTATAGCGCCGGTATCCTTTAGAGTGAATCCGGATGTCGATGCCAAAACCCATCCTTATATTTCCACCGGACTCAAGGAAAACAAATTCGGCGTCGACATACAGTCGGCTATCCATGAATACCGCCGCGCCGCGCAAATGCCTCATATAAAAATAGTGGGTATCGACTGCCATATCGGCTCGCAATTGACTGAAACCGCACCTTTTCTGGATGCCATGGATAGGGTGTTGGTATTGGTCGATCAGCTACGCTCAGAAGGAATAAGCTTGCATCACCTGGACTTGGGTGGTGGTTTGGGGATCTGCTATCGAGACGAGCGGCCGCCGCTGCCTGCTGAATATGTATCGGCTCTCTTGGCTAAATTGGCGGGCAGGAGCTTCGAGATTTTGTTGGAACCAGGGCGCGCCATTGTCGGAAATGCCGGGATTTTGCTGACTAAAGTGGAATACCTGAAGCCGACGGCGGGCAAAAATTTTGCGATTGTCGATGCGGCGATGAATGATTTGGTCCGGCCGTCATTGTACGGTGCCTGGCAGGAAATTATTCCGACTGACACGGACAGTATTGCGGAGCCGTTGACCTGGGATATTGTCGGGCCGGTATGCGAAACCGGAGACTTTCTGGGGAAGAACAGGGAATTGAAAATTAGGCCTGGCGATTTGCTAGCCATACGGTCGGCGGGTGCTTATGGGTTTACCATGAGCTCAAATTACAATTCGCGACCACGTCCGGCAGAAGTTATGGTAGATGGAGTGCATGTCAACTTAGTTAGGGACAGGGAGAGCTTCGAGCAGTTGTGGGCTGGTGAAAAGCTGTTGCCGGTCTAAATATGATCATTAATTTCACAAAAATGCATGGGTTAGGTAATGACTTTGTGGTTATTGATGCCATCAATCAAGTCATTCATTTAACCGCCGAGCAAATTCGTTTTATTGCGGATCGTCATTTTGGCGTAGGCTGTGATCAGCTTTTATTGGTGGAAAGGCCGGTTAGAGAGAATGCTGATTTTAAATACCGGATTTTTAATGCCGATGGTGGCGAGGTTGCTCAATGTGGCAACGGTGCGCGCTGCTTTGCGCGGTTTGTTCGGGATAAAAAATTAACCGACAAAGATGAGGTTACGGTTGATACCGATGCCGGACCGCTGCTGCTACGCTTTATTGCGGATGGCCTAGTGACGGTCAATATGGGCGCGCCAAAGCATGCTCCTGCGCAAGTTCCGCTGTTAATGGAGGATGAAGCATTGCTGTACCCTGTGGAGCTCGATGGTAGCGTTATCAAATTTGCCGCGGTATCCATGGGTAACCCTCATGCGGTGATTCAGGTGGTTGATGTGAGCAACGCGCCCCTGGAGGTCGTGGGTGCGCAGTTAGAGCGGCATCAGCTTTTTCCTGAAAGAGTTAATGTAGGCTTCATGCAGATTGTGAATCGGCGGCAGATTAAGCTAAGGGTATACGAGCGCGGCGCCGCTGAAACATTAGCCTGTGGCAGCGGTGCTTGTGCGGCTGTAGTGGCCGGGATTGAGCAGGGTTTGCTCGATAGTAGTGTGTCTGTTGGCTTGCCCGGCGGAGATTTATTGATTGAATGGGGCGGTCGCGGGCAACCGGTTTTTATGAGTGGTCCGGCGGTGTCGGTTTACGAGGGACAAATACGGATATGAATGAGCAGCAGCAAGAGCAATTAGCCGAACAGCAAATTGTCGACTATTTACAGCAACATCCGGGATTTTTTAAGAATCATTTAGGCTTGCTTGAGCAGATGTTGATTCCGCACCCCAGCGGAAATGCAATTTCCTTAATCGCTAAACAGCTTGATCTTTTTAGGGCCAAGCATCAGGAACAGGAGAATCAGTTAACTGCGCTGATTGATATAGCCCGCGAAAATGATGCGGCTTTTAAGCGTATGCATGAGCTGACATTGGCGATGCTGGAAGCTGCTTCATTGCAAGAGGCCATTGCTAATTTAAATGAAGTGCTGGCAGAGAGCTTTTTAACTGATTTCGTGGCAGTCAAGATTATCAAACTAAAATCTGATTCGCCGTTAAACAACCTGTTTGTGAATCCGGATGATAAGAGTCTAGGGCATTTTTCAAGCGAATTATCGGGGCATCAGCCCAGGTGCGGGCGACCAACATTAGCGCAAGCGCAGTTTTTGTTTGGCGAGGCAGCTGCCGAGGTTCGTTCGTGCGCAATTATTCCCATGCTATACACACAGTTAGATGGCCTGCTGGCGATAGGCAGCCGAGACGAGGGGCGGTTTCATTACAGTATGGGAAGCGTGTTCCTGACTCAGATGGGTGAAATTGTCGGTACGCGTTTGATTTCTTTATTGCAAAACTTGGAATAGACATGGTAAATGAAGCCCGGCAATCCATAGCAATGTTTTTGGATTATATGCGCGGCGAGAAATGGGCTTCCGGACATACCTTGGCTAATTACAGTCGTGATTTGGTGCGTTTGCAAAAGTTTTGTGCTGAGAGGGATTTAAGTAGTTGGCGGCTTTTAACAAATACAGATATCAGGCAGTATGTTGCCGCCAGACATAAATCCGGTATAGGCGCAAAGTCAATACAGCGTGAATTGGCGGCAATTCGAAGTTTTTTTAGGTTTTTGTTAAAAAAACAGTTAGTCGATCAAAATCCTGCTCAAGGTGTACAAGCACCTAAAGTAAGCAAAAAATTGCCAAAAACCTTGGATGTCGATCAGGTTGCGGGCATATTAAACGCCAAGCCGGACTCCGTTTTGGAAATCCGCGATTTGGCTATGTTCGAATTATTCTATTCGTCCGGTCTCAGATTGAGCGAGTTGGTCATGCTTGATAATGCTGATTTGAGTATGTCGGATGGGTTTTTAAGGGTGCGGCACGGTAAGGGCGGAAAACAAAGACAGGTGCCGGTTGGATCGAAAGCAATCAAGGCAATTCAGCAATGGATGGCTTATCGGCCGGATTGCGAGTCTCCAGCTTTATTTGTTTCGGCGCGTGGAGCGCGGTTGGGTCAGCGCAGCGTGCAGTTGCGCTTGGAAAAATGGTGTCGTAAAAATGGTTTGGCCGAACAGATCCATCCGCATATGTTAAGGCATTCGTTTGCCAGTCATTTGCTGGAATCCAGTCAGGATATACGCGCCGTGCAGGAATTGCTCGGACACGCGGATGTCAGCACAACCCAGATTTATACCCATTTGGATTTTCAGCATTTGGCCAATGTATACGATAAGGCGCATCCCCGGGCCAAGCGGTCGAAAATCGATTGAACAAAAAAGAAAAATTCACGTTACATCAATAAGCTAAGTAGGTTGATGTGTTTTTTCCGCGTTTTCAGAAAATAACTGCTTGACGAGAAAGAAAGAGGCCGTATAATGGGCGGCTCTTCGGGGTTGACTGGTTTTGGTTGACGGAGTCTCGGGGCGATGCGGCGGTGTTTAAGTGGTTCGTTGGTGTCGGG
>NZ_JALOBS010000066.1 GCF_023228165.1 Methylomonas sp. | reverse complement strand
CAAGTTTTTTGAGGAAAAATTCGACCGTAGGACGATAAAAACAACGCGATGATGGTCCAGTCTACCGAAAAAAATGCGCTTATACGTAGTCGGGGGCGTTTAGGCTACCGAGAGCACGGATTCAGGTTTTATATAACGATTATTATTGCAATAATTTGCAGTTTTGTAATCAGCAAGCCAGTAAATGCGGATGGGAACCTTGAAAAGATAGGTTTTTGTGTTGGTGTTTTCGGTTACGCTATGAATTCTTTTGCATTAGCTAATCAAGTTGGTGGTGTTAATATTATGTCTTTGCAATACGGAAGGGCATACGCGACATATGCAGCAATTACTTTAAAAAATAATAATAAAAATATTGAAATCGCAAATTCGATAAATCAAGAAATTTCGTTGCATGCTCACAATGCTAAACAATACCTAGATAAAAACCCAAGCAGAACAGCAAATGAATCTAACTCATGCATAGATTATGTTAGCCCAATATTTGAGAAGTTATCATTGAGTGGATTTAAGCTCGATGATAATTACAGTGAATCGTTAATTGAATTTTCATCTGCTTTAGCTAAGAAAGTTAGAAATAATCTTGGCTACCAATGAAAATTGCTAAATCTTTTAAACCGTTAAGGGATAATTTATGAAGGTAATGCTTTTGATTTTACTTTTTTTTCCGTTTCAATGTTATAGCTGGTCTCTCGTTGACAAATTTCAATATAACAATTATAGAAGCTGCGTTGACCACAAAATTAAAGATGTTGATAGAACAAAAACTGATATGAATGCAGCGCGTAGAGCATTCGAAGATGATTGTAAAAAGGCATTTTGCACTACAACAACCGAAGTATCAGAGGGTGAACTTAGTGAGTGTATAGCAAATAATATTGCTTCATGTGAAAGAGCTAAGGATAAGGTTAAACGCTTGTCTTTGGAAATGGCAAAAATAGCAAGAGAAGAACAAGCGGAGCGGGAAAGAGAAGAAGAAAGATCAAAAATAGAAAATCAGAATAGGCCTAAATATAATTCAAATCCCTATTATTATATTGATAAGTATATCAACTCACCTGTTCCAAAATTTGATTATAAGCCGCCTGCAGATAGAAGAGATTATTCTAATGAATTGAATCAAGCAAAGTCTATAGTTAGCATATATTGTGATGAGAGTTTCATTCACTCATGCAAAAAAACAAAATATAAAGACAAGACATGTCGGTAATTTGCGATTATACAGCTGCCCCAGTTTTGCATTATTGGACGACGGCTTCGGAGAAGTCCGAATGACTCCTCACAATCTGCCGCTGCCATACATTTCAATATTTGAATGTTGCAAAATGGCCGTTCAGTGAAGTCGCCAACGGCGGCTTTGTAGTCCTCCAGCCCCAGAATCTGGATTTGCCTGACTGGCCGGATTAGAGAAATGCGACTGACCGCAACGGGTCGAGTCGAGCCAAAGGGGACTCATGGTTGCTTGCCGAAAAGCTGCCATTCGCCGAACTTAGGAATGAAAAATTTCGCAGGCATGCTTATCGCACGGATTTGGCCGATTTCGTATGCTTACGCACGATTAACTTTTAAAAGTTTTCATCACAAGGTGTTCAATGACAGGCTTTGGCCTGAAAACTTAAAATCTTCAAACCCGCCGGTATTTGGCAATGGTTGCAAGGAAGCGAGATGGAAAAAATTATTGACTTACTTTTTAGTCAGATTTGGAGGCTGAGTTGATCGAGTGTTTGGCCGACATTTTAGATTTTTCATGATTGAACTGGCTGCGTTTCAATCAAACCGCGATATAGCGCATCCAATAATTCGAGATTTTCCTGGAATTGCTCAGGTGTACTCATCATATTTTCTGCCAACCGGTAAATTTTCTGATCGCCGGTTTCATGGGCCAGAATGTCCTTGATCAATTGCTTGCTACGGGGCGTTAAGATTTTGGCTATTTCCCGGCCCAATACTCTGGCTCCGACGTGCCTGTAGTCGATCTCTTCTTTTATAAGGTCATCATGTTTTTCCCACAATAGCGATTGATGATCTGCATCGAGAAAGTTGCGCAAAATAAAGGCGATATCCAAAGCATCTTTTAATGCCTGTGGATAACGCTCACTCCAGGCGATGATTTTTAATGCCATCAAACCAACCGGTGTCACCACATTAACGTCCAATGGTGGGTTTTCCCTGAAACGAATCACTTGGGTGTTGTTATAGGCTTCCTGAAACCCCGTCACAGTCATTTTTATATCGTATTCCGGCGGCCAGAGGATGCTGCCGTTTGCTTCAATATCCCCAAAGGGAACGATATCAATCGGGATTTCGCCACGGTAGCGCAACCGCTGAATCATCTTGTCACTGACCATTTCTCCGGTTTCAATCAACTGAGTTTTGAGCTGTTCAAAATCTTGCCAGGTTGCCACTTGTACCGCTAAGTCGATGTCTCTAGTCGCTCGAGGGGCTTTGATGCCATGCAGATGTTCAAAGATAATATCTCTGGCCGTAGCGCCAATGATGAAAAACGGCAAGTTGTTTTGTTGGGCAACATCAGCGATTAAAGTGTAGATGGCTAGAATCGGTTCGTTAATCTTCCCGGAAATGTTCTGCAAGTTCGCGCTCATATAAAATTTGTGCGGTTTCAATGTTTCGTGGGTCACCACTAGCGATCAGGTCGGCGTAAACGAGTATCGGGTTGACGATATCCGCTTGATTGAATTCACTTTCCACATCCCAAAAAGTCTTTAGGATTTCAATATCGCCGTCAGGGTCCTTACGAAGTCTGTTTGTCATTTTAAATTGGGTTGCCCTTTCTTCTATGACGTAAAGCGTAATGATTTGAGGTTTTAAATAATGAGTTAGTCTATCAGCGGCTACTTCAGCCCCCCAGTAGGCTTGCATATTCTGCAGATCGGCGGTTTGCCACCAATTCGGGTCTGTTGCACGATATCTTCCGGTTTCAAGTTTGGGTCGAAGTTGTTCCGGATAGGCAATAAGCCAGCGCTCCAATAGCGTTTTGCGGTTTTTTAAACGACGGCCGCGAGAGCCCATGTCGACGATAAAACCCAACTTGGTCAAATCTCTGAAAACCAAGGCAACGGTACCTAATGCTGCCGTAGTCGTTTGCGCCATCTCACGATAAGGGGCATTGACCAATTTTGGCTGACATAATAATGCATAGACGATTTTTAAGCCGACAGGGGTAAAAGCCCTATTGGTCGGTGGTGCTTTTTGAGTCTCAGAAGGCTTATTACCTTTTAGATAGACATAGACAGGCGGCGCTTTGATATAGGTATTACCGGCGGTATCAATAAACCAGATATCCATTCCCCTCAGACGCTCCGCCATCAGTGGATTGATATAGTGAGCAACCAGTAACCCATGTTCATTCATCTGAGTGAATTGATGTTTAAGTGCGGGAATGACACTATTGGTGACTGACCTTTTCATATCAATTGCGACCGGCAAACGGCTCGTACCGGTTTCTATAAAGCCGGTTGTATCAATGTCGTTTTTATTTATCTCGACAGTGAAGCCCGTGTTCTGTTTGAGTTTTTCAATGGCTGTATCGAATATCTCGATTTCTGGTGTGTTCACGGTGAGGTGACCTGTTAGGCAATGTCGTGTTCATTATTTTAGCCTGTTCATTAATATTGCACAGACTAAAATAATGAACACATGTATGGATAGGCGCGAAAAAGAAACTTTCATACGACATACAGGAGGGGTTGAAACGGATTTACAATCTGGTGATAACGAATGAGACGGACGATTTTAGTGTGCGCAAAATGTGCTTTTTTCAATTGCACATTCTCATAAAATCAGGCTTTGCAAGGCTCACAATGACTTAATTGGCAGAATGTAAGGCATTGTTTTATATAATAAATGTTAAAAATATTTCGGTCTTTTAATGCGATGGTCGTGCGTTCGAATCGCACACGACCCACCATCAAATCGATATAAAAATCAACCAGTTAGCTTTGATCTGGCGACTGGTTTTTTTATGTCCGCTCTCTTCCAAATTACCCAGTGGGTAAATCATGATGCTAAACGCAACATGGTCACCCCTTCCACAGTGGTCAGCTTCTCAACAGCACTTACCAACTCACCCACTTCCGCAGGTGAATAGTGAATGGTGATATCACCGTCTATGTGATGCATCAATGCTTTCCGCGTTTCCAATGGCACACCTGCTAAACGCAAGCGCCTTGCAAATGTATGCCTTAAGTTATGTGGACCAGATAAAACATCATCGCCGACAGGAAGTCCTGACCTGATCCATGCATTTTTCCACGCGGTATTATGCATCCGGCCCACCGGCTTTCCCCTAAACCCAAAAACATGCGTATCCAATTTTCCACGCCTGCCTTCAATGATATTTCTGGCAATACTATTGAGCACTAGCATGCAGGAGGTCTCGTTTTTAGTAAATTCGCCAGGCACCAGAAAAATCGACGACTGAATTTCTGGTATCCGAACCTCCCATTCCCATCGCAATTCGGCCACTACATGCTCTCTGGCGCCGGTATGAATTGCAAACAACGCCATTTCTGATAGATGTCCAGGCAACTCCTGAAAAAAACGGTGCTGCTCATCTATGGAAAGCGGATATGGCTTTGCCGCATCTTTCCAGTCAGGCATTCGAAATAAAGGCGCTGTTGATAGCCAAGGTTGATTGTCTAAATCACGCCAAACCCGAGACGCCAGTGTCAAAATGCGTCTGACGACTGCAAGTTCTCGTGCAATGGTATTGCTTTTAATGCCTTGAGTTTTACGATGCTCAATGTAGGGTTGTATTGACCCTTGGTGGACTTGATCGACTCGCAAATGACCAATCCAAGGATCAAGATTCGCCAAACATTGTGCATCTCGATCAATGCTCGATTTTGTTTCCTCCGATAAATATTTGGTTGCCGCTTCACGGAATAGCTTTTGCTCGGGTGTTGATGCAACAACTTTTGCCTGTGCTACTGCCCTGTGGTATTCCGCCTCTGCTTCGATTTGCGAGCTCGCTGTAAAGCGGTGGCGAACTCTTCCGATCCCGTCGATCCGTTTGTCGACGGAACCTTTCCCTGTTTTCTTGTCCCAGTACAACCCTGGGAGTTTGTTTCTTGCCATAATGGTTGCTCCTTAACCCTCACGTTGCGGGTTTTATATTCATCTAAAGCGTGATCCAGGTCAAGTCGATCAAAGCCAATACCTTGGTTTCCCATTTGAATTTCGGGAAGATTGGGACGAATCTCACGATCAAACAAGGTTCGCCCCATACCAGAGTAATACTGTGCTTCTGGCAGCCTTAAGATTCTTGGTGGGTAATTATTCGTCATGTTTTAAATTCCGCCAATCAGGCAAAAATAGGCTGTAACTTCCTGGATTCTTACTGCCAACTTGAAAATTAAAAAACCGCCATGCACCTGCTCAATCTCATTTTTTCAAACGTGCCTTGCAAACCCCACACCGCTCAATATGATTCATCCGGGCGCGCAGCAAATTCCAGCAATTACAAACAGGACATCGAGTCAGTTCAATTGTGTTGGCTAATAGTTCTTCAATAATCACACTGGTTTCGGAGAAATCCAGTTTGCTGGCCGGGTGCATTTTCTTAAAAGCATCAAAAGCATTGATGACTTGGTAAATACTGCGTTGGTCGATGATGAACTGAGCCTGTCTATAACAAGCAGCAAAGGCTGCAGCCTCTTTATATTGTTGGTTAGAGCGGGTGAGCGCGTGAATGGATTGTTTATTATCACCGGAACGCGCAGAAAACCCATGATATTGACGATAAGCTTTTCGCAACCATTTAATTGAAATGGCTGTTTCTTGATGAATCGTGCCAATACGGGCTTTGCGTTTGATGAGTTCAAGGGCCAGTGTTTGTTGCTTGTAGTTATCTAACATGACCACTCCATCTAACCCGCAGTGAAAGCCAACAACAAATCAACCAGATCATGGTGACGCTGTCTGAATCCCTGAATAAATTGCGACGTAAAGCGTGGTGCAAAACATAAACAGCCAGATCGAGCCAGGGCTTGCATCTCGTCCATGGACAAATTCGCAATAGCCAATCGCAACGCTTCATCGGCAATCCCCATGATTAAATGCGTTTGTAGAGCATTTTCTCGGGCTGTGGTGCGCACCTTTACCAGCCACGCCAGATTCAGATCATAGAGCTCTTGATCAACGGTCTCCTGATTCTGGCTCATCAATCTATCTACAAATTCATCCACTTTGGTCAAGGCATCTTGCATGATTGCTTCTACAGCCGGGCTCATATTGACTACCTGCAACTTGCATTTGAGGAAGTCAGCTCCAAACTCGTTCACTAGCGTGAGGATGGCTTCCTGAAAAAATCCTTTAGAGATGGATTCGACCCCTTCAAAATCCAGTGTCAGGCACTCGTTGAGCAAAAAACATTCTCTCGCTCGTTTTACCAGCTGCTTACCATGACAGGTCTGGGGTGTTTTCAGTTTGGTGAGGTGCTTGATGACGACATACATAACAATCTCCTTGTCGGTGGTTAAGTCGTCGACAACCGTGCATCCCGAGCTTGATCGACTTGCCTGCCAAGACAAGCCACCTTGTAGCGACGTATGTTTTTTTCAGCCCAAACCTCACAAATTGGGCAGCGTTGGTAAAATTTTGGCACTGTGTTCAGTACGATATGCCGGGATTGACAGGTTTCGCATAAAACGAGCCGACTTTCCCGGCTATTTAATTGTTGAATAAGATGCCAAGCACGGTTAATAACCAATAAGTTACCGCGATCAGCGCTAACGCCCAAACCATTGAGATTATTGGCTCGCCGAAATACTTCGCTATACAACGCGTACGCAGCCAAGAATCGCCTAGCGTTGATAGAATTCTGACCGTGGAGTTGAGAGATATCCGCAAAAATGCCCAGAAAAGTCGAAGCATGCAGCGCATTCAGTGATGAACGGGCAATCCAATAAGAATCGTACGGCAACATGCCTGATTTTGATGGGCTGTGATGGGCGTCCTTGTGCAGACGAATCGCCACCTTCCGACCGATGCCACAGAGATGCTGAACGACTGGTGGCCTTGCCCCTAACCGAATGAGTTTGTTCGCCATGGCCAAGGTTTCCAAAAATTCCGGCAAAGTTATTTCGCTGGGTATCCGATACATTCAGACATCCTCCGCGTTATCAAGCTCGGACATCAGCAATGCGCTATGCACGGACGGTGCCATATGCTGTGGAGTCTTTAGCGGTAATAAACGAATGATGGCCCGACTGTTACCCGCCAATGCCCGCATCTTTTCCACTGTCAATGTTTCCATGACACTGAGCTGTTTCTGATTCAGACCAAAACGCCAGGCGGCTTCCAGCGCGTTGCTACGGACAGATTCACGAGCCAGCATCAGATATTCAAAATTGAGTTGCGATAGATCTTCTTCCAGTGTCGACATTACTTGTCTTCCCGTGTTCGGCAAATTCGTTAGGCGTTATGCTAGGCCCACACACTGGAAAAATCTCACACGGAAAGTGGTCTGATTTGGGGTACTTTCCTCGCAAGACTTTGCGGGGCGTTGACTGGGAGACGGTGAAAAAACAGGATAAAACGGAAGATGCTGGCAATAATTGTGAAGCAATTAACAAAAATGCATCATAATGGAAAAATGCGCCACCGTCTGAAGGACGGGGCGCTGTTATCACATTTTTTCTTGAAATAGCCTATTGGACCAATCTCCACGTCCTGTGAGGTGTTGGTCTGCCTTGATTGCCCAAAAGCAAGCTCACAACAAGCCATGCTCAGCGAATGAATACACGGTTTCGCCGACGATGAAGTGATCAAGTACGCGAACGTCTATCAAGGCCAAGGCTTCTTTAAGTTTTGCTGTAATCACGCGATCGGCCTGACTGGGCTCGCTAATCCCTGATGGGTGATTATGGGCCATGATTAGAGCCGAGGAATTATAGTGCAACGAGGCCTTGACGACTTCGCGCGGATATACGCTAGCGCCATCAATCGTACCCCGGAACAATTCATCGCAAGCGATGACGCGGTGTTGATTGTCCAAGAACAGACACACAAATACTTCGTGCTCATACGGCGCCAATTTTAATTTGATGCAGTCCTTCGCTTTGTCAGGACTGGTCAAGGCTTCGCCTCGACTGAAGTTGCGGTTGTAGATCTGAATGGCCTCTAAGATGACATCCTGTTCATCGGCCATACGGTAACGATTATTGGTTCCTCGAATGTATAACATGGGCTTTCTCCCGTAATCTTAAAAACTGGAGAAAGCCGTCCCTTTCCGGGGTGGACTTTCTCCGGAAGGGTTGTCAAAAATGTTCAAAGCGTCGTCAGCGATGCCTGCAGACGTTGACCGTCGGCAGAGAAAATTTCGCTAAAGACGCTTAAGCGACGCCATTAATGCGTCAGTTGTTTTGGAATATGTGCTTGTTAAGTTGTCGTTCGCCAGAAAGCTAGCCAAAAGGCACGCGCTAAGACAGCCGCGGCCATCGGCCCGATTGGGTTTCGACTACATTTCCGCAACGGTGACGACATCGCCACTATTGCCAAGCACGATTTGAAAGGTCCGGGAAAACAAGGCCGGACAACTGCCAAATTTCGGCAGCAGTCGTTGCAATGCATCCGCCGGTTTGTCAGTCGTGTTGGCCACCACGAAGTTATGAAAATCCCATTCATCGGCTTCCTTGGCGGACTCCATGAAGGTATCCCATTCGTCGTAGTAGGACGATGCCTGGCAAACCACCAATCCGAATGTCTCCCGACTGGGTACGATGAAGCGATCCTGGTCCTCGTCATAGACGGCATCGTTATCGATGTCGACAGACTCGCCATTCAGGGTTAACCGGTACTGTTCACAAAATACCGCCTGACCACTTACCCATTGCCCCGCAAAATAAGCGCGGTGCGATTCATTGACTATGTCCAAAGTGACTTCCGGCCCATTCAAATCGACCAGGTACGAACATAGCCAATGCCCGGCATCCAGCCCCGGTCGAAATATTCGATAATCCCGGCGCCAAGCGAACATCCAGCGTAGCGCACCGACCTCATCGAGATCATCGAGGTCGGCAACTTTGACAAGGCCGTTTTCCACATCGCTTCGACTGACCGGTTGCGAAACCACTGCCAAATTGACGCTGCTGCAACCTTCCTTGATCGGATAATCCTGAATGATGGCCAATACCTGTTTCGGCAATAACGGCACGTCATTCAGTAAATCCAGGCAGCGGTAAGTTTTCAAGGTGTCGTAGCCAAGCACAAATGCCTCAGTCGACAACTCGGTCTTGATCGCTTCCAGTCGTTGCCTGGCTTCCCGTTGCAGAACGTTCTTAACCTCAGCAATCACCTGTGCTTCATCGATCAATTTATCCCGGTCGGGCAACCGAGCGAAAAACCGGCTTGAATCCAAGTGGATGACATGACCGGGGTCTCGTTCGTGGTGACTGTGATAGACCGGTAAGCCTTGCAGATACAGATGAAAATACTCCGACTGTCGTAACCAGTCTTCGCCCTGGGATAAGCCATACAAATACAGATCACCCAGTTCGGTCTCGATGAACGGTAATGTTGAGTTGACCGATCGCGGCCGATCCAGGCTGGCACCGTTAAAACGTACTTCAATCGGAAATCCCCGCGCCAAGCGACGCAACTGGGATTCAATTTGATCCGCTTCCGGTTTGAACTGGGTCAGCGTCAAACGCGTGATGCCTTGCCAGTCTGCGGATTCGATCACAATCGGTTGGAAGGCCAATAGCTCAGCCGTATCCACCGAAAATCGACCGCCTTTGCTGTCGACGCTGATAGCATCGCAGGCAAAAATGGCCGACAAAAATCCCAGGCCAAACGGATGTTCCCGTTCGATGACCTCAACATCCCAGCCGGACTCGGCCACGGTCAGTAACGTTTTCAAACAGGCGATGCCGCAGCCATCGTCAAACACCGTCAAGGTTCGAGCGTCTTCCGAATACTCGAAGCTGATGAACCTGGCGCCGGCGCGGCGGGCATTCTGCATCAGTTCGCCCAGTACCGTGGTGGACTGGGTAAAGCTGAAACGCAGGTTGTTAATCAATTTTTCGGGGTTTACCGATAATTGTGTGGTTTTCATGTGAGTTCCTCAAATTAAAAAGCCCCGAGGAAACGACACTGTCCAACCCCGACGGGGAGAACGGATCATCTCCCCGAGGCGGGTAGTAATGGCTAGCCCAGTGGTTAAGTTAAAGACCTGTATAACACCGGATTACGATGCCAAAGCCAGGTCGGTAGAAGATGGTAATGAGCCCGTCCATTCCAGCAAGCTGGATTGTTCGTTTTCCAATACCGCATCGGGATCGATACCCCGGCTGGCCAACACGCTGCTCATGGCTTGGGTTAGCAGGCCATGGCCTTTTTCCCGTTCCGATTCACCGCCGTATTTGATCGCCCAAAAGGGATCGAAATGGACATGCCGGCTACTGCGTGGACACTGCTTGTTCACTTCGGTGT
>NZ_JALOBS010000065.1 GCF_023228165.1 Methylomonas sp. | reverse complement strand
TAAAAATTTGCAAGAAATTAATATCTATTTTACTAATTTCTTGCAATTATTGCTCGTCTTTTTATTTAATTATTTATTGTATTTCAATGCTTTAGATGTGAATTTATGGCTTTTCAGGGACGACTATGTACTCGCTGGACGGCATCACCGGCAGCCAGCGTGAATATATTCGATGGTTGCTCACTACCTGCACCGGACGCCAGGAAGGAATAGAGGCATTGATGACCCCCGATGCCATCGATCTCTTAGCCAGCCGGTTACGGACAGCCTTACAGATCGAATGGCATCTCACTCAGGCTTTTGAAGCCGGTTATCAATCTGGCGAATTACCGATAGATGCTGAATTGGTCGAAACGGTGTTATCCAAGCATTTGGACGATATGGAAGCCACCATCACCCGGCAAGGATATGGTCTACGGGAATTGGTGCAAAACTTCGATGCCAAGCCGGCAGAAATCAAAGCATTATTTGCCAACCAGCTCGATCCAATCCGTGCCAGCGAGTTACGGGATCGGATGCGCTTGGCTGGATTACCGATCTGAATTCGCTATGGTTTCAGTTGCAAATAATCCTGGTTTTCGGCGGATGATTGCAGGTTTGCGGCAACGATTACAGGTTCAGTTGCAAATAATCTCGGTTGGAGCGCTCGCAGAGTTGCATTTAATCCTGGTCGAAAATTGCGCTGATTGCTGGTTTGTGGGTTTTTGATTGCAAGCCGCTACACCTACCCGGTCAAACCCGGCCGAAAAAGTCGCACATTGAATTTCAGCCGGCCACACAAGCAAGCGGTTTTCGCTAGAATCGTAACCCGCCAAATTCAGCTCTGCAGAAACGGGCCGCCATATAGCAACTCCAACCCCATCAATAGTATGATTAAGTGTTGCGACCTGCAATCAAAAACCCATAAACCAGCAATCAGCGCATTTCTCGGCCGGAATTAAATGCAACTGACGGGCGTTCAAACCGAGATTATTTGCAACTGAACCTGCAATCATTCGTGCCGACCTGCAATCATCCACCGCAAACCGACGTTATTTGCAACTGAAATATGTCACTGTCCATGGGCGGAAGCCGGCCAAAAGCGATCGCTGGCAATTATTCATTTCAAATAGGTTGGCCATCAGGTTACGACCCAAAAGAAACATTCACCTCCTTGCTTCCTGACGCAACCAAAATTGCTTGAAATGAAAAAAGCCGACATTCAGGTTATTCGTTAAGTAATGTGCATGGAATAAATAATGGAATTGTAGGTGCGAATTCATTCGCATTGTGCGGATAAATCCGCACCTACACCGGAAATTCATCCGCGCACTTGACGAAGTTATTTTATGCGCGTTCCTAAGCACAGAAGAGTCGTATGATAAGATTAGTCAACATTGAGCAGTAAATGGCAAAACCGAACCAAAAGAAACGGAGGTATAAGCGCCTAGCAAAAAGTTAGCGTGTATTTAGAGCCAAATCCACGGCCAATTTCATCAATGGCCTGTGCCAGTTCATCCGGCGTATAGGTTTTGAAAGGTAGCCATTCATATTTCATCTTATGCCACAGCAATTCGATTCGGTTCAACTCAGGACTGTAGGGAGGCAGAAAATAAAATCGCATGCCTTTCTCTTCCAATAAATCCCAATAAGGTTTCAGCTTTTTGGCGGTATGAATGGAGGCATTGTCCAAAATCACCACCATCGGCTTGCTGACGCGTTCGATCAACGCCATCAGAAAGCCAAAGAACCACAGGCCATTGACGCTCTACCAAAGTTGGGTCAACAGTAGCCGCCCCGATGACAGCAGCGCGCCGATCACATTCATGCGCTGCGCGCGTTTAGCGGTAATGGCATGGACTTCGCCGCGCTTCGTCCAAGCCGAACGATTCGGCGGTTGCGGCGCAAATCCGGCTTCATCCACATACGCCAACTCGATCTCACCGGCTTCGGCTTGCTTGATCAGTTCTGCGATATCGTGTCTCGCTTGTTCGAAACGCTCGGGATCGCGCTTTTTTTTAAACTATAGCGCGTGCGCTTCCAGACATAGCCCATGCGTTTCAACTCGTTTCGCAAAGTACCGGCACTGATCGTCACGCCGCATTCCGCCGTCAGTCGACTAACCAGAGCCCGACAGGTCAAGGGTTCTGCCTCAATCCAGCCTTTGAGCTGACTGCGATTCGCGTCCGTCAGCTTACTCGGCGCACCACTGCGCGGCTGATCCGGTAAGCTCGCTAGCCCGATTCTCCACCACTTCCGCCGCCGCTCACGAATCGCTTCCGGCTTTACACCCTGATGCGCGGCAACCGCAATCACTGTTTGACCATCGGCTAACATCAGGATGGTTTGCGCCCGTTCGCGCTCTCGCCAATCACTCCCTTTCTTGACAATTATTTGGAGTTGCTCTCGTTCGGTTTCGCTCAATTCAATCGGTTTTACGCGCATCCCTTTATTTATCGCTCTGTTCAAAACCCTGCCATTCTACTGCACGGCGATTTATTGTTAAGCGCTTATCCCTCGGTTGTTTTTGGATTATTTGGCATTTAGCATAGATTTATTTTTTATGTTTCATCGCAACATAGAAAATCACAAGGTTTCAGTGCTGGTACAAATTCTGCTGTACATTTTTACGCATAATTTGTGAATCTACTGTACGAGAATCCAAAAGAAGTGGCATAACGCTATTGTTCTAACGTTCTACGCAAATTAAGTTAGTTAGTAATGGTTGCGTTATTTATCGATAACATACCTCGCAAGCCTGTCAATTACGACAAGAATTCTCTAATAATTTAAATTCAATATGTTCAGAGAGAGTATATGAACCTGTTTACGAAATTATGCCTTAATCAACGACTTATCCATAATGTCGCTGTTCGAAAACTGAACATATTGCCCATTGAAGGGCTGCGTTTGTATCCAATCGTCATGATCTTGTTGCTAGGCTTAAGTATGAATCACCGCGTTCAAGCCTGCTCGCTGCAATTCACCTCTCCAGTACGCGGGAGCACAGTCAGCACAGCGCAAGTCGGTGTATCGGGTACCGGTACCGGTACCGCCAATTCGGGCGACCAAGGCCAAGTGACCGCCTACCTCAACGGGGTGCCGTTTTTCAGTCAGAGCGGTACTTTTACCACATTGATCAATTTTCTAGGTTCAGGTGCTGCTTCAGTCACGTTGCAAAAAGGTGCCAACACCTTATCGGTTTCCGGCAGTGTCAACGGTTGCTCTGCCTCGGATAGCATGGTGGTGTATTACCAACCGACACCACCGATCGAACAAAAGAACGCTGGGGAACCGGAGATCTGTAACGGTACTAATCCAGTAAACGATGCAACAGGTAACAAATTTCAGCAAGAACTGGATTATCAAGGCGGCGGCCGTTTTCCGCTGCAATTTATCCGTTATTACAACAGTGCGTATAGCGATGTGCGTGCGCTAGGTAAATCGTGGCGTCACAATTATGAACGCGGACTTTATTTCAATAGTGCCAAGACCGAGGCCTATATTATCAGGCCGAGCGGACAAGCCTACCGATTTAGCAAGTCGGGCAGTATCTGGATTTCAGATGCCGATATCAACGACCGTTTTATCGCTAGCACTAACGCAGGTGGCAGCATTACCGGTTGGCGTCTATATAAAAGTGAAGACAACAGTTTTGAATATTACGATACCGATGGCCGCTTGATTACTTTGGTCGATCTGGGCGGAATGAGCCAGGATCTCAGTTACGACGCAGGCGGTAGATTAAGTAGCGTAACCGATCGGACCTCGCAAAGGAGTTTGAGTTTTAGTTACGACAGCAAAAACCGATTGACGAGCGTCACCGACCCGAACGGCAACGGGTATACCTACAGTTACGATTCGACTGGGCGACTGGTGCAAGTCACGCCGCCGGATGCAGTACCCGGCAATCCCGGCCGGCAGTACCTCTATAACGAGCAAGTTCATACATCCAATACCAACCTGCCTTATGCATTGACCGGTATATTGGATGAAAACGGTAGCCGATATGCGACCTATCGTTACGATGCACAGGGACGAGGTATCGCGACTGAACATGCCGGCGGCAGCGATTTGCATCAACTGGCCTATAACGCAGATGGCAGCACGACAATTACCGATGCGTTGGGACAACCGCGCACATTCCTGCATCAGACGATTTTAGGCTTCAAGCATAATGTTGGCCAAAGTCAACCCGCCGGTTCCGGCTGCGCCGCCTCGGCTAGCAGCATCAGCTACGACGCTAATGGCAACGTCGCCAGCCGTACCGACTTCAACGGCAATTTAAGCTGCTATGCTTACGACCTGAACCGCAACCTGGAAACTGTGCGGGTCGAAGGCCTGGCACCCGGTTCAACCTGCCCGTCTGACTTGGCGGCCTATGCCCCTTCTACCGGAGGCAGTGAACGCAAAACCGCCACCCAATGGCATACCGATTACCGGTTACCTACTCAAATCGACGAAACCGGTCGCCGCACGACCTTCGGTTATGATGCGAATGGCAATCTGCTGAATAAAACCATTATCGACACGGCTACTCAGCAAAGCCGCAGCTGGAATTATACTTACAACAGCCTTGGTCAAGTCCTCACCGAAGACGGCCCGCGCACTGATGTCAACGACGTCACCAGCTACACCTATTACGCTGATACGACCGCCGACCATAAGCCAGGCGACTTGCAAACCGTCACCAACGCCCTGGGCCACGTTACCACCTTCACCGCTTACGACGCCAACGGCCGCCTATTGAGGCTAGCCGACCCCAACGGCTTGGTGATCAATTTTACCTACGACGCCCGTGGCCGTTTGACCCACAAAACCGTCGACGGCCACACCACCATATACGACTACGACAATGTCGGTAACCTGATCAAAATTACTCGGCCCAGTGGCGCATTTTACAACTTTACCTATGACGCCGCCCACCGCCTGACCGACATCCAGGACGCCTTAGGCGGTAAAATCCACTACACACTGGATGCCATGGGTAATCGCAATCAAGAAGACATCAAAGACGCCCAAGGCCACATCGTCAAAACCCATAGCCGCGCATACGATACCTTAAATCGTCTCTACCAGGACATCGGCGCCTACAATCAAACCATCCAGTACGCCTACGATGCCAACGGTAACCTGACCCAAATCACCGATGCCGAAGGGCATAGCACGCAACGCCAATACGATACATTGGATCGTTTGATTCGCAGCACCGACGCGCTCAACGGCCAAACCGACTACGACTACGACACCCTGGACAGGCTGGTACAAGTCACCGACGCCAACAACCACGGCACAATCTACAGCTACAACGGCCTCGGCGACCTCACGCAACTGGACAGCCCCAACACCGGTGTGACTCAATACGCTTATGACAGCGCCGGCAATCTGGCGCAAAAGACCGATGCAGAAAACATCACGGCCACCTACCAATACGACGCCATCAACCGCTTGCTCGGTATCGATTACCCCGGTACCGAAGCGGATGTGGTGAACGACTACGACACAACGCCGTTATTTACATGGAACATCCCGCAACTAGGCCGGTTAACCTCCACCCGGCGAGGCTCCTCACCAACGCATTACATCGGCTACGACAGGCGCGGCAACATCGCCTACACAACGGCAACCGCATTGGCGAATCCCTATTATTATGACGACCGGATCGGCTACCTTTACAACGCCGACGATCAAGTCAGCGAAGTCCAATTTAACTGGTACCGCCAGCATCGCTACCACTACGACCAAGCCGGCCAAATCGACCGTATATCGGTACACGATTGGGACGACGGCGATTTCTCCGGTTCTGGCTACGATGTCACCCGCGTTCTGGCCGACAACATCGTCCATCTGCCGTTCGGCCCTGTCACTGGTCTGACCTACGGCAACGGCCTGACCCTGAACCGCAACTACGACCAAGACTACCGCTTGGCCGGCCAAAGCGTCGGCAACCAGCTTAATCTGGCCTATGGTTACGATGCCAACGGCAACCTGCAAACCGCCACCGACCTGCTGGCGGCCGCCAACGACCAAAGTTACAGTTACGACGGCCTGAACCGGCTGATAGCCGCGAATGGAACGGCGCAACAGAGCTATCAATACGACCCGGTCGGCAACCGGCTGGCCAACGATCTAAACGGCGCCGCCACCCAATACCAATACGATCTCGGCAGCCAGAAACTCTTTTCGCAAACCGGCGCCCACCCCAATACCGTCGTCAGCAATGCGGTAGGCAACATCACCCACGCCGGCGGCAAAACCTATCTGTACGCCCCCGACCAGCGGCTGGCCAGCGTCAAACAAGGCAGCGCCGACATCGCCCGCTACAGCTACGATGCCCAAGGCCGGCGCAGAAGCAAAACCGTCGGAACCACGACGACCCACTATGACTACGACCTGCAAGGCCGCTTGCTCGGCGAAGACCGCGTGCCGGGCGATTACGTCTACCTGGACGGTGAACCCTTGGCGCGGGTCGACTACAACCTCAGCGACTGGAGCGGCAACGTCGCCGGCTGGAATATCGCCTACTACCACAACAACCCGCTCGGCGCCCCGCTGCAAACCACGGATCGATTGGGTCAAATCAGCTGGAACGCCCAACTCGACCCGTTCGGCAAAGCCGCGCCGCTCAACCCCGCCATTACCCAAAACCTGCGCTTCCCCGGTCAATACTACGACCAGGAAACCGGTTTGCATTACAATATGGCGCGATATTACGATCCCGGTATTGGACGGTATCTGCAGAGTGACCCGATTGGGTTGAGTGGGGGCATTAATACTTATACCTATGTTCGGAACAACCCGCTGAAGTACATCGACCCGAAAGGTACCTTTTTCTTTGTACCAATACTTGGCTATACCGCTATAAATGCTCTGGCTGATTTGGCACTTATTGGAGGGACTGGGTATGCGATTTCCAACGCTATGTCATGTAAAAATGAGGCTCATGGTGACGATAGCAATAAACCTAACCTACTCGATCCAACAGCTGAAGATCATATACTTAACGGTGATAAAACTGGAGGAGGGCATCGAGCGGGCACCGGCAAACCAGGCAAAAGCGAATTTCCAACTGATTGGTCTGACGACAAAATCAAAGGAGAAATTTCAGATGTTGCTACTGATCCTACGTCTTCTGTTTCTCCAGGACGTAATGGGCGCCAAGTTGTTGAAGGAACTCGTGATGGAATTGATATAACAGTAATTGTTGATTCGAATGGTCGGATCGTAACCGGCTTTCCTACTAATGTTCCTAGAAATCCACGTTGAAATATAATGGAATCAAACTTTGATGAAGTAGAACTACTGTTATCTAAACTGTTAGAAGCTGTGACCCCTGTATTGTCGGAATCCGAATGTGCCGAAGTTCAGAGTTTTATTGATGTTGGTGAATATGGTCTTGCTTTAGAAACTGCGGTTGACATATTTGTCGAGGAAAAAAAGATTGCATCTGCTGGTGTGGTGACGTTGGTTAGTCGTTTAGTAGATTTAATGTCATTAGATTCACTACAGTTGTTACAGCGGCTGCCACAATAATAGTCAAGACCGTAAGCGGGATTGCCCTAGGCAATCCAGCTTACCTTCGAAACCACCCGGTGTTTTGCTATCGCGAAAACGCCCTGCGGCCGTTGCCTCAACCGGTCTTGCCCATCAAACCAAATCTTCCTTGCTATGGTTTTGGTTCCATACAAACCCCTTAGCCTTGTCCACCGCTTGTGTGGCGGCGGGCTCCGGCTTTTCGTCCTGCTGTTTCGGCAGCTGATTGTCCTTGGCCTTTCGATGTGTCTGCCCCGGATTCAAAATCAAGCGGTTCGAATACAGCCGGAATGCCTGATAGCTAAACGGCACTTTGCCTTCCTCGTACAGCAGCCGGTAAATCTGCGCTACCATCAGCATTTTACTTCTGCTTATTTTATTTTCGATATTCGAATTTGAATGTCTGTTATCCAGAAAATTAGGGAACGATCTCGACCGCTCGGTAAGGGTCGGTCTTTGTCGGTTGCTGCTGACACCTACTTCGAAAATAAACCAGTCCAGGAAACGGACGTTTTCTGGACTTAATAACCTTCGGCTTTCTGGCGTCGTCTGATAAGGCTTCCAGCGTCCAAAAAGCTATTCCACAAAACAAATTCCAGATATACTTCGCTCTTGAGACTTATTGGACTAGAGGATAGAGAAATAATGTTGATCGGTTATGCCCGGGTATCCACCGATGACCAGAATCTGGACTTGCAACGGGACGCGCTTGAAAAGGCGGGTTGCGAAAAGATTTATACCGATCAGCAGAGCGGTGCCAGTAGCGAGCGTCTTGGTTTGTCCGGCGTTCTGGAAATAGCCCGCTCAGGTGATACGTTGGTGGTATGGCGACTGGATCGACTGGGACGCTCCTTGAAGCATCTGATCCACTTGGTGGAAAAACTGGAACAGCAAGGCATCGGGCTCAGAAGCCTGCAAGAGAATATCGATACCACCACCAGCGGCGGCCGGTTGGTGTTTCATCTGTTCGGCGCGTTGGCCGAGTTCGAGCGCAACCTGATTCGCGAACGCACCCAAGCGGGATTATCGGCAGCGCGGGCGCGAGGGCGTCAAGGTGGTCGGCCAAAGCTACTCGATCCTAAAAAGCGCGAGTTAGCGTTACGCCTTTATAAAGAACGTCAGCACAGCATCGCGGAAATCTGCAAAATCATGGGGATTTCAAAAAGCACCCTGTATAACTATTTGGCGGAGTTGGGTGTCAATGCCCGCGACGCGGCCTAGTCCCATTCCGGTTGACTCGCTGTTGGCCTTGCGCCAACGGCTGGATCGGCTATCACCCAAAAGTCCGGAACGCGCTACTCAGGTCAAATCCATCGCAGAACTCTACGGCGTTTCCACCGATACGGTTTACCGTTCGCTTCGAGATTTGCACAAACCCAAGGCCGCCCAGCGCGGCGACCGTGGCCAGCCGCGTGTGTTGCCGAAAGCGGAGTTAGAACGCTATTGCGAGCTGGTCGCGGCATTGAAGTTGCGTACGACTAACAAGAAGGGGCGTCATGTTTCCACTCGCCGAGCCATCGAACTGATGGAAGATTATGGTCTTGAAACCCCGCAAGGATTGATCCGTGTTCCCAAAGGACTATTAAGTGTCAGTACGGTAAATCATTACCTGAGCTACTGGAAACTCGATCAACCGCGATTGACCCGCCAGCCGCCGGCGGTGCGATTCCAGGCCGAATTGAGCAATGCTTGCTGGCAATTCGATATGTCGCCCTCCGAGCTTAAACATGTTAAAGCGCCGTTGTGGATAGACCCCAGCCGAGGTGCGCCTACCCTGATGCTATACAGCATCGTCGATGACCGCAGTGGCGTAGGGTATGAGGAATATCGTTGTGTCTACGGTGAAGATGCCGAATCGGCGTTGCGGTTTTTGTTCAATGCCATGGCGCCCAAACCCTACATGCCGGATTTTCCGTTTCAAGGCATTCCGGACATGATCTACATGGATTGTGGCCCAGTGTCCAAGAGCCGGGTATTCCAGAATGTGATGGATGCCTTGGGTGTTATTTGGAAGACACACATGCCCGCAGGGAAAGACGGCCGCCGCGTCACTGCTCGTGCCACCGGCAAAGTTGAACGGCCGTTTCGTACCGTGAAAGAGGTACATGAAACCCTTTATCATTTTCACCAGCCGCAGAATGAAGCCGAAGCCAATTTGTGGTTGCAAAATTATTTGTTGGACTACAACCGTAAGCCGCACCGGAGCGAACCCCACACACGGCTGGAAGACTGGCTCGCCAACTTGCCGGCAAATGGTTTTCGCGAAATGTGTTCCTGGGAACAGTTCTGCCGGTTTGCTCGGGAGCCAGAGCGGCACAAAGTCGGGGCTGACGCACGAGTTTCGGTGGACGGCACCGCCTATGAAGTCGCGCCGGAACTGGCCGGTGAAACCGTATTGCTGCTGTGGGGGTTATTCGACACCGAACTCTATGTCGAATACGATGGCGAACGTTCCGGGCCATACGCTCCTATTTCAGGCCCCATTCCCCTTAATCGCTATCGGGCGTTCAAGAAAACGGCAATCGACGAAAAGGCCGATCGCATTCGGCAGCTAGCCGATCAACTTGGGCTTCCCATCGCCGCATTAACCGGTGACACCGATTTCCAGCTGACGGAACCGGTCGCATTGCCGGAAGATTTGCCACGGCATCCCTTCAGCGCCGAACGCCAGGAATATCATTATCCCAGTAAGATTGCCGCTAAGCTGGCTATCGCCGATGACATTGCGAAGCCGTTAGCCAAGCTCACGCCCAATGATCGCGCTTTTATCGACAACGTGCTTGCCGAAACTCTCGAACGTAGCGTTGTGCTTGCACGAATTCGAGAATATTTTAGATGCCAAGAATTCCAAGGGGGACAACATGCGGGTTGAAGTGATGGACTATTATGGGCTGACCAAACCACTGAATCGCGCCGGTTATTACGAAACCGAACATCACAGCCAATTGTTCAAGAATATTCGCGGCGCTATCCATGAAGGCCGGATTATCGTTCTCTACGGCGTCATCGGTAGCGGCAAAACCGTCACATTACGCCGATTGCAGCAACAACTGAAAGATGAAAATAAAGTCACCGTCTCCCGCTCGCAAGCGGTGGAAAAGCACAACGTTAAACTGAATACACTGATGGCAGCGCTGTTCTACGATCTTTCCACCGGAAAGAAGATCAGGATACCGTCCCGATCCGAGGACCGTGAAAGGGAATTACAGGCGCTGGTTAAAAAGGGCAAACGCCCGGTGGCTTTATTTATCGACGATGCTCATGCCCTGAAAGATGAGGCCCTCACCGGTATCAAACGGCTTATGGAAGTGATAGAAAGCGATGGTGGCTGCTTGTCAGTGGTCCTTGCGGGTTGGCCCAAGCTGCGTAATGATTTGCGCCGCCCCAAATTGGAAGAAATCGGCTTGCGTACCGATATGTAGTCGTCCCTGAAAAAGCCGATATTTTCCGAACACCAGCATTCAGGCTGACAATAAAAACGGCGCGCTCAATGGCCGCGTCAAAATCCGACATAGCGGTCTCCAAAAATGAGGCAAAAAAATCCTC
>NZ_JALOBS010000014.1 GCF_023228165.1 Methylomonas sp. | reverse complement strand
TTTGAATATGGCGGAGAGCTAGGGATTCGAACCCCAGGAAGGGATAAACCTTCAACGGTTTTCAAGACCGCCGCTTTCGACCGCTCAGCCAGCTCTCCAAGAGCCGCGCATTATGCCAGATAATTTTTTTAAATCCAGCATTTTTTCTTGTTACCATAAAATTTTCCAAACCGATCCCGGTGAGCAGTCTGAGTCTTCCGTCTAAATTATTGCTGATTGCGCAGTCCGCCCGGATGCTGGTGCAATTGGCGGTGGATGCCGGGTTTGAAGCGGTTGCCGTCGATTGTTTTGCCGATCTGGATACCGTGGCATTGGCCGTGGAAACGGTCAAGGTCGACAATTTGGCCCTGGCTACTATCCTGCCGATTACCGAGGCCTTGGCGAGCAAACACGGTTTGACACATGTGGTTTACGGCAGCGGTTTCGAGCCTTACGCCAAAAGTTTGGCTTATTTGGAAAACAGGTTGGTTGTGCTCGGCAACACGGCGGCACTCTTCGGGTGCTTGCAAAACAAACCGGCCTTTTTTCAGCAGCTTAAGCACTTATCCATCAAGTATCCGGAAACGGTTTTTTCCGCGCCGACACGAGGCGGCGATTGGTTAATCAAGCCGATGCAAGGCGAGGGTGGTGCCGGCGTTGCTCGATTTACTGTTGGCCAAACCGTCGACGCGACGCATTTTTATTGGCAACGCCAGCTAAGTGGCGAAGTATTGTCGGTTTTGTTTGCGGCGGGTTTGGGGCAGGTCAGGGTGTTGGGGTTTAATCGGCAGTGGGCGACGAGTGGACACGATGATGAGCAGCGTTTCCTGTTTGCCGGCGTCCGCAACCATGCGCGGATATCGCCGCGAAACCGCGCGTTATTGAGCGAATGGCTGGCGAAATTGGTCGGCTTGTATCCGTTAAAGGGTTTGGGAAGCTTGGATTTTATTGTGCACGATGGCGAATGCTATGTGTTGGAGATCAACGCCCGGATTCCGGCCAGCGCCCAGCTGTACGGCACGTCGGTTTTCAACAAGCATTGCCAGGCCTGCCAGGGGGTGCTCGGTGATGCCGAATGGGCACCGCCGGTCGGGTTTCAAATACTGTTTGCCGAAAAAGAGCTGCTGGTACCCGCCGGATTAAGCTGGCCGGAATGGACGGTCGACAGGCCCGCGAGCGGGGTATTTATTGGCAAGGGAGAGCCGGTTTGCAGTATCATTGCCGCCGGAAACGATGCTGCTCAAGTCGAAGCTCGACTACGGCATCGGCAAATCATCATCGACAATTTTTTAAATACAGGTCATTTAAGTCATGCAATACCAAGCTAGCGTCAATAAACTTACCCAGCCTTTGGTGGCTCATCTGCTCGATAACGCCGATAAGTTGAGATTGGGGGTCGAGAAACTGGAAAACGGTTGCACGATTATTGATGCCGGCATCAATGTGCCGGGTGGTCTGGAAGCGGGTCGTATCATTACCGAGATTTGCATGGGCGGCATGGGCACCGCAACCCTTTCGCAAAGCTGCTACACCGATAACTGGCCGTTGACGATTAATGTGCATGCCACCAACCCGGTGTTATCCTGCCTGGGCAGCCAATATGCCGGCTGGAGCTTGTCGCATGGAAAATATTACGCACTGGGTTCGGGCCCCGCGCGTGCCATGGCCACCAAAGTCAAGGACGGTGCGGTTGAGCCGGTCGAAGAGCTGTATAAAGAACTGGAATACCGCGATAGCAACGACAAAACCGTGTTGGTGATCGAAAACGACGCCGTACCGCCGCTTGAAATTGTCGAAAAAGTAGCCGCCGCTTGCGGTGTGTCGCCGGCTGATTTGACTATTATCGTCACGCCGACCAGCAGTTTGGCGGGTGGTGTGCAAGTCGTGGGCCGGGTGCTGGAAGTGGCTATGCATAAAGCCCATGCCTTGCATTTTCCGTTGGAAAATATCATCGACGGTAGCGGTTCCGCGCCTGTTTGTCCGCCGCACCCCAATTTCGTTAAAGCCATGGGCCGCACCAACGACGCGATCTTGTTTGCCGGACAGGTACATTTGTTTGTTAAAGGCAGCGACGAAGCGGCCGAGAAGTTGGCGAAAGAATTGCCAAGTTCCACATCCAAGGATTACGGTAAGCCGTTTGCCGATATTTTTAAGGCTTATGAATACGATTTCTTTAAAGTCGACGCCATGCTGTTCAGTCCTGCCGTTGTGATTGTGACTGCGGTGGAGTCCGGCAAGAGTTTCCGGGCCGGTAAATTGGATAACGCCTTGCTGGATCAGTCTTTCGGTCTTTAAAGATTATTTTATTGCAAGCCGGGCTTTATGAGTCCGGCTTTTTTGTGTCCATCTAAAAATCGTGATCAATCCATTGCGTCGAATAGCCATTATTACCGATGACCCCGGCTGGCACGGCAAACAGCTTTGCCGGGCCTTTACGGCGCGCTCCTGCGCCGCTGAGTATGTTTCCCTTACCGATTGCAGACTCCAGGTTAGCGATGAACTGCCGGTTTTGATCCCCGGTTTTGAACAAAACCTACCCGATGCCGTGTTCGTGCGCGGCGTGCCGGGCGGATCGCTGGAAGAGGTGGTGTTTTATCTGGATGTGTTGCATGCCTTAAAGATATTGGGCGTGCCGGTCTATAACGATGCGCATGCCGTCGAACGTAGCGTCGATAAAGCCATGACCAGTTTTTTGTTACAAAATGCCGGTATTTCCACCCCTAAAACCTGGGTGCTGCGCGATCGAGAACAGGCCTTGGCCATCGCGGAACAGGAATTGGCCGCGGGGCATTATTTAATCAGCAAACCTTTATTCGGTTCGCAGGGGGAAGGCATCCGCCGGATTGAAAAATCCACTGATTTACTATGGCTTACCGGCAGTCATGGCATTTATTATCTGCAGCGTTTCGTCGAGTGCCAGGGCGACGGCTATTCCGACAAGCGGATCTTCGTGATTAACGGTAAAGCCGTGGCGGGTATGCGTAGGCGGGGGATTTCCTGGTTGAATAACGTGGCCAGGGGGGCGTCCTGCGAAACTATCGAATTGACTGCCGAACTGACGGAACTGGCGATCAAAGCGGTTGCCGCTCTACATATGGATTATGCCGGGGTCGATATTATCAAGGACCGCGACGGCCGGCTGACGGTGATTGAAGTCAATAGCGTGCCGGCTTGGAAAGGCTTGCAGGGCGCCTGCGGCGTGGATATTGCCGGGTTGTTGGTCGATGATTTGGTGCAGCGGCATATGTACAGCATTAAGGCAGTGGCATGATCGTTCAGCAGGCGCTGACGGATGCCTATATACACGCCTGTGAGGTCGAGTTGCAGGCATTCAAGCCCGGCAATGTCAGTGTATTTAGCGACGGTCACGATATGACGGTAGATGATTTCAGGCTTAGCGCTGAAGTCAGCGCGGCACCGCTTACCAATCCGGCTTATAGCCTGGGCGAAAAAATCTATTACGCGGTCAAAGCGACCCACCAGGCAGTCGCTTGCAACACCAATCTGGGAATTATTCTGCTTTGTGCACCGTTGATGCAGGCCAGCCAACTGTCGGACCGGCCGGTCGATTTACGGCAAGCGTTAGACGACGTCTTAAATAACAGCACCGAGCAAGATGCGGATTGGGTGTTTCGGGCGATTCTGCTGGCGTCGCCCGGCGGCTTGGGCGAGTCCGAGCAGCAGGATGTCCATCGGCAAGCGACGGTCACCTTGTTGCAAGCCATGCGGATCGCGGCGGACAAGGATAGAATTGCCTTGCTGTATACAAATTGCTTCAAAGATATTTTTGATTTTGCAATTTTAACGTATAATCGTGCTTTCGTTTTGTCTGGTGATAGCGGCTGGGCTGCATTAAAGGTTTATGCCGAAATGCTAGCTCGTTATCCGGATAGCCATATTGAGCGAAAGTATGGAAAGCAGTATTCAGAGTGGATTGCGGAGGAGATGGCTTTGCTATGCAAGGCGATGGATACCGCTAATAAGCCGGAAGAGGTTTTGCCGATGCTGTATCGCATCGACGAGGCTTTTAAGGCAAAAAAAATCAATCCGGGTACAACCGCTGACATCACTGTCGCAACAGTACTGGTGGTGCTACTGGAACAGCTTTTTAGACAAACTGATGTCTAAAAAAGTGTTTAAGGGAATTGCCCAGAAGCGTCTATAAACGGACTAAACGTGTCTTTTACTTGGTTCAATCTTATCTTTAGGGGATAAATTAAAAATGGCTAAAATTACAAACATGCGTGTTGGCGAATCTTTGGTTGGCGAAGGCAATGAAATTGCTCACATCGACTTGATCGTCGGCCCACGTGGCTCAGCTGCTGAAACTGCGTTTGCGAACGCTTTGACAAACAACAAAGACGGTTTCTCCACTCTGTTGGCTGTTGTTGCACCTAACCTGATGGTTAAACCAGCGACCATTCTGTTCAACAAAGTCACCATCAAAGGTTCAAAACAAGCTGTTCAAATGTTTGGACCAGCTCAACGTGGCGTTGCCATGGCTGTCGCTGATTGCGTTGAAGACGGTACTATCCCTGCTGACGAAGCTGATGATTTGTTCGTATCTGTCGGTGTTTTCATCCACTGGATGGCTGAAGACGACGCTAAAATCGAATCATTCAACTATGCCGCAACCAAAGAAGCTCTGAAACGCGCTATTGCGGGTTCACCAACTGCTGCTGAAGTTGTTGCTGGCAAAAAAGAAGCAAAACACCCATTCGCAGTTAACAACGAAGCATAAGTTGTTGCTAGCCTAGGTGGCTAAAATACCCCGGCTTGCCGGGGTATTTTTTTGCCTATAGGTTTTTGATTTGCGCACTACCGATAGTGCCGTTGTGTAGAGCCGTGGCCAGCAGCGCAGCGTGTATACCTAAGTTTTTAAGGTTTTCCAAATCGGCTGCATGACGTATGCCGCCAGCGGCGATGAATTGCTTTGCCGGATGTCGGCGGCAGAATTCGGTCAGTTTTTCCAGGTCCGGACCGCTGTTACTACCCACCCGGCTTAAGGTCATCACGATAATCTTATCGGGCCAGAATTGACTCTGCTCGAACCAGGAGTTGTGACCGGCCGGTTGTTGATTTTTATAATCCAGGGACAGGATGTAGGCTTGTCCGGATTGGCAAGCCGAATTTTGCTGGGATTCCGTGCCGATTACGCATTTCTGATTCGGCCAGCCCGCGCTTATCTGAGATAATTGGCTGCCGCTATCGATCCAGAACTCGATATCGGGATAGGCAGTCAGCATCGATTCGATTAACGGCCGATGGTGGCCCGAGCCGATAATGGCGTTTAAATCGGCAATATAAAATTGTTTGAAGGGATGCAAATTTAAAAACCCCGTCATAACGGCATCGATATCGCTACTGCCGGTTAAGGCGGAATATAGATGTATCGGTTGATAGTGGGATCGATTGCCGCGCTGGGCATATACGACCAATCCATCTTTTAAATCGATCACTGGGACAATATGCATATTAGGTGTAACGGTTGAAAATTCTAGTATTCGAATACATCACGGGCGGCGGAATGGCAGGACGGCCGCTACCTGTTTCGCTGCTGTCCGAAGGTCGTATGATGTTACAGGCTTTGCTGAACGATCTGAAGTTTTTACCCAATTTACCTGTGCTTTTACCGCTGGACGATCGCTGTCTGAATGTTTCCTTACCGCGCAATACCGAGGTTGTGCCCGTCTCCCAAACCGACGACATCAAGCAAATTTTGGCGGAATTGATTCAACAAGCCGGCTTGGTATGGCTAATTGCGCCGGAGACAGAAGGCATCTTGGCGGATCTGGCGCAAATAGTAACCAGACACCAAAAAATTTTATTGATGTCGCAGTCTGAAACACTGGCCATTTGCGCAAACAAGCTGTTTACCTACCGTTGCCTATTGGCCAACGGCATTCCGGCGGTTGAGACGCTGAGCTTGGCCGGTTTGAATAAGCCACCGTTTCCGGCCTGCGTGATTAAACCGATCGACGGGGTAGGCTGCGAAGGCAGTTTGATCATCGATCGTCCGATAGACTATGCCGCCGCCATCGAGAACCTTTTGCACCACGAAAGCCTGTTAGTGCAGCCGTTGCTGGCTGGGCCAGTGCTGAGTTTGTCTTGCCTGTTTAAGCAGGGCAGAGGCTGGTTGTTATGCTGCAATCAGCAGCACGTCACGGTCAGGCAAAACCGTTTCAGTCTGCAGGCTTGTCTGGTGAACGCCGCTTATCCGCAATTGGCGCTTTATCAAGAATTAGTAGATCGGGTTGCCGTTGCCATTCCCGGGTTATGGGGTTATATCGGCATCGATATTATCGACACACCGGACCAGGGCCCGCTGATACTGGAAATCAACCCTCGCCTGACAACTTCCTATGTCGGCATCCGGCAGGCAACCGGCATTAATGTAGTGGAGCAGGTGTTACGCTTGCTGGACGGCGATCCATATTTATGCTTTTCCAGCAATCAAGCCGTACAGGTTGAAATTTACTAAGATCCGACTATGCAAAAAAACATCATGGGCTGGGATATCGGCGGCGCCCACGTCAAGGCTGCGCTACTCAATGAGGCAGGCGAAGTACTGCAGGTGGTTCAGCGGTCTTGCCCGCTTTGGAAAGGTTTGGCCCATCTGGAGCATGCTATCCAGGCGGTTTTGCAAGTTTTGCAAGGCCCATGCGACCGCCATGCCGTAACCATGACCGGCGAATTAGCGGATTGTTTTTCCGGGCGGGAACAAGGTGTGGCAGCCATTATTCAAACCTTACGAGCTCAATTGGGTACCGCGAACCTGTTGATTTTCGCCGGCAGCAAGGGTTTTATCGGCGCGGAAGCGGTGAATCAAAGCGATTACCTGGCTATTGCCTCCGCTAACTGGATAGCCAGTGCCCAATTAGCCGCAAAATACAGAGAGCGGGCTTTATTTGTAGACATAGGCAGTACCACCGCCGATATCTTGCTGATTGAACAACATACCCTGCAGGCCGTGGGTTACAGCGATTATGACCGCTTGGTGTCTGCTGAACTGGTTTATACCGGCATCGTGCGGACAGCGGTAATGGCGGTTGCCCAGCAGGCCGAATTCAACGGACAGAGCATGGGGCTGATGGCCGAATACTTTGCCACCATGGCCGATGTATACCGCGTCACCGGCGATTTAAACGAGGCGCATGATCAAAACGATAGTGCCGATGGCGCCGAAAAAACCGCCTTGGCCAGCGCCCGACGCTTGTCGCGCATGACCGGTTACGAATTTACCGAAACCGACTGGCCGCTATGGCGGGCATTCGCCAAAACCTTGAAGCAACAGCAAAAACACAAGTTGCGTCAGGCCTGTTTGAGGCAAATGCACAGAAAAGCATCGGCCGAAGAATTGGGTTTCATCGGAGCCGGCGTGGGACGTTTCTTAGTCAAGGAAATCGCCGATGAGCTCGGGCTTGCTTATCTGGATTTTAGCCGGTTACTGAGTTCATCGGTGGCGGTTGGCGAAATCGATGCCGCGGATTGTGCCCCAGCGGTTGCCGTGGCTTATCTAGCCCGCGAGGTTGGTTAATATCATCGGCTGGTATAAAATCGACAGCTTGCTACGCTGCCTTTCGGCCAAGCCGGATCGTCAAAATCACACCACTTAATGCCTTTAACTAAAGTCACCAAACAATCACTGCCTTATATTGAGGACAGCTCCCTATTATTTGCCGGCTGCGCGAATCGGCCTTGGGCGGTTTATCTGGACAGCGCTTTTCCTGTCAGTCGGCAAGGCCGCTTCGATATTATGGCGTATCAACCGGTTTGTACCTTGCAGACCTTTGGCCATTCGACGCAGATTAATCAGCAAGGCGTTCAAACCATCAGTAGCGAAGATCCCTTCGAATTGCTCAAAGCCAGATTGGGCGAACCGCTGCCCGCCATAGACGAATTGCCGTTCAACGGCGGTGCAATCGGTTATTTTGCCTATGATCTGGCCCGGCGCATCGAGAAATTGCCGGTACTGGCCCGGAATGCCGAACAACTGCCGGACATGGC
The DNA here is from genome assembly GCF_023228165.1 of Methylomonas sp. Classification (GTDB taxonomy): domain Bacteria; phylum Pseudomonadota; class Gammaproteobacteria; order Methylococcales; family Methylomonadaceae; genus Methylomonas. Next base: position 130,825 of record NZ_JALOBS010000014.1, on the reverse strand, counting down.
CGTCGGCATTTACCGTTGGGCGGTGGTGGTCGACCACCAAAAACGGCAAAGTTGGCTGGTGGGTTACGGCCTTACCGATGACCTGATTGAACAGGTATCCGCGCAATTTAGCCGCTTGCCCGAGCATTTCGACTTAAATGACTTTAAAGTCATGCAGGCACCACAGTCGAATATGAGCCGACAAAGTTACGGACAGGCTTTTGGCAAAATAAAGCGCTATTTGAAAGAAGGCGATTGTTATCAGGTTAATTTAACCCAACGCTTTTCCAGCCCTTGCCAGGGAAACCCCTGGTTTGCTTATCAGACACTACGCAGAATCAATGCCGCACCGTTCAGCGCCTACTTGAATTTGCCCGAGGTGCAAGTATTAAGCTCTTCACCCGAGCGTTTTTTGCGGGTCATAGCCGGTCAGGTTCAAACCAAGCCTATCAAGGGTACTCGTCCGCGCAAAGCCTTGGCCGCCGAAGATCAAAAACAAATGGCCGCCTTGGCCGCCAGCGCAAAGGACAGGGCGGAGAATGTGATGATCGTGGATTTACTCCGAAACGATCTCAGTAAAAGCTGCAAGGACGGCTCTGTGAGAGTACCTGAATTGTTTACGGTGGAAAGCTATGCCACCGTGCATCATCTGGTCAGCACCGTCACTGGCGAGCTGGCCGCAAATCAACATGCGCTGGATTTATTACGGAGTTGTTTCCCGGGCGGATCGATTACCGGCGCGCCTAAAATTCGGGCCATGGAAATCATCGAAGAACTGGAGCCGCACCGCAGAGGCGTCTATTGCGGGGCGATCGGCTATATCGGTTTCGACGGTAATATGGATACCAATATCGCCATCCGTACATTGGTGCATAATCAGGGCAGCATCCGTTTTTGGGTGGGGGGCGGCATTGTCAACGACTCGGATGAAGACGCCGAGTATCAAGAATGCTTCGATAAAGCCGCCGCTTTGCTGCAATTGCTGCAACAGTTCCAACAATGATCACCGTGATCAAGCTGGGCGGCAGCTTATTGTCGGCGCGGGTATTGCCGGCCTGTCTGGCAAAATTAACCGGCTTTCCGGGTAAGGTATTTATCGTGCCGGGTGGCGGCGTGTTTGCCGACCAAATCAGGGTGGCGCAACAGCAGTGGCAATTTGATGATCTTACTGCGCATCGCATGGCGATTTTGGCGATGCAGCAGATGGCTTTGCTGTTTAAGAGCCTACAACCGGATTTTGAGCTGTTCGAGCAAGTTGCTGCCGCGGGCGATTGTGTAAAAGCGGCCATTTGGTCGCCCTGTCTGCGTGATCTGGAACAGCCCGATATCGCCGCCAGTTGGGATGTTACTTCGGACAGTTTGGCCGCCTGGCTAGCCCGACAAGTAGCCGCGGACGAATTGTTGCTGGTTAAATCCTGCCCAATCGAGCCGGAAACGCCACTGGACCAGCTACAACAACAAGGCGTCATCGATGCCGGCTTTCTTAAATTTGCGGACCAAGCCGGGTTTAAAATTACCGTTATCAATAAAGACTGTTTTCTATCTTCGCATGCTCAGATTCATTAAATTACTTTTGAACAAACCTTTGCGTAATGCCTATTACCAAAGCCGGGAGTCCTTACTCGGTCACCACAAGCGCGATATTGTGGTGGTGCAGGTTGATCAAGCTTGCGAGAGTCTTAAAGATAGCCGGGACCAATTCGTCGACGCGCTGGAAAAATTCAAAACCATTGCCAGGCACGACGACAGTCCCTTGGAGATACGTTATCAGCAATTGAAGAAGCGCTACGATATCTGCCGCGGCAAAGCCGAGCAGGTCGCACTGCGCATACAAGCTATAGAAGAAGTCAGCGAAGCCTTGTTCGCCGAATGGGAGGCCGAATTGGATTTGTATAGTAGCCGTTCATTGCGGGCGCGCAGTCAGCAACAGTTAAAAAAGTCGCGGCAGCAATACGGGCGATTGGTTAAAGCTTTACGGATGGCAGAATCGCGCATGCAGCCGGTGTTGGCGGCATTTCAAGACCAGGTATTGTTTTTAAAACACAATCTCAATGCCCATGCAATCGCGGCGCTGCGGCACGAGTTTATCGAGATGGGAGTGGACATATCCAAATTAATCGAGGTGATGGAAAAAACCATCAGCGAGGCCAGCCAGTTCGTGTCCGTATTAGTGGAACAAAAACAACTGCCGGCCCCGGTTTTGCGGCGCTGAAATTACATGGATTGCATTTTGTAGTCGACGCGGTGAGGGTTTGAATTGTCGCGGGCATCCGGGGTTTTTTTGCGGTTTTGATCGATACGCTCCTGGGTGTATTGAGCAATCATTTGGTCCCAGTTGCTGTATTGTTCATAGTCTTTGTTGCCGCTGGCTTTGCGTTGTAAAAACAACTCCTGGCCCTTGGCTATCAATTGGTCGGGAGTTTTACCGTCGATTTCGTTCAAAAATTCTTTGTTATTTCTGATTTCATCACGCAAGGTCCAGAATGACACTTCAAATTCGATGCGCTGATCCAGCGGTAGTTTTTCTTTGATGGAGTTGACCGATCTGTTGACTGTTTTCAGGCTGCTACCATTGATTTGATTGCTTCTATTGCAACCGATCGCTAACGCACAGACGAGAATAACTAGAATAGTTGTCGCTTTTTTCATAATGAAAGCCCCCCAGTGGCCTAAATAAACAATCCCGGAATTTTATATTTATAATGCTATGGTCCGGGCCATTAAACAAACTAAATTACTCGGTAATTATAAACCCAAGCCCTTTTATCATGCTGGAATTTATCCAACTTCTCAAACAGCGATACCAGTCCGTGCTTGCGCTACTGGATATGAAAAGTCCTCTGTATTTTGAATACCAACAGCGTATCGAGCAACTGCTTTATGCAGAGGCCTTTCTGCGCAAGGGGCTATTAATCCACGACTTTCCGAAATGTCCACTGCAAATTGCCGTGATTGGGCCTACTCAGGCCGGAAAAAGTTCGATCGTCAACGTGCTATTAAATGATGTACTGGCGGGAGTCAGTCCGCTGGCCGGCTATACCGTGCATGCGCAAGGATTTTGCCATCGGTTGACCAGCGACGATTTAGATGGATTGCAGCATTATTTTGGCCGCTTTCAATGTTTGGATGCCGCGGCGCTTAGCCGTAACCGTTTTGATTGCTATTCCGTCGGCAACAGTTTGTCGCAGTCGGACTTGTTGCCGGCATGCGTGGTATGGGACACCCCGGATTTCGACTCCATTGACGCCATCGACTACCGGGAAGGCGTGATCAGGACGCTGGCCCTGGCCGATCTGGTGGTACTGGTGGTTAGTAAGGAGAAGTATGCCGATCAGTCGGTTTGGGAAGTCATGAAAACCATAGAGGCCTTCGGTCAGCCTACCCTGATTTGTTTGAATAAACTGGCGGAAGGCAGCGAAACACTGGTGCTGGATTCGTTGCGGCAAAAATGGCAACAAACCCGCGGCGATCCCATGCCGAAGGTGGTTCCCTTGTTGTTTGAAAAACCTCGGACCGTGCCGGTTTGGCCGCTAAGCGCTCAAACCGCGCTTTTCGAGCTGGCAAAACAGCTCGACCAAAAAAAACACGCCGAGCAGCAACAACTGTTTTTGAATCGATATTGGCGGGAATGGCTGGAGCCGGTATTTGCCGAACATCGCGCCCAACGCCAATGGCAAAGCCTGATCGATCAATGTCTGGAAGAGGCCGGATCGGCCTATCGGCGCGATTTTCTGGATCATCCGCACCATTACCATACCTTTCAGGCCGCGTTGCTGAATTTATTGAAGCTGCTGGAAATACCGGGCTTTGCCAAAATCCTCAGTAAAACCCGACGGGTGATGACCTGGCCGGTACGCAAATTAATGAGCTTGGGTCAAAGCGGGTTTCAAAGCAGCCCGGACCAGGAAATCAGCATTCTGAATCAAATCGGCGATCATGTCATGATCCAGTTGGCCGATAAACTGCTGGACAAAACCGAAACCGAGACCTTGAACGGCGGTTGGTGGCGCGAAACAGCGGTATTGCTCAGGCAGAAAAGAGCTGAACTGAGCCTGACTTATCAACAAGCCGTGTTGGTGTATCACCAAGATTTTCTGCAAGATGTCGATGCCGCGGCGCATCGGCTGTATTACAAACTTGAAGAACAGCCGCTGGTTTTGAACAGCTTGCGAGCGACCCGAATTTCCACCGATGCAGGAGGTATGTTTCTGGCGATTCAGGCCGGCGGCATCGGCGTACATGATCTGGTGATTACCCCACTCATGCTGACAATTACCTCGCTATTGGCTGAAAGCGCCATCGGCGGTTACATGCATCGAGTCGAAGCGGAATTGAAACAGCAGCAAATGCAAACGGTTAAAACCCGGCTGTTTCAAACGGTTTTGCGTGAGCAACTTTATCAACTACCGCTGCAGATTCAACTTCCCACCCGTTTTAATATCACCGAACAACAGTGCCAACTGGCAGAACAAGCGCTGAAAGAGAAAAAACATGGCTTACGAATACTCTGATTTATTAGCCCAGGCACAAAGCTGGGCGCAAACCGCCATAGCGCAAGGTCATTTGCAAGACACCAGCGCGCGCGAGTTATTCGAGCTCGATTTGCGCAGCCCCGAACAATTGTTTGCCAGCCAACCTGCCCAGCCTAGGCCTCTTATCGTGGCGTTTATAGGCGGTACCGGAGTGGGTAAAAGTTCTTTATTAAATCGGCTGGCCGGACAGGCGGTAGCCAAGGCCGGTATCGAACGCCCCACTTCGCGCGAAGTCACTTTGTACCATCACCGCTCGCTGCATTTGCAGCAATTGCCGGCCAACCTGCCGCTGGATAAAACCAAGCTCGCGCTGCACGATAATCCGCAAAACAGTCATATCGTCTGGATAGACATGCCCGATTTCGACAGCATCGAGTTAGCCAACAAGACCCTGGTGCTGGAATGGCTGCCGCATATAGACGTCTTACTGTATGTTGTTAGCCCGGAGCGCTACCGGGATAACAAAGCCTGGCAATTATTGAAAGCCGAGGGCGGAAAACATGCCTGGTTGTTTGTTATGAACCAGTGGGATAGGGCGGTACCGTCTCAGTTGGAGGATTTTAAACAGCAATTGAGCAAGGCTGGATTTACCGATCCGCTAGTGTTGTATACCAGTTGCACCGAACCCGACGCCGACAGGTTTTCCGAATTGTTGGAACAACTTAACGCCTTGTCGTCTCAACAAACCATGTTGCAAATGGGCCAGCATAATGAGCGTTTGCGGTTACAGGCATTGGCTAAGCTGTTACAGCGGTTTTCGCAAAATCTCGATCGACAGGACTTTACCGGCTTGCAGCAACATTTTGCCGAAAACTGGCAACAAGCGGAAGTCACTTTTCCACAAGGGTTGGCTTGGGCGTTTCATGCCTATTCTGAGGCATTGGCCAATCGGCCGGACGCCAAAACCGATATTGTAGTTTGGGATGCTTGGGCGCGGACACGTCTCGGCGATGTATTGGAAGACCTGTTGCAACAGGCCGATCAATATCATATTGCCAGTAAAGCGTTAAAACCCAGGCTGGAAACCCTAAAAAACGCTATAAACAAAAATGCGGCCCAACAGATTGAATTAGCGGGGCGGCAAGCGCTACTAAAACCCGGCAACGGTCTGCAGCGTTTTTTGATGCATTTAACCAGTCTTTTCGAAACCTTGCTGCCGATACTGGCCATGCTGATTGTCGGTTATCAGGTCTTTTCCGGTTACTATCACAGCGCTGCTGAATCAAGCGCCTACCTGGGTGTGGATTTCGCCGTGCACAGCATTTTATTAATCGCTCTGAGTTGGCTGATACCGTTTTTTCTGCATAAAAAATTACAGCCTTCGTTGCAAAAAGCCGCGCTGCAAGGATTGCATAAAGGTTTGATTCAAGTTCTGTCCGGATTTAAAGCGGAACTGGAACAGGTTGTGCTGGAGACGGAGCAGGGTAGCAAGGCCTGCCGGCACAAACTGCGTAAACTTGCCGAAAAGACCGAGGCCGACGACAGCCTGGATACCGGCAGCCAGGATGATTTATTGAAGCGTGTGTTGATCGGCTAAAGCGCAATAGGGTTTTGACCGAGCTTGCACCAGCTTATATGGTGGTCAGCCAGTAAAATTGATAGGGCGATAACACGATGCGGTTCTCGAGCTGTGCCGGTTTACTACCCGTGTATAAATCGATTTTTTGGCCGTGCAGGTTAATACCGCGATTGTTGATTCGGTCCAGATCCAGGTATTGAGGACTGCTGTCGAAATTGGCCACCACCAAAATTCGTTCGGATGGACGCAGATGATCAAAACGCATGTAACAAAGTAGGTGCTCGTTGTCGGTATCCAGGATTTCCCGGTTATTGAAATCGGCAAAAGCCGAGGTTTCCTTTCTAATGGCGATCATTTTCTTCATGGCATTGAATAGAACGAATTCGATAGAGCCCTGCTTTTTGCGTAATTCCGCCCGTTCCCAATTGATTTTAGGCCGATGTATCCAACGGTTATCGTCACTCTTGCCGTCGTCGTCGCGGTAGCTGTAATCGTTGACCACACCAATGGCATCGCCGTTGTACAGCAAGGGAATGCCGCCAAAAGACAAAATCAGGCTATGCACTAAGATAATGCGGCTGATAGCACTATTGATCAGCTCTTGATCGTTATTTTCAATGCCGGCCTCCAAGCCGACCAGAGACGCCAGAGAGCCGCAAATTCTGGCGTCTCCGGTGATTTCGTCGCGCATGAAGACTTCGCCGCGGGCCGGGGATGCATCGAACTGGCCGCTGAAATAATCGATTAAAAACTGGCGATGCGCATAAGGTTCGTAACCAGCCGCGCGCACGTCGCTGTCGTCAAAGCCGAAGCCGATGTCGTCGTGGCAGCGCACGTAATTCAACCAAGTGGCCCGTTCAAGCTTGGCGGGCAGGTTTTTTAGGCCTTGATAGAGCAACTTGGCATTGTGCGTGGCAATGCCATCCCACAACAAAGCCATGAAAGTGGCGTTGTAAGCGATTTCGCATTCCTTGGCTATGATGGCATCTTCGCCAAAATATTTGATGACTTCCACCGGCGCAACGATGGCTTCGGCGATGAACAGCACGCCGGGTGCCGTGACCTGGCAGCAGTCTTTCAGTAATTGCAGAATCAAATGCGCATTGCGTTCGTTTTGACAGCTGGTGCCGATTTTCTTCCATAAGAAGGCCACGGCATCCAATCGCAATACGTCGACGCCCTGATTGGCCCAAAACAGGATGATGTCCAGCATTTCAATAAAGACTCTGGGATTACCGTAATTCAGGTCCCATTGGTAGTCATGAAATACCGTCATCACCCATTTTTGCATGTCTTCGTTCCAAGTGAAGTTGCCGGGGTCGGTTTCAGGGAAGATTTGCGGCATGGTTTGCTCGAACATATCCGGGATTTCCCGGGTGTCGAAGGTAAAGTAATATTCTTGATAGCGTTGCTCGCCCTGCATGGCTTTTTGCGCCCATTCGTGTTCATCCGAGGTGTGGTTGAGCACAATGTCCAATACCAGCAAGATGTCGCGTTTTCTAAAATCCTTGGAGACCAGCGCCAAGTCATCAAGGTTGCCGACACGTTCGTCGATTTGACGGAAATCGCTGATGGCGTAGCCGCCGTCACTCTTGCCAATGGGGCATTTTAAAATCGGCATGATATGTACCATATTAATGCCCAATTCCATGAAGTAAGGTGTTTTGTTAACCAAATCGCCGAGGTTATCGGCAAAACCATTGGTGTAAAGCGCCATCCCCACCCACTTTTGCGACAAAAACCAGTTGTGATCCCGTTCGCGCTCGATGTCGACTTTTTCCAATTCAGCCGAACGGTTGATATAACCTTTGGCCATGGTTTCCACCAGGCTTAGCATCTGAGGTTTAAAATCCTCCCGGTGCCCATAAAGGTTATAGAACAGCGAATAAATGGCATAAAAGTTAGCACCTAAGCGGGTATAAAAATGCCTTAAATCCTGGCGGATGATCTCAGGTTTCAGATCATCAAGAATGTCGTTTAGCAGTGAATGGGACTCTTGCTCGTACATAATATTCCTTAAGAAATAAATCTATTCGTGAATCAGCGGTATGGGGCCGCGGCCTCGATGAAAACGGGAGTCCCCGATACTTTGCGCCACAAACAACTGGTTAAGATAAGGTTACGCGGTACTGTTTATGATCTAACAGAACATAACGAACATAAATAAACCGTCATCCGCTTATTAAAATCAAATTTCATTTTACCCTATAAGATCGGTAGGCAAATTTCAACGCCGAATTAAAACGCGAATTCACAGCAAAGCTGCGTAAAGTTGCGAATTCAGCTATCCTGATAGGGTTAAAAATAACAGTATTCCAAGAGAGAGGATAACAAGTGGATATTGCAACTTTATTGGGTTTTTTACTCGGTGTGGGGATTATTGCCGCGGCCATTGTATCGGGCGGCAGCATTTTGCTCTTTATCGATGTGCCCTCTATTCTAATCGTGTTCGGCGGAACATTTGGGGTTTCCTTGATGCGCTTGCCGATTGCGGATTTTCTGCGTTCCTTCGGTGTGGCGGGACGGGCTTTCATGAACAAAAAGGTTGATCCCAATGTTTTGATTGAAGAAGCCGTGACATTGGCTGATATGGCCCGTAAAAACGGCTTGTTGGCCTTAGAGTCCGCAGAGGTGTCCGATGACTTCATGAAAAAAGGCATACGACTGTGCGTGGATGGCTATAACCCTGAGTTCGTAAAAAATTTATTACAGCAAGACATCGATTTAATGGTGAGCCGTAATGAAGTGGGGCAGGGCATGTGGAAAGGGGTGGCCGATTTGGCCCCGGCCATGGGCATGATCGGTACCTTGGTGGGTTTGGTGCAAATGTTGGCCAATATGTCCGATCCCGCGGCAATTGGGCCGGCCATGGCGGTTGCCTTGTTAACCACCTTATATGGCGCGATGATTGCCAACGTGTTTGCGCTGCCGATGATAGATAAATTGGCCAGCGTGCTAAATTACGAAAAAGCCAATAAAGAACTGGTCATGAATTTTATCGCCAATCTACAGGAAGGCACCAATCCCAAGGTATTGAGAACACTGCTGAATACCTATGTGGCAGAGAAGAAACGTCAGGAGGAATAATTATGTCCGATTGTCCAAAATGTCCTCCTGCCGGCGCGCCGATGTGGTTGGCAACCTTTGCCGACCTGATGTCGCTGTTGATGTGTTTTTTCGTGTTGTTACTATCCATGGCCAGCATGGATGTGGTTAAGTTTAAAGCGGTTGCAGACTCTTTAAAAGAGGCCTTCGGGGTGCAACGGGAAATCCATGTCGATCAAATTCCCATGGGTACCAGCATTATCGAGCAACACTTCAGTCCAGGCCAGGTGCAACAGACGCCTCTGGATGAAATTCGCCAATCCACCGAAGAGGAAAAGGAAAAAATAGATACGCCCGATGATATGGAGACGGCCAAACAAAAAGTCATGGAAGCAACCCGCCAGGAAATCGAAGCAGAGGCTGATAAAATCAAGCAAGAATTACAATCGGAAATCGACCAAGGTTTGGTGACGGTGGAAACCAATGGCTTTCGAATTGTGATCAGAATCAATGAAAAAGGCTCTTTTTCGTCCGCCAGTGCGGTTTTGAAACCGGGTTTTGAGCCGGTAATGGACAAAATCACTCAAGCCGTTATGGAATCGAAAGGAAAAGTAATTGTTGCCGGTCACACCGACGATATTCCGATTAAAACCATTATGTATCGCTCCAACTGGGAGTTGTCTTCTTCGCGGGCGGTGACAGTTGCTCAATACATGTTGGAAAAACAGCAAATCGATCCTAACCGGTTTTTAATTGAAGGGCACGCCGATACCCATCCCTTGGTGCCGAACGATTCACCGCAAAACCGCGCCATTAACCGGCGGGTGGAAATTGTGATTGCCAGAGACGAAGCGCTGTTAAGTGACCAGAACAATACCTTGCAAACCATTCAAACCGATACCACTACAGACAAAACACCTTAAGCCAGGAATTTTTAATATGCTTAATGCAACAACCGAAAGACGGCGCTTTTTCAGAATAAACGATACCGTCAGCATGTCTTACCGACAAATTGACGAAGCAACAGCCAACTTGGGACTTAAATCGACGGGCATTATCGGCAGTGAATTTTCATTGGCGGCTACTTTGGATGTTTTATCACAAGAAGCGATGCGCATCATGCAGCGGATGGAGAAACAAAGCCCCGAGATATTGGAGCTATATCGTATTTTGGACGCAAAAGTGAATGCCGTGGCTCAGGCAACCATGTTTGTCGGTAGTCACGTCAATGCCCAAAATTGCCAGGACGTCAATTTGAGCGCCTCGGGATTGGCTTTTGAACAAGTCGAACCATTGACAATCGGACAAAATCTGGCCATTGAAATTTACTTGCCAAGCAGCTTGGCGTTGATGCGGATTTATGGTCGCGTGATAAGCTGCCGGTCGAACGATAACGCTGGCGAGGAACCGGTAAATTATACCGTCAGCGTTGATTTCACCCATGTCAATGAAGAAGATCAGGAACTGTTGATCAAGCATGTGGTACGAATGCAATGGCAGCAGTTGCGGGACAGTAAAGCCCAATCTGAAATTTAAACCCGTAGCGTTGGAAAGTTGAATAGCGCCTTAAGCCCCCCCCCGGAATCGCAATGAAACATTACAATGAAGACTGTTCATTATGTAAGCTGATGCGCAGCATGGCATTTACCGGAGTCGGCATGGGGATAGGCGCCGGGGTTGCCTACCTTTTGGGTGCCAGCAGGCAAGACATGGTGTATTCGGGGATAGTGGTGGCGGCGATACTGATATTCGGATTGGCGGGGCGAAACAAATAAAAACGATTGGGTACCATTAACCCGCGGGCCGGCAAGAACCCCCGCCGGCCTAATAAGTAGAATACCGGTTTAGGTTTGATGTACTTTTAAAAAATCCATGGAAACCCAGCCGTCAATTGCGCCGTCACCTTCAGCGTCGATGGCGGCCCAACCGTCTTTTTCCCGAATCACATAAACCTGCGCGTCTCTGGGCAGCACTTTCTGAATCTCGAACTGCGTACCCGCACCGCAGCGAACCCGCAGGCCATCCCGCGCGGCGACGCTGTAGACGGTACGTGAATCGTCGGCATGGATGATTTGCGGCATATCGCTGCTATTTAGAAATTCGTCGCTGTTATCGGTATCCAGCCAAAGTTGACCTTCTGCCGCCCGGCGTTTGACCAGACCGGGCAGTGCCACCTTTTTGCCGGTTTTGGGGTTTAAGGCTTTTACCCATTTGCTTAATTCGCTGGGTACGCAGTCGTAATCGCCGTTGTTCAGCCGGCGCAACAAGGTGCTGGATAACAAACTACCCATGCCGGCATTAAATACAAAGCTCGACAAAGCCGCAAACTGGTTGTCATGCAAAGGCACCCGGACGCATTTTTCGACTTGTTCACCGCATTGGCTCAAGTCTTGCGCCAAGAGTTTCTCGGCCTCGGCCTGGGTGATTTTGTCGGCTTTTTTAACGCCCTTGGTGTGGCCGTAGCCTATGGTCCAGACCCCGGCAGGGCACAGATAGGCCTCCAGTTTTAAACCTTCAAACTTTTGCACCAGTTTGATGCCGGCTGAATTTATTTTTCTTGCCATGATATGTGCTCCTCACTGATTTATGAGCTAAACATTTCAATGTCAGCTATTGACCGGGTAAGAATAGCAAACTGACGTGAGTGCCGGGCGTTCGGACAACGCCTGATTAGAAAGCTGTTGCCCTTACCCCCTTTAACTATTCTTGTAGCGCTTTCAGCAAAGCCAGCAGTTTGTCGTTGGCATCTCCGAACAGCATGCGGGTGTTTTCGTGTACGAACAGCGGGTTACCCACCCCGGCATAACCGGAAGCCATACTGCGTTTCATGACGATAGTCGTGCCGCTTTTCCAGCATTCCAGCACCGGCATACCGGCAATGGGGCTATTGGGGTCGTCCAACGCCGAAGGATTGACGATGTCGTTGGCGCCAATCACGATGGAGACGTCGACATTGGGAAAATCCGCGTTGATTTCGTCCATTTCGAACACGATATCGTACGGCACCTTAGCTTCCGCTAATAATACGTTCATGTGACCGGGCATACGGCCGGCGACCGGATGGATTGCGAAGCGTACTTTTTTACCCTGGCTGGTCAGCAATTTGGTAATTTCGTTCACTGTATGTTGCGCTTGCGCCACCGCCATACCGTAGCCTGGAATGATGACAATGCTTTTAGAATCGCGCAGCAATTGCGCGGTTTCCTCGGCTTCGATAGGCTGGATTTCGCCCTCGATTTCGGCTGACTCACCGCTGCCGGCGCTACCGAATCCGCCGGCAATGACACTAAGGAATTGTCGATTCATGGCCCGGCACATGATGTAGCTCAAAATTGCCCCGCTGCTGCCGACCAATGCGCCGGTGACGATCAATAAATCGTTGCTGAGCATGAAGCCGGTAGCGGCGGCCGCCCATCCGGAATAGCTATTCAGCATCGACACCACTACAGGCATGTCGGCGCCGCCGATGGCCATTACCATATGAATGCCAAAGATCAATGCGATGGCGGTCATCATTAACAGAGCTAATAGTGGGCCGTTAAAGACAGTACTCTGAAACAGGTCGCTGCCGAATACCGGCGTGCCGGTTTCGTTGCTAACTAAAAATTGCTGGCCGAGCGCTATAGTGCCGATCAGCATCAGCAGATTCAGCCAATGGCGGCCCGGTAACAGTACCGGTTTGCCGCTGATTCTGCCGCACAGTTTACCGAAAGCGATCACCGATCCCGAGAAGGTAACCGCGCCGATGAAAATACCGATATAGATTTCCAGTTCGTGTATGGTTTCTTCAACCCCGCTCAGTATGATGCTATGGTCCATGAAGCTGGCGTAACCAACCAAAACCGCCGCCATACCAACCAAACTGTGCATCAAAGCGACTAGTTCCGGCATCTGAGTCATTTCCACCCGGAATGCGGCGTAGCTACCGATCATACCGCCGATTAGCAACGCGCCGGCTAGTATCGGGTAGGCGGTGACATGCCCGCCTAGTATGGTGGCGAGTATGGCGATCGCCATCCCCAACATGCCGTAGTAATTGCCGCGGCGCGAGGTTTCTTGTTGGCTAAGGCCGCTCAGGCTCAAAATGAAAAGAATCGATGCCGCGATATACGACATGGTGACTAAACCTTGTGACATTTGTTTTCCCCTTATTTTCTAAACATTTCGAGCATGCGCCGGGTGACCAAAAAGCCACCGGAGATGTTGATGGCGGCAATCAAGATCGCCACCCCGGACAGAACGCTGATGATCAGGTTGTCCGGCGTAGACACCTGTAACAATGCGCCGATGACGATAATGCCGCTGATGGCGTTAGTCACGCTCATCAAAGGGGTATGCAGCGAGGCCGATACATTCCAGATCACTTGGTAGCCGATGAAACAGGCCAGCACGAAAACCGTAAAGTGCTCCAAAAAGGAATGAGGCGCCACCGCGCCCATGCCAAACAAGGCGGCACCCGCCAACAGGATCGGTAAAAACTGCGAGAATAAGGTCTTGTTTTTTTCGGGTTTGACATCAACGGCCGGCGATTCGGTCAGCGGTTTGTGGCTGACCGATATTTTGGGTGGCGGCGGCGGCCAAGTGATGGCGCCTTCCTTGACAACCGTGGCGCCGCGTATGACTTCATCGTCCATGTTGACGTTAAGCAGACCGTCTTTACCCGGACATAAGTCGGTCAGCAAGTGGCGCAAGTTAGTGGAATATAACTGACTAGATTGATTCGCCAGTCGGCTGGGCAAGTTAGTGTAACCAATAATGGTGACATCGTGTTTCACCACGATTTGGTCTTTTTCCGTCAAGGCGCAGTTACCGCCTTGTTCGGCAGCCAAGTCGACAATGACGCTGCCTGGCTTCATGGATTTCACCATGCCGGCGGTAATCAGTTCAGGGGCCGGCTTGCCGGGAATCAGAGCAGTCGTAATGATGATGTCCACTTCCATGGCCTGGCGAGCGAATAAAGCCATTTCCGCATCGATGAATTCCTTGGACATGATTTTGGCGTAGCCGCCGCTGCCCGAGCCGTCTTCCTGGAAATCCAGCATTAAAAACTCGGCGTCCATGCTTTCGATTTGCTCTTTAACCTCGGGGCGGGTATCAAAGGCGCGTACGATGGCGCCCATACTTTTGGCGGCACCTATAGCGGCCAGACCCGCCACACCCGCACCGATCACCAATACCTTAGCGGGCGGCACCTTGCCGGCCGCGGTGATTTGACCGGTAAAAAAACGTCCGAAATGTTGGGCGGCTTCCACTATGGCACGATAGCCGGCGATGTTGGCCATCGAGCTTAAGGCATCCATTTTCTGTGCACGGGACATGCGAGGCACGCTATCCATGGCGAGAACAGTGGCCTGTTTATCCGCCAACCGTTTCATCAAATTTTCGTTTTGCGCGGGCCAGATAAAACTAATCAAATGCTGACCTTTTTTCATTAATTCGACTTCATCGGTCGCTATTTCCGGATGGCGTTCCGGCGCTCTGACCTTCATAATGATGTCGGCTTGTTGCCAAACGGATTTTGCATCGGGTAAGACTTCTACTCCTACTTCCCGGTATGCTTCATCGCTAATATTGGCCAATAATCCGGCGCCGCTTTCGATGCACATCTGAAAGCCGAGTTTAATGATTTTATCGGCAGCTTCGGGTGTGGTGGCAACGCGTTTTTCACCATCGTGGATTTCTTTGGGTACGCCAATTTTCATAATAGCTCCTTATAGGGTCGGGCATGAGTCGATTAGTTTGCTATGCTTTCTTATTCTAGCTTTGAGAATAGGGGATTGGTTTGCTTTTATCAATCGTTTTCTAAATCGAAAAAAAATTTTAGATTAGAATTCGCGTAACGGAATGGAAGAATATTAAATATGAAAATTTTGGTTGTCGATGACAGCAAAACCATCAGGATGTTGGCGGCTGAATGCCTCAAGTCATTGGGGCACGAGGTGGCTCATGCGGAAAATGGCGGAGACTGTCTGCAGTTCGTAGCCGATTACACCGTGGACTTGATTCTTATGGATATTGAAATGCCTTCTATCAATGGCATTGAAGCCACCAAAGCGATCCGGGAAATCAAAAAAGACGACTGGTTTCCGATTATTTTTCTGACCACACACAGCGATGACGATTCCTTTGCCAACGGTATTTTAGCCGGTGGCGACGCCTACTTGTTGAAACCGCTTAATCCGTTGCGTTTGCAGATGACCGTAATTGTGATGGAACGTATTTATTTGATGCGGCAAAAACTTTTCAATACGCAAAAGACACTCCATCAAGTCAATTTGGAATTGGAACGTCTCTCGCTATTCGATCAATTAACCGGATTGGCCAATCGACATAATTTTGATAGCACCTTGGCCAGACAGTTTGCCTGGGCCAAACGCAGCAAATCCAGTTTGTCGGTGATTATTGGCGACCTGGATTATTTTAAAGTGTTTAATGACTGTTACGGACACCCGGCGGGTGACAATTGCTTAAGCCAAATAGCCCGCGCCATGGCAGAGCAAGCAAAACGGCCGATTGACTTGGCTTGTCGCTACGGCGGGGGAGAATTTACGGTAATTTTGCCGGAAACCGAGTTGCAAGGTGCCCACGTGGTTGCCGAGTCGATTAGGCAAGCCGTTTTCGAACAGAATATTCCTCATGCAGGCTCCAACATAGCTGACAGAATAACCATGAGTTTAGGCGTGGCGACCTACAATGGACAATATCTAACCGGCCCGGACCTTACCAAAGCCGCCGGCGCTGCGCTTTATAACGCTAAACAAAATGGGCGTAATCGGACAGAGGTGGCGGTATGACATTTAAAGCAAAGGATTTTGTAATGACCCGGCAGAGTTTGTTATTTGCCGTGGTAGCCGATGGCCTTGAATCTGGCAAGATACTGTGTTTCTTGCGTTACCTGCATCGAAATGGCCAGTGGCAAAAAGTAGGTACGGAACAAGCCAACACTTTTTTAAACGAGCATTTTCCTGAACACCAGCACTATTCGGCGGTTCTGGACGCCCATCTACATGCGGTTGACGAGGCAAAGGTCAGCCAACATTTTCAGCCGCAACCGGTTTTACAGGAATTACTGCAACTGGAAACCGCTGATCCAGTCATTAATGATTTACGAAAATTATGCGGTCTACTGCGGGCCAACCATTTGGATCTTCACCAATTCGGGGTAACCGGATCTATTTTGGTCGGCATGCAGAATCATGGCTCCGATATCGATCTAGTTTGTTACGATCGCGCTACTTTCCATCAGACCAGAAATATTATCCAAGGCCTGATTGCGAAAGATCAAATTCAAGCGCTTAACGATGACGATTGGCTTAGCGCCTATCAACGCCGCGCCTGCGATTTCGCGCTGGATGATTACATCTGGCACGAACAACGTAAATACAATAAAGCCATATTTAATCAACGCAAGTTCGATTTATCGCTGATATTGCCTACCTCAATTGCAGATGACAAGCAATTTCAGAAAGTCGGATATGTCTGCATTCAGGCCGAGGTTGTTGATGATAGCCTCGGTTTTGATTATCCGGCCGAGTTCGTCATCAATCATCCGGAAATTGCCAGTGTGGTTTGTTTTACCGCAACGTATATCGGCCAAGCCAAGGAAGGCGAACGAATTGAAGTAGCCGGACAATTGGAAATAGACGAACAAGGCCGGCGCCGTGTCGTGGTCGGCTCAACGCGAGAAGCCATAGGCGAATTCATTCGGGTTGTGCGGTGACGTCAGCGCTACCATTTCAAGCCGTTATTTTCGATATGGACGGCTTAGTACTGGATAGCGAATCAGGTTATTTCGCGGCCTGGCAACAAGCAGCGGCGGACATGGGTTACCACTTGGATCAGGTATTTTGTCTGGCGCTGTCAGGTTCGCATGGCCCGGCAATAAGTCAACGATTGTTGGCGCGTTTCGGGGCGGATTTCGGCCTTGAATTGTTTTACAGGCTGAGCGGCCAATATTGGCGCGAACAGGTACGGCGTGTCGGAATACCGGTCAAAACAGGATTTAACCAAGCCTTGCAACAGATCAAGTCTTTAGGTTTGCCTTATTGTCTGGCTACCAATAGCCGCCGCGCCGATGCGGAACAATGTTTGATCTTGGCTGGTTTGCAAGAGGTTTTTGAACAGGTGCTTACCCGTGAAGATGTCGATCATCCCAAGCCTGCCGCGGACATCTTTATTAAAGCCGCCGAAGCGATAAAAATCCCGCCGCAATTATGCCGGGTGCTGGAAGATTCACCCATTGGGGTGAGGGCGGCCGTGGCGGCCGACTGTCCTTGTTTGTACATTCCATCCGTATTGCCGGCCGACAGCGAGGCCTCCCATCTGGCCTACCGGGTATTGCCCGATCTGGCGGCCGTGGCGGATTTTATCTCGGCGGGTTTTGATCATCCGCTATAATGCCGGCTGGTTTTTGATACGGAATTGAGGTTGTGAAACCGCACTACGAAAAAGTCACTGTTTTGGCGCCCGCCCGTTTGCACATGGGTTTTATCGATTTAAGCGGTGCGCTCGGCCGACATTTCGGCAGTATCGGTCTGGCGCTTAACGACATAAACACTCACCTGACAATTACTCCCGCACCGTCATTGACGGTGAATGGCCCCTGCGCCAAACGTGCTTTAAAGGCCGCTCGGCAGCTTTGCCAGCTATTAAAGTTATCTGAAAACATTCAAATTGATCTTTCGAGCGCCATTCCCGAACACATAGGTCTGGGTTCCGGCACCCAGATGTCGTTGGCGATTGGTGCCGGTTTGAGCGGTTTTTACAATTTGGGCTTGAGCGTAAGGGATATTGCCAAGCTTACCTATCGCGGCGCCCGTTCCGGCATCGGTATCGGCGTGTTCGAACAGGGTGGTTTGGTGGTTGATGGCGGTCGCGGTCCGGATACGGAGACTCCGCCCTTGTTGTCACAAATGACAGTGCCGGCAGAGTGGCGATTTATTTTGGCTTTTGATCAACGTGGGCAAGGATTACACGGCGAGCAAGAAGTCAGCGCATTTAAGCAGCTACCGCCTTTTCCTCGTTCCGAGGCCGAGCGTTTGTGTTATTTGCTTCTGATGCAGGCCTTGCCTGCTGTAGCGGAGCGAAATCTGTCGCTATTCGGCGAGGTGATCACTGAGTTGCAGGCTACCGTTGGACGGCATTTTTCACCTGTGCAAGGCGGTATTTTTACCAGTCCGGAAGTGGCGGCGGCCATGAATTGGCTGCAACAACAAGGCGCGGTGGCATTAGGTCAAACCTCCTGGGGGCCTACCGGTTTTTGCGCTGTCGATACGCAGGAATTAGCCGACAGCTTGTTGATTGCTTTGCAAAGTCGGTTTACCTCCGAACACCTGTGTTTCAAGGTGGCGAGCGCCAGAAATACCGGAGCGGAAGTCACCCTAGTTTAATCGTCTGATTCGAACAAATACTCGGCACTATCGCTCAGCTCAAGATTATCTATCCAGTGTACCTGCAGCCGATCTCCTCGCTCGCGGTGTTTCAACCGAAAGGTAAAAAAAGGATTCATCGACAGACTGCCACCAAGCTCGGCAGTCATGATACTTCTACCGTTTAATTCAATAACCAATTCACGGATAAAATGGGCCGGGATCAATGCGCCGGTGATGGGGTGGCGGTTGCGACCGTTTTCCATGGGATGGGTAATCAGCAATTTGATCTCCGTGTAGCCCTCCAATTGCCGACTTCTAATTTTAATACTTCCCATCAGCCTGTCCCGCAACCACCTTGCATGACCTTTACCCAACGCTGATTGCGTAACAAACGTTCGCCTTGTTGAGCAATGACAATCACGTGGCAACTTTCCGCCATTTTGATGCGTGCGGTTAAATAAACCGCTAATGATGCATCAAACGCTATTTCAGCGGCCAGTGGAGTCGGGTTTTTTTCTACCCAGATATACAAGCGTTGAATATCCGCCAGATCACTGCTGATAGTGATGGGAACCACTGCGCCGTTCTCCGCAATTTCAGGCAACATTAACTGAATGGCCTCGCTATCGATGATAGTGCGGGTTCCAAATAATTGTTGGAAGTGGGTTGTAAAATCGCCCTTGGAAAAATGCTCTTCCGGCCAGTCGGCCAGAGACTTTTCGGCAAACAAAACGCTTGTTAAAGCACCAGCTGCGGCACGAAAGATGAACTGTAAAAAACCACGACGACGCACGAATCATTAACCTTATAAAAGTTGATGCAAATCAAAAAATCCTAAAATCTCTTTGATATCTTAGCCAACGTTGATTTATCAACACCATTTTTAATAAAAATCAAAAGGAAGGCAGAAAATGAATGAAGTTCAAGAAAAAGATAATTTCTGGCTCTACATTGTGTTGGGGGTGGTGCTTGTAGCGGGTGCCGTAGTGATGGTTAAAAGTTCAGAACACGATAAATACGTGACGGCAGCAAAAAATATAGCGGCGGACTCAAGCAATTCTGCTTACCGCAACGACGTACTTCACAGCGGCGGCAATAAAAAATAAATTTATCCACGACAACACGGGAAAAGCATATTTTCCCGTGTTTCATCATGGATAGTCTATCAAACTGCATATACCGTCATTCGATATTCTTTAGTTTAAATCACGGACCGGTTAAGGCCGCTCGGTTCTTTATTTGCTAAACGCAGATTGTATTCGCCTTACACCAGGGTTAAGTCCGGTAACAAGGTGATTGCTTTAAGCAGTTCAATCGTCTTGCCCATCCCCACTTGCAGATTTTTTTCTATTTCCGCCATGGTAATTTCGCCTTCGACGATACCCGCGCCCCAGTTGGCAACCACCGATATGTTGGCGTAATTAAGCGCTAATTCGCGTGCTAATGCTGCTTCCGGCATACCGGTCATGCCTACCAAGTCGCAACCGTCTTGAGCCATGCGTTTGATTTCGGCGATGGTTTCCAGACGTGGGCCTTGGGTGCAGCCATAAGTGCCGGTTTCAGTGATTGCGATACCGCCATTATGAGCCCCTTGAATAATGCGTTTACGTAACTGAGGGGAATAGGGTTCTGTAAAATCGATATGGGTAACCTGTTCCAGATCATCGGCAAAAAACGTGTGCTCGCGGCCATAGCTGTAATCGATAAGCTGATCCGGGATGGCAATATGCCCCGGCGCCATCAGCGCACCGATACCGCCCACGGCGGCAACCGCGATAATGTCGGTAACGCCCAGTTGTTTCAAGCCCCAGATATTTGCCCGGTAATTGATTTTATGCGGCGGAATACGATGCGGATCGCCATGCCGGGCCAGAAATATCAGACGTTTGCCATTTATCTCGCCAAACACATAATTTGCCGACGGACTGCCGAAGGGCGTATCCAGGCTTTGTTGGCCGGTGATGGTTAAACCGTTGATTTGGGTTAAGCCGGTGCCGCCTATGATTGCCAATATCATAAAATATCCTTGCAAGCATATATGCCCGCCGCATTTCTAAGATAACCTTTGTAATCCATGCCGTAGCCGAATAGATAATAGTTGGCAACTTGCAGGCCGACGAAATCCGCACGAATGGGCTTTTCGCAGCCTAAATCCTTATCGAGTAAAACCGCGCTGTAAATTTCAGATGCTCCTTGTTGCGCGCACCAGTCCACGATGGCTTTTAGGGTATGACCTTCGTCGAGGATGTCGTCCACAATCAACACGGAACGGTCTTGCAAGGGGGTGGTGGGTTTGAATAGCCATTGAATTTCATCGCCGGTGGTTTGATTGCGGTAACGACTGGCCTGAATGCTATCCAGCGTCAACGGAAAATCCAGGCGTGGCAACAGTTTGCCGGTAGCGATGATGCCGCCGTTGATCACGCACAATACCAGCGGGTTTTTATTGGCCAGTTGCTGGTTAATGTCGTCTGCCAGTTTGTCCAAAGCCGTCTCCACGGCTTGTTCATCATGCAGCAAAATAGCATTTTGTTTGACTTGATTGATTTCGTTAAGCATGTGTTTCGGTTAATTGTAAAATTTGGGCAGCGGCCTGTTGCCACTTTGCGGATTTAAGCAAATTTGCGCGATCAATTTTGGGACGGCCGCGCATGGCTTGCAGGCGGCGTTCCCGATCGCTGTTTTGCGTGACGGGCAGCTTGTCCAGCACGTGTTCGGCGGCGCTGGGGTTATTACAGACCAGCAACATATCGCAACCGGCTTGTTGGGCCAGTTGAGCGCGATCCAGGAAGTCGCCGACACCTGCGGCCCCCTCCATGCTCAAATCGTCACTGAATATGGCGCCATCGAACCCCAGTTCTTTGCGCAGAATGTATTGCAGCCAGATTTTGGAAAAACCGGCGGGCATGTCGTCAACTTGGGTGTACACCACGTGCGCCGGCATGATGGCTTCCAGGCCCTGCTCGATCAAGGCTTGAAACGGCAACAAGTCCCGCGCTCGAATCTCCGCCAAAGGGCGAGGGTCGACCGGCAGGGCCAGATGCGAATCCGCCGCCACCGCACCGTGGCCGGGAAAGTGTTTCCCCGTGGCGGCCATGCCGGCTAGGCGCATACCTTTTACAAATGCAGCCGCCAATAGCGCTGCTTGTTCCGGTTCCAGGGCAAAAGTACGATCGCCGATAATTTCGCTGATGCCGCAATCAACATCCAGCACCGGCGCAAAACTAAAATCCACATCGACCGACAGCACTTCGGCCGCCATCAACCAGCCGGCGGTTTCAGCCAATTCGGGTTTTTCAGCATAACGGATAGCCGGCGGTAAACGGGTAAAGCCACTTCTAAAGCGTTGTACCCGTCCACCTTCCTGGTCGACAGACACCAAAATATCGCCTTTGCGGGCCGCCCGGATGGTTTTAACCAAGGCTTTAATTTGCTCGGGGTTGTCGTAATTCCGGGCGAATAAAATCAACGCTCCGGTATTGGGGTGATTGATCTTTTCCTTATCCAAAGCGGACAGGTCGTGGCCTTCCAGGTCTATCATGACCGGGCCTATAGGGAGAGCTCTCATGGCGATAATCGTTAAAAATGGAATATACTGCTAAGCAGTTAGCCCTGACATTATATGAGGAAACACTATGCAAAACGTTATTTTATTGGCCGTCCTGATGTTGTTGCCCATGCTGGGTTTTGCCGGAGACGATAAAGCCGAAGAGGAAGGCCCGGTCATCGAATACGTCGACATGAAACCTAAATTTACCGTCAATCTGGCAGAGCCGAAAAAATACTTATTGGTGAACGTGCAATTATTGGTTGAAGGGGCGGAGACCGTGGAAAAGGTCAAAAAACATCTGCCCATGCTGCGTCATGAATTGATCATGATGATGAGCGGTATGCATGTAGCCGATTTGCAAACCATGGAGCAACGCGAAGCCTTACGGGCAAAAACCAAGGAACTCATTGCCGCCTCACTGGGTAAGGTGGAAAACAGCGAGGGGTTTAAAGACGTATTTTTCTCGGAGTTTTTGGTTAATTAACGGCGGATTTTCCTCAGGTTAAAATACGCTTTCCGAACTAGCGCATGGCGCAAATTGTCGGCCGCAGCCGGGCTTTAGCATGTATTGTGAACAGTAGGTATCTTAGCGCCCGTATCCGGTTAGGATGCTCAAGGCCTTGTAAATCGCCTGCGCTTGGCGATCAATAGCTGAACGTCGCCTGTGGATCATGCGGACTGCAAGCTATGTCGGCAAGAGGTTGATTGCTCATTCCTAAGGCTTTTTGGTCCGCAAAACCTGTTACCCGATCAAGACACTCGGTTGTAGCGAATATTTCCGTATTCTGGCTTTCGTGCTAGACACTTGCCAACCTCAACAGGGATTGGCTAATCAGGGCGGATTTCCCTGCTTCCTCAGTGCAACCATAAATAACGCTAATTTAGCTTGCTGACTAACCATATGCTCCTGCCGATACGAACTGCGTTCTTCCTTCATGCAAAGCAAAAGCTGATTCAATGCCCCGGCCAGCCTTTGTTCATTCGCTAAGCGTTCCAAATAAGCCAGCGCTCCGCTTTGTAAATCGAACCCCTCGCAATTGGCCAGCCGGCTTTGTAAACAGGTGCGCCAGGCTTTTTGTTCCGGTCCCAGCCAATAATCCACATACGGCATGGTCAAGGCGATTTCCAGACCCTTCGGGTCCATATCACTGAAGACGATGACGGTTTTGTCACTGCCGAAACGTTCGACAAACTCGCGGCAGGCCTGAGCCTTGGCGCCGCTTTTGTGATCGCCGCGATAAACCCACAGGGCTTGTGAGTCAGTTAGTGGCAGTTGCCAGTCGTGGCACAAGGCCATGATGGCCAGGTTTTCGATGACGACGAGGGTCTGGTGCTCGATTGTCTGAATACTGGAATTCAGGCAAAGCAGGCCGGCTGATGTCAGGCGTTGCGGATGCAGCTGTATTTGTTCGCCGTTGACGCGGAGGATGCCGTCGGCGCTGTTCAACAATAGATGGTCGTCGCTTGCCGGCTTGGCCGCCAGTTTTTCATTGGCGTGGTATTGGGCCATTTCCAGCCGGCTGTCCGGTAATTGTTCGGTGAATGGGTCCAGGCCCAGTTCGTCCTTGATCCGCTGGCGCAGGCGGCGTTTGTCTTCGGCACCGAACATCAATCGATTGTTGCGAATATGGCCGCAGTGATAATGTTCCAACACTTGCCGGCCCAATTGGCTGATGGGGCGACTGCTGGCTTGCTCCGGTTTGTGTTTGACAAGTGCGCTGATCCATTGGTACATCTTTCTGTCCATATCAAGCCACCCGCTGCAACAGGATTTCTTCTATGATCTGGTTGCCGTCGAAGCCGGGCAGAATTTCGCCTTGCATGTCCAGGGTGAAGGCACGACGCATGCGTTGCGGCAAACAGCAATATTGGGCGAATACTATGTCTAGCCACAGCTCGGCTTTGATCTCCAAGCCTTGTTCGCTCCAATAGTGTAAGGCCGAAGTCTTGCGGCCTTGTTGCTCCAGGGCCCGCGCAAACAGGTTTTCGACATGGCTTTCGTACAGGTCTTGCTGGTATTCGCTCTGGCTCGGAATTCGGGTATCCAGCGGCGATGCGGTACTGTCCCTGGCCAGCGGAGCGACGGGTTTTGCCTGGCGTCGCAGTTCCTGGACGATGGCGGCCAGATCGGCCTGTAAAACCGGATTGTTGGGGTTGATGCCCGGCTGCAGCGTCAGGCCTGTGCCGCGCTGCAATAGCTTAGGGGTATCGGCTTCCGCACTCCAGTCCAGCGGATCCCATTCCGGATGCTGGCGTAAAAACTGCGCCATCGCCCGGCAGCGGTTGGCGGTTTGTTCCTGCAGCCGCAATTTGAACAGCAACTCCTTCATGCGGCCGACGATGCCGGTCAAGCGTTCGACGATGCTTTTATATTGATCGATGAAGCGGATGATTTTCCGGCTCAGCTCCGGCAAAATCGTGCTCCAGCTCAACCATTCGTAGCAATCGGTTATTCTGATGTGATTCAGTTCCCGCACCAGTTGCTGGGCATAGCTCAGTGCGCGCTGGTTCTGCCTGATCTTGCTGTTCAGCGAGCCGACGAAGCCAAATTGGCTGGTGATGGCCGCAAACATCACGCTCAGGCTGTTTTCCAAGGCTTCGGTCGCTTCGTACAGCGTATCGTCGATCTGCTCCAGATGATATTGGGCCTCGTCCTGGTTGTTCTGATCCAGCGCTTGGCGGTAGTCTTCGATGTCCTCCTCGACGCTGAGTATCATCTTGGCCATGTTGATGTTTTGCTGGTAGCGCTGGTTACGCAGCAGCAGGCGGTCGATCAGGCGTTTGATGTCTCCGGTCAGACGGTATTCGCCCGAGACATCGGCGATGCGCAACATGCCGGATTTCTTCAGACTGTCGATCGCGGCACGGTTTTCGTCGTCGGCAAACAGCGTGCCGTTGATATAGGTTTGCGCCAACAGTTGATCGGCGCCGGCCAGCTTGCGGATCAGGCCGGCAATTTGCTCGTGGTCGAAACTCATAAAAACAGTTCCTGCTGTTCGCCATCCTCGCCGCCGGCGGTGTGTCGGTCCAGATCCAGGCTTTCGGCGTCGTTCAAAAAGGCGATGACGCGATGCAGATAATTGATCTTACCGGTGGCGATGTACACCGAGGCATGCGGATTGGGCCGCGCCAGATAGCCGGTTTGTTCCAGTTTTTGCAGCACCCAGGCCAATTGCTCGGTGATGGCGGTCTTGCTGGTCTTGAACAGCGTCAACTGGGTCAGCCGGTTCAGTTGTTCGGACAAGGACGGCTCGTGCTCGATGGCCTGCAACAACCGATGCAGGCGAATTTCGTCGCGGGCCCGGATCGGCATGTCCTGGCCCAGCGCCGTCATCACCATGTCCATCCATTCCACCACCGGTCGCAGTTGTGAACGAATTTCCGCAAAGGCCTCCTTGATCGCGCCGCGATTGCTGTCGTCGACCAGCGTGTAGGCGGCGTAATATAGTTCGCCGTCCAGATTGTGTAATTCCCGGTCCAGCGGTTTTAAGAGGTTGTTGATCTTGTCGGCGTTGTGCGTTTGCGACAAATACTCGAAGGCGTCGGGGTAGGCCGTCGGACAAATGAAATGGCCGCTGAGCAGTGCTTCGGCTACTGGCTTAAACATGCTCTGCCTCCTGCTGAGTTTGTGCATTCAACAGTTGTTCCAGCTTGCTTTGCGGCAGTTCCACCTCGTGTAGCTTTTGCTGGTTTAGCAGATAGCGGCGCTTGAACAAGCCCAGTACGTGGCGGTCTGCGGTCGGGGTGGCCGACAGAATCTGAATATTTTGCTTGTCCAGCATATTCATCATGGCCTCGATGTTTTCCGGTGCCAGGTCGCCCAGTTCGTCGATAGGCCAACAAACCACGGTTGGATTTTGCTTGCGCAGCATGGACGTAACACCGGTAAAAAAAGTGATCAAGGCCAGATAAGATAGGCCGGTGGAGCTGACGTCCTTCAGTTCCCTGGCGTTGCGGGCGTGTTTGAGCTGGCCGTTTTCGTTGACGTTGAATTCGATATCGAACAAGGCTAAATGCTTGATCTTGACGCCGGTGGCCGGCAGCAGCGCGGTCAGTTCGCCCATGGCTTGCACCAAGGCGTCCGGGATGTCCTGTTGTCCACTCAAATCGGCATTGTCGCGATATTGGCCATAGTGGTCACCGAATTTCTTCAGGGCTTGCCAGTAATCCAGGTCGCTCATTTTGGAACGCACGTTGACGCTGATCTCGCCCAGCGCGGCAAAATATTGTTCCTCGCTGACATATTTAGACAGCTCGGCACCTGTACTTTTAATCGCGCGATCGAAGTTATGCAAATGCAGATAAAAGGTGTTGACGCTGGAGGCGTGCAATTCGATTTGTTGAGCGGTGGCCTGTTTGACGTGGCCGACCATCTGTAACACGTCGATCAAGGGTTGCTCGATTTCCAGCGCCTCGGCCTGAAAAAACTCGCTGCGGCTGGCGGCAGAACTCAAAGCCTGCGACCAGGCTTCTGCCAACTGGCTACGTTGATGTTTGTTGAACAACTGCACCAGGGCTTGCTTGCCGCCACGAATATCAAGCTCCTGGCGTTTGCGTTCCTTGATGCTGTCCTGGGTCAGGCGCGGCAGCGTACCGGCGGCGTATTCCGGCAAACCCTCCGCGCAGACCGGCGGGCAGTTGCGTAATTGTTCCAGGCATTGTTCCAGTTGCACCAACAGGCTGTTGTTTTTCTTGCGCTCTTCTTCTTGCGATGCAATCTGTTGATTCAACTGTGTGCGTTGGCGTTGGAAGTCCTGTTTCAGCCGGCTAATTTCGTCGCTTAATTGCTGGATATTGCGCTGGCAGTCGTCGCGCTGCCGGCTGAGTTCCGGATGCTGTTGCCAGCGTTTTTGCAGCCAGTCTCGATATTCCTCGGCTTTGCGCTGATAGGTGCGGGCTTCTTTTTCCTGTGCTTCTGCTTTTTCGAGATCTTTGGTCCGGTTGAGGATGATGGTGTCGTCGGCGCCGCTGTCTTTCAGATCGCTTTTCAAGCGTTGTTTGATACGGCTTTGTTCCAGCTTGAAATGCTCGCTGTCGGTTTGGGTTTGCTGACTGATGGTTGCCAGCAGATTCTCCAGATCCGATTCGATGATGCCTTTACGGGCCAGATGTTCGTTGCCAAGATTTTGTAAGGCTTGCCGGTGCTCGGTTGCAATGTTGGCCAGGGTTTTGTCGCAGGTTTCGATATCGGCGGATAAGCGCTTGATGTCCTGTTCCAGCTGTTGGCGGGCTTTTTCGGTTTCGGCTTTGATCTGGTCTGCTAGCGTAGCGGCCTCGCTGCGCAGGTTTTGCTCCTGTCTCTCGGCTTGTTGCACACGTTGCTGGGTTTTGTCGAGTGACGATTTAGCTTGCTCGCGTAGTTTGTTGGCGGCTTGCAGACTGGCTTCCAGGCCGTCGCATTCCTTGCCGAGCTGGGTTACGCGCTCGAACAAGGATTTTTCCTCCTGTTCCAGGCGGGCCTTGTCGGCAGTCAGGTCGCTGCGGTCTGTCAACGCTTCCAGGTTCAGGCCTAGGCCGTAAAAATCCTGGCTAGTCTGGCCGCTCCATTGCGGCTCGAGACCGCTATGATCCAGTAATTCCGGTGCGATAACCCGGCCTATGTTGTGTTGCCAGCCTTCGACTTCCTGCTCTAAATAATATTGCAGCGAGCCAGGGTCCGGCTGCAGACGTTTTTGGCATTCGGCATGCTGGTGTTGACTGCGTTTGAGTTCGGCTTTTTTATCCTTGAGTGCCTGTTCGGTCTGTTGGTAGTGGTTCAGTCTGCTTTGGTGATCGGTTTGCGCTTCGGCCTGGGCTTGATAAGCCTGTTTGCTGTCATTGCCGGCGGTTTCCAAAGCCTCTCGGTTTTTGTGCTGATCAGCCAGCAAGACATCTGGAATCGGCGGATTTTTTAACGCGTTTTGCTTGATCTGAAATGCGGTTGAAAATTCCGTGCGCTGTTCTTTTAAGGGTTGCAGACGTGCTTCCTTGTCCTGCAGCAGCTGGTCTTTGCGTTGCTGATTTTCGCTGTCGGCATCGCGTAGACTTTGGCTTTGTTGCAGTTTCGCATCGGAAGCTTGTTGTTGGTAGAGCTGGAGTTGTTTTTCGTGTCTGTGCTGCAACTCACTGAGTTGCTTTTCGTAAAAGCGGGTGATTTCCTGGGTCTTGTGTTCCAGCGCATCCAGCTCGGCCTGTATATCCTGTTGCTGCTTGGCGTATTGCTCGGCTAAAGAGGCTTTGAAAGCAAAGCTTTCGGCATCCTGCTCTTCAAAGGCCAGTTTCTGCGTTTCCAGGGCTTCGATCTGGTAATTTAGCTCTTTCAGGTGGCTATTGGCTGCCATCAGGGCATCGTCTTTGGGTTCCAACTGTTTTTGGTGGGCTTGTTGCAGTTGCCCGCGTTGTCGGGTCAAATCCTGCAGACTGTTTTCCAGTGTTTCGCTTTGCTGCTGTCCGCTTTTGTGTTTGTCGCGGGCTTGAAAGTGCAGATGAGACAAAGATTTCAGGGTTTGCTTCAGCTCGGCTAGGGTGTGCAGCAATTGGTCGAAATCGGCGCGTTTGGCCTCGATTTCGCGGGATGCGCTCAAATCGGCCAGCCAGGTATCGATGTGTTGCTTGTTGAGTTGAAACGGCTGTTGCTCGTCTTCGTTTTGCAAAAAACTCTGGCTGAGTTTGCCGCGAGAGATGTCGATCAGCATCTGCTTAATGACGTCGAAATCGCCGATTTTCTCGATCACCGAACCGATGACTTTTTCGATGTGATTCATGGGGGTGGCGGCCATCGCGTAACGTTTTTGCAAAGTACGCAGGTCTTTTTTGCCGCCGCTTAGCTGATGGCACTGGATGATGCTGCAGTAATCGTCGACGGCAAAGAATTTGGAGGCCTCCGCCGTAGTCCGATACAAGCGTTCTATGCTTTGGCTGTCGCGCGGGTAGCCGGTTTCGGCAATATAAAACTCCTGCTGGTACGGCGCGTCTATGAACTTGTATTTGGCGGCGCGACCGTCGCTTTGCACCATCACATGGCAAATCTGTTGATACGGGCGCTGGTATTCATAAATCAGAAAACTACTGGCGCGCGGCAGGTAGTAATCCAGAAAGCCCTTTTTGCTGCCGCTGCCGCCGACGATATTGCTGGGCCGCTCGCCCCAGAATAACTGCATCAAGCGCAAAAAAGTGGTCTTGCCTGCGCCGTTGGTGCCGCTGAGGTTGGTGTGGCCGTCCAGCTTCAGTAATACGGTTTTGCCGGACCAAAAGCTGTCTATCAGAATGATTTTCCGCAGGCGGTAGGTGTGGAGCATCTTATTCCTTAAAGTGTGGCTAGGGCGGCTTAAGCGTATAGCGATGCAACTGCTTGTAAGATGGGTATCCGCCAAACCGGAGCGCTATTATAATTCAATGTCTTTAAGCTTTCTTGGCGTTGCATCAGGCCGATTTCCTTGCTGCGGTACAAATCGATTGGCGCCGATATCCATAACGGCGCTGCTTCGTTTCAGGCAAACCGCATAGCCGGTTTTGACTTATACGGGCAATTGTTTGGAAGCGGCAAAGTCTTGTAATTGCATTAATAGCTGTTTATCGGTTTCCGGTTTACCTTGCAATGATTGTAGATAGTCGTTAAACCAAGCCAAATTACAGCTGCTTTCAGGATTAAACAATCTGTCGCAGCAAAACTGTTGCCAACGCGGACTTTCATCCTGATTCAGCGTGTGCGGATAATTGCGGCCGCGATAACGAAACAGCATCTCGGGCAGGCGGGCATCGTCGAAATCGGCGCGAAAGTTCGCCAATTTTTCAGGGGGCGTTTGCCTGATTTTTTGCATGGCATTCTTGTCTTTATGGCTGAAAAATCCGCCGCTATAAATCATCAGGTCCGGATCGTTCGGGGTGTCGGCATATTCGCGAGTAAAAACCGTTGCCAGTTTTTGTTCTAACAGCTTGCCCGCCGCCGATTTGATGCGTTGAAGATTTAATCGGCATTGGTCTAAATCAAGTTCCAGGCGTTGCGCATCGTCTTGCCTTATCACCGTCAGGGGCGCCAGAACCGGACTTTTATTGATGTGTACCGTTTTCAGCGGGATGCGTTCCACATGTTCCGGTAAGTCATCATTAGCGACAAAAACCCTTTGTTGAATCTGTTCGGCACTCAGCTCCAATAATGGCCTGGGGTCGACGGAGAGGTCGTACACGATAATTTCATTGCTGTTACGCGGATGCGCATAGAGCGGCACGACTATGGACAGACAATTTTTGCGGGCCGGAAAGCGTCCGGACACATGTGCTAGCGGTGTAAAGCTACCCAACTGCAGTAAATTGAGCACGGCCGGTTTATGCCGATTGTTATATAGATAATCGTACAGTTTGGGTTGCTTTTGCCTGATCAGGCGGGCGAGGGCGATGGTGGCGTAAACGTCGGATAAGGCATCATGAGCAGCCTGATGGGCTATACCGTTAGCTTGGGTCAGCACCTCCAAACGAAAACTGGCTATGCCGTCGTCATTCACCGGCCAGTTGATGCCATCCGGCCGCAGGGCTCGGGCGGCGCGGGCGACGTCGATCAAATCCCAACGCGAATTGCCGTTTTGCCATTCCCTGGCGTAGGGGTCGTAAAAATTACGATATAACAGGTTGCGGGTCACTTCATCATCGAAACGAATACTGTTGTAACCGATGCCGCAAGTGCCGGCTTGCGATAATTGGTCATGAATAATACCGATAAATTCGGCTTCGCAAACGCCTTTTTCGGTGGCCAATTGCGGCGTGATGCCGGTAATCAGGCAAGCTTCGGGATTCGGCAGATAATCTGTGGCCGTTTTGCAATACAGCATCAGCGGTTCGCCGATGAGGTTAAAATCCTGGTCGGTTCTAATGCCGGCAAACTGGCAGGCGCGATCACGCTGCGGGTCGGTGCCGAATGTTTCGTAATCGTGCCAATAATAAGTGTTTTCTGTCATCGTTAGGCTGCGTAAGTATTGAAAATAGTCGGGAAATCGTCGGGAAATATGCCGCAACTGAACTATTGCGGCTACTCGATCCGGGAATTTATTTTATAATCGCATGTTCAATTTTATGTGACCACCATTAGGAACGTGTTATGAAAAAAACCTCGCTACTTATTTCAGCTGCCTTATTGATGTTTACCGGTATGGTTAACGCCCATGGCCCGGTCAGAGGAAAAATGACCGCCAGCATTACCATCGATGCTCCAGCCGCTAAAATCTGGGACGTGATTAAAAATTACGATGATATGTCTTGGCACCCCAGCATCAAAAGTGTCAAAGGTGATGGCGGCAACAAAAAAGGTTCTGTCCGCACACTGACGTTGGTTAACGGCGGCACCATTACCGAAGAACTGAAATCGCACGATGACAGCAAAATGGCCTACAAATACAAAATTACCGATATGAGCTCAACCGGCACCATTAAACATGCCGGCCAAGATGAAGAAATTCCTGTTTTGCCGGTTGGCAACTACGCGGCCGAAATTTCGGTTGAAGACAAAGGCGGTAAAGCCGAGGTTGAATGGGTTGCGACGTATTACCGCGCCTATGTCAACAACAACCCACCGGAGGAACTGAATGAAGAAGCCGCCGATAAAGCGGTTACAGCAGTATTAACTACCGGCCTCGAGGCGTTGGCTAAAAAAGTTGCGCCAAGCGGTAAAGCTGAAGTTAAAATCGAAATGAAACGCTAAATTTTGCTGTATTGGGTTTCCATCAGCCGATGGAAACCGCTTTTACGTCTGCCCCTGAGTGACCATGTCTAAACAATCGATTGCTGTTATCGCGTTTCTCTTGGCTCTTGCAAATGCTGTTAATGCAGGACCGCACGCTTTTATTACCAATCAACTGGATAATACGGTTTCAGTAATCGATACCGATTTGCAGCAAGTTGTCGATACGATCAGGGTTACCGGTAAACCAGCCGGTGTGGCCGTTAATCCGGTCAAAAAACAAATTTACATCAGCACCCCCGAGGGGGGCGGCTTTGCCGTGATGGACAGTAAAACCTTTAAGGTGTTACGGACGGTCAGAGTGGGTGGAGCGTCCTTGGGCATTGCCGTGGACAAGGCCGGCGAACAAGTGTTTGTCGCCGACTGGTACGAGCATTCCGTAACTGTTTTTGATACCAAAAACTTTGAACAAACCGCCGTGATTAGTGTAGGCAAATCGCCTTCCGGCATGACGGTCAGTCCGGACAACAAATGGCTTTACGTCGCCAACCGGGTTGATGATTCGGTCTCTCAGATTGATCTGAAGAAGCTCAGCATTAGAAATACCACCAAAGTGGGCGCTCACCCGTTTGGGATTGTAGTTGATAGTAAAGGCAAGCGGCTTTATACCGCGAACGTGGAAAGCGACAACGTGACTGTATTGGACACCCGCAGAATGAAAAGGGTGGCGACCCTGAAAGTCGGTGCCAGGCCTTATGCGGTGACGTTAGCCATGCGCGACAGTTTGTTATTTGTCACCAATCAGGATGACAGCACGGTGTCCGCCATCGATACGGCCAGCTTGAAAACCGTGGCTGTGATTGATGTAGGCGATAAGCCCGAAGGCATTAGCACCCATCCCGACGGCCGTTTTGTTTATGTTGCCAACTGGTTTGATAACAGTGTCTCTGTGATTGATGCCAAAACGCTTGAGATGGTGTATACCATCAATACAGGGGAGGGCAGTCGCGCCTTCGGCGAGTTTATCAGCCCCTGATTGCTTATGGTACACTGCGCGGCGAATTAATCACTTTGAGAATACGATGGCAGAAACTGTAGAAGAATTAACGATCCGCTACGAAGATGGCGGCATTGAAACCGTCAAGGAACTGGATAAAAAGGTCTTAAGCAAGGGTGCCTGGGCAACGGTCATTTACCGCTATCAGGACTGGGAGCCCAGCAAGGAACAATATAGTCAGGACAGATTCAGTATTCGCCGTTATCAAAAGCGTAACGGCGAATACCAGCAAAAATCCAAATTCAATATTTCCAGCGAAAAACAAGCTCAGGAAATAATTGAGGCCTTACAAGGTTGGCTGGCTGATAAATAGATCGAAACCGAGGGGAGCAGGGTAAAGATCCTGCTTGTCCCGTATCATTCCACCCATTCGTAAATTTCGGTCAATAGCGGATCGCATTTGCAACAACTGGTGCTGCAACTGATGCCGACTGGCGATATCCGCACCTTGCCTTTACTGATCCATTTTCCCAGCATGCCGCGCAATGCGTTGGCATCGACATGAAAATGCAATACCAAATCGTTCAGCGTGACCCGGCGTTTCTCTTGTAGATAATTACGCAAATCAGACAGAATCATGACACTACTCCAGTATGTTGGCGAACACCATAAAAACGCAACAGCGATATTATGCTGACGAACATCAGTATTAATAAGGCAAACCAGAAGCTGGCGGTGGCGGGATGCTCGGCAAATGTCATACCTTGATAAAACAGCGTTGCAGTCAGGTAGGCTAGAAAGGTGGTCCAACTCACCACGAATAGTGTCCAGCCGGGACTGGTTTCTTTATAAATAGCCGCGGTGGCCGCCACGCAGGGGGCATAAAGTAAAATAAACAATAAATAGGCAAAGGCGCCCACTTGGCCATCAAATTGATTTTGCATGACGCCGAAAGTGGCTATTTTAACTTCCTGTTGCTCGGCCGCCGCAGTCACATCATTGACATTGGCAATGCCCAATCCCAGCGGATCCAGTAATCTGTCGGCTATTTCAGCCAAATTATCGGGAACGGTCCGGCAGGCCGCCAACAACGCCTGCTGCAAGTCGAAGGCTTGTTCATCCGCTTGCTCGGCGTCAGCCGCCATTTGACTGTATAGCGCATCCAAGGTACCGACAACGGCTTCTTTGGCCAGCACTCCGGTAAAAATGCCGACGGTTGCCGGCCAGTTGTCTTCATGGATACCCATGGGTTGGAATACCGGTGTTAACACTCGGCCTATCTGGCTCAGTACCGATTTTTCGCTGTTCTCCTGCCCGAAACTACCGTCCGTACCCAATGAATTGAGTATATTGAGTACCAAGACCATCGGCACGATTACTTTGCCGGCGTTAAAAATAAAGGTTTTCAGCCTGTCCCAGGTTTTGATGTAAATGCCGCGCAGGGTGGGCAGGTGATAAGTGGGTAGTTCCATCAAGAACGGGGTAGGTTCGCCTTGCAACAAGGTGTGCCGCATAATCAGACCGGTGAAGACCGCCACCAGTATGCCGAACAGATAAAGACCGAAAACCAGGTTTTGGCCGCCAACCGGAAAAAAGGCCGCCGCAAATAAGGCGTAAACCGGCAAACGAGCGCCGCAGGACATAAACGGATTCATCAGGTTGGTTAATATCCGGTCACGTTGATTATCCAGGGTACGCGTCGCAATGATGGCCGGTACGTTACAGCCGAAACCCACAATCATTGGCACAAAGGATTTACCGGGCAGACCAATTATGCACATGAAGCGATCCATGACAAATGCCGCCCTGGACATATAGCCTGAATCTTCCAGCGCCGATAAAAAGATGAAAAGAAATCCTACGATCGGGATAAATGTAGCAACAACTTGAATGCCGCCGCCGATGCCGTTACTGATTAAAACCACTAGCCAATCGGGCCAGCTCATGGCAGAAAGGAGGTTGCTTACCCCATCGACCAGCAAAGCACCTACAGCCTGATCAAAAAAGTCGACAAAGGCGCTGCCAATATTAATGGTGAACATGAACATGGCATACATGACCAGCAAGAAAACCGGTATGCCGAGAAAACGGTTTAACACCACTGCATCGATTTGTTCGGTGGTATGACGGGACACTTCATTGAGTTTGCAAACTGATGCCTTTACCAGCCGATTCACCAAGCCATAGCGGGCATCCGCGGCCAGAATATCGATTTCATCGTCCGTTTGTGTTTCTATGGTTTGGCGTAATGTTTCGGCGCTTGCTTGCAAATGCGGACCCGCCAGTTGTTTGGCCAAGGTGTCATTTTCTAATAGGCGCAAGGCCAGCCAGCGCAAATCATACTGATCTTTATGAGCAGCTAATTCAAGCTCCAATTCAGCGGCCGCTTATTCTATTGCCGCATGATAGGTAACGGTTAAATCGGGAACAGTTGGGTTATGGCAGGCGTAATAAATAGTTTCGCGCAGCTCCTTTAAACCTTGCCCAGTAGCGGCAACAACCGCGACAACAGCACATGACATTTGTGCGGACAACGCGTCGAGATCAATTTTAATACCGCGCTTTTTAACGGCATCCATCATATTCAAGACAATAATCATCGGCACACGCATCTCAATCAGTTGCGAGGTTAGATAAAGATTGCGTTCTATATTTGAGGCATCAATTATATTGATGATCAGATTGGCTTGCCGGGAGGCAACATAATCGCGGGCAACTTTTTCATCCAGGGACACGCTGTCATCGTCGGCTTCTAAGGAATAGGTACCAGGTAAGTCGACGACCACAATGCGTTCGCCTTGAAATTGGTATTCACCGGTTTTTTTCTCGACAGTGACCCCCGGCCAATTGCCGACATGCTGCCGGGAACCTGTTAACGCATTAAACAGCGTGGTTTTTCCGCAATTGGGATTACCGACGACGCCGACAGTAAAAGCATAACTCATAGCTTTTCTATCATTAAAACCGAGGCTTCGTTTTTACGTAAAGATAACGAAAAACCGCGTAGTTTGATTTCCACCGGATCACCCATGGGTGCGAAGCGGGTGATGGTGAACTCAGTTCCCGGCGTTAATCCCATCGCCAGCAATTTTTTCCGATAAGCACTGCCAGCCTGATCAAAACCCACGATACGACCAGAATCGCCGGTCGCCAGCATCTTTAATGAAGTCATCATATGCGGCCTGTAGCTAAAAGGGTATTAATAATGGTTCTCATTAAAGGTAAATATAACACATCAGCATTAGGTGATATAAATATTTATTCAATTTAACATAATATACATTATGCGAAGTAAGTGGGCTGGGCTTGTGGCGTACGTTCTAGTTTCTGAGTGCCTTCGATCATCCCAACCTCGGTTTTCCTGTTCTAGGTTGGTTGGGATCGGGAAAATCAAATGACGCGGGAAAACTGCTGCTGCTTTTGCGCCAGATATTTGTCGAACACCATGCAAATGTTTCGAATCAACAAACGGCCCGCCGGCTGAACTTTTATACCAGTATCATCCAAACGGATTAGACCGTCGTTTTGCATGGTTTCAAGATGATTCAATTCGGCGGTAAAATAATCCGCAAACATGATATTGAATTGCTGTTCGATTTTGCTGAAGGTTAAATCGAAATGGCAAATCAATTGCGTGATAACGGCACGGCGTACATTATCGTCGGCATCGAGCTCCACGCCCCTAAACACCGGCAAGCGGCCTGCCGAAATGGCCTGCTGGTATTGCTCCAGTTCCTTGTGGTTTTGCATATAGGCATCGCCGACCCGGCCGATGGAGGTCACCCCAAACCCCACCAAATCACAATCGGAATGGCTTGAATAGCCTTGAAAATTGCGGTACAGCTTACCTTCGCGCTGGGCTACCGCCAGTTCGTCGTCCGGTTTGGCGAAATGATCCATACCGATATAAACATAGCCGGCATCGGTTAGTTTCTGGCCGACCATTTGCAATATTTCCAGTTTTACCGCGGGGCTGGGCAAATCGGCCTCATTGATTTGGCGTTGGGTTTTAAAGCGGCTGGGCATGTGCGCGTAATTGAAGATCGAAAAGCGATCCGGCGCATACGTCAAAACTTGCTCCAGGGTTCTGGCAAAAGTCTGTTCGGTTTGCAACGGCAAGCCGTAGATCAAATCGATATTGGTGGAACGGAAGCCTTCCTTGCGCGCGGACTCCAGTACGGCAAAGGTTTGCTCTTTGCTTTGTAAGCGGTTGACGGCTTTTTGCACCTCGGGATCGAAGTCCTGCAAGCCCAGGCTGATACGGTTGAAACCCAGTTCACGCAGCTGGGCGATGGTTTTGTCGTCGGTTTCGCGCGGATCGACCTCAATGGAATATTCGCCGCTATCGTCATCGTGTAAATTGAAGTACTCGCGGGTTGCGTCCATCAACCGTTTCATTTGTTCGTAACTTAAAAAAGTCGGTGTACCACCCCCCCAGTGCAGCTGATTCACTTTGCGATGTTTATCGATCAACGCACCTTGCATGGCGATTTCCTTACATAAATTATCCAGGTACGGTGCTGAATGGGCGCGGTTTTTGGTGATTATTTTGTTGCAAGCGCAGTAAAAACACACCGTGTCGCAAAATGGGATATGGAAGTACAGCGACAACGGCCCGCCGACCGCATTGGACTTGCTTAGTTGCTGACGATATTCCGCTTCGCCGAAACCCTCGTGTAATTCCAACGCGGTGGGATACGAGGTGTAACGGGGGCCGGCTTTGTCGTAGCGACTGATCAGATGCAGGTCAAATTTGATTGATTGATCCATTATTTAACTTCTTGGTTAATTAATACGCTAGCCACTTGCTGAGCAAATGGCTGGGAGAGTTCCGTGCTGCCAATCAGGTCTCCGGGCTGAGACATGGCTTGCCCCGATTGCGACACCCGCGCAACGATTCTGAGTTGCTGATATTGGCCTAAATGCGTGCTGGCTTGCATTGCCATACTATCGTTCAAAACCAGCTTTAGCGGTAAATCCGCTAACTGCTTACGCACGATGGCCAACGGCATTTTGGGGCCAGTTACGGCTTGGGCATATATAAACACGGTGCTGTTGGCGGCTAACTTGGTTTTTAAGGCGGGATCGATATCGACCGCCACCTGAATATCCATACCGGCTACGGCAGCGGTATTTTTGGCCAGCTCCGCGTCCAAGGCAACCAGCATTTGCTGTACTTGCTGCAACGATTCAGAATCCGCCGGCAGCAAGGATGCCAGTTTTTCCCAATATTGCTTGGCCAGCTTAAAGTCGCCTTGTTCGGCTTTTGCCACCCCGCCTAACCATAAGGCGGTAGCGTTATCAGGTTGTTTTTCTAAAACTTCGCCGATCAACTGCGCCGGTTCGCCCGTCATCCGACCGCCGCGCGACATGGCCAGATTATTGGCATACTGTAATTGCACGTCGGTATCGTCCGGCAGGCTGTTGTGTAGCTTGGCATATACCTCGGCGGCCTGCTGATATTGCTGCAAATAGCTATAGGAACGGCCCAGCACTTTCCAGCCTTCGATATCGTCCGGTTGTTGTTGCAAGCGTTGCTCCAATTTGCCTATCATTTGCGCAATATTTTCCGCCGCTTTGCTTTCATTGGCCTGCAGTTCCGCCTTACTCAAGGCATTGGTGTCGCCCAGAAGCAAATAAATCAACAGACTTAGGCAAGGAATTAACACGGCCAGCATCGGAATAACCCACCTGCCCTGTTGATTCGAAGGCTGTGCGTTAATGGCCGCCTCTATATCGTCATTCAATATCAATTGCAGTTCGGTATATTGCTCATTAAATTGAGTTTGAGTCAGAACACCTTCCCGTAACTGTTGTTCTAGTTCCGCCAAACGCTGACGGGCGATGTTAATATTGCGTTGTTGATGCTCGTCATCAACCGGCAATTGTTTTTTCAATAATGCCGGCACCAGCATTGCCAGTGCCGCTAAAATCAGGCCGGCAACAATTAACCAAAATAGCGTATTCAATCCTCTTCACCTTGTTGCAATAATTCGTTGAGCCTGGTTTGTTGCTGGCTATTCAAAGCCGTTTGTGCCGCTGCCTTTTTGTGCCGGGTCAGCAACACAACCGTCACAATGCCTATCAATAAAAATGCGATAGGTCCCAGCCATAACAAACCGGTTTTCATAGTTAAGGCCGGTCGGTACATGACAAAATCGCCATAGCGCCGGGTCATAAAGTCCACTACGTCTTGTTGCGATTTACCCTGCTGCAGCATGTCGTAAACCTGTTGGCGTAAATCCTTGGCTAAGTCGGCATTCGAATCGGCGATGGTTTGGTTTTGACATACCAGACAACGCAGCTCGGAGATCAGGGTTTGGTAGGCCTGCTCTTTATTCGGGTCCTCGAACGGATGGTATTCGACCACCGCCCACCCCGGCAGGGCCAGCAGGCATAAAACCAAGGTTATAACTTTGTTCATGCCGGTTCCTGGTTCAATGTTTGCAATAATGGCAGGAAAATTCGCTCAATGTCGCCGGGTTCCACCGGACCGGTATGTTTGTAGCGAATCACGCCGCGTTTGTCGACCACAAAGGTTTCCGGTACGCCGTACACCCCGTAATCTATACCGACTCTGCCGTCGGCATCCATGATACTGGTGTCATAAGGATTACCCAATTGTTGCAGCCATTGACCGGCGGCTTGGGCTTGGTCTTTATAATTCAGGCCGACGATGGTCGCCCGTTTAAGTTTGGCTAATTCCAATAACAATGGATGTTCCTGACGGCAGGAAACACACCAGGACGCCCACACATTCAACAGCCATACCCTGCCCTTCAAATCCTGTTGGGATAAGGTTTTCTCGGGTGTTGCCAGGATCGGTAACGAAAAGGCCGGTGCCGGTTTGTCAATTAAAGGCGAAGGAATATCTTTGGGGTTCAACCGCAGGCCCACCGCCAGAAACACAGCCAGCATTACAAACAAAAGCAGCGGCAATAAGAATTTCAGTTTAAGCATGCGCGGCCACCGCTTTTTTGTTGAGCATTCGATAGCGTCTATCCATGGCGCCCAACAAACCGCCTACCGCCATAAATACACCGCCCATCCAGATCCAGCGAATAAAAGATTTATAATACACGCGCAGACTCCAAGCACCTTCTTCGCCCAAGGGTTCGCCGATCGCCACGAACAAATCACGGAACAGGCCTGCATCGATTGCGGCTTCGGTCATGGGCATGGTTTGCACACGGTAGACGCGTTTTTGCGGGGACAATTCAGCCACGGTTTCTCCGTTATGCGTTACTGTCAGATAGCCTTGCTCGGCCCGGTAGTTGGGGCCATCCGTCTGCTTGACGCCATTAAAGCTAAAGATATAACCGGACATGTCCAGCGTATCGCCGGGCGC
Organism: Methylomonas sp.; assembly: GCF_023228165.1. GTDB lineage: Bacteria > Pseudomonadota > Gammaproteobacteria > Methylococcales > Methylomonadaceae > Methylomonas. The sequence continues at coordinate 90,835 of NZ_JALOBS010000014.1, read as the reverse complement.
CATGCGCACATCGCGTTCTATGCTGTACACGGAGGTCATGGTAATGCCGACCACGAATACCGCAATGCCGATATGCGCCACGGTCATACCGTAGAAACCGGCTGGGATTTGTATTAAGCGTTCGAATGACCAGCTTTGCAGGCGTTGCTTGAAAGCAAACGCCGTGACCGCCAATGTCCACAGGGCCAGGCTTAAGCCCAATACCGCGGCCCAGGAATAAAAAGGCATCAACAATGGCAAAGCAGTGGCAATGATCACACAGACCAAAGCCATCAACCATACCTGTTTGCCCACCGCTCGGAGATCGTCGCGCTTCCAATGCAGCAACATGCCAAAACCCACCACAATGGCTAAAGGTGCCATTAACGGGATAAATACAGCATTGAAATACGGCGGACCGACCGATAATTTACCCAAGCCCAAGGCATCGATCACTAATGGATACAAGGTACCTAATAAAATGCTGGCCGCGGTTACTACCAGTAACACATTGTTGATTAACAACACCGATTCTCGCGACACCAATTCGAAACTGGCGCTGCTTTTCACTTGCGGCGCCCGAATCGCATACAGTAATAACGAGCCGCCCACCACTACGGCTAAAAATACCAGAATAAATACCCCGCGAGCCGGGTCGCTGGCAAAAGCATGCACCGAGGTCAACACGCCGGAACGCACCAAAAACGTTCCCAGCAAACTTAAGGAAAAAGCAAATATCGCCAATAACACGGTCCAGGTTTTAAATACCCCGCGTTTTTCGGTGGCGGCCAGCGAATGAATCAAAGCGGTGCCGACCAGCCAGGGCATGAAGGAGGCGTTCTCAACCGGGTCCCAGAACCACCAGCCGCCCCAACCCAATTCGTAATAAGCCCACCAACTGCCCAAGGTAATACCGATGGTTAGAAACATCCAGGCTACGCTTGTCCAGGGCCGCGACCAGCGCGCCCAGGCGGCATCCAGTTTGCCTTCGATCAAGGCGGCGATCGAAAAGGCGAACGCCACGGAAAAACCCACGTATCCCATGTATAGCATGGGTGGATGAATAGCTAGACCGGGGTCTTGCAATAACGGATTCAAATCCCGCCCTTCGGCGGGAGCCGGAAACAGGCGAGCAAACGGGTTGGAGGTAAACAGTAAAAACAGGATAAAACCGACGCTGACCAACCCCATTACACCCAAAACCCTGGCAAGAGTGGCATCGGGTATGTGCTTGCTGAACAGGGCCACCAGCCCGGTCCAGATCGATAAAGTTAAGGCCCACAATAATAAAGAACCTTCATGCGCGCCCCAAACACCGGATACCAGATAAATAAACGGTAAACCGGTATTGGAGTTCTGGGCAATATAGGCTACCGAAAAATCGTGCACGATACAGCTATAGGTCAAACAGCCGTATGCAAGCGCCATGAAAAATAATTGCCCGAATGCCGCGGGTTTGGCGACATGCACCCAACCGGCGATGCCTTTTGCAGCACCAATCATTGGCAAAATGCCCTGCACGATGGCCATGCACAAGGCCAAAATCAATGCAAAGTGGCCGATTTCTGGAATCATTTGGCCTCCGCGGCTTTTTTAAGACTATCCGCCACTTCCGGCGGCATGTAGTTTTCATCATGTTTGGCCAGCACTTCTTCTGCGACGAAGACACCGCGATCATCCAGACGCCCCTTGGCGACGATGCCCTGCCCTTCCCTGAATAAATCCGGCAGAATGCCGCTGTATTCCACGGTAACTTCCTTGCTGAAATCGCTAAGTTTGAAGCGCACCAACAGATCGGCAGCGGGCCGTTCCACGCTACCCTTGACGACCATCCCGCCCAATCTAATTAGTGTATCTGCAGGCGCTTTACCTTCCGCCACATCGGTGGTCGAGAAAAAATACATGAGATTTTCGTTAAAGGCTTTCAGGGCGAATGTCGCCGCCAAGCCGATACCGGCCAGCATCAAGCCGATTAACATCAATCGTTGTTTACGGTGTGGTTTCATCATTGCGTGCGTTTTTGCTTAAGGGTTAACTGTCTAAGTAATTGTTTGCGTAGCACGATAGGTGCGAACAGGTTCCATAGCAACACTGCGGTCGTGATGCCATAGGAGGTCCAAACATAAAAGGCATAGCCGCCCATCGCAAAAAAACTCTCCAAATTCATGCTTTGTGCTCCAGCAGGTTTTTAACCCATTGCGCGGAAGGTTCGCGTCTGATTAATTCCAGTTTAGCGGCTTGCAACACCGCTATGGCGTAATACACTTTAAACGCCACCGCCATCAGCAGTAGCGGAATCAACATACTGATATGGATGGACGGCTTGTCCATTTTACTGACCGTCGGCCCCTGATGCAGAGTATTCCACCACTCCACCGAATAATGAATGATGGGAATATTCACTACACCCACCAGCGCCAAAATCGATACCGCCCGCGCCGCGCTGCGTTTGTCTTCAATCGCGCCGTAAAGACTGGTGACACCCAGATACAAAAACAGCAGAATAAGTTCCGAAGTCAGGCGCGCATCCCAAACCCACCAGGTGCCCCACATGGGTTTACCCCATAAAGAACCTGTCACCAAGGCCACGAAGGTAAAGCCGGCGCCGATCGGCGCGCTGCTAATCAACATCACTTCCGCCAACTTCATGCGCCAGACCAGCGCAATGCCGCCCATCACGGCCATCATTACGTATATGAATAAAGACATCCAGGCTGCGGGCACGTGAATGTAAATGATCCGGTAACTGTCACCTTGCTGATAATCGGCTGGCGCCATCACCAAACCGCCGTATAAGCCCGGTATCAGTAACAGTAAAAATAGTGCCGTCAGCCACGGCATCAACTTATCAGCCAGTGCATAAAAATGCGGCGGCGAAGCTGTACGGTGAAAGAAACGGCTGATGGGTGCGGGAATAAAAGACATAGGCGTTAATTAACACTCATTTTCAGCGCTGCCGCGGTAGGCAGCGGGGTTAGTACCAATGCCATTAATAACATGGCTAATAAAATATTGATTTGCGCGGTTACCGGCAGACCGCTGGCGGCCCTATCGACGGCGCTGCTGGCAAAAATCAGCACCGGTATGTACAGCGGCAACACCAGCAGTGACAATATCATGCCGCCGCGACGCAAACCCACCGTCAAGGCGACGCCGATAGCCCCGATCAGGCTCAACAACGGCGTCGCCAAAATCAGGGTTAGCCATAATGTCGGCATGGCTTGTTCGGGCAAGCCTAAAAATACGGCAAGCAAAGGCGCAACCAATAGCAGCGGTAAACCGGTCACCAGCCAGTGGGAGGTAACTTTTCCCAGCACCAATACGGACAACGGATGCGGACTGAGCAGCAACTGTTCCAGCGAGCCGTCTTCAAAATCTGAGCGAAACAAGCCGTCCAGCGATAATAAAGCCGCCAGTAGTGCGGATACCCAAATTACGCCGGGCGCCATGGCTTGCAATAAATTAGGCTGCGCACCGACCGCTAATGGGAATAAAGTCACTACCAACACGAAAAAGAACAAAGGGTTGGCCGCTTCCGCACGCCGGCGAAACGCTAACAACAAATCCCGACGAACAATGGCAAAAAAAGCATGAATTAAAGACATGAGTCCAAATGAATACGTTGCAGACTGAGATGGGACAGGCTTAAGTCATGATGAGAGGTCAAAATCACCATGCCGCCGTTTTTGACGTGGTCGTCCATTAAAGTTTCAATCAGCTCTATACCTTGTTTATCCAGCGAAGTAAAAGGCTCGTCCAGAATCCACAAAATATTGTGTGTGACCAGCAGGCGGGCCAGGGATAAACGGCGTTTTTGCCCGGCGGATAAAGTTTGCACCAAATTGTCGTCGTACCCGGCCAGTTGCACTTTTTGCAGGGCCTGCTCGATGGAATAATGACCGGGTTGACTTAATGCCAGTGCAAATCGCAGGTTTTCCAGCACCGTAAGTTCTTTTTTGATGCCATCGGCATGACCGACATAAGCCATATCGGCAAAATACGAGCTACCCGCCAGCGGCTGACCAATCCAGTAAATTTGGCCGCCATCGGCTGGGCGGAAACCGCATAAAATCCGTAATAATGTAGTTTTGCCACTGCCGTTACTACCCTCCAACAATAAAACCTGGCCCCGTTGTAAGCTAAAACTCAAGCCTGAAAACAGCTGTCTGTCGTCGCGACTACACGATAACTCGGCTATATCCAACTTAGCTGAATGCGAATATTCCATCAATTTCCATCTAATCCCATATTAAGAGACGCTCATTTTATCAATAAAATGTACTTGCATGGTGAACCGCGCTAATCGCTTGCTTGAGTTTGCCGATAGATGCCGCTCCTCTAAGCGGTGCTCATACCAAATAACCCGGACGCGCGGAAAGCCCCTGCCTAGCAAATTCGGCACAATCCGACGTAATGGAAAATTATTGATAGGCGCAATAATAGCCCGACTCAAACAGCCTTATAATGAATGGCTACGCATCTTTAATTCATAATTCGATGACTCTGACGCCGCATATTCGCATTGAGCGCCTTATCATTCTCAGTCGCGCGGGTTTAGCGAGTTTTTCTTGGCTGGCCGGCTGGCTTGACCCAATAGGGCCGGAAGAAACCGCAAAGCTAACCCAATGGATATTGGTGTTTTATCTAAGTTATTCCTGGTCTTTGCTGATTATTTTAAAGCTGTTTCCATTACAAACTAAATACATTGGCCTTGCGACTCATTTTTTTGATGTACTCATTTTTACCGCTCTTATCGCCATCACTTACGGCGGTTCAAGTCCGTTTTTTACCTATTTCATTTTTGCCTTGTTTGCTGCCGCGCTACGGTGGCAAAAGTCGGGCATTCTTTGGTCTGCGTTGGCTTTTCTTTGTTTATATAGCGGTACCGGCATTTTCTTGGATCTGAATTTGCAGCTGGACAGCAGCGAACTGGAACTGAATCGCTTCATCATTCGTAATGTGCATCTAATCGTAGTGTCCTTACTACTGATTTATTTAACCACCTATGAAAAAAATATTCGCACGGAACTCGGTAAATTGAGTGAATGGCCGACTTTCGACTCGAAGGATAACGATTTGGAGTCGTTTATCTTCGATACCCTCAGTTACGCCACGGAAACGCTGCAAACGCCAAGACTGTTGATGCTATGGGAAGAAACCGAACAGCCTGGCAGACACGCGGCATTATTGACGCAGGATCATTTTGACATGCAGCCTATCGGTCCGAACGTGTATCCGACAGCGGTACCGGAGATATTAAAAGGGTGTAATTTTCTGTGCAATGATTTGGCCGGCCAGCCGGCCAAGACACTTTGCGTGACTGCAAAAAGTCTCAAGTACCGTGCCGTTGTACCCTTGCAACCCGATCTGATTTCACAGTATCACATTAAAAGCGTAATCGGATTGGTGTTGGATGGCCAAGCATTTGTTGGACACCTGCTACTACTCGACAAACCCGAACAAAGCCTGGACGATCTTAATTTAGGGATTTTGGCAGCCCAGCAAGTGGCTTTACGAATGGATCAGTTTTTATTGTATCTGCAGCAAAAAAAGACGGCCGCCATCGACGAACGCATCAAAATGGCTAGGGATCTCCATGATGGCGTGTTACAAACTTTGACGGGTATCGCCTTGCAAGTTAAAACCATTACCCGAACACTGGAGTCCAATTCCGATAGCGCCCGTCAAGGCTTGGAAAATCTACAATCAATAATCCGATCGGAACAGTCCAACCTGCGCCAATTTATCCAACAACTAAAACCGGCCGCAGCGGAACATCGTTTTCAAATCAGCTTAAATGACCGCTTACGCGAATTGGCGGAAACCGTATCTCGGCAATGGGGCCTTGAAGTCAGATTGTCCGAACAATCGAATCTTTGCCCGCTCAGTCGGGTGGACGATGTGTATCCTATTGTTCGCGAAGCCATCATCAATTGTGCCCGGCATGCCGACGCCGGTTATGTTGAGTTATCGACGCATATCGGCGCGGAATGTCTGCATATCCACGTATTCGACGACGGACATGGCTTTCCCTTTACCGGCGATTACGATTTGGCGCAATTAACTAAAACTAAGCAAGGCCCGAAAACCATTATGGAAAGGATATTATCGTTGCAAGGCAACTTAACAATACATTCCCATCCAAACGGTACTGAATTGGATATCAGCCTACCCTTGAACGCCAGCAAGCAGCGCCATGACGAGCGCCCGCTGGAAACAAATTTACCGAGGGAGCGCAACCGATGACAATCAGATTAATTCTGGCCGACGACCATCCCCTGGTGTTGAACGCCTTGCAACAATTATTCGTTACCGAGGCGGACTTCGTTGTTTTAGAGTGCTGCGATAACGGAGAATCGGTCATGCGCAGTGTTAACGAACATAACCCGGACCTAGTTCTGCTCGATCTGCGCATGCCTAAAATGGATGGCATCGCAGTGCTGAGAGCTTTAAAACAGCAGAAAAACCCAGTCAAGGTAGTCGTGCTTACCGCCGGTGTAGATGAAGATGAAGTTCTGGCGGCGATTCAATTTGGCGCAAGTGGCGTGGTCTTAAAAGAATCGGCTCCCGAACTGTTAATAGAGTGCGTCAGAAAAGTGCATGCCGGCGGAAAGTGGCTGGAAAAAGACTCGGTGTTACGTGCGCTTGATAAATGGGTAAACCAAGAAGAGGATTTACAACAAACCAGACGTATATTGACTACGCGAGAAATCGATTTGATAAAGCGAGTCGCTAATGGTTATAGCAATAAGAAAATAGCCGAGCAATGCTTTATCAGCGAGGGAACAGTCAAAGTCCATTTACATAATATTTTCGAAAAATTAGGCGTTAAGAATCGAGTGGAATTATGTGTGTATGCGAGGGAAAGAAAATTGATGTAGTGTCGCGGATTACCCGGTTTTCTGGATTTGAGTTCGTGGGGGAGGCAATGCTTTACAAATCCTCCCCGCACTGAAAAATGGCTAATATTTACGCTTCGTTGATCCGAAAAAAACAATCAGTCCGCTAGCAAACAGCCAAATTGCCCCGGGTACCGGTACTGGGGATACTTCAAGATTATCAAAATTGTTGCGGGCATTACGACTATATGCGGTTGCGGAGCTTGCCGCGGATATAACACCTGTAATGATACCTGCGCCTGGGTTAAAAACCGCCATGCTGAAGGTACCGCTTTGCGAATCCGCAGTAGCCGTATTCCAATAACCTACCGGCGTGGAATAACTCGAAGCGGCGGACCCGGAATTAAACAGACCGGCATAACTGCCGTTTATCGCTATTGAAGCATTCGCGTATTCGACCATTCCTGAATCCCAATCGCCGTATGTTCCGGTAGCGGCCACACTCCAATTCATACTAATAAGTAACCAACCCTTGCCGGTTAACTCAAAGCTGCCGCTATTGGACGCACTCGAATTCGCATAGTTATAGCCGGATACGTCGGTTAAACCTGCCTGACTTGAGGCGTCCGCGGACAAGATTACGTTATTGCGCAAGGCATTTCCTTGGGTGAAGTCGGTGTCAGCATTGGCGAAAATCGTTTTGGTAAACCCGTAACTGGTTCTACTGCTGGTGTCGAAATCGTATGGATCGACCTTTGTAGCGGTCGATGTTACCGAGCCGGATTTTGATGTCCAATTCAACAACGGTATATTTATACCGCCCGATAAATCGATTAGTTGAAAGCTTAAATTATCCCAATCAATAATAGCCTGGGCGGAAGACGAGGCTGATACAACATCAACCCCACCAAGACTAATAGCCGCAGCCAAAAGAGCAGCAGATGTTTTGTTCATACAATTCCTTTTTAAAATGCCGATTAGAAAATAAATTATATTTTGCAAGGACAAATTAACAATAAAATACAATCAGCATCATATTTATTTGCCTTACGAAGTTATTATCAGGCCTGTCAGGCGAATTTTCCATATAGACAAGGCAATAAAATAATATTACTTTCGATATATATTGCCGGTGTAAAATTATTTAAAAATACTGGTTGTACAAATATCATTGCCAGCAACCAGGGATGGTTTTTTCATGAACTTTTACGATATCGCCTTGCCTGCTTCATCGATCTGTAAATCTGCGGCAAGCGTTATGAGTAATAAAACGTGAATTCTCCTCATCCCGGTGCTATCGTTAGGCCAGGATTGAATAGCAAATTCCGAAACCGACAAACCTGTTTCTGCGGTACCGATTTTTAAATGTGCTTATCATTTACTTTTTAAAATGGTCCGAACCAATCCTTATATAGTCAAAATAGTAGATATCGTTTTTGTGCTCGAGTAGCTATTGCAGCTAAACCGATACCAATCAACGCAAATGTTGTCGGTTCCGGAACCGTGTTTTCCACGCGTTCGCTAATATTAGTTAAGCCCTGATTTTCGGATAATGATGGTGTCGAATCAATTCCTGGCGTTGTTGAGCTTATATCTAACAATTGATACGTTAATTCGTCATCCAGATGAGTGTTGTTACCCGCGGATCCGTGATCGGTCGAATCCGTCTGTTCCAATGCGGCGATATATGTGTTACTGGAAGCGAACGCTGTGGCAATAGCTGAAATATAGCCGGAGGTCGTTCCCGTTCCCAGGTTTACAAGACCCATACTGAAAATGCCATTTTTTGATATTGAGCCTGGATTATTTAAATCACCGAAAGTTGTGCTGTACGCTGAGTTTGCCGATCCAGAGTTAAACACTCCATTATAGAACCCATTAATAGAAACAGAGGCACTGGCATATTCATTTATTCCTAACCCTGCATCATTGCTATAAACTCCGGTAGAAAACACACTCCAATCCATGTAAATTAGCAACCATCCCACGCCGCTTAATGAAAATACCCCGCTATTTTCGGCACTGGAATTGGCATTATTAGTGCCGCTTGCATTAGCAGTTTTACCTGTCTCGCTTGACGCATCCGCAGACAATAAATTATTGTTGCGGATAGCATTGCTCTGGGCAAATTCAGTTTCAGCATTAGTTGCAATATCTTTATTAAAACCAAAGCTACTCCTAGTGCTTTCATCATAGTCGTAGGGCGCTATAGATGTCGCATAGGAAGTTAGCGAACCGGATTTTGAAATCCAGTTTAATACCGGCGCATTTTGTCCATTCGATAAATCGATTAGCTTAAAACTGATACCATTCCAATCGATAATTGCCTGAGCGGAAGATGAGGCCAAGGCAGGCCCAAGCCAGCAGGATGCTGATATTAAAACAAATGCGCGAATAAATTTATTCAGCATCTAACTCTCCTTGAATAATATATGCAAATTAGGTTTGTTGAGTACCCATAAGGTAACGACAATAAATATTGTGATTTTAGATTCGCATAAATTATCAATCTCTAATGTCAATCAGACAATTTAACCAGAGGTATATATTGTTTAACTTTAGATATATATTTGTCCGATAGGCGTCGAAAGACGGTTTTGTGCCGCTGCAAGGCTAGGCGTCGGTGAAGGATGTTGCTAAGCTGAAATAAGGACGAGTTGCCAACTTGCCGTGGCAAATAACTCGCATATAAGTGCGGTCGGTATAGATACGCCGCCTCAGTCGGGCAGACGGCGGAAGAAATGATCAAATCCTATGTGCTGGCATCATTATCAATCCAATCCGAACCAATAATATTTAAGAGGGCGCCCCGAACACGCGCCGTTCAGTCAACGCGTCTTCGGGTTGTTAGGCCGATTCGGACCCAGCCGCTTTAGTGGCTGGTTGTTTTATTTTTTCCAGGTAAGATACTGAGCACTCAGATTGCGGCGATAAGCCAAGCCGGGTTATTTTTATATTCATCCCCCCACGCATTTGAAATCACTTCCCCGCTTGTCGAGGTGGAATAAGTTCCTTTTATGCGATAATGCCCGAGCTTTTGAATAATGCATAACACCGGAGATTTTGCATGACCGCATTGATAGGCATCATCATGGGTTCCACTTCCGATTGGGAAACCATGCAACATGCTGCGCAAACCTTAGAGCATCTTGAAATTCCCCACGAGGTTGAAGTGGTATCGGCGCACCGTACGCCAGACAAGCTGTTTCAATATGCCGAGAATGCCGAAAGCAAAGGTTTGGAAGTCATAATCGCCGGTGCCGGCGGCGCCGCGCATTTGCCCGGCATGACCGCCGCCAAAACGGTGCTGCCGGTGCTGGGCGTGCCGGTGCAATCCAAGGCTTTAAACGGGATGGATTCATTGTTATCCATCGTGCAAATGCCGGCCGGTATTCCCGTGGGTACGCTGGCGATTGGTAAAGCCGGCGCCATTAATGCCGCTCTGCTGGCCGCATCTATTATCAGTAATAAACATCCGCAATACCGCCCTGCCCTGGATGTTTACCGCCAACAACAGACTGATAACGTCACCGCAAATCCCGATCCGCGCCAGGTGCAATCATGAAGGTCGGCATTTTGGGTGGCGGCCAACTCGCCAGAATGATCGCTTTAGCCGGTTATCCTTTAGGTCTGAAATTTATCGTGCTGGACCCTGATGAAAATGCCGGCGCCTCGGGTTTGAGCGAACATTTACACGGTGCTTATGATGACCCGGCTTTATTGGCACAATTAGCGGAAAAAGCCGATGTGGTGACTTATGAGTTTGAAAACGTACCGGCGCATGTGGCCGAGTTTTTAGCCAGCCACACGAGCGTTTATCCGCCCGCCAATGCATTGGCGATCGCTCAAGACCGCCTTTTGGAAAAGAATTTTTTCAACGAAATCGGCATAGGCACCGCACCCTATGCGGCGATTGACAGTCTGCGGGATTTACAACTAGCCATGCCCGAGATAGGTTATCCGGCCATTTTGAAGAGCCGGCGCATGGGTTATGACGGCAAAGGGCAAGTGGTCTTGAAATCCGCGGTCGATTTGGAGACGGCCTGGCACTCGATGCAAGGCGCTCCCTCCATTGTGGAAGGTTTTGTACCGTTTCGGCGTGAAGTCTCCATCATCGCCGCCCGCCGCCCGTCCGGCGATATCGTGTTTTACCCGTTATCGGAAAACCGGCACAGCGGCGGCATTTTACGAATCGCCACGGCCTGTCACGGCGATGCCGAGCAAGCCATGGCTGAAGACTACGTGCGCCGTCTACTGGAAAAACTGGAATATGTGGGCATCATTGCGCTGGAATTATTCGATGTAAATGGCCGATTATTAGCCAACGAATTCGCGCCACGCGTGCATAATTCCGGACATTGGAGCATAGAAGGCTCCGAAACCAGTCAGTTCGAAAATCATCTGCGGGCTATTTTGGATTTGCCCTTAGGGACTACTCAAACCCTGGGCTACGCGGCGATGGTCAATTTTATTGGTGGCCTGCCAAATACTCAAGAGCTGCTAAACTTAGGTCACGCCCATTTACATCTATACGATAAAATGCCGCGCAAAGGCCGTAAAGTTGCCCATGCCACTGTTAGATGCGAGGATGCGGAGGTCTTTAATACCACCCTGGAAAAACTTTCCGCGATGGCAAAACGGGTCGATAATTCATAAGTTTGTTATCCGAGATCGCTTGAATAACCACCAGGCTATATGGCCTGACTTTAAATGGAGTTATGAATGATTGAACACATGATTAGACATTACAACATTTTGTCTATCGTCGGCAATATCATCACTGTCCATGTCGACAGCCATTCCGCTCAGCAAGAGATTACCACCCGATTTGGCGATTTAGCCCAAATCGAGGATGGCAATGGTGCTCAATCCTTGGCGCAAGTTATCAAAATCGACGGCAGCAAGGTATCCCTGCAGGTATTCTCCGGCACTCGGGGCATTTCCACGGCGGCTTCGGTTCGCTTTTTAGGGCACGCCCTACAGGTCACCTATTCGGACAACATCCTGGGCCGTATATTTAATGGCATAGGCGAACCGATGGACGGTGGCTCGGACTTACAGCCCGATCCTAAAGTCACCATTACCGGCGCCTCTGTCAACCCGATGAAACGGGTATTAGCGTCTAAAATGATCCGCACTCAGGTGCCGATGATCGATGTGTTTAATTGTCTGGTGGAAAGCCAGAAAATCCCCATTTTTTCTATTGCTGGCGAACCTTACAACGCCTTTTTGGCCCGCGTCGGCATACAGGCCGATGCCGATATTGTGGTATTTGCCGGCTTGGGTTTGATTTTCGACGATTTCTATTATTTTCGCTCTCAATTCGAAAAGGCTGGCGTGTTTGCCCGTACCGTCATGTACTGCAATCTGGCTTCGGACCCCATCGTGGAACGCCTGTTGGTGCCGGATATGGCCTTAGCGGTGGCCGAACGGTTTGCCGTGGAAGAAGGCAAACGGGTATTGGTATTAATGACCGATATGACGGCCTATGCCGACGCCATGAAGGAAGTCGGCATTTCCATGGAGCACGTGCCTTCCAACCGCGGCTATATGGGCGATTTATATTCGCAATTGGCCAAACGATACGAGAAAGCTTGCGACTATAAAGGCGCCGGGTCGGTGACCATATTAACCGTCACCACCATGCCCGGTAACGACGTGACGCACCCTGTTCCGGACAACACCGGTTACATCACCGAAGGTCAGTTTTATTTACACGACGGCATGCTGGATCCATTCGGATCACTGTCGCGCTTGAAACAGCACGTGATAGGCAAGGTCACTCGCGAGGATCATGCCCAGATCATGAATACCATGATTCGTTTTTATGCCGCCGCCAACGACGCCGAACAAAAACAAGCCATGGCTTTTGATTTATCCGATTACGATCAAAAACTGCTGAAATTCGGCAAGCTGTTTAGAACACGCTTTATGGATATTAATGTCGCCCTTCCACTGGAAGACGCCTTGGATTTAAGTTGGCAAACCCTGGCGGAATGTTTTTCGGAGAATGAATTACTGATGAAGCAGGCCTTAATCGATAAATATTTTCCTAAGGCAAGTCATGGCCAGGCTATCGTTTAACAAAGCAGCGCTTAACAAGGAGAGCGGCAAGCTCAAGCGCTACCAACAATATTTGCCGTCACTGGAATTAAAACGGCAAAAACTGGTGGTCGAACGTGCGAAAGGGTGGTCGCAACTGGATAAAACCCAACAGCGTATCAAGCAATGCCAGCAGCTGGTAACCGAATCTTTGCCGATGCTGTCCTATCGCGATATCAACCTGAATCATTTAGTGTCAGTGGCCAGCGTTGAACTGGAGCAAGAAAACATCGTTGGCGTTAACCTGCCGGTTTTGAAAAGGGTGGAACTGGCCAATAAACCTTATTCGCCGTATTTAAAACCGCATTGGGTGGATAACGTGGTGGTGCAGCTGAGGATTATGTTGGAATTGCAATTGCAACAGCGGGTGGAACATCATCGTCTGCAACTTTTAAATGCGGCGGTTAAAAAAGTTACCCAAAAAGTGAATCTATTCGACAAGGTTTTAATTCCCAAAACGCAGCAAAATATCCGCAAAATCAGAATTTTTCTGTCCGATGCTGAACGTGCCGACGTGGTGCGGGCCAAAATCACCAAACAGTTACGCGCAATACCTGGAGATTAAATGGCTATCGTGAAATTAAAGAAATTAACTTTTTGCGGTGTACTCAAGGATAAAAACCGGGTATTGGAGCAATTGCAAAGTCTGGGCGAGTTACACTTGATTCCGCTCACACCATTACCGCCCAATCTGGAAAATCGGAATGAAAAACAGGCCGCTTTGCTGCTGCAAGCCTTGCGTTATCTAAACGATTGTCCGCGTAAACGCCACCAGGTCACCAACGATAAACACTTCAATATCGATCACACCGTCGAACAAGTCTTAAAACTAAAGAGTAAAACCCGCGAATTAAGCGACCGTTACGACGCCTTGCTAAAACGGATTCAGGAGTTAAAACCCTGGGGTAACTTCACCCTGCCTGAAAACAACCTGATGTCATGTCAATGCTTTTGGTTTTACATCATTCCCAAACGATTGATGGGGAAACTGAAAGACTGCGAATATGTTTGGCAAACCGTTTATCAAAACAATTTGTTCAGTTATGTGGTAGTAATTTCAGGGCAGGAACCGCCGGAGAATGCCCTGCCGGTGCCGCGTACCCATACCGGGTCTTTACCGCTATCGACGCTGCAGGATCAAGCCAGCGAATTGGAAATGGCTCTGGAAGACTTACAAGCACAACGCGAGTCCTACACCCGCTGGATCACCTTGTTGACTTTGCATTTCACCGAAAGCCAAAATTATGACGAATTGCAGCAAGCGCAAGCCATTACTCGTGATGAAATTGGCGTATTCGCCTTACAGGCCTGGTTGCCGGAAAAGCAAGTAGACCGTTATGCTCAGTTCGCCGATGAGCTAGGCTTGGCCCTTTTGGTTGAAGAGCCGTCTGCTGCGGATAACCCGCCTACTCTACTGGAAAATCCAGCCCCTTTCGCCGGGGGGGAAGATTTGGTAAATTTTTATCAAACCCCGGATTATCAAGGCTGGGACCCGTCGCTGATCGTATTTTTTTCCTTCTCTCTGTTCTTCGCCATCATTTTATCCGACGCGGGTTACGCCGGGGTATTTATGCTGATTTTAGCCTGGAAATGGCATAGTTTGAACAGCAAAAAAGGCCGGCGGTTACGCATGTTGGCAGCAAGCACTATCGGACTATCGTTACTATGGGGTGTGTTGTGCGGCAGCTATTTTGGTTATGATCCCGGCACCGGAAACTTATTAGGCCGATTCAAACTGTTCGATCTTAATGACTTCGACGGCATGATGCATTTGACGATTGCCATTGGGGTGTTACACATAGCTTTAGCCAATTTGGTCAAAGCCTGGCAACGTCGTCACTCCAGTCTGGCCCTGGCTCCTATTGGTTGGATCGGCTTGGTTTCAGGGGGCTTCTGTCTGTGGTTAGCCCAAACTGAACAATCGCAATCTTACTTGATGATGGGGAAAGGCCTATTGGTGTCAGGCGCCGTGTTGTTGGTATTGTTCAGCAGCGAGCGGCGTGTGCGGCGCTGGAGCGACTGGTTCTGGCGATTACTGGACGGCTGCAAAAGCCTGATCGGCATCACTCAATTATTTGGCGATGTACTCAGCTACATGCGGTTGTTTGCTTTGGGTTTGGCCAGCGCTTCCTTGGCATTGACATTCAATCATCTGGCCGAACAGGTCTTGCGCGACATGCCTGGCCCCGGTTTGTTATTCAGTATCCTGATCTTATTATTAGGGCATTCCCTCAATTTGTTACTGTGTATTCTGAGCGGCCTGGTGCATGGGCTGCGTTTAAATTTTATCGAATTTTATAATTGGAGCGTTTCCGATGAAGGTTATCCGTTTAAAGCATTTTCCAAAAAAGGAGTCGATTAATGGCTGAGTTACTGGTTATTTTAGGTTGGATCGGATTATACGCGCCGATGGCATTGGGCGCGGTGGGCAGCATAATCGGCTGTTCGATTGCCGGTCAGGCGGCAATCGGCGCCATGCTGGATACCGAAACCGGCCATGGCCGTTATATCGGCGTGTCGGCCATGGCGTCTTCGCAGGTCATTTTCGGCATCGTGGTGATGTTTACCCTGAATCGCCCGGTGAATATCGATAATGCCGCCGGTTTATTTTCGGTGGGTGTATTGTCCGGACTGGCCCTGATGTTCAGCGGCGTCTATCAGGGTCAATGTTGCGCGGCGGCTATCCATGCCTCCAAAGCCAAGCCGGAAATTTTTGGCTTATCCATCGTGCCGGCCGCTATTGTGGAAGGCTTTGCGGTTTTTGCCTTTATTTTCGCGCTGGTGATTAGCGGCGGCATACCTAAAGTATAAGGATGGAAGCATGAAAGAGGAAAAAGCCGACTACGCCTCTTCGGGTGTCGAACAACTTATCGAGCGGCTACGCGAACAAGCGATTGACGCCGGCCAAGCTAAAGCCGAAAGCATAGTTACCGATGCGCAAAGGCGCGCAACCTGGTTGATCGGCGAAGCCGAGCAGGAAGCTAAAAATATTCTCAAAAAAGCCCAAGCGGAAGCGGATTCCATCCAAACCGCGGGAATTGACGCCTTAAACCTGGCCGCGCGCGACGCTTTGCTGCGCCTCAGAGACACCTTGTTGGGCAGTTTCAGTCAGGAAGTTCAGCGGGCGGTTGGCGAAAAAATGGCCGATCGGCAGTTTATGGAACAACTGATTTTGGCGCTGGCCGGTCAAGTACGGGATAAAACCGGGCTTGATCAGCAGCAACAGCTGACTTTTCTACTGCCTGAAACCATCATCGGTGTGGAAGAATTGCGTAAAAACCCGGAGGAATTGCAACAAGGCGAGTTATCGCATGTTTCCGCCGCCATTGCCGGCGATTTGCTGCGTAAAGGCGTGCATTTTGAAGTGAGTGATGAAGTGAAATCCGGTTTGGTTATCCGGCTTGAAGACAACGCCATGTTAATCGATTTTACCGATGAGGTTGTCGCAGCTCTGTTACTCAGACACTTGCAACCACGTTTCCGCGCCTTGTTGCAGGGCATCGTCAAGTGATGCAAGGTTTTAAATATACGCTGCTACTCAGTAGCCTGCCTGTACAACCGGCGGAATTATTTAGTTCGCGCTTACCGGTTATATCCCGGATTCAATTAGATAAACGCCTGGCATTACTTGATGACGATGATGCAGCCGATTTGGCGCGAATCGAAAGCCTGTTGCATTGGTCGAAAATGCAGGAATGGGATGATGCCGCCATCATTAGCGCCGGCGAACGGGAACTGGCCTTGATACGCAGCGATTTTCTGCGCGATGTCGTCAGTTGGCGCTTGGAGTTAAGAACGCTGTTAACCGCTCTCCGTCGTCGACACGCCGGCGAGAATATCACGGTTGCCGATCCGTTTTACGGCTTTGGCAGCCATCTGCAGTTTATCCGCAGATACTGGCAAAAACCCGACTTCGGTCTGGGCAATACCCTACCCTGGCTCAAACAGGCTCAGCAATTCATATCGGAAGACCACGCTTTGGCGTTGGATAAGCTGATGCTGGAATTAAACTGGAAACAGTACGAGCGACTGAGTGTAGGGCACTATTTCGATTTTCCGGCCGTGGTGTTGTATGTGCTGCGCTGGTATCTGATCAATAGGTGGGTCAGTTACGATAAAGAGAGAGCCTTATTGCGCTTTAATGAATTGATCAGCGCCGGAATGGCCGATGTATCGCTGGAATTTGAAGGAAAACCATGAACGAGCAAGCATTAACAACCGCCACTGCGCGCATTGTTGCGGTACAGGACGACATCGTTTCCATAGAATCGTTGGGAGCCACGCCGCTGACCAAGAATGAGGTGGTGTACATATTACCCAGTCGCAGTGAAGCTAAACACCAGGAACGCCTGAAAGCCGAGATCTTGCGCATCTATGGCAACCGGGCGGATGCACAGGTGTATGAAAGCACTATCGGGGTCGGGGTCGGCGATCTGGTTGAACAAAGCGGTGAGTTATTGTCCGTGGAACTGGGCCCCGGTTTGCTCGGACAAGTTTATGATGGTCTGCAAAACCCGTTGGACGTGTTGGCGACGGAATTCGGTTTTTTCCTGCCGCGCGGCGTGGATTTTCCGGCGTTGGATAGAAACGCCAAATGGGCGTTTACCCCGTGCGTTCAGTCAGGTGCTAAATTATTCGCCGGCGGGGCGTTAGGCAATGTGCAGGAACGCCGCTTCAAACATAAAATCATGGTACCGTTCGATATCAAGGGCGAAGTGGAAGTGACCTGGATACAGCAGGGTAACGTCACCGTGGCGGAACCGGTAGCCAAAATTCGCCTAAGCAACGGCAAGGAGCAAATTGTTACCTTGAAACAGCGCTGGCCGGTACGTAACCCTTTGTCGCAAAGCATGCTGCGCAACAACGTTAATCAGCGCTGTTATCCCAGCGAGCCTTTGGTAACGCATTTACGCCTGGTCGATACCTTCTTTCCGATTGCCTTGGGGGGTACTGGCTGCATACCGGGGCCGTTCGGGGCAGGTAAAACCGTCTTGCAGAGCTTGATTGCGCGCAATTCCGAAGTCGATATTGTAATCGTGGTGGCCTGCGGCGAACGGGCCGGCGAGGTGGTGGAAACCATCAGCGAATTTCCGCTGATGACAGACCCCAGAACCGGCGGTTCCCTGATGGACCGCACCATTATTATCTGCAACACCTCTTCCATGCCGGTAGCCGCCCGTGAAGCATCGATTTACACCGGCATTACCCTGGGCGAATACTATCGGCAAATGGGCTTGAATGTATTGTTATTGGCCGATTCAACTTCCCGATGGGCGCAGGCCATGCGGGAAACCTCCGGGCGACTGGAGGAGATTCCCGGCGAAGAGGCCTTTCCGGCTTACCTGGATTCTTCTATCAAAAGCATTTACGAACGGGCCGGCGTGGTGGCCAATGCCGACGGCCATACCGGCAGTTTGACCATGATAGGTACGGTATCTCCCGCCGGCGGCAATTTTGAAGAGCCCGTCACTCAATCGACATTGAGTACCGTGAAAACCTTTTTAGGTTTAAGCGCCGATCGCGCGTATAAGCGTTTTTATCCGGCGGTTGATCCATTGTTGTCTTGGTCGCGGTATCTGGAGCAGTTGAATCCCTGGTATCAACGGGAACTGGCGCCGGATTGGACTGAACATGTACAGGATATCCTGCAACTGTTGGCCCACGGCAATAGCGTGCACGAGATGATACAAGTAGCCGGCGAAGAAGGCGTCACCATTGAGGACTTTATCGCCTACCAGCAAGCCTTGTTTGTGGATATGGTTTATTTGCAGCAAGATGCCTTTGATAACGTGGATGTATCGGTACCTCTGGTACGTCAGAAAGAAACCTTCATGCTAATCACTAAACTTATTTCCGACGACTATCGCTTTACCGACCAGAACCATGCGCGGGATTACTTTACCCGTTTGACAGGATTGTTTAAAAATCTGAATTATGCGGTCTGGCAATCGAATGATTACAAACAACTCTTGGACAAGATTATCAATTTGAAAACAGCCGCCATGTAAAGTTATCAGTAAAGTCTGCGGACTGTAGGCGCTTTGATCTAGAATAGCCGCAATGTGAAAACATAAAGTGGTCACCTTTTGTTCGGACGGTCAATTATGAATTATCAAGCCCATGAATATCATATGGCGTCAGACGAACTTAATAATTCAAGACGCTTCAACTCACCTCGTTTACGGCGCTGGCTGGTATTTTTGCTGGTTTTCTTGCCATGCATGCTGGTTTCTCAAATTTATATCTTCCTGCAACCGGCTATCTATCAAAGCGTGGCTACGGTACTGACCATGGCTGCCACGGATATCGATCAAGCCAGTCCTTCCGCCGACATCCAGCATGTCAGCATCCAGAAACAGATATTGTTGGGTACGGCAATTTTGGAAAAAACCGTTGATCGATTAGACAACATGCTGACCAATAACCGAAACTGGAATGCGGATGAGTTAAGATCCATGTTTGCGGTCATTTCAGAACCCGAAACCAATTTAGTGCATTTACAGGCTGAAGGTCCGGAACCTAAAGTTCTACAGCGCGCGGTAAATGCCTGGATAGAAACCTATTTGCAGATACGGGCCGCTTTTGTTGCCGAAAATACCGAAAAAGTCACCGCGGAAATAACCGATCAGTTGCAACGCATAGACCGTCAAGTTGCGGACAAGCGAAACGAAATCGATCGATTCCGATTGCAACATGACATCTTATCTACCGAAAGCGCCGACAATCAGGCCCATGCCCGTTTGCAGGGCTTGAATAAATCCTTGAATAGCGCACTGGAGGAAGAGGTTAAAGCCAAGGCCAAGCTGGACACCATCCTTGCCGCCATATCC
Organism: Methylomonas sp.; assembly: GCF_023228165.1. GTDB lineage: Bacteria > Pseudomonadota > Gammaproteobacteria > Methylococcales > Methylomonadaceae > Methylomonas. Next base: position 71,085 of record NZ_JALOBS010000014.1, on the reverse strand, counting down.
CGAAACGAAGTGGTGGTGCCGGAAGAAGATACCCGAGCGATGGCTGTTCTGCTGCAACAAGCGGAAAAACTGCGTGCAGAATTAGCGGCTATCGAAGCACACTACACCAAGGATTACATCGATCTAAATCCTAATCTTGGTAAGGTGCGGGAACAGCTAATTGAGATCGAGGCCAAAATTGCCGAAAAAGCCAGTGTAGGTAAAGACTTTGCCCGTCAGGAAGCTGAACACAACTATGCCGCCGCCGGACAGGCCGTGACCGCCATACGACAACAAATGCAGGCCCATAAACAACTGGCTGCCGAATATACCTCCCAGTTTACCGAGCACCAGGCGCTGCAACAGGAATTGCTTAAATTGGAAACCTTGCAACAGGACACCAAACAGCGACTGGTGGATATCGATGTCAAGCAGCGCGAAAAATATCCACAGGTCGACGTGGTCGATTGGGCATCCTTGCCGGACACGCCCATCAGGCCGAATTATCTGCAAGAATCGTTATTGGCGTTTGCAGGCAGCTTAGTACTGTCCTTATTGGCGGTACTGATCATCGATTATCTAAGCCGGGAAGCTATTGCACCGCCCGCACCCATGTCGCTGGGTGGTATTCATTTGCATCATCAACCGCGGGCTATGCTGGATGTGGCCGAGCAAGCCTCGCCTCAAGTCGGCTACGATCCATTAAAAGCCTTACCGGTTGTCGATATCCCGAGAGAATTAACCCGGCCGGAAGTGCTGGCGCTTACCCAAATCGCCGAGCCGTCGATCAAGGCAGTCATTAGCCTGCTTTTCAACGGATTATCGTTGGCTGAAATCCTTTCCTTAAGCCCGGATTGCCTTAATATTGAAGCGCTAATGATTTTGATACCCGGGCAACGTAACGTTTTGATGACGGATTCGGTAGCCGACTGCTTTAGCCAGTATCCCGCATTCGAAAATTGGCCGACGGAAGCGGAAATAAAAACTTTGCTCTGCTGTGCCGCGATTGATAGTGGACTGCCCAACCCTGAGTTGATCACGATTGAGTCCTTACGATACACCTATATGCTGTTTTTATTGCGGCAAGGCATCAAATTAGCGGATCTGACCAAAATAGTCGGGCCGCTTTCACCCGATCAACTGCTGGAATTGGGTCGGCATGCCGCATCGCCCGCCAATCTAGGCTTGGAAAATATCAAGCTTGATTATTTTCGGGCAACCGGTTCCTGATAAATCTTAGCCAAATCAAGATTTGACGGTATCGCTATTGTGGTTGGCTTGGCATAAAATCTTAACGCACTAAGTAATTCAATAAGTGGGAGAAATCATAGTGGCACAGGCATCGGTGGCGGTGATTCTAGCAATGGTTATGGCCTTGATCGGCATAATCTTTGTGTGTTGGCAATTGAAGCGGGTATTGGCTTACAACGCTGGTAACGACGCCATGCAGGCGATAGCAGACGCCATTCAGGAAGGTGCGGCCGCGTTTTTGAATAGGGAATACCGTATTCTGTCGATATTCGTTGTTACGGTGGCCATCATCATAGCCAGTTTTTTACAAATACAAACCGCGGCATCCTTTCTGCTGGGAGCTATCGCTTCCGCCGGTGCGGGTTACCTGGGTATGTACATTGCGGTTCGCGCCAATGTACGGACCGCCGAAGCCGCCCGGCATAGTCTGCATCAAGGCCTGCGCGTGGCATTCGGCAGTGGCGCCATCATGGGCATGTCGGTAGTCAGCTTCAGCTTGCTGGGCATGACCGGGTTGTATTTGCTGTTTAGCGACGATCCTGATTGCTTGACCTATATTACCGGATTCGGCTTCGGTGCCAGTAGCATTGCCCTGTTTGCTCGTGTCGGCGGCGGTATCTATACCAAAGCAGCCGACGTGGGGGCCGATCTGGTCGGCAAAGTGGAAAAAGGCATTCCGGAAGACGATCCGCGCAATCCCGCGGTGATCGCCGACAATGTCGGCGACAATGTCGGCGATGTGGCCGGAATGGGGGCGGATTTATTTGAAAGTTACAGTGGTTCAATTATTGCCGCGGCGACACTGGGCAGTGCCTTGACCGGCCAGCTCGACACAGCTTTAGTCGCCCTACCCTTTTTAATCGCGGCCATTGGCGTGATCGGCTCGCTATTGGGCTTTAGTGTCGTTGTATTTTCCAATATCGGCGAAAACTCCAGTTTATACTCGCTGTTGCGGGTATTACGCAGTTCGGTATGGGCGTCGTCCGTGGCCGTACTGGGTTTAGCCCTGCTGGTTATTCGTCACGAACACATAGCCATGCACTATTGGTATGTCATTTTAGTGGGTCTGATAGCGGGTAATGCTATTGCCTATGTCACCGAATACTATACTTCTTACACCGAAAAACCGACTCAATCGATTGCGGCCGTCTGCGAAACCGGTGCGGCAACCACTATCATACAAGGCTTGGCAGTCGGCATGATGAGTACCGTATTTCCGGTATTAATTGTCGCGGCGACTATTTTAGCCAGTATTTGGCTGGGTTTTAAAGCGGACGGCAGTATGGCGGCTGGCCTTTACGCCGTGGCCCTTTCGGCCGTCGGCATGCTGAGCACGCTGGGGATTACCCTGGCTACCGATGCTTACGGCCCGGTAGCCGACAACGCCGGCGGTATCGCCGAAATGTGCCACTTGCCCGCGGAAGTACGCCAGCGCACGGATGCCCTGGATAGTCTGGGCAACACCACTGCCGCTACCGGTAAAGGGTTCGCCATTGGTTCTGCAGTGTTGACCGCCCTGGCCTTAATGGCGGCTTATGTTACGGCGGCTAAAGTCGAACATCTGAATCTGCTCGACCCCACCATGCTGCCGGGTATTTTGATAGGCGCCATGATGCCTTATCTATTTTCGGCCATGACCATGATGGCGGTTGGCAAAGCGGCGCGCGCCATAGTCTTGGAAGTGCGTCGCCAGTTCAAGGAAATTCCCGGTCTGATGGAAGGTACGGCGCGCCCGGATTATAAAGCCTGCGTAGGCATCAGTACCGAGGGCGCCTTGCGGGAAATGATTTTGCCCGGTACCTTAGCGGTTACAGTGCCGTTACTGGTTGGGTTTATACTGGGTAAGGAAGCGCTGGCCGGTTTATTGATGGGTACTACCGCATCCGGATTCTTGTTGGCCGTAATGATGGCGAATGCTGGCGGTGCTTGGGATAATGCCAAAAAATATATCGAAACCGGTCAATACGGCGGAAAAGGTTCCGATGCCCATAAAGCAGCGGTGGTAGGCGACACCATAGGCGATCCCTTCAAAGACACCAGCGGCCCATCATTGAATATATTAATCAAACTGATGAGCATCGTCAGCTTGGTCTTTGCTTCGGCATTCGGCTCAGGTTGGTTGAATTTTTAAGAGTACATAACAAGAATTTATGAAAGATATGAAAAGATTATTGCTTATTTTAGCCATTAGCGTGTTGCTGAACGGCTGCGCCAGCTTTGGCAGGGGTATTACCGAAGCCATCTTGGAAAAGCAGGATAATGAAGACACTCGTTTGTGCGAGATTACCGGCAACCAGTTCACCGGGCTTAAGCCGCAATTGGAAGCGCCTGGCCGCAAAATGAAAGTGTTGATGCTGCATGGTGTAGGCAATCACCTACCGGGTTATTCCACGGAATTTTTAGAAAAACTGGCTAAAGAATTGGACCTACCGGTTACGACCCGAGCTTACAAAAATATTAAACTGGTCGACCCCAAGGATCCGGGGAAAAACTTAGGTAATTTACGCATTCATCGTTACCTGGATCAGTTCCAGTCTCAAGAATTATTGTTTTACGAATTGACATGGTCGGAAATTACCGCCAAGGACAAAGAAGTTCTGGCGTACGATAATTCCGGCGAACAGTCGTTCCGCCGTGCCGAGGTCAACGATTTATTGAAAAAGTTTTCTAACGACACCGGCCCTGATCCTATTATTTATCTGGGAGAGAAGCGCGACGATATCCTGGTGGCCTTTGCACAATCGTTTTGCTGGATGATTAGTGGCGACTGGACTAGTTTGCCTGATGACGTGCATAAAGTCTGCTCGTCAAAAAATGTCACGCCATTCTATAACGATAGTTACGCCTTTGTTTCACACAGTTTGGGCAGCCGGATTACTATCGATGGCTTGCAGCGACTCGCGTCTATTTATGCCGATGGAGAAACCGCGGCGTATTACACAGCAATCGCAAATGTTCTGAAAAATAAGGAAATACCTATTTACATGATGTCCAATCAATTACCCATGCTGCAACTGGGTCGGGCCACACCTAAAATCGCCAATCAGGAGGCCGCCTACTGCAAACCTGACGGAGAAAAATTTGCCGAGCGCATGTTATTGAAAACCAATATTATCGCGTTCAGTGACCCTAACGACTTGCTAAGTTATGCATTACCGCATGATTTTGTTAGCAAATACCTGGATTCGCGCTTATGTATCAACGTCACCAACATCAATATCAATGTGGCTAAAATTTATGATGCGTTCGGCTTGGGTAAGCTCGCCAATCCGATGGATGCGCATATCGGCTATGACACCGACGACCGGGTGATCGCCTTAATAGCCAAAGGTATCGCCAACGAAAGAACGGCGCCTATTGTCAAGGAACGTTGTCGCTGGATTAAAACAATTGATTAGACAGCCGCGCTTGGCCGGTATTCGGATCGATGTTTAACAGACGTCCACATGCCGGCAATGGCATGGGTTTGCCGAATAAGCGTGATTTGATTCGATGAAAGCCGCCCTTTTCTCCCACGGCATAATTGTGCGGCTATTTGCTGCTGAATAATTTCTTAACGTCGGCCATGTAATCCGCACATCGTTTCGGCCATTTCGAATCGGGCATACAGCACGCTAATGTAAATCAGCTTATACGGATTACGGGAGTTTGCGCTTAGAACCCCTTATATTATCTCTATAAATGATCTCTACTCGGAGTCGGGAGCTATTCCGGCTTTTCCCCCGCCAGTAATGCTTTGGCATACGCTTCCCTGCGCCTTTGCCCTTCGGGAGAGTTGTCGCGGCGAGAACGAAATTCATCCATCAGGGTAGAGCCGCACACACAATTTCTAAATACCTCTAAAATGACTTGTCCGTCATCGTCTTCAGACTCTTTAAACGGCGACCGACCGTTCCTGAGATCTTCCGTTTGCGCTAAAAACTCGGCTTCGGTTTGATACTCGCGGCCGCAATTACCGCATTTTCGTGGAAATTTAAACGGTAACGCTTTTAAACCTTGAAAAGATTCATCAGTCATAGGAAATATCCCTCTTTAATCAAAACGCCTTGCATCAGCGGGCAGTTTATCAAATACAGTATGTCTTGTTATCCCATATTGTTCGGGATAACACACCCCACCCAGATGCAATCCATACGGCGGCGCGGTAGCTGCGGCTTGCGACCGGTCTTTGATCTGCAGCAAATGCGCAGTCCAATCGGCCGGTGCCTTACCCATGCCGATGTTCATCAATACACCGGCAATATTTCTAACCATGTGATGCAAAAATGCGTTGGCGCAAATATCGATGATTACCCGATCATCTTGTCTATACACATCAATGAAATGCATGAACCGATTAGGGCTGTGCGATTGGCAACCTTGAGCTCGAAACGAGGAAAAGTCGTGTTCGCCGATTAAATATTGGGCCGCCATATGCATTTTATCGGCATCCAAGGGCTGATGGCACCAAGTAGCCTGGCTGCGCAGCAAAGCCGATTTCATGGGCCGATTCAGTATCACATAGCGGTAAAAACGTGCAATGGCACTGTAACGGGCGTGAAAGTCTGCCACGGCCGGTCTGACCCAGGTAATGCGAATATCGTCCGGCAATTGACTGTTGCCGCCCATCAACCAAGCCTTTAAATCGCGTTGCACTGCGCAATCGAAATGCACCACTTGTTCGAGCGCATGCACACCCGCATCGGTGCGACCGGCACAGTGAACGGTAACCGGCTGGTCGGCGATTTTAGTTAAGGCATTCTGTAATTCGGCTTGCAGGGTACGTCTGCCGGCTTGCCATTGCCAACCGGCATAGGCCGTGCCGTCGTATTCGATGCCTAATACGATGCGGGCCATGTTATCACTCATGGATGAAAACCGGACAGCCGGCCTCGACATTATCGAATAACTCGATGACATCGGCATTATGCATGCGAATACAGCCATGGGATGCCGGTACGCCTTGCATCAGTTGATCCGGACAGCCGTGAATGTAGATATACCGCCAGGTGGTGTCGACCTCACGGTAGCGATTATGCCCCGATTCCAATCCACCCAACCACAGAATTCGACTGAGTATCCAGTCCCGTTGCGGCTGAGCGGCGGACAATTGCGGGGTATATATTTCCCCTGTTAAACGGCGGGCTATGAATACGCTGTTGATCGGTGCGCCGGCGCCTATTTTGGCGCGTATCCGGTGCCGCCCGGTAGGGGTGCATTCGCTACCCTTTAATTGACCAGGGCCGTTTTTGGCTGTGGAGACCGAATAACTTTTTAGCACCCGATCATGATCTCGCAGCGTTAATTGCTGATTAGCGATACAAATATCCAGTGAGCGGCTCATTTTTTAACGAATAAGGCAATCGATTCGACATGTGCCGTTTGCGGAAACATATCCATTACGCCGGCTTTAACCAGCTTATAACCCAGATCATTCACCAGGATACCGGCATCGCGCGCCAATGTGGAAGGATTGCACGACACATAGACTATCCGCTCGGGTTGCCAATGTTTGAAATTATGCAACACTTCGGAGGCCCCGGCCCGAGACGGATCCAATAGTACTTTGCTGAATTTTTGCTGACACCAAGGTAGATCTTTGAGGTCTTTGCTTAAATCGGCGACATGGAATTCGACATTGTCCAGACCATTCAAGCGGGCATTTTCCCGGGCGTGTTTCACCAACGGAAAATCCCCTTCCACGCCGACTACCTGCCCGGCAAGGGTAGCCAAAGGCAGGGTAAAATTACCCAGGCCGCAGAATAAATCCAGTACTCGGTCATCTTTGCTCAGTTCCAACGCATCCAACGCACGGCTGACCATTTTTTGGTTGATATCGTAATTGACCTGGGTAAACATGGCGGGGCGGAAATTGAACTTCATGCCCTGCTCGGCCAGCGTATAGCAAGGAATTACTTCTGTTTCACCGTCCAACGGCACTATGGTATCCGGACCTTTAGCTTGCAAACAGATGTTGAGTCCATGCTGTTCGCCAAACTCGCGCATACGCTGTTTGTCCGCATCGGTAGGCGGCTCCAATACGCGGAAAGCCAACACCACATCTTGGTCACCAATGGCTACCTCGATTTGCGGGATTTTATCCTTAATGCCCAGGCCGGCAATCATTTCACCCAAAGCCAGCAGCTTTTCGCCGACCAGCGGATGCATGACTTTACAACTATCGATTTCCGCTAAAAACGGATTACGCCTTTCCCGAAAACCCACCAGCACCCTGCCCTTTTTGGCGACCCACTTCCCACCCATGCGGGCTTTGGTGCGATAGCCCCAGTGCGGGCCGGTCAGAGCCTCCCAAATTTGCGGAATCGCCACTTTGCCGATACGCTGAAATTGCTCCTGCAATAACGCTTCCTTGAAATGGATCTGCTCGCCGTCGTCGACATGCTGGAAACTGCAGCCGCCGCATACGCCAAAATGCGGACAGGCAGGATCGACGCGATGCTCAGAGCGGGTTAATAATTTTGCCACCTTGCCTTCCGCATAATCCTTGCGGCTGTCGGTATATACGAATTCCAGGGTTTCCCCGGGTAATGCTTCATCAATGAATACAACTTTGCCTGCGACATGGGCGACACCACGGCCATCGTGCGACAGCGACTCTATGGTGACGGTAACGGGGTCTAGCGGTAATTTTTTCTTATGGGCCATGGTGCGAAATTAACAAAACAGGGACGCCGGGAATAAACCAGGTGCGATAAAATCGACCGGTATTCCGGGGAATTAAGTCGACCGGAAGGCTTAGGCGCAGTCCGGCCAAAACGATTTTTAAGTTGGAAACACGCCGGTGGACAGATAGCGATCGCCGCGGTCGCAAATAATCGCCACAATAATGGCGTTTTGTACTTGTTTGGCTAATTGCAAAGCCGCAAAACGGCACCGCCTGATGACACCCCGGCAAAAATACCTTCTTGGGCTGCCAGGGCGCGCGTGGTATTTTCGGCATCGAGTTGATTGACTTCGATAATTTGATCGACTCTATAGGCATCGTAAATCTTAGGCAGATATTCCTGGGGCCAACGGCGGATGCCGGGTATTTTCGATGCTCCTTCCGGCTGCACGCCGACTACTTGGACGGCGGCATTTTGTTCTTTCAGATAGCGGGATGTGCCCATGATGGTTCCCGTAGTGCCCATGGCGCTGACGAAATGGCTGATTTTGCCTTGGGTATCGCGCCATATCTCCGGGCCGGTACCTTCGTAATGCGCGCGCGGGTTATCCGGATTGGCGAACTGATCCAGTATGCGGCCTTGACCGTCGGCCTCCATGCCGCGGGCTAAGTCAATCGCGGCTTCCATACTGCCCTGGGCCGGCGTCAATATGATTTCGGCGCCATAAGCCTTCATTGAGGCGATGCGTTCCGCGCTCATGTTGTCAGGCATGATTAAAGTCATCTTATAACCTTTAATCGCGGCTGCCATTGCCAGCGCGATGCCGGTATTGCCGCTGGTGGCCTCAATCAAACGGTCGCCGGGCTTGATTTCGCCGCGGGCTTCGGCATGTTTGATCATGCTTAGTGCCGGACGGTCTTTAACCGAACCGGCCGGGTTGTTACCTTCCAGCTTGGCTAAAATAGTGTTAGTCGTCTCGCCGGGCAGGCGCTGTAAACGCACCAACGGCGTGTTACCGACTTGGGATTCGATTGTTGGAAAAATCATGGTGTGTGTGGGGTTCTATGGACGGTGGCTAATTATATCAAATACGCTTTATCCGCTGCGCGCTTGCTATCCGTAACAGTACTCATCGGCTAATTGCTCTATAATTCGAATTTCGTCACATTCAGCCAACCTATAACATGGACACACCGGAATTGAGCATCCCATCATTGAACAGCCCGGAGCTGTACATCAATAGAGAACAAAGTTTATTGGAATTTAACAGTCGCGTTTTGGCCCAGGCGTTAGATGAAAATCTGCCGTTATTGGAGCGTCTGAATTATTTATGTATTTCCTGTTCCAATCTGGATGAGTTTTACGAAGTTCGTGTTGCCAGCTTGATACAAATGGCGGAAATGGACTCCACGGCTATCAGTGTCGACGGTTTGAGCATTCAGGAGCAATTTGAAAAAATCTCCGGCAAAGCCCATGAACTGGTTGCCGAGCAGTACCGGGTTTTAAATGAAGTATTGATTCCCACGCTGGAAACGCAAAATATCCGTTTTTTAAAGCGGGATAGTTGGAGTGATATACAAAAAGCTTGGCTGGAAAAATATTTCAATGAAGAACTACTGCCTATCCTAACGCCGGTGGGGCTCGATTCCGCGCATCCCTTTCCGCGTATATTGAATAAAAGTTTAAATTTCATTATTTCGCTGACAGGCAAGGACGCTTTCGGCCGAAACAGCGGACGCGCGGTGTTGCAAGCGCCGCGGGCTTTGCCGCGCATCGTACAGATTCCAGTCAGCGAAACCGATAGCGGCCCATACGATTTTGTCTTTTTGTCTTCCATCATTCATGAATTCGTTTTCGAGTTATTCAACGGAATGACAGTCAAAGGCTGCTATCAATTCCGGGTGACACGGAACAGCGACTTTTTTGTGGATGACGATGCTATCGACGATTTGATGCTGGCGGTGGAGGGCGAACTCGCCATGCGTAACTACGGCGATGAAGTACGGCTGGAGATTGACGCTAACTGTCCTGAAGAGACCGTCAGTTTTCTGTTGGCCCGCTTCGAACTAACTCCGGAGCGGTTATTTCTGGCCAATGGCCCGGTCAATCTGAGCCGTATTCAAGCTATTTACAGCATGGTTGATCGTCCCGATCTAAAATTCATGCCGTTTAAACCCGGCTTGCCGATTGCGCTAAAAAAATATAAAGATATTTTTGCCTGCATCAGAAGACAGGATATTTTATTGCACCATCCTTACGAATCCTTCACTCCGGTGGTGGACTTCGTCCGGCAGGCTGCCGCTGACCCGGATGTATTGGCGATTAAACAAACGTTATATCGCACCGGTGTCGACTCACCTATCGTGGCGGCATTGATCAAGGCGGCGCGCGCGGGCAAGGAGGTGACCGTGGTGATTGAATTGCGAGCCCGCTTTGACGAAAAGGACAATATCGGTCTGGCCGCCAAGTTACAAGAGGCGGCGGCGCATGTAGTGTATGGCGTCGTGGGTTATAAAACGCATGCCAAAATGTGCATGGTGCTGCGCAAGGAAGGTAACACCTTCCGTAATTACGTACATTTAGGCACAGGTAACTATCATCCCAAAACCGCGCGTTTATATACCGATTACGGTTTGTTTACCTGCGAAAAAGAATTGAGCGAAGATGTGCGCCGAGTCTTCATGCAGCTCACCAGCCTCGGTAAAGTAAGCAAACTTAACAAGTTGCTGCAATCGCCCTTTACCTTGCACGCCGGTTTGATGAAAATGATAGATCGCGAAATCGATCATGCCAAAAAAGGCAAACCAGCCAAAATCATCATCAAAGTGAATGCCGTTGTTGAGGAGCAGGCTATTCAGGCCTTATACCGCGCATCGCAAGCGGGTGTGGAAATCAAGTTGATCATCCGTGGCATATGCTGTTTGCGGCCGGGCATCCCCGGTGTCTCTGAAAATATTGAAGTCCGCTCCATTGTGGGCCGATTTTTAGAGCATACGCGTATATACGCGTTCATGAACAACGGCGATTGGGCGATTTATGCCTCCAGCGCGGATTTAATGAACCGTAACTTGTTCCGAAGAGTGGAAGTCTGTTTCCCGCTGGAAGATAAAAAAGTCAGCGGCAGGGTTTTAAACGATTTGCATGCCAATCTGAAAGATAATTCACAAGCGTGGTTGTTGCAGAGCAATGGTCAATACTCCCGGGCAAAACCCGGCGATGAGCCACTGTATCAGGTGCAGATGGAATTATTGAAGTCCTTTGCCCAGTAAACAGCCATGACTAACACTAAACAACTCAGGCAAGTGGTTTTGGATACCGAAACCACCGGCATCAACCCTAAAGAGGGCCACAAAATCATTGAGATTGGCTGTGTGGAGCTGATTAATCGGCGACTCACGCAAAACCGTTTTCATGTCTATTTGAATCCGGATCGGGAAATCGATGCCGGTGCGATTGAAGTTCACGGCATTACCAACGAATTCCTAAAAGACAAATCCCGTTTTGCGGACGTAGTCGAAGACTTTATGCGCTTTACCCGCGGCGCCGAACTGATTATCCATAATGCGCCCTTTGACGTGGGTTTTTTAAATCACGAGCTTGGGCAACTGCCAAATGAAACCCGTTCGGTAGAAAGCAATAGTACGGTATTTGATACGTTGGCTTATGCACGCAAGAAGCACCCGGGGGCCCGAAATAGTCTGGATGCTCTATGTAAACGCTATGGCATAGATAATAGCCACAGGGACCTGCACGGTGCTTTATTGGATGCGGAAATCCTGGCCGACGTATATTTAATTATGACCGGTGGTCAGGCATCGTTACTGGATGAAAGCGAGGAGGTGCAAAATACAGATCAGCCACGGCTTGTGGGCTTGTCCACCGACCGCCCCCGGTTGAAGGTGATTGCCTGCACGGCAGACGAGTTAACCAGCCATCAACAGCGCTTGGAAAAAATCGCCAAGGTCAGTGGCAATTGTCTCTGGTTTCAGGAACAGCCTTCCAAAACCTAGTTGAAAATCGACTCAAATGAATAGCCTGTATCTTCCAGAATTTCTTTTAGGCGTTTCAGTCCATCCATCTGAATCTGTCTAACCCGCTCGCGGGTAACACCCAATTCCATGGCCACTTGTTCCAATGTGGCACTTTCAAAACCACACAAACCGTAACGCCGGCAAATCACTTCGCGTTGTTTGTCGGCAAGTTGGTAGACCCATTGTGTCACATTGGTTTGAATCAGATTGTCTTGCAGAATTTCAGCCGGCGAGCGGCTTTCTTCTTCGGAAATTGTTTCCAGTAAAGGCTTGTCGAATTCCTTTCCATAGGACACATCGACCGATGTTACCCGCTCATTGAGCTTCAACATTTTATTAACGGTTTTGACCGGCTTATCCAAATGCTTGGCAATATCGTCCGCGGTGGGTTCATGGTCCAACTGTTGGGCCAGATTCCGTTGGGCCTTCAGATAAACATTCATTTCCTTGACGATGTGTATCGGTAGGCGAATAGTGCGGGTTTGGTTCATGATGGCCCGCTCGATGGTCTGTCTGATCCACCATGTGGCGTAGGTTGAAAAACGGAAGCCGCGTTCCGGATCGAATTTTTCCACCGCTCTGATCAAACCCAAATTACCTTCTTCAATCAAGTCCAGCAGGGGTAAGCCTCGATTCAGATAGCGGCGGGAAATTTTTACCACCAACCGTAAATTACTTTCTATCATGATTTTGCGGGCTTCCGGATCACCCGCCAGCGCGCGTTTGCCGTAGATTTTTTCTTCGTCCGCGGTGAGAAGCTGGGATTTACTGAGTTCGTTTAGATAGGCGCGAGTAGCGTCAAAGTTGCTTTCATTCTGCGAATCGCTGATATCGGCATCCGTAAACTTCAGTTGTTCCGGGGCATCCAAGTCAGGATTATCATCGTCGATATCATCAAAAGATATGATGTCGGGAATATCCATTTCCAACTCTTTGCTTATATCAATCGCTTCTTCCATCATGACTCATCTCCAGTTTTGAGGCTTAAGTTTAATTGGCATTCATGCTGGTAAAAAACACGCCGGATCGCCATTTATATTAGATATATCGCCCATGTCTCGACATTCTTTACTTGCTGCGATCATAGCCAAACCGCAACTCGATATACATCAAGCCGTTTTCAATAAGTTTGACCGTCAATAGGTGCAACAAAAACTTCCTAACCTGTGCCATTTCAACAACACCACGATTATCTGAATTGCGTTTTAGCATACCGCTATTCATCATTGAGTGCCAGTATAACTTTAAATTAATTTTGTTATCAATTGATTTTGTTCACATATTTGAAAAATTTTAACGCACAAAAAAAGTGCGTTTTTTGTTGTTAAAAAACTACGATCCAGACTAAGCGATTGTTTTAATTAATAAAACAGGCGCTTGCTCCGGCTTTGAATCAAGCATGCGCCAACAAGATTTTTTTCGCCAAATTAATTTGCGCCGCCAGATAATCGGAACCACCCCGATCGGGATGTAGCTTAGAAATTAATTTACGATGCGCATCAATAATATCTTTTTCGCTAGCGCCGGATTTTAAGCCTAATATTTCTAAAGCTTCGGCTTTGCTCATGCCGCCACGGGAAGGCCGATAAGCGTTTTGCTGATTCTGATGTTCCTCGCCGCCACCGAAAATTTGCCATAACCGGTGCAGCTGCGGAGCATAATGTAAGATCACGGGCATTAATCGAACCGCGAATGCGATCGCCACACCCAGAGCGGCGAATAACACATTCAGTTTCCCAGTGCCTACCAGCAGCAAAAGCAGTAAAATGGCTAATAGCCATCCAACTTTTTTAATCTGTCTACCCACTTCTTCAGCAGGTGTTTTTTGAAACCAGCGAATAGTCCAATAAATCGCTATCACCGGCACTAACAGCAATAAGATGCGTATCACCTTTACTCCACCACCCGCAAAATCAATCTCATAATACCTTAGAATAACCGTTCATTCACTTTCACTCCGCCTGTCGATGACTTATCCGCCGATTTTAGGTTTTGCTGCTTTCAGCGGAACCGGTAAAACCCGTTTGCTGACACGACTGATACCGTTGCTGAAACAGCGCGGATTGAACATTGGTGTGATTAAACATAGCCATCACGATTTCGAAATCGATTATCCGGGTAAAGATAGCTATCAGCTGCGCGCTTCCGGTGCAACACCTGTCATGATCGTATCGCCATACCGCAGTGCGTTGATTACGGAATTTTATCCGCACCGCGAAATCAGTTTAAAGGAGCAACTCGCGAAATTTCCCATGGCAGGACTGGATTTGATTCTAGTCGAGGGGTTTCGGCATGAGCATTTTACCAAAATAGAATTACATCGACCCAGCCTAGGCAAGGAACTTCTATACCTTAATGATGCCGATATTATTGCCATTGCCAGCGATCAGCCACTCGGCACACCGGATTATCTACCTTGTTTGGATTTGAATAATCCGCTGGCGATCGCCGATTATATTTTTCATTATTTTTTTTGAACAGCTGAAATGACCGCTATTTGTTATCCCAAAACCGCAAAATTGCTTTCCGTAGCGCAAGCGCAACAAAATATTCGCCTGGCCGTACACAGCATAGATGAGCAAGAATGCGTTCCTCTGTCGAGTGCTTTCGGCCGCGTATTGGCCGAGAGCGTTTATTCGCCAATCGATATACCGCCACAGCGCAATGCCGCGATGGATGGATATGCCTTTTCCAGTGCCGATATTACTGCGGGTCATGCGTTTTCCTTGCGTGTAGTGGGTACCTCCTGGGCAGGAAAACCGTACTCCCACAACGTTGAAAAAAATCAATGTGTGCGAATTTATACCGGAGCCGTGCTGCCGGAATTTGCCGATAGTGTAATCGCTCAAGAGCAAGTTAGCAGATACGGTGACACTGTAGGCTTTCCTGAAGACAGCAAACCCTATAAAAACATCAGAGCCGCGGGTAGCGATGTGACTCAGGGTGAAGTGCTAGTCAGCGCACCCCAAAAATTAACAGCCAGAGATTTGGGTTTGCTGGCAGCGGCAGGTGTCGCTGAGGTGACGGTAAAACGGCGATTAAAAATCGGCTTTTTCTCCACCGGCGATGAATTAACAGGCTTGGAGAACACATTACTGCCCGGGCAAATATATGACAGTAATCGTTACCTGTTGGCTGGATTATTGATCGATCCCAATTACTTAATAACCGACTTGGGGGTAATTAAGGACGACCCTCGCTTACTGGAACAAACCTTAGTGTCTGCTGCCGGATGTTTTGATGCACTGATTTCCACCGGCGGCGCATCGGTCGGTGATGCCGATTTTGTAAAACAAACCCTGCAAAAATGCGGGCAGGTTAATTTCTGGAAGTTGGCTATTAAACCCGGCAAACCGCTGACATTCGGCCGTATCAACCATTGCTGGTTTTTCGGCCTGCCCGGCAATCCGATAGCCGTTCTGGTCACCTACCGACAATTCGTCGAACCGGCGCTGCGGCAAATGGCTGGCACTTTACCCACAACGCCGCTGCAATTAAAGGCCCGCTGCGAAACCGAGCTGCGCAAATCGCCGGGCCGCCAGGAATATCAACGCGGCATTCTCAAGCAAACGGCTCCCGGAGCGTTTACTGTAAAACCGGCGGGGCAACAAGATTCTCATCAACTTAAAGTCGCCAGTTTGGCGAATTGCTTTATCGTGCTCGATGACGACTGCAGCGGCGTGTCAGCCGGCGATATGGTAACCGTTGAGCCTTTTGAGGTATACATCTCCAGCTAATTAGCGTTTGCGGCTTATCGATCGTCAAAAATTAAACCGGGTGGATAATTGCACCCGCTGCAATTCGCCATTTTGCCCGTTGACCAATTCGCGATTGGCATAAATGTATTCCAGTCCGATCGTGGTCTGCAGGAAAGGGCTCCACAGCAAGTTGGCATGTACCGATTGAGCCTGATGATTCGCATTGCCGGCAAAACCCGGTTGATCGGCCCCGGCAAAGCCATATGCAACCGTGGAACGCCAAGCCTTGTCCCACCAATACTGGTAAGCAAGCATGCTACTGTAACCGACGAGGGTATCGAATTCTCCTGAGCCGTTAACAGTCCCATCCGCAAAGAAATTATTGACCGCATAACGGCCGAAGGCGTCACCGTAACCGAGCATAAACCGAATGTTATCGGAACCGAAAGTATTGATTTTTCCAGCCAGATTGACCGCGCCGCCCCATACTGTCTTTTCAACATTCAGTTCAGTGGGTCTAATCAGCAATTGCCTACCCATGGCAGCCAGCGAGATATTTCCCCAATCTGGATTAAGGTTAAGCCGCGCCACCAGATCAGGATAATGACTAGCGCTGAGCGTGGTCATGGTCTGATTTCGCGCGTCCCAGACACGGCTTCTTGGCGCTTCGGCCGCCAATTGCCACTCCATGGCTAAACCATCGAATGAAAATGGTTGGGTCCAACGAATTTGGGGCTGACGTAATGTCAACAGAGAGCCAACTGAGTTACTGTTATCCAAGGTATCGGCTATTGCCTGACTATTTAAAAACGTACTCCAGGTTTGCCCGGCCAGTAGATTACCTAATGAGCCATAGGCATGCCTTAAACGTGGCGTGTAGGTATATGCTGCAGAATCGCCAAACAAGTCGAACTCCAGATAAGTGGTCATGTCGCCCCATTGGCTGGGAGTCAGCGCCTTAATCCAAAAGCGGCTTTCCTTGGCATGCATGCTGATTTGATCGCTTTCACCGGCTGGTGTTGTGCCTACCGGTATTTCAGCCACTTCCAAGCGTTGATTACCTAATTTATCGTTGCCCACGCTACTGCTACTAAAAAGCGTATCCAGTTTGACATAACCGCCGAAGCCAATCGAGGTGGCCGTACCGGGTATTTTTAGAGCACCTTTGATGTCGCCGGCGGATACCGCGGCTTTGGTATTGCCGTTGGCCGCGGATTGCATGACTGGTATCCTGTCGGGTTGCGGTTGAGTAGTCGCAGCGTCGGTAGCGGAAAGCTGTTGCTCTGCTGTTGAACGGATCAGCTTTTGTTCTAAATCATCGATACGGGCATTGGATTTCGCTATTTGCGATTGTAATGCCTTGACTTGGTCAGTCAGTTGCACGACTAATTCACGTAGATCTTGTTCGGCACATGCCTTGTTCGGTAAGCCGCCCGCTAGCAGTATCGCGAGAAGAATCGAATAGCGAATGATCATGAAAAACGGCTCAGAATTGACGAAATAAGGTGTGGCAAGCCGCGCAGGTTGATTTCATCTCATGTAAAGTTGCTGGGATGGCATTAAACGCATCATGCTCGGCTTGAGTCTTTAACAACGTTGCATATTGGCTTAACTTATCAGCCAAGCCGCGAAAGGCATTTTCTTCATCCGTAGTCAAATTTAAATGCGGTATTTTATTTACTAAATGACCCGCGGTATTCTGCAAAGTAATTGCGGTAGCTATAATTTGTCGGGTATATTTTCCACGTACTACATCCATTTCATGTTCGGTCATAAACCGCTCCAACATCAAGCCGTTCATCCTGTCCATTAATTCCCGTAGCTCTTGATCTTGAATGGCGTGTAACGCCGGTCGATCACTAGTGCGGCTGTCTTTGAATTCATCTTGCGAAAGTGATGCGGAGCAACTGCAGATAAAATTGACAACCAGGATGGCAGGAACAATTCGGTTCATGAGGTTAGACATACCCGGCAACGGCTGACATATACCAGCAAGTGAAACGGCTTGAGATAAGTGAACTATTTCAATCAATGCCGAAGATGGTTTATATTTCCCAAAAGGAATTATCTTCAAAATAAAACAGCTCGGATTCAGGCTTGGGTTGAACTATTAACTCATTTAAAGGCATGGGTTTATGAATAAAATATCCTTGGCCATAATCAACCCCTATTTCCTTAAGAATCTGTTTAATTTCGGCGGACTCGACGTATTCCGCAATAGTCTTTAAGTTTAAAGAATGTGCAATCTCGTTCATGGATTTAACTATGGCCAAGTCTGCTTTATTATTTGTCAGGTCTTTCACAAACATGCCGTCAATTTTAAGAAAATCGACATTCAAATTTTTTAAATAAGCATAAGAAGAGTAACCGGAACCAAAATCGTCTAAAGAAAATTTACAACCAAATTCTTTAATCGCCTTGATAAACTTTTTGGTAAAAATCAGGTTTTCGGACGCAACGGTTTCGGTGATCTCGAAAACCAATTTCTCAAGCGGAAACTCGGAAGCGGATAAAAGCGCCTGTAGAAATTGCAAAAATTCTTCACTATTTAAAGACTCTCCGGACAAGTTAATGGAAAAACCATCCATGTTATCGAAACTTTGTCTATTACTGTCAATCCAGTCAAACACTGTATTGATTACCCACTTATCGATTTCATGCATCCTTTTACTACGCTCCACCGCAGGTATAAAATGATCTGGCGGTATGATATTGCCATCCTCATCTTTTATGCCGAGTAAAATTTCATAATGTACGTGGTTATCTTGAAGCGGATCTATCGTGGCGATCATCTGGCAACGAGCAAACAGCCTATCCTCGGAAAAAACGGTGTCAATTCGGCCTATCCACTCGAGCAACTTGTTTTGATATTTTAAATTCTCATTATCGCCCTCAAACACTAGCACAGCATTTTGACCGGAATGCCCGGCGGATAAGCTCGCGGAATCGGCTTGTTGAAGTAATTGGTTAATATCGAGACAGTTATTTTCGAATGGGGCTAGACCCATGCCAAGGGTAATGGGGAAGCTTTTTTCCTGCCATTTAAAATGGGAATCGCTAACCAGTTTTATTACCTGCATTGATAAATCAAAGGCTTCATCGGCCTGGCAGTTTTTATACAAAATTGCAAAAGAGTTATCGGCCAACCTAGCAAACAGATCGGAAGTTCTGAGTTGCGCAGATATTAGTTGCGCAATATTTTTCAACATCTGTGTACTGCCCGTAACGCCGCAAATATTTGTTAGTACTCGAAAATCCAATATATCAACGTGACATAGCATATGCTGAGTATTACCGAGTTTCGGTAATTCATTTTTTAGTTGCTTAATAAATTCATCGCGCGTCATTAAATTGGTGTCAGGATCATGCGTAGCATTAAAGACAAATTTGTCATGCATACCTTGCAGCATTGAATTAGTGGTTCGCTCGGTGAGCGGCACATCCAAATTGTCGGTTTTTTCCGCACAACCTTGTCGAAAAAGCGTTACTAATTCATTTCTATCAAACTGTAGGCTTTTTAGCCCTTCAGTATCCACAAATACATAAATGAGCGGAATATCACCAATCCATATCAGTTTCATGGGCTCGAATAAGCCATCGTCATGCTTTATTTTTAACCATTCGCCGACGGTTAATTGATCTATCAATAACTCCCAGTGATTATTCGCCTCATCCTGCAAACGGATATCATCCAACTTTTGTTTTGCAATTTTAATGGTTTGAACGGATTTTCGAACCTTGGGGCTACCGACACCTAATAAAAGTGCGGTCAGTTCTTCAATCACTTGCTTACGTTCAAAAACAGGCGTGCCAGTTGAACTCAACTGGTCTTCGATAAATGTAATAGTTGTTTGTATGCTGCTGGTCTGAATTTTCAGCACCGAGTCTTGCTCAAAAAGCCAAAACATTAAATCATCGATAACATTTAAATAATCAGCTTTTTTGCCGCTTAATTTTTCTTTATTTAATTCTGCCAAAACCAGTAAATCTTGCCAGCCGGCATCCAGCAACATCGGGATCACGGTCGGCACTGCGCGACCTGAAATACGCTTATCGACTTCATCCTGAATAACCTGCCTCGCCATAGCTAGTTTCTGTTGCCCTTCGTGAATATCAATGACATGCTTAATTCTTGAATCTATTGGTTTTTTTACCTGCTTTGTAAATGTATTTAATTTTTTGTCAATTTCTAATAGGACATTTGGATTAGTGGAGGCTTCCTGCGCAATCCGTGTGGTAATTTTATGCAAAAACTCTTTGATTACGTCCTTTTTAGCGGACCTATTACTTTTCATGGCTTGGTCCAAAATGGCCAGCTGGTTAAGTATATTTTTGACAGGATGGGAATCCGCTTGTAAAAACTCGTTGCCTTGTAAGGGTAAAGCTATCAAGGGTAAGTATATACTTTCCAGATAAGGTAATATTTCTTCCGAAATATTAGGGTCCTTGAATAAAGTATCAAAAAAACTTCCGTAAATATCCAAACGATTGCTATCGTCATGGGAAAGTACCTTGGGCTTATTGATAAGTTTGCTTAAATTTTGTTGAATGCTGTCTTTCAGTTGCGCATAGTCATGATGAACAACTTTCGCGGCGGGGTCATGCTGTAATTTGGAAATAGCTGCCGTGATTTCCGCTTCATCATAAAAATCGACCGGCTGAGAAAAAACATGTTCCGCACTATCTTGCTGCTCGGGTTTGGAAGCTCCCGTATCGGGTGAATCGACGTCATTTAAAAGATCAAGCAATTTGCCGGCAATATAGGTTAACGGTTGGCTTTGATGGCTTTCTATCTTGTAATCGCCTTGTAATACCGGAACCTTATGCGAGTCTAGAAAAAAATCCTGCCCCTGCTCGGAGCGCGTGATTTTTGAAGTTTTGTGCGGATCAAAGGCCGCTTCGCCGAGGTTCTTTTCGGCGGATTTGACTGGAGCTAAAAATCCACCGGCTTGTTGATAAAATTCAGGTAGTGATTCTAACAAAGTGTTACCGAAACCAATATAGAGTACCTTATTGATTTTATTGTCTAATTTAAATTGTAGAATAATTTCTCTGAAGCAATCACAAAGTACCGCGGGACTAATCGGATTGTTAATAGTTGTTTTAGAGCGA
Organism: Methylomonas sp.; assembly: GCF_023228165.1. Taxonomy (GTDB): domain Bacteria; phylum Pseudomonadota; class Gammaproteobacteria; order Methylococcales; family Methylomonadaceae; genus Methylomonas. The sequence goes on along the minus strand of NZ_JALOBS010000014.1, from coordinate 50,409 downwards.
CCCAATATTCTACTTAATTCACGAGTCACTTGATTTATCGAGTCTTCAAAGTGATTGGTCAGCTTTCTTATAATTGCCGACATATTCAACCAGTCTTCAAAATCTTCTTTTTCGACTAGAGAAAGGGTTCTATCGAAATGTGTAATGTCTTCTTTTTTTTGGTTGTGCTCGGTAATCCAATCTATTTGATCAATAACAGAGTGGCAAAATTCGCTAGTAATCGTTTCGATGTTCAACTTTAATGTAGTGACCAAATCATCTAATTCCGAGCGATTGGTAAAATAATCGGAATGTACATTAGCCCTTTTCAAGTTTTCGCCGAGGGCTTCAAAAAAGTCGGTCACTAACGTGGACAAATGCTCAACCAAGCTTTGCTTCAAAAACAGTTTGAAGGATTCATAGTCGAAAGGCTTATGGTCGTTATCTGAACCCTTGAAAATGTCCTCGCCTTGAATTGTTTGTGCCTTTAGGGCATCGAAGGCGGCAAGCGGCATGTTATCGATCATAACCCCAACACCATCCGGGGAGTGGTGCATCAATTGAGCATCGATTTCGAATGCTTGCTTTCCAAAATCGGCTGGAACCGCGAACTGAATTTTGACGTGTTTGGGTAACGGCGTTTCAAGACTGGCTTGGTTGATTCTTAAAAACAGTCCGTGCGAACAAAAATCCAGGATTATGCAATCAAAGCGCTCCGATTGGCTCACTAGGAGCACAGCGTCCAGTTCTATTGCATAGCGAATATGTCTACGCTGTTTGGTTTTTTTGCTATTGAGTTGCATTCCCGGATAAATCTCAGAGTCGATAACAGAAGAAAAGCAAATACTGATAATAGCTCAACTAGGAAAACCTTTGTTGTAAGCGTAAGTTCGGATAGAGCACAGCATTAACTGCGCGTTTCCAAAGACGAAACGCGCAGTTAAAAAACCTGCCGTAACTTAAAATTGCTCGCTGATGGAACGTTAGGTAATAAGTTGATCCGGCAACGATACTAACATTAAAAATGCATCGCGGGTATTGAAGAGTATTACCTCCCAACCAGTTCAGCTAAATAACCGTTTTTTCGTGCCAGGTATTCGTCCACAAATGCCTGCATAGGTAAGGCTTCGTAGGCACGCAGACCGCTGACAGCCAGTTTTTTAAACCCAGACCCAACAACTTCATCGCCGGACTTGATCTGAAAATGCAGATAAGCTGTGGCGCGTTTGCCGTTAACTTCCATTTTCGGCTCCAACATCTTGAGACTGGGGTTTTGCACATCCAGTTTCTGCATGCGCAACGTCATGCTTTCGTAGATCACTAAAGGGCGATCTATATTGAACATGACGTTTTCTTTTTCAAGTAAAGGCACCAGCACGTATGGGAAATTTTGCCCCGAAAATGCCACATAATCCCGTATCAATGTTTCGATCATGGCATGATCGTGACTGACTTTACCGGATCGCTCAATCCGCAGGTAGGTTTTGCCTTGATTGTCGGTAACTTCAATCTGCTCGGCATTGCTATCCGGAAAGTTCAATAAAACACCGTCGCCCACCATGCCGGAAAAAATAAAATGCATCTGTTCGCTAAGACCGTACTTTTCCAGAACCAGCGAAAATAATAAATCACCAGGTACGCAAAATCGCTTGGCATCCACGTCGTGCAGCGGGTTGAAATCGTGGGCAATTTCTTTAGCAAACATACTGGCCTGTTGAGCGGCGATACGAATGCTGCTGTCGTGAGTATCGTAAAATTCTTTCAAAAACATGATTATTATTATTTTTTTTTAATAACGTGGGACAGTGGGATCGCAGCTAACAGACCAGGCATCGATACCGCCCTTAAGGTTGTAGAGCTGGTTAAACCCGTATTGCTCTAAGAACAAACAAGCCTGCTGACTGCGCATGCCGTGATGGCAAACCACCACAATATCTTGTTCGCTATTCAGCTCCGGCATCCTTTCCGGAATTTGGTTTAATGGAATATGTATGCTGCCGTCAATATGGGCAAAAGCATATTCATTGGGTTCACGTACATCAAGAAGCAGAAATGTGTCTCCCTTTTGCAAGCGTTCCTGTAGGTACTGAACAGTACATTGTGTTATCGGCATATAAATCGTTCCAATCTGGTTAAAGCGGCGGCCATTCTATCCATAGATGCGGTATATGCAAAACGGATATGTTTATCCGCCAAATATTCTCCAAAATCCCGGCCCGGCGTCACGGCCACCCCCTCCTGTTCCAATAAAAGCCGGGCAAATTCGAAACTGTTATCCGTAAAGGCACTGCAATCAGCATAAATATAAAATGCGCCTTCGGGCTTGCAGGTGATTTTGAAGCCCAATCTCAATAAATTTTCGTATAAAAAATCACGTCTGGCTTTAAATTCCAATCTACGCCGCTCAAGTTCGGCCATATTTTCGTCGGTAAACGAGGCCAGTGCCGCGTATTGCGAATGCGTGGGCGTGGATATGAAGATATTCTGCGCTAATTTCTCTGCGGCCTCGACAAAATCATCCGGCACCACCAACCAGCCGACGCGCCAGCCAGTCATACCGAAGAATTTGGAAAAACTATTAATCACGAAGGTATCGTCGCTGTAGGCTAATGCGCTCATGGCTGGCTGGTCGTAAATCAAGCCGTGGTAAATTTCATCGGAATAGAAACACCCACCCAACTCATGCACTTTGTCTATGGCAAGTCTTAACTCGTCGCCCCCCAACAAGGTTCCGGTTGGGTTGGAGGGCGACGCCACAAATACGCCTTTACTGCTTGGGCACCAATTTTCACCAATCAGATCGGCAGTAAGTTGATAATTGCTACCCGAATCGACATTGATAAAGTGGGTGTGGCCATTAAAAAGGCGCACAAAGTTATCGTTACAGGGATAACACGGGTCGGCCATCATGACTTGTTCGCCTGGATTCAAACTGATTCCGAATGCCAACAAGAAGGCACCCGAAGCCCCCGGCGTAACAAATATTCGAGCTGGGTCGAGTTGAACGCCGTATTGCCGACGATAATGTTCAGCTATACTGCCGCGCAATTCGGGCAGACCGGCCGCGGCGGTATATTTAACTTCACCTGTTTTCAGTAAGGCGCGGCCCGCATCGATCACACCCTGTGGGGTTGGAAAATCCGGCTCACCGATTTCCATGTGAATAATATCCCTACCTTCCCGCTCCAATTGCTTGGCGCGTTGTAATAATTCCATGACATAAAATGCAGAAATACCCTGCATTCTGTCCGCGACTTGTTGTTTCATAGTGGCTTTACCAATGGGCTATTGCGCGGGCATGATAACAAACTTCTTGCTTGCCCTTGCCCATTCTGATAAAAAGCCCCGATTTTTTTAAAAGATAGCCAGGAGTCAATGGATGAATAGTTCCACGTTAGAATTCACCTTCAAACCTTATCAAGAGACTGAAGGTGAAGAATACATGAACGAGGCCCAGTTACAGCATTTCACCAATATCCTGAACAACTGGAAATCCGAGTTGATGGAAGAGGTGGATCGTACTGTGCATCATATGCAAGATGATGCGGCCAACTTTCCCGATCCTAATGACCGAGCCACTCAGGAGTCGGAGTTTAGCCTGGAGTTGCGCACCCGTGATCGTGAGCGAAAGCTGATCAAGAAAATTGAAGAATCGCTTAAAAACATTGAATCCGGGGACTACGGTTATTGCGAAACCTGTGGCGTGGAAATCGGTATTCGCCGTCTGGAAGCACGCCCAACGGCAACCTTGTGTATCGACTGCAAAACCCTGGATGAAATCAGGGAAAAACAAATGGGTTAACCCTGGCGCAACTCCCCCCCTCCTATATCGGCCGGTTTGCGCCTTCGCCTACCGGCCCGCTTCATTTAGGCTCGCTCTACACGGCACTGGCCAGTTATCTGGATGCTCGTCGGCACCAGGGGCAATGGCTGCTGCGTATCGACGACTTGGATACCCCGCGCAATGTGCCTGGAGCCGGCGATGCCATTTTACGATGTCTAAACCGGTTTCAGTTACACTACGATGGCGCCGTGTATTACCAAAGCCAGCAATTGGAAAGCTATGCCGAAGCCTTTGCGAGATTACGCCAACAGCAATGGCTCTATGCTTGCCGTTGCAGCCGCAAGAGCTTAGCCGGTATATCGGTTTATCCCGGGCATTGCAGGGAAGCCGGCTTTCCTCTAACCGGTTCGTCGGCTTGGCGGTTGCGAGTAACAGATTTATCGATAGGCTTTTACGACACACTGCAAGGCTGGATCAATGAAAATCCAGCTCTCGAACATGGCGACTTCATCGTGCGCCGTAAAGACGGTATTGTGGCCTATCAATTTGCAGTGGTGATAGACGACTTTCGGCAACGGGTCAATCGCGTGGTGCGCGGTGTCGATCTGCTCGACTCGACAATTAAACAACTTTATTTACAAACCCTATTGGACTATCCGGAACCGCGTTACATGCACCTGCCGGTGCTCGTCGACTCACATGGCAACAAACTGAGCAAGCAAACCCTGGCCGCACCGGTTGACGCTAATCACCCGTCTGATACATTGTTCCTATTATTGCAACTGCTGCGGCAAGAGCCGCCATTATCCTTGCGTAAGGCACCCGTTAATGAACAACTAGCCTGGGCCATCGCGCACTGGAGCCCCAAAACGCTGAAAAAAATACCTATTATTCATGCGCCGGAATAAGATGGTTGCGAGGCCATCCTACTCAGCCATAATGCATTCATGCAACTTAACTAGGTAAACAAAGCGCCGACCCATCTATAATATCGCAAAGAGATATTGCCAATAACGCCAAATCCCCTAAAGAACATCAACTTAAAGCCCCAACGATGACAGTAGAATTTATAATTTATTTCGCCGTGCAGTGCCTTGGAACCGGTGCAACCCTGTTCCTTGCCTACCGTTCATTTCAAAAACGCCGAATACAGCTAGGCGACGCCCCCACGTTACCTCAGTATTTCAGTCGCAGGAGCGCTTACTGGAGCGGAATAGCGCTATATTGCGCGCTGATGGTTTGCATTTATTGGCTGCTGACTTGGCAGTGGCTGTCCTTGGAACCGCTATTTACGCTGATCGTCAGCAACCTGCGTTCCAGCGAATGGCTGGATCTGCTACAAGGTCTGGACGGCGGCACCTTGATTCCGCTCATCGTTGCGGGTTTGTTCCTGTTCTTTATCGACTGGGAAAACCGCTTAAACCCCTTGCTGATACTTAGAGACAGCGTTCACGACGCATTCGCCATTCCGACCAAAGCCGCGCAAGTCTATAATGCACTGATGGCATCGAGGCTATCGGCGGTGGACGATCACATTAAGGCGCAAATTGCCGATCGCTTATTGGTGCAAAGCATCGATTCCGGTGACTTCGACAAATCCGGGGCCACGGTCGAATATAAATGGGCTCACAATTGCCTGTTATTCGATCGGATACAACATTATGCGGACCAGTCGTCTTATCGACGCTTTTTCAACGAGCCTTCGCTGAAATGGGGGGAAATCTGCATTACCTACAATGCGATGTCTGAGAAGGTCGCCATATGGAAAGACGCGGAACCGCACTACACCAAGACAGTGCTGCTGATCAAGGATCTGGACGCCCTGACTGGGCTGCTTTGTCGCCTGCTCGCCTCGCTGATCGTGTTCGGCAGTGCCAGTGAGAATGAAATGTGGGACACCGTCAAGCAACTCGGCGGTAAAGTGCATGAGTCCCATTTAAAGCACACTTACAAATATGTGCTGATATTTACCGCGGTTACTACCCTCGGCGTCATACTCGGTCGGGAAATTTCAGTGGCACTGCACAACTCTATCCTTTTCCCGGATAAACCGCTGCCGCATTTTAGCTATACCACATTACGCTGGATTGCCTATGCCATACCGATGTATGTGCTGCCGATAGCTTTGGTGTTTGTTGCCCGGGCGTTTACCTTTAGACAACAGCACGAGCAATCGGACCGCTACTATGGATTTTACATGGCCATGATGATCATGGGAGCCATAGTAAGCACTACCACGGCGACAGTGGTGCTGGAAGTGACTTTTTATCATAGAGAGCACTTCGAGTTCCTGAGCAGCTTTATCCAACACATTCGCTGGGGCATTCTGCCGGCGCTTATCAGCGGTTATGTCGCCTATCGCATGGATACGCCGATCGCCGAAGCCGAAGCACCGGTTAAGTTATTGCTGTCCGGCGTCTTGCGGTTTCTCGGCTGGGGAGCCGTAGCGGTGATATTTATGTTGTACGCCACCGACGATTTGCCTGTAGAGGTTTCCAACCTGCGCTTCATTCTGGTCGGCACCGCCTTCTTTGTGATCGGGCTATTGGCGGCATTCGCCTGTTTCAAGACCACGCGCTCTTAACGCGATGCTTGCTCAAAAATCGATACCGATTCGAAAATTTTACATTTGCTGCAGGGGCCGGTATTTGGTGGTTGAATTTATTGGATTGAGTTACGCTTAACCGCACGAAAACGCTGTCGGTGAGTCCCGAGCCGACAGCTCGATAAAAAGAACCGGAACAGGACCCAAGGACTTAGCATGTCAGAACATCACATTTATCCAGTCAAACCCGAAATTGCCGCCATGGCGCATGTCGATGCGGATAGCTATCAACGCCTGTATCAACAATCGCTAACCGATCCCGAAGGCTTTTGGGCCGAGCAAGCCCGGCAATTTCTGGACTGGGAACAACCCTGGCAACAGGTGATGAAATGCGATTTTCAAACAGGCGAGATACATTGGTTCATGGGCGGTAAACTGAATGTCAGCGTCAACTGCCTGGATAGACACCTGGATACACGCGGCGACCAAGTAGCGATCATATGGGAAGGCGATCACCCGGATTATGATGACAAACTGACCTATCGCCAGTTACACAGCGAAGTCTGCAAATTCGCCAACGTCCTGAAAGCCCATGGCGTCAAAAAAGGCGACCGGGTGTGTATTTATCTGCCCATGATCAGCGAGGCGGCGGTGGTTATTTTGGCTTGTACCCGGATAGGCGCGGTGCATTCCATCGTGTTTGGCGGTTTTTCGGCGGACGCCTTGCGCGACCGAATCCTGGATGCCGATTGCAGACATTTGATTTGTGCGGACGAAAGCTTTCGGGGCGGCAAAATCGTCCCCGCCAAAATCAATGCCGATAAAGCGGCCGCGCAATGCCCTAACTTATCGACCGTCATCGTCATCAAACACACCGGCCACGCTATTCCATGGACCGAAGGCCGCGACGTCTGTTATCGCGAAGCCATGGCCCAGGCTTCCGCCGATTGCCCGCCGGAAATGATGGATGCGGAAGATCCGTTATTTATCCTGTATACCTCCGGCTCCACGGGTCAACCCAAAGGCGTGTTGCACACCACAGGCGGTTACCTGCTGTACGCAGCCATGACCCACAAATATGTGTTCGACTATCACGACGGCGACATTATTGGTGTACCGCCGACATCGGCTGGATTACCGGCCATTCCTATGTGCTTTACGGCCCTTTATGTAACGGCGCCACTACCTTGATGTTCGAAGGCGTCCCCACCTTCCCGGCCGCCGATCGATTTTGGCAGGTAGTCGATAAGCACCAGGTCAATATTTTTTATACGGCGCCGACCGCGATCCGCTCACTGATGGCGCAAGGCGATGATTATGTAACCCGCACCGATCGCGGCAGCCTGCGCATCTTAGGCAGCGTTGGTGAGCCGATTAACCCGGAAGCCTGGGAATGGTATTACCATGTGGTTGGCGAGGCGCGTTGCCCTATTGTCGACACTTGGTGGCAAACCGAAACCGGAGGGATTCTGATCACGCCGTTGCCGGGCGCTACCGAGTTAAAACCCGGGTCGGCTGCATTACCGTTTTTTGGCATCAAACCGGCGCTGGTGGATAATGATGGCCATCTTCTGGAAGGCGTGGCCGAAGGCAATTTAGTCATCACCGATTCATGGCCGGGACAAATGCGCTCGATTTACGGCGACCACGAACGTTTCATCGAAACCTATTTTAAAAAATTCCCCGGCCTTTACTTCGCCGGCGACGGCGCCCGGCGCGACGAACACGGTTATTACTGGATTACCGGTCGGGTGGATGATGTAATCAACGTCTCCGGCCATCGGCTGGGTACCGCGGAAATTGAAAGCGCCCTGGTTTTACATCACGACGTGGCTGAAGCCGCCGTGGTGGGTTTTCCGCATGCGATTAAAGGCCAAGGTATTTACGCTTATGTGACGTTAAATGCCGGCGTCCAACCAAGCGACGAATTAAAAAGACAACTAAAGGAATTGGTTAAGGAAGAGATCAGCGCCATTGCTCTGCCGGATTTCATTCAATGGGCGCCCGGCTTGCCGAAAACTCGCTCCGGTAAAATCATGCGGCGCATTTTGCGCAAAATTGCCGCCAACGACATCAGTCGCTTAGGCGACACCTCCACCCTGGCCGACCCGGCGGTGGTGGACGATCTACTGGCGCAACGCGCCCAGCAATAAACCGCGTGCGCATCTTCCTGGCTTACCTGGGTGTGGTGCTGATATGGTCCACAACGCCGTTAGCGATCAAATGGAGTTCGGTGGATGTCAGCTATGTGTTTGGTGTCACCGCTCGCATGAGCATAGGCGCAGTCTGCTTATTTTTATTGATGTTGCTGGCCCGCCAGCCGTTAAAGCTAACTCGCAAAGCGCTGCAAACCTATTTGGCGGTTGCCTTACAGCTCTATCTGAGCATGCTGATCACTTACTGGGGCGCCCAATTCATTCCCTCGGGCTGGGTGTCTGTGATATTCGGTTTAAGCCCGTTTATGACCGCATTTTTGGCGGCGGCCTTTTTAAACGAACGCAGCTTAGGCATTGGCAAGCTGATTTCCTACATCATGGGGGTAATCGGCTTGTTGGTGATGTTCAACTCCGCGTGGGACATAAACGCGCTGGCCATACAGGGCATGATTGCCATGCTGATAGCTACTTTTTTATATTCGGTCAGCTCGGTATGGGTAAAACAGATTCACGCCCAGCTGCCCGCCTTGACGCAAATCAGCGGCGGCATGTTGTTTGCCCTACCCGCTTATTTAGTCACCTGGTATTGGCTGGATGACGCCGCCTTACCGGATATCCTGTCCAAACAAACCCAATTAGCTATTCTGTATCTGGGCATGATTGCCACGCCCATCGGCTTTGCGTTGTTCTACTATTTGCTGCTCTATATGCCGGCTACCTCGGTTGCCATGATTACCTTAGTAACGCCGATCTTTTCGTTGGTTCTCGGTTACTTCGTTAACCAAGAACCATTGACGCTGAAAATCGCACTCGGCACCGGTATGATTTTATTGGCCTTGGCGATTCATGCCTTTACTGACCGCCGCCGGAATCAAACGTGATAACCCAACCCCTATTCCCGGCACTTTTCATCGGCGTCGGAATGAATTCCGGCTAAGCCGTGGGCCAAACTCTCTTTCGACAGCAAATCGGATAACTTCGCCCCATCCAATACCTGTAAAAATTGTCCCACCGCACGCCCCAACAACCCCGTTAATCCGCAGTTAGGCTGGAATACGCACTGGCCTTGTTTGCTTGGATTGAAACACTCGGCCATTTGAAAATGACCTTCCAATTCTCTGACTACACTACCCACGCTGATTTGGTCCGCCGGGCTGGCCAGACGGATGCCGCCGCCTTTACCGCGCACGGTACGTACAAAACCTTTTAACCCCAGGTTGTGCACCACCTTAACCAAATGATTTTTGGAAATAGCAAAAAACTCTGCCAGTTCGTTGATGGTAACCAGTCTGTCCGGGTGTAAAGTCAAATAAATTAAAACCCGTAATCCGTAATCCGTGTGCGCGGTCAGCTGCATAAGTTAATTGTTGTTTAATAATGTATTTGAAATAAATCTTTAGAGGTTTTACACTTTATCCATAGCCTGCATGTAAGATGCCTGTTTATTATAAACGTTCCCTTTTATCGGTAAATTCTAATGTTGGTTGAACCCGTAGCTCTATCCGATTTTTTCCTGAGTTTTTTTAGCGCTGCAATGATTATTTTGACTGCAGTCGTGTATACGGCTCTTTATACCTGGGCCAAAATTAAAACCCATACAGGGTTTTACCTGGGAGCATGGCTTGCCTATGCGACTTTATTGATCTGCGTCGGCATTTTCAGCGTCGTTAATCATTTTACCGGTTACTGGCTGTTGTTGTCGCTAACCATGGCGGTGGGATATGCCTTTATGCCCCAATTTATCTGGCGGCTGTGCGTAGCGACCCACGCCGACGAATCCGAACATTCTCATCAATCTGGAGGTCATCATGACTGAGCAAGTCCCGCGCTGGGCATCCGAAACGTTCTGGAAAAAAACAGCTATCTGGGTGACCGGCGGCTCCTTTGTGTTGCTGGTGATTTTGACCTTCGATTCCATGTCCCAAATCACAGCCGGCGGCTCCCGCGTGCAGGCTTACAGCGTCATCAACAAAGATGTTAGTTACCGCTTCGATAAAGCCAAACAGCGTTATCAGCCGGTCATCGGTGGCGATGCGCCTTTATTCGGCAAACTGTTGAGCGAAGAGGAAGCCGAAAAACTGGTCGATCATGGTAAAAAAACCGTACAGGCTAAAAACTGTATGAACTGCCACACTATATTGGGTAACGGCGCTTATTACGCGCCGGATTTGACCAAAGCCTGGCTGGATCAGGGCTGGGGTGCCAAAGCATCGCGGGAGGAGCTGATGATTAACTTCCTGCTCGATCCGGAAAAAAACGCCCGCACCTTCGGTTCCAATCGCAAGATGCCCAACCTGGACATCACCAAGCCGGAAGCGGAAGCCATCGTGGCATTCTTAAAATGGATGTCCACTATCGATACCAACGGGTTTCCGCACAATTTTACAGCCATCGGCGAAGAGGACTAATAGATGACGCTACAAGCCTATCAAGAAAAAGCCGCCGTTTGCGTGGCCGGTTGCAAACAACGTTATGCCGCTTTACAGGCTAATCCGTATCTTAGCGGCGGGCAAAAATTGGCGGTGCATTACTTTACCGTAGCCATGGTGCTGTTCATGGCGCAATTGCTATTCGGTTTACTGGCCGGGTTGCAGTTTATTTTTCCGAGTTTTCTGTACGAAATCCTGGATTTCAACGTCAACCGCATGGTGCATATCAATGCCATGGTCGTGTGGATGTTGTATGGTTTCATCGGCTCGGTGTACTGGTTTCTGGAAGAGGAAAGCGGTGTGCCCATCGTCGGCCTGAAATGGGGACAACTGGCATTCTGGGTGTTGACCGGCGCGGTCAGCATCGTGGTGCTGGTGTATTTGCTGATTCAGATCGGCAGCGGTGACGACACCTCATTATGGTTGATCAACGAAGGCCGTGAGTATATCGAAGCCCCGCGCTGGGCCGATATCGGCATTGTGGTTGTCATACTGATATTCTTTTACAACGTCGCGGCCACCTTCTCGGCCGGTAAATGGTCGGGTATTGCCGGGGTGTTGACGCTGGATTTGGTGGCGTTGGCCGGCTTATACACGGCGGGGATGTTCTACGTCACCAACATCAGTATCGATCAATATTGGTGGTGGTGGGTAATTCACTTATGGGTGGAGGCCACCTGGGAAGTGCTGGTCGGCTGCATCATGGCTTGGAGTTTGATGAAATTGTTGGGCGTGCGCCGGCAAGTGGTGCAGACTTGGCTATATATCGAAGTGGCCTTGATGTTCGGTTCCGGTATCTTGGGTTTGGGGCATCACTATTTCTGGATCGGCACACCTGAATATTGGTTTACCATCGGAGGTTTTTTCTCGGCGCTCGAACCGATTCCTTTGGTCGCCATGGTAGTGCATTCGATTTACGACTCGGGTGTGCATCGCTTTAAAAACAGCAACCATCCGGCCTTGGCCTGGGTGATCGCCCACGCTTTCGGCAACTTTTTAGGCGCGGGCGTTTGGGGATTTATGCATACCCTGCCGCAGATCAATCTATACACGCACGGCACGCAATGGTCGGCCTCGCATGGTCATTTGGCATTTTTCGGTGCCTACGCCACTATCAACATTGCCTTCTTTTATCTCGCCGTGCAACAAGCTCGCGGCAACGTCTGGATGGGCAGCGAGTTAATTAACGGCTGGCGCTGGAAAACCGCCGCGATACTTTTGAATTTGGGCGTATTGGGAATGACGGTAGCATTGTTGATTGCCGGTTACGAACAATCGTTTATCGAACGTGCCGTGGAAGGTTCGACCTGGGCCGGCTATTTCGCCGCACAGAACCATCCTTGGTTTATGCAAGCCATGATTTGGCGCATGGTATTCGGATTGATGACCGCCGTGGGCGGCGGCTTACTGTTTTGGGATTTGCTGGAAATCGGCAAGGGAGAGGATAGGCCGGCTGCTGTGATTGGAGACGCAGCAACCGCGGAATAACTATTTTTACCAGTTGAAACGGCTGGATGGATTGCCAAAACAGCCCATCCAGGTCAGGAAAAGTGCTTACTTGAAATTCAGTTAATTGCGTCGTTTTACAGCCAAGGCCTTAACAAGGAAAAGCGTTTTGAATATGCCGCTTGAAGAATCGGTTTTTCGAGCGGGCGTTAATAAAAGCTTTAAAAGTCTGCTCAGGTACATGACAAAATTCTTGCGGTTTGTCGTGCCTGAACGACACCCGCAGTCTATGGGTATGCTCGTCGTAACCCACGATATCAATAGTGCTGGATTTAACCGGTAGTACTTTCATGGGACACCCCACTTACCTTTTAAAGCCCATTAGGTCATATTGGATAAATAATAGTTCCGAAACGTAAATAAAAAATTCATACCTAGCAGCTTGGTTTTTCTGTAATGCTTACAGTTCGCCAATTTTCTAACGAATCTATGGCACTTAACGCTGCCGCGGCAAAAACGATAAGCTGTGCGCAACAATATTTGTCTGCATTGGCGAGGCAATGCCGGCCTGCCAGTAAGGTTGTTGGTCACGGTAATGAGCGGAGAAAGGATGCCCTGATTGCCCGCCCGGCATATGAAAGATGGCGTCCTCGGGATGTAAAGGCGACAATACCAACCGTTCACTGGCACCATGCGCGGTATCCATGACTTTTACGCAAAGACCGGCGCAACCATCGCTCTGGAAACGCGGCATGTCCAACAGTTCGCCCAGCAGCGGGGCAACTTTACTAAACGGGTGGTGTAAGGTTATCGGGTGGGTTTCGGCCCACCGCAAGTTTGCCAGGTGTTTGTGCGGATATTCTTGCTGTAACTGGTGAGCGGATTGACGTAAGCTTGCCACTATCATCCGCGGCCAATCGTCGCGATATTGCGCTCTTAATAACCTGGCCGGGCGTTGCACTAATAATAAACGCAACGGCGTTTCCATTTCTCGCCAGGCATATCTGAAATCCGCATCATAGAATTGGCAGGCGGCGACGATTTTGGCAAACACCTCGTTGGCCAATTGACCCCTAAATTCCGCCAATAAAGCCGCGCCAATACTATCGGTGCTCATATGGCCATCCCAGGCTTGCAGCGTTTGTTCTATTGTCTGCAATTCGTCGTCTTTATCGCTTATCGCCTGCAATTCATCCAAGGCTAATTGTCGATAAAAATCATACACGGCGTTGCGGGTATCCAATTGAATCGCCAATAAATCAGGTTCCGACAGGTGGTTTTGTTCGCGCAATAATTCCGCGATGCGAAACGCCCGGTAACCCAGCGCCCAATTATGGGCAATCGCATGCGGGTAATTGCGTCCCAACGTGCGGTTATTGGCGGTGACGATAAAGCCTTCCGGCGGATCGATTAAACGCGGCAAGGCGTCCGGCGCCAGAAATTGCTGCCAGGCTAAGTCGCCATTGGCCCAGGAACGACTGGCCAAGCCGTCAAATCCGACTCGTTGCGGAAAACGGCCCATATAGGTCCAGCCGATATGCCCTGCCCGGTCGGCAATCACCACATTCTGCGGCGGCGCGCCTATCCGGTTCAAAACAGCCATGGCTTGTTGCACGCTGTGCGCGTCGTCCATACCCAGTAAACCTAAGTCAACACCATGCGGCTGCAGGGCCGTCCATTTAATCACGACCGGCTTGCCGAGCAAGCTTTGCTCGGAAACCGGCCCCCAAAGCGTGTCGCGTACCGTTATTTCGATGGCAGGTGCATCCTTGATCTGAATCGTTTCGGTATGTTTGCCGAATTCAAGCCAACCGTTAGCGGTACGATATTCATCCGGGTTATCCGGATTGACATCCAGACTAACCAGATCCAGCAAATCGGCCGTGACATTGGTAAAACCCCAGGCTATATCATCGTTGCCGCCGACGATGATACCCGGCACGCCGGGCAAACTGACGCCGTAAACCTGCCGGTTCGGGTAGGCCATGTCCGCTCGATACCATATATTCGGCACACCTAAACCCAGGTGCATGTCGTTGGCTACCAGGGTGCGGCCATCAACGGTTTTACTGCCCGCCACCACCCAGTTATTGGAGCCGAGTACAAGGTTTTGCGCATCTACCCCGGCTTGGGTCAAAACAGCGTCCGGTTCGGGCAAACCGGCAAAGACCTGCGAAGAGACACTAGGGTTAAACCGCCGCGGCTTTTCGCCGCCCACCAATGTGGTGGTGTAACTGTCGGTATCGGGGGTTAAAAATACCAGTAAATCCTTGGGCAAGGCCTTTTCCATCACCGTGAACATGCGCTCATCTTGTTCATAACCGTTGAGGATTTGAAACATACCCAACACTACCAATAGAGTATCTTCCTCGCGCCACAGTTCCGACTGATGCCGCAACAGCAAAAACTCGGGCGGCAGAATGCGGGTCTGTGCCAAATAAGCATTTACGCCGGCCACATAGGCCTGCAACAGACGGCGCTGCTCGGCGGGCAAATCCTGCACGATTTTTTGGGCGGTTTTGGACAATTGATAAGCGCGCTGCTTGCGGTCGCTGGCGACAGCAACGGAGCCAAATAACTCCGCCAGACGCCCGGCGCTTTTGCGCCGCATCAGTTCCATTTGAAACAAACGGTCGCGGGCGTGTAAAAAACCCAACACCTGCAAGGCATCGGCGCGGTTTTCGGCGGAAATGGCCGGAACGCCCAATTCGTCGCTATTTACCGTTACCTGGGCGTTTAAGCCGGGCAACCTCAATTCGCCGTCTTCAACGGGTAACGAGGCCCGCATCAACAAATAAAGTATGCCAATGGCGGTTAATGCTATAAAAAGCGCGGTTAGTGAAACAAGCTTAAACGTGCGCATGAATTTATCTGAAAAAATCGTATTGGAGAGAAGTCGGTCGAGTTGTAGGTTTCACGTTGCACTACCCAGTGAAATGTAGGCCAGGATAAGCCGATAGGCGTTCCTGGCAATTTTAAGCTTTGTCTTGCCGGAAACGGTAAAGCTTATTCCGGCCTACTTGGCTTAACCCACGCAGCCTAGCTTAGCGATTGCGTAATCGAGGGGAACCGCGACCTCAACAAACATTCGTCCGATTACGCTGCGCTAATCGGACCTACGGCCCTCAAATACCAATACCTAACGCTTTACATAATTCACGAAAGCAATTATTCTCCCCCTGCAAAATTTACTACTTACTTTTTGGAGTTCTGCTCATGGATTTACGCTCTGTTTTCTCAGTAACTCTACTCTTGTCATTTTCCATGGTGACTCAAGCGGATAGCCTTTTCATTTTTAGTTATACCTTTAACAGCGTATTGATATATCCGGGACATAATACCGATATTATATCAGGCGTGTTCAAGGGAACCGCCAACGGCAATATTATAAGCAACCTATCAAATATAAAACTGAGTTTTAATGGTGAAGCGCTTCCGACGAACGCGGCAGGCTCGATGTACACAAATGATGGTGCACAAATTTCATTCAATGGCTTAGAAAATAACTTCTCATTTTCTGACACTCTCCCGGATCCATTTTTTGGTCAGAATGGTACGTTTTTTAATTCTTCCAATTCTGAAAATTATGGCACTATGGTGTCCCTCACCCAAGGCCCCAGCTACTCTTTCAATACTTTGGGCATTAACACTACAATTGGCGGCTACCCTGAGTTTAATCAATCGGCTTGGGTTATCACTGCGGCGGCAGTTCCTATTCCTGCAAGTATCTGGTTGTTCGGTTCAGTATTAGCCGGATTTGGCTTTCATTTGCAACGCCGAACCGCCTAATTCGGTAGCGCCAAGGATGGGCAACGGCGTTAAGCCCATCCTGTCTTCAGTTAACCGCCCCCACCCTTCTTCACCATCATCCCCTTAGACGGGTTATACCCCACTATCGCCGCCCCCATAAACAACAAAAACGCCGCGCCGGTATAAATCAGCGCTTGCTGGTTGAATTGTTCATACGCTGCGAATCCTTGGAAACGATGCGTTAGCGAGTGAAGGTTGAGTAGTCCCTGGAAGCCGCAGCGCCGGGCGGTTTTTCGACTAGAAAAACTGCAAGACATCGCGACACGGCGTCGAGTTATGCGAAAGCCAAGGCTTTGATCCCCTTGCTGGGTCAAAGCCGAGGTGACGCGGACAGCCAGGGCCGCCGAAGGCAATCACCGTGACGGTGTAGGCGCGATTATTCACTCAGGGATGGTGAATAATCTTTACCGCCGGAAGCCGTCACTCGCCGGCAACGCAAAGCGGATTAATTCCACGGCTTGCGAGAATGGGTTGTATTGGGCCAGGGTGTACAGAATCTGGCTGGACTCATTGATTTTCCATAAATGATACAAGGCCGTGGACATGAAGTCAGGTAGGGTGGGCACACTTTTATGGGCACGCGGATTTAAGCTATTGCCTCCAAACGGTGGGCAGAAAAGCATTGCCCACCCTACGTTACTATTTCTAAGTATTATTGTTTAACTAACCCCCGCTACCACCCTTCTTCACCATCATCCCCTTAGACGGGTTATAGCCCACTATCGCCGCGCTCATAAACAACAAAAATGCTGATGCTGTAAAAATCAGCGCTTCTTGGTTGAATTGTTCGTACAAGGCAAAGCGGATCAATTCCACGGCTTGCGAGAACGGGTTGTATTGGGCCAGGGTATAGAGAATCTGGCTGGATTCCTTGATTTTCCACAAGGGATACAAGGCCGTGGACATGAAGAATAGCGGGAAGATGACGAAATTCATCACGCCGGCGAAGTTTTCCAGCTGTTTGATAAAAGACGACAGTAACAAACCCAGCGCACCCAGCATCATGCCGACCAGCACCAGGGCCGGTAGTATCCAGACATAGCCCATCAGCGGCGCCTGAATATCGTAAAGCCAGGCAATTCCAAGAAACGCGTAGGATTGCAATACGCCGACCGCCGTGCCGGCAATCAGTTTGCTGCACAGCAAAAACCAGCGCGGCAGCGGACAGACCATCAACATGCGCATACTACCCATTTCCCGATCGTACACCATGGACAGCGAACTTTGCATGCCGTTGAACAGCAGTATCATGCCGAGCAGGCCGGGGGTGATATACACTTCGTACAAGATATAGGTTTCGTAAGGCGGGCTAATGGCGATGCCCAGTGCGGCGCGGAAACCGGCGGCAAATACGAACAGCCACACCAGCGGCCGCACCAATGCCGAAATAAAGCGTTCGCGTTGATGTAAAAAACGCAGCACTTCGCGGCCAACGATGCCCATCATGGCTCGCCAGTAATGTAACACTCTCATGCCTGCGATCCTTTATGCCCTTCAGGGTATTTATGCCCTTCAGGGTATTTATGCCCTTCAGGGTATTTATGCCCTTCAGGGTTTTGAGTCAGTTTTTGGAATACCTGGCCGGCATCAGCGCAACCGGTGGTTTGCAACACATCGACCAGCGTGCCTTTGGCTTTGATCTGACCTTTGTGCAGCACGATCAAACTGTCGTCGGTGGCAATTTCATCGATCAGATGCGTGGCCCACAGCACCGCCAAATCCTGCTGTTTGACCAAAGCATGCACATGCTCGACGATGGCTTGCCGGCTGGGCACATCCAATCCCACGGTAGGTTCGTCCAGCAATAACAATTTGGGTTTGTGCAGCAAAGCGCGGGCGATTTCCACCCGCCGCTTGTGGCCGCCGTTCAGTTGCCTGACTTTTTCACCGCGCCGTTCGAACATATCCAATCGCTCCAGTTCTTCTTGTATGCGTTTATTGGCCGCTTTACGGCTTATGCCATGCAGTGCGGCGTGGTAGCGCAAATTTTGGGTCACGGATAAATCGGGGTCCAGCGTGGTCTGTTGAAACACCACACCCAAGTTGGCCAAAGCTTTCAGACTTTGGCGCTTGATATCGAAGCCACATAGCTCGATACGACCTTCCCTGGCGTCGTACAACCGGGTAATCAGCGAAAACAAAGTGCTTTTACCGGCGCCGTTGGGACCTAATAAAATCGTGCATTCGCCGGAGTGGACCTTAAAGCCGACCTTATCCAGCGCCTTTTTCGCGCCGTAAGCAAAGCTGAGGTTTTCGATGTGTAAGGCAATATTCGTCATGGTTTGACCGCCACGCCCCAGGGATAACGGCCCACGGCTAAGGATTTAGTGACTTTATGCTCGGTCAAATCGATGATGGAAATGTCGTTGCTGACGCCATTAGTGGTATAAAGGCGTTTCTGATCCGGCGAAAAGGCCAGATTCCAGACCCTCTGACCGACCAGCAAGTATTTTTCGACGTGGTAATTTTGCGCATTAATCACCGCCACTCGATTAGCCGGCCCCATCGCTACATAGGCATAGTGTCTATCCTTATCAATCACCACACCGACCGGCTGAATCAACTCGTCGTTAACGGCCTGCACTTGCAGTTTGATGGTTTGTACAATCTGTTTGCTTGCGCTGTCCATCACTATCACGGTACCGGCCATTTCCGAGGTGGCCCACAGTTGCTGACTGTCTGCTGTAAAGTTGGCGGCGCGTGGGCGTGGATCAACCAAAGTGTTTTCGACAATTTTGCCGGTTTTTGTATCTATCCAGTGCAGCATATTGGTAGTCTCGGAAGCACTGATCACCCATTTGTTGTCAGGACTGACAGCAATACCTTCCGGCTCTACACCGACCTTAATTTTCTGCACCGCCTTTTTAGCTGCGATGTCGATTACTGTCACTTCGTTGTCATCTTCATTCGACACATACATCAATTTGCCGTCCGGACTGATAGCAAAGGTTTCCGGATCTTCGCCTGAAGGCAAATTGCCGATCTCTTTCAGGGTTTCGCTATCCAATACTTTTATGGTGTCGTCGTCACTAGTGGCGACATAGATTTGTTTGCCATCCAAGCTAACTGCGATGCCGCGCGGTCTTTGCCCGACCGGTACGGTTTTGATTAATTTCCCTTCAGCGGGATCGACAATTGCAATGGCGTTGTCTTTCTCCAGGGTGACGAAAACGGTTTCGGCGTTTGCCGCAGCCATGAACAGCGCGGCCACACAGAAACTGCTTAAAAATATTTTTTGCATAATGCATTCCTTACGTCGGTAGACAGTAGCGTCTAGTTCAATCTAGCCAGGCTAACTTAAATTTGTGGCGAAAAGTGTAACCCGAACCGGATCTGGATTAAATCCCCGCCTCAAGGCCGGTCGTTTAAGTTGCAAGCCAAACCTGCAAAAGCCTGGCTGAAAAATTATCGACAGGCGGTTTCCGGCTGGTCGTAACCCAAGGTATCGAGTTCGGATTTGGGATGTAAAAATCCATCTAGCGGCGCCACACCGACCATGGAACGTGGGGCAGCCAGTAAGATGGGTTGGCGTAGCTGCCCATCCCAGGAACGGAACGACAACGGTTTGCCTTTATAACCTTGCAGGGCGAATGCATCGGACAGCATGTAGTCTTTGATGGCTTGTACTTGGTCCGATTTAGCCCGCACGCTGGCTTCGCCTATCGCCCGTACCGCCAAATAAGCGGCATAGTCTTCTTCTTCCATCCAGCGCCCGGCCTGTTCCTTGAAGCGGTTTTGCAATTGCACCGCGCCCCATTGTTCATGGGTGCGATGCCAAGCCGTGGCGATCAAGCCTTGGGTGCCAATCACGGGTCTTGGCAGCCAGGTACGGTAATCCAGATATTCGCCGAACAGGCCTTGTTCGTCGGCCACCACCAGCACATCGTAATCCTCGCCCTGAGTAAATTGCGGCACGTCGGATTGCGCGGTGCGCCGGACATCGTAAGTATTGTCCCAGGCCTTTTCCGCCACCAGTTTCATCCCGTAACGCTTGGCGGCCCGTTTAATGGCGGCGGCATATAATTGATCTTCCGGCGTTTGACCCACCACCAGAAACCATTCCCGCCAGCGTTTTTTGAGCATGTATTGCGCCAGTGCGTCGGCGCGCATGGCTCGGCTGGGTAAAATATGCAGTACATGCTGCCGGCATTGAGCGCCGCGTAATTCATCATCGCTGCTAGCGGCATCGAACAATAATTTGTTTTGCGCGGCCGGCAGATCGGCTAGCTGGTTGACTTGGCCGGGGTTGACGTTTAACACCACCAAGCCGGTATCATCGCCCAAACTATTAAACGCCTTGACGAGATCACCTCCTAGAGGCACCACAATTTTTTTAAGCTCATACTGCTGCTGAGTAAATTGCCCGGTGGTGTTGTTATCGCTAATGGCCAGTTCAGCGCCGAATAGGCCTTTGTTTTGGATGAAATCGTCCAGATTGGATAGCGCGGCCGGCACAGCGCGCTCCTGGGAAACATAGGCAATTTTAATGCTCTGCTTGCCGACCGCTATTACATTGCCAACGGCGAAAAGCAGCATGAGTCCTACGAAGTATGGGTATTTTTTAAACATTTCCGTGACGTTAAAACTGCAAAATTGTGATTTTAACGGATAAATCCTGTAACGGCTTGCCGAATAATCCGTTAAGCTGCTATTGAATTTTCCGCACTTAACGACAATACTTAGTCGAGTTTATTATTCGGTTCATTGAAAATGGCAGATAACGATTTCATAGGGGATACGGATTTCTTGGAGGATTTTTTCTTTGATGAACTGGATCAGGATATCGAACTCGACTCCTTGCTCACCAATAAACGCGTCTCGGTGCGCTATCGGCGTAACGACATCAGGGCCGTCGTCAAAACCCACAGCCTGTTATTTCCCCGCCTGATCAAAGTACTGTTACTGGATATTAGCAGTAAAGGCGCAGCAATAAAATGCGAAAAAAAGTTAACCGTTAATAGCCGGGTGAGTTTTTTTTTACAGTTTAACGACGGCAGACGGTTCACGATTAAAGCAATCGTTGCTAATACGCAATCCGCGCCGCGTTACGGCCTGAAGTTCGATTCTTATCAAACCGAACTTGCCGATCATCTGCTGTCCACTCAAACCGATTTACAATTCGGTTAATTTCATCCATTTATACTCATGCCCGTTCTCAGCCAGATTTATATTTACCCGGTCAAATCCCTGACCGGCATAGCCGTGACGGAATGGCCGGTAGATAACAACGGTCTCCGATTCGATAGAAAATGGATGTTGATCGATGCGCAGCAGCAATTTTTGAGTCAACGCAGTCTGCCGCAAATGGCCTTGGTTAATACCCGTATCGAAGCAGATGGTTTAATCATGTCCGCCCCCAACCTGCCGGCGCTCGAGATATCGTTATATCCCACCGGCGGCGATGACGTCGAAGTGGGCATATGGCGGGACCGCTGCCTGGCTAAAACGGTTTCCCCTGCCGCCGACGAGTGGTTTAGCCGGTTTTTGCAAACCGATTGCCGATTGGTTTACCACCCCGACGATCAAATCCGCCAAGTCGATCAGCGTTACGCCCAACCGGCGGATCAAACGGCATTTTCAGACGGTTTTCCATTTCTGGTCATCTCTGAAAGCTCTCTTAATGCGCTGAATCATCTGTTGGCAACACCGGTTAACGTGCAACGTTTTCGCCCCAATCTGGTCATAGCGGATTGCGACGGCTATGCCGAAGACCAATGGCGGCAAATAAAAATAAACCAAATTGAGTTCAGACTGCCAAAACCCTGCTCCCGCTGCGCGGTACCCGGCATTGATCCGGAAACAGCGATTAGGAATAAAGAACCGCTTGCCACTTTAAACCGTACACGGAGGTGGGACAATAAAATCTATTTCGGTCAAAATGCCTTACACAATAGAACCGGCAATTTGGCCGTCGGCGATTGGGTTGATATCCTGGAATCGGGCCAAAAACAGCCGCCTCTGCCTTAAACAGTAATTAAGGCCGGTTTAAGCAAACGCATGCAAGATTGCCTCACACGACAGTTTATGTAATAGAGAAAATACATCCTAAAAACTACAAAAGGAATGCAACCATGAATAAAAAATTAATTGCGCTGGGGGTCGGTATCGGCCTGCTGTCCGGATGTGCTAACGCCCCTTACAACGGTCAGTCAGGTATCAGTAAAACCGGTGCAGGAGCAGGCATCGGTGCCGCCGTAGGTGCCGGCGCGGGTACTTTGTTTGGTGGTAATGACTGGAAAAACGCCGGTTTGGGCGCCCTGGCGGGTGCCGCCGTGGGTGCCGGTATCGGTTATTACATGGATAAACAAGAACAAGAGATGCAGCAATCATTGCAAGGCACCGGCATTCAAGTGCAACGCACCGCCGAAAATACTCTGACGCTGAACATGCCTAGTAACAGCAGCGTGAATTTTGCCTTCGCCAGATCCGATTTGAATTTCGACGCACAAAATGCACTGAATTCAGTCGCTCAGGTGTTAAACAACTATCCTGAATCCAACCTGATGGTCACGGGTCATACCGATGACATTGGTTCCGATGCAGACAATCAGCGTTTATCGGAAGCCCGCGCCTTGAGTGTTGCTAATTATTTAGCGCAACGCGGTGTCAATCCGATTCGAATTGCTAAACAAGGCATGGGCGAAAGCCAACCCAAAGTCCCCAATACCAGCGATGCAAACCGTGCCATCAACCGCCGGGTGGAAATTTCGATCATCGCCAACCAAAACGCGGGTGCAAACCAACAGCCTCAGCAGCAGCCTCAAGGTAACCAACAACCGCAAAGTTACCCGCAGCAACAGTATCCGCAACAGCAACAACCGTATCAGCAATATCCACAACAACAGTATCCTCAGCAGCAACAGCCTTATCAGCAATATCCGCAACAAGGTTACCCCCAGCCAACCACCAACCCTTACTATCAGTAAGCCGGATCACAGTTGGGCATGATCAACATGCCCAACTGCTTAGTCCGGTTTAATGGTCGCCGGCTCGCACATCAAACTCGATTTTCCAGCGCTTATCGTCCCGATTGGATACCGCTCTCAGCTCCAAAGTACCTACTTCGGTAACGGCAGCCGACAAATGCACAGGGACGATTTCACCGGGATGCTTATCCTCTTCCGGTAGCGTGATTTCAATCTCGTCCAGTTCTTCCAGTTCATCAGCGCCCCAGGTTTCCAGCCGAGTTCCAACGTGGTCTTCACGGCGGGTTTTGGAGGCGAAAAAACGGAACCGTACCTGCTCGCCGATAATCAAACCGAATTCGTCGTTAGGCAAGGCTTGTTCGCTACCCTCTTCCATGCCGAATGGAGCGATGCACAAGGCCTCGATTTCAGCCGGTAATCCAGGCACGGCAGGCATGGCGCTTTCAACGCCTACATAATATGACGCGGCGGTACCGCCTTTGATACGCACACCTTTACCTTTGCGCACAAAACCGTAATAGGCCGCACCGCGCGCCACGGCCAAATCCAGGTCGGCGCCGCTCAACGACCGGGCTTCCGGAGCCTGTTCCGCCTGCAACCAACTGTTTAAAATACCCATTAAGCGCTCGGACAAACCGGCGGCTTTTAAAACCCCGCCGTTGAATAATACCGCGGTGGGATGCAGGAAACTGGCATTTTCGGCCGGCTCCGCATGGTCTAACTCGGTGGTAGCCTGCTTTTGTTTGGCTAAAAAGGCCGCCAAATGGCGGGTTATGCCGGCATCCTGGGCATATGGCAAACCGGCGGAGCGCAAACCGCTGCGCGGCTTGACCATAGGCCTGTCACTCACGGCTACCTGTGGCAGGAAGCCGTCTATCAACACCCGGTTTAATTCGTCTCGGCTTAACTCGGTGCGCAGCGTGCCGCCGATTAAAGACGAGCCGCGACTGGCTACTACGATAGGTATGCTGCTTAACTCGGTCTGGTTGAACAGTTTTTCCTTGGCTTCCCGGCAGGCGTGGGTGAGCGCCTGTAATTGCCAGGACTCCAAGCGTTTGCCGCTTTCCTGTTCCATTTTGGCCTTAACGGTGTAGGCAAGCGCCAAATCCATGTTATCGCCGCCCAGCAGAATATGATCGCCGACCGCTACCCGAGTCAATTGCAGATTGCCCTCTTGTTCGGTTACCGCGATCAACGACAAGTCGGTGGTGCCGCCGCCGACGTCGATCACCAGAATCACGTCGCCGACATGCACGTGATTACGCCAATCGCCCTCACTTTTTTCAATCCAGCTATACAAAGCGGCTTGCGGTTCTTCCAGCAGCACGGCTTGATGTAACCCGACCGAGCGTGCGGCTTCCACGGTCAATTCCCGCGCGGCAGGGTCAAACGAGGCCGGCACGGTAATGGTGACATCCTGCTGTTCCAGACGATGCTCCGGAAATTGATGATTCCAGGCATCAAGTAAATGCTGCAAATAGGCCTTGCTGGCAGCGAAAGGTGAGATGCGTTCCACTTCTTCGGGCGCATCGACCGGCAAAATGGCCTGCTTGCAATCGACGCCGGCGTGGCATAACCAACTTTTAGCGCTGGCTACCAAGCGAATCGGAGTTTTGCTACCCAGGTTACGGGCAATTTCGCCGACCAGAAACGCGGGCTTTGCGGCCCAGGGCAACGCCGTCGCGCCTTCGACCATTTCCGCCGCATGCGGCAAATAGGTAAACGAGGCCAATTGCGATTTTTCTTCAATTGTACCCGGCCCGGTCAATTGCGGAATCGCTAAAACCGTCAATTCCACTTCGTCATCGCTATGTTCAAAATCCACATAAGAAATAACGCAATGCGTGGTGCCCAAGTCTATACCGACTGAATAACGGGCTTCCGTACTCATAATTCAACCTCGGCGGCGGCGATAATTTTGGCGTTGTGTCCTTCCGTCAATTTGGGCAAACGAAAATCGGTAACCTGCCATCCTTTGTGTACCAAAGTACCGTTAAACGGCGCTTCGCCGACAATATTGCCGGTCAACCGGTAACTGGCGGCATCGAAACCTTTGTTCAAAACCACCCGACTACCTTCCTGATCCTGACTGATGGGTGCCAAGCTAAAATGCTCATTGACGGCTTTGCTGCAACCTTGATGCACCACCCGCGCCGCCGCGCCGATATCGGCATCGGAATAAGCACTGACATCTTCCTTGATAAAGTCGATGAAGCGGGCCTCTTTTTGCAATAAACTCAACAGTTGCAGGGCCGCATCAGGGGTTGCCTCTTTGAGGATGACGGGTTCGGGCGCGGGCGCCTGGACTACTTTTTCAACTTCGACAATTTTTTCGACGATTTTGATTTCGGGTTGCGGGGCTGCTGCCGGCGCTACCAGTGTTGCCGGAACACTGCGTTTACAACGACGCATACCCAACAACACCGATATCAGCACGACAATTAAAAGCAAAGCCAATACGGCAACCGTGCCGGCCAGGCAAACGTGCCACAAATCGAACGTGTTCGGACGTAAAGCAAGATCGATAGTATAGGTATTCATTGTTTTAAATAGGGTTGATTAGGGTTGGCCGGCTTTTTTAGCGGCTTCGACATACATCAGTTCCTGCAATAAATTACGGGTAACCTGAATTCTAAGTTTTCTCAAATGCCGATCGGCAATCACACCGGGCACGCCGGCATCGATATACACATTACGCATTTCAGCCAAAGTCGGTTCGCAGACCTTAATGATGGCATCCGTGGCACGACGGCTTTCCAGTTGAGCGAAATCCGGTTTTTTCATGGCGTCGACCACGCATTTTTTATAAGTGAATTGGGCCTGTTGAATTTTTTGAATGGTTTCTTCTTTTAAGGTGGTCTCATTCCACTCGTCCTTGGCTGCTTCGTCGGCGAAAGTCAGATTGCTGACTAACAACAGCACGGCGATTAAAGAATATTTCATTGGGCTACTCCATGGGTTAAACATCGTTTAGGCGGGATTTTACGCGATGCAGGCGATTAGCCACAACCAAGCAGGCCGATAAACCCGATTACGCCTCATGACACACCGGATCAAATCAGCTTGAAATCGGTCAGAACCACCCAATAGTGGACGCGGCAAGGCGACTTCCAAAGTAAAATCCTTGCCTAAGCCGCCAGTTATACAAATCATGCTAGTCTTTGGACTAAAAATATGGTCTGAAATAGGTTTCCGCCAATTAATTGGCCGATTTTTTCGCTCCGGGCATATAGCCGGAGGGCACTTCGTAAATCCATTCCCACGAGACGTTCCGATTCGGGAGGATGTTTTTAGGAAATCCTTATCGGTGACCATCAGCCATTCTTGATTTAGCTAACGAACCAGCCCAAGACCCAGCATGAGCTCAAATACACCTATCCCTGAAACTGGATTATCCGACGACGATTTCACCCGACTGCGGCCTGACAATCCGGCCGCCGCCAAACAGCGAGCACAGTTGAGTGACTCGAAATACCCGGATCATCTGACTTTATTGGACTTGATCGACCAAGGCGGCATGGGACGGGTCAATCTGGCCTATGATGAAATCATTGGTCGCAGAGTCGCGGTCAAGGAACTGCTGGAAGAATACAGTCTAGACACTCCCGCCAATATCGAAATCGCCAACACCTTCATCCACGAAGCCAAGATTACCGGCAAACTTGAACATCCGGGCATCGTTCCGATCTATGAATTAGGCCGGCGCAAGGATGGACAGCCCTACTATGTCATGCGCTATGTCAAGGGAGAAACCCTGGAAAAATCGCTTAGAAAATGCATGCAAACGGCATCAGAAACGGCATTCGCCCAGCGCATCAGGCTTTTGGATATCATGATCGCGGCCTGCGACACGGTGGCCTACGCCCATTCAAAAGGCGTCATCCACCGCGATCTGAAACCCGGCAACATTATCAGCGGCAACTTTGGCGAAACCATCCTTTTCGACTGGGGCCTGGCTCAAGTGTTGGAAGATAACGACAACACCTATTTTTACCGTGAAGCACAGACTCATCAGCGCCACACCTTGAGCGACACTCACACTTCGGAAGTCCTGGGAACGCCGGCTTATATGGCGCCGGAACAATTTAACGGTCTTGCCAGCAAGGCCAGTGATGTTTACAGTCTTGGTGTCATCCTGTATCGAATCCTGACCGGCGAACTGCCCTATCGAGGTTCCTTAACCGACATTCAAAAGCAAATTGAATCTCGCAAAAAGTCGCCTTCAGCCAAGCAAATCAACCCGGCCGCACCGCCCGAATTGATCGCCATCTGCGCCAAGGCCATGCAGATGCAACCGGAAAATCGATTTGCCAATGCCGGTGAGTTGGCTGCCGAGCTGAAAGCCTTCCGCGAAGGACGCATGGTCAATGTATACGCCTATAGTAAACAGGAATTATTGCACCGCTTTCTGGTACAAAACAGGACCATGCTGGTCATGGCTAGCTTATTGCTGACCGCCGTTATCGGCGGCGCCGGCTTTTCGGTCTATTATGCCAGGCAGATGGAACAGGCCAAGCTTCAGGCCGAAGAATCCTTGGTCGTGGTCACCGCTTTCGGCGAACAAGCGCAAAAGGAAGCCAGGGCGATCGCCAACAGCATTGAGAACGGAACTCGCCGTTTGTTCTCCGACCTGAATCAGGCCGCCGCCCAAATCAAGGTTTCGGATAGTGACGCCAGCCAGCAGTTGCTTGCCCAACTCCAAAGCCAATATCCTAAATTCGAGTCTTTTAGCCTGCGTAATACCTCCGAAATCTCGACCGTGTTCAGCAAAGACGGCGATGATAACGCGGAACATTTACTAAGGCCTCTTGCCAAGATCGAAAATAAGCGCGTGATATTGATTTATCGAGTTCCGGTAGTGCGAGAGGGGCAGGTGGTCAATTATCTCGAAGCCCGCATGCATCCAGAAAAAGTGCTGCCGGATTTCATTCCGCTGAATACCCAGTCCGACACCCATCCCAGACATACCTGGATCATGCGCGAAGATGGCTTGATCGTATTTGACGAATTGCCGGAATTCATCGGCAGTAATCTGTTTATCGACCCGGCCACTAACGCGTCTCCGTCTTTGCAGTCTTTTGGCCGCCAGATACTGGTGGATGACGATAGCATCGGCTACTATTTTTTTACCCATGCCGGCATCGAGACTCACAAAATCGCGGCCTGGGACTCGGTCAACTTCGGCCCAAACCACAGCTGGAAAGTCATCGTCGATTATGCCTATATGCGTAAAGCGGCAGCACCTGAGTAATCATTTTGACAGCATGCCTGCCGCGTTGTTAAATCAGTTGTCCTCACCAACAAAACCAGGGCGGGTTGTCGCATTTACGACAGGGATAAAGGATGTCAGACAGCTCCGCATTCACCTAATCCATGATTAACCCGCTAACAGTGGGCCGTTTTCGTCGTTCAAGCGGTTTTTTCAGATTGGCCCCATTATTGAATGTCAGTTTGAATTTCACTCGCATCGGCAATCGATATCGCCTAATCCATGGATTACATTTTCCAGCTACCCCTCCCGGCCCGGCCCAAGCCGATAGCCCGAGAGATCAATATTTTTGCGGGTCACCGCTATCGCATCGCATCGCCGGAAGGAATGAGCGGCAAACTAGCCGATTTGGAGCTTGGCCTGCAAAGCGGACTGCTCGGCTCATACCGGTTGAGTACTGCCGCGACCAACCTGGCGGCAGTGAATCAGTCTGATCAACCTTTACGGGCTTTTGTCTGGGATGCGGATTTATTAAGCCCACAACGCCGTCAAGCCTTGCAAGCCGATCCATACCAGCCGCGTTCAACCGAAAATAACAAATTAACTCTGATCGACTCTAGCCTGGACACTCCTGAAGTGCGGTTGATACGTGATCAAGCGACGTTGACCATCGCACCCCGCTTCGAGCTGGAATGGCGCACTGCGGCACACGCTAGCCAACTCGGCATCGTGCAGTTGGTAGAATCAAGTCGTACCCTTGTTCTGGCGGACGGTGAATCGATCACATTACTGGATACCGAAGCCGCCGAAGCGCCCGTGCTCTACCTGAACGACGCGGCCGACAGCTCGCCGGTTAAACCGGTTTGTACTTTTCAGGCCAAGGCCCGGCAACAGCGTTTTCAGTTCAGTAGCCCGGTGACACAAAGCATACCCGGCGAAGTCGACGGTAAAGCCATTGTCTCGCTCAGCGTCCTGGAAAAGTACACCATGTACTTCATGCAAAATGCCGATCCGGACGACCCCGGGCATTACATCTGGGCGCCGGTGCATTTGCCTATCGTCTTGGGCTGGAGTATCAGGGTGCAGCAACGCTATGACGGTTTCTGGGACATTTTCCGTAAGAAACTGATCATGCCGACGCCCTCCACCGAAGCGCCGGCCTTACCGCGCTGGCAAAGCAACTCATTGCGATGCCGACCTAGGGTCGAGATCTGACAGCGATGCTGGATATAGCCATTATCGGTGCCGGACTATCGGGTTTAGCCCTAGCCGAGCAATTGCAAAACGGCGAGCGGAAAATCGCCGTGTTCGAAGCGCGGGCCCGTGGTGGCGGCAGAATCCTCACCCAAACCTTGGCGGACCCGAAATTGGCACTGGATTTAGGCCCCACCTGGTTGTGGCCCGATCAGCAACCCCGTATTGCCAAACTGGTGCATCGACTGCGATTAAAGTTGTTTCAGCAATGGGATAAAGGCCACGGCTTATATCAGATAGATGCCGGGCAAGCGCCTTCCCTGTATATTGATCTGGAAACCCATGCCGGCTCGCGCCGTATCGAAGGTGGTTGCGGGCAATTGATTAACGGTTTAATGCAGCTGTTGCCGCAAGCCTCAATCCACTTGCAACATCGTTTGTTCGGCCTGACAGACCGAGGCGCTTACATTGATTTGGAATTCGCCACTCCCACCGTCCACAGGCATGTGCGGGCCCGGCAAGTGGTACTGGCTGCTCCCCCGCGTTTGCTGGCCGACACGATAACCTTCGAACCGCCATTATCGGCCAAGTTTATTCGGCTGTTGCGCGATACGCCGACCTGGATGGCGGGTCACGCCAAAGCGGTGCTGGTGTATGAGCAGCCATTCTGGCGTCAATTCGGCTTTTCCGGCAACGGCCTGCTGCGTTATCACGGCGCGGTGCTGACCGAACTATACGATGCCTGCCCCTCTGATCCGCAAAAGGCGGCATTGTTCGGGTTTTTCGGACTGCCATCGGCAGTCCGCGCCTATTACCGGGAAAACCTGGAAGAACGGGTAGTGCAACAATTAACCGGGCTGTTCGGCGAACAGGCGGCCAACCCTTTACGAATCAGTATTCAAGATTGGAGCACGGAAACCTTTACAGCCCGTAGTGAGGATCAAATCCCACCCAACACACACCCTGCTTACGGCCATCCCTTGCTGCAACTGGATCATTGGCAAGACAAACTGTATTTCTGCGGCACCGAAACCGCCTCTCGCGAAGGCGGCTACATGGAAGGCGCGCTGGAATCCGCCGAGCGGGTCTACAAAGCCTTAATGCTCTGAACACCCGACCTTTTTATTCGCCCGCAGACAGGTAAGGGAATCAAGCGCCCGAAAAACCCGGCCCGGTTTTCGCAAAGTGACGCCCGGTTAATGGCTGGCAATTTCTATTGCATTTCTTTGTTAGTCAAAAAGTTCCGTGAACATAAACGCGTCCCATTGGAAAGGCGGGCAAGACGCTACACGCTCCTTGTGTTTTGATATTTCGACAAGCGTGCCCTTTATACGAATGGATTGAAGGTGCGTTTCACAGTCGCTGTGTTGCCGGGGCATTTGCTTTGATGACTCGATTAAAATATAAACATAACCCGATTCATCCAGGGTTCGTATGTTACCCATTTTGTCGGTATGAAAGTGGCATGGCGCGGGCATATCCAAAGCATACCGGACGATCGTACCATCCTCGGTTAACGAGATGGCCTGACAGTTGCCATGGTATTCCAGCAGTCGTATTTGGGTTCCGGCCTTATTGCTATAAAGCTGTTGTTGCGCGATATCCGAGGTGTTTGCCTTCCCGCAGGATACGTTATTTGAAAAGACGGCAACCGACATTAGCAAAGTTTTTGAAATCCGCTTCATGACAATTCCCAAAACCAAATTTGGGCGGATTTATTTGCCGGGTCCGAATAGGTTTTGGTGGTACCTTTGTTCCATAGATCGATATGGTCGCCCCTTCTGGCCGTTTCACCCGCGCGTGTAAAGCAGTCTTTGAAAAAGATGATACCGGTTTTGTTGTTGATGTTAAATTTGCCGTCGGCCCCATCACTATAAATCTTGGGACGGCCTAAATGATTCTTCCAAAGCCAGTTTGCGAGCGATTCGGCGCCTCTTGCATGGCCGTGAGCGCATTTGGGCTCCGAGTAGGTGTTTTTGTTGACCTTGATCGTCAATTCGGCATTCAGGGTTATGCTCATACGTATTGCGCACTGGTTGCTCCAAGGACCGTCGCAAGGCGCACTTTCGGTTGGATAGTTGCCCCACAAATTAATAAACGCGGGCTTAGACATCTTAATTCCCCTTTGCGACAAGCTGTGCCGGGTGATCTAGCCAGCTGTTTGTTAAGTATCGGATCCGCGCATCAGTCAAGCGCAACTCAGTATAGCCGGTAATTTTTCGATTTCAATCGATGCAGTCGCCGGATTTTCAGCCTTATAGCGGATTGAGACTATCAGCGTAGTACCGCCCGGCCAAACAAATCGCCACCCCGTCGCACACCCCAATGCGTGCAGTCCCTTACTCTGTCACGATACCCCTTGCCAGCTATAACCGGCAGGCTTAAGGGCGGCATGATAGTCGCATCCGCGGTCGCACTTGTTTAGGAACGTTGCTTGACGGAGTGTCAGCCAAGGCGCAGAATCCATATCGAATCGGCGAAATCCACCGCTGGAATTCTAATCTATCATCGGTGTCACATGGGCAATCCGCGAATCACCTTAAGGTACTTACACTGGCTACCGGTTTTGCTGATTTTCAGCGCCTCTTCCGCCGGAGTGGACCAACAAGTCGACCCCCGGATCGAGCGGGTACGTCAGGATCTAGGCTATTATCAGGCCGGCGCTCAATCGGCTATCGAGGAGCTGAAAACCGAAATCCGCGCCTTGCGCGACGAGCTTCAGAAGATGCGGGAAAGCGAAGACAGCCGCCTTCAACGCATAGAAGAGGCCTTGATACTCAAAGCCGGTCACGACACCGCGCGCGCGCAACCTGTTCCGGTAGTGCCTGCTGCTGCCAGTCAGCCCCCAACCGATCCCAAGGCATTGTCGGTTTGCAGTCAAGGTTGCGATTTCAACAACCTGCAAAAAGCCGTGGACGCCGCTCCAATCGGCGGGGAAATCCGCTTAGCCCCGGAAATCAATGGCACATGCGCCGTAATCCGAAAACCTTTGCACATTATTGGCGAGCGAAGCGCGGACGGCCATCGCGCGCATCTTGTCGGTGGTGTTTGCGCGGGGAAAGGCGCATTGGTCACGGCTGCCCCGAATATCATTGTCGAGGGTCTGGAAATCTCCGACATCTCGGTTGGAGACGGCAATGGCGCTTGCATCAGACTGGATCCCGGCACCCGCGACTTGACGGTTCGGAACCTATACTGTCACGACAATCAGGAGGGGATGCTCGGTGCAAGCGACGGACATCTCCTGATAGAGGACTCGATATTTAGCGGCAATGGTTTCGGTAATGGTCGGGCGCACGGCCTTTACCTCAACGGCGGCGACGATGTATTGATTCGCCGCTGCCGAATATTGTCGAGCCAGAACGCCGGCCATTTACTGAAATCGGGTGCGCGCGTTCTAACCGTCGAAGATAGTATCCTGGCGGCGTTGAATGGACATAATTCGCGGGTATTGGATGCTTTTGCCGGCGGCAAAATCATTTTGCGCCGTAACGTGCTGCAGCAAGGTCCGCAGTCCGACAACAGCGACATGATAGGCCTTGCCTTGGAATCACGCTTACTTCCCGACGGACACTCTTTCAGGATGGAGGACAACTGGGTGATTTATGACCGAAGTGGCCGGGGCGTGCTAATTAGAGGCCGTAAACTCGGCCCGGTCGCTATTTTGAATAACAGTTTTGTAGGGGTGGATAATCTGGGTCTCACCGGAGCCGATGAATCCGGTAATCACAGATTTGCCACCCGTAGCGAAGCCGGCCTGCCAGTGTTTGACGGCACCCTTGCCAGTCTGCCCGGTAAGACTGCCGCGAAATGAGGCTGCTGTGCACGGTTATGCATAAACGGACGGAACCTTTGCTTTACGTATTTCTCGTTGCCCCTTTAAATCCTCGGGTTCAACTTGAGATGATTGCGGGTGGCAAGAAGTCCGTTCATCTTCCATCCGCCCTTTTGTTGCGCCGTAGAATTAACTTGAAATGCCCCAAACATACAAGTTCTGCCGGACAGGTAACTCCGGTTTTCAACAAAATACTGTTGAGATGTCTATTTAGACAGCAATTTCGAATGGCAATATAGTGTCGGCCAGCGCCCCGCTTAACAGGAAAGCGGCAGGTAGCGTGGCCTACAAGGAAATCGCTAAAATTGATCGTACTACGCCTCTAAACCGCTCACCGATCCCCTCAATCTAACAAAACCAGTCCGTGCAAAATTATTAACAAGACAAGCGACGGATTTTCAAGGAAAATGCTTAAATTTTCCTTTCGCCGTATCGCATGTATAAATATGACGGTCTGGTTGTGCACCAAAGCCATGATGACGAAGGCATCATAGAAATCGTTGATAAAGAAGGTGTTAGAGCCTTGCATTTCGGCTCGCACTCCCGCCAAAGCACCATGTTGTTGTCAAATCCCAACCGGCTGCATTCCCTGTATGCGCGGGCCATGATGGCCTTGCTGCTATTTAACGATGCTCCCAAAGACGTGTTAATGATTGGCTTGGGCGGCGGTACTATCGCCAAATTCATGCTGCATCAATTTAGCGATTGCCGGTTAAAAGTGGTGGAATTTCGCAGCAGTGTGTTAAAAGTGGCACGCAGTCATTTTGCATTACCCTTCGATCCGCGCCTGAAGATCAAGATCGGTTGCGGGGCGCAACATGTACTGCAACAAAGCCGGTCTCTTGATGGCTTATACGACTTGGTGATGATCGATGCCTACGACCACGCCGGCATGGCACCGGAAGTGAGTAGCGAACTCTTTTTCGATAACTGTCGAACCTTAATGACCAAAAACGGTCTGTTGGTTATCAATTTATGGGGTACCGACAAAGACTTGTTCAAACAAGTTACCTGGAATCTCGGTCGGGTATTTGGCGGGCGCATGCTGTTTTTGCCGGTACGCAAACGGGGCAACATCATCGGCTTTGCCTTTGGCGAAGAGTTCCCCAAACCCAGCATGAAAGCCTTAAGCGAAAAAGCCATACGCCTGGAACAACAGTATCAGCTGGAATTTCCTACTTTTATTCAAGACATCAAACGCAACAATACCAGCGTTATCAATCGGGTAATCAATAAGTGAATCACAACGCAGCCAATATCTTCGGCTACAAAAAATACTGGGCCCAACGCTTCGGACCGGCACCGGAACTGCCGATGAGCATGCAGCAAATGCAACAACTGGGCTGGGATGCCTGCGATATCATCCTGGTCACAGGCGATGCTTATGTCGATCATCCCAGCTTCGGCATGGCGGTGATTGGCCGGGTATTGGAAGCGCAGGGATTCCGGGTGGGGATTATTTCGCAACCGGACTGGCATAGCGCCGAGGATTTTAAAAAGCTCGGTCAGCCCAAGCTGTTTTTCGGCGTTACCGGCGGCAACATGGATTCCATGGTTAACCGCTACACGTCGGATAAAAAAATTCGCTCCAATGACGCCTATACCGCCGACGGTTCAGCCGGCAGGCGGCCGGATCGGGCGGTCAATGTGTATTCGCATCGCTGCCGGGAAGCCTTTAAAAACGTTCCCATCATCATCGGCGGCATCGAAGCCAGCCTACGCCGGATTGCGCATTACGATTATTGGTCGGACAAGGTGCGTAAATCGATAATTCTGGATGCTAAAGCCGATTTATTGGTGTATGGCAACGGCGAGCGGCAGATCGTCGAAATCGCCCACCGTTTGGCCAAAGGCGAAAATATTCATGACTTAAAAGGCATCCGTGGCACCGTGCATTTTGTAAAACAAGTGCCGCTGGGCTGGATGGAAAAAGACTCTACCGACATCGACAAACCCGGCGCGGTCATCGTGCATCAAAGTCCGTATCAGGAACAGCCTGCATGCGAAGACAAACCTAAGACCAGCGGCGACGAAAAAGTCATCCAGTTCAAACCCATCGCCAACAAACAACGCGCGCAAACCGTGATCCGCCTGCCGGATTACGAAGCGGTAAAGGACGACCCGATTCTGTACGCCCATGCTTCAAGGGTGATGCACGGCGAAACCAACCCCGGCAACGCCCGCGCCCTGATTCAACGCCACGGCAGCCGCGAGGTGTGGATTAATCCGCCGCCATTGCCGCTGACGACACCGGAAATGGATGGTGTATTCGACCTGCCCTATTCCCGTTTACCGCATACGCATTACGGTAAATCTAATATTCCGGCCTTTGAAATGATTCAGCATTCGGTGCTGATCATGCGCGGCTGTTTCGGTGGTTGCAGTTTTTGTTCGATTACCGAACACGAAGGCCGCATCATTCAGAATCGTTCGGAAGATTCCATCATCCGCGAGATCGAAGCCATCCGCGACACCTCACCCAACTTCACCGGCCATATTTCCGACCTGGGCGGGCCGACCGCCAACATGTGGAGACTGGCTTGCAAGGACCCTGAAATCGAAGCCTCCTGCCGTAAGCCTTCCTGCGTCTACCCCGGCATTTGCCAAAATTTGAATACCGACCAAACCCCGCTGGTGAAACTATATCGCCGGGCCAGGAAGTTACCGGGCATCAAAAAAATCTTTATCGCTTCCGGTTTGCGTTACGACCTTGCCGTGGAGACGCCGGAATACGTCAAGGAATTGGTTACGCATCATGTCGGCGGTTATCTGAAAATCGCTCCCGAACACACCGAACAAGGCCCACTGTCGAAAATGATGAAACCGGGCATGGGGAGTTACGATCGCTTCAAGCAGATGTTCGATAAGTTTTCCAAGGAAGCCGGTAAAGAACAGTATTTGATCCCCTACTTCATAGCCGCCCATCCCGGCACCGAAGATAAAGACATGCTAAATCTGGCCTTATGGCTGAAACGGAACGGCTTTAGAGCCGATCAGGTGCAGGCATTTTTGCCGTCACCGATGTCTATAGCCACCGCCATGTACCATTCCGGCAAGGATACGCTGCATAAAGTCGGTCGCAACGTGCCGGACATGCCGATTCCGCGTAGCGTCAAGCAACGGCGTATTCATAAAGCGTTTTTACGTTATCACGACCCGAAAAACTGGCCGTTGTTACGGGAGGCATTAAAAGACATGGGGCGAGCTGATTTGATCGGCAATGGTAAACAGCATCTAATCCCCAGTTATCAGCCCAAGATGGCTGAAAATCCGTTGGATAAGTCGCAGCCAAATAAACGCCCCTTTACTACCAAATATAACGGCATCAAGACAAAATCATCGCCCCCCAAACTCCGCAGGTCCAAGTGAATAAGCCGGGCATTCACGCCTTTGACTTTAGCTAACAATGCGTCTATGTTAAGCCATAAGCCGCAACCGTTAGCTGCGGGTATTTAACGGATTATTGAGGGGTTGGCCATGATAGAAACCTTTACCGACGCTTATCGCAAAACCCAGGATGTCATCAAGAAAGAAACCTTCGAAAAAGACTGGGACAATTTTCTAAAGACTAAAATCAAAAAACTCATGGGCGACGACGGTTTGAACGATGCCGAGGCGTCCAGCCTGACCAAATTACAAAACGACATCAAATACCCGAAAGGTGCCGCCAAAACCAGCCGCAGCGTGGAAGCAGACGCCGTTCTCGAGGCCGCTAAACAAGACGCTGCCAACAAATTACAGGATCGGGCCGCGGCGCTTAAATTTCTCAGGCATGTTTACTTTATCAGCAAACGCGGCGCGCAAAGCATCTGGGTCTGCTCGCCACCGAAACGCTACGCCAACTGGACCTACGATGAATTTAACGGACTGAATAAGGTAGAACTTAAATCAAAGCTGGCCCATACGACCGAGATTTTCAGCTCGGGCAATATGAATAAAATGTCGGCGGGCACCCAAGACGCGCTGACATGGTGCCAAAAAGTCCTGATCAGTCTGGCCTCGGCCAAAAATAAGGTCAAAAAAGACCGTAATTTGGTGAGCCGATGGTTCGCGGACGAAAATACCGACGATGCCAAGCTCGATGAGCTGATCGAAAAATTGACCGCGGGCTTCAAGAAGATACGTGACGTCTGCAATTCCAACCAACTGATATTCTCGGACGACACCGTGGATCGAAGTACCCAGCCTAATCTCTGGAAAACCACCTATGCCTTGGTGCACGACGAAAAACTACACGTCATCTATGTGGAAAAAGTCTTGCTGGGACGGTCCGGGACTAAGCTGGAATGGGCGATCACCATTGTGCACGAGCTTTCGCACCGGGAAATCAAGACCAAGGATCATTTTTATAGCGAATCCGGCCTGAAACCGAACGCCGGCAGTTTTCCCGCCGACAAAGCGCTCGAAAACGCCGATAACTGGGGCTTTTATGCCGCGAATGTCAACGGCGCCCTGACCAAGGGAAAAATCCAGGCGGTTTTGAAAAAGCCATAGACTTTCGCGAACCCGTAATGAACCGAGAAACCAATGTGCTAAGTTTCAAGCGTTTTTTCCTTATTTTAATTTTGACGGTTATGGGTTCCGCATCCGCCTGTTCCGACAGCGCGCAACAGCAAGCGACGACCGGCGAACACGAACTCAAGCAAGCGGAGAGCAAAACCATGAATACAATCGGTAGCAGACGCCGGCGCTTACCGCCGGAACTCGAACCCATCACGGTCGACGGCGTGGTTTACAAGGAATTGCGCCAGGGCAATAAATTGGGCTTTGAACAAAAAAGCGGATTTTTGATCGCGCTTGATCAGAAAACCGGGCAAATGCTTTGGCATGTTCGAGCCTACCCGATTAACTATATCGAGGGCAAGGAAACAGACGTACAGGAGGTATTCTTTACCCGCCTGGAGTTATTGCCGGGCAACCAGGAAATTTTGATCGAAAACGAACTGGAGAAACACTATATCGTCAATCTGGCAGACCACTCAGTCACCGAGAAATAGCCAACAGGCGGCTCACACGGGTTGGGGTAAGAAATATTTGCCTCTGCTTGGCGTTTTTGTGGATTAATTGACGTAGAGAATGGCAACGGTTGAGCTGTTGACCTGTTGAAATAAACGCGATCCAAACACCGCTAACGTCAAACAAAATCAAACAAGCCGAGTCAGTGCGTTTATAATCGGGTCACCTTTCCACAACATTTATTAAGGTACGCAATGGACCCAAAATACAGCTTCTCATTTGACAAAGGCAATGGTAAAGACAAGGCGTTATTAGGCGGCAAGGGTGCCAACCTTTGCGAAATGACGCAAATGGGGCTCAACGTACCGCCGGGCTTCGTCATTACTACTGCCACCTGTTTGCAATACCTGGAAAACAAACAGCTGCCGGTTGACCTGATGGAGGAAGTTCGCCAGCAAATTACCGCCATCGAACAGGCCACCGGCAAGCTGTTCGGCTGTACCAACAACCCCTTGTTAGTATCGGTGCGTTCCGGTTCCGCGATTTCGATGCCCGGCATGATGGACACTATTCTCAACCTGGGTTTAAACAAGCAAACCCTGGCCGGTCTGATCGAAATGACCGACGACCCGCGCTTTGTTTATGATGCCTATCGGCGTTTTATTCAATTGTTTGGCAAAGTGGCGCTGGGCATTGACGACGAAAAATTCGACCTGCATTTTCAAGCCGTGAAACGCAATGCCGGCATCAAGGCCGATGTAGCTTTAAGTGCCGATCAGTTGCAGGAGATCAGCGAGTTGTTCCTGCAAGTCGTCAAAGACGAAACCGGGCGGCCTTTCCCCGAGGATGTCTACGAGCAACTGGAAATTTCCATCAAAGCGGTATTCAATTCCTGGCTGGGACGCCGCGCGGTGGATTATCGCCGCGAATTTCATATCACGCCGGATATGGCCAGCGGCACTGCCGTGAATATCGTCACCATGGTATTCGGTAACATGGGCGACGACTGTGCTACCGGGGTGGGTTTCACCCGCAACCCCGGCACCGGCGAAAACGAAATGTACGGCGAATATCTGGTCAATGCCCAGGGCGAAGACGTGGTGGCCGGCATCCGCACCCCCAAGCCAGTGCAAGAAATGGCCAAGGAAATGCCCGAGCAATATCGGCAGCTGGTCGAACTGCGTAACAAACTGGAAGCGCATTACCAGGAAGTACAAGATTATGAATACACCATAGAGCGCGGTGTGTTGTATTGCTTGCAAACCCGTAACGGTAAAATGAATGCGGCTGCCATGGTTAAAACGTCTATAGACATGGTCAACGAAGGCTTAATCGGCAAGGAACGCGCCCTGCTCCGCATCAATCCAGAATTGCTGGAACAACTGCTGCATCCGCAATTGACCCTCGATCACGGTCAAGCCGCCATTGCCCAAGGTTTACCGGCCTCCCCGGGAGCAGCCTGCGGCAAATGCGTATTCGACGCGGATACAGCGGTGCGTCTAGGCAAAACCGGCGCCGACCTGATTTTATTGCGCGAGGAAACCAAACCCGAGGATATCCACGGCTTTTTCGCCGCCCAAGGTATTTTGACCAGCCGCGGCGGTAAAACCTCGCATGCGGCGGTGGTTGCCCGCGGCATGGGTAAGGCTTGCGTGGCCGGCGCGGAAGATATACGCGTCGACGTGCGGGCCCGATTAGCCATTGTCGGCGATATTCATATCAAAGAGGGCGATTTAATCACCATCGACGGCAGCACAGGTGATATCTTTTTGGGACGCATTCCGACCATCAAACCCACTTTTTCTCAGGAACTTAAAATCCTGTTGAGCTGGGCGGACGAAAACGCCCGCCTGCGCGTACATGCCAATGCCGACACCCCCGTCATGGCTAAACTGGCGGCGGAATATGGTGCCAAGGGAATCGGTTTGTGCCGTACCGAACGGATGTTTAATGCGGTCGATCGCTTGCCGCTGGTTATCGATATGATTCTGGCCAATGACACCGAGGAACGCGAAGCCGCGCTGGCAAAACTGTTCCCGATACAACGCGACGATTTCGAGCAACTATTTGAAGCGATGTCACCGTATCCGGTCACCGTTCGCCTGCTCGACCCGCCCATGCACGAATTTTTGCCCAATGAGCACCAGTTGCTGGAAGACATCGATTCCCTGAGACATTATCTGACTATCGTTAAAGGCCAGCGCGTCACCTTGGACACCCTGACCGGCCATGCCGAGTTACCGGCACCGTTTAATTTGCTGAACGAAGAAGTGATTCTGGAAGCCATCGCTAAAAAGCAAATGATGCTGGATAAAGTGTTGGAGTTGTACGAAGTCAACCCCATGCTGGGCCATCGCGGCGTGCGGTTGGGCATGAGTTATCCGGAAATCTATAAAATGCAGATACGCTCGATTCTGGAAGCGGCAGCCCGTTGTGTCAAACAGCGTATCCCGGTCGAACCGGAAATCATGGTGCCGCAGGTCATCACCGTACAGGAGTTGAAAAAAGTGAAGCAGTATGTTGATGAGATTCAGGCCGAGGTGGAAGCGCAATATAAAATCAGCCTGAAATTCAAATTCGGCACCATGATCGAAACCGTACGTGCATGCACCCGCGCCGATAGTCTGGCTGAAATTGCCGATTTCTTTTCGTTCGGCACCAATGACCTGACTCAGGCGACTTTCTCCTTCTCCAGAGAGGACGCGGAAAATAAGTTTCTACCTCTTTATGAAGATTCCGGCCTGTTGCAGGATAACCCATTCGAAACCCTGGACATTCAAGGCTTGGGCAAGCTAATGAAGATGGCGGTGGAATGGGGCCGCCAACAAAGGCCGGCGTTAAAAGTGGGCATATGCGGCGAACACGGCGGCCACCCGCGCTCCATTCAATTCGTGCATGGGTTGGGCTTGAATTATGTATCTTGTTCTGCGCCCAGAATTCCGGTCGCGCGACTGGCCGCAGCCCATGCGCAGTTGTTGGAAAAGTCGTAACTATTCACAACAAGCCCTCCTCCTCCTACTACCTGCATCCATGCCGGTTGGTAGTAGGCGGGAGGCTTGGTGAGCGCAATAAAAGCGTGCGGCTTGGCAATCCTTTAACCTCTATATTTTTCGACCCGGTTTCTGCCTGAGTGCTTGGCGTCATATAAAGCACGGTCCGCGTGCAATAATAAATCGCCGAACTCGATATTTTCTCTAGGTATCAAAGTTGCCACACCCAGGCTGATAGTGACGTATTGCGAGATTTTGGATTCGGGGTGGGGCAATTTCATACTCTCGACGGCCATCCGTAAAATTTCAGCCAATTGCATGATTTGCAACGAATCGCAGGCCGCCACCACGCAAAATTCCTCACCGCCGTAACGGGCAATCAAATCGCCGGAGCGTCTAAAATAGCGCCTTAAGGTACGGGCTACTTGTCTTAAACATTGATCACCTTCGACATGCCCCAGGTTATCGTTGTAAGCTTTAAAAAAGTCGATATCGATCATGATCATCGATAACGGATAATGATGTCGAGTGGCGCGTTTCCATTCCCGCCTGACAAATGCATCGTAATATCGCCTGTTAGGCAACAAGGTTAGCGAGTCCAGATAAGCCAGTTGCAGATGACTGCGCGCCTTGGTCAGGCGCTTATTCAGCCTCTCCTGAGCCCAATAGGCAATCAATAAAGCCATTAATCCTATTGCCGCGATCAATAGATGGGATTGCTTCAACCATTCCAGGCGCACGGATAGAAAATCATTAATACTGGAACTGGGTATGCTGACGCTGATGCCGCCTCGAACATCGCCGACTTTAAAATCGGGCCCGGTATGGCATTTCAAACATGGCGACTCTAAAATTAGCGCCCCCATGTAACGAAAATAGCTTTGATCGCCAATATTGGTCAATTCTTCATACGATTTCCGGCCCTGGTGCAAAGTCTGTAAGGCCTTGATTTCCCAGTCATCGGCTTTATTTTCGGGCCGCAAGGGCTTTAAGCTGGTGATATGAAACCGAATACCGCTATGATTTTCCTCCATTTCCGCCAGTTGCCGCGTCATCAACGCCGGGTTAACCAAAGTCAACTTTCGGCCTTCGCTAGTCGTAACATCCCGATCGGGCATTCTCAGATAGGGGTTGGGTTGATTCTGTTCAGTCACGGGTACATACACGCCGCCATGGTCGGCATTCCATTGCCGCATCAATACGATATGTTGAAAAAACATCTCCGCTTGCTTATAGGCAATTTTTTGACCGTATTTTTTGTCGTCTTCCACTTGATAGTAAAAAGACAATCCGACCAACATCAACCAAAGAATGCTAAACAATAGAAAGCTGGTCGCTTTCATGTAAAACTCCCGTAGCCCGGATATAAGCGATAGTTCACTTTAAACATTAAACATTCCGTAACTTTTGC
This sequence comes from Methylomonas sp., assembly GCF_023228165.1. Lineage (GTDB taxonomy): Bacteria > Pseudomonadota > Gammaproteobacteria > Methylococcales > Methylomonadaceae > Methylomonas. The sequence goes on along the minus strand of NZ_JALOBS010000014.1, from coordinate 7,739 downwards.
AATTAATTAGATGTGCCCTTCCTGGGATTGATTATAATCAATATCAAGAATTTGCCCGAAATTTCACGAAATTCCCTCAGATTACGCTTTACCAAAAACCCGACCGAAGACGCCAGGTTTCACTATGAAGCGATTTCCCGAGGTTGTTGATGAACTTGATCACTCTTTTAAAATGACTGCTCGATTTACGATATCCGATCAAACAGCGGAACATGACCACAATCAGTGCATCCGACATGCCATTTCGACTGCGGAAGACCTGTGTATCAGACGAGGCGTGCAATTAACGCCTATTCGTCACAAAATCCTGGAATTGATCTGGAACAGCCATAAAGCCATCAAAGCCTACGACTTACTGGACATGCTCCGTCCGGTTAATGATGCTGCCAAACCCGCTACAGTTTATCGTGCTTTGGATTTTTTACTAGAGCAAGGCTTGATTCATCGCGTAGAAAGCTTGAATGCTTTCGTGGGGTGCCGCAGTTCCGGCACCCGTCACGACCAATTATTATTGATCTGCACCGCTTGCCATAATGTGGAGGAGCGTTCGGCGTCTCAGGTGTTTTCAGCACTTGCCGATGAAATGCAAAGCGCTTTGTTCAGCCCGCAGCGCAAGACCATCGAGATCCATGGTCTGTGCAAAAGCTGCCGTACCGAATAACTTATCTCAACCTCGTTAAACATTGACCTACGTCAATATCCCGCGAACGATTCCGCCTAGAATATTACCCATGTCATCGTTTTCCTACCGTTGGCATATCCTCTTGAAAGATAGGTCTCTTGGCGGGTGAGTTTACTCATCCGCCTTTTTTTTGGTCAAATCCTCTATAATTCCCGGCCTGACAGATTTTGCTTGGCCCAACATGCTTACCACTCCTCAGAAAAACCTAATCGCACAAGCATCCCTAAGCTTTGACGCTTTAAGCGAACATCGTTTTTGCCAGCTATGTAATGACCCAGGTTCTATCTTAACCGCCAGCGATTCCGAATTGACGGCTTTTTTGCAATACGCCAATGCCTTGTACCGTGGCGGAGAACCGATTATCAGCGATGCCGATTACGATTTTATTTATCTGGCGGAGCTGAAAAAACGTAACCCTCGACATCCCTTATTACAGGTAGTGGAGCCTGAACCGGTTTTCGCCGGTAAAACCGTGGATTTACCGGCGATTATGCTATCCACCGATAAGGCTTATACCTTCGAGGATGTGGAACGCTGGGCCGTCCGTATCGAAAAAGCCGCCCAGGAGCTGGGTAAAAATTTTGCCGAGCTGACGTTTAAGGTCACCCCAAAACTGGACGGCTATGCGGCCTATGATGACGGCGAAATGCTCTACACTCGCGGCGACGGCCGCAAGGGCCAGGATATCAGCCGGGTCTTTGATCGCGGCCTGCAGATTGCCGATCACGGTCGACGCGGCTTGGGCGCGGGTGAAATCGTGGTGTCCCGTAGTTACTTCGACGCGCATCTTGCCGCGTATTTCGATAACGCCCGTAACTTTCAGGCCAGCGTCATCAAGGAGAAAGAACTGGATGAACACGCCGAATCCGCCATCAAGGACCATGCCGCGGTGTTTTATCCCTTTGCCATACTGCCTAGCTGGCTCGGGGCATGGGAAACCTTAAGCAGCGACTTCGAAAATATCGTCAAAAGCATATGGCATAAAGTGGATTACGATGTCGACGGCGTGATTCTGGAAATCGTCGACGAAGAACTGAAAAGTCACATGGGCGCCACCCGCCACCATCACCGCTGGCAATTGGCCTACAAGGAAAATTTGCAAACGGCTGAAGTCGAAGTGTTAAGCGTTACGCCGCAAACGTCGCGATCCGGACGCATTACGCCGGTCGCCGAGCTTGAACCGGTGCGTCTCAGCGGCGCGCTGCTGTCACGGGCCACGGCCCATCATTACAAAATGGTGCTGGATAAAGGCATAGGCCCCGGCGCGATCATCCAGCTGGCCCGCTCCGGCGAAGTGATTCCTAAAATAGAGCACGTAATACGTCCCGCCGAACCGCAAGTACCCGAGCGTTGTCCCAGTTGCAACCATACCTTGATCTGGGACAACGATTACTTGATCTGTCCCAACAACCTCGCCTGCCCGGCTCAGATTAGCAACAGCATGGAGCATTTTTTCCGGGTACTGAAAAACAACGACGGTTTCGGCGCCGCCAGTATCAAAAAGCTGTATGAATACGGTATTCGCCGGGTTGACGAAATTTATGCGTTAAGCGCCGAGCAATTCGAAAGCATGGGCTTTGGTCCCAAGCAATCGCAGAATCTGGTCGATCAACTGCTGCGGAGCCGCACGGAAGCCGTGGAGGACTGGCGTTTTTTGGCTGCTTTCGGTGTGTTTAGAATGGGCCTCGGTAATTGCGAACGCTTGCTCAGCCATCACGCCCTGACGGACATTTTCTCACTCAGCGAGGACGATATCGTAGCCATCGAGGGTTTTGCCGAAAAAACCGCGACCGTCATTACCGAAGGCTTTAAGACCATCAAACCTTTGTTCGATAAGCTGATGGCACTGGGATTTAATCTGCGGAGCACTCAACATCAACAAGATGATTTATCCCATCCGTTGGCGGGCAAAACCTTGGTATTCACCGGTACCTTGCATAGCGGCAACCGCGATGACCTCAGTAAACAAGCCAAAGCCAAAGGTGCCAAAATCGGTAGTTCGGTATCGGCCAAAACCGATTACCTGGTAGCCGGCGATAATGTGGGCGCCAACAAACTGAATGCCGCCCGCGATAAAGGGGTTAACATCGTTAGCGAGCAGGAATTTTTGCAATTGCTGAACGGAGCCGGCTCATGACTACAAACCGCCCTATCGTGCTGTGCTTTTCCGGGCATGATCCCAGTGGCGGTGCCGGCATACAAGCCGACATCGAAACCATCGCCAGCCACCATTGCCATGCCGCCAGTGTGATTACGGCATTGACCGAACAGGACAGCCGCAATGTCAAAAAATTACTGCCGCAGCGGCCCGCAGACATCATCAGTCAGGCGGAAACCCTGCTGAATGATTTCAAGGTTTCGTCCATCAAGATCGGCTTGTTGGGTCATCAAGATGCCGCACTGGCCATACAACGGATTTTGCAGCAATGTCCGGATATTCCGGTGGTACTCGACCCGGTCTTGGCCGCGGGCGGCGGTACCGAACTGGCCAGCCGGCAACTGATAACCACCATCACCGAAGAGCTACTGCCGTTAACTACGGTATTGACACCGAATAGCGACGAAGCGCGCAGACTGGCGGGTGTTGATGATTTAAGCGACTGCGCCCGGCTGCTGCGAGCCAAAGGCGCCCAAAACGTGTTAATCACCGGCACCCATGAACATTCCGAGCTGGTGCATAACCGTTTGTTCATGCCGGATAATTTGAGCGAAACCTTTAACTGGCAACGGCTGCCGCACCAATATCACGGTTCAGGCTGTACGCTGGCCAGCGCCATTGCCGCCCTGCTTGCCCAAGGGCTGGATGTATTTACCGCGGTCAATGAAGCCCAGGAATTTACCTGGCAAAGCTTAGCCGCCGCCTATCTGCCCGGCAAAGGCCAATACAATCCCAAGCGTTTATTCTGGATGGATGCATGAATTTTCCTAAACGCGGCTTGTATGCCATCACCCAGCCCGAACACAAATCCCTCGAACAAGTCCTGCGCGAGGTAGAAGCGGCCTTAAAAGGCGGCGCCGGGGTGATTCAATATCGCGATAAACAGCCGCTCGACGCAGAAGGTTTGGCTCGCCAATTATTAACGCTTTGCCATGCCTATCAAGCACCGTTACTGATCAACGATAGCGTGGAGTTGAGCTTGAAAGTCGGTGCCGACGGCGTGCATCTGGGTAGGGATGACGGCGATATCGCCGAAGCCAGGCACCAATTGGGGGCTAATGCCATTATCGGCGTATCGTGTTATAACGATGTAAACAAAGCCGGTGTTGCTGCCGAGCATGGCGCGGATTATGTGGCTTTCGGCCGCTTCTTTCCGTCCGGCTCCAAGCCGTTGGCGGCACCCGCCGATCCGGCCACCTTAACCCAGGCTAAACAACTGTTAAACCTGCCGATAGTCGCCATTGGCGGCATACTGCCGGAAAACGGTGGACAGTTAATTGCTGCGGGTGCAGACTTACTGGCGGTGATAGGCGGGGTCTTCGACCACGAGCCGCAAGCCGCGGCCCGCGCCTATCAAGCTCTATTTCATTCCTAAATCGAGGAGATTATTATGTCTGAACATGTATACAAAAAAGTCGAATTGACCGGTTCTTCCAGTGCCGGTATTCAACATGCCATCGAAACCGCCGTCGCCAAAGCCGGCCAAACCATTAAAAATATGCGCTGGTTTGAGGTGGTGGAAACTCGCGGCCATATCGAAAACGGCAAAGTCGCGCACTGGCAGGTCACCATTAAGGTTGGATTTACGGTCGAAGATTAACAATCCAATTAATGATGCTTAACATGGCGAGAAATAAGCTTTGTAAATCTCGCCGCTCCCCTCGCCGCCTTCCAACCATCATCTAGGGGCCCGAGCGAAGCAAACAATTGCTCACCTTTGGCACACTTGGCTGACCCCAATCCCAAAACAGCAATCGGCCGTTAAGCCGGATAACATCGTCCTGTTCCAAACTCCGATACAGGATCCGAGTTTGCGGCGGATTCTAATTTTAAAAAGTTTCGATCCCGGGAGGGGTTATGTGTTGGAGTGGAGAGGCATCGGCGGTGCTGGCGGTTACCGGCTTTGCAAGTACTGTTTATTTTTATCGTCAAGGGGAATCCAAGGTGCTGTGTCTGGCCTTGGCTTATTTTTCCTTGATGGAATTGCTGCAGGCGTATACCTACACGGTGATTGACGAGTGCTTTAATCCGAACAATCAGATTGCCACCTTCCTGGGTTACATGCACATTGCTTTCCAGCCGTTTTTCGTCAACGCGGTCACCATGCATTTCATCCCGCAACCCTTACGGCAGCGTATTGCACCCTATGTGTATGGCTTGTGTTTTGCCGCCGCCACCATTTTCATGATGCGTATTTATCCTTTCGACTGGACCAGTTTTTGCTATGACAGGTCTTACCAGTTTTTGCCCGGTACCGACATCAAATTCAGCATGCCGTTTTGCGGGCAACAAATCTGCTCGACCTCAGGCCAATGGCATATTGCCTGGGCCATTCCGGCCAGCGGCAGTATTGAAATGGCCAATAGCTACGTTTATGCGGCCTTTTTGCTACCGCTGATTTACGGCTCCTGGAAGCTGGTACTTTACCATCTCAATACCGGCCCCTTATTGGCCTTTTTGACCACCAACAATATGAACGAATGGGCTGCCGTATGGTGTTTATATTCTATCGGTTTGCTATTACTACTGATCAAAACCCCTGCCCGCCGCTTTTTACATGTCACCAGCTGGTATGGTCTAACCTATCCGAAATTTTTGACCCGCGAACGACTTGAGCAAAATACCCAGTCGAAATAATGATCAAATCCCGCTAAAACGTATATAGCGCCGCAACGGTGACCCCGCCGCCCAAACAAAGGCCTCGGTGTAGTAATGCATCAAGGCCAGGTAACCTATCAAGCCCAAGGTTACCGCTTTGTATATTTGGGTGGAAAACAATGTTTGCAAGATCACGTTGACTAAATCGTCGCCGTAAACCTGTAATAAATAAGTCAATAAAAACGATAGCACCGGCAATACCAATGCTACCGGCAAATGGCACCAGGCCGCCAGCCTGAACAGGGCGTTTTGCGGCTGGTCGCCGTGCCGGTTAACATCATGGCTGACGTAAAAACTGTAGGCGGTAATGTCGTGTACCAGTCGCGGCATCAGGATTGCCAAAAAATAATACTGCTGACTGAACACATACCAGCTCGCCACCACCAATAGGGTGTTGGCCCATAAAAAATACACCCCGAATCGACTCGGCACATATTTTTGGCAAACCAGCGTGGAAATTAACAAGACTGCGGTTAAGCCACTGGCGATCTGCAAGACTAGGTCCGCTTGCAGGGATGTGAGGCTATTTTTTAAAAAAATCCCCATGTAAATAAAAATACCCGCACTGACGCTCAGCCACAGTTGCAAATAAAACGCCCAACTCGGTAAACGGCACACCGCCTTGGCAACGCCGTGTTGCTGCTTTAACACGTGATAAACTGTCCAGCTGGCGCTAATGATGTACAACACTCGGTAAGGAATAAACAAACTGCCTATGCCAAAGAACACGGCAATAAACAAGGTCATACCCAACAGTTTATTTTTGAAGGTATTGACATAATCCACGTGCCCGAACAGCAGCAAACTACTGGCAATAATATGCGGGGTGCCGAACAAGACCTGAAACAGCAGAAAATGGCTGGGGCTACTGGGCAGCATGTCGCGCAAGGCATGCCGAAAACCGTATTGATCCAACCACAGCGCCACCAGACACAGCGGTATGATGGCATAAAGGCTTAACAGAAAACGAAACGAAACCGAAAGCTTAAGCTTACTGAGCTGATATGGAGCAAGAATACCTTGGGCCGACATAGTGCCACCTTTATTGTTATAGTTGTGGGTGGTTATTATCCTTAATCTACCTTATGTTTCAACTGCTTGCTTGGCGCATAACCATCCGGCGTGGTTAAATCCAGGTATGTCCGGTAAAATTTTGCCTAATTTATTTGCCGTTAATCGCCATCATGAACCTATTTCAGTTACACCCGCGCTTAGAACAAGACTGTCTAGATGTCGGCCATTTCGCGTTGTGCAAAATTTTACTGATGAATGACTGTCAATATCCCTGGCTAATCCTGGTACCGCGGCGCCACGACGTCACGGAAATATATCAACTAGCGGCCGGCGACAGACAGCAATTGCTGGACGAGTCCTGTTGGTTGGCGGAAGCACTGGTAGCGATTTACCGACCGGATAAGCTAAATATTGCCGCCATCGGCAATCTGGTACCGCAATTGCATCTCCATCATGTGGTTCGCTATCGGGCCGATATTGCCTGGCCAGGTCCGATCTGGGGCAAATTCGCAGCCAGCGCCTATACCAAACCGGAGGCCGAAACCCAGATAGCCCGGCTGCGAGAACACCTGCAGGGCCGTTTAGTTAATCATCCTTAACCCTAACTATTTCTTTATAAATGACTGTTATTTGCAGTCGATTTTTAAAGAGCGGATTTTCTTGCGGAAATTGAAGTCGCTGAGATCGTGTATCTTGGCATTTGCCCTAAAGATAAGCTCCTTATCTTCCATGGCGTCTTTTTCCGTTAACCCCAAGGAGCGAAGCAGTTCCGGGTATTTCTCCATTTCTTTTAAAGTCAATTTAAAATTGGTATTCTCAAATACGGTCACTCTGGCCTTGGGGCCGACTTTAAGGCTGTCGATATCCAACTCCCAATTTCTTCCTTGCACATTATGCAGGTTTGCCAATTGGGCAGGACCGTCGAGTCGAAAATGATCACCGCTATATTGACTACCCTGAAAAAACTCCACCCAACAATCCCTGTCCTTGGCATAAACCGCCGGTATGAAACTCAAAAGCACCGACAGCAAGAAAAACTTCTTAATTGCTCTAAATACTGGATTAATACTATTCATCCTTATTCTCCGTTAGTTATTAAATAGTCGTCCCTGAAAAAGCCGATATTTTCCGAACACCAGCATTCAGGCTGACAATAAAAACGGCGCGCTCAATGGCCGCGTCAAAATCCGACATAGCGGTCTCCAAAAATGAGGCAAAAAAATCCTC
>NZ_JALOBS010000037.1 GCF_023228165.1 Methylomonas sp. | reverse complement strand
TCGAAAGACTGGTATCTTTGGAGAATCGCAAGTGGCAAAAATAGGTCGATTGAGCTAAATGACGACCGACCGTTAATCGAGTTAGTCTCCCCAGAAACCAGAGCAATGTTTAGCTTCTGATCCTGGAGAGACGTGGGTTTTATTTCATTATACGAAGTCGCATCAATGCCGCCTCATGGTTACCAATGGCGAATCCATTGCTCAACTTCGTTCATACATATGCTTGCCTTGGATACCGAGGAATAGTTTCGGCGCTAATACCTTTTCACAACAAGCCATGCTCCGCAAAGGAATACACGGTTTCGCCGACGATGAAGTGATCAAGTACGCGAACGTCAATCAAGGCCAAGGCTTCTTTAAGTTTTGCTGTAATCACGCGATCGGCCTGACTGGGGTCACTAATGCCGGACGGGTGGTTATGCGCAATAATTAACGCGGCCGCATTATAGTGCAGCGAGGCTTTGACCACTTCGCGCGGATACACGCTAGCGCCATCAATCGTACCCCGGAATAATTCATCGCAAGCGATGACCCGATGTTGATTGTCTAAGAACAGACACAGAAATACTTCGTGCTCATACGGCGCCAATTTCAATTTAATACAGTCCTTCGCCTTGTCCGGACTGGTCAAGGCTTCGCCTCGACTGAACGTGCGGTTGTAGATCTGAATGGCCTCCAAGATGACATCCTGTTCATCGGCGATACGGTAACGATTATTGGTTCCTCGAATGTATAACATGGGCTTTCTCCGGTAATCTTAAAATTTGGAGAAAGCCGCCCCCTTCCGGGATGGACTTTCTCCGGAAGGGTTGTCAAAAATGTGCAAAGCGTTGTCAGCGATGCCCGCAAACGTTGGCCGTCCGCTGAAGCATCCTTCGCTAATAAAACTTAAGTTGACGCCTCTCTTGCGTCAGGTGTTTGGGAATGGGTTTCCTCGAATAAAAAAGCCCCGAGGAAACGACACAGTCCAACCCCGACGGGGAGAACGGATCATCTCCTCGAGGCGGGTAATACTGGCTAGGCCAGTGGTTAAGTTAAGTCCCGATCTAACACCGGATTACGATGCCAAAGCCAGATCAGTAGAAGAGGGTAATGAGCCCGTCCATTCCAGCAAGCTGGATTGTTCGTTTTCCAATACCGCATCGGGATCGATGCCTCGGCTGGCAAGTACCGTGCTCATCGCCTGGGTTAACAGGCGATGGCCTTTTTCCCGTTCCGATTCACCGCCGTATTTGATCGCCCAAAAGGGATCGAAATGGACATGCCGGCTACTGCGTGGACACTGCTTGTTCACTTCGGTGTGAAACGCCCGAGCTAAGTTCTCTGCCTGTTCGAACTGCTGCCAGAAACCTTGTCCGGCTTGAGTATCTACAGGCGGTAACCAGCGGCGCTGACGTCCAACCCAACGGTTCATACGATCGATCAAGGTTTTGCTTTTCGGGAAAAAGTGAATGGTGCCGATGCCCGGATAATAGCGAACGTCAAAATAACTGCCACCAATCCGTTTTCCAACTCGAAGTTCGTGAAAATGCTGTCGAAACACCGACACCAAACTCACGTCCGCTTCGGTCTTGCCATCGAGCAAGGCAAACACCTTGTCGAAATCCGCTAACAGACGTTCTGACTCCCAGTTCAGGCTATTGTGATAGGACTCGACTTTGTGCCCTGGCAGAACGAACCGAGTGGTTTTGATCCGCATGCCCAACGAGCGATGTTTATCGTTGGATTTCCAACCCATGTAAAACACCGCGTTATCGCTGTAATAGCGAGTGATCAGATCGAACACATCGCACACCATGCTCAGTTGAATTTCACCTTGCTGATCGATGATGCCTTGCAGAAAGCCATAGATATTCGGCACGGTAAATTCCAAGGACTTCACCGTTTCGAAATCCGATTCCAAGCGTTTCTGCGCCGCCGATGACAAGCGCGAAGTGACCTGTGTCGAGCGTAAGATGCTCGCCCAGGCCCGATTCTTCAGATCGTGATAGCGTTTAAACAGCGTTCGCTTCACCGCATCCGAAGACGACTCGTCTTCACTGCTGATACCGCCACCGCTCAGTTCGCCGAGGGTTTTGCCCAGCATGGTCCGATAACGGCTGGCACGGGCTTCACTGACCACGGCCTGTCGCGCTGCTTCGACCGCGGCATTGAACATCAACACCGCGTTATCGATGAAGGCATTCGGCAAGGCCAACTCATGGGGCAGTTGAAAATCGCCCGCCACATGGTCGGCCTCCCGGCGATCCTGGCGCAAATCGTCCAGAATACTGCCGAGGATGTCCTGTTCGAACGTCGAAGTTTTTTTCAACCAGACCAGGGCCACATCGACCGGCGTTTTGCGTTCGGCTTCCTCGCCGGCGAACATTTCTGGCAGAAACTCGACCTCGCCATGCTGCTCAATTAAACGCAATAACAGCTGGCGTTCTTTCGAAAACGGATTGCGCACGGTTTCGGCATTGAGAATGGCGACGATTTCACCGTCAAACAATATCTCCCAAGCCTTCAACACATGTTTGGCGCCTTCGGCAAACGGGGGATTCATGATGATGTGAGAATAGACACTGCCGCTTTGAAACTGCAGAAAATCCATCCCCACCACCGCAAAGCCTTCATCGCGCAGAACCGCGTGTTTGCGGATATCAATTTCAATGCAATCGATCGGCAAACGTTTACCGTACTGGTATGGTCCTGGACGCAGCAAATGTCCTTCGCCTGCTGAAGGCTCTAATACCCGAACGAATTGCTGGTTCTTGAACATCGCCCAAGCTTTACGACTCAGTGCTTCTGGCGTGGGGTAGTATTGATAAGGGTCTGTCATGGTATTCTCCAAAAAAGCCCCTGACGACCGATTTATCCCTGGCGGGATAGAATCATCCCGCAGGGGTACAGTGAAAAACTCGGCTTAACCGAGTGTCAAAAATGAAAACGGCGTATCAGATCAACGCGAACCGCTTACCTTGAATGAAGTCCTGATACTGCCGGGCTTCGGTTTTTGCTTTGAATCGGGCATGCACGCTGCCATCGATCCAGATTTCCCAAGGCAAGCGGTTAAGCTCGCCTTTCACCAGTTCTACTGTGCCAACCCCAAAATCATCGTGTTGGTAAAGGACCTGGCGTGGACTGTCGATACGGACGATGCACTGATCCAGTAATGCCGGACCACCGATGTCACCGGGTTCGATCAACAACGGCACTTTGATCGTGCCCATCGAGCGACCAATCCAGCCGATGACATCGTGTTCATCGTGCCAGGACTGGCCGGTTTGGGTATCGCCGTAATACAACCGGATTTTGCGCCGGCTATGGCGAAGTTGTTCCAACAACTCGACCACCGGCTCCGGTGTGTCGGCGTGATAACAGGTGCCGGATGGCAAACGCTGATATTGAATGCAATGACCCGTGCCGAAGGTGTGTTCAAAGATTTGATTCATGATGTTGTCCTCAATGAAATAGCGGGAACATCACGATTCCCCAGCGGGAATAGGACATTCCCGTGTGGGTTGATAAAAATGAGCGCCGAATCGAATGACTTGGCTAACTCAGGCTTGTACAAAGTGTGCGCATAAAAATTTCAGCGCGCAGTTTTCAGGATTGGATTTCCAGAACAGGTTTTCCCAAGGCTTGTAATGCCTGAGGGATTAACTGATCCAAATCCTCCCAATCGATACTGCCACTGGCGGCTTCGCCTTGTTGATAGGCTTCAATCAAGCCTCGGCAAACTTGCATGGCGGCTTGCTCTTTCTTCAATTGCCGTACCGAATAATCCGGTTCCGGCAACTGTGCAACGGCAACGCTTTCCCAGACTAGGCTTTCACCCTCAGCTTCATGATATTCATCGGACAATAACGGCATGGCAGCGGTGTCATCCCAAATCGTGGCATCGTTGAATGCCTGTTCGGCAACCTGTTATGCCGCTTCGGGACTATCCGCGGAGATACCTACCATCACCCGGTGGACATTATCGATCTCGTAGGACACTACGAAACGTCGATTCATACATTCCGATTTGGCATTGGCCAAGGCTGGTTCTTCGACTGGCAATTCGGTTTCCCCCGATTCACCCTCGATCAATGCGCTTTCATAAGGCTCGATTTCCTTATTGCAGTCCGGGCAACGATCATTACAGCCGCAATCCCACACATCCTCCCATTCGGTCTGGCAGTAAGGACAGCGGTACTCATTCAAATAGCGAGCCGCATTAATTTGAGTATGCGAATGGCAAATGCCATTTTCTACTATCGATGACATGGTCAATTCCTCCAAAAAACGCAGGAACGACCACCCGACAAGATGATGTTCCTGCAGGTAAAGAACGCTGATTAATGCCGGAAAATGGCTCGCACAGCTGGGTTGAATTCACACAAAAATCGGTATATGGTGGCTAAAAATCACTAAAAAGCAGAGAAAAAGCCATGATTGACGATATTTTTCGCATTTTTGATTTTCTCAGTCCTAAGCAGACCGAGAGCACGCAACCAGTACGAAAATCGATGGCAATACCGCTTGCTCCCAGACTGAATGCGTTAAATCTTTGCAAAACAATTTTGACCAAACTGGATGTTGCGGAAGCCGATGTTTTGCAAAACATCGACGATCCGAAGCGAGCCTGGGAGTTATTGATCAATATCCGGCAATTGCGACGGGAAACCTTTGACGATCTCCAATCATTGCTGCCGGACGGCTTTCGTTTCGACGAACCTAAGAATGATTTGGCCAAGCAGGTACGCACCGTAATGACACAAACCGGCGCGACGCTTGAGGTTTTCAATGGCGGACAGACTCACTGACTGGCGTCGATAAACCGTTGCCTTTCAGTGCTGCCCGAAGTTGGGATACCTGATGCGGAACTTTCTGGGCCACTACGTTTGCAACCGCAGCCGATTGCTTTTTCGAGCGCCGAGATTTTTTGACTTCAGGCTCGGGACTTTCGATCACTGGTTTGATCTTCAATAATTCCCGTTCCAGTTTGGCTATTTGAATATCCGCTTCGTAGATTTCGATCGTTTTTAACTTGGCCTGTAATTGTGCTTCCAGTCGGACCGCCTCTCGATTGAAACCGTGATTGCGCGTCTGAATTTCCTGGCGCACCGAATCCGATATCGCCAACCAATCCAAGTCTTCTCTGTTACGAGGCATGATCACCGGTAGCCGGTGTCGCGCCAAACGCTGCGCGCGATAACGGTGAAACGTTTGAGCTGTGTGTTTCAACGCGCCCAGCATTTGCAACGCCGTTGCCCAAATCACTCGCAAGGCAAGGATGAACATCGCCAATAAGATGATGCCGAAAATAAAGTTCATTGAAGTTCTCCTTTAAAAATTTAAGAAAACACTTCGAATGAACAGCACCCGGCCGGGCGATGGTCGCCCGAAGCGGGTTTTGATTTGCAGTGGGTAGAACCACTGCGATTTACATCGGGCTTAACGTACCCGACACGATCACGGTTTAACGTGTTCGCCGCCTAAAGACGGAACGCCGACCGAAGTCGGATTCAGCATTCTTCGGAAAGAACGCATGAAATGTCTGTTTGTCGAATGGGCTCCAGTAAGTGAGTGCATTCGACAAACTGCGGTTGCATTCAGCTACCCGTAGCCACAATCCAAGGCATTAAGCCAAGGATTGGGCTACGGATAACGGACTGAGGATTACGCCGCCAACAACACCGCTTTCGAGAGCCCGAACAATTGCGCTCTCAGCTCTGAAAGGTCGTTAATGGTGATGGCAATCTGGAATAGATGACTGACATCCAGTCCCAAACCTACGCCGACCGTTTCAATACCGCTATCCCGACAACGCTGCAACAGTTCCAGCGTGCTGAGGGTATCGTTGGGTTGACCATCGGTCATCACCAGCAACACTTTACGGGGTTCCCGGCAACGCAGCAGTGACGCTGCACCAAACCAAATCGCTTCCGTCATCGGCGTACTACCCGTAGCAGCCAGCGAAAAGGCACCGGTGCGGGCATTCACGCGTTGGCCATGCTCAAGCAGCCGAAAAACCGAGTCATCTTGATGACCGGGAAAGGCAGTGACGCCAGGACTAACCCCCGGAATCCCTTCAAAGGCCAATGCCAGCGCCAAAGTCGCTTCCAACGCAATCGGCATTCGCGATCCCATCGGTTGGCCTTGGCTATCGGCCACCTGATAACCCATGCTTTCGGATTTATCGAGTAACAGATGGATGGCCGTATTGGGTGCCACCTTGGACTGCTTGCGCTGAAACAGCTTGGTTTCGCCGAGTGGTAAGCGGTGTAAACGTTTGCTGTCCAACCGGCTGCCACGACAAGCGTGTTGCGTGCGGCTTAGGGTTTGCGATTGGACGATGCCTTGCAACGCGGCGCGGATTTTCCCTGATTCGCCTTGCACCTTGCGCAGTAAAACCGCTCCGGCTCGCTCATCCATTGGTGGCTCGTGGCCACTGGGCATCAGCAATTCCGATTCATTTTCCGCGGCCAATGACAAAGCCGATTTCAGGGATTCGAATAAATCCTGCTCGATGTCACCGTCTCCGGCGGACAACAGGGTTTGCAAGACGCCCATCGGGTCGGTAATCTCTGTATTTTCTTCATCCTCATCTTGCGGATTGGATGGAGCGCTATCGGAAGATGTTGTCGGTTCTTCGTCAGGATTTTCCGGATTCGATGCATCGTTACCACCGAATTCTGAAGACGATTCGTCATCAGTGTCGTTTGGTAAACGTTCATCGGGATCCACGTCATCTTCGGAATCCGAGGAGTTCGAACCATCCAAGTCAGCTGTTTCACCGTCCTGATCCGTATCATCCGATTCGGGCATATTTTCCTCATCTGCCGATGGCCTTGCCTGATTGCGTTGCCTTTGTTGCGCGAATTCCTGCTCAATCATGGCCAGGATGCGATCAGTCAATTGCAGGCAATCGGACTCCGATTGCAAGTCATCCGGTACTTCGGACAGCAAGCCTTTAAGCCGCGTCACCGCGCCGATGGGAAAGGTTGCCTTCAATGCAATTTCGGTTTGTTCAACCAACGGCCGTAACGCCGTTTGACCCAACACCCTGGCTCGCAGACTCTTCAAAACAAAGCTGTACAAAATATTGGCCGGATGATCATCGATACGGCTGGCGACAAAGTCGCCTTTGGCAATCATATTTTCAATCACGGTTCGTATCGTCAGTCGTGTACCCGGAAAGTCCTTGGCCAGTTCGTGCTCGATGCGGATATCTTCAATCGCATTGCATAAGCGCCGGCGTAATACCGAACTGCCATAGCTCAGCGTAAAATCCGAATAGCGAATATGTGCCGCTTCGTGGGCCAACAGGCCCCAGGCAACATCCTGGTAATCCGGATCGTCGCCCCCATAGCCTGGCAGCCAAATGGTTTGGCCATCGGTTTCGGCTTTATCACCGCCGACACGGACTTTGACCCCAAAGCGATTGCCAATGGCTGCCGCAACGATGGGGAATGCGTTGTGTAAGGTTCTATTTTTCATGGTGTGCTCCAATTGTGGAGGGCAAACCATGATCCCAGTGGGACATGACTTTGCCCCCGTGGGTGAATGGTTAAATGGCGTCAGATCAGAACCAGTAGTCCTGGTCGGAATCGTCCGTTTCCTCATCGTCGCCCGCCGCCACCGTTGCCGGTTCCGCTGCGTTTTCCGAGTGTTCGTATCTAGCCGCATCGCTATCGGTTTCCAGATTGGATTGACTTTTATCCAGCAAAACATCCAACGCCCAGTTATCGGATGCCGATTCCACTTCGAGCTCATCGTCAAAGATGCCATCAAACAGATCGGAAAAGTCCGGATCGTCTGCAACGTTCTCAACAATCACTGGAGCGGGTAATGCTAGCAGTACTGATGATTCGAGTTCCGATTGATCAACGGATACTTCATCATCAACGTCAACATGGGTATCGGCATCAGTCCGGATTGCCGGCACTTGCGCCGTCAATAAACCTTCACCGTGCCGCCGGGTTTTATCCGGATCGGACAACAGCATCGCCGTGGCGAGGATTTCCTGCAGCAAACTGCCTTCGATCGTACCCCTATTCGGGATTTTGCCGAGCAAGTCGTCAATGGTGGTTATCACTGGCGCCACGCGATAATCGAGAAAACTCAAACCATCGAGCTTGTCGCGGATGCGTTTGATCGGCCTGAGCGCGTTGCGGGTGACTTGTTCCTTACCGAGTAACGATTGCTCGACCAGCAAGTTGGCGTCCACCGAAATTTCATGGAACATCTGCTCGCTCAACGAACCGATTTTGCTTTCCAGGCGTTCGACCTCCTGTTTCGGCAACTGTTCGGGTAAAGCGACCGAGACCACCAGATAATCAAAGGTCAAGCGGGTGGCGACCAAAACCACCGAGTCGATGGCCTTTTCGATGATGCCGGCAAATTCCGGATGTTTGACCATCCAGTCTTGTACCGCCGCATCGTAACCATCCAAAAACTCTGCCCGTGCCTCGGCAAAGTCACCGGCGATACGATCCAGTTCCGCCGTGACCCGCGCCGCTGCTGCGGCCGGTACGATGAATCCGCCTAGAAATCGGGTGCCGACGCGCAAACAAATGCGTTCGGCTTCCTTCTTCAGACGGTTGAACACCGATAGCCGGTCCGGATCGAGCAAGCGTTTCGAGCCCAAACTGGCCAAATCCTCCGGTGGCAACTTGCTACCGTCGGCCAGTACCAGATCCTCTTTGTTGAGCTTTTTGCGTGCGCCGTAAATCGTGGCGTCGACTTTGATCAAGACCACTTGATCCAAAATGAGTTGAGTTTGTGTCATGTGAACCTCCTATGGAAGAAGGCACACTGACCCCGCAGGGGCGAATGGCCCCTTCCGGGTGAGTGTTAAAAACCTGCATCGAACGCGATACAGGGCAAAACGGCTGGGCCGTCAGCCAATCAAAACCAATGATCGGTGTGATCCGCCATGGCCAACGCCAGATCGAGTCGGGGTTTCAAAAGCCCCAGGCTTTCGGCCAACGGTCTAAGCACTTCGATGTTGGTATCGAATAACGCCAATACCTCGGTTTCAGCCCTGAGGTCCGCCGACACGTCGCGGCCGCTTTCGGTGGCAATGCCGACCGAGACGCCGGGAAAATCGGCCAGCTTCAAGGCTATCAACCACAGCCAAGGCAACACCCCGTGTTCACGGTGGATTTGTCCGCTGAGATCGAAGGCTTCCTCGCCCAGGCTGACATCGATCAGCCGTTGCCAGCCAGACCAGTCACTTGCAGTCAGTCCATGAGCCTGAGACCAGGCATCCAGATCGCCCAACCAACGCCGTAGCGCGATGCCCATGTCGAGCAACGTAGCGTGCCCAGCACGGCAATCGACATGCCAATACAGCTTGTCGACCCCGACCGGCGGGGTTTCTGTCGACACGTGTACCGGAACGGCTATCGGCGTGGAACGGGGCAGGTGTATGTTGCCATCAGCATCGATTTCGACTTCGCCGACAAACACATAGCCTTTGGCTTGCTTTTGCCGTTCCATATCATGCTGGCGTATTCCGGTTCGCGTGTTGATGGTCGGCAGACGAGAAGCCGTCTTGCCCCAACGCGTCGAGATCGAACCGTCGGCATGAGTGGTAACCGCCCAGTCTTTGGAACTGCCGTCAGCATTACGGTGACGGTATAAAGTCCAGGCCGCCATGGCTAGACTGCCCAATCGTCCCCAAACACATCCTTGGCGATGCGATGAATCGCTTCGCGTTCGGCGGGTTCGGCACGAAAGGTCAAAGCCCGATCCAGCGAATAAGCCAAGGCATTCGGCGCACTTTTGAATGTGGCGACCAACGATGCCCAACGCACTAAACCGCGTGTGGATAGGGTCACCGATAACATGCCGCCGCCATCCGCACCGCCGATAAAGACTTTGCGAATCTGGTTAGCGACTTTGATCATGCTTTCCCGTACCGATTCCGGCATGGTCGGCACCACATCAGCCAATAGCTTCATTTCGTCTTCCGGCTCGGGGTACCCGACTTCCATTAATCTAAAACGATCGAGAAAAGCCAAATTTTGACGCAACACACCTTGGTACAAGCCCGACTGATCGCCAAACCCAGCACTATTGCCGGTTGCGACCAAACGAAACTTGGGATGCGGAGCAATCACATCGCCGGTTTGCGGAATCGTTAGAGGTTTTCCTTCAACGATTTCATTCAAGCCAATCAGCTCGGCCGGATCTATGGCATCGATCTCGTTGATCAACAATATATGGCCCAGACGAACTGCCAGGGTCAACGGACCATCGATCCACTTCATCGCGCCGCCGTCGACCAGCATGTACTGGCCGAGCAGATCGTTGAGTTCCAATCGACCGTGGCCGGTGACTGAATGTATGCCCCAATGCAGGCGCGCCGCAACTTGTTCCAACAACGAGGTTTTACCGGAACCGGTGGGACCGGTCAGATATAAGCCGTCGCCATTGTGGGCACCTAAAAACGCCAACACATCGCGCAAGTGATCCTTGCGAAACACGTACGGCTTTTTTGTTGGCACATAAAGGTTATTGGCCGGAATAAAGCCTTCCACTTTCATGGATGCCGGGGCCTGAATGCCGAAGGTGTCGGCGATGGAATAGGATTGATACATGGTGAGCTCCTCGAGGACTAGCCTCAAATGACAAGGGGCACACCGGCCCCGAGGGGTGATGAGCCCCAACGGGTGAGTAAAGACCTGGTAAACCAGGGGAGAAAAAATTAACGTAACTGCATGACGCAGTACATCGCCCATTCGGCGCGAGCCAACAGCTCCCGATCCATCAAACGAACAATGCGCTGAATGTCGCTTCTCAAACCGGGGTCCGAGATTTGACGGTGCATCTCCAGCAGCAACCGCCTTTTGGCCTGGATGTCGTCGCTATTGGCAACGTTCAACCAGCCGTGCAAGGTTTTCCAAAAGTCGTGATTCATGATGACCTCCTTCAATAGATAAAAAGGGTCACCGAGTCCCGCAAGGGTGATGAACCCCAACGGGACAAACAAAAACACCAGGCTTGACGCACCTGGCACACGAGACAAACGCTCATGCCGCTTAACAACGGAACGCCGGTCGAAACCGGATTCGGGATTCCACGAAGGGAATGCCTGAACGATGCGAGTTTTGGGTTGGACTTTTTTTGAAAGCCCAGCCTAAAACCGACATGCCCGACCTGAACCGATCCTGCCGTCAATGAATAAACATCCCGTAACCGCTTGGGTTACAGGATGTCTTGAAACGAACCATCAAAACCAAAAGTCCACACTCGCCAGATATTTCAGGGCTTGGGCATCGAATGGCACTTCGGCATGTTTGCCGTCGTCTTCTCGGCAGGTCACACGAACTCGCGTGGCCGACGATTTACGATAGACTTCCAGGGCCGCAGACTGAACATCCGGTTGCAAGGTTTGAAGTGCTGCCTTGTAATCGATAGCACCCTGGCTTTGAAAGCGGCTGATGCGTAACCCGGAATGCTCCGCAGCCACGTAATCGCCCATCAAGGCCACCAAGGTGTTTTCAATGCTCGACTGCTCATCCTCCAACTGGTTGAGTTGGCTTTTGAGATCTTGGATAGTCAACGCCCGCTGCCGATACGTTGCCGCCAGCTGTTGCCATTGCCGTTCTGCCTCACCTTTGGGTAAGTACAAATCGCGTTCGGGATCCTTAATCGGTTCCTTTTTCGATTTGACCGCCGACCAGAAGTCCATCGCGGAATCGACCAGGGTGGTGAGAAAAGTCTCATCGCGCTGAATCTCGAATTCCACATCCTGGCCTTGGTGGTAGAAAAACAAAAAGCCGCGTTCGGCTTCGGCGACCAGCAGTTGCTGTTGCACCTGGCACCAATACAACTGATAGGCCGCCGATGCTTCCCGGTTCAACAGCACATCCAAAAACGTGGTCTCATGCGGACATTTGATTTCCACCGGCTCATTCGCTTCGGACAAGCCGTCGAACGAGGCCCGCATCAAGGGATACTGTTCCGACTCGCCGCACAGCGGCAACAACATCAGATCGTGTTTATCCTCGAAGCGGTGCAGAGCCGCGGGCTCTTGCTGGATGCCAGCGCGGATCAACGGGTTGTTGTCCAGGCTGGCTTCCAGCACTAGGCCGATCTTCTCTGCCCAGAGCCGCCAAGGGGTTTTATAGGGCGAGCGGTTCATGACGATGGCCGCTTCACTGGCGCTGACACCTTGTGAACGCCATTGCCGCCAGGCATCGGAACGTTGCGAAACGTTGACGATTTTCATTGCCAGGATTCCGGCAACTGAATGTGACAGCCTAACCGCAACGAAGGCACGCCGCGCTGGGTTAAATGCTGTTCACAGCGCCTGGCCCAATGGAAATCGGCAAATAGCAACAACACGGCATCTGGGGTTGGCAACACCAAGCCGCCAAAGCTTTCCACCAAATTGTGTAATTCAGATTTAGAAGGTTTGTCGATCTCTGCCACGGCTAGGCCCGGTTTAAAGTTACGTTCTAAAAAGCCGCGCCCATGCCGGCGAATCACCGTGGGTGAGTCGTAACGCCGCCAGTCGGTATGACAGGGCAGCCGGTTCAATGATTGATCGATTGCGTTCATGATCTCTCCTGATAATTGAAGAGCGTCATGTCCGACCCAGTGGGCGAATCATGACGCCCTAGCGGGTGGTTAGGAAAATTGAGACTGCAAAGCCACTAGGCGGTGTTACCCAAGGTTTGACGGGCCTGATTCATGGCCATTTCTTTGGGTGACAATGGCGGCATACCGGTACTGTCGGTTTGGCTCAAGGCTGCCGTTGCTCTGGGGTCGACCTCCGATACCTTGTCCAACTCGGCCAAGGCAAAGGTCAGATCAATGCCTTTGAACTTCTGGTTGGCATAGTCGTAGGCCGCTTTCCAGGCACCAGCCGCCGCAGTCCGTCTAACCAGTTCCGCAACGGCTTTTTGCACCTTGGGATGGATTTTCGACAGATTGATGACGCGGTTTGCGTTAACGCCTGAATCATCTCCCAAAACGTGATCGTCACTGCCAAACTCGGCTGCATTCACAACACTGGCACTACCATCGATCACACGACCGTCTGCAATGTCGTCTAAGGTTTTGCCATCCATTTCCTCGGCGGCATAACCGCATTCCTCCGGGAACGCTGCCCTGAGCGACGCTGCTTTACCGCATTTGGCCAATTGCCCTTTGGGGCGTTTGATCCACATCGCGGTTGGCACTTGCGAGTTTTTACCGCCGGCCGTGCTGTAGGCTTCGAGCCAATAGACTTCCTCGGTAAAGGCACAACGTTTGCCGGCGACAATCCGATAAACAGTAACCGCCACCCACTCAGGAAAAGTCACGGTGACACTGGATTCTTGCCATTGCTCGTTATCGTCCTTGTAGCGACCGGTAAAGGTCTTGGTGACATCCGGGCCCCAGACGGGTCTATCCATGCCAGCCCAAACACCGGTCCGAGACGCGGTCGTCTGAATTTCCATAATGGACGGCCAGACGGTTTCGACATTGCGGCCCAAGGCGGCACTCCACATCGGCACGATATGTACCGGCTTTTTGAAGATGTCTAGCTTGCGGGCCTTGCAATAATCCAGCGCCATCAGAATAGCTTCCGGGGTTTTCGCCGTGGGAAAGGTGACTTCGGTCAGTACCTTCCAGGATTGCTCAGAAATGCCATAGCCTTGTTGGGCTGCCATCGGCATGGGTAAGTCGCGAGACTTCGCAGGATAATTTCGATTTTGATTGCTCATGGGTGATCTCCTTAATAAATGGGAACGCCATGGCCCCAACGGGGATAGTCGTCCCCTTTGGGTTGGAAAGCCGAAATGGCAAAAGCTGGTCGGCAGTAAGTTAAAATTTATCCGCTGTTGCGGCCGTTCATTTATCGCCTGGGTTTAGTTGAGCGGCATGTCGGCATACTCGTCATCCCAATCGGCGTCATCCGTTACCGGGCTCGATGATGAACCATTTACAGATGCAGGCGCTGTTGGGCGATCGAGCAGTTGCAAGTCATGCACCACCACTTCCGTGCGGTAACGCTTTTCGCCGTTCTTATCCCATTGCTGGGTACGAAGACTGCCTTCCACATAGATCTTGCTGCCTTTGCTGAGATACTGCTCGGCGGTATCGGCCAGTTTTTTGAAAAACACGACCCGATGCCATTCGGTACGTTCCTGTTTGGCGTTTTTGGCATCTTTCCAAATCTCACTGGTTGCCAAACGCACCGCCACGACTTTGCCGCCGTTGTTCGGCATGAAGCGAACATCCGGATCGACACCGAGATGGCCCAGCAAGATGACTTTGTTTACACCACGATTGGCCATGATGATGTCCTCCTATCGGCCGCGCCCGACAATGGAAAATAGAACCCACCTGCGCGGCGATGGGTCACATCCGGCAGGTACATTCCCGGCTAGGAATATGTACTCCCAGACAGGATGAAAATCTAAATTACAAACATCACATCAGGCTTGACGCACCTGACACGCCGATGGACAACCACCGTCGCCGCTTAAAAGCGGAACGCCGACCGAAGTCGGATCAAGGCGATCATGAAAGATCAGCCGAGAAAGTCTGGGAAGAAGCGAAAGGCCGATGACCAACTGATTCCGTTGGCGGGTATTGAAACAGAGATTTTTTGAAGTGATCTTGCAATAAAGGACGAATTCGACCTTTATTGCAGAAAGGTCGAAAAAAAATTGGCATACGATCATGAACCATTCGTCCACATCAGGAAACGGTCATGTCCGAAACAGCTCCACAGCCCAAACCAGCCCAGCGTCGCGCCATTAGTCGCCCGATATTTGAGCGTACGTTTAGCATCAACAGCGAACAAGCCATTCGGGTCATCCGTGATAGCTATCATCGACTGATGGTGTCCTTGTATGCGATCGACGTGATACTGCGCATCATCGGCCGGGAGGAAACGGTCGATGAAATCGAGAATATTGTCAGTCAGATGATTGCGGAATGCGCGGAGCAACTACAGCAGGAAAAAAGTCGGCTGGAAAAACTCAAGGCCGACAACGGCATTACTGAAACGCCGACTTACACGCACCCCAGGGAATTTGTGGCCAAGATTGCCTCGCCGCAGATTGCCCAATTCGTCGAGCTGATTCGTTTACTGGATCAATTGATGATCGTGATGGACACATTGTGGCTGTGCCAGGTCATCTCCAACAAACATTGCATTGCAGCACGCCTAGAGTGGCAGCAGCGGTTGCAGCGGCTAGCCAATAAAATTGTGACGATGGAACGGCATGCGCATCAAGCAGCGTACGAACAAGGACATGGAGAGGAAGTGCGATTGGCCCGACAAGAATCAGGACTATTGGATGAGTCAGCGAAACTTTCCAAGGATGAGGACTCATTGGTTGATGAGGCTGGTTCGGATAAGGCCGGTGCGCAATGACCGCTAATCCGGGAGAATAGGCTTGAGGGTTCCATTATCTGAACAGAAAGCTTGGAATTTGGCGCAGTTTCTGAGGCGACAACCATTCTGACGCTGGGGACACCACAATGTGATTTTTGCCGTTTACAACGATGAGGTACACTAAAAAACAAGCAATTACATATTCAGTTTCATCTCATGTCACATATTGATGTATATTTCTAAAATTTTAGATATTGAAAGTACAATCAAACTGATTTTGGAATGCACGTAATACAATGACGAGCGATGACTATCCAGTAAATTTGGCTTGCGTCGATCTCTTCTGTGGAGCAGGCGGGCTCACGCACGGTTTCACCTTGGAAGGGATTCCCGTCGTAGCGGGGATCGATCTGGATCCCACTTGCCGTTTTCCCTACGAGACGAACAACACTGCCAAGTTTTTAAAGCGCGACATAAGCCAAGTCACGGCCGAGGATATCAATGAACTGTTTGGGAATTCCGAACTGAAAATCCTCGCGGGTTGCGCGCCTTGTCAACCTTTTTCAACTTATGCTCAGCGTTACGAGTCGGACGGAATCGACGGAAAATGGGGACTGCTCTATCAATTCGGACGCTTGGTCAGAGAATCCCACCCCGATGTCATCACCATGGAAAACGTCCCGACAGTCGTCAGGCATCAGGTTTTCCATGATTTCGTAACGGAATTGCAGAATTTGGGTTACCACGTCTGGTACGACGTCGTGGATAGTTCGCTTTACGGGGTTCCTCAATCTCGGCGCCGCATGGTGCTCCTGGCTTCAAGATTCGGCGAAATCCGAATGATCGCCCCCACTCATCCAAAGCCAATCACTGTCGAAGAAGCCATTGGCAATATGCCGGCCATTGAGGCCGGAGCGTCTCATCCCGACGATAAGTTGCATATTGCATCGACACTTTCGGATAAAAATCTTCAACGGATTCGTATTTCCAAACCCGGTGGCACTTGGCGCGACTGGCCAGAACATCTGAGGGCCGATTGTCACAAAGCCAAGACAGGCAAGACCTATCCAAGTGTCTATGGTCGAATGGAATGGGAAAAACCATCGCCGACCATGACCACCCAATGTTATGGCTTCGGTAACGGGCGTTTTGGTCACCCCGAACAGGATCGTGCAATTTCCCTCAGAGAAGCGGCCATCCTTCAAAGTTTCCCGAAAGACTACGCTTTCTTACCTGAAGAAGACCAAGTCAGCTTCAAGGCTTTGGGACGTATGATAGGCAATGCAGTCCCCGTCGAGCTTGGGCGTGCGATAGCCAAGAGCATCACCACTCATTTGTCGGCAGTCAACTCTAACTGATAAACTCGGTCGGTCTGGATGGGACGAATCAAAGCCTCATCGCCAGAAGCCAGCCGTCGGATGACTAAGGTCCGTCAGACGGGCACCAAAGCCGAAATGGCTTTGAGACGGGAACTGCATCGTTTGGGACTACGTTACCGAGTCAATTTCCAGGTGCTGAAGAAACCACGTCGTATTGCAGACGTAGCATTCACCAAGCTCAAGATCGCGGTGTACGTCGATGGCTGTTTCTGGCATGGTTGCCCGGAACATGCGAGTTGGCCCAAGAGCTATTCGGAGTTTTGGCAGCAGAAGATCGAAGCCAATCGGGCTCGAGATGTCGATACCGATGCCAAATTGAAGGAAATCGGCTGGACCGTGATTCGTATTTGGGAGCACGAACGCCCAGAAATGGCAGCCAATGCCCTCAAAACGGTCATTGACACCATAAGGAACGGGGCCACACCCAGTCTCCGACCAAAAAATGACGATAATGAAGAAGACACAGATGGAACTCATGAATCAAGCGGTCGACGAAAACTCTAGAATCTACGCCACACCACCCGAACCAGGCCAATTGGTGGAAGTCCGACGCCGACAATGGGTCGTAGCTGATGTGGTCTCATCGCAATTGGCGACCAACCACGCTCAACAGAATCTAGTGACTTTGTCGTCCATCGATGAAGATGGTCTCGGCGAGGAATTGGAAGTCATCTGGGAAATCGAACCTGGTGCCCACACCATAGAGAGAGCTGGTTTGCCTTCGATTTCCGGTCAGGACGATCCCGATACGTTGGAAGCCTTTCTCGACGCGGTGCGTTGGGGCGCTGCAACCAACGCCGATCGTGGATTCCTACAAGCACCATTCCGAAGCGGTGTCAGCATCGAAGACTTCCAGCTCGATCCGCTGGTCAGGGCCATCGACATGGCCCGCGTCAATCTGTTGATCGCCGATGACGTGGGTTTGGGTAAGACCATCGAGGCTGGTTTGGTCATTCAGGAATTACTGCTCAGACATCGGGCGCGTACCGTCTTGATCGTCTGCCCGGCATCCCTGCAAGAAAAATGGCGTGTCGAGATGCTCGAGAAATTTGGTCTCGAATTCCAGATAGTCGATACGGCCTATATCAAGCAGCTACGTCGTGATCGGGGCATTCACGCCAATCCCTGGACATCTAATCCCCGGCTCATCACATCCATGGACTGGGCGAAGACGGGTGAAGGGTTGCGTTTGATGCGTGACGTCCTGCCACCGCACATCGGTTTCCCTAGAAAATTCGACATCTTGGTCGTCGACGAAGCGCACAACGTTGCTCCTTCGGCCGGCGCGCATTATGCCCTGGAAAGCCAACGCACCCGTTTCATTCGCGCCATCGGACCCCACTTCCAGCATCGGTTGTTCCTGACGGCTACGCCGCACAACGGTTACACCGAATCGTTCACCTCGCTATTGGAACTCCTCGACGACCAGCGCTTCGCACGCAATATCCTGCCAGACGAAAAGCGCCTCTCGCAAGTGATGATCCGTCGCCTCAAAAGCGATCTGGTCGATGCCGATGGAAATCCAATCTATCCCAAGCGGGTATTACAATCGTTGTTGGTGGCCTATACCGACGAGGAAAGGGCCATTCATCAGAAGCTCAACGAATATTGTGCCAGCCGAGAAAAATCAGCAGCTCAAAATGGTGATGCATTCGGTACGGCCTTCACGAATCGCGTGCTAAAGAAACGCCTGTTTTCATCGCCAGCGGCATTTGCCTCTACCCTCGAAAAACACATTGCCACGCTGTCCGGCAGTGTCACTAAGCAAAAGCGCGATGCAATGGCTGAACGCATCTTGTACAAGGCGATACTCAAGGTCGAAGAAGATTACGCCAACGACCAGGATTACGAGAATGCGCAATCAGAAGCCGTCGAAGAAGCCTCTCGGCGTGCGCCCGAATTGACTCCGGAGCAACGTAAGCTTTTGGATCAACTCAGGTCCTGGGCGCAACGGGCCAAGAATCAAGCCGATTCCAAAGCCAATAGCGTCCTCGAATGGTGTAAAGAACATCTCAAGGCCCATGGCGATTGGAACGACAACCGTGTCATCCTCTTCACGGAATACCGCACCACCCATCAATGGTTGCATGAAATCCTTGCCAGTAATGGTTTTGGCGGTGAGCGTCTGGAGATCCTTCATGGTGGCATGGATCACGATGAGCGTGAGAGAGTCAAAGCGGCCTTCCAAACCTCACCTCACGATTCCGCCGTACGTATCCTGCTCGCCACCGATGCGGCTTCCGAAGGTATCGACTTGCAGAACCACTGTCATTGCTTGATCCACCTGGAAATTCCCTACAATCCCAACGTCATGGAGCAACGTAATGGCCGTGTCGACCGACATGGTCAGCGGCATTCGGAAGTGTTGATCTGGCATCCCGTAGACGGTGGTGATTCAGGCAATGACAAGGTTGGTGGCCATGGCGAAGACATCATTCGTGCCTTACGTAAACTGGATTCGATGCGCGCCGACATGGGTAGTGTCAATCCGGTCATCGCCCCGCAGATGGCCGGATTGATCGAAGGTTCACTCACGGACCTGGATACCCGCCTCGCCGAAGCCAAGATCGCCGGTGCCCGCAAATATGTCAAAGCAGAGCGAGAACTAAAAGCTCGTGTCGCCAAATTGCACGAGCGATTACTAGAGACCCGGCACGATTTTCACCTCACGTCCACTCACATCGAAATGGCCGTGAAAACCGCGCTGAAATTGGCCGGCAAACCGCCATTGGAAACCGTTCGGTTACCATCCGCACCGGATGGTTCCGTCTTCAAGATGCCAGCACTTGCCGGCTCTTGGGCGCGCTGCCAGGAAGGCTTGCGACATCCCCATACCCAAGTCACTCGCCCCATCACGTTCGATCACGCCGTCGCCAATGGCCGTGACGATGTCGTACTGATCCACCTCAATCATCGCTTGGTGCAGATGTGTCTTCGATTGCTGAGGGCCGAAATATGGGCACAGGACGACGTCAAAAAGCTGCACCGCGTCACGGTGCGAAGCATTCCGGATAACGAGCTGAACGAGGTGGCCGTGGTGGTGATTTCTCGTTTGATGATCACCGGCGGCAACCATCACCGTTTACACGAGGAATTGACCTATGCCGGCGGTTATCTGCGCGAGCAAGGTTACAAACGAGAAGATGGTGTAAAGCGCGTCGAGGGTTGGTTGGAGCAGGCCAGACCATCCAAGGCGGATGAGGCGTCTTTTCAAATGTTACACGCCCGCTTCGAACGAAGCGAAAACGCCTTACTACAAACCGTCGACGCTCGTTCCAAGGATAAGCTCAAGCAACTGGTCAATAAATTGGATGCTCGTATGAATCAAGAGATCGAAGACATCACCAACGTCCTGTCTGAACTCGAAAAAGCCATCCAAGCCGAATTGCACAAAGACGAAAAGCCTCAGCAATTCGACATGTTCAGCGACGACGAGAAAACCCAGCTCAAGCGCGACATCGGCGCATTGCAAGCACGATTGGATCGTATCCCCGAGGAACGCCAACGCGAAATCGAAGCCATTCAGCACCGTTACGCCGGCTTCAATGATCGTACCTTTCCGGTCGCCGTCATCTTTCTGATTCCCGCTAAAATGGAAAAAGGAGATCGGGCATGAGCTTCATTGATTCACATGCGGAATGGTTGTCGCTGATCGAAATTTCCGGTCCGTTCCTGGCGGTTCCGGTACTGAAAGAGGTATTCCCGCAAGGCCTAGAACAACTGGATGTCGACAAGCGTAAACGTCTGCGCCAAGCCTACGAAGAATGGCGAGAAGCCTTGGAGAACGACGACCCGCGTTTCCCTGAATTGCATCAGGCCTGGATAGCCGAGGTACTCGACCGTGGTTTGGAATTGGACGAGGATGGGCGCGGAGACGTATTGAAGCGTAGCACGGCCATTCCCGACAAACTGATCATCGATTTACCCGAATACGGTGTGAAACTCGCGCCAGATGCCACCGTGGTCGACGAACAGAGTGGCAATGCACTGATGCTGATCCAGACTTTTCCGGTCCACACCGATCTGGAAGCCACCAGCAAACGCGATGGTTGGGCAAGTAGTCCGGCGGAACGCATGGTCCAGCTCTGCCGTCAAACCGGTTGCCGATTGGGCTTGCTTACCAATGGCGAGCGTTGGATGCTGGTGGACGCACCCGTCGGCGCCGTCACCACTTTCGCCAGCTGGTATGCGCGTTTGTGGGGACAGGAGCCGATCACATTGCAAGCCTTCGTGCATCTGCTCGGTATTCGCCGTTTCTTCGTCGACGATTCGGAACGACTGCCGGCTTTGTTCGATCGCTCGCTGAAACACCAAGACGAAGTCACCGAAGCCCTCGGCGAACAGGTCCGCCGTGCGGTGGAAGTCTTGATTCAGGCCTTGGACAAAGCCGATCTGGACCGTGACCGCGCCTTGTTGGCGGATGTCTCGACCGCCGAAATATACGAAGCCGCACTGACGGTGATGATGCGCTTGGTGTTCCTGTTGTCCGCCGAGGAACGCGGCTTGTTACTGTTGGGCGACGAACGTTACGAAACCCACTATGCTCTGTCCACGTTGCGAATGCAATTGCGTGCCGACAGCGCGGAAATCCTCGAACGCCGTTGGGACGCCTGGTCGCGATTGTTGGCCTTGTTCCGTGCCGTCTACGGCGGCATCGAACACGAGAACCTGCGCATGCCGGCCTTGGGTGGTTCCTTGTTCGATCCGGACCGGTTTCCTTTCCTGGAAGGACGTGACAAACACAGCCAATGGCGCATCGATCCCGCCAAACCTTTGCCCATCGACAACCGCACCGTCCTATTGCTGTTGGACGCGATCCAGCAATTCCAAGGCCGCACCTTGTCTTATCGGGCACTGGACGTGGAGCAGATCGGCTACGTCTACGAAGGCTTACTGGAACGCACCGTCAAGCCTGCCAAGGACGTCACGTTGGAATTGGACGCCACCAAGAGCGCCAAGTCACCTTGGGTGACCTTGACCGAACTGGAAACGGCGCGAAAAACCGGCGATGAAAAATTGGCCGAATTGCTTCGTGAGCGTTCCGGCAGTTCGGCCAGCCGTATCCGTAACGACCTGGTCAAAGCCATCGACGACGTATTGGCCGACAAACTGCTGACGGCATGTCACGCCGACGTGGTGCTACGCGATCGCGTCAAACCTTACGCCAACCTGCTGCGTGTCGATCCTTGGGGTTATCCGCTGGTCTATCCCGCCGGCTCGTTCATGGTCACCACCGGTTCCGACCGGCGCGAGACCGGCACCCATTACACCCCCAAATCCCTGACCGAAGCCATCGTCACCGAGACCCTCACGCCCGTGGTCTATGTCGGACCCGCGGAAGGCAAGCCAAGAGAAGAATGGCAACTCAAGTCGGCCGCCGAACTGTTGGATCTCAAGGTCTGCGACCCGGCCATGGGCTCCGGCGCGTTCTTGGTGCAAGTCTGCCGCTGGTTGGCGGAACGCTTGGTAGAGGCCTGGACCCAAGCGGAATCGTCTGGCAAATACGTCACGGTCGACGGCGAGGTTCGCGACGCCGTGACCGGCGAGGAGCCCTTGCCGAGAGACGACGAAGAACGCATCGTCATCGCCCGCCGCTTGATCGCTGAGCGCTGCTTGTACGGTGTGGACTTGAATCCATTGGCGGTGGAACTGGCCAAACTGTCGATCTGGTTGGTGACGCTGGCAAAAGGTCGGCCGTTCGGCTTTCTCGATCACAATCTGCGCTGTGGGGACAGCTTGCTGGGCATTCATCGACTGGATCAGCTCACCGAACTGAGTATGACCCCCGGTCGAAAGAACACGCAGATGCGACTCTTCGGCCGGAACATCGAACAGGCCGTGGCAGAAGCCATCGAATTGCGCAAACGCTTGCGTCAGATGCCGATTCGGGACATCCATGACGTGGAAACGATGGCCAGATTGGATAAAGAGGCCAAAGCCAAACTGGAAGCGCCGGAACGGATTGCTGACGCATTCATTGCAGAGATTATTAAAACTGGCAGCAATGAAAACTCCTTGGACGCGGCCTTAATGACTCTGGCAATTGAAGCAGATCAATATCTGAAAGGTGATTTAATTAGTGGTGAAAACATCCGCAAACGAGTAATTAACGGACTGGAGTTAAAAAAACGATATAAACCATTTCATTGGACATTAGAATTTCCTGAGGTTTTTGCTAACAAGAACGAAGGGTTTCATGCAGTTATTGGTAATCCGCCATGGGGCAGCACTGTAGATTTTGATCACAAAAAATGGTTCGACTTTACCTATCAATACGTTGGGGATTACGAAACTGCAATTGCTTTTGTTGAGTTAGTAACTCGCATTTTTAAATGTAATGGGATGGGCGGTTTAGTGCTTCCTAATACCTTACTATTGAACGGCTCTTCGAGAAAAATACGAGATTATATTTGTCATTCATTTCGAATTATTTCTATATCGGATTTGACTGAGCATGAGATTTTTAGAGGCGCATCAGTTCGTTGCTGTGTTCTAACTTTTCAAGCAAACCAGAACACTTCCAAGTCATTTTATTATTCAAGATCACTTGATTGCCATATCGGTGATTCAATAAAGTTAGATCAGGATAAGTTATTATCTAGACCACATTGGGCAAATATAGATTCCAGTGAGGTAATAATTCCAAGTGGAGCATTAACGATAGAGGATTTATTTTTTGTAAAGCAGGGATATAAGCCATATGATAAACACGCGCTTTTAAAAAGAATGGCCGAATCGGAGGCTAAGAGAATTGTTTCGGAAAAGCCATGGCATGCAGAGCAAAAGTTAGACGAAACCTATGTGCCTGAATTACGTGGGAAGGATGTTTCAAGATATAAAGTCACATGGAGTGGATTGTGGGCTAGCTATGGTCCATGGGTTTCCAACTATCTGGATCCTTCTTGGTTTAATGACAAGAGAGTGCTTGTTCGTGAAATTGTTGACAAGCCACCAAGATTAATTATTGCCTCACAATTTAAGGAATACTCCGTTCACAATCCAAGTATTATTTGTATTAAACCAAAATCGAAAGGGAATGAAATATTACTTGGTTTTCTTGAGCTATATCTTAATAGCTGCTTGGCTTCTGAATTTATATCGTTCATATCGTCAAAGTCTTCTAAGGGTATGTTCCCAAAAGTTCTTGTTAAAGAATTAAAAGAGCTTCCTTTTCCACCACCTGAGGTATTAAATGAATCCGTGATTCTTAGAGCTGATGAATTGCTTAGTAAGGTTCGTAATAGTGAAAATCCTGAGTTAATCGATAACTTTGTTGAAGAAATCTTTAGCTCTATACCTCCGTTGCCATCATTGGGAACGTTGGGCCAAAAAGCATTTAGTTCTAATGTCACAAAAGTAAAGACTAAGCAAAAACTTTCAAAAAAGAAATTTCATGACAGGCAACTTAGTTTTGATTTTTTTACTATTCCCTCTGAGTTCAAAACCTCTACTACTAATCAAAAAACTGGAAATCAGTGGGGATCAATTGCATCTGATCAGATTCTTGCTTGGCTTGAAGCACACAAAAGCTGGTTCACCAAATCAGCTATTTTGAACGGCTGCGGCGCCGATCCAAATGAGTGGCTTTCTGCGATTGATGAACTCTTGAAAGACGAATACATTGAGTCACAAGGTGAACCAGATGCGGTTCGTTACAGAGCCAAACCCTGATATGGATCGACGCCCATGGAAATGAAAATGCGGGAATCGTGGCTAGATATCGAATTGAAAGACCTGTTCTATGCCTATCGAAAAGCCAAGGCTGATTGCTATTTCGAACGATCTATCTGTATTGCAAGGCAATTTTCCGAATACGAAGCCAACTTGCCCGAAAACTTGTCCGAACTCTTGGATCGCTTGCACGCCGGGAAAGCCAAAAGCATATTGCTCGAAAACATCGGGACACCTAGTGTCGCCGCAAAAAAATTGGGAATCAAAACTAAAGAAGACAAGAAGGCAGAATTGGGTGGCCATTGCTTTTTTTCTGATTCAACTAGGGCTTTTGAATTTCTTCGCATTGCCAACGAAATCACACCAGAATTCAGGCTCGTTGGTGATTTTTCGGTTGAAATGCATGTGATGTCGGCGCTTTGGATCAATCTGGTCGGTCACAAGTATGACGCTGCTTTGTCCAAATCTACCTATGGTTCGAGACTTCGCCGTTACCGACCTGATCCCGAAGAAATAGAAACCAATGTAGGCCGTTACCACCTGGAGACCATCGGCTCATTCATGCCGTATTTCGGGTTGTATAGAAAGTGGCGCGAACGAGGAATGCATGCGATCCGTGAGGAATTGGAAGGAGATAGCTCGGTCGTGGCCATCTCAATGGATTTCACCAGTTACTACCATCAAATCGATCCTTCTTTCATCAGCAATAAACGTTTTCTGGCATCGGCAGGTATCGAACTCAATGATTGGGAATTGGACTTTACCAAGGCATTCGTCAAAGCCCTTATTAGCTGGTCAAAACTTACGGCTGAAAAACTCATCGAAATGGGGTGCTCATCTGAAGACATCAAAATTGGTGGATTACCAATAGGATTGTCCATATCCCGGATCGTTTCGAATGCTTTGTTGATCTCATTGGATCGCGATATAGAACAGGGATTGGCCCCCATTTACTATGGCCGCTACGTCGATGATATTTTTTTGGTACTTCGCGACCCAGGACATCTTCGAAGTACCAACGATCTGCTCAAGTTCATTTCAGAACGTACCGTGTGTTTCCCCAAGAATGCGGGGAATACGGATGAAATCGAGCTGAAACTGCCCGGCGGGTTTCAAGGCGCAACGAAACTAACGTTACAGAAGAACAAACAAAAAGCTTTTTTCCTACAAGGGCAAGCGGGACTGGATTTACTCGACAACATTGAAACACAGATTCGCAGTGTATCCAGTGAACGACGGTTGATGCCTTCGTTGAAAGGATTGGAATCCATGTCTTCCGCGAAGGTTTTGACAGCCGCTGCTCACCCTTCCGAAGAAGCCGATACATTGCGTCGTGCCGATGGTTTGTCGGTTCGTCGCTTGGGTTGGTCCATTCAACTCCGTGCCGTGGAAATGTTTGCTAGAGATTTGCGCTCTGACGATTGGAAAGACGAACGTATCAAATTTTACGAGTTCGCTCATAGTCACATTTTGCGCCCAGATAAGATCCTCGACCACATCGATTATTTGCCAAGGCTTTTGTCTTTGGCCGTTGCCTTGATGGATTGGGTGGATGCTTCGAAATTATTGGATGCCGTTTTTACGTCACTTCGAACGCTCAAAAAGCATACTCAAGCCGATCCAATAAAGATCAATGGTCATCAGGCCTCTGGAAATATTGAACCAATATGGGAAGGTCTAGATGATGCCGTACGAAAACTGAGTGCTGATGCCATAACTCGGTCTCTGCGATGGAGCCAACGAAAAGGTGGAATCAGGCCTCTTTCCGAAACAGCTTTATCGGTTTGTGAAAAAGTTGGATTGGGAATAGATTTTCAGAAAATCGAAGACTTGTCGATTTTGTTGAGGGAATCCGATTGGGCAAAAGCAGCCTATAAAGATCACTTACGCAGAGATGCGACAAGGCAGCGTCCATTGGTTGCTGACGAAACCCTGTTACACGGACTGTATGACTTTGAAATCGATTTGCGTGCTTTTCTTGACGAATCTGCCGCCCCGAATCCTTCAGGGGTCAATAGAGTCAATAGTCGTTGTTCTGAAAACGGCGAACCAGGAAAGAATTTCTCTTTATTACCCTACTTATTTCCAACTCGGCCTTATTCCACCCAAGAGATACCCCTGTTTCTTCCCGAACAATGTATTTTTTCCAACGGTGTCCAAAATCCGGCCAAGACTTGGGCCAGATATACCCGAGCCATGCGTGGCATATGGGTATGGGGAAATCTACTCGGATTCGATGTTTACACGTCCACCGTTTCTGAAAGTGAAAATACCAATCAGGGGAAAAGGTTTGCGAAGCTCGGGACGAAAAGCAAATCGCAAATCAAATTGGGTATCAGTAGCTTATTGACCAATGACGACAGCTATATCGCCGCAGCCAAGGGGCGCCCTGACATTTCTCCTCATAGATATGCCCGCATCGAAAGAATCGTCAATGCGGCCATTTCTGCCTATCCAAAGCCTACCCATTTGTTACTTCCAGAACTTTCTCTACCCGAAAGATGGATAGATACCGTTTCGGGGATGTTACGAGACGCGAACATCAGTCTCATTGCGGGACTGGACTATCAAATCGGGGCTTTGGACTCGATTCATAGCGAAGCCGTTTTGGTTTTGCTGGATGATCGATTGGGCTTTCCCGCTTCGGTGCAGATACGTCAGCCAAAATGCTTGCCTGCGCCCGGAGAAGAGCAAGTGTTGCTGAAACTATTTGATCGGAAATGGACCGATGGACTCATCAATCGACAAAAGCCCATATATGACCACGCAGGATTTCATTTTGGGGTATTGGTTTGCTCGGAATTGCAAAACATTTCTTATCGCAAATATTTTCAGGGTTATGTCGACTGCATGATGGTTCTTTCGTGGAACCAGGATTTGGAAACGTTTTCGGCGCTCGTCGAATCTGCCAGCTTGGATGTTCATGCCCATATTGCATTGGTAAACAATAGGAAGTATGGCGATAGCAGGGTTCGAGTTCCAGCGAAAGCTCATCATCGAAGAGATCTTTGCAGATTGCGAGGTGGTGAGAATGAACATGTCGTAGTCGTCGAGTTGGACATCGATAGTTTGAGGGCATTCCAGAGTCGTGCGAAACGCTGGCCATGCGAAGATGACCTTTATAAACCAGTGCCGGAAGGATTCGAACTTTCTGGGTTTAGACGTACTACGCCCAAATGAGTCCGTTGATGAGTACACCTATAACCCTTCAGACAATTTTACAAAGCGGCGAATGGAACGACGCCGAATTCAAGGAAGCACGTAATTCTTTGCCGAAATCCGCCTTCGAAACCGTCTCGGCGTTTGCCAATACCCATGGCGGTTGGATCGTGTTGGGTATCAAACAGGATGGCGAGCGTTTCGAGATTTGTGGCGTCGACGAACCCGACAAGATTCAGAACGACTTTCTGTCGGTGCTACATGCCGACAACAAGGTCAATCACGATTTGGACATCAGCGAACATCGTCATATCCAAGATGGCAAGACCGTTTTGGCCTTCCACGTCGCCGAAAACCCGCGTAGCCGTAAACCGGTCTATCTGGACGGCGACATCCGCCGAACCTTCATTCGCAAGGGTGGTGGCGATTACAAGGCCCAGCCCCGAGACATCGAACGCATGTTGCGTGATGCCAACGCCGATCGTTGGGATGGTCAACCTTTCACGCGGGTCGACCTGGCCGAGGCCCTGCACGGTAGCAGTCTCAAGTGGTACCGCGACCGCTTTCATGCCGCCAACCCCGGCTTCGACGTGGAACAGCCCCATTTGGACTTTCTGTACGACTGGGGCTACTTGGTCAAAGACGGTGGCCGACTGTTGCCCACGCGCGCCTGCATCGGCTTGTTTGGCTCTCTGCGTGCGGTGCGTAATCTGCTGCCGCGGCCTATTTTGGACGTGCAGTTTCTAGGCTACGGCAGCCACGATGAAATGCCGGAGACGCGCTGGATCGATCGCCTGGTGTGTGAAGAAAACATCCTGCAAAGCTGGCAACAGTTGTTGGCCAAATACCTGTTCTTCATGCCCAAAACCTTCCGCGACATCGATCCAGCCACGCTGGAACGCCGCGATGCCCCAGCGGGGTTTCGCGTATTTCGTGAAGCGGCCATGAATCTGTTGATACATCAGGATTATGGTGACCACTCCCGCAAGGCGGTCATCCGATTTTTCACCGATGGCATAGAGTTGTGGAACCCCGGCGATAGTTTTGGCGATGATGCCCGCCTGCTGGAACCCGGTGAGAAGGAAGTGCGCAACCCGGCCATTGCCATGGCCCTGCGCCGCATCGACATGTGCGAACAGGCCGGCACCGGCCTGCGCATGATGCGCCGTGAATGGCAAGCATTGGGCCACGCCGAGCCCGTCTATACCAACGACCGGGTACGCAAGGCTTTCGAGCTATTTTTGCCCGATGAGGTATCGAGGTCGATTGCCGACACTACCCCCGAAGTCACAGGGGAAGTCACAGGGGAAGTCACAGGGGAAGTCACAGGGGAAGTCGAGCGCATGATTCGCGTCGTGGTCGGCGAAATGTCCCGAATGCAAATTCAGGCCGCACTGGGTCTGAAAGGCGAAGAGCACTTCCGAAATGCTTACCTTAAACCGGCGCTGATTGCGCAGGTGATCGAAATGACCCTGCCCGACAAACCCACCAGTCGAATGCAACGCTATCGACTCACGGAATTGGGAAAAGCCATACGCCAACGCTCGATGTCGGCCTCCAAGGATCACGATCCAAGCCCAACTGATACCGACCTGAAAGGAAACACCGAATGACCGACATCAATGCCTGGATAGCAGTGGATCGCGCGTTACCCGTCGATCCCATCCTGAAACCCTTCGTGCTGATCCTTCGAGGTCAACGTTCACTGTACCAGTCGATTAGGGAAGACGATTGGATTCTGGTCATCGACGACACCCAGGCCATCACGAAGGTCGCCCGAATCATGCGGATTCGTTCCGACCTCGACACCACGACCTTGTATTTCGATAGATCGTTGGTATTCGATAAAACGATACCGTTGACCGATACACCCTTTTCCTTACCAGGGGCGGGCACAATAGGACGTTTGCAATGGACCGATTTCCTCGAAGGACTGACGAAAATCTCGAAGACCCGGCTCGAAGACATCCCTGTGATCGGTAGTGGAGAAAGCGCTCGGGAACGTGCCTATATCCGAGAATTGTTGCAATTGGCGGTTATGGACGATCTCTTAGGGCCTGCGGATGGCCCACACGAACAGATCGTCGACATGAGCGTGCGTGATCGCTATCTGGTCGGCAAATTGGCACCTAGACAAGCATCTGGGGGCGATGAAAATTGGGAAGGTTCCCTGACCGATGAAGCTGACGACGAATCGGCAGATACCTTGGTACCGGGCCAACACGAACCCGGCGCAGAATTCGCCGGTGCGACGGGACGTGTCGACCCCGAGTCGGATTCCGGTGATGAAATCGATGTTGCCAACAATCAGTCGTTGATCCCTTCCAGCATGGGGTTCACGTTTTGTGTTTCCGGTGATGCGACGGCCATTGAGGTCGAAGCGCATTTCGGCCGTTACGAACGATTGTCCGGTGAGGACAGTGGCCGAACCAAACTCATCAATCGCAAGATACGGGACGCCGATGGTAACGTCGTACGAGTGGAGCAAGAAGAAGTCCGAGCTCGAGTATGGCAGCGAATACCTCGAGGCGGCAAATTGGTACTCCCTCTGACCACTGGCACCATTCCCCACCAGGCTCCGGACCCGGAGTGCCCCGAGATCAGGCTGCAAGGTTCGATTCGTGCCCCGAATGCCAACGGCGATCGCTTGGTGACGTTGTTTTTGGTCAATGTCCAAGAAGAACCGAGAGAAAATCGCGATGCCGCTTGGCTATTCCAGCCGGAAGTGATCGTTCGTGCGCCTTCTGATTCGCCCAATCCAGCCATCTTTCGACGTAGACCGGTACTGGATGCCAATGGCAAGGACCAAGAGCGCGAGGCTCTGGAAATGATCTACCGGAATCGGGTCGAATTCGGTGTCGGTCATGGTGTTTCGGTTCATGCGGAGCTGAGTGATGATGTGACTTTGGCCACCGAGATTCGCACCGTGATCATGCCCCAATACGAAGTACCGGTGACGGAAACACCGGGCGACGATCCAAGCGACCGTCCGGCGATGCGAAAGATGCAGGAAAACGGCTGGCTGGACATGCAGACGCTGGCCACCCTCGAAAGAACGGAGCTGTCGCAAGTCTTGTGTACATTGACCGACGACTACGCCGAATGGATAGGCGAACAGCGTAACCGTATCGGGCAGGATGTAGTCGGCCATGACGATCAAGCATATCCGGCATTGGACCGCTGCGATGAGGTATTGAAACGTCTACGCGAAGGCATTACCACCTTGGAAATCAATGAAAAGGCGTTGGCGGCGTTTCGATTCGCCAATCGCGCCATGGCGACTCAACGGGTGCGCAGTATCTATTCACTGGCCATGCGACGTAAGGAAGAGTGTACGTTGGCGAGCATCGACATACCCAAGAATCGCAGTTGGCGGCCCTTTCAGCTCGCCTTCTTGTTGCTGTCCATTCCGTCATTGACCGATCCTAAGCATCCGGATCGTACCCTTCCCATCGAAGCCCATGCCGATTTGCTGTGGTTTCCGACCGGTGGCGGTAAGACCGAAGCCTATCTGGGCGTAGCCGCGTTCACCATGGCCATTCGCCGCATGCAACTCGACTTGGGTGGCTATGATGGTTCGCGTGGTTTGGCGGTGATCATGCGTTACACGTTACGCTTGTTGACCTTGCAGCAATTCCAACGGGCCACTGCATTGATTTGCGCGATGGACGTATTACGACGAGAAGCCCTAGACAAGGGTGACGAGTCATTGGGCAAGGAGCCCTTTACCATCGGCCTGTGGGTTGGCAACAAGGTTACACCGGGCACTACCGAGGATAGTCATCGTGCCATCGAGGCCAGACGTACCCCTGGCCAGAATACGGCCGGTCTGGCGTCGCCGGCACAGTTGACGAGTTGTCCCTGGTGCGGATCGGAAATCGCGCCGGGCCGTGACATCGAAGTGGATCGGGATACCTTACGGACGGTCATCTATTGTGGCGATAAAAAGGGCCAATGCGAATTCTCCAAAGGAAAATCCAGTAAACGAACTCATCCGGGGATTCCGGTATTGGTCGTCGACGAAGAAATCTATCATCGCCCGCCGACGATGATGATCAGCACGGTCGACAAATTCGCCATGATGGCTTGGCGTGGCCAGGTTAGGACTCTATTCGGTCGTGTGAACAAGGAATGCCCGAGACATGGTCTAGTGTTACCCGATGCGGATTGCCATGGCTCCCATCAATCCAAAAAAAGTTTGCCGGCGGTCAGAGTCAAAACGATTTCACCGATACGACCACCGGATTTGATCATCCAAGACGAATTTCACTTGATCAGCGGTCCACTGGGTACCATGGTCGGCCTATACGAAACCGCCATCGACGAATTGAGCGCCTGGCAATTCGATGATGTGACCGTACGACCCAAGATCGTCGCTTCGACCGCGACGGTGCGCAAAGCACGGGAACAGGTCAACAACGTGTTCATGCGACAGGTCGCCGTATTTCCACCTCATGGTTTGGACGTAGAGGACAATTTTTTCTCGATACAGCGCCCGATTCGAGATCGTCCAGGACGCCGTTATTTGGGGGTTTGCTCACCGGGTAGCTCCCGGCCGGCGATGTTGATTCGCGTCTATACGGCATTCTTGACGGCAGGGCAAACGTTGTTCGAACGATTCGGTTCGGCTGCCGATCCATACATGACCATGGTCGGTTATTTCAATTCACTACGTGAACTCGGTGGTATGAAACGTTTGGCCGAAGATGACGTGCAGACGCGTTCCTATCGTGTGCAGATGAGTCTGGTCGAGAGACCTGGTCTCAGTCAGCGTAGTGTCAACAACATCAGCGAATTGACCTCACGCGTTTCAAATCAGGACATCCCGAAGTATCTCGACCAGTTGGAGGTCAAATTCAACGCCGAATACGATGCCGACAAAGGTAAGTACCTCTGTCGCTGGCAAGATGGTGAGGTCAGAGCCATCGACGTGGTCTTGGCTACCAACATGCTTTCGGTTGGGGTCGATGTCAACCGGTTGGGTTTGATGGCAGTGAACGGCCAACCCAAGGGTACGGCAGAATACATCCAGGCCACTAGCCGCGTCGGCCGGGCCTCACCGGGTCTGGTCTGTACGGTACTGACTTGGGCGAGACCACGGGATTTGTCGCACTACGAGACTTTCGAGCATTATCACGCGACGTTTTACAAGCACGTCGAAGCACAGTCCGTCACACCGTTTTCGCCGCGAGCGATGGACCGCGGACTGACTGGGGCGATGCTCAGTGTGATGCGTTTGGCATATGAAGACTTTAGTCCCAACGAAGGTGCCGGTCAGTTGGAGAAGGCCAATCAAGCCGAGATGACCAAGGTTATCGAGGTCCTGGCAGCCCGCGCCGGTAACGTCGAAGACAATACCAAGAAGCAACTTGCGATCGACGGTTTGAAGGCACGAGCCGACGATTGGGCGAAGGAAGCCGGTTTGGGCGGTCGAACCCTGGCTTATGAAAAGCGTGGGCAACAAAAAGATACGACGGTTGCTTTGATCAAATCACCCGGTGTACGTGCCTGGGATAATTGGACGGTACCCATGTCGATGCGAGAAGTCGAACCAGGCGTACGCTTGATCATGAATACCAGCCGTCTGGAAGATGAATACGAGTGGAGACCGCGCCCGACGGTCACGGAAGGAAATGAAGAGGATGAAGCATGAGTGAAAAGACACCCGTCGGTGAAGTGCGTCCCAGTCAATTGTTGTGGACCTATGGTCCGGGTGCCTTGATAGACTTGCCGAATCTATCGGTCGTGACCTTGGGTATCGACCGATGGGAGCGAGACAGATGTCAACCCATCCACGAGGCCCGATTGTTGAATGCCGTGCGGCAGGTTCTGGGAGCTCAGGTCGAGAGTCTGCGTATGCCTCCATTCACCAAGGCTGAAATGGTCGACTTGTGGTCCGCAGAAGCCAACATCGGCGTGCCAGTCCGTCCTTTTCCTCGATGGCTGCGTTGTGTGAAGTGTGGTTTGCTGTCGCCTTACGACTTGGGTTTGTTCGGTTTGAAGGAAAATCGGTACAGACCAGAAATGACGAAATTCGTACACAGAGGCTGTACGGGTTCGAAAGGCAGTGACAAGGCCAAGGATGCCGATGCAGTACCGGCGCGTTTTTTGTTGGCTTGTCGCAATGGACATCTGGACGATTTCCCTTGGCATTATTTCGTTCATGGTGGCCCGAGTGAATGCAAGGGAACTCTACGCTTTTTCGAAAGTGGCGCCTCGTTACAGACCGAGAATCTGTGGGTCAAGTGTGACGGTTGCGCCGCATCGCGCAGCATGGCACACGCGTTTGGCCAAGCCGGTAGGGAAAATCTACCCGGATGCCGTGGGCGTCACCCGCATTTGGATAAATTCGATTCCGATTGTTCCGAAGAGCCGAGGGCCGTTCTCTTGGGGGCTACCAACAGTTGGTTTCCGATGAATCTATCCGCATTGGCGATTCCGCAGCAGGATGGTTCGCCTTTGGATCAGATCATCGCCGATCATTGGGAAGATTTTGCGGATGTCGAAGACGTCGGCGAACTGAAAGGTACCATCAAGGCGCTGAAGAAACGTGGCGAAGCCCAAGGCATAGAAAAATACGAAGCAGAAACGATTTGGGCAGCCATTCAAGCCTATAGGGATGGCAGTGACCAGATCGTCGAACAAGCAGACATCAAAGGACCGGAATGGCTGGTATTGTCGTCGCCGAATCCCCCGGCCGATTATCCGCATTTCATGAGTACACCGGTCGCAGTGCCAGAAAGATTTGAGTCGAAAATCAACCGAGTGCTCTTGTTGGAACGCTTGCGTGAAGTCAATGCCTTGATCGGTTTCACTCGAGTCGAATCCCCGGATGAATCGATTGGACAAGATCGTTCGGCGATGGCGCCGATTTCCCGCACGAAACCCGAATGGGTGCCGGCATGCGAGGTTCATGGCGAAGGGATCTTCATTCAATTCGATGAATCGGCGCTGAAAGATTGGGAAAGCAGAAAAGCCGTCGATGACATCGACCAAATCCTGCAGAGTGGTCACCGTGGTTGGCGTAATGCCAGACATTTGAGTCCAAATGAGGACTATCCTGGCATTCGTTATGCCATGTTACATACGTTGGCACATCTATTGATCAGGGAGTTGGCTTTGGAGTGTGGGTATAACGCGG
The DNA here is from genome assembly GCF_023228165.1 of Methylomonas sp. GTDB lineage: Bacteria > Pseudomonadota > Gammaproteobacteria > Methylococcales > Methylomonadaceae > Methylomonas. The sequence goes on along the minus strand of NZ_JALOBS010000037.1, from coordinate 10,720 downwards.
CCAGCATTCGTGAGCGAGTCTACGCCGACATGACCGACGACATACCGCAAGCGGGCATCTTGATATATACCGCTGCGGCGGATTCCGATGGGACGCTGGGTGGTTTGGTCGAACTCGGTAAACCGGAAAACTTGGGAAGGTTACTGAAACAAGCATTGGAGCGGGCGAAGGTTTGCTCTTCCGACCCACTGTGTTCCGAACACGATCCGGCAAAAGACAGGAGCCTACATGCCGCCGCATGCCATGCTTGCTCTTTCGTGGCCGAGACTTCGTGTGAACGCGGCAACCGTTATCTCGACAGGGCATTGTTGATCCCAACCTTCGAGCACGCCGAGGCTGGTTTCTTCAAAGGGTTTTGAGATGAAAGCGTTGTTGGATGCGGTCACCGAGCTAGTGACTCTAGTTCCTCGTGAGAAAATTGATGCCATTGCCAATAGAATTCGGAAATCGAACTCCTTGGCCGTATCGTTGACCGATTTCGAAAGTACGCATCAAGTAGCATCTGCGATCGCCCGCTTGAAAAAATCATGGCAAACTAGCGAAGTCTCTGCCAGTGAGTTGGCTGCGATGTTGATAGCCTCATCTCACACGATCGATAAAATCAATGCCGAGCAATCCCTGGAACTTGTATGGACCGGGCCTACGACACCGTTCGTTTCTGCTCGTCGAACGGAACAGGCATTGTTGCAGGTCATTGAGTCGGCTCGGAAAACTTTGTTCATCACCAGTTTCGTTGCTTATGACGTTTCTTCGATCATCAATGCTTTGAATATAGCAGTCGCTCGGGGTGCAATAGTTTCCATGTTGCTGGAATCATCTAGCGAGCATGGTGGAAGCATGTCTATGGACGTGATAGGCAAGATGCGCAAGCTGGTTCCCAATGTCGTCTTGTATGCATGGACCAACAAAACCGATCCCTTCAGTGGAGGTCGTGTCCATGCCAAGATAGCCTTGGCGGATGGACATTCTTGTTTCATCACCAGCGCAAATTTGACGGGTTTTGCGATGGAGAAGAATATGGAAGCGGGAGTTTTGGTTAATGGCGGGCGGGTACCGGTTTTATTGGAACGTCATTTGAATACGATGATCGAGCTAAAAATCGTTGATAAGGTTTGAAATTGTTGGTGTGTTAGATTTTGCTTGGAAGTCAAGTAAGATAGTCAGTATCATCATGTAGAAATGGGTTTATTTGGTCTCATAACCTCCAACTATATTTAAAATTGGGTAATTTATATGGAACAAAAACTTGAGTATGTTCGTTCGGTTTCCTCATGGGATTCCGGTGGAGGAATAGTGGTGGACGTCGTTGAACTTGCCGATGGTAGAGTCTTAGGTATCACAGATGAATCGGTGGTTTTGTATCCAAATATGGACGCTCTGCAAGACGGCGAAGCCGACAATGGGGCAGGAATGATCGCATTGATTTGATCAACCAGCGAAATCAGAACACTATTCCAATGAATATTTTCTACGAAACGACAAATGAACAAATCCGACCTCATCAATGCTATCGCTAGCCACGCCAACCTGACCAAAGCCGACGCCGGCCGTGCATTGGATGCTATCACCCATTCCATTCAAGCGGCGCTGAAAGCCGGTGATTCGGTGGCGCTGGTGGGCTTCGGTACGTTTGAAGTGAAGGAACGTGCTAAACGCACTGGTCGCAATCCACAAACCGGCGAAGCGATTACGATTGCTGCGTCTAAATCACCATCCTTCAAAGCCGGAAAAGGCTTGAAAGTAGCAGTTCAGTAAGTTTTTGGCCGCACATTTATTGCGGTCCCATGCCCCAGCCTTCCAGTTCCGATTGCCGTTTGACCGTAGGGACATCCAAATCGGTCATCCGGCCTTGGGTGCGGGTTAAGGTGTCTTGCCGGCCACTGGAGGCTGCGCCGTATTTCTGCGGATTGAGCCGGCTGCCTGTGCCGGTGAGTTGATCGAGATTGAGCATGGATGCCGCATTGGCGGCGGACGGCAAATGCCCGGTCTGAGCCAGAATTGCCAACCACTCGTCCAGATTGACCTGTGTCCAGTTCACGCGGTCCAGGTCAGCGACCTTTATCCCGGTACAACTGGGAGTTTCCGGCGTGCCGAAATCCATCCCTAATTGCGGTTTGATTTGTTCATTGAGGATGCGCGCTAGCGGCGAGTTGTAGCAGCAGTAACTTTCCTTGCGTACCCAACACACGCCAGCCACCTTGCTTTCACAATAGGTGCCGAGGTCCGTACAGACTTTGAGCTGTTTCTTGGCTGCGAGTTCGTACTCCGGTTCTTCGCAGGAATAGACGATCTGGATAATCATGATGATGATCATCACCACGGTGTAGGCCGTCATCAGCGTACTGAGCAGTTCGCCGGCGACTGCGGCACCACCGCCCAACTCGACGCCACCCGATTCCGCTGCCGGGGTCAGATTACCCGCCGAATCAAAGGCAGCCTGGCCACCGGCACTGAACAGCGCATTGCCGGCGGCTTCGCCAAAGGTCTGGCCTATCCATTCCGCCACCGACTTCATCAATTCGCCTTTGAGCGAATCCAGTAAACCTTGCGAGGCAATGTCGCTGGTACTGAGCATGTCGGTGCCGACCAAGTCATTCACGGTCGAGGCAAAATCCGCCTGAAAACTGTTCCAGGCATCGCCAGCCAACGTTAACGGGGTGCGCATGGTTTCCCAGGCGCCACGGATAGCGGAGGTACTGTCCATAGCCATGACTGCGCTGTCCATTTGACTGGTGGCTATCAGCAGATCAATGTAACGGCCCAGCCCCATCGCACCCGAGGGTGTTTCGCAGCAATCGACCAGACTGAGGGCGCCGCCGACCATTTTGCAACTGGCCGGTTTGCCCTGGAATACCTGGCAGGTGGTCGGATCCTTTTGCTGCAGATCGGCGTTGGCATAGTCACAATGCAAATCCATCGCCATTTGCTGGGCGCTGTTGAGTAAGGCTACCGCCTTGCTGAAATCCTGACTCTGGGTGCGATTCACGGTAATGCAATCTTCCCCCATGCACCGAATCGGCCCGGCACATTGCTGTTGGGTGTTGCTTTGAATGCCGGGAATGCCCACCGTTTGCCCGCAGTCATAAGTATCGACGCTGTCCCAGCAGGTGCCGGAGGCCAACACACTGGTGCATTGGCTTTTGATGAACGAGCAGCCTTGGGTTTCCAACGACTCACAGGTCTTGTTGGGTATCCCGTTCGCCGGCGGTTCTAAACAGTGGGTGCCGGCGGTATCGGTCCAGCATTGGCCATACTGATTCAAATCGCAGTGTCCAGAGGACTGGATATTCATACAGGTATTGCGAATCCCGGTCGAACTGGCCACCGGGGCTTGGGCCAAATCCGTGCCGCAAACCATGACTTGCGAAGTCGGATCGACGTAACAACCCGAAGCATTGGCGGGGTCATTCGTACAACTTAATTGGCTGCCGGCCTGACAAATGCCATCGGTAATCGCATCGGCTAAGTTTTGGCAATTCGGGCCACTCCAACTCCATTGGTCCTGGGTGATCAGTTTCGACAAATCGTAGCGGAGCCGAATCCTGGAATAACCCTCACCATTACCACCGACCATAGTTTCCTGTTTAAAGACTTTGTTGCCCGTGCTGTTGAAGGCATAGGTGACATCGCGATTGGGATGATCCACCCAACTGTTACCCAGTTCGCAAGAACCGCCCCAGCCGGTCGAGCCGGTGTAAATCAGATTGCCACCATAGGACACGCGAGCATGGTCATCGAACTCGACATCCTCCAATGTGGCACTGATGATGGCTTCCGGATGCAGGACGTTGTAAGTCACTTCCCAGTTGAATATGCCGCAACCGGCTGACCAATAGTTATCGCCAACGCGGCCCACGTACAAATCCATGCAGCCAGATCCACAGCTGGACATGCCTCCGTTACCGGATACAAAGCTGAGTAGGGTCTCTACGTTGACTTGATGTGTCGCTGTACAGCTTTGCGGTACTGTCGGTTGGCGCAGACACAACTGATAGTCGGGGATACGGACAGAATGGCTGGTCTCGGTTTGCGTGGTCACGGTGGTACAGTCCGAAAACGACTGCGCCCAGGGCGTGAAATTGGCAAACACCTGATCACCGGCAGTCCAGACTGCATCGTTGTGTAAATCCGGATGCGACTGGTGGGCGTTGTCAATCAGGGTGCGATAGGCTTCGCCGGTGAAGCTGGTTTCGCCGTTCAAGGCTGTCTGCGCGTTTAACCCCGCCGCCAGTGTGCCGGGGTTGTTGCCATAGAGATCGGCAAAGTCCTGGGCCGTGGTCGTAGCGCTGTTAGTATCCGGAAACAAGGTGCCAATCGATATGGCACTTTCCTGAGCAGTCCCCGGATTCAAGGTTAGCGTGCCGTTACCGGTATCGAGCGGAAACGCAAAACCGCCCAGAACTTGTTGGCCCAATTGTTGGCCATCACGCCCGGCCGCCTGAATGGCATCCGCCCAGGAAACGCCAAACGGCGTCCAAGCGAGTGTGACGCACAGTACCGCAGATAGGCTTTGCGTGACGAATGCTTGAGGTTCAAAGAACTTTCTCATCGCCTTATAACCCAACACAACAGTTTCTATTGGACGAAGGTGTCCACGAAACGCCTGCAACCCTTGCCACGCATGGGTTGCCGTAGTGAATGCCGGTTCTGAACTGTTCACGGGGCAGTCCCCATATGGGAACCTGACTAGTCCGATGATAACCGATGGATCGGTACCGGCGGCAGCCGGTTGATACTTGATATGGGGTAAATAATTGCACTCACTCCTCCTGGGGTGCCGGAAAAGGTAAAATTTCGCCGCGTTCAGCTGGAATGCTCGCGCCGGCAAGCTGATCCGAGGGTTTTTCGGATCGGTTGGCCATGCGTTCGGCTTTGCGCAAGGCCCGTTGGGTGTCGATTTCCAATTGACGGAGCCGGACTATCAGCGCGGCATTTTCCGTGTCGCGTTGAACCAGTTTTCTCCGCAGCTCCGCGTTCTCTTCGCGCAGGTGCCGGATGACCGTTTCGGCGTTTGTTGTTGGCGCAACTGGTGCTTTCAATGCCATGATGCGTGTCCTGATGCGAGGGTATTTGCAAGCGTCGTGTCCAATCAGAGTTCGGCTGTGACCGGCTTCCTGGGCAACCACCGAAACATTGATTTTGAGCGTGCCTAACTTGGCTTGTTTGGCGAGCTTCGTGTTTAGTGGTACGCCGCCCTCCAGACGTTCAAGTGCATCCAGGAAGTCTTGCTCGATCGGGTCGATGGGCGGTGGTGTTTTGGATTTACGCGTCATGGCCGTTCTCCTCGATGTCTTCACCGAGTGCGTGCAAAATGGCCGCCGCTTGCCGCGCCCGCTGACGGGCGACATAAAACTCGTCACCACGGCCAATGCGTTCGGCATTCTCCACCGCTTGTTGATTATCGAAATGGCGTTTACGCCAGAACCCAGCGCTTTCCCGGTCGATCAGAAAGCATTCGCAGCCAACGCAAACCGACGGTTCACGGTATTGGAAATTCGGATTCGAGTCCTCCCAATTTGTGGTGCCGGCGATCTGATGGCAACGTGCCGATTCCGGTTTCAGCTCGATCAGGCATTTCCCGTGGTCAGCGAACCAAATTCTAAAATCGTGCTCGACGACTTGGTGTTCCAGGTCGCTAAGGATTTGTTCCGGAGTCTTGTTCTGCATGGATGCTCTAACCGACTTTCGATGGGCTTCGAGCCATGGCGCCATGTTGCCGGCATAGGTCGCATCACCCGTTGCGGCTTCATACAGCAACCTTACGGTCAAACGAGCCCGAGCATCGGACATGGCTTCAATGATTTCCGGATCGCGACCGATGTAGCCTTGCTCGGTCATGGCCAGAGACAGGTGTTTGAAATGCTGGCTTATGTGCGGAAGCATGCGGCTATCCACCTGGATGACATACAGCGCAAAGGTTTTCCGCCACTGGTGCGTGCGTAGCGAACGCCCATCCCGGTACGTGTCCAGTTCGGGGCTGGGCGGTAAGGCTTGCCAATCGACATAGCGGCGCAGAAAATCCTTTTGGCCGAGATTGACATTCTGACTGAAGGGACGCCCAACCGATCGTTGGTTTTTCGGCAGCCCGCGGTTTGCGCAAAACGACACGATCAGATGCTGGCAATCGCCTAACTGACGCCACGGGCGAAACAATCGTTCGAGTACGACTAACGCCCTGACCGGCGGCGGAAGATACTGACTGTCGGCCGGGCGAGCGCCGACGATCCATTCCACCGGTCTGCCATGGATTTTGGCGGCCAGGCTTTTGAGATAAAAAATGGTATTCAAGCCGGTTTTTGACGGGCGTTGTTGCAGGCATGACGGCAATCCGCTATCGGGATCGATACCGGCTTTTAGGCCCATCACTTCACTGATGCGTAAACCGACATGGCTTTGTAACACGATGATGCAGGCAATCCGAATATCCATAATCAGCAATCGGATGGCGGCAACGAAATCAACTTGCCCAGCGCCTCTTCGCGGTTGAGTGTCGATGACGTCATGCCAAGGTTCTGATTCACCGGCAAGCACTGAAAACTGGAATGAATGGACGGCCCGGCGAGCGGCATCGGTTCTAACCGGCAAACTGTGGCCTGGCCCTTTGTGATTGCCAGGTCCGCCTTGTGCATAAGCTGCAAGATAAACGTCTTGCAGTTTGATCACGTCATCGGCAGGTACCCCGATCAACCGCTCTGCTGCAGACATGATCGGCAATGCCACTGCATCCGGTAAGGGCGGAATGAAATCACGTCGGCGATTCGTGATGCGTTTGGCAACATCGAAGGGATTGCGGCCATCAAATGGCGGCTCAGGCATCGGGCTGACGCCGGATTCCCGCAATGCGCCACTTTGCTTATACAGCAGCATCAAAATATGGAGCCGTTGCCAGACCCAACCCTCATGCAAGGTGGAATATTGCTTATCGCTCCCCGTTATGGCGACGTGTTCGACGTATTCCCAACTGGCATGGTTGTCCAATTCATGGATAGCTCGAAAATCCTGTGTGGCCATCCAGTTAACCAGATAAGCCAACATCCGACTAATGGTCGCCATCGACGTGGTTTTCAGGCTTTTACCTTCACGGGGATCGGTCAGTAAACTCCAGACAAAGCGTCGTAAGCTGTCGAGTAACCCGGCCCATTGCGGGTCCAGTAGGCTTTGTCCGTGCGGCAGTTTGATATTCCAGTTCACGGTGGAGCGATGATCGGGTTGACCGGGGGTCGGATTATCCAGGCGCCATTGGGCGTCACCCCAGAGGCTGATGGGGGAAACACGTTGCGCGGTCAGATCATCGGCCGATAGCAAATGAATCTGGGGTTTGGTGAAAGAATTGAGTGAAGTCATGACGATTACTCCAGTTCAGGCAGGTCGTCCAAATCCCATTGGGCGGCTTCGCGGATCACCGTTTCATCCTGGAAACGCGGGAGCCAGTATTCGATCAGGCGTTGCAGTCTCGGTGCCCACGCCGTCAACCAGCGTGCAGCCGGTAATTGGGTTTGGGCCTGTTCGATTTTGACTTTAAGCTGTAGAACACGGACCAGCGCGTAGCCGTCCTGAAGATTCAGATGGGCTAACGCACAGCCTGGACAAGCGCCGTAAGCACTGCACAATTTGCCTTTGTCCTGGCCAGGCACCGGGCTGTCATAGGGATCAAAGCAGCGCCATCCGGGCGTCGCGGCCGCCAAGTCCTGTTTGGGCGGCAATGTGCGTGGATCGATAGTGCCATCGGTTTCTCGCCAACGACTACGCAAGGCCATGACGTCGCCGAGTCGCTCATCATGCCGTTTGCGTGCCGCATCGGACGTGTAATGCGAGAGGATGACCCCTGGGTGTTGATGGCCGCTGACGGCTTGTACTGCCAGCAGATCGCCGTCAAACCAGGTATGGACATTATCCAGGCCGGTTGTGCGAACTTGCCTGAGTGTCAGATGAGGGAGTTCGTTCTCGATCAAAAAGGCTGACAAATGGTTTTGCCAGGCCCCTTTGCTACCTCCCGACTTGGATTCGAAACCATGAGGCTCAGACGGTTTGTTCACGGGAATCCAGATAAACAACCATTCTTGCAAACGCGGCGTTGCTACTGGACGAATCCGCGCTGTCCAGCGCTCGATAAACGGAATCAATACCGTCGGACTGTCTGGGGCATCCGAGATCGGAAAACTGCGATGCTGTCGACGCCGGCTTCTTGATTTATAGGGGCGCCAAACCAAGCGTTTGACACCCTGGATTTCGATATAGGACACGTCACTTCGGCGGGTTGCAAACAGCGTTTCGCCACTGAAAAAGCTCACCATGGCTAATAACAGTAGGAACGGCACCAGATCCCTTGGCGAGGGGTGAAAGTAGGTTCTGAGTGTCGCCAGTGCTTCCGGCGTGCCAATTTGGCGGGCCAATGACGCGTCGAGTTGCTGTAGTTTGACGAAAGACCCAATCACTGTCGGAAACAGTGCGTCCAGTCTTTGCAAATGGCTTGCCAGGCTATTGGGTTTGGGGCATTCTTCGGTCAACATCATCCAGCCTTGTTCGACGGTTTGCATGATTTGCGTACAGGCTTCGATACACGTGCTGTGAAGATGGATCCAATCCGCCGGCTCGATGATTTTTGTCGGATGTGCGATTTGCCGTGACGCCCCTGGCCAGGGATTACGGCGAATATGTAAATCCTTGGGTAACTGGGAACGGTATTGCGCAGATTTCTTCAGAAAGGTAACCACGCTGCGAAACGCACCCAGGTAATGCAAACGGGTGTAAGCCGCAAGCACATAGGCGCCGTCTTCCATGCGTCCCAACCATTCGATAAAACCGTTGATGAATGCCGTATCAAAGGTTGGCAGACTGGGCGTGGGCGTATCGCTGCGAGCCAGATACTGGAAAAACCCATGGTTCAGATCGTTGATAAACGTTTGCCGACTTGGTTCGGTTTTATCCCCACCCCATACGACGACCATCTCGGCAAAGGCAACCGCCAACTCGGGCGCCATCAGCCAGTTTGAAACCTCCAAGGTTTGAATGGATTCTCGACTGTGTGGTGTCGGGAAACGAATGAATAACCGACGTTTGCCATCCCCATCGGTTTCTTCACTGACCGAGGATAGGCGTTCCCTGCGAACAGCGTCGAGGTCTGCCACCGTCATACCTACGAGTTGTGCGTAGCGACTGGGGCGTGGGGAGCGACGATCAGAAAATGACTCAGCCATGACGCATCGCCTCGAAAAACTTCATGGTGGTATCACTGACTTGAGCTTCAAAATCCGTCACGGCGCGCAAGTAGAGATTGGTGGTTGTCGCCAAAGCGGTATGTCCCAAGCGGGCCTGAATCTTTTTCCAGGGTTCCGCATTACCCTGCGACTTTTCAAACCAATACAGCCAGGTCGCAAAGGTATGTCTGAGGTCGTGGAAAACATGACGGGGTGCTTGCGTGGTATACGGTTTCCCTGTTTCCGGATCCGTTTTATGCACGGTATGCGTCAAGCCGGCGGCAAACAAAGCCTGCCGAAAATGCGCATCAATACTGCCATTTTGAATCGGTTTTCCAACATGACGTCCGGCATGGATACCGTTCAAAAACAATGCGCTCGGTTCTTTGAGTTGGCCCTGCTTTTTGGCGGCATGCAGCGCGTCCTTGCGCTCATGATCGATATACCAGTGCAATGCCGTTACCAGCCAATTGGGCATGAACACGACACGCGGCCTGAGCCCCTTGGTTTGACTGAGCCGCAGCTTCACCACACCGAAAGGTTGTGATACATCAGGTCGCAGATCTAGAATTTGCCAACGATTCAGTGATGAAATTTCATCCCGCCGCATGCCGGTATGGAGGGCAATTTCGGCAATCAGCCGGTCCGAGGTTGGTCGGCAATCATCGCCAGATCGTGTGCTGCCTGGCGGTAGTGGCCCAAGACAATGGGCAACCGTGCGATACTCCGTTTCAGTCAATGGTCGAACGGCATCATCGGCGCCCCGACGTGGTAATGGTAGTAAATCAGAGGTGGTACGCTGTACCGGATTTGCATGCAAATGCGCCAACGCATCGTGGTCCATCGATCTGACGATTTGGCGAGTGGATTTTGAATCGAAAATCACTCCGAAAAACCCCGCCCGCCGCGCCCAGTCATAGAATTGCAATACCGTGGTCAGTCGACGGCGGACCGTGCCTACGTCATAGGGTTGATGGGTTTTGGGCGACACGGTCTGCAGCATAGCGTCGCGGTAAAATCGAAGTTCATCCTCACTGACTTCGTTCCAAGTTTTGGCAAACTCCGCCAGAAACGCCCACCAATCCTTCAGGTTGTAAACCGTGGCTCGCAAGGTATTGGGCCTGGTATTGCCGTGACGAATGAGGAATCGATCCATCAGATACAGTAATACCGGCTCTATGACGCGTCCCGTATCATCGTCAACCAAAAATAAAAAGCCCGTTGGTAACGCACAGGATGCCAATGCCTCAGGCGGCATAGCTGGATGCTGATCAAGATGAATGGCTGATCGGACAATAGTGTTCACGGCACACCTACTGATCGACACATAACGGTGAACAAATGCCCATTGGACAATCTAGGCATTCCAATGGATAAGGCCATCGCATGAACACTTTTATGATCGGGTTAATACTACTTGCTTTCAGGAGTGTTCTGTTCACGGTTGACCTCACATTAGTATTCTTAATCAATGTGTTAGACTGATGCATCGTGAACAGTTCTCCCTAGAATAGACAACAGTC
>NZ_JALOBS010000036.1 GCF_023228165.1 Methylomonas sp. | reverse complement strand
TTATGATCGGGTTAATACTACTTGCTTTCAGGAGTGTTCTGTTCACGGTTGACCTCACATTAGTATTCTTAATCAATGTGTTAGACTGATGCATCGTGAACAGTTCTCCCTAGAATAGACAACAGTCGACCCACCTCCAAAGGAGGTAGAGATGATCTTCACCCGGTCCTGGATAAGTGCGACCCGCACCCCATTTGAAAGTAGTTTCGCCAATAGCGTGATTGGAGTCGGTTTCCGCGACCGGATAAAACATCGATAGCCGGTATTGCGATTTGGGGATGAAGGGATAGATGTAGCCGCCGCACAAGGCATCGTTACCTGCCGTTTTCCAGGCTAGCCCACGTCGATGTAAAGCTGCCGTCGCCCGCGTGGCCAAAAAGCTGGTGATGCGCGGATCGGTGCCGTAGCTGGTCGGCGAAATGCCGGATAAGGGATACATATGGCCCCAAGCACCGGCACACCAGAACAACGTATCCAAAGGATTGCCAGTGGCTGCAGCCACGGCATCGGCGACACAAGCGGAAATGGCTACCGGATTGGCGAACAACGCCGTTTCCGGACTGGTAAAAAACGCCAACAAATCGTTATTCCAGGTCGGATCGAGTTCCGAGACATACAGCAAATCAAAATCCCGGTAGCCATCGCTGTTGCAGCGGCCATCCCAGAACAGGTCCAGCAGGATAGTCAGCGGAAAAGCAAAATAGTGATAATTGAAGAACGACATTTCGCTGGCATCGAAGTCCGCCTTGCCAGTGGTGGCAATCAGACGCACGTTCGAGGCACTGAATTTATGCCCGCCCAGCGCAGGCGAACACCAGGGATTGCGGACGATCTCGATTAGTCTTGCCGGATTCCATAAGCCCATGGTCATACCGAGTTCCGGAATGTTCATACTGTCGGTACAGAAACAGAACTTCTCGTCGGTAGCAATACTGGGCACATTGCCGCCACCCAGCGATGCCCCGGCTGCACGAATCGGAAACAAGCAGCTCCAACAAATATCGGTAATCAGCTTGCCGGACCACAGTTCGGCATCCGAGCACAACGGGTCGACGCTATTGGTAGTGGTTTCGGCCGCTGTTACACCCGAGATCAACAGCCATAAAAAACCCAAGGCCATGATAGCCGTCCGCTGTAATCGCTTCATGATTTAGCTCCCGCTGTTGAAACAGGCAGCTTGCGTTCACGAACCACTAACTGGTTGCCGACTTGTTCGACAATCGCCGGTACTTGCTGTAATTGAAAACGACTTCGCACATCCGGCGTCAGTAAATACACCGGGGCCTGCAGCGCAGTTTCCAAACGCTGCAAGCTGTCCCACCCGGACTGACGCGGCAACGACGTGGCCAGATACATCACGCGGGCCTGTTTGTCGTGGCAGGACTGATGCTGAATCAGCTCAACTTGTGCCGACACCGTGGCATCGAACACCTTCAGGCATAAGCCAAACGGCATCTTGTCCAAGGGGTTGACGGTTTGTCCGGCTCGGATGATCAGTTGACCATTCGGTGCTGTCAGATCGCGCGGGGCGGTGATGGTCAAGTCCACGCTTCGATCTCGATCCTCCTGCGCGACTGGTAGCACTTCAAATTTTTGCTGATCCCAGAACCGAGCGATGGCTTGTTGCTGCTTTTGTTTCCAGTCGATGGCGGCCGTCCGACGTTTGATCTCTTCAAGCAAGTCGATTTCGACAATATCAGCAACATCGCCCATCGTTCCCAAATCACCCTGCTTGCCGGCTTTAATCTGCTCGTCCAGCCAGGACAGACTGCTGACACCACGAACGTGTAGCTTGGATTTACCGTTTTGTTCGATCACAATGTCCGGTACGGATGACACCGACCAGCGTTGAAAACGGGTGGGATCGATCACGATGTTGGGCATGGGGTCGATGCCTTTCAGCAAGCGTTTGAGGTCGGCCATCAATGCCGGTAGTTTTTGGCCGGGCTTGGGGCCGCGAAACACGAGCAATACATCATCCCGACCTGCCGCCTCTTCAAAGATGCCTTTCAGCGCGGACTCACCCAGTGAAAACGAGACGAACAACAGCGTGAGAGGCTTGCTTGAAGTGATTGTCGACTGTGGATTTTGCGATTCCATGATTAGCCCATTCGACCGTATTGCTTGCGAGGCCTCGAAAACTTGTTGCGCCTGGCGTTTCACGTCCAACTGTTCAGATTGGCCATTCAACCAGTCTGGGCGAGGCTGGCCTTCCAAGGCTTGCAAAATAGCCTGAGAACGTTGCAGCCAGGCTTCTTCCGCCTGCCCAACTTGCATACTGAACCAACAGAACAAACAGACCACCGTTTGACGCCAAGGATGTTTAGACCAATCAAAACAACGCATAGGCCCGTCCAATCACTTGATGATCGTAGACATAGCCCCAGTAACGTGAATCGAAGCTTTTGTCGGTTTGCCCCGTGACCCAATAGGCGGCCGGTGGAATGGTTTCATGGCGTTTGAATTGGGTCGCAGGTTTTTTGAGTTTCTCCGTCAAAGGCAGCCCGTCGATGATCCGTTCACCGTTGATTATGGTGTGCTGCGGATCAACGTGAATGGTATCGCCGGTGACGCCGGCGGCGATTTTGACGATGATCTGGCCATCCTTGAAAAAGGGCGCCATGCGTTCGGCGCGAAAGGCAATCAAATCGCCGCGCCAGATGTCCTTGTTGTGAGTGTCGATCAGATACACCCATTTATCCGGCAGACAACGGTCGACCTGGTCGTCGCCACCGATTAAAAATCGTTGACCGATATAGCGTTCAGCGGCCAACACCAGCAATAAAATCGGTAAAGCTTTCACGATGAACCGCAGTAATGCCGCTCGGGTTTGATAGGGTTTCTGCTTGGTCGTGGTTGTCCTGGTGATAGCGATGTTGGAATGATTGGACCGCATAGTCTTACCGGGTTTGATGCTGAACATAGACATCTTCCGGTGCAGCCACCACTGCCGTTGAATCAATGACCAGATAACCCGCATCACTAAGCTTTTTGGCCTGAGCCTGCCAGTCATCGACGATCTTGGCCATGTGTTCCTGGCTGGCATTGGGTGGAATGCTTTGAATCAGCTTGGCCCGGTCAAGTACAAACATCGGTGTGACCATATTTAATCGAGCGATGGGCTGTTGTAATTGCTGTTGCGCAGCCAGCCAGCCGCCGATGCCGCCCAGACAGACTGAAATGAAAACGGTGCTGAGCCATTGCGATTTAGGATCCATAGGTAGTCTCCCTGGGTTTGCTGCTGCGGTTGTCGATGAGTTGTTGAATGGCATCACCCAGGCTCAAGCCTTGCCGGCGCAACTGCTTCAAGGCGTTGACATCTTCAGGTTTGGTGGAGAACAGAATGCGTTTGAACGGATCGACGATCAGCCGGCCAATACCGGAACCCATTTCGGTGATGAAGAAGATTTCAGAATAGGCACCGGGCAAGGTATGCACGGTTTTGAGCAACTCATAGCCACCGTCTGATAATGGCAATCGCCGATCCTGCTTCATGCCTTCGATGACTTCAGCTTTCTGGCCGAGCAAGTACATATTGGCCGAGTTCTCGACAATGGCCCGACCAGCCGCATTGCGGTATAAATCGTTCACCGACTGGGTAATCGTCACTGCGGCACCGCCGTATTTGCGAAACCGCCGATAGCCGTGTTCCATGAACTTGGCGACATCGCCTTCGGTGAGCAGATCCCAGGCTTCGTCGATGATGACGATCTTCGGTCGGTTGCGTTCGCCCAGATACATTTCTTGCTGGATTTGGTAGATCAGTTGTAGTAACACCACCTGCTGCAGATGTTTGCGGCCTTTGAGTTCTTCCAGTTCCAGCACGGTAAAGTCATTGGCAAATTTGGCGTTGTTGCGGCCATTGAAGTAACGGCCGTATTCGCCTTTCGTGGTAAAGGGAAACAACTGTTCGCCGACATCCTTCAAGCGTTGATCGGTTTCAGCACACAGACATTTTGCAATGTCATCGACGGACATGGCCTGCGCTTTATCCGTCCAGAGTTGCTTCAAAATTCGTTTGAGACCCGCAGTTTGGAAATCAGTGAGTTTCTCGGTCGGTGCCGCCATCTGGCTGACTAACCCCGCTAACATATCGGCTTCTTCCTCGAAGTTCTGCACGATCTCGAACGGGTTCATACAGATGTTCGAGCCATGTGTGAATTTGACGAAATCGCCTTCCAGCACCTCGCAGAGGTTTTCATAGGAACGGCCCACATCGATCGCCCAAATTTGCGCGCCTTCGGTCAGATAGCTGACGATGATTTCGTTGGTCAGGAAAGACTTACCTTTACCGGATTCGGCAGCAATACACAGGTTGTAGTTACCGGTGGTATCAAACAGCGACACCGCCATGTGTTCGCCGTTACGCGAAACAAAGTTCAAGGTCGGTGTGCCGGTGCCGGCCCAATCACCGAACAGCGGTAATAACGGAATCGCATGCCGGGTGGCCAAAGTACGGTAGCGTTTCAGGTCGGCAATCGCGGAGCGTTCAGGACCGAACGGCAAACAATTCAGGAAAAATGGCAGACAGAAATACTTGTCTTCCAACAGCTGAAAACCCAGCTCCCGGAAATAAACGCGTGCATTGGAGACCGCTGCGGCTTCTTCGGCTTCGTCGCAAAACAGCAGCACCCCAAAATAGGCCCGAATCGGCCGGTCGCCGTCGCGGTAGGCATCGAACAACACGTCGAAATGGTGTTTACGCTGCACCAACACCGGCAAAAACCGGGCAATGGGCGTATTGACCTGGTTGGTGATGAATTGCCGGACACCTTCCTGTCGGGTACGGGTCGATTCGGCATCCGGATAATGCAAGGTCAGACTGAGCAACGCATTTTGACGAATGCCGCGTGTGCCCGACAGAATGTCGCCCAGATAGCTTTTGGCGCTGCCGAAGTAAAAATAATCGGGGGTGCGTTTGGCGGACAGCGTCTTGACGCGTTTTTGTCCCAGCCACAGGCCTTTTTCATCGAGTTCGAGCGCGTTGTCGTAATCCAGCAATTGGTCGCGGATCAGTTGGGTCGGATCGCACTCGGGCACGACTCGGTCTTTCCAGCCGGCATCGGGCTGCCAGTTGAGAATCGTGTTCAGGATACGGACATACTGATCGGCGTCCAATAGTTCCGGATACAGGCCGATGGTCGACAGCGATTGCTGGGTGGCCATTTGCAATTCGCTGGCACGACGAATGTCTTGTTCACTGGGTCTTGGATAGGCCATCGGCAGTTTGATCGTGACCAGAATGTGACTGCGTCGTAGGCGTGCCCCTGAAATTGCTTCCGGGGCTTTGGTTGTGCCTCGCCGCAGAAAATCGACGCTGGCCTGAGTCATTGTTTTATAGGTTGGCTTTTGCTGTTTCAGACGTCGGGTCTGCATGATCGCCAGCGCTTCCTCAATATCCGGCGAGGTCCAGAGGCTGACCTGTAACAAGGTGTCAGGCGGCCAGTCCTGATTGAGCAACACATTGACCCGCGCCGACACGCTAGCGTCGGCACCCGTCATCGGCCGACAAAGAAAACCAAAGCCTATGCTGCTATCGGCCATCAGGAACAGATGATGGTCATATTCATAAGCCAGTACCGTGAACAGTTGATCAGCACGGGGGCGTTGCGCGGTAGTCATGGGGTCTGATCCTCGAAATACAGGTGGTGTATGGCTTCGGTTTGATGTTCGGCTTGCAGGCGAATCGTAAAGGGATGCCGGCAAACGCGAACCGCACGCTTTTGGCGTTTCAATTGTCTGGCTCTGGCTGGATGGCAGGGGTAAATTAGCTTGCCATTGGCAGCTTGGACCTTGACGCTGCGCGTGGTCTTGGTCGGTTGGCAAGGGCGGCGGTTGCCCGCCGCAGTCTCGGTATCAATACTTGAACCGGTCATCGTGGTGTGGCCTAAATGGTGGCGGTGACGATGTTGGTGATAATGGTCGGTGCCGCAAACAGGCCGACGCCGCTGGCAATGCCTAATACAAAGCCCATGATGCTGCCGCGCACGACACCGGCGACCAGGCCGACGATGACGAACACGATGGCGATGATCCGGCCAAGCAAGCCTTCCACCCAGCCGGTCAGCAAGCTCCAAACGGTACTGAACTCGGTACCGGCGGTACCGGCCATAACGTCGGAAGCCATCAACATAAAAAATAACGATGCCAGGGTCACTAAGACCCCGCTTCGATATGACGTTTTCATCAAAAGTATCCTCATTTCAGGTTAAAAGACGGTTGCCCGTCGAATCTCGGACGTTCAGTCCAGCAGGGTTTAAGCGGTTACCCGCTCAGTCTCGCAGGGGGTGTGGGACCTGCGGTTAAATGGGTTACCCCATCATGGCAATGGTTTGCCCAATCGATTCACTGGACTCTCGTCTTCAACGGTATCGACGCTGGATCGCTTTTCCGGTGGACGTTGTTCGACTTGCAAGGGGATCAACGACGCGCTTTTAGTTGGCGCTGCTTTGCCGATCATCCAACGCCGCGGTTCCAGTTCGGTGTAAACGTAATTGGACACCATCAAATCGCCATCGGCATCTTCCCAAGGCGCGATCCAGATGCGCATGACCTGTGAGGGTGTACGAATCGGTGTGGGATCGTCGATCTTGGGCACGGGTTGCTGTAACGGCGGTACGAGTGCCGTTGA
The DNA here is from genome assembly GCF_023228165.1 of Methylomonas sp. Classification (GTDB taxonomy): domain Bacteria; phylum Pseudomonadota; class Gammaproteobacteria; order Methylococcales; family Methylomonadaceae; genus Methylomonas. The sequence continues at coordinate 38,770 of NZ_JALOBS010000036.1, read as the reverse complement.
TGAGGTTGTCTCCGAATTGGGGTTATTTTCCGGAGGCGCCTCCGTTATCGCCGTATTAGTGGCCTGGTAAGCCTGTGTGGTCGACAGACAGCTGGGTTCGTCCGGCATGCCTTTGCAGCCGTATTCGGTGGTGGCGCAACCGGTAGCGATAGTGGCCAGCAAAACAGAGATGCCAAAACGGTTAATTGAACTAAAGGCTTTCATGGTTTTTTCTCCTTGGCGTTTTGGTTTTGTGCGTCAGGTGTCGTTGCCAGAGTGGGCGACGGTTTCGGTTTGTCGGCCAACCAATCGGCTAACACCTCTGGTGCGCCACTGTGGGTGCGACCATCCGGGGCGATCAGAAATGGCACGCCCTTCAAATCGAACAACTTGGCGGTGACAACAGCCTTCTGCAGCGGCTCCTTGTCGCACTGAGCAGGCGGTTCAGTCGGCAAACCGGCGTAATCCTGTTTCAACAAGCGGTCGCGGACGGCGTCTTTGGCTTTGGATTCGCTGGATCCCCATTGACAGGCCAGTTGCACGACGATGTTTTGCGATTCGGGTCCGAGGATGGGGACCATCACCAGTTTGAAGGTGTACTGGTCTTGCAAGGCTTGCAGGTCTTTCATAACCTTGCTGCAATAAGGGCAGCGCGGATCGATGAATACCAGGACTTGGCCTTTGCCGTGGCCGACGGTCACCGCGCCCAGATCGTCAGGTTTGAGTTTCATCCGCGATAGGTCGATGCGGATGGCGATTTTGTCGATATCGGCCAGGTCCTTGATTTCCTGCTGGGTCCAAATGTCCATCAATTTGCCGCCGTAAAACGCAAAGCGGCCGTTACTGGAAATAAATACGGTTTGCTCACCGGACTTGACCATCTTCAGGCCTGAGATCGGCAAGTCCTGCATGCCGTCGATTTTGATCGACATGAGGCCTGCTGCAATGTCCGACATCGGCGATTTGGGCGGATTGGCGGCCAGGGCAATCGAGGTACCGAGTATCGAAACCAGAAATAAAGAAAGTTGGCGTAATGTCATAGCGACCCTTGGGTTAGAATTAAAAAATCAGCTCGGTGTTTTCAGCTTCAGCGCCGTGCCTTTTTGCACGATGAAGTTGACTTGGCGGGTGGCATCGACTTCGATGACCGGATAAATCTCCTCGGCCATGTCCATGTAAAAATGCGATAGTCGCTCCATGGCGAAACCTGCGCCTCGCAAAGCACCGCCTTCCATCGATTGCGAGGAAAAGGCGTTTTGGAACGGTGTGGTACCGGATAGCGCACCGATGCCGCCGGTCATCAGCACCGGAATCTGGTTACGGCCGAACGCATCGGAAAAGCCGCGTAAAAAGCCAGCCATCATTGATTGGGCAAGCAGCGCACCTTGTTTGGACACCACCCGACCACGCACACCGTTTTTGCCGTCCTCGCCAGTGGCATAGGCATTCATCGGCACTTCGATGACACCTCCGTCTTGGCGCACACAGGAAAAGGTCTCGCCGCGAAAGTAGGCGCGCTCAGCACTCAAATCGCCAAAGCCGGCGGCCAGTAGAAAGCACTCGCGGACATCAGCATGGAAACGGTTAGGCAGAATCGCTTCCTTCTTGATCCGGAACAGTACTGGCATCGGTTCTTTCTTGGCTTTGCGGCCGGTGGGCGCATCCAGACCATTCAGCAATACGCCGGTTAAAATGCTGCCGGCCGGGATGAAGACATCGCTGTTGGTGTGAGCGCGGTTCGAGCGACCTCGATCAGAGGTTGGTGCTGCATCTGTATCTTTGCTATCTGTTTGTCCAGTACCTTCCTGAATGATCCGAATCTGCATCGCCGCCGGCGCTTGGCTATTGGCTCGTCCTCTCGAGACGCCGGTATTGCTCGGTGTCGGTCCAGGAATAGCCGCTTGCTCGAAGACGCGGTTGAGATCGTCTTGGCTGTTGTCGAACGGCGAGTTGTTTGGGCGGCGGTTGTAGGGTCTTCCCTGTGTTGTTGGTTCTATGAAAGGCTGACTGGAATCACTGGGATTTCCGGCTAACGTCGGTGTAGACGATTTGTTCTTCAACGACTCGACTTCACCGGTGACTGCTTGAAGCTTGGCTTCATAAGCTTCGCGCTCGGCGGTGGTCCATTGTTTGAAACGAATTTCGTCGGATAGCTGCTCGCGCCGTTGTTGTTCTTCGATGGCCGTCAGCCGACGGGCTTGTTCGTCGTTTTTCTGCAGCAGATCACGTAATTGCGCGGAAATGCCGTCGATACCCAGCGAGCGCGGATCACTATCGGTCAGAATGTGTTGGATGGTGGCCTGTTTGCTGCGTGGCTTGTTGACGTCCGGGGTAACTGTGGCCAATGCGATGATGACCGCCAACAGCACGGTACCAATGCTGCCGACGGCCAGATTGCGTTTGGCTGCCGGACTCAAGCGTGTCCACCAGGACTCGACGCTGGCCATTACCGTTGCCCTCCGTTCAATAATGAAGGACGCAAAGTGACTGACGCCTCTGACGATTGTCGGACCACGACATACAACTCGGTGGCTTCATGGGGTTTCAATACCACGTTGGGCCAAACTGAAACGGCGAGTACGTCCTGTTGCGTCGTTGCACAGCTGCGTTCGTCAAACTCGAGCATGTCGCCGCCGGTATTTTGGGCAAGCCCCACCAGAATCAGCCGATCCTGGCTTTCCAGGACTTGGCCGGTTTTGATGTGCACACGGTCTTGCAGGCAGCGAATCTGTTCTTGGGGCTTGGGTTCGCGTAGTGAATACCCGGCTGGTGTCTTTTGTAAGCCTATGTCTCGAAACAACGTTTTAAGCTGACTGATGTAGGCTTGTTCCTGTTGGTTGGAGGAGCGACTCTCATCGGTGCGTTGCCATTGGTTTAGCAACTGATAGCTGTCCCTATCCAAATCAAGATGGATTTCCCGTGCGGGGATCCGTTTGGGGATCAGGGTCAGCGACAAGGCAATGTCCTGATTGTCACCAGGGGTAATGTATAACGTCACCGGCGTTTCGTCGGCGGTGGCGACGTAGACGATTTTGCCTTTGGTACTGGTGGTGGCCTGACTGGTTGTCGTGACTACCGGATGCTCGAATGGCGTGACCAGGCGATTTAAGTGACCGACGGCAATCGGCATCAGTTCGTTGATGCCGGGTTTAACTGCAATGTGTTGCGGTCCGATGGAAGTCGCAAATTCTGAGTTTGACGCCGCCGCTTGTTGTTTGGCGGCTTTCAATACACTGGCATCGACCGGGGGTAATTCGATGCCTAAATCCGGCTGAGACGTGGCAACGGGCTGTGATGGAGATGATGACTCTTCGGCCACGGTGGTGACCGGCGGTAATACCGTCACCGGTAACTCATCGGCGGCCCAAGCACCGTTGGCGAGCGAAAGTAATAACCAGGGGTGCATCAATCGTTTCATGGTTTAGCCTCTTGGGGTTGGTCTTGGGTGGCTTTCAAACGGGCCAGGGTTCTGGGGGAATCTGGATACACGTCGATGTATTCCAGCCGGGGCCGATAATTTTTGATGTCGATGATGAATTCGTAGGTACGGAGCTTTACGTCCGGTTTGGAACTGGGGCCCTGGCTTTTCAGTTCGCCGCTGACGAAGACTTTGTTGGTCTCGGCTTCGTAATCGACATGACGCGGCGTAAAACTGATCGCGACCCGATCCATTTTGATGGCCTTGATTTGATCGCTCATGGCATCCAGGACACTGCGGTAAATATCCGGCGATAAAAGCGGCTCGACGGCGGTTTTCAGAAAATCAGCATTGGCTGGGGTGGTGTTGCCAAGCAATTCGGCCAGGAACAAGCCCCAGGACTCCTTGAACTCACTGGACGCTTGGCTGCGAGTGACTTCGACTTCCTGCGTCAAGCTCGGCGGCACCAGAATGATGCTGCGTTCGGTGCGCCAGGCGGCCAGCGAAGTAATCACGCAAATCACGAGTAAACCAATAATGATGACGCGGCTAAACCTGTTTTCGGTCTCGTGCCCGTCCCAGGTCTGCAGAAAATCCGACCATCTCATGGCAGGAACCGGCGGATGTAGGGATTGGGGATGGTCTGCGCGCGACTGGGCAACAAACCAAGCCAATACAGCGCATGCAATGTGTAGCCGTCAGGCCGATTGTCCCGAAAACGCCGGTAAAATTTGAGTGAAATCAACCCGAGCGCTAAGCCAGGAATGAACTGATCGATCAACATGCCGGTGAGCATGCTGACCATGAAGGGTACGATCTCGTCAGCGCTCCACAGTAGAATGTGGATGGGATCGTCTATCGATTGGGGGATGGCAACGGGTTCCATAATGACCTCCGGTTGGGATGGTCATTATTGTGAAGAGAATTTTCGGGAGGTCGTTTTCGAAATCGCGATAATTATTGAGATTTCGTCAATCGAGCGAAAAAGTTTGAAATTGATACTGGCTTTGAGCTATCGGTCTCTGCCCTAAGATCGACCTAACCAATGGCGTCTGAAATTATTTGATAGCAAGATTGTTAGTCCTTTATCAATGGAAAACGGTTTCTTGAATGGGACACTCGCTCACGTAAATCCAGTCCCGGCGTAGAGCAAGGCGACGACGGCGATGCTTTCAAGGTTGTCCTTGAGGCGTGTAACAATTGGGATCGGCGGGCGCGTCTTCAGCGACCCGGCTATGGACGCCCCAATTGAGCGGTTGATCCTGGGCGTAGCGCTTGCCGAGTTCCTGGGCGATTTGTGCTCTCGCGAGTTCGACGCCCAGATAAAAAGCATGCCCGCTATCGTTTTCGATGCCCAAATACGGATATAAGGCAAAGGGGTCGTTGTCTGACCATAAACCGTCACGATTGAAGATATGAATTCCTTCGGCGGAAATCATGATGCGAAAACTGGGGTCACGGATAGCGGCCTGTAATTCCTGTATTTCCGCCAGCGACAATAGAAACGGTGCCCGTTCATGCAGCGCCATCAAGCCATCATCAATATGCTTCGGCAATCGGTTGCTTTCCCGTGCAGCCAGCATGATACGACGGGCCAGATCGGCTTCCTTGATGGCCTTGCAGGCATGCTTACTCACTTGCGTCGCCAGAATGTGGCGAACGTGCAGCTCAGAACAAATACCCAACAGCATGGCGTTCATCCCGGCGGTATCGGCATGGGTCAGTTCGGTGAGATTACCCACACCCATCATGATTTCCACGTCCGGATGCCGCCGCCGTACGTCGTGGTAGCGGACTATGGAATCGGTGAAGCCAAAATGGATGGGGTCGAGAATGGGATCGACGATGAACGGCCGACCCTTGACCTGCATTTTGGCGATAACGCGGTCGAGCGAATCCAGATCGGCGTGCGGTGTGGAAATCAGCACTGGGGTCGAAGCCACCTCATCGGCAATCCAGAGCGTTTCTTCATTCAGGCTCAACAGAAAATCAGCACCCGCGCGTCCCGCCAACAATAAATTCTCAGGATCAAGCGAATCGACGCTAACTAAAAAACCTTCGCTCTTCAACGCCTTGATGGCGTCGGCCAAATGGGGAAACGGCGTCGCCGGCAAACACCCCAGATCAATGACATCCGCACCGTCACGCCGGTAAGCCTCGGCGCGGCGAATGATGGCCGGGACATCCATGTGAGGCGCTTCGACAACCTCGCCAAAGATAAGCAGTTCATAACGGCTCAGGTCCGGACGTTTTCGCGCTTTGCCAAAGAATTCCGGCAAATCGTTCAGCTCCTCCGGTCCTCGTTCAACGGGTATGCCAAGTTCTTGAGATAAAGCGTCTAAATCACCTCGGCAGCGGCCGGGAACCAGAATCCGGTCGGCACCAAAGGTGTCGGTCAAACGGCGTTTTATCATGTCGGCGGTCATCAGCGCAGCCACCGTAATACCGAGGACATGCACGGTATAGTCGAAATCCGGTGCCATGTCTTCGATGGTTCTGCGCAGCTGCTTTTCGGCCAATTTGCCGGTCAGAAACAGAATGTGCTCTGCCATTTTTATGCGTGCCCGAAGAGGACGTCATATGAACCGCTCACATCTTCCGATTAAGGACGCTGGCACCGGCTTGACCAAGCGGATGCGCTGGAAATATTTAGGCAAATCCACCTTGATCGGCATGAAATACACATGCCAACCGTTCTCCGCCGCCGAGCCGATCAGCCGGTTGGCGAACTCGACATTCCAATCGTAATCTGGCCGGAAATGCTTGGGAAATTTGACATGATTCTTCACTTCCCAATAATTCTGCGAGGCCGACGTCACCACCGGGCTGATACCGATATAGGTTTCCAGGCCGTCCATGTGTTCGGCAAACAGTTCCACCAGCCGATGATCGTAGAACGGTTGCGAAAAAAAACCGTTGGCGCCGGCATCGGCCTTGCGCTGGATATAATGGCATTCGTGTTGCAAGCCTTGTCGATGCGGATCAAACCCGGCATAGATGTTCAGTTTCGGAAAGCGCCTGCGTACCGCCCGGATCAGGTCTACCACGTCGGTATTGCAATAGCTGCGTTTCAGGCCTTCCGGCGGGTCGCCGGTCACCAGTAACACGTTGTCGAGCTGATAACCTTCAATAATGCGATACAGCTCGCCGCTTTCGATTTTGAAATCGATGGCCCGGAAATGCGGAATAAACCGGTATTGGTTCCGATCGACATGCCTCGCCAGTTCCCAACTGCGCATATCGAAGCGCTGGATATCCGGTACATTGATGATATTAATGCAGTCATTCAGACTCTGCACAAACGCATATTGTTTTTCAAAGGCGTCCAAGGTTCTGGGGACGATTTCAAACGAAATGTTCATCGACTATCGACACTAAACGAGGTGGAACAGTCCAAAGTCGCGCGCAAGGTTTTAGCTGCGGCCACCATGTTGGTCAGCGCTGGTATCACCTCAGCCCACTGGCGGGTTTTCAGGCCGCAATCCGGATTGACCCACAGTTGTTCGGCCGGAACGCGCTCGGCGGCCTTGTGCATCAGTGCCACGATATGCTGTTCGCTCGGGATATTGGGCGAATGGATGTCGTACACGCCGGGGCCAATGCCGTTCGGGTAGTTGAAATGCTCGAACGCATCCAGCAACTCCATGTCGGAACGCGAGGTCTCGATGGTGATGGCGTCGGCATCCATATCGGCGATGGCAGCGATGATGTCGTTGAACTCGGAATAGCACATGTGGGTGTGAATCTGCGTCTCATCCGCCACGCCGTTAGCCGTGATACGGAACGATTCCACCGCCCAATCCAGATACGCCTGCCATTGCGATTGGCGTAGCGGCAAGCCTTCGCGCAAGGCCGCCTCGTCGATTTGTATCACGCCAATCCCTGCCTTCTCCAGATCCAGCACCTCCTCGCGGATAGCCAGCGCCAGTTGCTTGCAGGTGACCGAGCGAGGTTGATCGTCGCGAACGAACGACCAATTCAGGATGGTCACCGGCCCGGTCAGCATGCCTTTCATGGGCTTGTCGGTCAGCGATTGGGCGTAACTGATCCATTCGACGGTCATCGGCTGCGGACGGCTGATGTCGCCGAACAGGATGGGCGGTTTGACGCAGCGCGAGCCGTAAGACTGCACCCAGCCAGACTGGCTGAAGGCGTAGCCGTCAAGTTGCTCGCCGAAGTATTCCACCATGTCGTTACGCTCGGCTTCGCCATGCACGAACACGTCCAGTCCGAGCGCTTCCTGTTCGCGCACGCAACGGGCGATTTCGGCTTGCATCGCGGTTTGATAACCGACTGCATCCAGTTTACCGGACTTGAACTGGCTACGTGCCAGGCGAATTTCGGCAGTCTGTGGAAACGAGCCGATGGTGGTGGTGGGGAACTTGGGCAGTTTCAGCAACGCCGCCTGCTTGAGCGCGCGTTGCGCATAAGAGCTCTGGCGCTGGCCGAGTTTTGCGTCGATCTTGCCTAAAGCGGCCTTGACCGCTGGATTGTTGACCCGCGATGAGTTGCGGCGCGCCTCGATGGCGGCGCGATTGGCGTCCAGTTCGGCTTTGACCGCATCGCGCCCCCGGTTCAGAGCCGTGGCCAGCACTTGCAGTTCGCCGAGTTTCTGCTTGGCAAAGGCCAGCCAGGATTTGATTTCAGCGTCGAGTTTCTGCTCGCTGTCCAGATCGACCGGCACGTGCAGCAGGGAGCACGACGGCGCAAGCCACAGGCGTTCGCCCAGTTGTTGAGCGATCGGTTCAAGCCAATCCAGCACGGCGTTGAGATCGGTCTTCCAGATATTGCGGCCGTTGATCACGCCCAGCGACAACACCTTGTCCGCTGATAATCGAATAATCAGCGGCTCGATGTCGTCGCGGCCGTTGACGGCATCGACATGCAGGCCGGCCACCGGTAAATTGGCGGCGAGACTGCGGTTTTCCGCCAGTTGGCCAAAATAAGTTGCCAACAATAATTTGACGCGGCTATCTTGCAAGTGGTGGTAGGCGATATTGAAAGCATTTTGCCACTCGGCATCCAGTTCTGTGACCAGAATCGGTTCGTCGATCTGTACCCATTCAACGCCTTGAGCGGCGAGCGTTTCGAGCAATTCGGCGTAAACCGGCAGCAAATTAGGCAATAGCGCGAGCTTGTTGGAATCGTCCTTGGCCTTGCCTAACCACAGATAAGTGACTGGGCCGATAATCACCGGCTTAGCGGTGACACCCTGGGCCTTGGCTTCCGCCAGTTGTTCCAGCAAGCTGGACGCATCCAGCTTGAATTCGGTGGCAGCGGTGAATTCGGGCACGATGTAGTGGTAGTTGGTATCGAACCATTTGGTCATTTCGCCGGCGGCTACGCCCCCGCAGCACTGAGCATCGCTGGCGGATTGCGCTGAACGGCCACGAGAGACGCGGAAGTAATTGTCCAGGGCATCGCCGTGGAAATCTTGCACCCGTTCGGGCAAGTTGCCCAAGGTAAAGCTCATGTCTAGCACTTGGTCGTAAAAAGCGAAGTCGCCGACCGGCACTAGATCGAGTTCGGTTTGCAGTTGCCAATGGCGCTGGCGTAACTGTCGGCCAAGCGTTTTCAGATCGTCTCGCGAGGACTCGCCTTTCCAGTAAGCTTCCAAAGCAAACTTTAGCTCGCGCTTGGCACCGATCCGGGGGAAACCTAAATTGTGAATTTTCGTCATGAGTAAGTCCTTTCTATTGAATGTTTGACACATAAAACATTGTAAACAGACAATAGAATGAAGATAATCGATGATTCTTCATTGATCCATGAGGCATATTCATCAATATGGAATTGATCCACTTGCGCATCCTGCTGGCGTTAAAACGCCACGGCACACTCAGCGCCGCCGCCGAAACCCTGAATCTGACCCAATCGGCGTTGTCGCATCAAATCAAAAACCTGGAGCAACGCTTGGGCGCGATGCTGTGGTACAAACAGGGCCGTTCGCTGGTGTTGAGCCAGGCCGGGCGCTATTTATCCGAGGTGGCCGAGTCGGTGATCGCCACCGTCGATTCAGCGGAAAACCACTTGGCGCAACTGGCCAAAGGCAAAACCGGCAAATTGACCATCGGCATCGAATGCCACGCCTGTTACGAATGGTTCCGCAACATTCTGCAACCCTATCTGCGCGCTTGGCCTGATTTGACGGTCGAAGTCACCTCGCGTTACCGCTTCGAATCGTTCGAAGCCATCCGCCAATACAAACTGGATGCGGTGCTGACCTCCGACCCGGTCGATAACGGCCTGTTGAGTTACCAGCCGCTGTTTGATTTTGAGTTGGTGTTGATCGTGGCCGACAGCCACCCGCTGGCTGGCCGTGCCAAAATCGCACCCGTCGACCTGCGCAGCGAAACCGTGTTGACCTACCCGGTAGCCCGCGAACGGCTGGACATGTTCCGCAAGGTGCTGCAACCGGCCGGCATTGAGCCCGCCGCGCATCTGCAAGTCGAGGAAACCGACATCATGCTGCAACTGGCCGCCGCCGGCCGCGGCGTCTGTTTGCTGCCGGAATGGCTACTGGCCGACAAATCTGCCAAACTCGGTCTAACCGGCTTACGTTTTGCGGGTCTACCCATAACCAAGACCATGTATCTGGCGTGCCGGCACGAGGACGCCGAGCTGGAGTATTTACGCTGGTTAGTGGAACACGCCGCGATGGCTGTGGCGGTTGAGGCGAAGCGCATCGTCTGATCAATGCGCTTCGGGATTTATTATTGAAATTGGATTATTTCTTCTGCATTTCGTCAATAGCGTTTTCCAAGTCGGTCACGCCTTCTGCGATGTTCCCGGCCTTAGCCGTTTTCAACGCTGCCTTGAGTTGTTTGCCGGCACGGGGTAAATGAATCGAGTAACTTTTACTGGCCTCTTCTTGAACCTTGTAAGTATCAACAGCGACAGTGACTTTATCCAAAAATGCCGCCGAGTCATTGGCCTTGCCCGCGTCGATTGCGTTTTTCGATAACGCAATCAGGTTGCTAAAGTCTTCGTTCATTGCCGATCCTGCGGCGTAAACATTCAGTGAGAGAACGGAGAAAATGAGTGCTGTTATAAAATTTTTCGGTGTCATATTGTTTTATTTGATTGAGTAAGAAAAATCCATTGCTACACAAGAAGTTGATGCTTCGTTAAGTAGCATTAAGCTTGCAATGGGTACATTGTTCGGTGCTTGCGCAACGTACAATGGCAAGTTAACAGGGATACCTGAATTACACCTGAAAACACCAAGGTAATTGTTTGATTACGTTTTTGGTCGCGTGATCACTGAAATCGAGGCATGCCTGATTGACCAATGCGAGTGCAATATCTAGTTTTGTTCGCCTTTTTTCGTCACTACATATAGTGATATGCCTTGACACTTCTTCTGAGCAAGCTCTAATTAGCCTTACGCGCTTTGAATGTATTTTTTAATAGTCCCCCACGGCTTTACGCGCATCGATTTCTTCCGAGACAAACTCAAGCGCGCGATTAATGTCGTCTTTACGAAGCACACCTCCGTGCAAAAGTGCATCCACTATTAACTCCGCCAGTTCCGCAGTACTCAGTGCGTTGGATTTATTGCAGTTATCATTAGTTTGGCTCATATTTTTGTGCTTGGTCATGATCATAAAAATTTGATTTCACGTATTCCCAAACCTTGGATAATTACGTCGATGGTTGGTGGTCCGCTTATCGATTTGAGATGTAGGGTACGCATCGCGTACCATTAGAAGGTCATCATGGTATCGAAAGCCAAAAGGTACGCGGTGCGTACCTTACCAGGCTAACTCATCTTCGTTCACGCTCAATTCTGAATTTTATTGGCACCACGACCCAACTGGTAATGGCCTGATCCCCACGGCGGGCGGGTAAAAAGCGCCACTCTCTCACCTGTTCCAACGCGGCACGATCCAGTAACTCGTGACCGCTGCTCTCCTCAATTTGGATTTCAGCGGCCCGTCCGTTGGCCAAAACCTGTATCCGCAATTTTACGGTGCCCTGCAATCCTCGTTGCACGGCCATGAGCGGGTAGTACGTTGGCGGGTTACGCAATGCGGCGGAGCTGTAATCCGCTGGCACATATTGCCCGTCACCGGATGGGCCACTGCCTGCGTTCCCAGCTTTCCCACCGCCACTGCCTGCACCTACGGACGTTCCAGCTTCATTGCTAGCCGACAAACTTCCCACGGTATCGGCTGGTTCTACGACCGGATTATCGTTGCCGACGACCGGTTGTTCGCGCGGCTTGTTTTTGGGTTTCGGTTTGGGCTTCTCCTTGGACTTGCTGACCGGCTGCGGTGGCGTTTTCACTCGTTCGACGTCTGGCGGGGGCGCCGAAGCAGGATTATGAGCTGCTGCCGGCAGTTCAAGCTTGGCTGGCGGTTGTTGTAGCAACAGCGTGGCCACCTCGATGACTTGCGGCGACTGGATGGGTTCTTGGCGACCGTTGCTGATACTGAGCAGCGCACCAAACAAAAGGGCGTGAAAGCTGAGCGAAACAGCCAGTCCAAGATTGGATTTTCGGTTCGTTTTTATGATCGGCACTCGTCGCAAGGTATTCAAAACATCGTGTTCTCAATACTGACTGGCTGAAAAGGAAATAGCCGGTTCAGATACCGCATATAATCCAACGCTTATTTCATTGCAACATAGGTCTCGTCAATCGACAACTCCTTGGATCAATCCAGAACAACATGAGAACCCGCCCCCGACGCACTTCCCGATGGACCCATCAACCGGATATTTCCTTGAACGCCTTTTTGGATTTGATATTGAACATCCTGCTGTTTTTCGTGTTCGCCACCGAATTGGCGGTTTTCGATGCCATTGATGTTCAAGTGCCGGTCAGCGAATATACCGAATCGCAAACCACTGAACGCCAGGTTTTAATGATCTTCATCACCAAGGAGAATGAACTCCTGGTTGATGGCAGCAAGCTTGAATCGAACGAACTGGCGCATTGGCTAGCGGAAAAAAAGGCTAGCGGCCTGCCCATCGAGAACGTTGTCGTTCGTGGCGACCTGGCCAGCGATTTGCAAGCCACAATCGACGTGCTCGGCGCTTGCCGCGTCAACGGAATCGACAAGGTCAAAATCGAGACCATCAAGCCGACTTTACCATCCTCCAGTTAATCAAGAACAAACACCATGGAATTTTCCGAAAATTATTTTGATGAATATGTACTTCAAGGCGGCATCACGATGTTGGCCCTGCTGCCGCTGTCCATTGTTACTTTGGGCATTATCGTGCAACGGTTTTTGGACCTGCGTTCCTCGCGGGTGATGCCTGGCGAACTGATCGAAACGGCTGGCTCCATTCACGATCAGCAGGCATTCGACGAATTCCGCGAGCGGTTGCCCGCGCAATCCTCGCCGCTGGCCCGCGTGATTTTGGACTATATCGAGGCCGGCGAACGCGGCGAACCGACTCATCCCGACGTCAATCCCACACCTATAGATGACATGTCGGATCGTTTGTACCAATCGTTGTCCTCGCTATCCACCGCCTACGTGATCGCGCCGTTGATCGGCGTATTGGGCACCACCGTTGGTATCATGGGTACTTTCGAGCAGTTCTCGGTGGTCGGCAAGCGCGACATGTCGGCGTTGGTTTCGGCAATCGACAAATCGCTGATTACCACCATGTGGGGTTTGATCATCGCCGTACCGGCATATTATTTTTACGCGCTGCTGCGCAACAAGATATTTTTCTATGAACGCGACCGTTTTCCTCATCTGCTTAAACGCATCATGAAGCAACTGTCGCCCTTCATTCGCACCATTGGAGGCGACAGCCCGTTCAACCGGATTAGCTAGATACCGGCAACGCTTGTCGGAATGAGGGAATAATTCTTGTTGGCACCATTCAATTTTCCTTTTCCAATCCTTCGAATTGACACCGTTCTTGCGACGAATCTACACTCGAAAAAGTTGTTTACAAGCTCATTGCTGCTTTTGCGACAGAGAGCGGCTTCAGCCGACAGGCATCCATTTCTTGCACCGCAAAAAGCCGGTAGCTTATGAATGGTATTTCTCACTTACCCCATTTACAACCGAGAAAATGTTTATGTTCAAATTTATTAAATCCAAGGCCGGTTTATTGCCGATGGTTGCTGTGGTAACGGCGTTAGTGAATGCCAATGCTTGTTTAGCGACTCCAAATGACGATCCCATCCCTAATCTGGTTGGAAATTGGTCTGGCGAAAACAAAACCTATTCAGAAAAAAAAGGTTACGCAAGCTGGATCAAGACGATTGAAATAACCGAACAAAACGGCCGGATATTCAAAGGACATTTCACCTATATGGATGGTACCAAACAATTCTTCGGTGTCATCTATCCTGACAATACCTCGTTCACCTGGGTGTCAAGCGATAGTAAAGGCTACAATCAGGGTCGTATTTTGGGGACAAACAAACTCAGCGCCTGCTATACCGAGGCTGGAGCAGACGCGACGGTCGGCTGTGCCGAGTTGTCAAAGTCTGGCAAATAATCCGCCTTCCAATCCACTATGTATGAGTCATGGGACAAAACCAACATGATAGGACTTTGGGGTAGCTATTCGGATTTGTTTCTTCTCGTCATTGGCAGCTTGACCTTATTGATTTTTGGCATCCCCATGGCGATCTGGCCTGTTCATTGGGCGAAAACGTTAAGGTGGCCTATCCCAAGCGAAACCAATTTATGCGTTTATTACGGTCGATGTTTGGGATGCGTGGCTTTTGTGATCGGTAGCTTTGGCATTAGAGCAGCCAGCGATCCGGCTGTTCAGATTTTTTATTTCCAGTTTCTGCTGACTTGCTGGATGCTCATGGTGCTAGTCCACACCTACGGCGCGTTGAAAAAAATCCAGCCAATAACAGAAACATACGAAATTGGTTTCTGGCTGGGCTTATCGGTGCTTACGCTGCTGTTCTGGCCGATCTAGGACAGTTGGTTATCGTGTAACAAAAACGTAATCATGAGGCCAGTCGCCGGAGGCTAAGCCAAACCCCAGGGTTTGATTTACGCCGCAGTGACCATGTTCTTTCCTCATCTCCAAAAACAATTTCTGTTGCAAGTTTGATCTGGCATGGCTCTGCTGTATTAGCCGATGTGGTAGGCTTATCGCAACGGGATAGAAATTTCTGGGGTCGTTGATCGCTCGTTTAGCCTCACGCACAGATATTTTCCTTCCCGGTTTTTTGATCCCGGCCTGAGGACATCATTATGAAAGCGAATACCTATTTATCATTTCTACCAATTGCACTACTTGCGGGAGCCACCAGCGGCATCGCCCATGCGGAATATCCGAAAACCGATTTCAGCATCGAGCAATGTATGCATGCGGCGTTGGCCGAGAAAAACGGCGACGTGGTCAAAGTCGAATTGAAAACCGAAAACGGCGTGCCCACCTACGAATTCGACATCGAAACACCGGACGGCAAGGCTTGGGACATTGAATGCGACACCAAAACCGGCAAGATCAGCGAAATCGAACAGGAGGTCAAAAATGCCAAAGACCCCTTGTTTAAAGCCAAGCTGAAAGTCGGCGAGAAGGCCGCCCGCAAAACCGCTTTAGCCGCTCATTCCGGTACGATAGTCGAAGTGGAGTATGAAATCGAACCCGACGGCGCCGCGTCATACGAGTTCGACATCAAAGGCAAAGACGGCGCGGAACAGAAAGTGGAAGTCGATGCGACGTCCGGCAGGATCGTCGAAGACAATAGCGAAATCTATCAAATCGGCAAGGAATAATATCCTTTCAAGCAAAGGCGGTGCGTTGGTCTGAAATGACGTCGCACTGCCTTTTCGATGCTTTATTTCCCGCTTTTCAGGCCCTGAGCCGACTCCATTCCCCTCACATTGTTCAAGCCGGCGCCATCCAGATTGGCATGGCGAAAGTCGGCCTCGGCCACATCGGCGCCGTTCAAGTTGGCGCCGGACAGATCCGCCCACTGCAAGCGCGCGTTGCGCAAATTGGCCTGCTGTAGCTTGGCATAGGACAGAATGACATGGGTCAAATTGGCGCCACTCAGGTCGGCTCCGGTCAACACGGCGTTGTTCATTTCGGTACGGGCAGGCGCCATGCCTTGATTGGTCATGTCGGCACCGAGATCGGCGCCGGCCAGGTTGGCATGGCTGAGATTGACGCCGTTCAACACGCCGATGATGCGGCTGCCGGTCAAATTAGCCTCCGACAAGTCGGCATTTTCCAGTACTACGGCGTACAAACTGGCGTTGGACAAATTCGCCTTTTTCAATGTTGCCTTGCGCAGTTGCGCCCGGTTCAAATTGGCTCCGTGCAGGTTGGCCTGATCCAGATTGCAACCCTCCAGATTGGCGGAAAACAAATCGGCGCTTTTAAAGTCCACGCCGGACAGATCAAGCCCTGAAAGGTCCTTATTGGTCAGTTTCGGCGGCTGGATTAGGGCTTCGCCAACCATCGCCACGACTTGTTCGCGACTGAATTCGGCTGCTTGGCACAGAGCCGGGCCAAGCATAAGCGACTGGCCGAACAGTAGAAGAAAAACAATCCGCAAACCCATAACCTCACTCCAAAGTTTTAGTTTTTGTTAGTTTAGGCAAGGGTGGAATCGGCTGGCAATCCTGCTACAGAGAAAAGGAAAAAGTAAGCTGGTTTAGAAAGTCATTTTCCAATTTATTATGAATTTCGACGAAACCGCTTAGATCGATCTATCAATATCAACACAATATATAGTTTATGATCTATCAAGACAAAACTACATCTAGTGATTTTAGGCTTGACATGTCTGCCAAGCATCCCTAAACTGCATGGCCAAGACGGTTCCCCCCGAAGGGGATTAAAAGGGAATCCGGTTGGCGTTGGCGTGCTGTTCGCATGATCGTCTATAAGCCGGAGCTGCCCCCGCAACTGTAATCGGCGAGTTGAGGTTCAATCCGTGCCACTGGACGCGAGTCCGGGAAGGCCGAACCGAAACGGCGACCCGAAAGCCAGGAGACCTGCCCTCGAAACCTTTATCAACCAGGAGCGGGGTGTCTCCGAGGACGATGGCAAGCATTACGGTCGGATTCTCGCTGCCGTTTTACGTCTGCCGTTGCGGCTTCATGTCCCCGCTCCCCTTGTGGAGAAACACATGGATAGCGCCGTTCAACCCGCCAGTTTTTATCCCGGCCCTGTCGAATCCGTTAAACACACCCCCGCGTATCCAACCGATAGCGGCTTGGAGGTGATTCGCCGCAACCGTGCCGTGGTTGCGTTTCAGCCGGAAAAAATCGGCATCGCCATCACCAAGGCCTTCTTGGCCGTGGAAGGCCAGCACAGCGTCAATTCGTCGCGCATCCGCGACCAAGTGGCGCAGCTTACGACTAGCGTGGTCGAGGCCTTGACAAGGCGTTTGCCCGGCGGCGGCACGGTGCATATCGAGGATATTCAGGACCAAGTGGAACTGGTGTTGATGCGTTCCGGCGCCCACGACGTGGCCCGTGCTTATGTGCTGTATCGGGAAAAGCACGCGGCTCAGCGCGCGGCTCAACAAGCGCCCGAGCATGTCGCACCCAGCTTGTATGTAGACGACCAAGGCCAACGCCGGCCGCTGGACAGTGAGACCTTCAGCGCGCTGTGCCGAGAGGCTTGCGCGGATTTGGCGGGCGTCGATGCCGACCGGGTGTGGGCTGAAACGCTGAACAATCTCTACGACGGCATGCCGCTGGCGGCGGTGCGCCAGGCCTTGGTTCTGGCGGCGCGCACCTTGATCGAAATCGAACCGGACTACGGTAAAGTCGCCGCGCGCTTGCTGTTGAGCAATCTGCGCCTGGAAGCGACCGGCTTGGCGTTGACACAAGCCGACATGGCCGAACACTATGTCGACTGCTTTGCCGACTTCATCGCGACTGGCGTCGCCGCCGAACTGCTGGACCCGCGTCTGGCCGAGTTCGATCTGGAAAGATTGGGTGGCGCATTGCTGGCCGAGCGCGATCTGCAATTCGATTATCTGGGCCTGCAAACCCTGTACGACCGATATTTCCTGCACGTCGACGGCCGCCGCATCGAACTGCCGCAGTGCTTTTTCATGCGGGTGGCGATGGGCTTGGCGCTAAACGAAATCGACCGCGAAACGCGAGCCATCGAGTTTTACCGTCTGCTATCGAACTTCGACTTCATGTGTTCGACGCCGACCTTGTTCAACAGCGGCACCCGCCACCCGCAATTGTCGTCGTGCTACCTGACCACGGTTTCCGACGACCTGGACGGCATTTACCAAAGCATCAAGGAAAATGCGCTGCTGCAAAAATACGCCGGCGGCCTGGGCAACGACTGGACGCCGGTACGGGCTTTGGGCAGCCGCATCAAAGGCACCAACGGCCACAGCCAAGGGGTGATTCCATTCTTAAAAGTGGTCAACGACACCGCCGTTGCGGTCAACCAGGGCGGCAAGCGCAAGGGCGCGGTGTGCGCCTATCTGGAAAACTGGCATCTGGATTTCGAGGAGTTTCTAGAGCTGCGCAAGAACACCGGCGACGAGCGCCGCCGCTGCCACGACATGAACACCGCCGCCTGGGTGTCGGATTTGTTCATGCAACGAGTACGGGATAACGCCGACTGGACCTTGTTTTCGCCGGTGGATACGCCGGACTTGCACGACTTATACGGCGCGGCCTTCGCCGAGGCCTACCAAGCGTACGAAGCCAAGACCGAACGCGGCGAGATCAAATTGTATAAACGCATCGGTGCGGTGCAGCTTTGGCGGAAGATGCTGACCATGCTGTTCGAAACTGGCCATCCGTGGATCACGTTCAAGGATGCCTGCAATCTGCGTTCGCCGCAACAGCATGCCGGTGTCATTCACAGCTCCAACCTGTGCACCGAAATCACGCTGAATACCTTGGCCGACGAGACGGCGGTTTGCAATCTGGGCTCGGTAAATCTGGCCGCCCACCTGGTCAAGCATGGCGGCGCATGGCAACTGGACACCGACAAATTGCAGCGCACCGTCGCCACAGCGATGCGGATGCTGGACAACGTCGTCGACATCAATTTTTACGCGACGCCCAAGGCGCGCAACGCCAACCTGCGCCACCGTCCGGTCGGACTGGGCATGATGGGGTTCTCCGATTGCTTGCACCGACTGGGGCTCGCTTACGCCAGCCAGGACGCAGTGGAATTCGCCGATTATTCGGCCGAATTGCTGTGCTATTACGCTTATCAAGCCTCGGCCGATTTGGCCGAGCAACGCGGCCGCTACAGCAGCTTTAGCGGCAGTCTGTGGCAGCAAGGCTTGTTGCCGCCGGATACGCTGGCCCGCTTGAGCGAAACGCGCGGCGATCTGGGCGTGGTCGCGGGTGGGCGGCTCGACTGGGACGTGCTGCGTCAACGCATTGCTCAGGTGGGTATGCGCAATTCCAATTGCGTGGCGATTGCACCGACCGCGACCATTTCCAACATCGTCGGCGTGTCGGCGGCCATCGAGCCGGTGTATCAGAATCTATACGTCAAATCCAACCTGTCCGGCGAGTTTATCGTGGTCAATGCCGCGCTGGCGCGCGAATTGAAAACGCTGGGTTTATGGGATGCGGTGATGGTGGCCGACCTGAAATACTTCGACGGCTCGCTGGCGGCCATCGAGCGGGTGCCGGCCGACATCAAGGCCCGCTACGCCACCGCCTTCGAAATCGACCCGGAATGGCTGATCGAAGCCGCCGCTCGCCGGCAAAAATGGATAGATCAGTCTCAATCGTTGAATCTATACCTCGCCGCGCCGACCGGCAGCAAGCTGGATCAGATATACCGACTGGCCTGGCAGCGCGGCTTGAAGACCACCTATTACCTGCGCACCTTGGGCGCGACGGCGATGGAGAAAACGGGCGGCGACGACGCGGCGCCCAAGGTTTGCTCGATTACCGATCCTGATTGCGAGGCCTGCCAATGAAGCCGACGCTGAAATTTGACGATTGGGATCAGCCGGCGCTGCCGGCTTCGAGCGGCAATCGGTTTGGGAATGCGAATGAACTTAGAACGGTGGCCCGATCCGGTCCGATTGCCGACGCTGATAATGCGATCAATACGGTTGAGACGAACTCGAGTTTGCCGCCCATCGATGCCGAGCAAAAACGAGTGGTCAACGGCCAGGCCGACATTAACCAATTGGCGCCGTTCAAATACCCCTGGGCCTGGTCGTTTTTCCTGAACGCCAACCGCAACCACTGGACACCGCTGGAAATCTCGATGGCGCAGGATGTGCACGATTACCAGCATAAATTGACGCCGGCCGAACGCCACGTGTTCGAAAACGTGCTGGCTTACTTAACCACCTCCGACATCTTGGCGATGCGCAACATCGGCCTGGCGGTAATGGAAAAGATGAGTGCGCCGGAATTGCAAATCTACCAGGCACGCCAAGTCTACGAGGAAGCGCTGCACACCTGGACTTACCAGCATTGCATCGAAACCCTGGGGATCGACCAGCGCGAAATCTACAACCGCTACCGAGTGGTGCCGGAAATCCATGGCAAAATCGCGCTCGCCAACCGCCGCCTGCACGGCGTGTTGCAATCCGGGCGGCCGTTGACCGACCGCGACGCGTTGCATGAATTTGCGATGGCTTATCTGTTCTTCGCCGCCGTGTTCGAGGGTTCCTGGTTTTATAACGGCTTCAGCCCGGTGTTTGCGTTGCAGCGGCGCGGCTTGATGAAGGGCTCCGCCGAACAATTGCAGTACATCATGCGCGACGAAGTGCTGCATTGCGCGTTTGGCATCCGCGTGGTGCGGCAATTATTGGATGAGGAAAATCTAACCCTCGATCCGCAAGCGCTACGGCAAATGTGGGACGAAGCCGAAGCCGCCGAGACGGCTTACGCCGGCTACATCCTGCGCGACCCGATTCTGGGCTACAACGCCGGCTTGCACATAGAGCAATTCCGCTACGTCGCCAACCGCCGGGCCAGGCAAATAGGTCTCTCCGAACCCTTCCCCGGCTCGGCCAACGTGCTGCCGTGGCTGGACGAACAGGCCAATCTACGCAAGGAGAAAAACTTCTTCGAAACTCGGGTTACCGAATATCAGACCGGTGGGGCTTTGGTTTGGGAGTAACCGTCGAAAACGCTCGGAATTACAAAACCGAGTCGATTATCAATCATGACGGCTACTATAAATCGGCTGTTTGAAGTACGGAGTAATGCGCTTCAGATTGCTGACTTTCCACTGGAGGGCACTCTTGTTCAGCAATAATTTTGATAGTAAACATGAAGCGAAACAATGTCCGCGTTGTCAGCGTCAATTTGTTTGCAAGGCTAATCGCATTCATCGCTGTGATTGCTCGAACATTTGTTTGTCCTTTGAAACGATTGAGTATGTCCGGCAACTTTACGATGAATGTTTATGTCCAGTCTGCTTGAAAGAGTTAGAAGCTATTGTAAGGAATGAAGACATTGGGATTAAAAACTCTCGATCGTCAGACTCTTGAGATATTCCAGTCATTTGGTTTAGCTAGGCACCCAACTTGACTTGATTGCAGTCAAGTTGGGTGTCAAGCAAGCTTAAATCAGCGATTGTCGAAACGATCTAAGTCCATCACTTTGGCCCAGGCCTTAGCAAAATCCTGCACGAATTTTTCCTTGGCATCTTCGGAGGCGTAGACTTCCGCCACCGCCCTTAACTCGGAATTGGAACCGAAGATCAAATCCACCGGCGTTGCGGTCCATTTGAGTTGGTTGGTCGCGCGGTCCTTGCCTTCGTAAACGCCTTCGGTCGCCGACTTGCTCCATTGCGTGGACATATCCAGCAAGTTGACAAAGAAGTCGTTGCTTAACGTGCCCGGCTTGCTGGTGAAGACTCCGTGTCTGACGTGAGCTGCATTGGCATCCAGCGCCCGCATGCCGCCGACCAGCACCGTCATTTCCGGCACGCTCAAGGTCAGGAAACTGGCGCGCTCGACCAGCATTTCCGCTGGCGAATGGGCGTTATCCTTGGCAAAGAAATTGCGGAAACCGTCGGCTTTCGGTTCCAGCACCGCTGCGGAATGCACGTCGGTCTGTTCTTGCGAGGCATCCATCCGCCCCGGTTTGAACGGCACTTGCAGCTTGAAGCCAGCTTTCTTCGCGGCTTCTTCCACTGCCGCCGAACCGCCCAGCACGATCACGTCGGCCAGCGACACTTTCTTGCCGCCTTTCAAGGAACGGTTGAAGTCGCCTTGGATGGCTTCCAGTTTAGCCAACACCTTCGCCAATTCGGCGGGATCGTTGGCTTCCCAATCTTTTTGCGGCGCCAGTCGAATCCGGGCGCCGTTGGCCCCGCCGCGCATATCGGTGCCGCGGAAAGTCGCAGCCGATGCCCAGGCGGTTCTGATCAATTCCGGAATGGTCAAATCCGAGGCCAGAATCGCTGCTTTCAACTTGGCGGTATCCTTGGCGTCGATCAACTTGTGATCGACTTTTGGGATCGGGTCTTGCCAGACAAAATCCTCGGCCGGTACTTCGGCACCGACATAACGCGCCTTCGGTCCCATGTCGCGGTGGGTCAGTTTGAACCAGGCCCTAGCGAACGCGGCTTCAAACTCCTTGGGGTTATCCAGAAAACGTTTGGAGATCTTTTGGTACTCCGGGTCCATTTTTAACGCCAGGTCGGTGGTGAACATGATCGGCGCATGGCGTTTAGTCTTGTCGTGTGCGTCCGGCACGAAGTTGTCGCCCTTGCCGTCTTTCGGAATCCACTGAGTGGCGCCGGCCGGGCTTTTGGTTTGCTGCCAATCGAAAGTGTACAACCAGGTCAGATAGTCGTGGGTCCAGCGGGTCGGATTGGTCGACCAGGCGCCTTCCAGGCCGCTGCTGACGGTGTCGGCGCCATGTCCTCTGCCGCATTTATTGGCCCAGCCCAAGCCTTGCTCCTCGATGCCGGCGGCGGCCGGTTCCTTGCCGACGCATTCGTCGGGTTTATGCGCGCCGTGTGCCTTGCCGAAGGTATGGCCACCGGCGATCAGCGCCACGGTTTCTTCGTCATTCATCGCCATGCGGCCGAAGGCTTCGCGGATGTGCTTGGCGGCAGCCAACGGGTCGGGGTTGCCACCCGGACCTTCCGGATTGACGTAAATCAGCCCCATTTGCGTGGCCCCCAACGGTTTCGCCAACTCGCCCTTGACGTCATGGCGTTCGTCGGCCAGAAATTTCTTTTCCATGCCCCAATTGACGTTTTCGGCTTCCCAATCGTCGGCGCGGCCGCCGGCGAAGCCGAGGGTTTTGAAGCCCATGTCTTCCAACGCGACGTTACCGGCCAGTACCATCAAATCGGCCCACGACAGTTTGGCGCCGTATTTTTGTTTGACCGGCCACAACAGCCGTCGCGCTTTATCCAGATTGACATTGTCCGGCCAGCTGTTCAGTGGCTCAAATCTTTGTTGACCGCCAGACGCACCACCGCGGCCATCAAAGATGCGGTAGACGCCGGCGCTGTGCCAAGCCATGCGAATGAAAAACGGCCCGTAATTACCGTAGTCGGCCGGCCACCAGGATTGAGATGTATGCAGTACATTGGCGATGTCTTTTTTGACCGCTTTCAGGTCGAGGGTTTTGAATTGTTCGGCATAGTTGAAGGCTTTACCGAGCGGATTGGACTCGGCTGAGTTCTGGCGTAGCGGTTTCAGATCCAGTTGCTCCGGCCACCAAAAGCTGTTGGTTGTCGGCTGCATTTCGGCAAGAGCCGGAGTGGCGGTCAAAGCTGCCGATATGGCTACCGCCAATGCGGAAGCCAGGAAAATTTGTTTGGTTTTCATGGTACACCTCTGTTCCTGGTTGTAGGTGAATGCTAAAAATCATGCAGTTGGCGCTTCAGGTAGCAGAAGCGATCAATAAGACACCGCCGATTTTTATCGAACATTCTATTGGTAGTGGACGAAGCAACGGATTCAAAATCCGCTAATTGATCATTTCGGCGGATGTATTTAACTGGATTATGCAGTTATTTTGAAATTCATTTCATCGATAGCCCCATTTTTCAAATCAATAGACTGCAATCGCAAGGTGGTACTATTTAAAATCGGCCGGCTTTTTGCCGAACAACTCACACTGTAGGGAATAATTAGCGATGAACTTGCGTGATTTGAGCTACCTGGTGGCGGTAGCGGAATTAAGAAATTTTAGTCAGGCGGCCGACCAATGTTCGATCGGCCAGCCAACGTTGAGCACTCAGATCAGAAAACTAGAGGATTATTTGGGCGTAGACCTGTTCGTGCGCGAGAAAAATAGCGTGGAAGTGACGGAAACTTGCCAAGAGATTTTGCCGATTGCGAGAAGAATTCTCGACGACGTTCAGGGCATTCGGCAAATCGCCATCCACGCCAGTGCTCGGCATCGCAACATGCTGTCGCTTGGGGCGTTTCCTTCTCTGGCGAGTTACGTGCTGCCGGAGTATGTATTCCGCATCAAGCAACACTATCCGGATATTAAGTTACAACTGCTCGAGGAAAAAACCAATTCGCTCATCGAATTGCTGCTCGGCAAAAAATTGGACGCGGCTTTACTAGCCCTGCCGGTAGAACATGACTCTTTGGAATGTCGAATACTATTTGAAGACCCATTTACTTTGGCAGTTGGCGTAGATCACCCACTGGCTGATCTGGAGGAAGTAGACCTAAACATGGTGGCCAAGGAGAATCTGCTGTTACTGGACGAGGGTCATTGCCTGCGCGATCAGGCCTTGAAGTTGTGCAATCCTTCCCGATTCGTGGAACACGACTTCCGGGCATCCAGCCTGGAAACTTTGCGTTTCATGGTCAAAAACGGCGTCGGTGTCACGCTGATGCCATCCGTCGCTGTTCAGCCCGACGATAAGGACATTCGTTATATCAACATCCGTCAACGGCCCAGCCGCAAAATCGCGCTTGTCTGGCTCAGGAACCATCCCCGTGGCGAACTAATGGAAACTCTGGCCGGACTGCTGGCTTATAAACCACTACCCTGAGCCTAATTGCTGAAATTCGGATAATTGAGCGCCACAATGCGTTATTGTGACTGAAGCGTGGCGTTAAAGCTTACGACTATAGAGTTAAGCAGATTTATGAGTTATTTCGGGCATAATGCCCCGCGAGATTGTCACGAGATTTAAATGAACCTGTTTTGAACGCCAGGCTTGTCCGGCTAAATCCGCTTTTGCGTATTGGCCAACAGCACGTTCACGGCATAGGCGACGACAAAAACGCCCACCGGCACGGCTTGTGGCGGAATCGGAAACGGCAGGGTCAAACTGACCAGTAGCAGATACAGCGCGCCCAGAATCAGGTAAAGGCTGTAGCGATGGGCCATGGGGCTGGGGTAATCGAAATTGGTCTGGCTGATCTTGCGCCGCACCAGTCCGTCGACGACAAACGGCAGCATGGCAGCCGCCAGGTAGGGCAACCAGATATAAGCAGTAGTCAGGCGCTTGATCATTTGAAAGATCGTGTCCCACAGCACGTTGAGTCGGCTTTCGATAAAGGGGAACAAATCGTTACGCCCCAAATCCTCGAAGCCTCTGGACATCTGGCGTTCGCGCTCGGTCGGAATGAAGTAGCGGAAAACGCTTTCCCGAATGCCGGTGGTGACGAACAAGCGATCAAACCAGCGCTGCGCGGTGTGGCTGATCTGAGATTCTTTATCGGCGCCAAAGTAGCTGATCATCATCTGGTCTTCCGAGCGCTGCAGTTCACGCGTCCAGCGGTCGGACACAAAACTGGCCACCAGGATCACTTCCAGTAGCCACAGCATCAGGCTGAACAACAGATTGCGCGTCATGAGCCCGCGCCACGATGATCTTGTGCCGACCGCAGAATCGGCAAGCGGCCCTTGACAATCCGGCCGCCGGATAACTTGGCGATGTAATGCAAGTCAGGCAGTTGTCCGAGTAGCTGGGGCGCAAACAAATCGCCTTCTTCTTCCATCAGGCGTTCGCCGACATTGCCGGAAAACACCGTGGGATTGGTCGCACTGGTAGCTACGCCTTGGGTGCGCATGATGTATTTCAATCGGGTTTTCGGCAGATTGTCGGTGATGTACTGCTGGGTTTCGCTGTCCATGATCCTGAGCGCGATCAGGTTATTGACGTTGCCCAGCACTTGCCGCGCTTTGTCCTGGGAACCGGTACGGGCGGCAAAATCGGCAAAGGTTTGCGTGGCAATGAACAGCCGAATCTTGGCGCCCCGGCCCTTATTCAACACCTGAATGAAGGGATCGTTGATGACTTCCGCCGCCTCGTCGACAAACACATTCACCGGTCGGTCCGAGACGCCGTAGTTGTAGCGATCGCCGGCAACAGCGGCCAAATCCGCCAACAGAATCGAACCAATAGCACTGCCCACCATGCCGTCCGATAACGAGTCCAGGCCGATGTAAGCGACCTGAGCTTTTTCGATGATGTGGCCGGTATTGGTGATGGGACGCAAATCATCCACGTCGTGCGGATTCGGTGACAGCAAAGGTCCCAAGGAACCCGAGGTCAGCATGTTCATGATCGGAATCAAGGAGGCGACCATCTTGCTGAAGTGGGCTCGGTCGTGTTCGAACAAGGACAACAAGCCTTCCAAATCCAGATTAGGCAATTGGTACTGCATGACTTCCCGGTAAAATCGCACCAGTCCCACCGCTTTGGTATCAATCTCCTTGGCATTTTTCAGGTAAGGCCGCGCCTCTTGCCGCCAATGCCCCAGTTTGTTGTCGAAATAGCGTTCCAAGGCCTGAATCACCAGCGTCGAAGGACCGCCTTCCAAATAACGGCGCAGTTTCACCAAGGTAGGCCGTTCCTCGATCACCATCAAACCCTGAATCACGTTATCCAGCGATTTTTGCCCAAATGCCTTGAACGGGTCGTTACTGCTTTCGCTGGGTGAAATGGCGCTGATGCGGCTGGCGATTTCCGAAGGCCGGTTAAAGTTGTGCAAGGGATCGAGTCGCACGCTGTCTTCCGGAAACGCCGGATGGAAATACACGAAACGATCCGGACGCTTGGCCAAGGCGCAGGCGCGTTTGGCGCAGGCCATCAAGTCCTTGTCGCCCTTGGGGTCGATGATGATCACTGCTTCGCCGCGCAACACGGCTTGCGTCACCAACACGTCAAAGGCGCGCGTTTTACCGGCGCCAGTGGTACCGACTAGCAGCGTATGGCCGGCCGTATGCTGCAAGGGCTGGCGAATATCACCTTCGGACACTTCCAGTCCATGTATCCAGGCCGATCCCATGCGTTGATGATCGCTCGGAATCAGCGTCGAGACATCCCGTTTCAAAATCTCGTAGGCCAACTGGGCATGCTTTTGCACCCAATCGAATCCCCAGCCGAACCACAAGGCCTCGGGATGCTGTTTCACCATCGCTACCAGCTTTTCGGCATCCAGGTATTGGAATCGAAACTGACGCAACCGGCGTTTGCGGTACCAGAGACTCAGCGCCGGTGACATCCGCCAACACGCCATGACTCCGCACGCCGTCATCAACCAATCGAAAGGCTCAGGCGGCAAGCCCGACCAGCGACTCGTGAAATGCGCCAGACCGGCACCGCCTAGCCAGCCCGAGATGGCATACACCTCGAAGATGGGCCGCCAGGGAAACTGGTAGTCGTAATCGGATTTCATGGCGTAGGCCGCAGTTGTAAACAGGTACCGACACTTCGGAAATCACCATGACTGGCAAGTTCTCGCATTAACTGGGTGCGGGTCAAGCCGGGTGTGTTACTCAGAAAAGTCGCTATCGACTGTTCGTCCACTTCAAGCCATGTTGAGTCATCCCCAGTAACTGCCATTCGCGCGGGTGCTTGTTGCAATTCGTCCATCCAGTGTCTGATGGCTTGCCGGTAGTGCTGCTTTTTGTGGGTGCCCGTGTCCGATTTCGCTTTGGACGACTTGGCAGGCACGTGTTCTGGGTTGTGGGGTACCACTGAAGCTGACTGGGGTGTGGCGTTGTCCAGCAAGGGTTTGGCATCGAGAGGAATTTCCTGGCTGATTCCTGGCGTACTGGGTGAAAGCGCTGATGGCTTTGGAGTGTTTTTTGACGTGCGCTCGGCATTCTGTTCCCGTGTCTGAACTGACAACTCTGATTCAATCGGTTGAGGCCGATAGACATCGGGTATGGTGGTGTTGGCCAAAAGCTGTTTGAACATGCCGCTTGGTTCACTGGCGAGAAGTACGCCACGGATCTGCTGGATCTCTCTGACCTTACGCATAGGCGAAAGCACATCGGTCACCAACCAGCCTTTTTCCTCCAGAACGCGAATAAACTGATTGGCTTCCAGCTTGAGTGCATCCGGCGTTTTGGGAAAACTCAGCAAGCACTGTTGCTGCACCTCCAAAATATCCGTGCCCCAGCGCCAGTGTTCAGCCGTGACAATGGCGGCCAGTTGAATCAGCCAGTGCCCAGCTTGACCTTGCGATGCCAGCCAGTGTCGGGTAACGTCGCTTTGATCTTGCTGAGTATTGTTCGGTGCAAGGGCGTCTGACTCGACTTCAATCACGCTTTTCGCGTCGCTGCTTGATGCATTTGAGGCGGTGTCGTTTAGGTGTTGTCCAATCGTATCCTTCACGACGTCATCTTCATGACCGCTCAACCCACTTCCACTGTCTGCCAGCGCATCCATAGCCAAAATTGCCGCTAAATCGGCGGGTAAGATGGGTTCAGCGACGTGTTCACTTTTGGGCTCGTCTGCGGTGATTTTGACCGGGTTATCATGCGCCTTCACTTTTCGCCGCTTGCCGACCTTGACGTTAGGTTCGCTCGTAGACTGGGAGACTAACGGGATTTGATCAGCAGCAGGTGACTCGGTTTCATCCTTCACTTCGGCACCGATCACAGCGACCGGCGGTTCACCGCTATACACCAGCTCGATCGAGGCCAAGCGCAACATGAACAAGCTGCCATTCAGGGTCTCGGTTTGCATCCGCCAATAACGAAACCGTCCGCCGTTGGGTAGAGATTTTGGAATCGCGAGCCCGCGTTCGATCAAAATATCCGCCAGGGTATCTTCATCGCGCGGGATGCCGGGGATATGATCTTTGTCCAACAGGCTCAGGATTTCTTTAACGGCGGTGCGCCAGACGATATACAGACCGTCTTCGAATCGCCAAATCCTGGCACCTTTTTCGTTAGCCAGCCATTGACCGGATTTAATCAAACGGCGCATGGCATCGCACAGGTAGCGTTCAACCGGCATGCCCATCGCGGATTCCAAACCGTGGTAGTGGGCCTTCAAATCCCGTTCCACACTCATGCAATCGGCGGCCATCACCAGTGCATAGCATTTGGAGCCCCGATCCAGACCATGGATGGTTTCCAACAAAGCTTGCATGATCTCAGGGCCTGGCTCCAGAATGAAGGCACGTGATTCGCGGGTCAAAACCCGCTCGATGACCAGGGCCGAAAACTGTTCATGACGTTTATGCCGATTCTCTCGCCAGCGTAAAAAATAGCGCTCGATGTGATGCTGGTTAGCCCAATCCGTCAGGTTTTCATCGCAAGGATTCCACGTGTGTTCGCCTTGTTGGTCGACCACGGCCATGTCGGATACCGGTTTGCCGATGTCATGCAGCAACCCGGCAAAACACACAGCCAGTCGCCAGCGCAGTTCCAGGGATTTTCGAACTTTAGGGGTGGCATCGGTAGCGAACAGACAGTCTTTGGACGCCAGGGTCGCCCAGTGCGCAACCTCCAGCCCATGCCGAAACAAGCCGCCAGCTCCCCGATGGTGATGGGATTCCGATGCCGGTAGCAGATGACTGAAGGCGGCGTAACGCGCGATCACCGGCAATACGATGCTTTGAAACAGCGCGTCCGGTAGCGCCAAGGTCTGTTCGATGGTCTGAATCAGCTCGGTTTGGGTACCGAGAATGCGGGCCACCGGCGCGGCCGGCAGCCCCTTCATGAAGGGCGGGTAACGGGGAATCTCGTCTTCCTGGATGGCCGGGCAAGGCTCAGGCGCAGGTTGACTAATGCCAAACCAACGTTGCAGCCAAGGAATCCGGAATGAAGAGTGATGAGTTTTCATGGCGACCCATCATGCCTAACTTTTTTTCGAGGTCATCTTCGAAATCGCAATAATTATCGCGATTTCGATGACGAGCCCTAAAAAATAATGCTTACTGTGTTGAGTCTTCAAAAATCGACTGGAGACGACATGAGTATCCGAAACACCCCCGTTAGCACACTAATTCCCATCCTGATCTGTATGGGCTGTAGTACCTTACCCGCGCCGTCTGACCTAGTCAGCGAAACCGCCATTGAATCGCTGGTTCCACCGGCCGCGTTAGCCTGGCGCCTCGACCACGCTAGACAGCCCAGTCGTTTGGGTGGTTCGGTATGGTGTACCTCATCCATCGAACATGTGGTCAGACGCGAGGATCCGGTAGAGTCAACCATAACGGATTCCTCCCTTGATGAATTCGTCAGAAATGAAAGCGCCGAAGCGCCCGACCCCATGACCCTGGAACGGGCTTGGCGCAAATACTGTCATCATCAACTGGACCTGACAGACGTAGAGCGCGAGATGCTCCAGCAAAATCCACCGCCGGTGACTTCGCCATCCACGCACTGCGATCCCCGCAGTTTGAAAAAGTGAGGTGGGTATGACGCAAAATACCGTCACGTCACTGACCAATTTGACCGAACGCTTCCAGTCATTGACTGAACGCAAGAAAGCCCAGCCCCGACGCGTGGAGTCGCTAGCGACACTTCCCAGTTGGCCAGCCGGTATGCGCGGCACCCCGAATGCCTGTTTGCGCAGTGCGTTGTTTGCTGGTGTGCAGGGCAATGAGCGGATAGCGTACAAAAAGCGCACCTTACTGGCCGCTGTCGAGGGCATCGAAGTCCGTTATCTGGGCGTTCAGCTCAATCAGTCCGATCTGGACGTCTGGATGCAGATCGTGCACCTGTCCAGAATGCAATTGCCGGGCTTTAGCGTCACCTTCAGTGCGCACGCGCTGCTGATGGCGTTAGGCCGATCGACCGGCAAAAGTCAGCACGAATGGTTGAAGGAATCCATGGCGCGTTTAGGCGGCGCCTTCGTTGAAATCACCTACCACGGTCGGCAGACGTTTGGTGAAAAAGGCTTTCTGCGCTACCACCGCGACGAAATCACTCAGCGCTATGTGGTGGAACTGACCGAGTCGATGTTACGACTGTTCGAAGACGGTTACACCCATATCGAATTCGAACAGCGACAGCAATTGCGTAAACGTCCACTGGCGTTATGGCTGCATGGCTTCCTGTCGTCGCATGCCGCACCGTATCCGTTGAAACTGCAAACGCTTTATCAGCTCAGCGGCAGTAGCACCCAAAATCCCCGCGACTTCAAACTGCGGATGCGCAAAGCCTTGCAGGCCTTGGTCACTATCGGCGCTATTGAGCGCTTTGAAATCGATGAGGATGTCGTCAAGGTCAAAAAACAACCCACACCCACGCAAAAACGGCATCTCGAACTCAGGCAACATTAACCAAAATGGCACGGCATTCGACTGACGCACTTTTAGCCCGGTCGATGCCGCCCCAACACGGCATTCGGCTGACGGGTACACGGCATTCGACTGACAGAGGCACGGCATTCGGCTAACAAGGTAACGGCATTCGACTGACACCCCACGGCATTCGGCTAACGCAAAGCACGGCATTCGGCTGACAAAACACACGGCATTCGACTAACGCTTCGTCAATTTTTTGAAATCGCTGTAAGCCATGTTCGGCGTGGCCTACAGCGATTTTCAATGACTCGAAAAATCGGGTGCTAATCTATTTATAATCTTTTTTTAATCTTAATAAGGGGCTACGCCCCTGTGGATAACTTTCAGTCGAGAGCGTCGCGTAAACTTTGCCGACAGCGATGAAATGCATCGCGGAACTTGCCCAATAAATCGATTTGTTTGCGCAGATCGACAAACTCGTTTTCAAATTCCTCCACTAGCGAGACTTCCCAATCCGGTTCTTTTTTCAGAATATGCTGCAAGGGATAGCGATAGCCTTTGCCTTTTTTGATGTGCTGGGTGACCGGTTTGGTTTTGCCGTCGATCGATAGCGAGGCGATCAGAAACCACTCGATGGTGAACGAATAAGCGCTTTCCCTCCGACGGATGCGCACCCCCATTCTGCCGCGTAGCGATGCCGGATGCTTTTTGCGTTCCAGGTTAACGCGTCGCCAATAATCATCGACCAGCATGCGGGCTTGGCCATGCAAACTCTCAACCTGGGCTTCCAGCCACTCAATCACGCGTTCATCAGCTAATGCCGATTCATCGTGCTCTGCATTTAACAAATTCATGTAAAAAAAACCTATCCTTAACCACAGGTTTTTCGCGGCAAAAAACCTAGTGAGTTTGATGATGACTATTCAATGTTTCCGGCAGCGTCAAAAATCGAGGCAATGACCTAACACCGTCACGACCCACGCTAACCCATGACGGGCAAAGGCTTGCCGGTTAGTGCTGGCCTGATATTTTCGGTGGTGTTTACCTATACAGGCTTTTGGGCAACAACCCTAAATAGGTTTTCCCGTGTGTAGTCATGACCAGGGCCTAACCCACAAAGTCCGATTGTGCATGGCGTTCAGCCTTCCGTGCGTTGTTAGGTTTTTGCGGCACATTTCAGAACTCCGAGTCGGATTTTAGAGATTCGGGCCCGAGGCAGGGTTGCGAAAGGAGGATAATTTCGGCGGTTTCGTCGATACCGACAACACAGGGGTACTTTTTTCGACCGCTTTGTCGAAATCGCCAAAATTATCGCGATTTCGATGACAACCAGGTCTTGGGTGTCGTAGACAATTGAGCTATGAACCCAAAACACGCTCTGCATCCCTTTTTGCTCGTACTGCTACTGCCGGCATCGGCGGTTTGTGGGGATGCGTCTGTCGACAGGCCGGCTGTGTCGTATTTCGAAGACAAACAACGTGGCTGGTTTTGGTATGAGGTGCTGCCGGAGCCGGTTAAAAAATCGCAACCCGAAATTCAAGCGGATCAGGAAAAACCCAAGCCTGACATCAAACCGCCCAGCGTCGTTCAAGCTGACATTGAACCCAAAACACAAGCCAAGCCCTCTACGGAACCCCAACCGCTGTCCTCGGCCTGGTTGAAGCAAAACCTCGAGCATTACCTGAACCAGGCGATCGACGATCCGAGTCCCGAGAATGTGGCGGCGTTTTATTACCTGCAACGGGTGATGATGGATAAGGCCGAACGCTTTACCAACGCCGCCCGTTACGTGGTGATGTCCGATCCGCAACTGGATGAAACCGTGCGCCGTCCGGTGGCAACTTATGCGGCCAATGAAGCCAATCATCAGGCCGGCGTGGTGGCCGAGCGCGCCTTGAAAGCGGTTGCCGCCCAAGCCGGCCTATTGTTTTTCTTCCGCTCCGATTGCCCGTACTGCCATGTGCAGGCGCCGATTCTGGCGATGCTGGAAAACGCCTACGGATTCAAGATTTATCCCGTGTCGCTGGATGGCTTACCGATGCCGAACGGCTTTTTCAGTCAGTTCAAACGCGATCAAGGGCAAGCCGCGATGTTGGGGGTTGAACAAACCCCGGCGCTGTTTCTGATGAAACCGCCCAAGCAAATTGTACCGTTGGCGCAAGGTGCCTTGTCGTTGGAAGAAATCACCGGTCGGATTTTGCTGGCCGCCAAGGAAGCCGGTTGGATCGATGCTTCGCAATATCAAACCACCCAAGGTATTCGTAATACACCGATGTTGTTACCGGCCGCCGGTAGCATCAGCCCTGCGGTCACTCAAGATCCATTGTCACTGATCCAGGAATTGCAACGCAGTGCGCAAAGGGGGAGTACACCATGATGTCGTATTCATATCGATTTCGCTATCGTTACCCATATCGCAAGGTATTAGTATTGATTCTGTTGGTTGAGAGTGTCGTTCCAGCCTATGCCGACCTGCAACAGGAAATGGACAGCATGTTCGGCACCATGACCAATTTCACGGCCCCGACCGCGCATTTGGGGCAACGCCGTGGCGTGATTACCGGCGGTAGCTTAGTGGCGCGTAATGGCATCACCAACACCAATCTGGTGTCGTTCGTACCGCCGTCGTTCAGTGCCGGCTGTGGCGGCATCGATTTGTTTGCCGGCAGCTTCAGCTTCATCAACTTCAACCAGTTCGTGCAATTGCTGCGCAATGTCGCCGCCAATGCCTCAGGCTATGCATTCCAACTCGCCGTGGGCGCCATGTGTCCCTGGTGTGCGTCGGTGATGACCGACCTGCAAAAGAAAATCCAGGAAATGAACCAGATGTTCAGCAACTCCTGCCGTTTGGCGCAGGGCCTGGTCAACGACACGGTTAAAGCTTTCGATCTACAGAGCAAAACCAATCTGTCCAATGCCTCGTTTACCCAAGGCATTTCGGATGTATTTTCCAGTTGGACCAATACCAGCACCTTGGGCGATCCGGTACAGCAGATCAAGCAGAACGACCCGGCCGACATGACCAAGATCATTCAAGGCAATCTAGTCTGGCGGGCTTTGGTCAATCAGAACGCCGGCGGCTGGTTCCGTTTCGGCGGCAACAGTTTGCTGGAAGCGGCGATGAGTATTTCCGGCACGGTGATCGTCGACGCCCCACAAGTGGCACCCGACGGCAAAGGCGAGAACAATGCCATCAGCGCGCCGCCGCCGGTGTTGCGGATCAAGGATTTGATGTACGGCAACGACGCGGGTAACAGTTATCAAACCGTCAGGCTGTATAGCTGTTCGGATGGCCACGATGCTGATCAATGTCTGAAACCCATCGTCCAAAACGTCAATCTGGTCGGTATGAAGCAACGGGTGATGGAGATTCTGCTTGGGTCTGCCAATTCCGGCAACGGCTTGATCTACAAATTCTCAACCAACAGCGGCCAGATCACCGATAGCGAAAAAGCCTTCATGCAAACCGTGCCGGATGCCATCGGCGGCATGATCCATAACCTGGCGAGGGAGGATGCCGGCATTGCCAAGCTGTGGGCCGAAGAAGCGGCGCCGGTGATTGCCCTGGAATTGGCACAGCTGATCGTTAACGATTTGCTGAACGCCGTGCAAGCCGCTGCACACATGAACGACCATGCCTATGCCAAATTGCTGATGGATGCCTTGAAGGATGCAAGAGAGCAAATCCAGGACGAATACGTCACCATCGCCGGCCGTTATGGCAATCCGCAAACCCTGATGGCGTTTTACC
Source organism: Methylomonas sp. (assembly GCF_023228165.1). Taxonomy (GTDB): domain Bacteria; phylum Pseudomonadota; class Gammaproteobacteria; order Methylococcales; family Methylomonadaceae; genus Methylomonas. Next base: position 4,285 of record NZ_JALOBS010000036.1, on the reverse strand, counting down.
AGCAATTGATGGCCACGGTGAAGCCGAAACACTACGGTACCGTGGCACAGTTGCCGGCGTCCGGGATGGCGTGGCCAAGTCCTTAAACGCTCATTCCCCGTCCTCCCCACGATGCATTTCTCCCTCTTTCATTAAAAGGCAGGTCGTCCATGTTTGAAATCTTCTCCGTGGGCGATTCCGCCTATTTGCAAGCTGTCCTCAATGCGATCGCTATGATTTCCGGGACCGGTGATTACCGCACCGCGGCGGCCGTCGGCGGCTTGATCGGCGTCATCATCGTCATGCTCAGGGCGTTGTTGCAATGGGATGGCCGGGGCATACGCTATCAGGATTTATTGCTGGCCTACGTGTTGTGGTTGATGCTGTATGCGCCGTCGGTACGGGTGTCGATCGAGGATGCCTATACCGGCAGCGTGGTGGTAGTCGACAACGTACCGCTGGGACCTGCGGTGGTGGGTAGTGTGATGTCCAACATGGGTTATCGGACCACGCGATTGTTTGAGCAAGGCTTTGGCACACCGTCGATGACCGGCAATGGCTTTGCCGACAGTTTGCAGACCTTGACCGCAGTGCGGAAGAATCTGTTGTCGCGGGTGAATCTAGGTGCGGCTAACGCACCGAATGCTGGCAGCGATATGGAAACCTCGTTTGCCAACTATGTCCGCGAATGTACCTTGACCGGTGTGGATCTGAATCAAAAATCGGTGGATGCCATCTTGCGCGATGCCGATCCGTTGAATGCGATCAGGTTTGATTCCGACATCTACATGACCCAAATCTATGTTGGTGGTCAACCGCAAACCAAAACCTGCACCTATGCTTGGGCGGATTTGAGTGTGGTGGCCAATGGCAATTTTGCGACAGCGTTGGAAGGGTTGTTGCAACCGACCTTGGGCGTACCGGCGGCAGCCGACACCGTGCCGAAAGTCCAGGATGCCTTCGATGCGTTGGCCGGCCCCGGCGTAGTCGATGCCGCCGATTACATGCTGATGTCGGCGATCATGCCGATGTTCGAGAAAGGCGTCATCGGCCGGCATGAAGACGGCTTGCATTGGAACAAAGCGGCGATGGTCGAACAAGCCATTCAACAACGCAATACCCAATGGGCGGCCGAACAAACCCTGTTTGCCAAGATCGTCCGGCCGATGATGGCCTTCATCGAAGGTTTAAGTTATGCCATCGCACCGATCATGGCGTTTGTGGTGATGCTGGGCAATGTCGGTATCCGGATGAATATCGGCTACTTCTCGATGCTGCTGTGGATCCAATTGTGGATGCCGATTCTGGCGGTGATCAATTTGTTCATCCAAATGTCAGCCGCCGGCAAAATGGCGGCGCTGACCACGGCTACCTACAACCTGCCGTCGATGATGGGCATTTACCAGTTGGACATGGAGTTGCAACAGTGGCTGTCGATCGGTGGTATGTTGGCCGCTTCAACGCCGGCCATTACCTTGATGCTGATTTATCGCGGGGCAGTGACCGCCACGCATTTCCTTGGACGGATGGACGGCGGCGATTACGTGAACGAAAAAATCGCCACGCCCGACGTGATAAGTCCGGCGCCGGTCTTGAATGCGCAAGCGCAACATCAATACAGTCCATTGTCGGCGGTTACGCAAACGGGCGTCGACAAGGTGCTGCCGACCTTTACCGCCGGCAAGGACATGAGCGCGGCGGTATCGTCGACCTACAGCGCTTCGGAACAGGCGACCAGTAGCTTCATGCAGAGTGTGTCGTCTACGGCGTCGAAGTCGGCCAGCATCACTAACGATGCCTTTGACAGCCGGTCGCTGGGTAATCAGATTGCCAGCAGCTCCAGTTATACCGATGCCTACAACCGTCAGTTTGGTGAAGCTTTCGCCAAGAAACATGCCGATACCGGCATATCCGCCGATCAGTTCTCGGCCTTGGTGGCCGGCAGTGCCAATGCCGGTGCCAAGTTGGGTAATGACCAACTCAGTGGCGTAATCTCCGGACGCTTGCAGAACGATTTCAAAGTCAGTCAGGACAAGTCCGACGCCATTGCCGCCGACATCAGCCAAACCGTCAACGACAGTCAGGGCTATCAAGCGGGGTTGGCGAAAAGCCTGGCAATGGATGCGCAAACCGGCACCCGAAACGTCGCATCCATGGGATTACAAAATCAATCGTTGTCATCACTGCAACACAGCGCAACGGATGCGGTATCCGCCAGCGAATCCTATCAACAAACCCTATCGGCCCAACAACGCTTCGGGACACAAGCCAGTTTCGGTGCGGCAGAAACAGGTAACAAAATCGCCCATGACCCCGGCCTGATGGAACGCCTGGATCGGACGCTGGATCAATACGGCTTGCGCGGCGATACGCAACGGCTGGCATCGCAATGGAAAGCTGCCGGTTGGATCAGCGATGCCGATCAAGCCTATGCCACCGCCGGCATGTCGTTATTGACCGGTTTTTCGTCGCCCACCTACCGGACCATGGATGATCAACAATCGCATCTGGCCCAAGTCTCGGGTTATCAACTGTTGGGCGATGCGTTTAATGCGCCGCAGGCCGATCAAAGCTGGGATGCCAGCCGGAACGAATCGCTGAAGGCCAATGCACCGGAAACTGGTAAGGTTCAATCAGTCGTCGAACAGGCCAATCTCAAAGACCCTCGCGCTGAAACCGAATCGCTAAATCAGCGTGCTCAGGCACAGATTGGTTCAGTGACGGGAAAAATTGCCGGTGGCGAAGCTCGTGTTGAAGCACAACACGATCGTAACCTAGCTGAGCGTGAACAAAATTCAAAAGATGGTTTTGGGCAATTGGCGAATGTCAAAGTCGAGCATTTTAGGCAATCGATTGCGGCTGCGGCCAATGACACGCCTTCTGCTGCAGAGGCTTCTTACAATTATCTAGGGGGCAGTCTTTATAACTCCGCGAAAAATTTGGAAGCATTAGGGTCGGTTAGTAATCAACATATCAAGGAGTTTGCAGAATATGTTCAACAATCTCAAGCGCAAGGAATGGGAGTTTGGGATTCAATAAAATACGCTTCAAACCAATCGTATTCTGGATTTAAGGAGGCTTCTCAAGTATGGGCAGATCAAAGAGTAAATGAAGTTGCAGATAAATTAACTCCGACTCAGCAAACTTATTATCGTGCCGCGATGTTTGAAGCCTTTGCGGGGATTGCTGTTGCCGGAGAGTATGGCGGCACACTTGGTATTGCTAAAAGCCAGTTGATAGATGAGGAAGGCAGTATCGAAGGTAATGATATCGCCAAGCTACTTAAAAGCGCGGCTGGTCAAGGTCGTATGGACTTAATCGATCAAATTGGAAATTACAATCGGGCGCGTGGCCGCATAAACTATTAACTTTCAATGAGAGTGACTTCTCGCGACTGCAAAACCAGCCAGTATCCATCTAACTATCATAAGAAAAGAAGCCATTACAACGTAACGGGTTAAATCATCTCTAACATACAGAATCAGAATTGCGATCAAAGCTGTAGCCGACCAGTAATAGCGACTGTTGTGTGAAAACTGTTTCGCAATGAATTCGATCGTTTGATAAAAAAGTTCGGCGAGGCCGAATGCGCTGAAAATAATGCTACCAAATATCCCAAGGGCTTCCATCTCGCGAGGGATTATTTCCATCTTTGCAAGAAGCCAAATCAAACCAAAGCCAGCAGCAACCAAGGCTATTCGTTTAAAAGCATCGAACGAAACAATTTTCTTGGAAAACCGTTGAAAAAACTGCTGAAATCCCCCCGAAAACTTCGCAAAAGTTGCACCGCAAAACGGACAGATTGATCGCAGTGGCTGACCATAATACTTAACAACCCTGGGTACCATGGATCGATTACATTCGAGACAATTGACCGTGGCATGATGACCAGAAAATACCGAATTTACGGAATCAGTATGGTTCGGCATAGTTGAAGGTCTTAAGCGACATGAGTGTGATGAAAACGAGGGCATTGGTGATCTCCAACCTTGCTTAACGATCTTATCGTACTGCGAATAGGCTGAGTTGCCAAGTTAGCTTTAATCCAATTGAATTGATAGCCATTGACGTTGAGGTTCTGTGACTTCAAGAGGTCACCAACCATAACGCAGCCAAATAAAGACGAAACGGGATATTTTTAAACTGAATTAAACCCGAAACCTGTCGTTCGAATTTTCTAGTTTTTTAGGAACTGGCAGGCAAGACCCGGCCATTAGCAGTCAATCGCCAACCTAAAGAAATTTTAGTCGGCCCATGGGTGCTGCTCGAAAGCGGACGTTCATGCTTACTAAAATAAGGCTTCGAA
>NZ_JALOBS010000064.1 GCF_023228165.1 Methylomonas sp. | reverse complement strand
TAAAAATTTGCAAGAAATTAATATCTATTTTACTAATTTCTTGCAATTATTGCTCGTCTTTTTATTTAATTATTTATTGTATTTCAATGCTTTAGATGTGAATTTATGGCTTTTCAGGGACGACTAAATAGATTTTAGTTGCACCTAATCGCGGCATAGCAACTAAAAATCGCCCGTTAAAACTTCAGAAAAGCACGAACCCGGTTATTACCCGGCCAGCAAACCTCGTTTTCTCAGCCGTCGGTTAACCTGCCAATGGTAGAGTTTTGCCAATAAAGGTTTAATGACCGGAAGACTCAACAACCAGGCAAAAGGTTTCAAAACCGTCACCTTACTCATCAACAGAATATAGGCATCCAGCTCGAAGACGATCCGGCCACGGGTATCGCGGACATGCAGTTCCGATAATGCCCGGTACGGATCAATACCCAGCTCGTGCAGGCGGTTTTCCTGGCCGGTAATATCGAACCAGCACACTTGTTCAGCCGCACTACCGGCCAGCTTTTCGTAACTTGCCCGGTCGCGCCGACATTTAGGACAAGCGCCATCGTAAAAAACCGTCAACTTTTGCACATCCGTATTCCTATCAACCGAATTTTCCGGATTATCGGTGTGCATTGCGCTCAACCTTTCCGTACCAGCGTTTCGAAATCGGGCAACCAATCGATAAATTCGGCAATATAGTTATAACCGCACACGGTTTTTAAATCTCTGCCACTAACGATGTCCAGAATGCGTTTGGCTTGGTTTAAAGTTTCCGAAGTGGGCCCGAAAGGATTGAATTGCATACCGGTATTGCTCTGAAATACATAGTCGCAGATGAACAAGGTCTGCCGATAAATATAAAAAGTAAATCCGGGCGTATGGCCGCCAGTGTGGAAAGCTTCTATGCCATGGACAACAAAATCGTCTGCAAAACGCTGGTCAACGTCGAATCGTGCAGCCAGTTCGTTTTGCGCATCCAGTTCATGTAACCAGACGTTGGCGGACCATAATCGCCGATATTGATTGGAGGCCCCCATGAAATGATGGTGGGTAAACAGAATGGCGCTTACCGGGGCTAGATTACGGTTAAACGCCGACGGCGAATCTATCCAGACGGCTGCCGATTCGGTTTCGATACGATAAGCCGCATGCTCCAATCCCAGTTTGGGTGCCGACAGCAGTTGAGCGACCGAATCACTTACGCCGTGTAGATTGACCCGATACGTCGTTTCGGCCTCGTCCCACGGCATGAACTGGTCATGCCGGGCACCGCAAAAAGGGCAAATGTCGGGCATTTCGCCTATCATGTTGTAACCGCATTGCAGACAAACCCATTGCGGATGGTCGGGTAATTTATCGGTATCGGAACTATTCATGGTTTGCCCTCTCCTCGATTCTGCCCGGTTCAGCCCGGCACAACCATGCGCTCCGGTCTGACTAGGCTATCGAATGTCGCCGCGTCGATCAGACCGCTGTTAACGGCCGCTTCACGCAGCGTGCTTTTATTTTTTAACGCCGCTTGCGCGATATGCGCAGCCTTGTCATAACCGATATGCGGCACCAGCGCGGTTACCAGCATCAAGGAATTTTCCATCAATTCAGTAATACGACCTTGATTTGGCGTAATACCCGCAACGCAATACTGATTAAAACTGTTGATCGACTCGGCTAATAGTCTGATGGATTGCAGTACGTTAAAGATAATCACCGGCTTAAACACATTGAGTTCCAGCTGTCCCTGTGCGCCGGCAATGGTTACCGTGGCGTGATTGCCCATGACTTGCGCACAAACCATGGTCATGGCCTCGCACTGGGTTGGATTGACTTTTCCGGGCATGATGGAGGAGCCGGGTTCATTCTCCGGCAGAATCAATTCACCTAACCCGGCACGTGGTCCGGAAGCCAACAGGCGGATATCGTTGGCGATTTTATTCAGACTGACGGCAATGCAGTTCAATACGCCGGACACTTCGACCAGGGCATCATGGCTGGCCATGGCTTCGAACTTGTTGGCGACCGACGTGAACGGCAACCCGGTCACCTTCGCCACCTGTGCCGCGAAATATTCGCCGAACTCCGGTTTTGCATTCAAACCTGTACCGACCGCGGTGCCGCCTTGGGCCAGCGGATAAAGCCGCTTCAGACTATCGTTAATACGTGCCTGACTCAATTGCAATTGGCTGGCATAACCGGAAAATTCCTGACCTAAGGTCAATGGCGTGGCGTCTTGCAGATGCGTACGTCCTACCTTGATAATATCCGCCCAGGCTAAGGATTTATCCCGTAAGGTTTGTTGCAAATGCTGTAAGGCCGGCATCAGCATAACCTGTATTTGCTCGACCGCGGCAATATGCATGGCGGTTGGAAAAACATCATTACTGGATTGACTACAGTTGCAGTGATCGTTGGGGTGGACCGGCGATTTTGCGCCGAGAACACTTCCAAGGCTCAGATTGGCCAGATTGGCAATCACTTCGTTGGCATTCATATTGGATTGGGTGCCAGAGCCGGTTTGCCAGATCACCAGTGGAAAATGCGCGTCCAATTCGCCATCTATAATGCGTTGTGCCGCCTCGGCAATCGCCTGTCCCGTTCGTTCATCCAGGTTATGCAGGCTGACATTAACCAGTGCCGCGCAATATTTGACTATACCCAAGGCGCGAATCAAGGGCCGGGGCAGGCGTTCCTCGCCTATCCGAAAATGCAGCAGCGAACGTTGAGTTTGCGCGCCCCAGTATTTATCGGCCGGTACGGCTATACCGCCCAGCGAGTCGGTTTCGATGCGAGTGACGGATGCCGTGTCCATGCGATTTTCTCAAGAGAGACTCGTAAGTCCGGCAAGGTTTAGCCGCCCGGTTTTAACAGCATCTTGCGCACGTCACCGACGTGAGTTTCCTCCAAAGCGCACATCCTGCGGGCGTATTCTTCCAGCAATACATTGCGGCCTTCCACCAACCCCAATAGGCGGTAGTATTCGGCCAGAGCCTGGGTTTCGTGTTCGAGAGACTCGCGCAGAATATCGCCGATGTCGTGCTTATGGGTCTCCAATAAAGGCCCAATACCCAGCGAAGGATGGCCGCCCAAATGGGTAATCAATTCGCCGGCCTCGTTGGCATGCATCAAGGATTCATTGGCCTGGGCTCGCATCCAGGACACAATCGGGATGCGGTTATAGCCAAAAACCATCAACGCATAGTGAGTGTAACGCACAACGCCGGCCAATTCGGCCTCCAGGATTTTATTTAATACCTGGATGACGGCGTCTTGATCGATTCCGGTGTTAGCCATGATAGCCTCCTGTCTCAGAATGAAGCGGAATTCAACTATAAGCCTTTTAATTCATTTAGGGAATCAATTTAAAGGGTGTACAGAACTAGTGGATCGCTATAGGATGGCCGGCACACACGTTAAATACAATCGCATCAGAACCTGTTCAACAATCTTAATAACAAAGGAATCTTGCAGGTTCGCCGCTGTCGACTGATTAACGGCAACCCTCAAGAGATAAGGAGAGCACCCATGGCAAACCTCGATCCTTTTGGCGCTTTACAACCGCTAGGCCTAGGCTCGGCGACTTATTATTCCTTAAACACGCTTGAACTCAACGGCTTGACAAAACTGACGCGCCTGCCGTTCACGATCAAAATTCTCCTGGAATCCGTATTACGTAATTGCGACGGTTCCGAGAGCAGTGTGGATGATGTGTTGTGTCTGGCCGACTGGCAGCCGCGCGGAAAAAGACTGGAAATACCTTACAAGCCGGCCAGAGTGGTACTTCAGGATTTTACCGGCGTGCCGGCGTTAGTTGATCTGGCCGCAATGCGGGAGGCGATGAACGAACAGGGAGGCGATCCCGGAAAAATCAATCCGCTTATTCCCTGCGATCTGGTGATCGATCATTCCGTACAGGTGGATTATTTCGGTAAGGCCAATGCGCTGTCGTTAAACGAGGAGATTGAGTTTCAACGCAATGCCGAACGTTACCAGTTTCTGAAATGGGGGCAATCCGCATTTCGTAACCTCCGTGTAGTCCCGCCGGCCACCGGTATCGTCCACCAGGTCAATCTGGAATATCTGTCCTCGGTGGTCTTCAACGACAGCCAGCATGTCTGCTACCCGGATACCTGCGTCGGTACTGATTCGCATACCCCCATGGTTAATGGCTTGGGTGTGTTGGCCTGGGGGGTCGGAGGCATCGAAGCGGAAGCGGTAATGCTGGATCAGCCTATCTCCATGCTGGTGCCGGATGTGGTCGGCATTAAACTGACCGGTAGTTTACCGCCCGGGGTTACGGCCACCGATTTAGTGCTGCGAATTACCGAATTGTGCCGGGAGGTTGGTGTAGTCGGTAAATTTGTGGAGTTTTACGGAGCCGGCTTGACTGCCATGAGCGTGCCGGACAGAGCCACTATCAGCAATATGGCGCCCGAACAAGGCGCGACGGTGAGTTACTTTCCAATCGACAACGCAACGCTAGCTTATATGCGGCTTACCGGACGCAGCGACGAACACATCGCACTCACTGAACGTTACGCCAAACAACAAGGTCTGTTTCGTAGCGACACCACGCCGGACCCGGAATTCAGCCAAGTCTTGGAAGTCGATCTGGCCGGTATCGAGCCCGCGCTGGCCGGCCCGAAACGGCCGCAAGACCGTATTCTGTTGAGTCAACTTGGCCCGACTTACCGGCAAATGTTATGCGCGCCGGTGGGCAATCAAGGCATGGGCCTGACCGAGAGCGACCTGGCACGCCAGGGCACGGTATCAAACCACGGTAGCAGCGAGCCGATTACCCACGGTGCGGTAGTGATTGCCGCGATCACCTCTTGCACCAATACCAGTAATCCCTCCGTGATGCTGGCGGCCGGACTGTTGGCTAAAAAAGCCGTCGAGAAAGGACTAAAAGTTAAAAATTATGTAAAGACATCATTGGCGCCCGGTTCGATGGTAGTGACGGAATATCTAACTAAATCCGGCTTGATACCCTATCTGGAGCAACTGGGGTTTTATCTGGTGGGTTATGGGTGTACCACCTGCATCGGTAATTCCGGGCCACTGGATCCGGCCGTGGAACAAGCAATTGTCGAAAACCAGCTGGTCGTGTCGGCTGTACTATCCGGTAATCGAAATTTTGAAGGCCGCGTGCATCCTTTGACCAAGACCAATTATCTGGCCTCGCCGCCGCTGGTAGTGGCTTACGCCCTGGCCGGATCAACAGCCATAGACATCAGTCGTGACCCTATCGGTACGGATATAACCGGTCAGCCGGTATTTCTGCGCGATATTTGGCCCAGCAATGCCGAAATCAGCGAAACGATAAGCCGGTTTGTAACGCCGGATATATTTCGGGAAAAATACGCCAATATCTTTGCCGGCAGTCAAACTTGGCGAAATATCGAGGTCAGCCAGTCGGAACTGTACCCGTGGCAAGAGGATTCCACCTATATCCGCAAACCGCCGTTCTTTTCCGGCATCGACCGACAAACCCAGATTATCAAGCCGCTGAACGGGCTACGGGTGTTGGCCATGTTCGGTGATTCGGTAACTACCGATCACATTTCGCCGGCCGGTCAAATCGCTGCCGATTCGCCGGCCGCGCGCTACCTGACGGAAAACGGCGTACCACAACCGGACTGGAACAGTTACGGTTCGCGGCGCGGCAATGATCAAGTCATGAGCCGGGGCACTTTCGCCAACATCCGGATTCGCAACATGCTGGTGCCCGGTATAGAGGGTAATCTCACCGTGTATCACCCCAACGGCGACAGAATAAGTATTTTCGATGCCGCGATGCGATATAAACAAGCCGGCATACCGCTATGTATACTGGCGGGCAAGGAATACGGCTCCGGCTCGTCGCGGGACTGGGCCGCAAAGGGTCCGTATCTGCAAGGCGTAAAGGCAGTCTTGGCGGAAAGTTTTGAACGCATCCATCGCAGCAACCTGATCGGCATGGGGATTTTGCCCTTGCAATTTATGCCGGGAGACAGCGCGGCAAGTTTGGGATTAAACGGTAGCGAAACCTTCGCTATCGATATCCGCTACGATAACTTGCCGCAGCAACAGATAGAGGTCGCGGCTACCAGCATCGACGGCACCGTCACCCAGTTCAAAACCCTAAGCCGGATAGACACCCCGATAGAGGTTCAATACTATCGGGACGGCGGCATTCTGTGTACTGTCCTAAAGACATTATTGTCTACCTGACATCCATCCGATTCATCGCCATAAGAAAGGAGAAAAACACAACCGGCCAAAATACGCCGATACGAAACCGACGAATGGTTAGTAATGTGGTTAAAGCTTTCCTTGCGCCAACAAGCACCATTGGGAACGCTCGGTGACGTGTCTGGCCAATACGCCGGCGGCGGTTTCAAGTTGCCGGGCTATCGCTTCGTTATTCAAAGAGCCAAACGCGCCGCCGCGAATGGCCTTGCCGACACTACTGGCCGCGGATGCTTCCGCTTGTTTGGCTAAGGCCTGGATATACTCGAACTGCTGCGCCGTGAGGCTCAAGTGTATCGCCTTGGATTGATTATGCCTGTCCATATGCCAGTCAAAAGCGATGGGTTGATCCGCGGTTTGAAAGGCCATCACATCGAATTCGGTTGGCTGCTGGCCGGCAGTCGAGTAAGCCAGCACCGGTAATGGCGCCAACGTATCGCGCATGGCATCCAGAAAGATGCGCATCACATCGGCACCGATTTGACTATGATCCACCTTCAAGTTGTCCGCGCTGCCGGATCCTCCCGAAAAGCCGAATTGGCTACCGTCCCGGTCGATAAATCCGGCGACCTTCAAGCCGGCGGGTCTTAATCTAGGCTGCAGCATATCCAGCAAGGCATTCACCTTTGGATGGTTAGGATTGTGTTGTAAAATACCCGCAATGTCGGCGCGCAAGTCTTGTTCGTCTTCGCTCCGCAGTTGAGTGAAGTCCACCGGCTTAATGAAATAAGCGGTTAAATAGGCGCGGCTAAGCTTTTTCAGCAATAGCAGGTCTTGCTCCGAATCGATCGGATGTTGCTGAATGTATTCAACGATTTTCTCGGCTTTTTGGCGGATTTTTTCGCTAATAACGCTGTCCGGCATGCCGACCAGATCGGAAATAATAAGATTGGCGGTAAAATGGTCGACTAAGTTTCGTAAATGCGTCCTGGCTTGCAGGGCATGTTCCGCAAGACTGGGTTTATCGAATAGGCCTAATTGATTCAGCAATAAGCCATTTTCCGAATGCGCTTTTAGCTTATCGATCATTTGCCCAAAGCCTAGCTTTACGTTTGCCGTTGCAGGCGCCATGCAATCGGCAAACTCAACCGGATCGACCGACGGCGTGATGGCCAAGGGTAGTTGAAAGCCGTTAATACGGTCCAGTTGCCCAAGCTGCGAAGGCGCATCCATCGTGCTACAACCAGACAGTATCAAAAGCGACAGAACCGCAACATGGATAGTTAATTTATGTGTCGGCATAACAGACCTCCAAAACCAACGGATCATGCTCGGCAAACAGCTATTGCCGAACAGGCAATGCGCGGATCTTGCTAACAAGAGGCACCAGGGCGGAACGTGCGGGTATGCTCTCCCCCATCAAATAACGCATTAATTCGGTATCTTCACAATCCAGCAGTTGTAAAAAAGCCTGCTGTTCGCCCGGCTCGGCGGACAGGAAAGCGTTTTCCAGATAGCGAAGCAGTAACAAATCCAGCTCCAAAGTGCCGCGCCGGCAGCGCCAGCGCAGCTTGTTAAGCTCACTCATGAATGGTCGCGTTGTACCAATTGTTTTTTGATTTCCGCAATGGCTTTAGCCGGATTGAGCCCTTTCGGACAAGTATCGGTGCAATTCATGATGGTATGGCAGCGGTAGAGTTTGAACGACTCATTCAGTTCGTCCAAGCGCTCCTGATCGTTGGTATCGCGGCTATCCGCCAGCCAGCGGTAGGCTTGCAGCAAGACGGCAGGGCCGAGGTATTTATCGCTGTTCCACCAATAACTGGGGCAACTGGTCGAACAGCAGGCGCACAGCACGCATTCGTACAAACCATCCAGTTTGGCCCGCTCGTCCCGGCTTTGCAGGCGTTCAGCGTCGGCCGGCGGTTCGGCATCATTGGTCAACCAGGGTTTGATGGATGTGTATTGCTCGAAGAAATGACTCATATCCGCGACCAAATCCTTAACCACCGCCATATGCGGCAACGGGAAGATTTTCACGGTACCTTTGTAATCGGCAATCGCTTTGGTGCAGGCCAAGGTGTTTTTGCCGTTGATGTTCATGGCACAGGATCCGCACACGCCTTCCCGGCAGGAACGCCGAAAAGTCAGACCGCTGTCGATTTCGTTTTTGATTTTTAAAATGGCGTCCAGCACCATCGGGCCACAATGATCCATATCGATTTCATAGGTATCGATACGCGGGTTTTCACCCGCATCGGGGTTCCAACGATACACTTCGAAATTGCGGATATTGGTAGCACCAGCGGCTTTAAAGGTTTTGCCTTTTTTAACCACCGAATTTTGGGGCAGCGTAAATTCAACCATTAGTAAACCCTCTCTTTAGGCGCTACAACGTCAACTTCGTCGGTCAATGTATACAAATGGACCGGCCGGTAATCGATTTTGACTTGATTGTTTTCCCGCCAGGTCAGCGTATGTTTCATCCAGTTTTCATCATCGCGCTTAGGAAAATCCTCGCGGGCATGACCGCCGCGGCTCTCCTGGCGATTGCCGGCCGCCGTGATGGTAACTTGGGCCTGTCCCAGCAGATTATCCAGTTCCAATGTTTCCACCAGATCGGTATTCCAGATTAGGGATTTGTCGCCGACTTTCACATCCTCAAACGAGGCGGCCACTTCGCCCATGCGCTGTATACCTTCCTGTAAGGTTTTTTCGGTTCTAAATACCGCCGCTTTGGATTGCATAGTGTTTTGCATGTCCAGGCGTATTTGGGCCGTGGAACGGTTGCCATTGGCGTGGCGAATTTTGTCGAATCGGGTCAAGGCCGTGTCGGTGGCATCTTTTGCCAACGGTTTATGCGGCATGCCGGGTTTGATCAATTCGGTGCATCGAATAGCCGCCGCACGCCCGAACACCACCAAATCCAGTAACGAGTTGGAACCTAACCGATTGGCACCGTGAACCGACACGCAGGCCGTCTCGCCGATCGCCATCAGGCCGGGCACCACATAATCCGGATTGCCGTCTTTTAAGGTGACGACTTCGGCTTTGTAATTGGTTGGAATCCCGCCCATGTTGTAATGCACGGTCGGTAGTACCGGGATCGGTTGCTTGGTGGCATCGACGCCGGCAAAAATACGGGCGGTTTCGGTAATACCGGGCAAGCGCTCGTGAATGATGGCCGGATCCAAATGTTCCAGATGCAGATAAACATGATCCTTTTTAGGGCCCACGCCTCGGCCGGCGTTGAGTTCTATGGTGATGGCACGGCTCACCACGTCGCGCGAGGCCAAGTCTTTGACATGCGGCGCATATTTAACCATAAAGGCTTCGCCTTCCGAATTGGTCAGGTAACCGCCCTCCCCGCGCGCGCCTTCCGTCATCAAACAGCCGGAACCGTAAATGCCGGTAGGATGGAATTGCACGAATTCCATATCCTGCAACGGTAAACCGGCCCGCAAGGCCATGCCGTTACCGTCGCCGGTCACGGTGTGTGCCGAGGTACAGGACAGGAAGGTACGTCCGTAACCGCCGGTAGCCAACACGGTTTGATGGCCGCGAAACAAATGAATCGAACCATCGTCCAGACACCAAGCCAGCACGCCACGGCATTCGCCGCCTTCCATAATTAAATCCAGGGCTATGTATTCGACGAAAAATTCCGCATGATGCTTTAAGGCTTGTTGATACAAGGTATGCAGAATGGCATGCCCGGTCACGTCGGCAGCCGCGCAAGTGCGTTGCGCCTGCCCTTTGCCGTAATGTGTGGACATGCCGCCGAACGCACGTTGATAAATTTTGCCTTCCGGGGTTCTGGAAAACGGCACGCCGTAGTGTTCCAGTTCGATGATGGCCGGGATCGCCTCTCTGCACATATATTCGATGGCATCCTGATCGCCCAGCCAGTCGGATCCCTTGACGGTGTCGTACATATGAAAACGCCAGTCGTCTTCGCCCATGTTACCCAAAGCCGCACTGATGCCGCCTTGCGCGGCAACGGTATGACTACGGGTAGGAAAAACTTTGGTAATACAGGCAGTCTTTAGGCCTTTTTCCACCATGCCGAAGGTGGCACGCAAGCCGGCGCCGCCGGCGCCAACCACTACCACGTCATGTTGGTGTTCAATGATGTTATACGCTGAGGCCATGGATTACCTATCAATAAGAATGAAGAAAATTGCAACTAAAGCCGCAACGCCCAATGCTAGAAAAATTAAATTAGTCGCACGTATCGCTAAATGCCGAGTAGACAGGCTGGAAACATAATCTTCGATAACGACCTGCACACCCAATGCGGCATGAAAAATTACGGCCACTGTCCAGGCAATGATGGCCGAGGCATTGATAGGCGATGTTAGCCAAGCCACAGTGTCCGCGTAGGGCGCGGTGAGCGCTTTATTAAGCAACAAAAGCAACCATACCGATAAGGGAATTAACGCTAGCGCCGTAACCCGCTGGTACCAGAAATGGCCGGTGGCATTATGAATTGAAAAACAATCGGCGATTTTGGCGAGAAACATGGCGTACTCCGATTAAAAAAGTAAAAAGGCGGCGAATGTCAAGATTGCCGAACAGCCCAGCTCGATCAGTGCATATCTATTCATGGTGGCACGATCGAAAGTTTTGCCTACATCCCAAATCAAATGCCGAATACCGTGACATAAATGGAAGAACAGGGCATAAACAAACCCCCAATACACCAGCTTGAACAGCCAGAACGACATAAATGCCTGCATGTCCAGGTAAGTTGACTCACCGGCGGCGATGGCAAGCAGCACATAAACGAATAACAACAAACCCATCGACAACAGGACGCCGGTCATACGATGAGTGATGGATATCAAGCCGGTTAAGGGCAAACGATAAACTTGCAGGTGGGGAGAAAGTGGTCGGTTGGCTGACATGGTTTACCCTATACTTGATTTGAAAAACGCTGCCTAGAAATCGACGCAGCGCCCCTTTCGTTCCCAATCGCCGTAACGCGTGGGCTCCGGCCCTTTCGGACCGTTAACTTCCGCCACCTCATGCTGTTCGGTATGCGGTGTTTCTTGCTCGGCCTCGGCAGTCGAGCCGGTATCCGTGTTCGGTGT
>NZ_JALOBS010000013.1 GCF_023228165.1 Methylomonas sp. | reverse complement strand
GCGTCAGCCAACGCGTGGTGGTGGAAGCCGGTGTCACCGATAGCTGGTGGAAATATGCCGGCAGCCATGGCAAAATCGTCGGCCTGGACCGTTTCGGCGAATCCGCACCGGCAGGCCAACTCTTCAAGGAGTTCGGCTTTACCGTGGATAATGTCGTCGCCAACGTCGAAGCAGTGCTTTAAAAAATAGATTGGGGCTTGATTTTTCAAGCCCCGGTTAGGTTCAACGAATCATAGGTGATAAATGTGAAAAAGAATAAATTGACTAAAGCCGTTTTGGCAGCATTGGTATTTGCCAGCTCTTCCGTGTTGGCCGATTCTGATTATCCAGCCGCGGATTTTCAGCCAAAAGTGCTGTTTAGCGATGAAAGTGCGCAAAGTGCTCCGGAATCAAAGCCGGCGGCAGCTGCAGTTGCGGCGGAAGCGGATCCGAATTTTCCGGCAGCTAGCTTTCAACCAAAAGTGCTATTTAAAGATACAGACTATAAACATAGTTCCGCCGCGCCAAGTTCAGGCTCGTCTTCAAAGTCCTCGGCTAACGTATCTGCTGCTAGCGCGGAACTTGAAGTAATAGAAACCGAAAAAGCAGCTTCGTCCGATTTTTCATATATTGGTCTGATCGCATTGGCTGCAATTGGTTTTGTGGTTTATAGTAAAAAATCAGGCGGAAAAGCAGCGGGATCGACTGCTGACGAGTATGTTGCTGTCGGTGGCGCTACGGGCGTGGAAAAATACTTGGAAAAAATGGGCGCCAATAAAACCGGTGTTGCCAAGTATTTAGAAAAGCAAACAGAAAATCCTTCAACCGGCGTAGCTAAATATATGGCTAAACAAATTGTAAAAGATAGAGAAGCAGCGGCGGCAAAAGCAACTGGCGTTGAAAAATATTTGCGCGATAAAGGTTAATCGATTGTATAGGACCCGGATGGCGGACATTTGATTCCGCTCCGAGGGCTCCAAAATTAGTTAGCAGGTTATTGTTGAAGGATCGCCACAAGTTGCGCCTTAAGCGTCTGCCAAAGCAGTCCGGGGTTGCGATGAGTGGCGATTTTGCTTTCATACAAACCATTAAACAGTTTTTTCAAATATTCCTATAAGAAATCAAGTTGCAGTTCTATATTGAAGATAAGCAATTAAAATTTTAATAACAGGAACCTCCATTTAAACTACACAACGAGGATATTTCCATGGCCAGAAACTTACTTGAGCAACTTCGCGAAATGACAGTAGTAGTCGCAGATACAGGCGACATCCAAGCTATTGAAACATTTAAACCGCGTGACGCAACCACCAATCCATCTTTGATCACCGCGGCAGCTCAAATGCCGCAATATCAAGGTATCGTCGACGATACCTTGAAAGGTGCTCGTACAACTCTGGGCGCCGGTGCGGCTGCCTCGGAAGTGGTGTCATTAGCATTTGACCGTTTAGCGGTGTCATTTGGTCTGAAAATTTTGGAAATTATCGAAGGTAGAGTGTCGACTGAAGTTGACGCGCGCTTGTCTTTCGATGGTGACGCCACTATTGCTAAAGGTCGTGACCTGATTAAGCAATACGAAGCGGCGGGTATTTCCAAAGAACGCGTTCTGATTAAAATTGCTGCAACTTGGGAAGGTATTCAAGCTGCCGCGGTTTTGGAAAAAGAAGGCATTCACTGTAACCTGACTTTGCTGTTTGGCTTGCACCAAGCAATCGCTTGCGCGGAAAACGGCATCACTCTGATCTCGCCTTTCGTAGGTCGTATTCTGGATTGGTACAAAAAAGATACCGGTCGCGATTCCTATGCTCCAGCAGAAGATCCAGGCGTATTGTCCGTGACCGAAATTTATAACTACTATAAAAAATTCGGTTACAACACCGAAGTAATGGGCGCAAGCTTCAGAAACATCGGTGAAATTACTGAACTGGCCGGTTGTGATTTGTTGACAATTGCTCCCTCTTTGTTGGCTGAGCTGCAATCTGTCGAAGGCGATTTGCCTCGTAAACTGGATCCTGCCAAAGCTGCTGGTGCATCAATCGAGAAAATCAATGTAGATAAAGCGACTTTCGAACGTATGCACGAAGAAAACCGTATGGCCAAGGAAAAATTGGCTGAAGGTATCGCTGGTTTTGCTAAGGCTTTGGAAACGCTGGAAAAACTATTGTCAGACCGTTTGACGGCTCTGGAAGCTTAAAGATCGTCTAACGCCGTGTAAGTCATCCTTACCGGCGAGACTTCCTATTTGCAAGGCCGCCGAATCGAGTACGCGGCCTTCATTTATAGATAACAGGATAAATTGCATGACAAAAATCTTAGATGCTGTAAAACCCGGTGTTGTAACCGGTGAAGATGTACAAAAAGTGTTCGCAATCTGCAAAGAAAATAATTTTGCATTACCTGCGGTAAACGTAATCAGTACTGATACTATCAATGCGGTTTTGGAAGCCGCCGCAAAGGCAAAATCGCCAGTCATTATTCAATTTTCCAATGGCGGCGCTGCTTTTATGGCCGGCAAAGGTCTGAAATTGGAAGGTCAAGGCTGTTCTATCGTCGGTGCGATTTCCGGTGCCCACCATGTTCACCGGATGGCGGAACTGTATGGCGTGCCGGTTATTCTGCATACCGACCATGCTGCGAAAAAGTTGCTGCCATGGATAGATGGTTTGCTGGACGAAGGTGAAAAATTCTTTGCCGCAACCGGTAAGCCATTATTCAGTTCTCACATGCTGGATTTGTCCGAGGAAAGCCTGGAAGAAAACATCGAGACTTGCGCAAAATATCTGGAACGCATGTCGAAAATGGGTATGACGCTGGAAATCGAACTAGGCTGTACCGGTGGTGAAGAGGACGGTGTGGATAATAGTGGTATGGACCATTCGGCGTTATATACCCAACCTGAAGACGTGGCATATGCTTACGAGCATTTGAACAAAATCAGCCCTAATTTCACTATAGCGGCTTCATTCGGTAACGTACATGGTGTTTATTCGCCTGGCAACGTTAAACTGACGCCGTCAATTTTGGATAATTCCCAAAAATACGTGTCAGAAAAGTTCGGCTTGCCGGCTAAATCGTTGACTTTCGTATTCCATGGCGGTTCCGGCTCGTCTCCGGAAGAAATCAAGGAATCCATTAGCTATGGCGTAGTTAAAATGAACATCGACACCGATACCCAGTGGGCAACGTGGGAAGGCGTGATGAATTTTTACAAGAAAAACGAAGGCTATCTGCAAGGTCAAATCGGCAACCCTGACGGTGCCGATAAACCGAATAAAAAATACTATGATCCTCGGGTATGGCAACGTGCCGGTCAAGAGGGCATGGTTGTTCGTTTGCAGCAAGCCTTCCTGGAGTTGAACGCAGTAAACTCGCTGTAATCTTTGCAGACGGTAGAGAGTGCGCTCTCTACCGTCCCCTGTCTATTGGCAAGACTGTCTGAATTTTGACGCTTGTTGTCCCGCTGAAAAAACTTCCACATTTCCCCGACTATACTTGAAAAGTATCTGTTTGCATTGTCGCTTAGGGGATGTTCTTCTAAAACAATGTTTTTTCTTGTATTATCGATACAGATTGATCTAACGGTAACAGGCAATAAGTGCCGGCTGACTAGTTTGGCTCATTTAATGCTTATTCATTTGCAAGGGTAGGGTATGGCTGAAACTGAACCAAAAGACGCCGAGAAAAAGTCATCAAAGAAACTAATAATCATTATAGCCGCGGTAGTCTTGTTACTGGGCGGCGGAGCCGGTGGTTATTTCTTTTTTATAAGCAAGCCGGCCGATTCCGAACAAACCGGTAAAAATGGCGAGAACAAAGCGGCGGCGGAGGAAATGCAAGACGAAGCTGACCCCGCTCAGGAAGAGCAGTATTACGAACTGAGTGATCCGTTATTGGTCAATTTTCCGGCTGGTGCCAGCGCTAAAATTATTAAGGTGTCTGTAACCGTATTGGTTAAAGGCGAGGCTAACGTTGCTGTGCTGAAGAAGCATGAGCCCATGATTCGTAATAACCTATTGATGGCCATTAGCTCTATTGGCGCGGACAAGGCTAAAACGTTAGAGGGTAAGCAAGAGTTACAAGCAACCATGTTAACTGAGATTGGAAAAGTAATGGAACTCATGACGAAGAAAAACCCGGTTAAAGCGGTCTATTTTACTGAATTTGTAATGCAATAAATGTCAACCGCGGATTTACTCTCTCAGGATGAAATAGATGCGCTGCTGCATGGCGTTGACGACGGCGATGTGGATACCAGCCTTGAGGATGAAGGGCTTAATAAGGCCGCCAGGCTTTACGACTTCAATAGTCAGGAGCGAATAGTTCGGGGGCGGATGCCCACTCTCGAAATGGTTAACGAACGATTTGCCCGTTATTTTCGGATTGCCTTGTTTAATTTTCTGCGGCGGGCAGCCGAGATTTCGGTGTCAGGCATTCAAGTGCAAAAATTCTCGGAATTTATTCAGGGATTGTTTGTGCCCACCAACCTAAATGTTATTCGTATGTCTCCATTGCGGGGGCGGGCGCTTATCGTTATGGAGCCACGGTTGGTTTTTACCGCGGTGGACAATTTCTTCGGCGGTGGCGGCCAGTTTTATAACAAGGTGGAGGGCCGGGAGTTTACGCCGACCGAAATGCGCATCATTCGCCTGATTATCGACATGATTTTTAAAGATCTGGCAGAGGCATGGAAGCCAGTCATGGATGTGGATTTCGAATATCTTAATTCGGAAGTCAATCCACAGTTTGCCAATATCGTCAGTCCTTCCGAAATAGTGGTTATTTCGACTATTCACGTGGAGCTTGAAGGCGGAGGTGGCGATATCAATATTGCCATGCCTTACACCATGATTGAACCTATCAGAGAATTGTTGGATGCGGTAACCAGCGACAGAGGCGAAGTCGACGGTCGCTGGCAGGAATCCCTAAGAACCGAAATTATGCGCAGCGAAGTGACTGTGACGAGTAAGTTGATAGAAAAGGAATTGCATATCAGCGATGTGATTGAACTGAAAAAAGGCGATGTGATACCTATTGACATGCCCGAAACCGTGTTATTGGAAGTTGAAAACGTCCCGGTATTTAAAGGTAAGCTAGGATTGTCGGATGGTAACTATGCCATTGAAATAGTTGAAAAAGTAAATTTAGACAATATGTGACGGTTTAGGCGAATCAGACATGAGTGAGAACGACGAGATAGGTGATGACTGGGCTGCCGCCATGGATGAGCAGGCGGATACGGAAGCTGATTGGGGGGATGCCTTGAAAGAGCAGGAAGCCGGCGCAAAAGGTTCAGGAGGATACGAGGCTGCCGGCTTTCCGAATCTTGAAGATAGCAAACCAAGATCTTATGTCAACGCGGATGAAGTCAAGCTGGATGTTATTTTAGATGTGCCGGTAACGGTATCGCTGGAAATCGGTCGGACCAAAATCAACATCAGAAACTTGTTACAGCTTAATCAAGGTTCGGTGGTTGAGCTGGATCGTTTTGCCGGCGAACCTATGGATGTACTGGTAAATGGCACGTTAGTGGCTCATGGTGAAGTAGTGGTGGTCAACGACAAGTTTGGTATTCGATTAACCGATATTATCAGTCCCTCTGAACGGGTTAAAAAATTGGGTTGATGAGAAAAGCACAGCTGCTGGTTTTTTTTCTGGCTATGTCGACTGTGATGGCCGGTTCTGCCGAAGATGCCGGTTCATCAAAACACGCCGCGGGAATAGTATCCTATACGGATGTGTTGCAATGGCTGTTGGCGTTGTTGATCGTCCTGGTGTTGTTTGGAGGCTTTATTTGGCTATTACGCAAAAGCGGAAGCTTATCTTTTGCGGGAAAAAGCCAGATGAGCGTCATATCCGGCTTATCGGTAGGGGTGCGCGAAAAACTGGTGCTGGTAAAGGTAGGTGAAAAGCAATTATTGCTAGGGGTAACGCCGGGCAGAATCGATAAGTTGCTTGAGCTGGAAGGCGACGCCCGTTTATTTCAGAATCAGGAAACCCCGGAAGACGGCGGGCTTTTTGCGCAAAAATTACAGCAGGTGCAGCAAGGAAAGTCCAATGTGTAAAAAGCGGATGCTGTACTGCGGGCTGGTTGCCGTGCTATTGGTTGTGCCTGAAGTCGCCTGCGCGGCTACTCCCGGCATAGATGCCATTACCGTAACCACAAACCCCAAAGGTGGCGAAACCTATACGGTCACGATTCAGATTTTAGCCATCATGACCATGCTGACCCTGCTGCCGGCATTGTTATTAACCATGACCTCTTTTACCCGCATTATGATTGTGCTGGGTTTGTTAAGACAGGCATTGGGTGCGCAGCAAGCCCCAAGTAATCAGGTGCTGTTAGGCTTGTCGTTGTTTTTGACTATCTTCATCATGATGCCGGTCTTGGAGAAGGTCAACGATACGGCGGTACAGCCCTATCTGGAAGAAAAAATGGATGCCATTACCGCGCTGCAAACCGCATCCGAGCCATTTAAACAATTTATGCTCAAGCAAACCCGCGAAAGCGATATCGATATGTTCGTCAGAATCTCGGGCAAACAGCAGATAAACAAGCCTGAAGACGTGCCTTTTTCCTTGCTCCTGCCCGCGTATGTCACTAGCGAATTAAAAACCGCCTTTCAGATTGGCTTTCTGGTGTTTCTACCGTTTTTGGTGATCGATTTAGTCGTGGCCAGCGTACTGATGTCGATGGGGATGATGATGCTGTCCCCCATGATCGTATCCTTACCCTTTAAAATTATGCTGTTTGTGTTAGCGGACGGATGGTCTTTGGTGTTGGAAATGCTGGCGGCCAGTTTTTATGTCTAACGTTGCGGTCTTGTAAATGAACCCCGAAACCATATCGGTAATCGCTCAGGAAACGGTCTTAGTAGCTTTAAAGCTGTTGGGCCCGATTTTATTGTCTTCTTTAGCTATCGGGTTATTGGTTTCAATGTTTCAGGCCGCGACCTCGATTCAGGAGCAAACCCTCACCTTTATTCCGAAACTCGCCGTCATTGTCTTGGTGTTGATGATTGCCGGTCCGGGAATGTTGCAAATGCTCATCGATTATTTTCAAGATTTGATGCGCGAAATTCCAAATTTAATAGGATGAATTTTCAAGAAGACGAGCTTATCGCCTATCTTGCCTCGTTCGTTTGGCCGTTCATGCGGGTCAGTGCCATGTTTATCTCCATTCCGGTGTTTAGCGTCAATAGTATTCCGGCAAGATTAAAAGTGATGCTGAGTATGTTGATCACGTTGGTGGTAGCGCCCACGTTACCGGAGATGCCAGCGGTCGAGCTATTTAGTTCCGCCGGACTGGCGGTTAGCGTACAGCAGTTGATGATAGGGGTTTCTACCGGATTTATTTTACAAATGGTATTTTCGATTCTGTTGTTTGCCGGGCAATCCATAGCCTATAGCATGGGCTTAGGCTTTGCGTCTTTGGTCGACCCGGCTACCGGCGTTCAAACGCCGGTGATTGCCCAGCTATTTGTGATTAGTTCCAGTTTATTGTTTTTGACCGTTAATGGGCATTTGTTGCTAATTGAGATGTTGGCGCAGAGTTTTCACAGTTTACCGGTAGCCGCCGATGGCTTGGAAAAAGCCAATCTCTGGCAAATCATTGCCTGGAGTAGCCGGATATTTTCCGATGGGGTGTTGTTGGCCTTACCTATTATGGCAACCTTACTATTCGTCAATATCAGCTTCGGCATCGCCTCGAAAGCCGCGCCGCAATTACAACTATTTGGTATAGGTTTCCCGATGACTATCCTGCTGGGTATGCTGCTGATCTGGATCGGATTGGTCGGCATGTTGGAAGGTTTTACCGAAAAACTGCAGGATGGATTCATGCTGGTTAGCCAAGTGTTGAGACTGAGCTGATGGCAGATGATTCCGGCCAGGATAAAACCGAAGACGCTACCAGTAAGCGGCTTTCCGAGTCGCGCAAAAAGGGTCAGGTGCCGCGCTCCAAAGAGCTTAATACCTTCGTCACCCTGATCGTCAGCGCCGCATTATTTTTCTATATGGGGCGCTACATGATACAGGGCTTACTGAAAATGATGCGGCACCAATTCGAACTGTCCCGTGAGGTGATTTTTGACCCATTGACGCCCGTCATATATTTCAAACTGGCTTTTTCGGAAGGTTATGCGGTTGTGTTGCCGCTGATGATTGTTCTAATGATTGCCGATTTATTGACGCCGTTATTAATGGGGGGCTGGAACTTCTCCAGCGAAGCCTTCGAGCCTAAGTTTTCCAAACTGAATCCGTTACAGGGCATAAAAAAAATTTTCGGCATTCAAGGCGTCGTCGAGTTAATCAAAGCCATTATCAAGGTGCTCTTGATCGGCTTCGTGGCTTGGAATTTGTTTAAGGTTTATTTCGACGATTTGATGATGTTGGATCGCTTGACGGTTGAACGGGCGATGATGCGTGCCGGGGATATTATTGTCATGTCCGTGCTCGTACTGAGCGCAACATTTTTATTGCTGGTGTTGATCGATGTACCCTATCAGTTATGGAATCATCAGCGTCAATTAAAGATGACCAAGCAGGAGGTGCGCGATGAAAACAAAGAATCCGAAGGCAGTCCGGAAGTCAAAGGCAAAATTCGCCAGATGCAAATGCAGGCGGCGCAACGGCGTATGATGGAGGCGGTACCGAGTGCCGATGTCATCGTGACTAATCCTGCCCATTTTGCCGTGGCGTTAAGATATGACCAGCATGGCTCCGGTGCACCCTTGCTGGTGGCAAAAGGCACCGACTTGGTGGCCGCGCAAATTCGTAATCTGGCCTTGGCCAATAAAGTGCCGCTGGTGGCGGCACCGCCTTTAGCCAGGGCTTTATACTACTCCACTGAATTAAATCAGGAAATCCCGCGAGGCTTGTTTTTGGCGGTGGCGCAAATACTGGCCTATGTTTTTCAACTCAGGGCGGCGACTGAAAACGGCTGGAACAAACCGGTACCACCCAGCGATGTGTCGGTTCCCGACGACTTTCGCCAATAAAATCGAACCAAACCAATCATGGATTTAGCAAAAATTATCGCTACCTTAAAATCGCTGATGGGTATGGGCTTGGGTGCGCCGCTGGTTATCCTGATGTTGTTGGCGTTGCTGGTGTTGCCATTGCCGGCCTTCATACTGGATTTGTTCTTTACCTTCAACATTGCGTTTTCCCTGATCATTCTGTTGGTGGTGATCTACAGCATGAAACCGCTGGAATTTGCTTCGTTTCCCAGCGTCATTCTGGTGGCGACCTTGCTGCGTCTGGCGCTCAATGTGGCCTCGACCCGAGTGGTACTGATGAAGGGGCATGAAGGTGGAGATGCGGCCGGTAAGGTTATCGAGGCCTTCGGATCGTTCGTTATCGGCGGCAACTTTGCCGTGGGTATCGTGGTGTTCGCGATCTTAGTGGTCATCAATTTCGTGGTCGTCACCAAGGGCGCCGGACGGGTGGCCGAGGTCAGCGCGCGCTTTACTTTGGATGCCATGCCCGGCAAGCAGATGGCGATTGATGCCGACATGAATTCAGGGTTGATCAATCAGGATGAGGCTCGCGCCAGACGGGAAGAAGTGGCCGCTGAAGCGGATTTTTACGGTTCCATGGACGGTGCCAGTAAGTTTGTGCGCGGCGACGCGGTGGCGGGCATTATTATTTTATTTGTCAACGTGATAGGTGGTTTGGCTATCGGCGTAGGGCAGCATGACATGAGCTTTGCCGAAGCGGCCAATGCCTACGTGTTATTGACGATTGGCGATGGCCTGGTGGCGCAGATACCGGCCCTTCTGTTATCGGTGGCATCGGCCATGGTGGTGACGCGAGTGCGGGGCAGTAAGCAGGATCTGGGGCAGCAGGTTTCCGCGCAGCTGTTCCAAGATCCAAGAACCTTGTTGGTTACTGCCTGTGTGATGGGCTTGTTGGGCATTATTCCCGGCATGCCCAATATGGTGTTTATTTTGTTGGCGGCGGCATTGGCCGGCGCGGCCTATCTAATCGACCATAGGCGCAAACTGGAAGAAGAAAAAGCCCTGGAGATGGAGCGCATCGTTTCGCCGCAACAGCAATTGGCCAAGGCCGAAGTTAAGGAATTGGGCTGGGATGATGTGATGCCGGTCGATACCATCGGGCTGGAAGTGGGTTACCGTCTGATTCCATTGGTGGACAGAAATCAAGGCGGGCAATTGATGACCCGTATCAAAGGTGTGCGGAAAAAATTGTCTCAAGAACTGGGTTTTTTAATTCCCTCGGTGCATATCCGCGACAATCTGGATTTATCGCCTACCGCTTATCGCATTTCCTTGATGGGGGTTACGGTGGGCGAAGCCGAAATTATTCCGGAAAAGGAAATGGCTATTAATCCTGGACGGGTATTTGGCAGTTTGCAGGGGGTGGCTTGTAAGGATCCGGCTTTCGGCTTGGATGCGGTGTGGATTGAACTGGCGCAAAAAGATCAGGCGCAGACTTTGGGGTATACCGTAGTCGACCCCGGCACGGTGGTCGCTACGCATCTCAGCCATATTTTGCAGAGTAATGCGTACGAATTATTCGGCTACGAAGAGGCGCAGCAGCTGTTGGATAATTTATCCAAAGTGGCGCCGAAACTGGTTGAAGATCTGGTGCCTAAAACGTTGCCGTTGGGCGTGGTGGTAAAAGTCTTGCAAAATCTATTGCAAGAGAAAGTGGCCATACGCGATATGCGGACGATCGCCGAAACTTTGGCGGATTACGGGGTCAAGAGTCAAGATCCGGACATCTTGACTTCGGCTGTCCGGGTGTCGTTGGGGCGCTCAATTGTCCATGAAATCAATGGGGTACAGATGGAGATCCCGGTTATTACGCTAGATCCAAGTTTGGAACAGATATTGCATAAGTCATTGCAGACGGCGGGCGAGGGTGGCGCGGGGTTAGAACCCGGTTTAGCGGAACAAATGCATCAGTCGCTGGAAGAAAGCGCGCAGCGCATGGAAATGGAAGGGCAGGCAGCGGTGTTGTTAGTGTCTTCCTTTATCCGGCCTTGGCTGGCACGCTTCGTCCGTCATTCCATACCCGGTTTGCATGTGTTGGCATACAACGAAATTCCTCAGGATAGGCAAATTCGAGTGATTTCGACAGTAGGCCAGCGAGCTTAATGATTAACGAGGACAGGCGATGAAAATAAAACGCTTTTTTGCAGCAGATATCCGTCAGGCCATGCGTATGGTGAAAGAAGAATTGGGCGCCGATGCCGTGATCATGTCCAATCGTTCTGTAGATGGTGGCGTGGAAATAGTTGCTGCCCGCGATTTTGACGAAGAGGTGATACATAAAAACCTCAAGCAAAAGCAAGAAGAAGAATTGATCGCCAAACGTTTAAAAAAATATGATTTACCCGAATTTTCGGGTGACGAGAAGCCGGCTCATTTAGTTAGCAGCGCGCGTAAAAAAAGTAATGAAGCCGAAAATCCTGTGCGGCGTAATCTTGATCAATATATTGGATACGCCGAAAAAGTGCAGTTAGCCAGTGTCAGTGCGCAAAAAATATCTGAAAAGCTTAAGGTAGCGGAAAAGGTTGCAGAAAAGCCAGCTTGGGCTGCAAATGCCAATACAGCC
Organism: Methylomonas sp.; assembly: GCF_023228165.1. Lineage (GTDB taxonomy): Bacteria > Pseudomonadota > Gammaproteobacteria > Methylococcales > Methylomonadaceae > Methylomonas. Next base: position 134,700 of record NZ_JALOBS010000013.1, on the reverse strand, counting down.
CGTAAACCCTTAGTCAATGAGACACTTAAGCCTGTGCAAGCACCGTCTTCCGATAAATTCATGGAGGAGATGCGCAAGGAAATCAAGGATATGCGGTTACTGCTGGATACAAAATTATCAGGCATTACCCACTTGCCGCTCCCCAGTGAGCAGCCCATGCGCCAGGAATTACTGGATCGGTTGTTGGACTGCGGATTTTCCAAGAACTTGGCCGGCAAAATTACCAATCGGCTGGGAAGTCATAAACAATTTGAAATTGCTTTGGCCAAATCGCAGGAAATGTTGGCCAGAGTGGTGCCGATTGCCGACGACCGTTTAATGGAGCAGGGCGGTATTGCCGCATTGGTGGGTTCCACGGGAGTAGGTAAAACCACTACCATTGCCAAACTGGCCGCGCAATTCATGTTGAAACACGGCTCAAGGCAAATTGCCCTGATTACCACCGATAATTACCGGATAGGCGCACACGAACAAATCAATACCTACGGCAAAATTTTGGATGTACCTGTGCGGGTGGCGGGTGATGCGGACGAGTTGCGCCAACATATCGATAGTTTCTCCGATAAACGGTTGATTTTGATCGATACCGCGGGCATGAGCCAGCGCGACTTGCGTCTGGCGGAGCAAATTAAAACCTTGCAACACGGCGATCTGCCTATTCAATCCTATTTGGTCATGTCTGCCACCACGCAATACAAGGCGGCTTTGGAAATTATGGACGCATTCCGGATTCTTGAGCCGCAAGCAACTATACTTACTAAATTTGACGAAGCGGTCAGTAAGGCGACAGCCTTATCGGCATTGATCGAACGGCGTATGCCATTGTCATTCATCACCGATGGTCAGCAGGTTCCGGAAGATATTTATGTGCCGGATGCCGATGTGCTGATTCAGCAATGCTTGTTGCAAGATGAAGGCGAACAGTATACAGACTCGATGAACTACGAGCAGTGGATGGCGGAAAGTCATGCATAAGTCACAAGACCAAGCGGCTGGAATAAGGCAAATGAGACAAATGAAACCCGTGCGAGTGATAGCCGTGACCAGCGGCAAAGGTGGAGTGGGCAAAACCAATTTATCGGTCAATATAGGCGTGGCTTTGGCTAAGGCTGGACGGCGAGTGGCGATACTGGATGCGGATATGGGGTTGGCCAATGTTGATATTTTATTGGGTATGTTCCCGGAATTTAATTTATCCCATGTATTAACAGGCGAGAAAACGCTGAAAGAGATCATGATGACGGGGCCTGCCGGCTTAAAAATTATTCCGGCGTCCTCGGGGATTCAACGAATGTCTGATCTAAGCAGTGTCGAACAAGCCGGCGTGATTCGGGCCTTCAGCGACATTGATAGGGAACTGGATGTGTTGATCGTCGATACGGCGGCGGGTATTTCCGCAAGCGTGGTGAATTTTGCCCGCGCCTGTCAGGAAATTATTGTGGTGGTATGCGACGAACCGACCTCGCTGGCCGATGCATATGCTTATATCAAGTTATTGAATCGGGACTATGGGCTCAACAGTTTTCACATCATTACCAATATGGTGCAGTCCGCCGAGCATGGCCAAGCCTTGTTCAATAAATTAAGCAAGGTCACCGATCGTTATCTGGATGTTGCGCTACAGTTTGTCGGAGCGGTGCCGCAGGATGACTATCTGAAAAAATCCGTACAAAAACAAACCCCCGTTGTAGAGGCGTTTCCGCAGAGCAAGTCGGCTTTAGCGATTAAAAATCTGGCCCGAAAAATCGATCATTGGCCAATCAAGCCCAAAGCAGGCGGGTATCTGGAGTTTTTTGTCGAGCGCATGATTCAATATAGTGCCCGGGAGGATGTGGCGTGACCGGAGCGGCAATGTATGCTGCGATGCAAGCTGGAAGCACCGATGCTTTGGTGATTCAGCATGCGCCGCTAGTGAAACGCATTGCCTACCATTTAATGGCGCGTTTGCCCGATACCGTGCAAATCGATGATTTGATTCAATCGGGTATGTTGGGATTATTGGAAGCGCTAAAACATTATGATGCCGGACAGGGCGCCAGTTTCGAGACCTACGCAGGCATTCGGATTCGCGGCGCAATGCTGGATGAACTGCGCCGTGCCGACTGGACACCCCGATCCGTGCATAAGAAGACGCGCATGGTTGCCGAAGCGATACGCGAAATAGAAAACCAGTTTGGCCGGGATGCCAAGGATACCGAAGTAGCCCATCACATGGGCATCGAGCTGGGAGAATATCGGCAGATACTACAAGATACCGTATCCTGTAAAACCTTTAGTGTTGAAGAATTGATTCAGGGAGAAAATAGTGTCATTGACGACGTTCATGGTAATAATTTGCCCGAGGAGCAATTGATTCAACAGGGTTTTCGGCAGGCGTTGGCAAAAGCTATCTCGGAACTGCCGGAAAGAGAGCGCCTAGTGGTGTCGCTCTATTACGATGACGAATTGAACCTGCGCGAGATTGGTCAAGTGTTGGAAGTGAGCGAATCCAGGGTGAGCCAGATTTGCAGCCAAGCCATGTTGCGGCTGCGGGCCAGGCTTGCGGATTGGTTGGAAGGGAAAGATAATGGCGCAAAGCTATAGGCTGGCGCAAGTATTAGGGTTTTGTGCGGTTTGGCGATAAAAAGTATTTCTCTAAATTATGACGTGATCTGGGTGGAGATTGTCCTTGGATAAAAACATGAAAATTCTGATTGTTGATGATTTTTCAACAATGCGAAGAATAGTAAAAAACTTATTAAAAGATCTTGGGTTTACCAATACGGTGGAAGCAGATGACGGTAAATCCGCGTTACCTATTTTGGAGAAAGGCGGTATCGACTTTCTGGTAACCGACTGGAACATGCCGGGTATGACAGGCATCGACTTGTTAAGGGCGGTAAGGGCGAACCCGCATTTGGCCAATTTGCCCGTGCTGATGGTTACGGCTGAAGCAAAACGCGAGCAGATTATTATGGCGGCTCAAGCAGGTGTTAACGGCTATGTCATCAAGCCTTTCACGGCTGCCACCCTTAAAGAGAAAATCGAAAAGATTTTTGAACGTATTGACGGCTAACCCAAGGGAGCGAAATATATGAAGAGCGACCTGCTGAGTTTGGCCAAAGATTTGGTTGCCGCATTGGAGAAAGGCGATGAAGTCGTCGCGGATGGTCTGTTGGATGAATTGGCCGGTTTGCGAGAAACCCAGCTATTCAAAGAGATCGGCCGGCTGACCCGCCAGCTGCATGACACCATGGTGAGCTTTAGCGTGGACGCTAAAATTGCCGCGATGACCGAGCACGATATTCCCGATGCCAAAGAGCGGTTACAGTATGTCATTCACATGACGGAAGAGGCCGCCGATAAAACCTTGACCGCGGTGGAAAACTTGCTCCCTATTTCTCAACAGTTGAATGATCAGGTTGCATTGCTATCGGCAAAGTGGGGCCGATTTCTGGATAGAGAAATGCCGCTGGACGAATTCAAATCGATGAGTTCGGAGATATCCCGGCATTTTAAGGAATCCAAAACAGGACTGGAGCAAGTTCAGGCCGGACTGAACGATATTTTAATGGCGCAGGGTTTTCAGGATATTACCGGACAAATTATCCGCCGCGTGATCGATCTGGTGCAGGAGTTGGAGGTCAGTATGGTGAAATTGATCAGTATCTCCGGGCGTAAGAGCGGTGATCAGGCGTCAACGCAGGCCCACCCTGAATTACCCGGTCCAGTGGTGCCGGGGGTGGATGATAGAGAGGGCGGTGTTGCCACCAGTCAGGTCGATGTCGATGATTTATTATCCAGTCTAGGTTTCTGAGGGCTAAAATATGTCGATTGATCTGGACGATGAAATTTTACAAGACTTTTTGGTGGAAGCCGGAGAAATTCTTGAAAAGCTTAACGAACAATTGGTTGAGCTTGAGCAATCGCCAGATGATTATGATTTGCTTAATGCCATTTTTCGAGGCTTTCATACCGTCAAAGGCGGTGCTGGATTTTTAGCTATCCACGAACTGGTTGAAATTTGCCATAGCGCGGAAGATGTATTTAACGTGTTGCGGCAGGGAGATCGAAAAGTTACGCCGAACTTGATGGATGTTATTTTGCAAGTTCTGGATATCGTCAACGATATGTTCGCTCAAGTCAGGGCCGGGCAATCTCCGCAGACCGCACCGGCTGGCTTAATGACGCGGTTAAAGTCCTATGCCAGCGAGGATACCGGGCCGGCCGAGCAGCAGTCGGGTAGCGCAATTGAGCCTATCGCTGAAAGCGCTTCGGCTTTGGATAAAGTTGCCCAAGAATTCGAAGCAATGCTGGATCCCGATGAATTGGTGGCTCGGGCGGAATCCGGCGCGGACGATGACGAGATTACCGAGGAAGAATTCGAAGATTTGCTTGATGCCCTGCATGGCAAAGGCGGTTCGCCCACGGCCAAGGCGCCAACACCAACAACCCCCTCTCCTGCGGCTAACGATGACGACGAGATTACCGAGGACGAATTCGAAAATCTGTTGGATGAAATACACGGCAAAGGACAATTCAAGGCACCGGTGCAGCCAAATAGCCCGCCAGCCGATTCGGGTGATATTACCGAGGAAGAGTTTGATCAATTGCTTGATGAGTTGCACGGCAAGGGCAAATTTGACCCAGCGGCGGTGCAAAAGAATCCGGAATCAAGCCCGTCTTCTTTACCCCCAAAGCAAGCAAAACCCGTCAAGCCTCAGGCTGCGGAGGCTCCAAAAACGACGCCTGCAAAAACTCAAGTCGCCGCCGAGCATGGAAAACCCGTAGTCAAAGCGATAGCGGGGGATGCGGGCGGCGCCGACAAAATCAAAACGCCCGCGCCTCAGGCCGATACCACGGTACGTGTCGATACCCAAATTCTCGACGATATTATGAATATGGTCGGCGAATTGGTGTTAGTGCGCAATCGCTTTCAAACGCTCAAGGCTTCTTCGGAGGCAGGCGAGCAATTATCCAAAGCCATTTCCAATCTGGATGTGGTGACGGCTGATCTGCAATTAGCCGTGATGAAGACGCGCATGCAGCCGATCAAAAAAGTATTCGGCCGGTTTCCGCGGGTGGTGCGTGATTTGGCCAGAAGTTTGAAAAAGGAAATCCACCTTGAATTGATCGGAGAAGAGACTGATCTGGATAAGAATTTGGTGGAGGCCTTAGCCGATCCTTTGGTGCATTTGGTCCGTAACGCTGTAGATCATGGCATCGAAATGCCTGATGAGCGCGTGGCAAAAGGTAAGCCGAGAGAGGGGGTGGTCATACTCAAGGCTGCTCAGGAAGGCGATCATATTCAGCTGTCCATTCAGGATGATGGCAAAGGTATGAATCCGGATATGTTGCGTGCCAAAGTCGTTGAAAAAGGTTTGATGGATGAAGAAAGCGCGGCCAGATTGGATGACAAGGAATGTTATAACCTGATTTTCTTGCCGGGCTTTTCCACTAAAGTCGAAATTTCCGATGTTTCGGGCCGGGGCGTGGGTATGGATGTGGTGAAAACCCGCATCGCGCAAATGAATGGTGTGGTGGAAATTAACTCCATAGAAGGCAAAGGCAGCACCATCATCATCAAAGTACCCTTGACGTTGGCTATTATGCCGACCTTGATGGTCAAACTGAAAGGTCAGGCTTTTGCCTTGCCGTTGGCGAGCGTGTTGGAAATTTTGGATTTGGATCTGACTAAAACCAATAAGGTCGACAATCAATTAGTGGTTATGGTCAGAAACAAAGCCTTGCCTTTGTTCTATTTGAGCGAGTGGCTGGTTAATAACCCGCATTACACCATAGACAAACAGGTTACTAGCAGTCATGTCGTAGTGGTCAATGCCGGCGGCAGACAGGTTGGTTTTGTGGTCGATCAACTCATCGGTCAGGAGGAGGTCGTCATCAAGGCCCTAGGTGCCAAGCTGCACGGCATGGAAGGTTTGGCGGGTGCAACCATTACCGGTGACGGCAAAATAGCTTTGATTCTGGATGTACCGGGATTGATGAAAAAATACGCCAGTTAATTTCTAACTGTTCAGCGTGGCGTGGTAAGCATGTTTCGACTACCTGACTCGTTGTGGGTAATGACGGCTGCCTTTTTTCACCGCAAGCAATGCAACGATAGCTTAATGCTGTTGAAAGATGAGAGCTGGGTGCTATTTTAGTCGGAATTGATATCGACAAAAGCTGGGTGCCCGGATAATTTGGCCCGCGCATTTTAATAGTTGATTGGATGGATATTTTAAGCATCATCGGAGTTCTGGTTGGATTTTCCGCCATTATTGGCGGCAATTTGATGGCGGGTGGCGAATTAGATTCCCTGGTAAATTTTCATGCCTTCGTGATTGTAGTGGGCGGGACTTTGGGGGCAACGTTGTTGCAATTTCCGCCCAAGGTTTTTTTACGCGGATTACAGATTAGCGTGTGGATTATAGTTCCGGAAAAACTCCAAATGAGCAAACAGATCGATAAGATTGTGCATTGGAGTTCGATGGCCAGAAAAGAGGGGCTTTTGGGATTGGAAACCGTCATCGACAACGAAAAAGACAGTTTTGCCAAAAAAGGCTTGCAGTTATTGGTCGATGGCAATGAGCCGGAAGTGATTCGCGATACCCTGGAAGTGGAGTTGGCAACCAAGGAGCACTTGGACATGCAGGCGGCGAAAGTGTTTGATGCCATGGGCGGGTATTCGCCAACCATCGGTATCATGGGTGCCGTCATAGGCCTGATTCACGTCATGCAGAACCTGGCCAAGCCGGAATTGTTGGGTAGTGGTATTGCCACTGCATTTGTGGCGACCATATACGGTGTCGGGCTGGCCAATCTGTTGTTTATTCCCATTGCAAACAAACTAAAAGCCCATATTTTCCGGGCTTCTCAAGCTCGGGAAATGATCATCGAAGGCATTTCGTCGATTGCCGAGGGTGAAAATCCGCGCAATATCGAACTAAAGCTGTCCGGCTTTCTGCTGGAAAAATAGCCGCTGATTGATTATGGCCAGACGCAGAAAAAGATTGATTGATGATGTGGAGCATCAAGATCGCTGGATGGTGTCTTTTGCCGACTTCATTACCTTGCTGTTTGCGTTTTTCGTGGTGATGTATTCGATTTCCTCGGTTAATAAGGGCAAGTACGAAACGTTTTCCGAGTCGCTCGATCAGGCGCTTTTTCACAATGAAAAAGTACAAAAGCAAGCCGAACCCATTCAGACCGGCACAATTCCGACCCGTATACAACCCATTGAGTTACCCAATCTAGTGACAGTCACCGAGGAGGAGCATCAACTTAGCGAAGAAATCATGGAAGAAAAGCGCCGGCTGGATGAAGTGTCCGAGGAGTTTCAACGGGCCTTACAGCCATTTGTTGAGAGCCAGTTGGTGGGGATCAATAAACACGATTTTTGGGTTGAACTGGAAATGAACAGCGAGTTGCTGTTTGCCAGCGGTAAGGCCGAGTTATCCAGCAAAGCCATTCCGGTACTGGAAAAAGTGGCCGAGGTGGTTCGCAATGTACCTAACGTCATTAATATAGAGGGTTACACGGACGATGTGCCGATTTCTACCGGTATTTATCCGTCCAATTGGGATTTATCGTCGGCGCGCGCCACTAGCGTGGTGAAGGAGTTAATCAAGAACAATATTCCGCCTATCCGGTTATCCGCGGTTGGTTATGGAGAATTTCACCCCGTTGCCGATAACACATCCGAGGAAGGACGATTTAAAAATCGTCGCGTTGTATTGGTGCTGATGTCGCAGGCATTTGCGCGCTACGGCATGACCGATAACGAAAGGGCGAAAGCTTTGAAATTGTCTCCTCAGCCTGAGGCTGATACAGCGAAACCTGTGTCAGCTCCTGAACCTTTACCAGAACCTATCCAACAGGTGCCTGAAATTCCGGCTCAATTATGAAAATATGGTCTGTTTCCAATCAAAAAGGCGGCGTGGGCAAAACCACTTCTGTGGTGACGTTGGGAGGCTTGTTATCGTCTTGGGGTTTCAGAACTTTGTTGGTCGATTTGGATCCGCATGGTTCCTTGACCAGTTATTTCAAGATGAATCCCGACGAAGTCGAACTCGGCGTCTATAACTTGTTTCGGGATACCGGCGAGAAAAAAAAGAACATCGATCCGGCCTTGTACATCACGCAAACCGAGTTCGACGGTTTGGCCGTGCTGCCGGCGTCGACGGCCATTGCCACCTTGGACAGACAGGTGGCGCAGATGGGGGGAATGGGATTGGTGGTGGCGACGGCGCTGGCTAAATTAAAGGATCGCTACGACTATGTCATTATCGACAGTCCGCCGATGCTGGGGGTCTTGATGATTAACGCCTTGGCGGCATGCGACCATTTGATCATTCCGGTTTTAGCCGAGTTTTTAGCTTTAAAGGGTTTGGACAGAATGGTGCACACCATTAATATGGTGTTTCATTCCCGCAAAACCGCGCCGAAATTTACCATCGTGCCGACCATGTTCGACAAACGGACTAAGGCAGCCAGGGAAAGCTTGGTGGCTTTGCATCAGCAATATCCGGATAACGCCTGGGAATCGGTAGTTCCGGTCGATACTAAAGTGCGCGACGCCAGCCGGGAAGGCGTGCCGTTGTCGTTATTCGATAAAAGCGCCAAGGCGGTTGAGGCCTATTCGGCACTATTGGAACTATTGTTGCTTGAAAAAGCCGCAGACAAACCTTTGGCGAAGCGGATATGAGGCACAGCAAATCACCGCAGCAGATCGTTCAGCAAAAGCTGGCTTTAGATGCTTATCTGAGTACTTTGCTGGATGAGGTGCCCGAGGCGGTTCCAGCCGATGAAGCGCCGCAGAAAAAATCGGTGGAGCCGGTGGTTCAACGCGTTGTTGTTACTCAGCCCTTGGTGCAGCCGCTTCAGAACGAGCTGGTTGCATTTGAAAAACCAGCTAAACTAAACCCGCTATCGGTGATGCCTGATTGGGCTCAGCATGAATTTCAAGCTTTGTTTTTTAAAGTGGATCACTTGATTCTGGCGACTCCGCTGATAGATTTGTCACGAACCATCAAAATTGATCGTAAGCCCGGCAAAATACCCGGTCAACCATCGTGGTTCCTGGGGCTGCTCGATGAACACGATAGCCGGATTGGCGTGTTGGATACCGGGCAATTGATTTTCGGTAAGCTCCGCGGCAGTCAGCGAGATTTGGAAGCCAAACCCTTTAAATGTATTTTAATTACACAGGATAAACGCTGGGGGCTGGCGTGCGACGAAATTTTGTCGATAGGCAAGCTAAAGCCGGATAAAGTCAGGTGGCGTACCTGCAGACAAAAAAAACCTTGGCTGATTGGTACGGTAATAGAGGAATTAACGGCTATTATTGACTTGCAAGAGTTAGTGCCGCATCGAAAAAGAAACTCCTAACCCTTTTGGATAAACGACATGAGCGACGATAAAAAACAAAGCGATCCCATTATGCAATGGGTGACTTTTTGTCTGGGTGATGAAAAGTACGGCATTAATGTTATGCAGGTGCAGGAAGTATTACGCATCACCGAAATTGCCCCTGTGCCCGGTGCGCCGTCTTACGTATTAGGCATCATTAATCTGCGCGGTAATGTAGTCACCGTAATCGATACCCGCAATCGTTTTGGGCTGTCTTCTAAGGAGCCGGATGACGCCTCCCGTGTGGTCATTATCGAAACCGAAAGGCATATTATCGGGATTCTGGTGGACAGCGTTGCCGAGGTTGTGGAGATGCGGGTGTCGGAAATTGAAACCGCGCCGAATGTCGGAAACGAAGAAAGCTCAAAATATATACAGGGCGTAACAAGCCGGGATAACAAGCTACTGATTTTGGTCGATTTAAACAAATTCCTTAGCGAAGATGAAAAAGCCGAATTGGATATGTTCTAATTAGATTGAAAGGCGTCGCTACTGTGTCAGAACTCACTCCACTTAGCCCTAGCCCCGGCGTACCGGTTGTCGGAAAAATCAGGCGCGAACAAAAGCAGGATCGGGGCCAGAAAAAACAAAAAGCCGAGGATGAAGAATTGGTAACAGAACCGCAGCGTGACCAACAACCAATACAGCATATAGATGAAATAGTGTGATGAGCGAGCTCGTTTTGCTGGCGCTTGCCGGTGTTGTATTAGCTTTGTTTGTGCTGGCCGTCGCCTTGATTTTACTTTGGCGTCAGCAAAAAAGGCTTAAACAAGAGTATCAATTCTTGCGTTCGCAACTGCAACGCAGCAATGACGATGTGGCTGGGCTTTGTGCGGCGGCTATTGCAGTAGATAAACGCTTGTCTGAAAGCGAGTCACATCTCAATCATATGCTTGATACGGTCAATACGCCCCAACCTCAGCATAATGAGCTTGTCATTGCGGAGGAGGAAGAACTGCAAGGTGGTTATTCAATAGCCATCGAAAAAATTCATCGAGGGGCCAGTCTTGATGAATTGGTGAAGAGCTGCGGCTTAACTCGCGATGAGGCGGTTTTGCTGATGCGCTTGCATGGACAGCATTAAGGCCGATTATCAAGCCTAGGTTGTGTATTGATCTACGCCGGATTGTGCCCGAATTAAAGACTGCCGATTCAGTCGCTCCAGCAAGCGCTGATAATTCTGGTCATGCTTGCTACGGTCGTTATGTGGATGCCAAAGATGGAAAACGGGCAGGGCAAAGCGGCCTTCTTTGCGTCTAACCCCTAGATGAATCAGGCGTATCACTAAGTCTGAATCCTCATAACCCCAGCCTTCAAAGACTTCGTCGAATCCATTAACAGCGATAAAATCGGTTTTCCAAATCGCCAAATTACAAGTCATGGCTTTTTGCCATAACCAGGGGTGGCGATAACGCCAATTGCGGAATGGCAGATAGATTAACGGCAAGAAGCGATTAATACGCCGCTGTATCCATAAACCTAGAAAAAAAACCAAGGATCTGCTGTGTAAAGGTATCTGTTGTTCCAGGGCCCGAGTGGTATAGGCTTGGCTCACTAATACCCTGTTACCGGGGACGAAGTATCCGGATTCGGCCAAATGGCGATGGCGAGAGACAAAACTCGGTAAAGCGACGCAGTCCCCATCCATAAATAACAGGTAATCACCCAGGCTAAGTGCTGCAGCCTTATTACGTATGGTGCCGGCCCGAAAGCCTTTGTCCTCGTGACGGATATGGTGTATCGGAATAGGGCTATGCCGTTGAAACTCGGCTATTAGCTGTTGCGTTGCCGCGCCTGAGCCGTCGTCGGCAATAATGATCTCAAAATTGCCGTCATGCTGGGATAATAGACTAGTGAGGCAGGCAGCAAGTGCTTCCGGCCAGTTATAGGTAGTCACAATCACCGATATTAAGCCCGCCATGGCTATTTGCGGGCGTGTGTTTCTATATTGGGAAGGCTATCGGGTTTCCAGCTTTGCTTTGCGGTTGCTGCTTTGGCGTAGCGGTAAAAGGTGCCTTCAAAATTTCCAAAAGCCAGAACAAATCCAGCCCAACCGTCTAGAAAGCCCAGCTTCAGCACATAAATGCGTATGAACGCCCATAAACCATGTCCAAGCGCCGTGCCCATTGTGACTGGTTTGCCGCTACGCTCCAGTTTACGAGCGCCCAATGTGGAGTAGCGTTGCATTTTATGCAGCAGTTGTTCCAGGTTTTGAAAAGGAATTTGGATAATCGAGGATTTAAAGTAGCCGACTTTACCGTTAACTTTATAACCCTCATGAACTTCAGCCGCGTCATCAAATACCAAAGCCTGTTTACGGAATAACTGCGGCTGACGGTAATCAGGATACCAGCCGCAATGATTGATCCAGCGGCCCATAAACCAATTGCGTCGGGGCACATAATAAGCATCGGCTGTCGGGGTTGTCAGGATGGTTAAGATTTCCTCCCTAGCCTCCGGGGTGCATCGTTCATCGGCGTCCAGACTAAAAATCCAGTCGTGCGTGCAGGATGCGATAGCATCATTGCGTAATTTGCCGAAAGTGGAAAACGGAATTTGTTTCACTGTCGCACCTAATTTTATTGCTATGCTTTCTGTATTGTCGGTGCTATTGGAGTCGAGTACTAGCACTTCATCGGCCCATTGTACGCTTTGAATCGCATCGGCAATTTTATCCGCCTCATTGTAAGCGATGATGTAGGCGCTGAGTTTGGCTGCGGTGGTTGGGCGATTGGTTGGTAAAGATTCAGTCATTCGACGTCCGGATGGGTAAATATGGATTGGGAAGCGCAGTACGTTATACAGTTGATAGGTTTGAGTTTGCTGGGCGCGTCAAAAGCGCGCCCAGAAAAAACGCTAACATGTATCCTTCCGCATAGGTTTTAAAGTGAGAATTAAACAGGCTGGAAGCTGTTATCGCGATTAAAAAGCTCGCCGCAATGGCCCCGTATGGTGGATTTTTTAAACCTTGGCGGATGCCAATGTAGATATAGGCAAAAAATAACACTAAGCCGAACAAGCCGTTTTCCAGCCAAATGAATAAATATTGGTTATGGGGATCGCCAGTGCTGACGGCTCGCCAATCCTGATACTTAGAGGCTGTATGTGCGCTATAAATAGGCTTGAATGATGATGTACCATAACCAAACCAAGGTTGCGCTTGTATTAACTCCAGGGTGTTTTTATAAAAGATCATGCGAACGCCAACGGATGTTTCATTGTTGCTGGTTTGGTAATTCGCTTGTTCGTCCAAAGCGAGTTTAATACGTTCTTGCAGGGTATTGGAGGCAAGGCCGAAAGCCAGTATTACGATAGTCGCCAAGGCAAGAATGTGCGGTAATTTACGGTAGCCATATATAGAGCCTACCGCAAAAATAGCGGCTACAGGTAAGGCGATATAGCCGCTTCGCGCAGTGCTGATAAAAAATATATTAAACAGGAACAAGCCGATAGCGGCCCAAAGCAAATATTTTATGCGCGGGCTTTCGGTTTCATGCAGTAAAAAAATACAGCACAGCGTCGCCGCCACAAAGGCCATACTTTGAGTGGCATGGTTGGTCATGAATATGCCCGCGTAAAAAGCCCCGTTGCTCGGCCTGACAATAAGACCAAACGACCAAAGGAATAAGGCAATGATGGCTGAAATGACCATGGCTGTGACGTACCAGTTAACAAAGCGTTTTTGCCATTCGAACTGTTGAAAAATTCCGAGCAGAATAAAAGCGTAAACAAGCTTTTTCCAGCTTGAGAGTGTTTGTAACTTGCTAGGCCAGTCGGTTTCCGCATATAGGGTGCCGAGTAATAGCCATACATAAAACAGCACTATCATTTTTCCGAAAGGTTGTTGCCAGGATAGTTTAATCGTTCGCGGGGCCTGGCCTGATATCAGCCAAAAAATTAACAAAGCAATGCAGGCTATGCCAGTGGCCGCTGTCGACATGGGGGCGGCTATGGCGGCGAGAATAGTCAGATATCGGCTGATTTTCAGGGATTTTTCAGAAAAATTGGAAAAAGCCATTATGTTATGAATTCCTAACGCCATAATTGATAAATATATTTACGTTTCAGCTTTTCCCAGTCGAAAAAGATACCTTTTAGCCAGGGCGGAGGGTCTGATTCCAACGCGCTTTGAAACAAGCCGTTTTTGCTGCCCTGTTCAACAACCGGATCTTCCAGCCAAAGGGTTTGGATGCCAAGCTCCTTGTCCATGACTTCGAACTGATTATCCATCGGCGCTGAAATTTTGTGCGCTTTAATCCAGTCAAGACGTCGTTGGGCCGTTGAGCTGTCCAGAATGTAGGAATCGGCAAACCGCACCCTATTTCCGGGGTAAAGATATTGTCCTGGCTTGCGTTGGCTTTTAGGTGTGAAAAAATTGCCGCCTGAACCAATATAAATCACTTTATTGCCGGGGAATTGCCCGCTTTGTTCCATCGCACGTTGTAGGCCGAGTTTCAAATCCTTACCGAACACCGCATCGTCTTCAAGTACTAATGCGAACTGGCAATTGTCGGCGACGATCTTTTGTAAGGCCGCCACATGCTTAAGCGCGCAGGATTGTTGAGCTGGGGTAAGAAGATTGTTACCGAAATAGGTGCCGATGATGTCGGGACTAACATCCTCAACATCCCAGTCGAAAATAAATTCGGCATCTAACTTCGTGTTGGCCAGTTGACGCTCCATGAATTGGCGCCGGTGGGTAAATTTTTTGACGTTAAGAACGTAAATTCGGTCAAGTTGCTGTATCTGCGTCATTGAAGTTGAATGGATGAATGAGCGATGGCCATTTGATTAAGTTACATCAAGATTTAAAGCATAGCATTAATGCTTCGATTGCTGACCGTTAATAAGCTGTTGGATATTGTGTCGATTACGCAGCTCGCGGAGAGTTGGTCGAGGCAGGCGCTATGACTGTTTCGGTGTCTTTCGCAGCCTTCCAGCTGACAGGGCATGCAGTTTCGGTCGGTTTGTCCCTGAATCAAATAAACATTACCGACATGCTGCGAGCCTAACGATGAGAAAGGTGCAATGCTCCCCGTAAAATCAAACGGCCACGGGGCCCATTTTTTGGGGTCTGTCGGGCCAAATAGTGCAAATGTCAGGGTGCCGGTTGCGGCAGCCAAATGCGTGATGCCGGTATCGGGTCCAACGAACAATGCCGCATTACTGATCAATTCGGTCAATTCCGCCAAGGATAATTTGCCGGCCAAATTAGTTACTTCGGTCGGCAGTTGTTGTTCCAATTGGTGTAGATAATGGAGTTCGTTAGCCTCGCCACTACCTGTCAATACAATACCAAGGCCGCGTTCGTTTAAAAATGTTATCAATTCCAGCCAGCCGGCTTTATGCCACTGTTTATAGCGCCATTGCGGCATGATGTGCAGCACTGCGTAGGGTCGGTCCGGCGCACGGAAAGAAGCTTGGTCTGTGCGTGGCGGCGTTAACCTATAGCAGGGCTTGATTCCCAGCAGGTTACAAAAGCGCAGATTCTCCAGCACGGCATGATCGTAGTCTTGGTTAAAAACCAGCCAATGAGTCAAAAAACTTTTTTTCCACCAAGCTTTACCGGGGTCGTCAGGAACGAAACTTAGGCTAATCCTACCGGCCATAATGGCACATAACGCCGGGCGGTCGCCTGCTTGGGTTGAAATGGCTAAGTCATAACGACGATATAATTTAAACAGTAATTTTCCAAAATCCAGCGCGCTAATTTTCTTCGGCAAAGCAATCAGTTGGGAAATGTCCGGATTACCTGCCAGCATGGCCGTGTTGCCTGCCGGCAACAACACGTCAATATCGGCGTTGGGATAAGCTTGTTTTAACGAGCTGATCAGCGGCGTCGTTAACAGGGTGTCGCCCAAAAAACGCAGGGTTATCACCAAAATGCGTTTAGGCTGTATATTGATAAGTTCTGCGGCGGGCATTGAAATGTCGGTTGGCGTGAAGCTATTGGTTAATTTTAAGGGTAAAAGTATTGGACAGGTTGGAAAATTCAAACAAACGCATGACGGACAGTCAGGTCTATAAACGTTTGATGCGTTTTGTATTGCCGTATTGGCGCATGTTTATAGTCAGTGCTATCGGTTTTGCCATATATGCCGCCACCGAGCCGGCGGTAGTTATGATTATTCAACGCATCATAGACAGTTTTAACGGCGAGGACAGAAGCAATATCCAGTATCTGCCGTTATTGTTTATTGTGTTATTCCTGGTGCGCGGCGTTGGGGCCTTTTTGGGTAATTATTATTTAGCGCGTATTTCCGGCAATGTTATTCATAAATTGCGTTGCGCGATTTTCGATCATTATACCCGCTTATCCGTGCAGTATTTCGATAGCCATAACAGCGGTTATATGATTTCCCGGATAACCAATAATATCGGCGAAGTCACCAGGGCAACCTCCGACTCTATCCGCTCCTACGTGCGTGAAGGCTTTACCGCAATCGGTTTACTGGGTTATCTGGGCTATACCAATTGGAAATTGTCCTTGGTGTTCTTGGCGATTGCACCCGTGGTGGTGGTGGTGGTGCGCTACGTCGGTAAACGCTTAAAGCGTTTGAGCCGTAACATGCAGGATACGGTGGGCGATTTGACCCATATTACCTCGGAAATGGTGTCCGGTAATCGCATTGTCAAAAGTTTCGGCGGCGAACGATACGAACGGCAACGTTTCCAGGATTGCAGCCTGGAAAACCGTAAGCAATATCGCAAATTAATTATGACGGTATCGCTGAACAATCCATTGATGCAGTTACTGATTTCCTTTGCCTTGGCCGGCATGATGTATTTGGCGCTTATCATTATGAAGTCCTCAAGCGCCGGTGAATTTGTAGGCTTTTTCACCGCGGCATTTTTATTGCCCAAGCCGATCCGCAATTTAAGCGATGCCAACGCCGAGATATTGCGAGGTATTGCCGCGGCCGAAACCTTGTTTGAAGTGTTGGATGAGCCGGTGGAAATCGATCAGGGTGACTATCAAACCACTCGCTGCAAGGGCAGGATCGAATTCAAAAACCTGACCTTTAGTTATGCGGGCAGTGAAACACCGGCTTTGTCCAACATCAATCTGGTCGTCGAGCCGGGCCAGACTGTCGCTTTGGTAGGCGCCTCCGGGGGCGGGAAAAGCAGCTTGATCAACTTGTTGCCGCGTTTTTACGATTACGAGCAGGGTGAAATTCTGATCGACGGGGTGGAATTAAAACGCTATCGCCTGGATTGTTTGCGGCAGCAGATCGCTTTGGTAAACCAGAATGTCACGCTGTTTAATACCTCCGTGGCCAACAATATTGCCTACGGCACTTTACAGGGGGCAGCGCGCAGCCAAATTGAACAGGCCGCAACCGACGCTTATGCGATGGACTTTATCAACAAAATGCCGCAAGGCCTGGATACCGAGATCGGCGAAAACGGCGTCAAACTTTCCGGTGGACAGCGGCAGCGACTGGCTTTGGCGCGGGCACTATTAAAAGATGCCCCGATTTTGGTGTTGGACGAAGCGACTTCCGCATTGGACACCGAATCGGAGCGCTACATTCAGGCGGCTTTAAATCGCGTTATGCAGGGGCGCACCACCTTGGTGGTTGCGCATCGTTTATCGACTATCGAAGGTGCGGATGTTATTTTGGTAATGGATAAAGGCCGGATAGTCGAACGCGGATCGCATGATGAGCTGCTGAAATTGGATGGCGCGTATGCCAAGTTGCATAAGATGCAGTTTAGAGACGCTAGCCAGGTTTGATAACGCCGGGAATCGAAACTCGAAGAAATAAGCAGGCGGCAAAAAAAACCCCGCAAAGTGCGGGGCTAAGGAGTTAACAGAGCTATGGCTGTTAAGGGACAACGAGGGAGGTACAACAAAAACAAAGCTTATGCTCTAAACGAGCCGGAAAAATCAAGATTGCTGGCAATGGTCGCCGCACCAAACAACAGGGTGGAGAGGATGAACTCGCCAGACATGAAGCCGAATACGCCGACGATAAAAAAGATGCCGGTTAAAATATCTCTATAAAGATTGCTGGATTTGCTCATTTGAAGCTCCTAGACTGATTTCAGTCAATGCAATGAAGACGGCTTAACTATAACGACTATTTTTTTATTTACAATACGGGGTATCGTGCATGATTTATTCTCTATCGTGAAACAATGGGTCATATTTCTGTCATAATTCCTGACTAAATTGCTAGGTTATTGAAATATAAGCTGAAAGGCTGGTAGGTGATGTTTGGGGAGCTGGACTTGAACCTGAATTTGTTCGGCAAAATCTTGTTGAACGATTTTGCCATTCAATTTTTTTAATTGATATTCCAGCATTTGCAACTGGTTGTATTCTAAAACCAGCTGCAACGTGACCCTTTCAATGTGATCGGCGATCTCAGCGTTTTCAATAATTTTCTTGGCGAGATTGCCGTATGCTCGCGTCAAACCGCCGGCCCCCAGTTTTATTCCACCGAAGTAGCGGATAACCACGACCATCAGATTAATCAATTGCTTGCCTTCCAGATGCTGAAAGACGGGTTTGCCGGCGGTGCCGCCGGGTTCTCCCGCATCGTAAAAACGGCAGACTAGGCCTGCCGGTGTCTGGATCCGGTAGGCATAGACGATGTGACTGGCGTTAGGGTGCTGTACATGCAGATTTTTTAATATCTGTAGCGCTTCAGGTTCTGATTGGCAAGGACTAATGATGCCGATGAAGCGGGATTTTTTGATGATTTCCTCGCATTCGCAGGCTTTGACGACGATTCTCACCTTATAGCAGGCCTTTGATTTCCGGGTGGTTTTGTAATAAGTGCTCGCGGAATATCTCGATTCGGCTTTCTTCGTGACGTTGGTCGCGGGCGATTGGCACTGTAATATCGCTGAGTACCTGCATGGGCGAAGGCGACAGAAAGATCACGCGATCGGCTAAGGCAATGGCCTCGCGTAAATCATGAGTGACAAACAAAACCGTATGCGGGCGTTGCAGCCACAGCGAATATAACAAGCTTCTGACTTGGCGTGCGGTGGGGGCATCCAAGGACACGAACGGCTCATCCATTAACAATATGTCGGGATTAATGGCAAAGGCGCGAATGATGGCCACCCGGCGCTGCATGCCCAGCGATAAACGTTCCGGATATTGATGTTGGGCCTCCCGTAATTGCATACTGTCCAACAGACTGTCTATCAAATTGGCCGGCGGGGTGCGATCAAAAACCACTTCAATATTTTGTCTGACGCTAAGCCAGGGTAATAGGCGCGGGTTCTGAAACACGTATCCAATCGAAGGGTTTTTGTCGGCTTGGCCCATGTCGATTCGGCCTTGGTAATGTTGGTCCAGGCCGGCGATCATATTCAGCAGCGTGGTTTTGCCGCAACCCGACGGGCCCACCAGGCAGACAAACTGGTGGGGGTGGACGATAAAGTCAAGCTCGGCAATCGCATGATGAAATTGAGCGGTATCGTGCGCCAAAACGTAGGTTTTGTTGCTGATGTGGATGCGAATGTCGCTCATCGGCGCCACCTTTGGGTTTTTCTATCCAACGGTTTTAATAGACCTACTTCAATGATTTGTATCACTGCCACGAAAGCGAAGCTATAGGCCAACAGGCTGGCTACATCGAACAGCTGGAAAAAGATGTGTAATTGATAGCCCATGCCGTTACTGCGGCCTAAAAGTTCCACCACCAGAATAATCTTCCAGATCAACGCCAGACCAGAGCGGGTGGCGGCCATCACGAAGGGATGCAGTTGCGGCCAGATGACATAGAGAAAGGTTTTGCGTTTGCTGAACCGGTAGCTTTGCGCCATTTCCAGCAAATCCTTGTCCAAGGAACGCGCGCCTTCACGAATGGTGACGATGACATTGGGTAATTTATTGATCACAACGGCCAATATGGCCGCGGATTCCACCAGACCGAACCAGACATAACAGAGGATGATGGTAACCAAGGCCGGTATGTTCAGAAAGATCACCAGCCAGTTATCAAAAAAAGCGTCCAGAGTTTTATTTTTGCCCAGCACCACACCTATTGCACAGCCCAACAGCATGGCTAAGCTAAAGCTGCCCAGCAGGCGTAGTAGGGTTACGCCAAGATGATACGGTAGTTCGCCGGAAAGCGTGGCCCGCCAGAAGGTAATTGCTACCAAGCCAGGTGTAGGCAGCGTCGGGCTATGCAGTGCGAAGGCCAGAACCTGCCAGATAGCCAGCAATAATGCTATCGATGCAGTAGCTAGTAGCTGGTTGCGAAATCGTCCACTTGATTGCATTAATCTGCGGACCAAAACGTTCCAGGTTGCAGTTGAGCGGTTTTGCCTGTGAGTTTATTGTCACTCAACCGGTGTAACAAGTGATAGATTCGCTCTGCGGCATTCTGCTCGTTCGCCCCCCATTGTTTGACGCGGCCCTGGCAATAGCGGCGTCTTAACAGCGCTTGAGTGTCTTTATCGGGTGATGCGGTCAGGTCAGCAACTTGTTGCCAGGCGCTATCCGAGTCGCACAGGCTATCCTTGGCCTTTTGAGCAGTTTGCAGAAAGTCTTGCAGGGCGGTTTTATGCTGGTCCGCCCAGCTTTGCTTGAACACATAACCCAAGCTAGGGACGGTTTCCGTTATGCCCAGTGCGCGAATAATGTCTTCGCCGCTCATTAATTGCCGGTAACCTTGCGCCTCCAAACGGGCGGCAAATTGCCAGTAGGTCAATAAGGCATCGACGCGGCGACTGGACAGCTGCTGGTTTAACAGCGGCGGTGCGCCGTAAACTTTTTCCAGTGACTGATTTAAATTAAGGCCTTGTTGCAAACCCAAGGCTTGTAATAATGACCAGTTTTTATCCAGTTCCCCGCCGGCAATACCGAGTTTTTTACCCTGCAGATCGGACAGGTTTTTAATGTTGCTATCCGCCGGTACCAACAGGCCACCGGCACTGGCCGAATAAGGGTAAAACGTATAATCGTTGCCTTGGGCGCGCATGCTGGATACCCAAATCCAGTCCGAAACTATTATATCCACGCTGCCGGCCTGTAGGGCTACTTTACCGGCTTGCTGATTGGCGATAGCGACGGTTTCCAGGTTAAAGCCGGCGTTATCCAAGCCGGTTGCATTTTTGATTGCAGCCAGTTCCCAAGCTAAGGTGCCCGATGCCAGTACCCCAAGACGAATTGTCGGCTTTTCGATGCCGAGGCAGACGTTAGAAAACAGGGTAAATAACAATACCAACAGAATTTTGAAAATCATCGTATAGCCTTGCTGTTTTGATTTAAGCGAAATGCAATTTTAACGCAGGCAACGGTAATCCGAGAATGTTTGTCGGTCTGCCGGGGGCGGCGGGCGGCGGGCGGCGGCTGGGAAAAAAATATAGCGAACTTACCTGATTGTTAACGTGCCGCAGGCTGTTCGGTTGATTTCAGGAGGCAGACTTCAAAATTGTCAATAATGCAAGGTAAGATTGCATTTGCCCACCAAGCGGTCACCAAGCGAGGCGTCGCTGTTAGTCAACGGCGTAACATCCATGCCGCAGCCGATTGGAACATCCTTGGCTTTGGTATTTTCAGCAGGCGATTTGCTAATACTTTGACGGTTGGATTTGCGCAGACTGTTTTGCGCATTAGGGTCCAGCCACTTATCGGATAAGGTCAGCACCAGCTTACTGGATCGATTAAAGTCCTCGGCGGATGGTGGTTCGGCAATGGCGGGTAAGGCATAACACAGCAAAAAGCCGACCATTATAGGCCTAAGCAAACGGCTGCTAAGGTAAAAAAAATCAATGGCTTTCATGATTTTTCTCCTGTAAAAACTATCTAATGCAATAGGTTTAGTCGATCGTAAATAAAATTGCAAATTTCGCCGGTAATTTATTTTCCAAATAGCGGCTAGTGCTTTTGAAACCAGTTGTGGATCGCGGTGTCGTATCGAAAAGCTTAAAACTGCGACAATATACGCGGTTATTCGGCGTCAAGAGAAAGCCTGCCGGCTGACAAAAGTCTAAAGGGTCTGCATAAACCTTACCGAATAATCAGCACTGTCGGCCCTGTGTTACCATTTGCAAGTCAACATTTTAACTATAGTCATGACTGATTCTACTCTCCCCGCAACGCTTGTCGATCGATTCGGTCGTGTCGTCCATTATTTACGTGTTTCGATCACCGATCGCTGTGATTTTCGCTGTATCTACTGCATGTCGGAAGACATGGTATTTTTGCCGCGCAAGCAGATTTTAAGTTTGGAGGAAATACAGTTTATTTGTCAGGCCTTTACCGAACTGGGGGTTAACAAAATTCGCGTAACCGGCGGCGAACCTTTAGTCCGTAAAGGCGCCTTGGATTTGCTGCGGCAACTCGGCAAACTGAACGGCCTGCAGGAATTGGCAATGACCAGCAATGGCTCAAAATTGGTGCGCATGGCGCACGATTTAAAAGCAGCCGGCGTCAAACGCCTTAATATTAGTCTGGATACCCTGGATCCGCTGCTGTTTAAAACCTTGACGCGCACCGGCGATCTGGAAAATGTGCTCCAAGGGATCAATGTGGCGCGTGAAGCAGGCTTTCAAAGGATCAAACTCAATGCGGTGATATTGAAAAACCGTAATCATCATGAAGTGGCGGATTTGGTGCAATTTGCCGTCGACCGAAACCTGGATATCAGTTTTATAGAAGAAATGCCTTTGGGTGCGGTGGATAGCCATAATCGCGCCGAGGCTTATTATCCCAGCCAATTGATCAAACAGGATTTGCTGCAACGTTTTGCCTTGCTAGCCGTGCCGGACAAAACCGGCGGGCCTTCGGATTATTTTCAGGTGGCTGGAAGTGACAGCAGGGTAGGTTTTATTTCGCCGCATAGCGCCAACTTTTGTGCCAGCTGTAACCGGGTGCGTTTGACGGCGGAAGGCCGATTGCTGCTGTGCCTGGGCAATGAACACTCGGTAGATTTAAAAGACGTGGTCAGACAATATCCGGGCGATATGCAGGCCTTAAAGCACGCTATTATTAATGCCATGCAGATCAAGCCCGAAAAACACGAATTTAACATCCATGAACAGCCGGTTATTTTGCGCCACATGAACGCAACCGGCGGTTGAAGCAAGCGGAGAAAGCCATGTCACACAATAAATCCCATCAAATCGTTGCCGAAGCCCGGCGTAGTAAAGAAGAGCGTGAAAAAGGGTATCGGGAGCAGGCTTTAAAACTGTTTCCCTGGATTTGCGGCCGTTGCGCGCGCGAATTCGATCATAAAAACCTGCGCGAATTAACCGTACATCATACCGACCACAACCACGACAACAATCCTGCCGATGGCAGCAATTGGGAGCTATTGTGCCTGTATTGCCACGATAACGAACATCAGCGTTATGAAGAGCAAACCCGTTACGGTAGTAAAGGCGGCGCGGAATCAAAAGGCCCGCAAGCCACTTTTAATCCGTTTGCTGATTTGAAAAGCATGCTGCAAAAAAGCAAATGAGCAAGTGTATATGGGCCTTGGCCAGCGCAAATGAAGAACAATATCACGACCATGAATGGGGGGTACCCTTACATGATGATCGGCAATTATTTGAATTTTTGGTGCTGGAAGGGGCGCAGGCCGGCTTGAGCTGGCGCACTATTTTGGATAAACGCGAAGCCTATCGGCAGGCCTTTGATCAATTCGAGGCGGAAAAAATCGCCGCTTACGATCAAAAAATAATCAATGCTTTATTGGCAAATCCCGGCATCGTGCGCAATCGCTTGAAAATTCAGGCAGCCGTGGCTAATGCCAGGGCATTTTTGGAAGTGCAGCAGGTTTTTGGTAGTTTTGATGCCTATATCTGGCGGTTCATAGGCGGCGCACCCAAGCAAAATGCCTGGCAGACCCATGCTCAAATACCGGCTTTTAGCGATGAATCCGTCAAAATGAGCCGCGACCTACAGAAACGCGGTTTCAAGTTCGTTGGTAAAACTATTTGCTACGCATACATGCAGGCGGTGGGCATGGTGAACGATCACACCATCGATTGCTTCCGTTATGCGCAATTAAATAAGGCTTAGTCCGCATGGATGACTCAGAACGCCACAGTCTACAAAATGCTTGCGATGAATTAATTCGGCGGCAGAACAGCTTGTTAATAGCAAGCCGCTCTGCCGACGGTGCCGTCGCAATTAGCTATGCACCTTATTTACGCGAAGAGGCGGGCTTTTATATTTTTGTCAGCGAGCAGGCCAAACATACCCAAAATTTGCTGGTCCAGCCGCAGGCTTCCATCTTGTTTATCGAGCCGGAGGCCGAGGCTGGCAATCCATTCGCGCGGCGGCGGCTAACGTTTGATTGCCGGGTACTGGAAATCAGCAAAACCCATGCGGAATATGCGCAAAAGTTGGATGGCATGGCGGTTAAATTCGGGGAAATTATCGGCATTTTGCGCACCCTGACTGATTTTCATTTGCTGCTGCTGCAGCCTCAAGCTGGTCAATTCGTGGCCGGGTTTGGCAAAGCGTTTACCGTCGATAACTTGGGGCGTTTACAGTAACCTTCGTCTGTCTTCAGGTTGTATCGGCTATGTTACAGTCAGCCGATAAATAATGCTGAATTCGATCTTGAGATAATTAATCCGTTTTATATTGGAAAGGAATCGCAATGTTATGGCCTTTATTTTTCTGTTTCCAGTTAGGCGCATCGCTATATGCGCCCTAGGGTTAACTATTTAAGGAATTATGCGAATCCTGCATTATAAGATTTTTCTAAATATGGCGGCGGCGGCGGGTTACTTTGCGGCTGGTTGGTTCGGCACGTTATTTGCTCTACCGCCAAGTAGCGCCAGTCCGATTTGGCCGGCAACGGGTATGGCGTTGGCGTTGATGCTCGCGTACGGCAATATGGTATTACCCGGGATTTTTCTCGGGGCGCTGATCGCCCAGTTATACGCTTTTCTGGATATTTCCAGCGCATCTAAAATGCTGGTATCCATGGGTATCGGTTCCCTGGTGGCGGTCGGTTGTTGTGTGCAGGCCTGGCTAGGTATGTGGTTGATCAACCGCTACGTCGGTAGGCATGACGCTCTGATCGAAGACAAAAAAATTCTGCACTTCTTTGTCTTGATCGCAGTCAGTTGCTTGGTATCGGCTACGGTGGGGGTGGCCTATTTGGCTTTCCGTGGGGTGATTGGTTTACCCAGTGTCGCCATTAGCTGGGCCACTTGGTGGGTAGGCGATACGATAGGCGCGGCTGTTTTTACCCCGATGACCCTCTTATTTTTAGGGCGGCCCAGGGCTGTCTGGCAAGCCCGTCGCCGTTTTGTCTTGCCGCCGCTGTTGCTGGTAATTTTATTGGTGGTGGTCGCGTTTGAATGGACTATGCGCCAGGAACAACGGCGTCTCGGCAGTCAGTTTCAAAGGCAAGTTGAATTGGTGCAAACCGCGATTCAAGAGCATATGCGCGATCATATGGCAACCAACCTAGCACTTAAGGCACTGTTTGATAGTTCTAAACTAATCGAACGCGAAGAGTTCGAGCATTTTGCGGAAACAATTCGGGATCGGCGCAGTGGTATTCTGGAATGGACGCCGCGGGTCAGTGCCCAGGATAGAGCGCATTGGGAAGCACGGCATCAAAGGATTATCCAGGAATTGAATCCTGCTGGCGGTTTGGAACCGGCAAAACTCAAGACCGAATATTTCCCAGTAACTTATTTGGTGCCCCACAGCGGTAATGAAGAGGCTTTGGGCTACGATATTTCCAGTAATCCTCAGATTGCGCCTATCATTTCCCAAGCTATAAACACAGGCAAAACGATGGCTAGCAGTCCTATTCAATTGATTCAGGATAATGTTAGCCGCCCAGGTGTGGTGGTTTATTCGCCGATTTATAAAAAATTGGGATTGGACACCGCTTATGCTCGCCAGAACGCTTTTTTAGGATTTGTCGCATGTGCGTTCCGTATCGATGCTGATATAAAAGCAATATTCGATTGGTTGGGCAACAAAGAATTGCAATTGCTACTGACCGTTCATGACGGCGATCAATTGATTTACAGCAATTTGCCTAGCGATTTTCACCAGATACTGCAATTTTCCAAGTTGGCCGCTACTAAGCAAGTTGATTTGGCTGGTCGGCAATGGCAGTTCAACTATTGGCCATCCGCCAACTTTTTTAATCAGCAACAATCCTTACGCTTTAACTGGCTGATAGTCGGCGGATTTTTACTGTGCGGTTTGACCGGATTTAGTTTGTTGTTATTGACGGGGCGCACTGCCCGTGTCGAGGAAATAGTCGAAAAACGCACACAGGACCTATTAAGCAGTAATGAAGCCTTAAACCAGGAAATTGCCATTCGCCTACAGCAGGAAAATGAATTGCGGGTGGCAGCCACTACTTTCGAATCGCATGAAGCCATTGTGGTTACCGATGCCGATGGGATCATTTTGCGGGTGAATAAGGCCTTTTGCGAAATTACCGGCTACAGTGCCGAAGAAACCATTGGCCAAAATCCGCGCATGCTTTCTTCCGGCTACCATGATCAGGAGTTTTACAGGGAAATGTATAAACAGCTGGCAAGGAATAATCAATGGAAAGGGGAAATCTGGAACCGCCGTAAAAATGGTACTGTGTTCCCGGAAATGTTGACGGTAACTGGGGTACGGGACCTGCATAACCGTCCGATACATTATGTGGCGATATTTTCCGATGTTAGCGACAAAAAAGCGGCCGAACAGGAAATCCATAACCTGGCCTATTACGATCCTTTGACCAACCTGCCCAACCGGCGACTGTTATTGGACAGGCTGCAGCAGGAAATTGCCGCCGCCAAGCGCCAGTCAAGTTTTGGAGCCTTATTCTTTCTGGATTTGGATCATTTCAAAAATCTCAACGATTCCCGCGGTCATCAAGTGGGGGATGAACTGTTGATGCAGGTGGCGCAACGCTTGCAGTCGATTATCCGTCAAGAGGATACTGCCTGCCGCTTGGGCGGCGATGAATTCATTATTATGGTGCCGGGGCGTTTCATAAGTTTGCAACAAGCCACCAATCATGCCGCCATGCTGGCGGAGAAGATTTTGTTGGCCATCAACCAACCCTTTGTTGTGCAGGGTAGCGAACACCATTTTTCCACCAGCATCGGGGTGACGTTGTATCCGGAAACCGCCGAGCAACCGGAAGACATTATTCAGCAAGCCGATACCGCTATGTACCGCGCCAAGGAGAGTGGACGCAACGGTATCAGTTTTTTCAAGCCGGCCATGCAGGCAGCCGCGGACAGGCGCTTGACGTTGGAAAAGGAAATGCGCCAAGCCTTACAGGATCAGCAATTTGTATTGCATTATCAACCGCAGGTTAACGATCAGCTGCGGGTGGTGAGTGCGGAAGCCTTGATTCGCTGGATTCATCCGGAAAAAGGCATGATTTCGCCCGCCGAATTTATTCCGTTGGCGGAGGACACTCATCTTATTCTGCCGATAGGCGCCTGGGTCTTAAATGAAGCCTGTCGCCAAATCAAGGCTTGGGATGCCGAAGGCAACAAGATTGACCATGTGGCAGTAAATGTGAGTTCGCGGCAGTTCCGGCAGGCCGGGTTTGTGCAGCAGGTCAGGCAGGCTTTGCTGGATGCCGGTGTTAATGCCAAGCGTCTGGTTATCGAATTGACCGAAGGCTGCGTGATCGAGCATATCGATGACACCATTGCCAAAATGCACGCCTTGCAGGCCATGGGGGTGAGGATATCCATCGATGATTTCGGAGTGGGCTATTCGTCTTTGTCGTATCTAAAAAGCCTGCCGTTGAGTCAGTTAAAAATCGACCAAAGCTTTGTCCGGCACATAAACGACCCCAATGCGGCGGTTATCGTGGAAACCATAATCATGATGACTAAAAGTCTGGGCTTGAATGTGATCGCCGAAGGGGTTGAGGATGAGCACCAACTAGAATTTTTAAAAGCCAAAGGCTGTTTGTTTTATCAAGGCTACTATTTTGGCCGGCCGGTGGCTGCCGACGTGTTTAAATTTAGTCTTTAAAAAGCCATGATCAGGCCGGGAATGCCCAGCTGCTGGATACGTATCGCGTTATCGGCTTCTTCATAGGCCAACAACCTGCCTTCTTGTTGCCATAACTTAAAAGCCAGGGCATAGGCCAAAACCCGAATCGGATAATCGCGCGGCAGTTGCTGTATATACGGCTGCATGGTGACAAAATCGCTGGCGCCGTATTTTTGCATGATAAATCGCAGGCCGCCGTTACGCGGGCCAATGTTGTAAGCCAACAGCCCCAGAAACAGGTCGTCCTGCATTTCGGCCAGATAATGCTTTAATGTGGCGGCGGCAATAAAGGCATTGTGACGCGGATTAGCTACATCCGCTTGTTTGACGGCCAATTCCTGGCCGGCTTGCTGCAAAATGAATTTGGGCACGGCCGTGATTTGAAACAAACCCTGGCCGCCGTCCTGGCTGGTGCGCGGTTGAAAAGACGATTCGGTTGCCGCGATACCCAACAAAAGATGCTCATCCACGGCAAAGGTTTTTGCCGCCTGCCGGATATCCGCCGCAAACGGTTCTGCGCGCTGGATCATTTTTAATAATTGCGCTTGATTGTGGCGGCGGTAAGCCGCATACACCTGGTGGGCTAAAGTGGTTCGCGCCGCTTGCTGCTTGCCGCCCACCAGACTGCGGAAATGGGTGAACACCGGGATGTAGCCGTCGTGGAATACAAACCAGAGCATGCCGAGTGCCATGCAAAAGGCGAGGCCGGCCGGCAGACTTGCCAGTTTCGTCTTCAACCAGCCGCGCCATTTCAGCCAGACCAGCAATACGCCCGCGCATAAAACCACCCAAGCCGCCACCCCTGCGGCAAACGGCAGTAAGCTGCCGAAAAAGCCCGATCCCGAAAAAGTGCTGGCGGAAGAACCCAGGATCAGCATGGTGCCCAGTAAAGCGCTAATCGCCAGTCCCAACCCTTCCAGACTGAGTAAGAGCAGGTTTTTCCGGCTCCAAAAAACCTGCGCCGGGCGGCGTTTACGGGCCGCCGATTTACGCGGTTTTCTGGGTTTATTGGCGGCCGGTAGTTGTGATTTGTCCGGCGGCAAGGCCTTGCGTGCGACCGGTTTTTGGCGGGGGGCGATGGGTTTAGGATTAATGGCCACAGGCTGGTTCCGCGGATAGCGGTTGGTGCAATGCTGAGAGAAGCGGCTGGGGAGGAACCGGACTAGCCATCATCACTTCAGCCTTGTACAAATCAAAAACACTGTCATTATAGCCAATTGAATCGACAATATGAGGTTAATACAGTGTTGGGCAGTTTACAGAAAATGACCACGCAACTGGCAGAGACGGTCAGCTACCGGTTGCCGGTGGGTGACGCCGAGTTGGATTTGAATCCGTTGATTGGCCAGCCCGTGCAATTACGGCATAGCGGGCGGATTTTTTGCGTGCATTGCCAAAAAAAGACCAATAAAAGCTTCAATCAAGGTTATTGCTATCCGTGCTTCATCAAACTGGCGCAATGCGATATGTGCATCATGAAGCCGGAAACCTGTCATTACGCCGCCGGCACCTGTCGCGAGCCTAGTTGGGGCGAAGCGTTTTGCTTTCAGCCGCATATTGTTTACCTGGCCAATTCATCGGGCATCAAAGTAGGCATCACTCGCCGTTCGCAAACGCCGACCCGCTGGATCGATCAAGGTGCGGTGCAGGCTCTACCGATATTCCAGGTCGCCTCCCGACATATTTCCGGCTTGATAGAAGTGGCCTTGGCCGCGCATGTCAGCGACAAAACCAGCTGGCAGCAGATGTTGAAGAATAACGTGCAACCGTTGGATTTACCGGCGCTGCGGGATGAGCTGCTGGCGAAATGTACGACGCAATTAGCGGCAATTGCCGAGCAATTCGGTAGCGAGGCGATAACGTTCTTGGCCGATGCCGAAACGCTGCGCATTGAATATCCGGTGCTGCAGTACCCCGCCAAAGTAAAATCATTTAATCTGGATAAAGACCCGCAGGTGTCAGGTGTGCTGCAGGGTATCAAGGGTCAATATCTACTGCTGGATAGCGGTGTGATCAATATCCGCAAGTTTAGCGGTTATGAAGTGGAAGTCTCATATTAGCCGCACACCGCATCTACCGAAACGCAACAGGTTGACAGTCTGGTCAAGCATTGGTTGATATTTGTATTTTGCAATTCTTGGCAGCATCGCAGCCCGCATGCAGTGCCGCGAAATACCGGGGAATCAAGTGTGCGGATAACCCCAACCCGAATTCCGGAAGATTCCCTCCAGGCTACTTGCTGTCGAACAGCAAAACCGTAACCCGCTTGGTCCGTTGAACATTATTGCCAAAATCTCGCACATGTTGCAGGAACTCCGCCTGGGTTTTTTATACGTACTAGTACGTATATTAATCTGCCTGATTAAACGATAAGGTGCAATTTGCGCGTTAGACCAGCCGCATGGGGAAACGCTTGTTAAGCGGCTTCGGCTTTTCCGCAGGGTCTGATCAAACCAGGTTTAGACATAGTTTGCGCAGGGATTTTTTAACACAATCAACGTTAATCATCGACTCTAATTAATAACGATTTGCGCGGACAAGATGGCGGGAAAAACCATAAAAATTGCAGGCCAACGTAGCAGATTCGGCTGAAGTGGTAGCCGTTCCGGAGCTTAGGGCACAGTGCGTATTACAGGGCTGAAAACAGAGGTTTCACTGCCCGCTATGAATTGCCGGATCGGCTTGCAACCGAGAAACAACTGTTTGAGTAACAGTTGTTCGACGATTTCACTCAACATCGGTCTCGCCTTGTGGCGGGATTTATGCCTACTGATAGATTGATAAAGTTCGGAGTAATCCATGAGCACTACAGAAAAAGAGATTAAAAAATCCACCGAATTATCACCCTCCAGCTTATCCGGCGGTTTGTTTTCATTGAACGAGCGGGATAATTTTTTTGACGATTTCCTCTTGCGCAAATGGCCGAGGCTATTGGATTGGAATTTTTCGGCCGGGTTCGAAAAAGCGGCTCCCAAAGTGGATATTCTCGACCATGACGCCGAGATAGAGGTTCAGGCTGCTTTGCCCGGCGTCGGCAAGGATAATCTGGATGTGACGATAAACAATCAAACCAGCACTATCCGCGCCGCTGCGGAGCAGGAATCAAAAGCCGGCATGCTGAAGGTACTTATTCCTAAAACGGAACAAAGTAAACATAAGACTATCGAAATTACCGATTGATTTCCGTGCTGAAATTGGAGGAATGCCGATATGAAACGTTCACGGAATTTACAGAAAACAGGCGCGCTAGGGTGCCAGGAGATCAACCGGGAGACCGCTATACATGAGGCGGGGCATGCTGCGGGCATTTATTTCGGCAACAGGCAAAAAGCGTTGCCTGTTGTATTCTTTCGGATTTATATCCAGCCGGATAAGCGCGAGTCGCACACTGGCTGGCTCTCCGGCAATCCTAATAAACATTATGCTGCCAAAATAGAAGGCGGCCGCTTGATACATGCATTGCCCTATTCATTTGCAGAGGCGACCAAACACTTTACTCCGGCCCAAAAGCAGGATTATCAGCGGGCGTTTGAGGCCGATATGTTTAACTTGTTGATCGGCCCGTTGGCGGAAGCCAAATATGTGTCTCTGCGTGATGACGAATCTCATAATTTTGGGTTGGTCCATTTGGATTCCTTGCATTTTTATGGCGGTTCATCGGATCTGGAAGCTATTAATGAGTATATCGATTGTTTTTTACGCTGCAACGCTTTAAAGGAAGACAAAATTTCCGACTTATTCAAGGCCGCTTGCCGGTTTGTGAATGAGCCGTCTCATTGGCGGGCCATTATTAATTTAGCGGATGCTATTTTGGCCGCGGAAAATCAAATCATCGAATATGACGACATTGTTGCGGTGCTGGAGCAGGGGCAACATATTGCCAGCACACCGAGACCCCTGTTAACCGAGTGTGCTCGGAAGCGGCACCAACCGGTCGAGACAACCGATGCGGAACCGTTAGCTGGTTGCAACAATGAAAAGGCGCCAACGGAATAGAAATTTAAGGGTATGCTAATGATGACACACCTAACATATTGAAGATTCAATCGCCTGGTCGGCCATGAAGGCATGCCGAGTGGCAATTGTGCCGCCTGATCCGTGCCTATTCGCCGTGATGACAGGTTTGATAGGGCTGGAGGTTAACAATGACGACTACAAGCAAAAGGCAAAAGAAAAAATATTGCTTACATCCCGAAGATGTCGTGGTAGTAATACCGCTACCTTATTTTGATGATGGGATAGCAAAACTCGCATATTTCAAGGCTGAAAAACGAGGCTTTGTGCCTGGATATGCGTTGGATGATTGGCTGGAAGCGGAGAAAGAGTTCGTGCCGCGATAATATCGACGGATTTCAAGAGTTTTCCCCCGCATATTCGTTTGTACACTAATGGATCCATGTTTTGCCACACCGGTTGCTAAAAGATGGATATTATTTTTGCGCCCGGAAATGGGGAAGTCGGATGGCGAAATGATTGATTTCTCAATGGTCGAAGTCAGATTTCCTTTTTCAAACAGGGTTGAGGAAGGTATGGCATGAAAAAATCAAAAATACCGCCTGATGAGCTTCGTAACCGGGCAGAGCAATGCTTGGCGCAACAACCGATTCCCGGGCAATGCCATGAAGACGCTTCGTGCAAACTGATGCACGAGCTGGATGCGTACACGCTTGAACTGGAGATGCAAAATGAAGAGCTAAAAAGTGCGCAAGCAGAAAATCAGGTTGCCTTGCAGCGCTATACAGAACTGTATGATTTTGCGCCGGTCGGCTATCTTACCCTGGAAAATACCGGGCGCGTGGTTGAAATCAATTTAGCCGGAGCGGCGCTTCTGGGCGCTAATCGCGGCGACATCATTGACCGCTCCATTGTCTCTTATTTAACGGATCGGCTGGCATTTAAGAAATATCTGCAGCAAGCTTTTCTGTCAAAAGACAATGTAATCGCCGAGTTGGGCGTTAAACGCACGAATGGCGGGATTATCGATATACACTTGGAAAGCCGAATCAGCCTGGACGAGGAAGGATTGCCCGCTGTCATTCACACGATAATGACGGATATATCCAGGCGTAAGTCGCTCGAGCGGCAATTGCAGCAGCAGCGTAGCGAAATGGACGAGCTAATCAAACAACAAGTAGCCATCCAAACCGCCGCAGCAATCGCCCACGACCTCAATCAGCCTTTGGCGGCAATATCCGCTTTCGGCGAAGTGGCGTTGCGTTCTCTGAATAAAGACGACGTAAGCGCGCAGGCCTTGGAACGCGCGTTAGTTGGCCTGGTAGAGCAGGCCCAGCGTGCCGGACTTTGTTTGCATGAGTTGCTCAGATTTTTGCAACGGGGTGAGCTGGTTATAGAACCGATCAATCTCAATGGTTTGATCGAGGATGTTATCACCATTGTGCGGCATGACAAATTCAGTTGCTTCCAGCCTGAACTTATACTCCAACCTAATTTGCCGCCGGTATTGGCTAACTCCTTGCAGGTTAAAAAAGTATTGCTTAATTTGCTCTACAACAGCCTCGATGCTATCCGGGAAGCCGGCCTTGAGACTACGAAAATTTCTATTAAGGTGTATACCCATGCCGAGCTAAATATGGCACAAGTTACTATACAAGACAGGGGGGCCGGGCTCGATGACGAGGCGATTAAACGGGTTTTTGAACCGTTTTTTACCACCAAACGGAATGGCAGCGGACTAGGCTTGGCCATTAGCCGTTCTCTTATCGAGGCCAACGGTGGGCAGCTTTGGATGGATGAGAATGTAGAAACAGGGGCCATATTTCATTTCACTCTGCCATTTGCATTGCTAGCGGAATGAATCAAATCCATCCCGACTCGCAAGTTTTCATTATCGATGACGATGCCGCTATTCGGGATTCCTTGTCCTTGATGTTGGAGGTGGAGGGCTTTTCGGTGCTAACCTTTGCCAGTGCAAACGCATTTCTTGCGGCAGCCCAACCGAAAGACATCAGTTGCGCCATTATCGACATACAGATGCCGGACATGGATGGATTACAGCTTCAGCAGGCCATGATGGAGCGCGGCTTATCATTGCCTATTATCTTCCTGACAGGACATGGCGATATCCCAAAGAGCGTCAGAGCCATCAAGGCTGGCGCGTTGGATTTTTTAACCAAACCCATCACGCAAAAAAAGCTTTTGGCTAGCCTCTACGAGGCTTTACAGATGGCTGGGTCACGCCATGCTCAGCTAAAGCGCTGCCACGAAATCGAAGGGCGAGTGAACACTCTGACCAATCGGGAACGTCAGGTCATGTCACTGGTTTTGGCGGGACACTCCTGCAAGGATAGTGCGCGTCTACTGGGCATTAGCCATCGCACCATAGAAATCCATCGATCGCGGCTAATGGAAAAGATGGGCGTCGCCAACGTTTTGGATTTGGCCCGGATAACGCATGATTGCGGTCTGGTTGTTGATTTTGAGGATTCTGAATCGGTCCTGCCTAAAATATCATTAAATATAGACTGAGTTTGACCCGCTGGTGATTACCGACCAGCTTTGCAGTTTTTGTTGCAAAGACCAGGCCGCGTGGGCCGGGCTGGTCGAAGGCAGGCGTTGTAAACAGATGTCGGGTTTGGTTAAACCCGGCAGCACCAAGCGCTTGAAAGCCTGTTCGGCGGTGGCGCCGTTGAAGAATATGTAGCGAATGCGCGGATGGTCGGCTAAAAAGCCCTGGAAATCGTTAACGATGATCGACCTTTTCTCGATAGCGGCATCCAGGCTGCCGGGCCGGAAACAGGATTGCATCACATCCCACACGGCGATGTTGGCGTCGAGCAGGGCTTGAGTTTTACTTGCATAATCCGGCAGTGGACCGCACTGCAGTAATTCGGCGATGATAGGCCAGAATTGGTTGCGCGGATGCGCGTAATACTCCCCTGCGTCCAGTGAGGCTTTACCGGGTATGCTGCCCAAAATCAGAATGCGGGCGTTTGGGCCGGCAATGGGCGGAAAGCTTTGAATATCCGACATGATCTACGCTATTCGAACTCGTCATCCGCCTGACTGAATTTATCGGATAAGCGCAGCAACACATACAGCGCACCGGTACCGCCGGCTTTAGGCGGGGTGGAGCAAAACGCCAGTACGTCCTTGTGCTGGCGCAGCCACAGATTGATATCGTTTTTCAGTACCGGCTGGTTGTCCGGCGAGTTATAGCCTTTACCGTGGACGATTTGCACGCAGCGGCAACCGTCTTCCACGCAAAAATGCAGAAAGCGCAGCAGTTGTCGTTGGGCATCGCGGCTGCTCATGCCGTGTAAATCCATTTCCGCGTCCACACCGTAATAGCCCTTGCGCAATTTTTTAAGCACATTTTTTTGCAGGCCGGGGGCCAGAAAGACGACTTTGTCTTCCTGAAATAAGGTTTCCAGGCTACCGGCCACGTCATTTTGCAAGGGATCAACCTGTTCCAGCGGTTTAACCGCGGGCACCGGCCGAGGTTTTTTGTCGGGTTTAAGAACCACCGTATTGGTGTCCAGGCGTCTGACTTCGCCAATCGAGTTTCTGAATAAGGTGCTATCGTCTGAGTTTGTGGGTTTTTTTGTCACGTAAGCTGCTGGTTTTGCGGTTTTTTTGCTAATATGGGAGCATTTTAAGCTATTCACAGCGCTATGCACATTCTGATCAGCAACGACGATGGATATTTGGCTCAGGGCATCAATGCGCTGGCGGCGGCTTTGCAACAGCACGCCGACGTATCGGTGGTGGCGCCGGATAGAAATCGCAGCGCCGCCAGCAATTCGCTGACGCTGGATATGCCGCGCAGGGCAACCCTTTGCGATAACGGATTTGTGCGGGTGGACGGCACACCGACCGATTGCGTACATCTGGCCATCACCGGATTGCTGGCGAGCGAACCGGATATGGTGTTTGCCGGAATCAACCATGGCGCCAACCTGGGCGACGATGTATTGTATTCCGGTACCGTGGCGGCGGCCACGGAGGGCCGTTTTTTGGGTTTGCCGGCCGTGGCCGTTTCCCTGGTCGGTAGCGATCCCAAACATTTCGATACCGCGGCGCAAGTGGCCGTGGCGCTGTTGAAGAAAATTCAGACGCATCCTTTGCCGGACGATACGCTGTTGAATGTGAACGTGCCGGACCTGCCGTTCGAGCAGCTCAAAGGTTTTCAATCCACCCGACTCGGACAACGGCACAAGGCCGAGGCCGTGATTCGGGCCAGCGATCCGCGCGGGCATACTATTTATTGGGTGGGGCCGCCGGGTAGCGAACAGGATGCCGGGCCGGGTACCGATTTCGATGCGATTCGGAATGGTTATGTCTCCGTCACGCCGTTACAACTGGATTTGACCCGTTTCGATCGTTTGGAGGGGCTACGCGAGTGGCTGACAATAGAGGTATAGGCATGAAGCAACGCTTGCAAGGTACGGGCATGACCTCTCGGCGCACCCGCGAACGCATGGTATCCCGCCTGAGAGAACAAGGCATTAACAACAGCAGGGTATTGGCCGCCATGGCGGAGACGCCCCGGCATGTGTTTGTCGATGAGGCTTTGGAAAGTCGGGCTTACGAAGATACCGCTTTACCGATCGGGCATAATCAGACCATTTCTCAGCCTTATATCGTGGCCAGAATGACCGAGTTGCTGCTGGAAAAGGGCCCACGAACTAAAGTGTTGGAAATAGGTACGGGCTGCGGTTATCAGACCGCTGTTCTGGCCAAGCTGGTGGAACAATTGTATTCCGTGGAACGTATAGCCCCCTTGATGAAAAAAGCCCGCGATTTGCTTTGGGAATTGGGCATCAAGTCGGTCGGTTTCAAACATAGCGACGGTAGCTGGGGCTGGCCCGAGCATGCGCCGTTCGACGGCATATTGGCTGCCGCGGCCCCGGCTGAAATTCCGGAAGCGCTGCTGGCGCAAATGGCCGTGGGCGGCATCATGGTGATTCCGGTCGGTAGTGAGGGGCGGCAAGAGCTGCATCGTATTACTCGCACGGAAAGTGGTTTTGAAGACGAAGCCATAGAGCCGGTGACCTTCGTGCCGTTTTTATCGGGTGTCAGCCGGTAGCGGTTGCGCTGATTATTGCTCGAGCCGGGCAGGTATTCGACGATTCCTTGATGGCGACAATCTCGAAACAATCGATTGCGCGGCGTAAGCGGGCGGCAAATATCCGTCACGGCACCGAAACCATGGGTTGGTCTAGTCGCTATTAACCGCCTCAAAGCCTGCGCCGATATCAAGTAACTCCGCATCGATGGCATCCTGGCGCCGCATCCGAAATTCCGCGGCCAATTCGTCGAGTTTTTCCTGAATGTTTTTTTCGGCTGCCTGGGTGGTGCGCAAACGCATCTGATGCTCCGAAGCCAAGGATGCGGAACAGGCGCGAAACAGACAGATAAACAGATGCTGCCGAATCAGGGCCGCCAGCAGACTTTCGGTGTCAAGACTATAGCTGGGCAGCAGATGAGAGGGCCAGGGTGCTTGGCTCAAGTTGCCGAACGAGCGCGGATCGACGGGCAGCAGGTGGAGCTGAGTGGGTGAACCGGACTGGTTGTAAAACAGCAATACCCGTTCGAACCCACGGTCCTGCCAGGCATCGATTTTAGACAATAGCAGCCGGACAGTGGCAGTAATTGCGGTTGCCGAACCCGGTGTAAAACAGCTGTCCTGTACAGGATGGTCGAGCTCGCTTAAGCGGGTCTGAATCCGCCCGCCAACCGCCAAAACCGTGCGCGCGGATGGCGATACCCCCAATCCGCTCATGCTGTCCAGCGAAAAGTTAACCAGGTCTTCGTTGAAACGCCCGCACAAGCCCACATCCGAGCCGAAAATGATGGCCGCTAATCGCGCAATGGCTCGGGGCCGATCGGGTTTGTCAAAGACTTTACCGCGTAGCGCGACCTGCAAGCCCATTTCCACCGTTTGGGTATAGTCATCCAAAGATTTCAGCACCGCCTCGTACTGACGGGCGCTGACCGCGGCCAATGCCTTCATGGTGCGGACGATGGCATGCAGATCGCCCACGGTTTTGATACGACGTCTAAGGGTTTGTTCGGTCTCCATCGGCCTCTCCAAGATCCAGGGCTTGTTTTGCGGCCTCGAGTATCGCCGCGCGGTCTTCGCCAGTCAGGATTTCGCCTCGCTCGATACGCTGGCCGATTTCGTTCAAATAGTTCATGGCGACAGTGCGCAGTGTTTGTTCCGCTTGGGCAATTTCGTGCAAGGGTAGATTATCGAATAGGCCTTCGGTTACAGCCAGCAGCACTATGATTTGCTCGAAAGGGCTCAAGGCCTCCTGCTCATGTTGCTTAAGAATTTCCCGCACTCGCTTGCCCCGCTCCAGAATGCCCAGGGTTTTCTGATCCAGCCGGGTGCCGAAGCGGGCGAACATTTCCAGTTCCTCGAATTGGGCGTAATACAATTTCAGCGCGCCGGCGACCAGTCGATAGGCCGGCAATTGCGCCTTGCCGCCCACCCGGGAAACGGATTTGCCGACGTCCACGGCCGGTAACAGGCCTTTGTGAAATAACTCGGGCGACAGATAAATCTGGCCGTCGGTAATGGAAATCAGGTTAGTGGCAATGTAGGCGGCCAGGTTTTCCGCTTCGATTTCGATGATGGGCAGCGCAGTCAGCGATCCGCCTTTCGCCAAGTGAGTGGCGCGCTCCAGCAAGCGAGCATGAATATAGAAAATGTCGCCGGGATAAGCTTCGCGGCCCGGCGGCCGGCGCAGCAGCAAAGACAGCTCGCGGTAGGCGAGGGCGTGATGGGTCAAGTCGTCGTAGACGATCACGACATCCCGGCCCTGTTGCATAAAATACTCGGCGATGCTGGTGGCGGCATAGGGCGTGATGAATTGCAGGCCGGGCGGATCTTCGGCGGCGGCCGGGACCACGATGGTCTGCGGCATGATTCGTTGCGCGCGCAAGGTATCGACCGCTCGCGCCACTGCGTCGCCGCGCTGGCCGATTGCGCAATAGATGCAGATGACATCGCTGTCGCGCTGGTTAACCAGTATCGCCAGCGCTATGGCGGTCTTGCCGGTTTGGCGGTCGCCGATGATGAGCTGACGTTGCCCGCGACCGATGGGGATGGCGGCATCTATGACTTTGATGCCGGTTTGCAACGGTTCGGTGACCGGCGCGCGCTCCAGGATGGCGGGCGCTTCCCGCTCGATGGGGCTACGCTCGGTGATATTCAACGGCCCTAGTTCGTCCAGCGGTTGGCCTAAGGCGTTGACGATGCGGCCGAGTAATGCTGGCCCAACCGGTAGGTCGGCCACCCGACCGGTGCGGCGTACCCGGCTGCCCGCGGCTATTTGGGCGCTAGCCCCCAGCAGCACCACACCCACTTGTTCGGGATCGAGATTGAATGCCAAACCGAACAGGCCTGCTTCGAATTCAACCAGTTCCATGGCCTGCACGCCGGGCAAACCATCCACCAAAGCTACACCATGCCCGACATGGCTGATGATACCGGTTTCGACCAGGGTCAAGGCAGGTTGGTGCTGTTCCAATAAGCGCTTGAGGGTCATGGCTGTATTGGTTAAAGCGTCATTCAGCATGGCTGGCTGCTCGGTTTAAAAGGGTATCCAATTCAGCCTGTAGCTCCTCGAAATAACGTTCCACACGCCATTCCAGAGTATAGGCCGGACTGGTCAGTATCAGACCCAGCCGACTGTCCGGCAAGACTTCGAAGCGGACATTAACATTACTATGCGGCAGTATACGCTTCATGGCATCGGCGAACCGCGTGCGCGACGCTTCGTCGAGTTCGCGACTGCTGGCCAACGCCATGTCTTCGGGGCCGGATGCCGACAATAGCTGCTTTTCCCGAGTCGATAGCGCATTCAACCGGTTAAGAAAATTGTCAAATAGCGCCTGTTCCAATTCCTGGCTGCTCAAATCTTGCAAGGCTTTGCGTGCGGTGGCGGTGATCAGTCGACTGAGTTCGTTACAGAGTCGGTTTTGGCACTCGGTTTTTTCTCGCGCCAGGTCGTGCCGCCATTGCTGGGACAGGATTTCGAATTCAGCGCGAGCTTGCTTGGCCAGCTTTTCCCGTTCGTTCTCCGCCGCTTGCCGGGCTGCAGTCATCAGAGCGGTGCGATGCGTCTCCAGTTCCGCCAGTTGGTTTCGGTAGTTATCGGCTTCCTGTTCCGCCTGCTGCATTTTTTGTTCGGCTGCCCGCGCGTTCGCCGCCATGGTCTGTTGACGTTTGTCCATGGCCTGAACGATAGGCTGGTACAAAAAACGCCGTAACAGCCACATCAGGATCAGGAAATTGATCCATTGCGCGGCAACGGTCAGCCAGTCGATTTGCATGCATCAACCTCCGGTCTTGCTGATAAAGTGTTCCCAAAACGGATTGGCAAACATGAAAATCATGCTTAATACCAAGCAATAGATAGCGGTGGATTCGACCATGGCCAAACCGACGAACAAGGTGCGGGTCAATGTCGGGGCCTCGTCCGGTTGCTGGGCTATGGCGCTCAAGGCGTCCGACAGGGCGCGGGCTTCTCCGAGCGCGGGGGCAATGCTGCCGATGGCCATGGTCAAACCGGCGGTAAAGATGGATATGCCGGCGATGATGACGTCGGCGGTAATTTCGTTCATATTAATCTCCTGGGTTTGGGGTGCGGTCGTTGCGGGCGGCTTGGGCGGAGGCGATAAAAACCATAGCCAGCACGGCAAAAATATAGGCCTGTACCAGACCGGTTATCAAGCCGAGAAATTGCAGCAAAATGGGGAAAAACAGCGGCACGATGCCCAGCAGAATAATGCCGATCACCGAACCACTCATCATGTTGCCATACAGGCGCACAGCCAGGGCCAGGGTTCGGGATAACTCGCCGATAATATTAAACGGCAGCATGAACACGCTGGGTTTGATGTATTCGCCAAGATAGGCCAGCAAGCCGCGTTGGGCAATACCGAACAAGGGTACGGCGGCCAGCACCGCCAATGCCAAGGCGGTCGTGCAGGATAATGACGCTGTCGGCGGCGAAAAACCCGGTACGACGGCCAGCAAGTTGGCGGTGGCGATGAATAGAAACAGCGTGCCGACGAAAGGCAGATAGGGGCCGGGTTCTTGGCGGCTGGTTTGGCGGATCTGCTCGCTCAGGCCGCTGACCAGGATTTCCAGCAGATTTTGCCAGCGGGAGATTCGCACACTGTCGTTCAGGCGCCGGGTGACCAGATAGGAGCAGGTGACCAAAATAGCCATCACCAGCCAAGTGTAGGCAATTGTGGCATTGATCGGCAAGGGGCCGATCCAGCCGAGAATATGATCGTCCGGACTCAAGGTCATGGTTCGATTTTCCCCGTCTGGATGCGCCGTACCCACCACCAGCGGGCCAGTAATAAACCCGGCAGAGCGGCGGTATAACGTTGCCAATGGCCGTCCGCTAGCCAGTA
This sequence comes from Methylomonas sp., assembly GCF_023228165.1. Taxonomy (GTDB): domain Bacteria; phylum Pseudomonadota; class Gammaproteobacteria; order Methylococcales; family Methylomonadaceae; genus Methylomonas. The sequence goes on along the minus strand of NZ_JALOBS010000013.1, from coordinate 93,947 downwards.
CAGGCCGATACCGACCAGCGCCAGCCGCAGGAACAGGCTGGCTGCCATGCCCAAACCCGGATAGTGCCAGTGCGGCGCTCGCCGGACGCTCAACCAGAGTCCGCCAAAATACAGGCTGCCCAGCGCAATACCGACGCCCAAGGCTAATAGCAGCTCCGAGAAAAAATCAGGGTTGTTCATCAGTGTGGTTTCCATGTCTTTCCCGTTCTATCCAATACCAGGCATTTCTGCAGCCCAATATCACACCCAGAAATAATAGCGTCAAGGTCCAGGACGGCGGGCCCGGCCACTTGTGATCCAGCCAGATACCCAGGGCAATACCCAATACGGTGGGGATGGTCACCGACCAACCTACCAGACCGAACATGCCCAAACCGAACCACAAGCCCTGCTTGGGCTGCCGGCGCGCGCGTTGGTGGCGAGCGGCCTTACGGCCTATGCGATCGGCCAGTTGTGGGCGGGGTTTGCTTGGTTTGGCCATCTCATCAGTGCTTTTGTAAATCCAGAAAACGTTTCGCCACGCCGGCCTCCAGTCTTGCCAGCACGCTACGCGCGTAGCGGTCATGTTCATCATGAGCGGAGCCGCGGGCCTGCATTGCTGCTTTTAGTGCCTCAGGGTCGTCGCCGACTACCGCTTCGCGGGTGGATACCCGCACTTGGGGGCCGCATTTAACCAGTATGCCTTCATCGATGCCGAGAAACATCTCGACGCCTTCCCGGGTGATATAGCGCAACAGGCCGGGCACCAGCGCCGAGACGAAATCCACATGGCGAGGTTCCAGGCAGAACCAGCCGTTTTCGGCTTCGGCGATCACTTTAGTTACGGCGATATCCACCAGCACCTCGCTTGGCAACAATACCTTTAACTGCATCTTAGGCCTGGTCCTTGTCGGCGTCGAGTTTGGCTTCATCGATCGCGCCTATCATATACAATACGTGCTCGGGAGCGCCGGCATAGTGGTCGCTCAGAATGCGTTCGCAGCCGTTCAGGGTTTGTTCGAGACTCACCCAGCGCCCGGTTTGCCCGGTGTATTGTTCGGTAGCGAAAAAAGGTTGGGTCAGAAAACGCTCCAGGCGGCGGGCCCGGGTGACCGTGCGCCGGTCGGCTTCAGCCAGTTCTTCCAGTCCGAGCATGGCGATTATATCCTTGAGCTCTTCATATTCGGCCAGCGTGCGCCGCACGTCTTGCGCAACCCGATAATGCCGGTCCCCCACCACGCTCGGATTGAGCATTTTCGAGTTCGAGGCCAGCGGGTCGATAGCCGGATAAAAGCCCTGCGCGGCGCGTTTGCGCGATAACACCACCGAAGCCGACAGGTGAGAGAAGGTGTGGCTGGCGGAGGGGTCGGTAAAATCGTCCGCCGGCACATAAACCGCCTGTACCGAGGTAATGGCGCCGCTCTGCGAGCTGGCGATGCGTTCTTCGAGTTCGGCCAGTTCGGTTGCTAAAGTAGGTTGATAACCGACCCGGGAAGGGATGCGTCCCATTAGTCCGGAGACTTCCGTGCCGGCCTGGATAAAGCGGAAAATGTTGTCGATCAGCAGCAGTACATCCTGTTTCTCGGTATCTCGAAAATATTCCGCCATGGTTAGTGCGGCATGACCGACCCGAAAGCGCGCGCCGGGCGCTTCATTCATTTGCCCGAACACCAGTATGGCTTTATCCAGTACTCCGGCAGTGCGCATTTCCCGATAGGTTTCCTCGGCTTCGCGGCAGCGTTCGCCTATGCCGCAAAACAGGCTGACGCCCTGGTAACGCCCCGCCATGTTGTGAATCAACTCCGCAATCACAACGGTTTTGCCTACACCTGCGCCGCCGAACATGCCGGCCTTGCCGCCGCGTTCCAGCGGCGATAACAGGTCGATGGCCTTGATGCCGGTCTCGAACATCGCCATCTTGGCCACACGCCGGGCCAATGGCAGCGGCCGTTGGTGGATGGAACGCCATTCGCCATCCTCGAAAGGTTCGCCGCCGTCTATAGCCTCGCCGAATACGTTCAACATGCGTCCCAGTAATCGCTTGCCGACCGGTACGCTCAACGGCCGGCCGGTATCGACGACGGGCGCGCCGCGAGATAAGCCTTGGGTCGAGTTCAGCGCGATGCCTCGCACCTGAGTAGGGCTTTGATGGGCGACGACTTCGATGATCACTTGCCCGGCATCGCCGGCCTTTAAGGCGTTGTTGACCGCCGGTAAATCGGCCGGGAAAAACACATCCACCACGCTGCCGCGTATAGCCGTCACTGAACCGCCGGCCTGTTGATTAGCGGGCCGGCCCAGAACGGCTGTTTGCGTTGACATGCCGTTCATCGGCTGTGTGCGGATTTGGCGAGGCGTTGAAGATAATCAGGCAGGGTCATGCTTGCTGTTCGCTGCGGCTAAAAGCTTCACCCTAACGCTATCCGCGGATTCAGGCAATCGCATTTTCGTTTGCCGCAGTCAGCTTAATCTTCGTAAGATAAGCGATCGGCAAAAGCCGCATGCCAGTCTTGGCTGAATTTCTCGACTGCGGTGTCCGTGGCTGGAGTGGTCAGGAATTGCCGAGCTATATCGATAGGCAATGTCACTGCCCGCACGCCGTGTGACAACACTTGTAAAACTTGGTGGACATTTTTGAAACTGGCCACCAATAATTTGCTCGGCAACTGATATTGATTGATGAACGATTGCAAGTCGCCGACTACCTGAATGCCATCAACGCCCAGGTGGTCGATCCGATTAACATAGGGGGCCAGATAGTCGGCGCCGTTTAAGGCCGCCAGCATGCCTTGCTGTAGGTTGTAAATTGCTGTAGCCAAAAGCGGAACACCGTCTTTTTTCAACTGTTTGATGGCGCTCAACCCCGCAGTGTGGGCTGGAATTTTTACCACGATGTCAAACGGCAGTTCATGCAGTTTGTGCGCTTCGGCGATAATGTTGTCGGCGGTGTTGCTGATTACCTGCACATGAAATCGGGCCTCGTCACCCAATATTTCCGTCATTGCCGGCAGCAAGCGATTCACGCTCATGCCGCTGGCCGCCATGATGGTCGGATTGGTGGTGACGCCCGCCAAGGGCAAGGCGTGGGATAAGTTTTCAATGTCCGCTAAATTGGCGCTGTCTAAATAAAGTTCTAACATAAAGGAAAGAGATTAATGAATGGATTGCGGGGTCATTGCAGTAGTATACCGATGAACAGCTTAGGGTTGATAGGGTTCATTGGAAGGTCTTTGCCGATCCTGATAAGACAACTTTAAAAATACCGTCAGAGGATAGCTACATTGCATACGCATTCAAATTCGGGGCGATTAACCTCTATCGATACTCTGCGCGGTCTGGTCATGGTTTTGATGACCTTGGATCATACCCGGGATTTTTTCAGCTCGGCTCATTTTAAGCCGACCGATCTCGATCGCACCAATGTCGCCTTGTTTTTGACGCGCTGGATTACCCACTTTTGCGCGCCGACATTTGTGTTTTTGGCGGGTATCAGCGCCTATTTATGGTATTCACGTCGCGAACCGGATGCGCCGATCAGGGCGTTTTTACTCAAACGTGGGTTGCTGTTGATTTTTTTGACGTGTACTGTCGAAGCCTGGGCTTGGAACTTTCGTAACGACTTTAGACAGATAGATGGCGGCGTGTTATGGGCCATCGGCTGGTCAATGATAATGTTGGCCGGGTTGGTGAAGCTGAAGGTGCGCTGGATTGTATCCTTCGGCATCTTGATGATTGTTTCGCATAATGGTTTTGATGCGATCAAACCCGAGGCGTTGGGTATTTTCGGCGCCTGGTGGGCAGTGCTGCATACCGGCGATGATGTTGTTTTGAGCGAGAATTGGTCGATTAACCCCTATTATCCGTTGGTGCCCTGGATAGGCGTGATGGCGGTGGGGTATGGGTTCGGTAAATGGATGAGCGTCGAGCGTTGGCGAACCCGGCGACGCCTTTTGCTGTTGGGGATAACCTTAATGGTCTTGTTTATTGCGCTACGCTTCAGCAATGTCTATGGTGATCCTAATCCCTGGCAAACCTATCCCGATCCGGCATTTACCGTATTATCGTTTATCAACTGTCATAAATATCCGCCGTCTTTATTATATTTGTTAATGACCTTGGGGCCGGCGATTGCCGTGTTGGCTTGGCTGGAGGGGAAGCCAAACTTTTTGGGTCTTTTACAAGTGTTCGGCAGGACGCCGCTGTTTTTCTATCTGGTGCATTTATACCTGATTCATTTGTTGGCGTTGTTGATGGCGAGTCTGGATTCCGGCCCGGTTTCAGCCTTAATGGCTGGCGGTATATGGTCCAAGGATATCCCCATGGATTATGGTTACGGTTTACCAATGGTTTATCTGTTTTGGAGCGCGGTACTGCTGATGCTTTATCCGCTTTGTCTAGGCTTTGAACAATTAAAAGCTCGCAGCCCGCATTGGCAATGGTTGAATTATTTATAGCAATGTCTAATTCTACTTTGTCAGAGTTCACTTCAGTGCGATCGGAGGCCGTCTTGCGTGAGATTGTCTGGTCTTTTGCTTCACCGGAAGCAGTGTTACAAGCATGTCCGACGCAGGTTGCGTTTTGCTTCGAAACTATTGCTCATCCTTACGAGTCGCGGCTTTCTTGCAGTTGGCCTAGTCGTTGCCCCGCGCCTCCGGCAAATACAGGCGCGTATCAATCAAGGCGACCATGTCGCCTCGACAGCGCGTGGCGAACCGGCAAGTATCGGCCCGGCTATTCCTCCGTCCGGCAACAGCGGCCGAGGACTTGCCAAACAACACTACCTTCGGTCGCATAGCTTGATGATCGACTTGGTTGGCGCGCATATAGCCAGGCGCTGTTGAGGTGCCCTGTTGCGGCGAGGATACGAAAAATGGTGAAAATACAGCCGAATGCGTATTCCCATCTTTGGACGGTAATCTCCGAAATTAAGGCGAAATCCCTGCCGATTTAACCGATGGCAACATTTCGGTCTAAGCCTGATGAGGCGTTTGTCGCTTCAAGCTGGAAGGGCGACGCTGGTGGTTACCGCAATTTTGATGAACTTCGAATTCCTGGATTAGCCGAGCCAGCGTTTTATCAGCTGTTGATGCGGTTAAGGCCGGTCTGGCTTTGAACGCCGACGAAGGCTTTCTTCTCGGATTTTCGGCCCCACCTCTCCTTCGAGTGGTCCTGAAGGTTTGCTCACCGATTTGGAGGAGAATAGATGCGGGAAAAATGAATTCCTTGACCCAAGGTAAACTCTTAGAGTAAAAATCCAGTTCCACCGATGTGATGGATTTTAGCCGTTCCGGGTCGACCGGAATCGGTGTTCAAATTATTCGGTATGCGCATAAATCAACTTTCGATCTAAAAATGTTACTTGCTTACAGTACCAATGCATTTACAAAAACGGATTTATCTACGGCATTAACGGAGATTTCCGATCTCGGGTATGCCGGAGCGGAAATCTTATGTGAAAGACCGCATTGGTATCCGGATGATATTGATGAGCGACAACTTCAAATGGTGAAAGAGCTTCTGCAACAAAAAGGTCTAGGGGTCAGTAATTTAAACGCAAACACCGCGAATAGTTTTTTTACATCGCCTCCGCCTGAAAATGTATTTGAACCCTCCTTGACCAATCGGAAACCAGAGATACGCAGAGCGCGTGAAGCAATTGTAATTAAAGCTATACATATGGCCCATAGCATTGGCGCAAAATGTATTAGTCTCACGTCAGGCAGGCCAACGCCGGGATGTTTTCCGGATGACGCAGTGGGCTATTTTATTGAAAGTCTTTCAAGAATATGTGAAGCCGCGCATCAATATAATGTAGCTGTCGGCATTGAATATGAACCAGGGTTGCTCGTTGAAAATGCTTATGAAGTTCTTGATGTAATTGATCGAGTCGATTCGGATTTGCTCGGCGTAAACCTGGACATAGGACATTCTTATTTGAATGGAGAGGAGCCTGAAGTCACCATTGAAGCTCTGAAAGGTCGGATATGGAATATTCATATTGAAGATATCAAAAATATGAAACATTTCCATCTAGTGCCTGGCGATGGCGATATGCCCTTTAAACGGTACCTGAAAGCGTTAAAAAAGATTGGGTATCAAGGGTATTTAACGGCCGAGCTTTATAGCTTTCCTCAATGTCCAGTCGAAGTAGGTCGGCGTTCCTATCAGTATCTTGCCAATTTGTTAGCCGAGCTTGAGTGCAATGACTATTAATATAGTCGACTATCTACAATTGATGCGTGCGCCGGCTGTATTTACAGCATTGTCGAATATTGTCGCAGCGCAATTAATTGTCACTGAGGGGCAAATTGACTGGGAGATTATATTATTACTTGGCGTTTCCTCGATGTGTCTTTATATCTCGGGAATGATATTAAATGATTGCTTTGATTATCAGGAAGACCTTCGTGATCGTCCTGAGCGTCCCCTTCCTTCTGGGCGTATTCCGCTGAAATTCGGATGGCAGTTGGGTTGGACTTTTTTGTTTATAGGTCTGGGCGTTGCCGTTATGGTTGGACTCCAGCAGCTTCTGATCGCCGGATTTTTATCGGTATTAATCGTTTTTTATAACGCGGTAGCAAAAAAACAACTCTACGGTTTCCTTATAATGGGCGGGTGTCGGTATTGCAATTGGCTATTAGGTTTGTCGACAATGGAGTTGCAATGGGGCAGCTTTATTCTGGCGATACCCATATTCATCTATGTAAGCTCGTTGACTTTATTAAGCACTATTGAGACTACTGCTAGTAACAAGAAGTTTATCGTTCATTGCGGTATCGGTATGCTAGCATGTGCGCTAGTGATATTTTATCTACAGCGCCACAGCCCCTATGCAAACATTATCTCTTTATTGGCTCTAGTAGTTGGGTTTTGGTTAGTGCTCAAGCGCTTGTATACGGCATATCAAAAGTTTTCTGTTATGGAAATTCAGCAAACCATAAAATATCTGGTGATAGGTGTCATCCCGCTGGATGCGTTGGTAGTATTATCGGCGGCGGCTAGCTGGTATTCTGTTACGGTATTATCCCTGATGATACCGGGTTGGTTTTTCGCGCGTAGTTTGCGAGTAACTTAATTTACACAATTGGCGAAGGATGTGGGCATGATCGAGGCTGCATACGCTAGGATTCAATCAGAGTTGCAAAGTCTGCGGAACGATAAAGGTATGCAATGGTTGCTGTCGGGCCAAGACAAAATTAAAGCCAAACAAGATGTAGTCAACGATCTGCTGACATGGTCTGCAGGTGCGCGAAGCACTCTAGGTCAGGAGAGGCTAAATGCCAATGCCGAAGCCATAAGCGTAGCCGAAAATAGACTGATGCCTATCGATCAGTGGAGTATTGCCGATGCGGGACGCGCGCTATTGATATTACAAGCTGTAATGTCGGCACCTGAACAGCATGCGCTGATTGTGCGAAGTTACTTTGAGCAGGGCGATGAAAGCGAAGTTGCCATTATGGTCCGTATAGTCAATCTTTTCTATGACGCCGAAAGCTACAAATTTCAAGTGCGAGAAGTCGGTAGGACGAATAGCAAACCCCTTTATGCTGCATTGGCTCAGTATAATCCTTATCCAGCCCGTTTTTATGATGATCATGAATTCAACCAGCTGGTTTTAAAGGCATTGTTCATCGGAGTCGGCATTGCCTCGATAATTGGTCTAAGCGAGCGCGCAAACTTCGAGCTATCCAAAATGTGCGAAGACTATATTGACGAACGCGTAGCGGCGGGACGATCGATACCACCCGATATCTGGCTAGCTCTGGAGCCTTTTGCGAGCGCTAATGGACTTGGTTTAATTCACCAACACCTACAACACGATACCCCTGAGCACAGATATTTTGCGGTTAAAGCGTTGAAGCAGCAAAAACCATTGTGTGCCGAGCGCCAGCAGTGGTTAAATACCTTTCGCAAGAACGAAAAAGACCACAGAATTCTGGCCCTACTATCTTCAAATTAACTTTTGCTTTGGACACGATGATGAAATACTTCGATCCTCATATTCACATGTTGGCTCGGACCACCGACGATTACGAGCGTATGGCTGCAGCCGGAATCGTCGGTGTGGTTGAACCTGCTTTCTGGTTAGGACAACCGAGAACCCAAGCGGCCTCCTTTATCGATTATTTTAATGCCTTAATCGGCTGGGAATCTTTTCGTGCCAGCCAATTCGGCATTCGTCATTACTGCACGATCGGAATCAACCCCAAAGAAGTCAACAATGTTCCGATGGCCGAAGAGGTCATGAAATTTTTACCTCGATATTGTGCCAAAGATAATGTAGTGGCGATTGGTGAAATCGGTTATGACGATATTACCGACGCAGAAGAGCGTTTTTTTGCCGAGCAGCTATTACTTGCCAAGGAACTGAATTTACCGGCTTTGGTGCATACGCCGCATCGGGATAAAAAGACCGGCACTGAGAGAACGCTCTCGTTAGTAAAAGAGGTTGGTATCAATCCGGAATTGGTTTTAATCGATCACCTGAATGAAGTGACATTACCCCTGGTGCTGGATTCGGGTTGCTGGCGAGGGCACTCGGTTTATCCGGACACCAAAATGAGCGAAACCCGCATGGTGGCGCTACTGCAGCAATACGGACTGGAAAAAATGGTCGTCAATAGTGCCGCGGATTGGGGTAAAAGCGATCCGCTGAAAGTGCCGAAAACCGGCCAAGCCATGCTGGACTCAGGCTTCAGCGAAGCCGATGTCGAGCGGGTATTATTTAACAATCCGATTGAGTATTACGCACAAAGCGGTCGAATTTCGATAGAGGAAGTGCTGGCGCCGATGGCGATAGATCAACAAATGCTCTGGGAAGATAATTCCGTATTACGCGGACAAACGCCCGTCGTCCAGTGACCGACGGTTCAGCTCGCAAGCCTTGGCAAAGGCACGAACTGACTTATTGCAGCAATGTTCACCCGGCGGAAACCTATGCGGCGTTGAACGCGGTCGTGGCGGAGTTCGTACGGGCAGTACGGCAAAGGCGCGGTTTGGACTCGATGGGCGCAGGCCTTTGGATCAACCACTCGGTGGCTTCCGAGTTGCTTGATCAACCGGAAAAGCTGCATCAGTTTCATGGTCTGTTAACAGATAGTCAGATCGATTTGTTTGCCTTGAACGGGTTTCCGTATGGCGATTTCCATGCGGGTACGGTCAAGGAGCATGTCTATACGCCGGACTGGAGCGAATCGTCGCGTTTGCTGTATACGCAGCAACTTGCGGAAATATTAGCGTACTGTCTGCCGGATAACGTTGCCGAAGGTACCATATCAACTTTACCACTGGGTTTTCGCCATGGCTGGAACACGCAAAAACACTCGGCGGCAATGGATGCCTTATGTAAATTAGCGAATTTCCTGGAAAATCTTCATCATCGTACTGGCCGTTCCATTCGTGTTTGTCTGGAAATGGAGCCCGATTGTGTGCTGGAAACCACGGACGAGCTGGTTCATTTTTTCCAAAACCAACTACCTGAAACCGCTGCGGCTCTTGGGATTCGAAAGCAGGCGCTAAGTGAGTATTTGGGTATCTGTTTCGATGTCTGTCATCAGGCGGTTATGTTCGAACATTGCGGCGACTCACTCAGCCGTATCGCTGCAGCCGGTATCGCAATCGGCAAAATTCAGATTTCCAGTGCCCTGAGCGTTGCTCAGCCTGTCCGACATCAAGCCCGTCAGGCGCTCGCGGCGTTTGCAGAACCTAAATATCTGCATCAGGTCCGCACCTTGATCGGTCAGCGCTTGGCCGGAGTCCTCGATTTGCCGCTCGCGCTGACTGAAAACGGGCTGGCAGACGGTCATCCCTGGCATATTCATTTTCATGTGCCTATTCAGACGGCTATACTGGCTCAAGCGGAATTGGGAACCACACAAGCGGCTATTTTAGAGACGCTCGATTTTCTAAAGAATAATACACGGCATAGGCCGCATATAGAAGTAGAGACTTATACCTGGCAAGTGCTACCAATCACGTTGCGCCCGCAAAGTGATAGCGATCTGATCGAAGGTCTGAGTGACGAACTTGGTTGGCTGGAAATGGAAATGTATAAAAGAGGGCTAGTTCAATGAGGCGGTATTCCTATGATAAATAGTAATCCCTTACTGGTCATTAACGTTGTCGGTCTTAGCCCTTCGTTGCTGGGTAAACATACTCCGAATCTGAACAGTCTTATCAACCAAGGTTATCTGGCCGAGCTCGATGGCGTTTTTCCTGCCGTTACCTGCACTGCGCAGGCGACCATGCTTACCGGAACGCTGCCACGTGAACACGGCATTGTCGCCAATGGTTGGTACTTCCGCGAGTTGGCCGAAATCGGGTTTTGGAAGCAGGCCAATCAATTGATACAGCGCGAGCAGGTTTGGGAAAGCCTGAAAAAATTCGATCCGGCTATCCACTGCGCGCAAATGTTCTGGTGGTACAACATGTACGCCCATGTGGATTTCTCGGTCACACCCAGGCCGATATATCCGGCCGATGGCCGTAAAATTCCGGCGATTTATTCTAGCCCCATGGCCTTGGGCGTTGAACTGGAAAACGAACTTGGCCCGTTTCCGATGTTCAATTTCTGGGGGCCGACGGCGGACATCCGCTCATCGCAATGGATAGCCGATGCCGCGACGCAGGTATGGCAGAAGCGGCAACCGGCGTTGGAGTTTGTTTATCTGCCGCATCTGGATTACAACCTGCAACGCCTGGGGCCCAATCATCCTGACATTTGGCAAGATGTAAAGAAAATCGACACCATTGCTGGGCAGTTGATCGATTCGGCAATTGAACGTAACGGCGATGTGCTAATCGTTTCCGAATACGGCATCGAGCCTGCCGAAGGCGTGGTGCATATCAATCGGGTATTGCGCGAGCACGGTTTTATCGCGGTTCGCGAAACCTTGGGTTGGGAACTACTGGATTGCGGCGCCTCGAGGGCGTTTGCCGTGGCCGACCATCAGGCAGCCCATATCTATGTTCGGGCACCTGATGATGTCGCCAGAGTCAAAAAACTGTTGCAACGGGTCCAAGGTATCGAATTTGTCTTGGATAAGTCAGAGCAAGTTCAATGGGGGCTGGATCACCCGCGCTCCGGCGAGTTGGTTGTGATGGCGGCACAAAATCAATGGTTTAGCTATTACTACTGGCTGGATGAACAAAAGGCGCCCGACTTTGCCCGAACCGTCGATATTCACCGTAAGCCCGGCTATGACCCGGTCGAGTTGTTCCTCGACCCAAATCTGAAAATTCCCCAATTGAAGATAGGTTTCAATCTGCTGAAAAAGAAGTTGGGCTTTAGAATGTTGATGGACGTGATTCCGCTAATGCCGGAACTAGTGCAGGGCACGCATGGTCGTCATCCTTCGTTAAGCGGTAAGGAACACGGCCCGCTGCTGATAGGCAGCAATAAGAACTTCGCCGACAGAGCTTATGCAATGACAGACGTCAGTCGATTGATAAAAGGGCACTTTTCAAACAGTTAAACGCAGGCTCATTCTGTTGTTTGCAGATAAATGACGTTCACCTGTTGGTCTTGATTGATCAACGTCAGTCTCGATGGGTGATTTTCGTCAACGGCTTTTCGCAGCATTTCAACTGCATTGTGTACGGACGAAATATCCCGGGCATCGATCTGAGCAATCTGGGCATCGGGTGGCAAGCCAGCAAGCGGCAGCACGGTTTCGTTAAATTGCGACATGTTGTCGGCATGGGCCAGGCTGTCCAGCGCCTGTAACAACTCGATCTTATCTACTTTCTTGAAATGCGACAGGGAGTTGTCAGGGGCTGAGGGTGGTGCTTTTGGGCTTTTTTCGTCAGTACTGGTTTTGGCCATTGGATTGCTATCGCTCGAACCGGCGATGCATTCATTCCGGCTCTTATTATTTGCCGATAGCGTGATGCAGTTTTCGGTTATGGCGATAACCTTCCACGCTTGCAAATCATCCCCCGGGGCCACGGTTTTTTTCTCGCCATCGGGAAATTCAAGCAAGGCGCGAAATACACCGCTTCCTAGTTGCATGATCCCTGAAACGCGAAAATCGACGCTATTTTCGCTACAAAGACCGACATCAAGGCTGCCAATCGCCAACGACGCAATCAGTAAAGACATATTTACAATTTTTAGCATGGTACTGAAAATGGTTGGCTACTAAGAGGGGGCGCTTTAGCGGATAAACCCGGTGATTTATCTCTGAATGGGGAAATCCGAGCGGTTGCAAGGTAACGCGCGCGGGCCAAACTTTAACGGGCCCGCGCTTAAATGAAGCCTACGCCTTACACGAATTGCCGCGCAAGTGTTTGTGGAAAAGGCCTATGATGCCAAGGCTCATCAATAGCAATGTACTCGGTTCAGGTACGTTGTTTGTTTGATAAAAGCGTTGTTCGAAAGAGCTCAAGCTTGCTTCGGTGTCAGTGTCGGAGAACACATAAAGGTTTTTACCGATGAAAATTTCGGACCGTGGGCCGAAGAACCCAGAGTCCACTAAGCTGCCATTCACAGCACCGTTGGCCCAGACTTGTTCTGCATTGAGTTCGACAAGATGGTCGAGAGCAAACTGATCTGCAGCGCTGGCCTCACTGGTTCCGACATATTCCCATGCGCCATAACCGTTATTGGTGCCACTTGCAGTTAAACTACCGGTCACGCCAAGACCGACGCCGTTGATTAAGCCGGCTGACGCTGTAACCCGGAAGCCGAAAAACAGATCGGCAAAATCGATACCCGTGACCGTCAGCGGAGAGGTCAAGGTAAAAGAAAGGCCGTATTCGTTTCCCGCGGAACCGTCGCCGATGCCCGTTACATCAATGCTGCTGATGAGATTGGCTGGGCTAAAGGTGTCGTCATGAATAGTCCACTGGTCAAAGGTCTTGTCGCCGACCGTGAGGCTTTGACCGATCAGGTCGCTCAAGAGCGTCGCTTGCGCGCTGCCGGTCGCCAGAAGAGCGGCTATCAGCAAAGGGCCCGTGAATAAATGTATCTTGTTCATATCGTTATCCTCAAATTGGTATTCTGTTTAAAGTCGTCCGGTATAACCGGGAGGGGAGCCAGGCTCACCCTCCCGTTTCAATGCGCGATTATTATGGCTGTTGCCCAATTCGGCCAATGCAAATTTTGGCGTCCTTGGTATTGATGATGCCATTATGGTCAGGGTCTCGCGGATCGTTGGGGCCGCTTGCGGCTTGATACAAGGATCTGTTGATCGAGATGATGTCGGCCTTGTCGATATCGCCGTCATTGTCGACGTCGCAATCGTGGATAACCACTTCGCAGGCATCGCCGGTGCCGTCACTGTCGCTGTCGAGTTGGTCAGGGTTGGCAGTGGTCGGGCAGTTGTCGCAGACATTACCAACGCCGTCGCCGTCACTGTCTTCCTGGTTGGGGTTGGGGTTGATCGGGCAGTTGTCAACCTCATCGCAGACACCGTCGCCATCGGAGTCCACACAAGCACCCCCAGTCGCGCGTTGTAAAACCAAAATTGCGTAAGCGTCGCTGACGCCCCGGTGTCCCCAGTTCCCAGGTGCGCTATTACAATTATATTGGCCGCTGGCGCATTGGTATCCCAGAATGCTGTAGGCATAATCGAAATACTGGTTTTGCGGATCGGCACTGTAATAGCCGGGGCCGCCGGCACCGAAGAGAGCGACTCTAGGCAGTGTCATTGGATCGCGGTGAACTTGGCGAACATTACAGGCCGCATCTGGAGCAAGCGTGCCTAAATCGTCCGGTCCCAGATTGCCGGCATTAATTGGGGTGGAGGCGTGCCGCAGGAATTCGCGTCCTTTGAAGGAGCTCCACAGGTAATACCAGTAACTATTTGCTGACCAAAAATTGCCCATGCTATCCAAATCTTGCCAGCGGTAATGGTTGCGATGCCATCTCAGGTAGTTTTGTACGGCGCTGTCGTTGATGTCGGCGCCGCCAAGAATTTGCACCCAGGTGCCCGAAGCTGTTTGTTGTAATGATGGTTTGTAGGACGCTGCTTGGTATCCATGCCCCCTTTCGGTGGCGTCGACTACATTACAAGAGGCATTGTCCGATCCGGTGTTAGATGTGCTAGGCGGCTGCTCGGAATGGACTTTATATGCATTTCTGGCATTGCTTAGCGCGGTATTGACCAGTCCTAGGCGTGCAGCGTCGGCATACGTTGGGTCCGAATATACCGACTTCGCGGAGGCCAGACCCGCTACCGCAAACTGGGTGGTGGATGAGTCGTCGCAATTGGGAGAGGAAAGGCCGTAACACCAGTATCCCGTGGGTCTTTGGTAGCTTAATAATACGTCGGTCAGTTTGTTGACGGCTCCTACCAAGCTGTACGGCAGTGCGGCCGGCAAATCGGCATGGGCGCCGCGATCAGGCCCGCCGCTACGCAAATACAGTGTTAAGGCCATCAAATAGTTGCCGTTTCTATAGGAGGTATAAAACGTGCCGTTGTCGAGTTGTGTCAGCATATAAGCCACCGCGCGACGCATCCGGGCTTGATCGGTTGCGTTGGCTCCCGAATAGCCTTGGGGCGGGTCGCTGGGAATGCCGCTCGCTCGCTTCTCCAGTAATGCCAGGGTAGGCAGGCCAACACCGTCGCGGTCAACTCCAGTGGGGTTGCTATAAGCGCCAATCGAATCGAGATAATTGATGCCGCGGTCTATCGATGACGATACATCTTGTTCAAATGGGGTTACCGCAAAAACATTGGTACCGGCCAGTAGGGCGCAGGAGCCAATGATGAATGATTTTAGGTGTGTGTTTTTCATAAGTTGTCCTCTCCAAAACTTCCAACATAATTATTCGGTTTATTGGAAGCAATAAACATGCTCAAAATAATAGGCTATATAAAACAACTTGTTACCATGCGCTCTTAAATATTAAAACTTGTAACTGTAAAAAAAACCAACAGTCTTCATGGTATCTGCTCTTGAAATGTTCAATGATCGATACTGACACCAGAATTACCCGGAAAGCCAGCTATTTTTCGAGTTTTTTCCTAAGCACCCGGCTATTAGTACAATTGCATTGCTAATCAATCAACGGTTACGATTCCGGGAAACAAAAGCATGACCGGCACGCTGCACCAAAAGTATCGCGTACTAGGAATATCCGCGGATTAGCTTAGCGAACGCCGGTGCTTTACAAGCAAGTCGAAATAGCCTTATTCTGGATAAAATAGGCTTGCGGTATTTTTTTAATGCTGTCCTGCTGATGGTGTTTCTAAATACCTAGTACCGTAGTTTAATTGCCCGGAACCAGTGTAAAAAAAACTGACACTTAAGTTTAATAATAATTACACAGTATTTTGGTGGTGCACGTTGTCCAGCTTGCTGTTAAATGGCGCCGGCCAGCTCAGGTAATGAATCGCCCAGACCCACGTTTTTGAACTAATCCGCTGTTTCGTAAGGAGAACTAGTATATGCCCAGCACCAAACTGCCTGAAAATGCGGCACTCAAACTGGATCTTATGTTTGAAGGAATTCGTTATAGTAATGCGTTAGGGGAAGCTGCTGATGGCGCTTTTCCCAACTTTTACCCCTATCGCTTCGCCCTCGGCGAACCGGACCCCACGGGCAAAGGCAAGGCCGAAATTCCATACATGCTGGTGACGGAAGATGAAGTATTGAGTCGCGTCAAGGGTAACGGCGAGTCGCCATGGATTGTCGACGGCGACAAATACAACGGCTACCGTCTATGTCACGACCAGATTAAATTTCCGGCGCAGGCCATTCGGTTTACACCCATTCCCGCGTGGATGAAAAAACGTACCCGCGATGGAACAGCGATGGATCAAACCGGCATCAGTTTGCATACCGATATGGCGGTGATTAATGTAGCTCCTGCTTGCCAGTATTTCCTGGCGGAAAAACAAAATGGCAAGTCGATGCGTTGCGGTTTTTGCGCATACGGCGCACCGGATGCGCGTAGCGAACAACTGGGTCAGGACATATACCAAACTTCCTTGCCGGATTTGACCTATGCCCGGATGAAGGAAACCCTTGCTGAGTTGGTGAATAGCGACGAGGTGAGGCATATTTATCTGGTAGGCGGCTCGATGGCGGACTGGGCCGAAGAAGGGCAGCGCTTTGTGGAGCTCGCCAGGCAGGTTCAATCGGTTAATCAGCATAAAATTCCGGTTACTTGCGGGTCGGGCGCATTGCCGGACCGATATATCAAGCAGTTACATGACGAAAACTTGGTGGATGCCGTTTGCTTTAACCTGGAGGTTTGGTCGGAGGCGCTTTTTGCCAAGGTTTGTCCAGGCAAACACAAGTTTGTAGGCTATAAAAGCTGGATAGCCGCGCTGGAATATGCGGTTAAAATATTTGGCAAAGGTAGGGTGTATACGGCCATGGTTGCCGGCATTGAGCTCGGTCCTGATTACGGTCTGACTTATCGGGAGGCGCTTAACCAAGCCCTTCGTGGTGCCGAAGACCTCATTTCAAGAGGCATCATTCCAATTTATTCATTGTTTTGGCCAGTTGCGGGGCACAATTTGCCAGCAGCATACGCTAATTTGAGGGACTATTTCGAACAGTTAAATCTTGGTTATGCTCAAATCAGAAGCGATTATGGCATGACTATCTGGGATGGATTTATGTGTCATTGTTGCGCCTACATGCAATTGGAATGCGATATTGATTTGCACAGCACCATAGAGGAGCATTAAATTGAATAACAACGCTACATTTCAAGACCCGAGCGCCATCATGAGCTTGGCGACAGCCTATTGGAATTCGCAGATCTTTTTAACGGCCCATCGTATAGGTTTATTTTCACTGTTAGCAAAGACGGCGAAGACAAGCGAACAAATAGCGATAGCGTTGAATACGAAGCCCAGACCTACTGCGTTGCTATTAAATGCCTGTGTGGCGCTAGGCATATTGGAGAAAGATCGGGAATACTATAAGAATGCGCCGTCGACTGAGTTCTTTCTTGTTCCAGGATCTCCCGCATTCATGGGTAATGCAATCAGCTACAGTGACGATCTCTACGAAACCTGGGGCAAGTTAGAGCAATGCTTGCGAGAAGATAAGCCTATGCTGCCGCCTGCGGAATATCTCGGCAGCGATGTTGAAAAAACCCGGCATTTTGTTTATGGGATGCATAATCGAGCAATGGGCACCGCCAGTGCGCTGGTCAATTTAGTTGACTTGGGTGATCGTCGACAATTGTTGGATGTAGGTGGAGGTCCAAGCACCTATTCTTGTATGTTTGCCGGGCGCTATCCCGAGCTGAAAAGCAAAGTGCTTGATTTGCCGGGGATTGTTGCTCATGCGAACGATATCATTAGTTCCATGGGCAAGCAGCATCAGGTTTCAACTCTGCCTGGTGATTATCACACCACCGAATTTCCAGAAGACAACGATGTGGTTTTAATTTCCGGCGTCTTTCATCGAGAAAGCGAACAGGATTGTCGGAAATTGATCAATAAAGCTGCTGATAGCCTAAACAGTGGCGGCATGCTGATTATCAGTGATGTTTTTGCCGATATGGGGTGCTGCAGTCCTGTGTTCGCGACATTGTTTGCTGTGAATATGGCGCTTACCGCTGAAAATGGCGGTATCCACGCGGATGCCGATGTCATGAAATGGATGGCCGACGCCGGATTCACGGGTTTGGAAATAAAAAAATTCCCGCCTCCTATGCCGCATCGACTGATTGCGGGATATAAGCAATGAAAATGAAGTTTACATGGGTTTTAGTTTTAGCCTTCCTCCTGCTTGGCTGTAGCGAACAACCGATTCGACCTACTGAGGAAGTGATAGAGCTCAATGGAAATAAAGTTACCATCGTTAAATTGGATCAGGGGCATTTCAAAATCGGCAATATATTGGTCGACACGCGATCCAGACGTTTTGAGGTGCAGGGTAAATTTTTGCGAGTAGGGCCGCCGATAGAGTTTTTGGCCGTTGCCAAAAATGGACGCCGAGGCTACGAGAGTTTGCTTGAGTTCGACGTTAACGTATATGAGTTTAATTTGGCTTGCATTCTGATTGGATTGGATGCGCATAAGGGGGCGCCTCCACGGGCTCACTTCGATCCTTCTGTCATTGAGGGTGACGCCGTGCAAATTACTTTAGCCTGGGAAAAGAATGGAACTCATGAAGAGCACGAGGCATCGGAATTTTTTTTAATAGGCGATAAAAGCTTAGTTAAGGGTGATTGGGTGTACACCGGGTCAACATTTGTTTCGTCGGGGTATTTGGCGGATATAGACGGAGGCACGTTGGTGGGTTTTGTTCATGATCCGGCAAGCATTATCGAGCATGGACACGGGTTTGGCTCATCCAGTTATGGGGGGTTAAAACTTAACCAGGCTTTAATGCCTGCTGTAGATATGCCGGTGACGGCAATTTTCGAATATGTCGGCAATACGCAAAATAATTAAAAAAACCCGGACGATATTTTGCCTAAACTCTAATGCTTATCCTTGGATTCGATAAAAATTCGCTACATCTATCTTGCTAGTAACCCTCCGGTTTAAATGGTGATATTAGGTTAAGCCTGAGCCGCTACAATTAATTGTATTGCAATAAATTCGCATGCCTTTGTTTTTTGAGTTCCTGTTATTATGTTGCGGGAACGGCTGAATGTTCGTTTTTCGTTTACCTGGTTTTCGACAGCTATTACTACGCTGTAATGTAGTTACACAATTTCTTCATCATCAATATTATAAAGGTATGAAATTAAATCCTTCTAGGGCAGGCGTTTGGCTTATTGGTGCCTACGGCGATATTGCAACAACCTTGATTACGGGCAAAATAGCCATACAAGAAGGGCTGGCATCTAGTGCCGGGCTTGCGACCGAAATGTCGCCTATGAATTTGTTAAATATCTGTGCACTTGACGAGCTGATTATAGGCGGACACGACATTTTTTCTAGCACAGTCAAGGAGCAAGCGGAAGCGGTCTGCGATCGATCAAGGACCTTCTCGTATCCCTTGCTAAAGCAGATAGAACAACAGCTGGAAAAAATCGGCCAAGATATAGAAGTGCTCCCTGAATTAAATTGGGAGTTTACTCAACCTGGAGAGTACTTGCCGTCGCTTGTCGAATTGTGTAATAAATTTAGACACTTGCTCAAGGTATTTGCCTCCAAGCATAATCTTGACCATATTGTAGTGGTCAACATTGCTTCTGCTGAAACGTTTATACCGTTAACTGCCGCCCACGAAAATATTGATGAATTTGTAAAGTTGATTGACAGGGATCGCAAAGATCAGGTTTCACCTAGTATGCTTTACGCATATGCCGCTTTCATGGAAAATTATTCTTATTTAAACTTTACGCCTAATGTGGGTGCCTCAATTGGCGCGTTGCAAGTATTGGCGGTGGAAAATGGCGTGCCTTTTTACGGTAATGACGGTAAAACCGGCGAGACCTTGGTTAAGACTGCCTTGGCGCCTATGTTTGCGGCCCGTCATTTAAAAGTGATGAGTTGGGAAGGTACTAACTTATTGGGTAATGGCGATGGTAAAACCCTGAGCGAGCCGGAAAACTGTAAGAATAAAATTCAAAATAAGGCGGCGGCATTGCCGCAAATTCTGGGCTACCCTGTCCATGCCGGTGTCGATATCAATTATGTGCCGTCCTTAGGCGATTGGAAAACAGCATGGGATTTGATTCATTTCAAAGGTTTCTTAGATGTACCGATGACGATGCAATTTACTTGGCAGGGGTGCGACTCGATTCTGGCCGCGCCGTTGGTACTGGATATGGTCAGGTTGATGGAGTTTGCTCATCGGCAAGGGGAGCATGGTCCTATGCATCACTTGGCGTGTTTTTTTAAAAACCCGATCGGTGTTGGAGAGCACAATTTCCATAAGCAGTATGAAATGCTAATCGATTATGCGGCCAAACACCTAACGCAAAGCCAATGACAAACCCTGCGCCAAGCGCCCGGAATCAAGTTTTGGCTTTTTTGTTGGCCTGGTTTTTAATCGTTTTGGCGGGGTTTTGGGCGCCTTCCATGTGCATTGATAGCGCTGGGCCGGTTTCATTAAAAGCCGATTTAATGTTACGGACGATTATCGTTATCGGCCTCGGCTATTTACTCTATCCAGGTTGGCAATTGCAACCAAGCCGGATACAAGCGTTGTTCTGGAGTTTTATGCTGGCATTGGCATATTTGACCATAGCGATTTACGTTGATGATAACAGCGTATTTACGGCCACGGCGTTAAACGCCACTATTGCCATTTTTCTGCTCAGTCTGTTTCTGCACGGCGTCGTCATCAGCCTATCGGCACTATCCACTCGTAAGGGTATGCTACCTTTATGCGGCATATGGATATTCGTTTTGTTATTTACCCTGCCGTTGTGGGTGGCGCCGTGGGTGGAAACGGCTATAGTGACTCCAGCCCGATTAAACATCATGCTTTGGAGCAGTCCGCTAAGTTATCTTGCGGCCATGTTGGATTATGATTATCTGCGGCAGCAGTGGTTTTATCAGCATCTACCCTATGGAGCCCTGCGCTATGACTATCCCGATGCCCGTTACTATAGTATAGGTTTGTTGATCGTCTCGCTTATTACATTGGTGAATCCAAAGCTCGGCAAAGGCCTATAAATTTTTTGGCGCCAATCATCGTATCGTGATTTTGTTTAAACTTTAAATGCGTCCTTTTATTAATTCAGGAGTAAACGTCAATGAAATTATATAAGTCTGTCTCCGCTTTCTTCATTTCCGTCGCTATTTCGTATGGTGCGGTTGCCGGTCCGGCAATGGATCCAGAACTGAAAGGCAAGTCCAATCAGGCCGTTGATTTAGGACTTCACTATTTGCGCGAACATCAAGCGGAAAACGGCTCGTGGTCGAACTCGGTCGGCGTGACGGGACTTGCCTTGCGGGCATTTCTGGAAAGCCATAGGCAATATAAAGAAGAGGATGGTCCGTTTATCACCAAATCGATCAAATTTATCCTCAGTCAGGTAAAGCCGAATGGTGCTATCAGCGAGAGCATTCAGAATGTCAGTTACAACACGGCGGTCGCCATTACCGCGTTGAAAGCCACTAATAATCCAGCCTATGCCGAGGTCATTGGCAATGGGCAGAAATTTATCAAAGGCATACAACTGGATGAGAGCAAGGATTATTCGCCGGATCATCAATACTATGGAGGCATAGGCTATGGCGGTGATGAACGTCCGGATATGTCGAACCAATATGTTGCCTTGGAGGCTCTGAAGAAAACCGAAGTTGATTCCAACGACCCCGTTTGGCAGCGAGCCTTGAAATTCATCAGTCGCAGCCAAAATAACAGTGAGACCAATGACCAGGCCTGGGCAAAAAATGATGGCGGTTTTACTTATATGCCGGGCTACAGTCCAAACGGTGAAACCAATTCTTATGGCGGTATGACGCATGCCGGCTTGGTCAGCTTGTTATTTGCCGGTCTTGATAAAGACGACCCAAGGGTAACGGCGGCCTATAGCTGGATCAAACAGAATTACACTCTGGAACACAACCCCGGAGCATTAAAGGATCAAGGGCTGTTTTATTATTACAATGCTTTTGCCAAGAGCATGTTTGCCTATGGCGAGCCTGAAATAACGGATGGCAACGGTATCGTGCATAACTGGCGCAACGATTTAGTCGGAAAGCTGCTCAGTATACAAGCAGCAGATCGTTCATGGGTCAATGAAGTTGCTAGATGGTGGGAAGGCGACAAAAACCTGGTTACTGCCTGGAGCATAATCGGGTTGAATTATGCTACCAATGAAAGCCCCTAATTGAAGATGCGCAATTAAACAATGATCCAGCGCCGATTGTACTCATGGGTTTTGGCATGGATTTACCTCAGTAGCGCGGAGGCCGACATAGCGCCGAAAATCGACACGTTTCCGGTTTGGAATAGTCGTTACAACGTTGGAAAAGCAACCGAGGTCGAAGTGCGGCTAATCGCTGCGCAAGACGGCGATTATGTTATTTCCACCGGCTCGTTATCGGCAAACGTGCATCTTTTGATGGATACGCCCAAGTCAATATGGTTGCCGTTGCGCCCGGATTCGTCCGGTTCGATCGCGCTTAAAGCCTACAAACGTGGCGAATCCGCTGTCGCGGTAGAAAGAAGCATGACATTCAGCGCGATCGACAAGCCACAAATCGTCATGGTTACCGATGGCGTAACTGCCGATGGGCGCCAAGCGCTTATTCAGCAACTGCGCGTTTCCGATCACGATGTGTTTACCTCAATAAGCGCGCAAGCCTTGCCGCGCTTTGGTACCAGTTATGCGTCCGTACATGCCGTGGTGATGCATTTTTCTGCTCTGCAAACATTGGAAGACCGACAAATTAAGGCCCTTTCGCGCTTTCTAATGCAGTGCGGTAGCATGATTGCGTTGGCATTTCCCGACCCAATTTTCAAACGACTCAAACAATTATCGGGTTGCCAAGGCAATTTTCTCGTCAATGTTTTTTCTGCCGATCAACTCGCCGCGCAGCGGGCTATGCTGGAAAAGCCATCTGCGCTGCCAGTATTTACAGAATTACTGGACACCAGACCCCGATCGAAAATTGATCAACTCTATACGTTGTTGGTTATCTTTTGTTTAGGCTATTTACTGATCGGGTTTATTGCTGTTGGTGTAGCTAGTCGGCAGCGCACCTTATTCATCCTTCCGCTGATCAGCGCTGGGATTGCATTGCTGGTCTGGGGGCATCGACAGCCGGATAAGGTTTTAAGCAGTTGGTTGGAGATGGGCGCTGGGCAGTCATCCGCATGGTACAGCGCGCGATTGACATTACAAGGCACGGGGTTTTGGCGGGAGCGAATCGAGCTGCCCATTGAGGCTGTTTACGCTGCCAACACGGCTGTCGATGGACAAATGCTAATGACTGAAAACGGTAGCCTCGAGTTTCCCGTTGAGTATGGCTTACTATCACAAAACACGTATCACTGGCAGTCAGGTTTGTCCGTTGACGCGCCGCTAAGTCTGGCAATTGAAAACGGTATGCCGGTTGTCGTCAATAGCGGGCCGCAGTTGACAAAACAAGGCCTCTTCAGATGGCGGGGAAGCATCTATATACTCCCATCGCTCCAGCCTGGACACGCATGGCGTCTGAGCTCGGCAACAGCAAAGGCTGAGTATGCCAAAATAGTCGAGATGTTTGCCAAGCAGAGCAGGCAAGATTCATTCGCCCTGCTGATTCCTTTTTCAGCTGATATTTTACCAGCCGTGGCACAGCGAAGCGGTTGGTTACTGATCCATGGCGCAAACAGCGGAGTTTTATGATGAGTCTGGTTCGCGTTGCCTATTTTATGGGGTTGATTATATGTTTGCCGCTGTTCATTCGTACCTGGGGAGTACTTTTCAATGCGGAAACCCCCATCAATGCTGCGCTTGTAATCGGAGAGGCTGTCAAGTTGTCTTGGTTGTTGCAAGCGGTCGCGTTATTGATTTCGGCTCCATGGTTTATCCGGGACTTCGCGATTAAACAGGCCCTGATAGCCCATTTAATGTTGATCATGGCGCCTGTGCCGTTTTTTGTAGTGGCTTGGTTGGCTGATGCCATTACCCTCATGATGATGCTAAAACTTGTTGCCAGTCTGGTAATGGTGTCATTATTTTGTGTGTTTATGATATTGCCGTTCAATCGGCTTTGGTTTTTTAAGTACATGCCAATAAATTTGGATATGCCGCTGTGCCTGATGGCGGCGGTTTTTATTTGGAAAACGAGTGATCTATGGCTCAGATGGCTAACCTAGCTGATATCAACGATAAAAAAATTATCGAGCGCTGCATTGGCAAAGCTAGAAACATCATCTGGCTGAACATTACGATTCATGAACTAAAGCGCGGATTGAGACTCGGTGTTTACCTATTGTTATTGTGCGGTATTGCTAATCAGTTTTTTTATCCAATATCGCCTGCTTTGGCCATTGTTGCGTCGTCTTTACCGCTAGCGTTTGCAGTCGCGTCGGTCTCGATGAAGAAACCCGGGTGGATCGCTACCTCAAACATCATCGATGAACGGTTTTCGAACCGTTTACTGCTGACTACCGCAGTGGAGTTGCTTCGGCAGGACTCAAGAATTGACAGGGGCTTTACGCCATGGATTCTGCATCAAGCCGCACAAGTGGCAACAGCCCAATTCGCACAAATAAACTCAACGACCTTATGTCAGCCGCATAAAATCCCCTGGCCTGAATTGGGGGGAGTATGCATGGGCCTGTTTCTGGTCGTGCAACCCGGAAAAATCGATACATCATTATTTCCGGATCGGTCGTTGGTCGTGAATGAAAAATTATTGATGCCGCCCGGGCAAGCAGCCAAAGCGGACTTGATTGCCGAAATAAGAAATTCTCGCCTTAACAGTCAGCCAGTGACTGCCTCGGCGCCAGATCCCTTTGAGGTGCCCCCGGCATCGGAACATGAATCATTGCCGGGACAGGAAGGTGCGTTTGTTTTGTCAAAAAAAGAAATGCTATCCACCACCGCTTTAGTGGATGACAATCGCCCCGTAACGATGTCATCGGATGCGTCTTCTGATTCAAGCCGGAATATTGAAACCCATATGAGGCAGCATCGACAGGCCCAAGGTACAGGTTTCGGGGCCGATGATGCACTTTCGACAAGAGACTACCAAAATCATTCGAATGCTCGGGTTAAATATTTTGCCGTTCCGTTACAGGGTGGCGAGGCAGTGAGCGACAATAGTGGCAGCGTTCCGTATAGCAATTACCGGTTTAACGAAAGCAATAAACACCTGAAACCGTCTGTGGCGCTTACAATGAAAAAACCCTCGATGCCTATGAACAGTGTTTTGACATTCGGCCAACAGCATTATGTTTACACGTATTTCAAACAAATCCATTCGAAAAAATGAATACAGTGCAGTCTCTCGATCAGATTGAAAATTGCATTACCCGGTTTCAGGCAGATTTTTTAATGCTGCGCGACCGGCTTGCCCAAGTCATAGTTGGTCAGGATGAGGTCATCGACAATTTGATCATTGCGTTATTTGCCGGCGGACATGTATTGTTGGAGGGCTTGCCAGGTCTCGGTAAAACGCATTTAATCAAGGCGTTGGCCTCGAGTATCGAGATGCCTCTGTCCCGCATCCAATGCACGCCCGACCTGATGCCGGCCGATATTACCGGTAGTGAAATATTGCTTAAAATGAATAACGATGCGGAAGTACGTATCGATTTCCGCAAGGGGCCGGTGTTTTCGTCCATGGTTTTGGTCGACGAAATTAATCGTACTACGCCCAAGACTCAATCGGCATTGCTGGAGGCCATGCAGGAAAGTCAAGTCACCTGTGCCGGCATTTCGTATCAATTGCCGCAACCGTTCTGGGTCATCGCCACCCAAAATCCGATTGAGTTGGAAGGAACCTTCCCGCTGCCCGAGGCGCAACTGGACCGTTTTCTATTCAAGATTACAGTCGACTATCCATCGGCTGACTCATTATTCGACATGATTGGGCTCGTACTGGATGACGAGCCGGCCGAACATCTGTCTACAGTACTTTCGGCTGCACGCATGAAGGAAATGATGGGAGAGGCAAGGCAGGTTGTCGTTGCCGACAGTGTCAAGCGTGCCGCCGTGGCGTTAATTTTGGCGACGCATGATAACCCTGAAGGCAAAAATGTCATCGCCCGGCGGCACATACGTTATGGCGCCAGTCCGCGCGGCCTGCAAGCCTTGATCAAAGCGGGACGAATCAAAGCATTGGCCAACGGTTGTGGTCATGTTGCCATAGAGGATATTCATGATGTGGCCTTATTGGCGTTACGCCACCGTATCTTGTTGAATATGGACAGCGAACTCGACAATATTAGCGTCGATGAGGTCTTGCTACAAATACTACAAACATGGCGCAAAAACCTGTCGCACCATTGAAGCTGAATGAGGTTGAACTGGAAGGGGTGGTGCGGGTTGCCAAGCCAAAACTGTTCAAGCACATGGCCGATATCTCAGGGCTTTATCGAAGCCGGACCCTGATCAGCGGCGGTAATAATTATGCCGGATTCAGAGAATACTGCCCTGGCGATGAAGTCCGTTCAATCAATTGGCGCGCCAGTGTTCGCAGCCGACAGTTCCAGGTGGATCAACATCAGCAAGAAAAAAGTGGGCGCTGGTATATCTGCCTTGATGTTAGCGCCTCTATGCGTTTCCCGGAATCCGACAAATGGCTGTTGGCGCAGCAACTGGCCGATGCTTTTTCTTATATTTTGTTGGCCTGCGGCAATGAGCTGGGCATGGTGGCGTATAGCGACCGTATCCATCAGTATTGCCCGCTGGGAGTAGGCCGAAATCAATACAAGAAGTTGCACAAATTGTTAGAGCAACTATTGCCGGATAGAAAAGGTGGAGACTCATTGCTGCAAAGCAGCCTTCCTTATCTCAAACAGCAGGCGTCTGTGATCGTGATTAGCGATTTTCTGCAATCTGATTTCATGAGGCATGACTTGGACAGATTGCGTAAAGCGGGGCATTACCTGCACGTTTTTCATGTGCTTTCCAGGCATGAAACCGATTTATCGGCCAATGGAATAGTCCTTCTCGCCGATATTGAAACCGGCGAACTTTTGCCGGTAGAGTTAACTGAACAGGCCCGAGAGTTGGCGGCGGCAATGCAGCGGCGGCAGAGCCAAGCATTGCAAGCTTATTGTAAGGAGCATCACTTTGATTATTCCTTTACGACCGGTGACAACGATTGGAAAACCGTCATTCTCAATCACATATCTTGTCTGTAACCCAATATGCTTAGCTGGGAATCACCATTATGGTTATTGGCGCTGATCGTGCTTCCATTGCTACGCTTATTACATTGGATCAACAATAGAAAGGCGGCGATCCCTGTCTCCAGTCTGTTATTTTGGAGAACGTCTGGCGCAGTGTCCCAGCCTTTCTGGCAGGGGGCTAAAGTTGATCCTATCTGGCTGCTTCGTGCCATGATTTTCGGCGCGATGATTCTGGCGCTGGCCGGGCCTGTCTGGGTGAATCACGACCAGCGAAAGGTGCGGGTCTGGTTCGACGATAGCTATAGTTTGCAAACGACGGAATCGGCATCCAACCAAAGCCGATTGGCCTTGGCTATTGATGCGCTGATTAACAAACTGCAAGAAGTCGAGTCTATTCAGGCCAAAGTGTATTCTTTGCGGAACCCGGGCTACATGCCGCTGCTACTGGATACCCAAAATAAATCTGACTGGCGGCAGCAACTGTCCAATTGGGTCACCAGTCAATCGGAATCGGAATCTCCGCCACTGGCTGGGCAGCCCATGGTTAATGTCGAAACCTGGCTGGTAACCGATGGCGCCGACCCTGAACTTACACAAGCAATCAAAGCGCTGCCCATTCATCAAATCATTCGGGTCGGCAACGAGACGGAGAATGGTGCGGTAACCCTGCTCGGGGCCCGTCCTAGTTTACAGAAATTCGATATATGGCAGGGCATCATTCGCGTCAATCATTTTGGAGATTCAGGCAGCAATAGAACCATTGAACTGTGGTACGGCAATCAAATGCGTGAACAATGGCAAGTGCGCATGGTCCCCGAACAAAGCCGGGAGGTCGGTTTTACCGTCGAGTACGCGCAGACGAATCCTGCCCCGCTCATGGTTCGTTTAACGCCTACCGATAGTCTGCAGGAAGATGATCAGCTCAGTTTGAGCTTCCCATTACCCACTAGCACTAGAATTCATGGTAACTGCCCCGCGACGCTAATGGCGGCCATCAACGTTCACCCTTTCTTGCGGACTGACGGGGTGAATGATGAGCAGGCTGGTCTGGATATCGTGTGTGGGGACATTGCCGTAGAAGGTGCGGGCGCTATTCTTAGGTTTCATCAAGCCGACGGGGTACAAAAAATCGATACCGCCCCGGTTTGGTCCGAATTCGCTGGCGCATTGGGCGATTTGCGCTTGCCGCCGCATCTGATGCGTCAAGTCCGGTCGTCGGCCGATAATAGGCATGGAACCGCTGTTTTGCTGTCCGATAGTATTCCGCTGATCACACTCGCCACGGCAACGCATAGCGTTGTGGATTGTTATATCGATATGGGATACGAAGAATTTGCCCGGCAAGCCGAATATCCGGTACTTTTTGCCGGACTGGTCGATCTGGCAACAGGCCGGTCCCATCTGAGTCCGATAGCGGTCATTGCAAGGAAGGTCGAGGCATCGCGAGTCAAACCATTACCCCTATCGCTTGCCGACGCCAACCCTGAAGACGTTTTGCAAACAGCCTCCCGCGACTTGGCGGCCTATTTGATTTTTCTGGCCATGCTGTTGCTGCTGGTTGACGCGGTGTTGGAACGAACCAGGCGGACGGAGTCGAGGCAGCCCTGATATGTCACTGGTATTGAGGATTACGATCATGCTGCTATTGGCTGCGGCTGTCTGGAATCCCCGCATTCCTTGGGGTGAAGGTCCAGTTGACTTGTTGTTGCTCGTAGACGATTCATACAGCATGAACGGTAAACTGGGCTCAACCGTCTGGCCCCAGGTTCGTGATCTGGTGCGTAACCTTCCGAAGCATAGCCGAGTGGCGCTCATTCGCTACGGCAAACAGCCGGTACTAGAATTGCCGCCGACTGACATTGACGAGCCGCAGCTTGTTGCTTTGCTTGACTCGGAGTTGCCGCTCAGGCAAGTGACATTGGATAGGTCCGCATCGAATCTCGAACAGGCAATGGTTTTTGCTGCGCGCTTGATAGCGCCCAAACGCGCAACCACGTTGTTGATTATTCATGACGATCAACAAACATCCGGTGACGCGTCGGCCATAATTCAGTGGCTGAAAGAACAAGGACTTCAATTAATTCAGCTTAATGTGGCGTCGCCGACGGCGGCGCCGGATGCCTGGATACAATCGCTTAAAGTGCCATTTTATGCGGAAGTCGACCGACCTTTACCGGTTACAGTTACGGTTGGCGGAAATCACGATGCTGCGGTCATGCTGAACCTTTATATCAATGATCAATTGCAGCTTCGGCAGTCGCTGCAGGTCGTACCGGGCGAACCGGCATTGCTCCAATTCGAGATGGCAGGCTGTTCCGTTGATGTCTGCCTTATCAAGGCGCAGCTAGAGGCTGATAACGATGCCATTCCTCAAAACAATCAGCGTCAGCAAGCAACGACCGTCGATAAAGCCAAACCCATCCTGTATATTGGCCATAAAAAAGGCCCTTCCGCCATTTTTACAACGCTGACTGCATCCGGTGTTGCTTTGAATGCAATGCATCCTGACTTATGTATGTCCACAAGCGAGCAACTCAAGCCCTATGCGGCGATTATTTTGGATGACATTGCCAGCGGGATGATGCCGGACAGCTGTTGGAATGCCCTGACGCAAGCCGTAAGCAATTTCGGGGTGGGATTGATAGTGCTGGGCGGACCCAACAGTTTTGCGGCTGGCTCCTACCGGCATTCCGTGCTCGAAGACTTGTTGCCGGTCACGGCGGAAGCGTCAAAACAACAGGAAGCGATCAGCTTGTTATTCATGATTGATAAATCCGGCAGCATGGCGAGTGATGGCGGCGACCCAAGCCGAATCGCAATGGCTCGCCAAGCCGTTATCGAGAGTATGAGCGCGCAAGGCGAGCAGGATGCTTTTGGTTTGATCAGTTTCGACGCGAAGCCGCATTTGCATATTCCGATCATGCACCATGACGATCCCGTTGCCGAAATTCGGGAAGCATTCAATGTTCAGGCTAATGGCGGAACTCGATTAAAGCCGGCATTGGATTTCGCCATACAGGAGCTGGATAAGCGGCGGGCCGGTAAACGAATGTTGGTTTTGCTCAGCGACGGATTTCTGGATGAGCAGGATATGGCGGCCGTCGAACGAAAAATTGTCGAGCAAAAGATTACGCTGATAACCCTAGCCATCGGCAACAACGCCGAAACGGAAAAACTACGCCGTTTGACGCAACATAACGACGGAAAATTGTTGGGTGTCGATCGTATGATCGAGCTCCCGATGTTATTGCGGAAAGAGCTCGACCAAAGGCGCGATCCAGTGACAAAGGGAGCTATTTTGGTCAATCAACAAATCCCTCTGCCATTTATGGGTGACGGGACAGGATGGCCGGATTTATCGGCATACATGGTCACCAAGGCTAAACCGGATAGTATTGTTTATCTTGAATCCGCCAGCCGCGATCCTTTGTTAGCCATGCGCTATGCCGGTATCGGCAAGGTTATCGCGCTTCCGGCGGGTTTGGAAGGATGGGCTGAAAACTGGTTGGGTTGGCAAGAATGGAGCCGGTTTGCGCATGGCTTGATTCGGTGGTCTTCTATGTCAAATCGTCATCCACAGGTAAATATTGGGATCTTGACCGTATCCGGAAAAAGCCAATTACATGCCGATGTGCTCACCCCGGACCGGATTTGGCAAGTGAATGAATCGGGCAAAATGACTGTGACCGATCCGCATGGACAAATTCATAGTCAGACATTGAACATGAGCGCTCCCGGCCACTATATCGGCGACCTGTCAATGGATAAGGAAGGGCTTTATACAATAGGCGCTCGAATCGGAACTCTGAATACATCGCTCAATATATATAACCAAGCGCTGGGTGAATATATGCCATTAGATATTCTGATGGCGAATAAGCCGGTTTTATCGAAATTAATTCCGGATGGTGGCGGCATAAACGATGTCAATAACCGGCAAATGATCCACATTCGAGGTGTTTTTTTAGGCTGTGCAGCGTTACTTTATCTGGCTCTTATATTGCTTGCGAATGAGTTTTATTTTCATATAATATCTTCGCATTTACTATCACTCATCCGGAGATGCCGATACTTATGAATAGGAAATTGAGGTTTTTAGTCGCATCCGATTTGGTCTGCCTTGTTTCAATGAGTTCGGCTGGAGCTGCGGGTTATGGTGACACGGATGCGTTGCAACTCGACCCAGTAATCATTACGGCGACCAGGAATGAAAAAAGTTTGTCGGAAATCCCTTATGCCGCTAGCGTGGTGGATTTGGAAAGCGATAAGGCCAAAGCCATTTTTCGGACTGTTCCGGAGGCGCTGAAGTATGAGCCGGGAATCATGATCCAAAAAACGGGTCATGGGCAAGGCTCGCCCTATATCAGAGGCTTTACAGGCTTTCGCACCTTGTTTTTGGTTGACGGCATACGCCTTAATAACTCGGTCTGGCGCGATGGCCCAAACAACTATGTCGGCACTGTAGACCCATACAGTATCAGTAGAATGGAAGTAGTCCGGGGGCCTAGTTCAGCACTCTATGGCAGCGATGCGATTGGCGGTACCGTTAACATGATCAGCCAAGGCAATACCAGCACCGAAACAGGATTCAACTTACATCCCAATGTTTATTACCGCTTCGCAGATGCCGAAAATTCACATACCGGCCATGCGGAAACCACCGGCAATTACGACGACAAGCTGGGTTTTCTGCTGGGCTTGACCTACAAGGATTATGGCGACGTCGTCGCTGGCGATCCGGTCGGCTTGCAGCCCAAAACCGGTTACCGCGACGTGGATGTCAATTTTAAGGGCGATTATGCGCTGACGCCGGACGCTAAACTGACATTTGTTCATCAGCACGTGCAGATCGATGATGCCTGG
Source organism: Methylomonas sp. (assembly GCF_023228165.1). Taxonomy (GTDB): domain Bacteria; phylum Pseudomonadota; class Gammaproteobacteria; order Methylococcales; family Methylomonadaceae; genus Methylomonas. Next base: position 62,435 of record NZ_JALOBS010000013.1, on the reverse strand, counting down.
CGAAGTCATAGCACGCAGTATGCCGTTCCCTGGAATGGTACGGTAGCGGGTACCGATCAGAAGCGGTCGTTGGATCAGAAGAGAGAGCTAACCTACGTAAAATATCAGGGCAAGAACTTTAATGGCCTATTTGATAATCTGAACGTCACCACATCGTTTCAACAACAGGACGAATCCGAAACCCGTATATTGAAAGCCGGCACGGCCAACAATCGAAATCCCATCCAACAGCAAGGCTTTCAAGTCGATACGGTCGGCCTTACCATACAGGCCGACAAGACCAGCGATTTTGGCAAGTGGACTTACGGCATTGAGTATTATCACGACTCGGTGAATTCCTTTAGGAATAACTACAATACTGATGGCTCTTTCAGAAATTCCGAAATTCAAGGTCCAGTGGCCGATGGCTCTTCCTACGACCTGTTTGACATCTTTATGCAAAACGAATATGCCTTGCTGGATTCGTTGGATTTAACTGTCGGCGGACGCTATACCCACGCAGCGGTGGATGCGCAGAAGATTAAAGACCCGGTTAGCGGGCTGCAAACCACATATTCAAGCGCTTGGAATAATCTGGCAGGAAACGCCCGTCTAATGTATCACATTGATGAAGAGCACCACTGGAATGTGTTTTCGGGTGTTTCTCAAGGATTTAGAGCGCCAAATCTGTCCGATTTAACCCGATTGGATACTGCCTTGTCCGGCGAAAGAGAAACATCTACGCTTGATTTAAAGCCGGAACAATATATTTCTTATGAGGCCGGTATTAAGACCGATTTCGAAGATTGGTCGGCGCAACTGACTTATTTTTACACCGACATTACCGACATGATTATCCGTGTTCCAACGGGCAACGTTATAGATGGACAACGTGAAGTGACCAAAAAGAACTCCGGTAGCGGCTTTGTGCAAGGTATCGAGTTTGGCGGTACTTATCGTTTTGATCCGCAGTGGACGGCATTTAGCTCGGCCAGTTGGACTGAAGGTATGCTCGCGGGCTATCCGACTTCGGCTCCGCAATTGGTGGACGAGCCCATGTCGAAGATGATACCGGTGATGGCCAATTTCGGCCTGAGGTGGGATTCGCTGGCAAAGAACTGGTGGGTAGAAGGGATGATCACGCTTGCCAGCAACCAGGATAAATTGTCATCCAGCGATCTGCGGGATACACAAAGAATACCGCCGGGCGGCACTCCGGGTTATGCTGTCTACAACATTCGCGGTGGCTGGCGAGTCAACAAACACGTCAATCTGACGTTGGCGCTGGAAAACCTGTCGGATGCCGATTACCGTGTACACGGTTCGGGTTTGAACGAGCCCGGCAGGAATTTCATCATGGGTGTGGGTGTGAAGTTTTGATGTGGCATGATTCATATCCCGCATACTGAAAATAAAAACCGGTAAGAGGTATGTTTAAAGATAAAAAACCGATGTCATTTTTTCTGATCGTTATGGTTTCCTTGTTAATACCGATTATCCCTTTTGCCGTAATCGGAGAACTGCCGGGTCAAAGCTGGCTGTCCGCCGCCGATGACAATGCGTTTTTGTTCGGTGTCACCGGTACAGTGTTGTTGTTGTCGGATATTCTATTGCCTATTCCATCCACGATAGTCGGTACCATGCTGGGCGCTCGTTTGGGTTTTTTGAGTGGACTGTTCTGGTGCTGGAGCGGGTTGATGCTGGGGAATTTGATTGGATATTACCTGGGGCGGGCTGTGTCGTCGCGCTCGGGTGAGGCACTGCCTCAGTCTCCTACCTTATTGGTTTTGGCGGTGACTCGGCCCATACCGGTTCTGGCGGAGGCTGTTACGTTTACCGCCGGAGCCGGTGGCGTCGAATTAATGCCATTTTTATTTGTTTCCTTTTTTGCCAACGGGGTGTTTGCGGCCGCGTTGGCTGGAAACGGCGCCGCATTTATCCCTAGCGATCTTTTTGGGGTCGGACTCATCTTGCCGATGCTGCTGCCGGTTGCCGGCTGGTTAATCTGGCAGACGAAATTTAAAGGGAAAAATTGAGTTTGGGCTTTCGCGGTTAACCGCCATCGCCATTTGCAGAATGTGTTGCCGTTATAGCTAAAGGGTATTTTGACATCGGTGTTGTCCGATCAGATCAATGCAGAGGCGAGCTTCAATCCGGAATAACCTTTGTCCGCCAAGTGCCTCGATCGCCCATACTGTGCAAGCAGCCTGGGTTTTCACGGCATCGACAAAGGTTTGGCGGTGAATTGGCTGCCGACGTTCTCCGGTTTGCCGTGCGGTCGGAAGGTCTGCCCCAGGATATAGACAGCATGGCAGGCTTTCAGCGTGGTCGCGACCTGCGCTGCCAAGGCTTTTCGGCTGGCCCGGTTTTAGATACACAAAGCCTTTCGCCGGGGGGGATATAGGTCGTATCCCGCGCCGGCGCCTGGTTGGCGCGATTAATGGTGATGCCGCGCAACGAGTGGGGATAGGTTTCGTGCCCCGGCTGTTTCTGCGGGCATGGGGTTGGCAATAAATCGCTTCGATGCTCATGCGCACCCCCATGGAGTCAAGTGCAGCTTATTTAGCCGCCGCATGATGTCGAGATCAGATTCGGAACCTGCTTAACGGCTAGTAGACACTGCCGCGACCAATGTCCAACAACACTTGCTGATTCATGGGATGCTCGGATTGACGGTTTATCATCGCTTTGCGACTCAGCAATCCAGCCTTGTTCAGCGCCCGCTCCAGCCAATGAGCGCAAGTAAAAAATCATTCTGCAGAGTTTGCTGACCGATTTTGCCATGTTGAACCGGTAAATCAACCGGGGCGAGTTGGATTCCGTCGGCTTTGCCAAATACCTCGACGGCCTGTTCGCTCGATTGCTTTTTCCTGTCGACAATTTGATTTTGATGAACGTCAAATTCCTGGGTTAACCGAGCCAAGGTTTGTTGCGGCTAAGGCCACGCTGGCTTTGAAAGCCGACTAATACTTTCTTCTCGGTTTCCACCTCTCCCGGCAGATGGCCACCTGATTTAAGTCGGCCATCTGCCGGATTTGACTATTTCCCGCAAAAATTTTTATATCGATTTAACTTTAATAAAGTATTTCAACAAGTTGTTTTAGGTCAAGTTGTAAAAAAACAACCGACATTAGGCTGTAAAGTTGGCTAAAAGCACTATTGAGTTTTATTGAGAAGGTGGCAAACTCCCGACATATCCATCGGTTTTGGAGGGGGAAGCTATGAAATTAATAATCATATTGGTGTTTGCGGGTTTGGCTTATGGCGGTGCGCGCCTGCTATTAAATGTACTTAAAGAGCTAGCGGAAATTGCCTCCGAAGCTTGGCATAGTGGTGAAACGGAACAATAAGCTTCGAAACCATTGCGTCAAATCCGAATGATGTCGTTTGTAACACGCGTTTTATACCAATTTCACCGGCGTTGTTTTAAAAACAGAGTCAGGTGGTCAAAAAAAACCGACTGGTAGAGGTTTTCAAACCAGTCGGCTAATGTGCATCCCAGCTTTATGAGCGAAGCACTTTCTCAGAATCGATTCATTTAATGACTGTTAAACTGATTGCGTAGGTCGGCGCGATTAGTTAACTGTGGTTCTCCCGAATTTAAATGCGGTATATTGCAGCTTATTCAAGTGTAGCCGTTACGAGTTCTTTTGTTCAGCAGACGGGTTAATTTTAGTATCCGGGTTTTTCCAGTTTTTTGCTTGAATGATTAAGTCTATATCATAGATGTAACTTGGATTCAGTTCGAACCCTGGCTTAGCATTTTTGAATGGACTAGCTTTGTTGAATTTACTGTTCATCTTGGTCACCCGAAAGCGGTTGCAACGCATACGTTGCTAGATAACTGTCATTAAATCGTGTTGTTATTAACGCAGCAAAGAAAGTGCCACTATCAAATTAAAGTGAAAAAATGCGGCTTGAGCTTAGCTTGCCGAGCGTAATTAAGCTTGGTACGACAATATTTGTCACTTTGGTCCTGACATAAGTGACAGTTTTTGTTGGGTGCAGTCAGGTAAAACTCGGTTAGTGTTGTGGTTTGCCTGTGGCAGCAATTAAGCGGTTACAACAGTGAATGTAGCTAGGCATGCCGCTGCAATAGCGGCCGTACGTCGAGGAATCCGACAATGCCGAGGTAGATTATCAATCCCGCCGTGCCGCTAAGCCAGTTATTCCATTGGCAGGCCGTTACTAGATAATGATTGGCAACGTACAGCCCTATACCCAGCGTAAGGTACGCGCCGATTTTGCCCAGCGGATAATCCACCGGATAGTAAAGGCGTCCTAGCAACCATGATAGGCAAACCATGAAAAAATAACAGGCCAGCGTTGCCCAGGCTGAGCCGACGTATCCCCATAATGGAATCCACCAGATATTCAGCGCTATGGTTATTACAGCGCCGGCCAAGGACACCCAGGCCCCCAATCCGGTTCGATCACTGAGTTTGTACCAAACCGACAAGTTGACATAAATCCCTAAACACAGGTTGGCCAGCAATAAAATGGGTACCACAGTCAGGCCGGTGCGGAATTCCGCGCCTATAAAATATTTAAACAGGTCGATATACAGCATCACCAGCAAAAAGATAAACACGCCGGCAATCACAAAATACTGCATCACCAGTGCATAAGTGCGCTTGGCGTCGGCCCGGCCGGCATAGGAAAAGAAAAACGGTTCGCCGGCATAACGAAACGCTTGCACGAATAAACTCATTAAAATCGACAATTTGTAACAGGCGCCGTATATGCCCAACATTTTTAAATTGGTGACTAAATCATAGGGCAGCATGATTTTTAAAATGGCTCTATCCAGCATCTCGTTGACCATGCCGGCAAAACCGATTACTACCATGGGCAGCGAATAGCGCGCCATCGGGCCGAGAATATGCAGCTTGAATTGCACAGGTACAGCCCGAAACTCCGGCAGCAATAAAGCCAGTTTGCAGATACTGGCCAGCAGATTCGATAAAAAGATATAACCGACGCCTACGTCCGGGTTGTAAATTTCCGCAATGGCCGAATCCGGCCACAATGCCAGCCATTTAGGACACAGTAGCAGAAAGAACAGATTTAAACCGATGGTGATAAAAATCTCCGCCATCCGAATGCCGGCAAAACGCCAAGCCTTATTTTCCGCGCGCAGACGGGCGAACGGTAGCGCGGTGATGGCGTCCAGTGCCAGAATGCAGGCAAACCAGAGCAGATATTCAGGATGGTCCGGATAGCGTAAGGCATTGGCTAAAGGCTGTTGCCAATAGAAAGCCGCCCCCACAAATAGCAGATTGAGCAAGAGTAAAAAACTTAAGCCGTTACTGTAAACAGCTTCGCCGGCGTATTCCGGCTTTTGCCTAAAACGGAAAAAGCCGGTTTCCAGACCGCATACCAAGACCACGGCAAAAAAACCGGCATATGCATAAAACTCCGAAACCACGCCATATTCGCTGGCGCTGAAGGTGTAGGTATACAGCGGCACCAGCAGATAATTCAAAAATCGGCCGAGTATGCTGCTCAGTCCGTAAATGGCTGTTTGGGAAATCAGTTGGCGTAAGGGATTCAAGCGGGTGGCTTCCAGTAATTGCGGCTATGAAAAGTCAAAACGCATCGGAGTACAAACCAAGATGTACGCCAGCTAACAGACCGGATTAGCGAGAGCGTAACCTCGACCTGTTTACCGAGGCGATGCAGGGCGTTCCAGTTTAAAGCTTGGTGAAAATCAAATCCCACACACCGTGGCCTAAATTAAGGCCGCGATTTTCGAACTTGGTCAAAGGCCGATAATCCGGGCGCGGACAATAGTCGCCGGTCGGGCTGGTGTTTTTCAGGCCGCTATCGGCGGATAAGGTTTTCAACATGTCCTTGGCATAATCCTGCCAATCGGTAGCTGCATGGAAATAGCCGCCAACCGCCAGCTTTTTGTTCAACAAATCCAGAAAGCTGGGACGTACGATGCGGCGTTTATGATGGCGGCGCTTGTGCCAGGGGTCGGGGAAAAACAAGTGCAGGCCGGCGAGGCTTTGGTCGGGAATTTTCTGCTCTAAAATCTCGACGGCATCGTGGTGAAAAATTCGCACATTGCCGATGCCGCGCTGCTCCAGCAGCATGATTAAATGCCCTACGCCTGGCCGGTGTACTTCAATCCCGAGGTAATTTAACCCGGGATGGGCTTCCGCCATCGCCGCCAGACTGTCGCCGTTGCCGAAACCGATCTCGACTATCAGCGGCGCTTGCCGGCCGAAGGCTAGTCCCGTTTCGAAATCAGCCTGCGGCGACAGGCAATATTTGTCCCAATGGCTCTCAAGCGCCTGCTTCTGTCCGGCCGTGGCGCGACCTTGGCGGCGGATGAAGCTACGGATGCGGGTGGGGTCGATTTTTTTGAGTTCAGTCATGGAAATGGGTTGCTTGCAAGCCGGTATAAATAGACCAGGCCAAAGTTATGGTGATCTATACGCTGCTGTATTATTCTGGCTTAGCTTGTTATTTATGGCATTAGCAATAGTTAATGCTAGAAGATTTCGACCTTCTTCGCTTAAATGGATTAAATCTGAATTAAAAAGATTTTTAGTGCTTTTGTAATCAGTCGAGACATTATTGAACCTAATAATGACATACTCATCTTTTTTGAACTTTTCATGTAATGTTGTTTCCAGAGCTAGCCTATAGTCATTAATTACATCAACTTTTCCTGAGTGATATGCGATTCGCATTAAACGTCTTCTGATATAGCCTATTGGGTTTTTTGATTCGGCTTCTTCAATACCAAATTCAGGAACCTCAAGAATGAACGGAAATATACCGCGTTTTCGTAAGCTCTTGACAATTAACGCCACATGGTATGCATAAAAGTCAGCGCCAATATAAGATGAGCTATCGTTAACGCCTGCAATAACTACACATATATTGATTGGATCACCAAAAAGGACATCGTAACTAGAGTTTATTTGGCTATTGGATTTGAAAAGATTTTGATAAATGAATTTCGATCTGGCTCCTTTTTGGCCGAAGCTAATTATTTCAGTATTCCATCCCCGCTTCGAAAGATGTAAGGCTAGGAAATCATCAAGCTTTTTTTCAGCAACCCAACTATCTCCGATTAGCGCAACCTTAATGTTATTTGAGTTTCTTACGTTAGAAAAATATCTTGTGCTGACTTGATATTCTGTAGAAAATTCGCGGGATTTTAACCAAAAATTAACGAACCAGATAATTGAAAATACAAGAGCTATAAAAAGAACTAAGCTGATAAAATTGAGCCGTTTTTTTGTCATTTTATATCCTGTTGGTTAGTCCGTAGAGGCTAGAATAATTGCTAGTAAGTCGCATGGATGACTGCCTGAGTAATCATCCACCTCTAATTGCATCCGAGCTAAAGGGCTAAAACATCCAAGCGTGCCTTTGCTGCCAACCCAAACGTCGACCCCGGCTCTTTTTGCAGAATCTGTTGCAACACTGGTTTGCTGGGTTTTTCCAGTAAATCGATAGCTTTTAATCTCACTGCGGCATGATGCGCCCGCAACGCCGCCAATTCGGTCAGATAAGCGTTGCTGGTGTTCAACAATTTCAGAATGACCTTTTCCGGGTCTTCGGTAAATAAATCCCGCACCAGATCGCCGTATTGCTCCTGTAAGCGGATCAACTCACGGCGATCCATTCTTGGCAATTCGGTGGGATCGTCACAGCAGCCCATTTCAGTTTTCCGTTGCTTTGTAGTTGTCTACCAAGGCTTGCAAGTCGAATTCACAACCGCCGCAACCGGAAAGTGCGCCGGTAATGCGGGAGATCCGGTCAATATCGACCGTACCTTGTTCCAGCAGTTTTTTGATTTGCCCGGTTGTGGTACCGCTGCAGTAGCACAGCACTTCAGTGTCGTCGTTCATAAGCGACTTTTATCATATTCAGCTAAACCTGATAACGAGAAAAACCAAAAATCCAATCACTATAGCGAAACTTATCCAGCTCAGGCGATTAATGAATTCAGCGCTGCGGGCATCCGAGTAGCCCGAGCGGCGCAATAGCAACGTCAGGCAAGCCCGGACTTTTTCAATTCACAGCTCGGCTAGCGAGATGGCTAAATCCAGGATTATGGTACCGGCTTCAAACACTGGCCCGATTGCTTACAAGAACAACCCGTCGATCGGCGAAGACGCGGATGCAAAACGCTTGCGCGGCATGCGGCCGGCTAAAAACGCTTCGCGACCGGCTTCTATACCTTTTCTCATTGCCGAAGCCATTAATATCGGGTTTTTTGCCGCGGCAATAGCGGTGTTCATTAATACGCCGTCGCAACCCAGTTCCATGGCAATCGCCGCGTCCGAGGCGGTGCCGACGCCGGCGTCGACCAAAATCGGTACTTTGGCGTTTTCGACGATGGTCAAAATGTTGTAAGGATTACGAATCCCCAGGCCTGAACCGATCGGCGCGGCCAATGGCATTACCGCCACGCAACCGATCTCTTCCAAACGTTTGGCAGCAATCGGATCGTCGTTGGTGTATACCATTACGTCGAAGCCATCCTTGACCAGTAATTCGGCGGCGACATAGGTTTCGGCCACGTCGGGGAATAAAGTCAGCTGGTCGGCCAGCACTTCCAGTTTCACCAGCTTATGGCCGCCTAGCAGTTCGCGGGCCAAACGGCAGGTGCGTACCGCATCTTCAGCGCTGTAGCAGCCGGCGGTATTAGGCAAAATGGTGTATTTGTCCGGGGAGATGACATCCAACAAATTGGGTTCGCCGGGGTTTTGGCCGATGTTGGTACGGCGGATGGCTACCGTGACGATTTCCGCGCCGCTGGCCTCTATCGCCAAACGGGTTTCTTCCAAATCGCTGTATTTACCGGTGCCTACCAGCAGGCGAGATCGGTATTGTTTGCCGGCCAGGGTGAAATAATCATCTTGTCCGCCGCCGATAGCCTGCACGATTTCCAGTCTGTCGCCGTCGTTGATCGGCTGGCTGTTGTGCTGGGTAAACGGCAAAATTTCCTTGTTCAATTCCACGGCAATACGTTTGCCGGTCAAGCCCAAATCAGCGATTACATCGGCAACGGTGCAGTTGTCCCCATATTCCCGGCTATCGCCATTAACCTGTATTTTCATGCTGTTAAACCTTGCTTTATCTTATTCCCTGTGTGGGTGTCGGCGGCGCGGCGACGTTGCACGGCGCCGGCCAGATCGTGTAGTAATTTGACGCTATCGTCCCAGCCCAGACAGGCATCGGTGATGCTTTGTCCGTAGTTCAACGGTTTGCAGTCTTCCACATCCTGGCGGCCCGCCACTAAATGGCTTTCCACCATGGCGCCTATGATACGGTGGTCGCCCTGGCGAATTTGTCCCGCCACGTCTTGGGCTACCAGCATTTGCCGTTCGTATTTTTTCATGCTGTTGGCATGGCTGAAGTCGATCATGATATTGGGGCGCAGACGTGCTTCCATCAAGCCTTCGGCTACTTGTTCGACGCTGACCTCATCGTAATTGGGTCTGTCATTGCCGCCGCGCAAAATGATATGGGCGTCTTCGTTACCTTTCGAGGAAAATATCGCGGTGCGGCCTTCCTTGGTAACCGACAGGAAGTGATGTGGGCTCATGGCGGCGTTAATGGCGTCGATAGCGATTTTGACGCCGCCGTCGGTAGCATTCTTAAAACCGACCGGACAGGACAAACCCGAGGCCAGCTCGCGGTGCACCTGGCTTTCGGTGGTTCTGGCGCCGATAGCGCCCCACGAAATCAGATCGGACACGTATTGCGGCGTAATCAAGTCCAGATATTCGGTAGCTGCCGGCACTCCCAGATCGTTGACATCCAATAATACTTGACGAGCCATGTGCAGACCCTTGTTGATATTGAAACTGGCATTTAAATCGGGGTCGTTGATCAGGCCTTTCCAGCCCACGGTGGTGCGCGGCTTTTCAAAGTAGACCCGCATCACAATCACCAGATCGTTTTGCAGTTCATCGATCATGGTTTTAAGTTTGCCGGCGTACTCTACGGCGGCTTTAGGATCGTGTATCGAACAAGGGCCGATTATGACCAGCAAACGGTCGTCCGCACCGATGAGAATATTGTGAATCGCCGCCCTGGCATGCAAAATGGTTTCTGCCGCCTTTTCGGTCATCGGGATTTCTTCATGAACCCGAATCGGCGGGACCACGTCCGTGGTTTCGCAAATTCTTAAATCATCGGTGTTATAGTTAGTTTGCATGGCACAAAGCGATCAGCGTTATTGATAGAATAAAAACCGTTATTTTAACTCTTTTGCCAATCAGAGTTACAAACTAATACCGAAACCCAAACCAGAAAACACTATCATGTCAAACAATAGGGCTATCAAACACTGTCTAACGGTATGCTTGGCACAATCGTTTCAGTTTGCAACGCTGCGTGAAAAACTGCTGGACAGTGCCCGCACTCAAGTCTTCAGAAACGCCTTAATTGTCGACTACAAAACCGGTGTTTCAGCGGTGTTTTCCTATGGCGTGGTGGTGCACTGGAATGTCAATCTGGATGATCGGCAAAGTTTGCGCGAAAATTTGCTGGATTATGCTAACAATCCCTATGCCGACCCGCAGGAAGACAACTTCAGCTACGAGATAGGCTGCGAACAAGACCGATTTCAACATGATCACATCGAATTGCAGTCCGGTGACGTTAAAGTGTTGCTGGCGCTGTCGCATGCGATGGCCCAATCCATTAAATTGGCCGCGTTTGAAGGGCACGCCATAGATACTATTCGCGCCACCAGCTATTTACCGCGGGCGCTGGCGCGGGAAGGCATTATCAAACTAAATCGCAAAGCCATGGCCAAAATACGCGGCCAGCTGTTTTTGACTAAGAGCGATATTATTTTGAATTACGATTTGCTGGATATTCCGGAGTTTTTTTGGGAGCATCCCGAATACCAGCAGATCTATTCCATGGCCGCCAACTATCTGGAAATTCGCCAACGCACCGATGTGCTGTCGAAAAAACTGGAAACCATCCATGAGCTGTTGGAAATGCTGGCCGACGAACAAAAACACCAGCATTCATCGGCATTGGAATGGATCATCATCTGGTTGATTGCCGTGGAGATTGTGATGTCGCTGGTGGATAAGTTGTTTTGACTGCGTTCGGTCTAAATCAATTGATGCATCACTTGCCATCCGGCAAATATATTCGTACCAAATTAACCCAAGTTAGATCGCGTTCTCTAATTAATCGCGCTACTTTGATTGCCTGTCTGCAGTCAATTGCGACATTCAAAGATTTCAGGGTATGGCAGGACCAAAACCGAAAACGGCGTTGTCGATGGTTGACTCAAGTCGCGGCTCAAGGCGTGTCATGGGACGTCTAGGCTGCAGTTAGCCTTCAATCATTCGGCGTATTACGCTGTTGCTAATCAGGTAGTTTATTGTCGCAACTGAATTTAAAAGCTTACGCGCTAAAATGAATATGGAATCGGACAAGCAGCAGGTAACGGTCCCTATACTACAGCCATCATCGAACCCCACCCCTAAACGACCGGCGGCAACAGGCTAAGGCATTTACCCAGCACCATGCCGGCTTTAATCTAGAGCAAACGTTGAATCAGGCGCTGCGGATGATAGAAGCGCTATTGCCGGAAACTAAAGCAAGCGAGCAAACCGATGCGCCGTAATATCAGTCATAGCGCTACCCGGATAGTCAGCCGGCGACCTGAATCACCCCGCCTCGACAGAATAAAATCGCAGAAAAACAGGATAAGCTTCACAAAATTGTGGTCGGCGGAAAAAATCGTAAGGCAGAATCACGCCCAATTTCACCTCATAACCGCACGTAACCGACGATCGACAGGGGGGATGCCGCACTATCGGTGGAATTAACCAGCCGCATCGGCTCCATTCAAGACAGTGGGATACTGACAGTGATTGTCATGCCGTGATTCGGCGTAGATTGCAATGTTAACTCGCCCGCCAGGGACTGTATGCGTTCTTTCATGCCGAGTAAGCCAAAACCCCTGGTAATGCTGCTCAGATCGCAGCCTAGGCCGTCATCCTGTACTTGAATCTGCAAGGTATTTTCCGGATCATCGGCCATCTCCAAGGCTATATTCACTCGCCGCGCCTGTGCATGACGCACTACATTGGTCAAACATTCCTGGATCACCCGAAAAATCTGTATCGTGACATTTTTTTCCAGGTAATCCACTTCGTCGCAGCACCGCAAAGACAGACACAGGTCCGGGTTGCGCTCGGACCAGTGATTAACCATATCCTCCAAGGTCGCTTTCAGGCCTAGCTCAGTTAAGATCAAAGGATGCAATTGCTGCATCATGGACCGCACCACGCCCATCAGATGGTCGCAAATATCGGTTATGGATACCGAAATCTTACCCGGATCGGCTTTTTTATGAGTGGCGGCAACTGCCATTACTTTAATCGCAGTGAGCGATTGTCCTAACTCGTCATGCAGTTCCTGCGATAGGCGTTGTCTCTCATCTTCCTGAATTGCCAGGGAGTTCTGAGCGAGCGAACGGTTCTGGTCTTGCGCTTTTTCCAGTTCGCTGGTCATTTGATTGATGGCTTTGGCGATGATGTCGAACTCGGGGGTTTCGAAACACGGCAACTGTTGCCGGTATTGACCTGTTTCTATCATGCGCAAGGCATCGACAATCAACCCGATCGCTTGAAACGATTTGTTCAATACCAAGTTCACCGCCAAGAAACTGAGGACGGTCAATAGCGAAATCGACAGAAAAAAAGCCACGCTTTCTTCCCATACTTCGGTGATTTCATCCAGGGGTTGCGCTTTTATCAGCAAAGTGACTGTTTGCCCGTCGCTGGTATGAATTTGCTTTTTTACTTCCGGATACTGATCTAGAACAAAACGAATAAACCACGTCGGCGGCATAGCCTCGGGTTCTCTAGTTGTCTGATCCTCAGTCAGTTGCCGCAAATCGCCATTGGATTTCTGCAATTCGATCGTCAGGTGGCGGGTTTGACGCAAAGCCCCTAAAGGGCTGAGATCGTCTAGCTTCAATGAGGTGTTTTCCGAACCGCCCAGCGTAATGAATTGCAAAGCAGAGCTGATCGAGGCATCCACTTCTTTATTCACCGCTTGGCGCGCCTGCCAAATGGCAATCGCCCCGCCTAAAATCAGAATGCAAAGCGATGACAACAAGATACGAATGCTGATTTGGTAGCGAATACTCATACCAGCCGGCTTCCTGGCGTAGAAAATGCGTTAGGGTTTAACCGCAACACCCCAGGGATAACGCCCCACAGCAATCGATTTTGTGACTTGCTGTTTGTCCAGATCGATGATGGAAATGTCGTTACTGGCGCCGTTAGTGGTGTACAAGCGTTTTTGATCCGGAGAAAAAGCCAGATTCCAAACCCGTTCTCCCACTAGAAAATACTTTTCCACCTCTAACGTCTGCGCATTGATCATCGCCACCCGATTTGCGGGACCCAAAGCCACATAGGCTTTTTGGCGCTGCTGATCGATGATCACGCCGACTGGCTGAATCAGGTCTGTCGTAATGCCGGGAATTTCGAATTTAATCGTTTTGATAATCTGCCGCGTATTGGCATCCAGCACCATCGTGGTCCCTGCCATCTCCGAGCTTACCCAAAGTTGTTGATTATCAGCCGTGAAGCTTAAGGCGCGCGGCCTGGGATCGACCAGCGTGTTATCAACCACTTCCAGGGTTTTGCGATCAATCCAATGCAGCATATTGGTAGCTTCGGTCGCGCTCACCAGCCAGCGATCATCCGGGCTCACGGTAATGCCTTCCGGCTCCACGCCCACCTGCACCGTTTTACTGACCTCACCTTTTTTCAAATCAATCGCAGTGACCATACTGTCGTCCTCATTGGATACGAACAGCGCTGTGCCGTCAGGACTCAAGGCAAACGTTTCCGGGTCTTCTCCGGATGGTAATTTGCTAGTGATTTTTAGCGTTTCGCTGTCGATGACCTGAATAGTGTCGTCGTCACTGGTAGCTACATACAAGGTTTTGCCATCGGGGCTGATAGCAATGCCGCGCGGCCGCTGTCCAACCGGTACAGTGGACAATAATTTCCCCGTCAGCGGATCGACCACAGCCAGAGCGTTATCTTTTTCCAAGGTCACAAACAAGGTTTCGGCGCTGGCTGTCACCGTATGGCAAATAAGCAGTGCAGTAAGGATGGATGATTTCATTGGCTTAGAAGAGAAAGATCAAAAACCAAACCTTACCATGAGCCTTCCGAGCCTCAGCCGCTGCCCGTCAAAATAAGAATTTTTCCTATAGTCTGCTTGTTCAGGCAGTCTCGCAAGGAATTGTTCGTCTATGCAAACGGGCTTTATTCCCAATGTTTAAAAATGTTTTCAATCGATAATATGACTCTTTTGACGATACTAGGTTAACGTTATGCGAAATATGATACTCATGATAGGTCTTTCTCTGGTGAGCATATCCACATTGGCCCATGGCCCTACACCGCAAAAGGCCAAAGAATCCATTATCATAAATGTCGCGCCGGATAAGGTTTGGGATTTAGCGAAACGATTCGGCGATATTGCCGAATGGCATCCCGACCTCAGCAAGAGCGAAGGCGACGGCCTTAGCCAATCGGGTGGTAAACGTACTTTGACTTTCCAAAGCGGTCAGACTTTATTGGAAGAGTTGGACTATTTCAGCGAGCAAGATCGTGAATACAGTTATCGATTGAAATCCGAGAATACCCAAGCCTTTCCGGCCAGTTCCTATACTATCGAGTTGAAAGTAACGGCAGGCGAACAAGCTAGTCAAAGCGTAGTCACTTTAAAAAGCCGGTTTTATCGTGGCGATACGGGTAATTCCCCCGCCGATTCCTTAAGTGACGCAGCGGCCGTCAAAGCCATGAACCAATTCCTCATCAACGGGCTGACCGGTTTAAAAAACAAATTGGAGCCCTGAGCTTTAAAGGCAATGACCGTCTATCGTCTGTGGCTGCTAGTCATGCCGACCGCGATTCGCAAACAAAATTCAATCCCTCAGGAGCAGATATGACAAATATAAAATTTATCACCGGTTCTATCGCTGCACTATCCTTGCTAGCAAATTGCGCGCTTGCCGAAACGGTATACGAACCGGCTGAATATCAACCCCAGAACAGCTACGCCGCTTCAGAATTTAAAATCACTCCCGCAAACCGGCCGCAGAATTCTCCGGCTGCGTCAGCGACATCAATAACACAGGTTGAGCCGTCATCTCCCCAAATACGCCCATCAGCCACAGGCGACAAAGGTAAGTCGAACAGGCCCGGCATTGCTGTGGAAACCATGGATCAACAGCCAGAGTTGGCAACCAGCAAAGCAAGTGCTCCAGCGAGCACTTCGTCCAATTCGCCCAGCTATGATCTTCTCTACCCGGGTATTGTGCTGTTGGGCGTTTTGATGTTGTGGCTGGTTAGTAAAAAACGCTTACGGAATGCCAGTTTTTTTACCACCGGCAAGCCCGCCACGCCTGAATCCAGCGCAACTGTCTTAACAGGGGTGGAAAGATACCTGCGGATGTCGAATGCCGAGAAAACCGGTGTGGAAAAATACTTGGAAAAACATACCAAGGCTACAAAACCGACCGGTGTTGCAAAGTATCTGGCAAAACAGGTGATTCGAGACAAAGTCGCCGCAAAAGTCTGAGCGGGTTGGTGCCGGGCTGGCTGTTGCCGCGCCCGGCCTGTTCAACGGGAATACCGTCTTTACCGGTCACGGTTGACTACGATTAACGATTCCGTGCCTGTTCGCCAGTAAAGCTAATTCAGACAAGGTTTTGATGCCTAATTTTTCCTTAACCGAGGTGTTGTGGTTACAAACCGTCTTATAACTTAAGCACAAACTCTCCGCCGCTTCCCGCGTACTCATGCCGGTGGCCAGCAAGCGAAAAATATCAAACTCGCGCGGCGACAAGGATTTTATTCTGGCTGATTCGTCCATCTCCGTTGCCACACTGACCGCCAATTGCTGCGCTATGCTAGGCTCCACAAACGTACCGCCCTCCGCAATCAGGCAAACGGCTGAAATCAAGGTTTCCGGCGCACTGCTCTTAGTAATGTAACCTTTGGCGCCGGCTTTTATGGCTCGAGTGACATAGACCGGCTCGTTATGGATGCTAAATACCAAAATCTTGCAATGCGGATGTCTATTTATCAGTCTGCGTATGCTTTCCAAGCCGCCAAAACCCGGCATGGAAAGGTCCATAACCACCAAGTCCGGCTCCAGTTGAGCATAGAGCTGACAAGCAATTTCACCACGCTCTGCCTCGAATATGTCGCTTATACGTTCCGAAAGCGATAAATAGGTTTTGTAGCCGGCTCTGACTACCGCGTGGTCATCGACCAATAACACTGATATTTTTTTGGACACTTGAAGTATTAAAAGCAAGAAATATTAACGTGTAATGCAATGTATTCGGCATTGCATTGCCCCTGCGTAAGCTATTCCATTGTCCTTGCTTTATGCCGGCTTAACCACGGGATATTTTCCTTTATTTCATTTCAAATATTTGATCTTTAACGGGAAAGTTTCCTTGTGCTTTTCTTGTAGAATTCCCGAAGCCTTCGTGATTTCTTCCGTAACTGTCGTGACGAGTGTTTCTATAACATGCTGATCAGCGTGGCCTGAGCGGTTGCTTACCTGTGATGCGGTTATGATCAAGAAAGCTGATTTGCAATTAATGCTTTCAATCGGCAGTGCCACGCCTCTTTTAAAGAATAAAAATCCTGGAGGAAACATGCAACAACTCGATTTGCGCATAGTGGGGAAAGCTGCTGCTTTAGTGGCGGGAGGCGTCTTAAGTATGGCTCAGCCAGCGCAGGCCAACAAAGAACTGGAACAGCTCGCCAAGCAGAATACCAACTGGGTGATGCAGACCAAAGATTACAGTTCGACTCATTTCAGCGAAATGATCGACATCAATGCCAACAACGTGAAGAACCTGAAAGTGGCTTGGTCATTCTCAACCGGCGTCTTGAATGGCCATGAAGGCGGACCGTTAGTGATTGATGGCATTATGTATGTGCACACGCCTTATCCAAATAATGTATTTGCCATCAGCCTGGATGAGCCAGACAAAATCATGTGGCAGTACAAGCCTAAGCAGAATCCGGCAGCGCGTGCTGTAGCGTGCTGTGATGTCGTCAATCGCGGCCTGGCTTATGCGCCCGCTGGCAAAGACTACCCGGCAACCATTTTTATCAATCAATTGGACGGCCATGTGGTCGCCGTTAATGCTAAAACCGGCGAATTGCTATGGAAAATGGAAAACTCGGATATTGCCATGGGTTCCACATTGACCATGGCGCCGTTCGTGGTTAAAGACAAAGTCATCGTGGGTTCGGCGGGTGCCGAGCTGGGGGTGCGTGGTTATGCGACGGCTTACAACATTAAGGACGGTAAGCAAGCCTGGCGGGTTTATGCCACAGGTCCGGATGAAGACATCAAGCTGGCAAAAGATTTCAACAGCGCCAATCCGCACTACGGACAGTTTGGCTTGGGCTTAAAAACGTGGGAAGGCGATGCCTGGAAAATAGGCGGCGGCACCAACTGGGGTTGGTATGCCTATGATAGCGACTTGGAAATGCTCTACTACGGCTCCGGCAATCCGGCGCCCTGGAATGAAACCATGCGTCCAGGCGACAACAAATGGACTATGACCATCTGGGGTCGTGACGTCAATACCGGTGAAGCCAAGTTCGGCTACCAAAAAACCCCGCATGACGAGTGGGACTACGCCGGTGTTAACTACATGGGGCTGTCCGAGCAAATGGTCGACGGCAAAATGACCAAGCTATTGACGCATCCTGATCGTAATGGCTTGGTGTATACCCTCAACCGTGAAAACGGCGATCTGGTTAATGCTTTCAAAATTGACGACACCGTCAATTGGGTGAAAAAAGTTGACCTGAAAACCGGTTTGCCGGTGCGCGATCCCGAGTATTCAACCCACATGGATCACCAAGCCACCGGGATCTGCCCGTCGGCGATGGGTTATCACAACCAAGGTATCGAATCCTACGATCCGAACAAGCAACTGTTCTTCATGGGTACCAACCATATCTGTATGGACTGGGAACCGTTTATGTTGCCATACCGCGCCGGTCAATTTTTCGTCGGTGCGACTTTGAACATGTATCCAGGGCCTAAAGGCACTTTGGGGCAAGTAAAAGCCATGAATTCAGTCACCGGAAAAATGGAATGGGAAGTTCAGGAAAAATTTGCGGTTTGGGGTGGCACCATGGCCACTGCGGGCGACCTGGTGTTCTACGGTACCCTGGACGGTTATATCAAGGCTCGCCATTCCAAAACCGGCGAAGAGTTGTGGAAGTTCAAATTGCCATCCGGCGTTATTGGTCATCCAATCACCTATAAACACAATAACAAGCAATATGTGGCGATTTATTACGGTGTCGGCGGCTGGCCCGGCGTAGGACTAGTGTTCGATTTGGCGGATCCAACAGCAGGTTTGGGCGCTGTAGGTGCGTTTAAAGAGCTGGCGCATCATACCCAAATGGGCGGCGGTGTCATGGTGTTCTCTTTATAAAAACGTAGGTCGGGTTAGCGATAGCGTAACCCGACATTGATGATCAATTGTTGGGTTACGGCATCGCCTAACCCAACCTACAAATTAATTCAAAAAAATACCCATGAAAACAACGACGCGCATTTTTACCGCTTTAACGCTGGGCTTGGGCATGGCATCCGTGCACGCCGAACAGCCAACTCTGAAAGTTTGTACGGCCGAAAACGAAATGCCGTATTCCAATCAGGCCGGCGAGGGTTTTGAAAACAAACTGGCGCACTATGTTGCCGAGCAATTGGGGCGCAAGCTGGAATCTATTGCCTGGAAGGATCCGCGCTATTTCATTCGCGATTACCTCGATAAAGGTTTGTGCGACGTGGTAATGGGCGTCGATTACGGCGATACCAGGCTGTACACCACGGTGCCTTATTACCGCTCCGGCTACGTATTTATCAGCCGGGAACAGGACGAACTGGATCTGCAAAACTGGAATAGTGACGCCTTGCAAACAGCCAAGCGCATTGCCTTTATCCCCGGAACACCGGCGGAAACCATGCTGCGGGCCATAGGTCGTTACAGCGACATGTTCAACTACCAGCAAGAGTTGGTCGGCTTTAAGTCTAAACGTAACCAATACATCAAGTACGACACTGAAAAGCTGGTTAACGAGGTGGCGTCTGGCAAAGCCGAAGTGGCTGTGTTGTGGGGGCCGGCTGCGGCGCGTTATGTTCAGTCATCCACAACGCCGCTGACCATGACGGTCATTCCGGACAACAATCAACGGGCAGATGGTGAAAAAGTCGGTTTCCATTACAGCACCTCAATGGGTGTACGTAAGGGAGACGTAGCCTTACTGGAACAGCTGAATACGTTGATCAGAAATGCAGAAGACGATTTCGCCGAAATCTTGGAAGCGGAAGGTATTCCTCTCTTGGATGAACCCGATACCGCCCTCTCCATGAACTAACAGGAAAGACAAAAATGACATTTAAATCTTTTATAAACGCTGCAACCCTCGGCATTGGAGTGCTGGCGATGTCTACGGCTCATGCCGACATTACCTTGCGCAATTCCATCACCGGGGAAGTACTCGATTTAAGCTTCGCCAAAAAAGGCGGTAATACCGAGGTCTTCAAGCAGTTTATGCAGACCGGTAAAAACCCCTACAACGGCAACGAAGAGGCAATCAAAAAAGGTGAAAGCCTGTATATGACCGGCTGTTCCGGCTGCCACGGTCATGAGGCGGAAGGCAAACTCGGGCCGGGGCTGGCTGATGACTATTGGACCTATCCGCGTAACGCTACCGACCAGGGCTTATTCGAGATTTTGTTTGGCGGGGCCAACGGCATGATGGGGCCGCAATACGTCAACTTTAGTACCGATGAACTGTTACACATCATGGCTTTTATTCGGCATATCTACACAGGCGACCCTAAAAAAGCCGATTGGTTGAAATAATTTACCAGGAGATCAACATGAAACAAATATTGACAGTAGGTGTAGCCATATTAGTGGCTGGATTGTCCTTTTCGGCTGCCGCTTATGACGGCACCAAGTGCAAAGAACCCGGCAACTGCTGGGAACCCAAACCCGGCTATCCCGATAAGGTGGCCGGTAGCAAATATGACCCCAAGCACGACTCTAACGAGTTGAACAAACAAGCACAATCGATTAAGGAAATGGAAGCGCGGAACGCCAAACGCTCGGCTATGTTGAGTAAAACCGGCAAGTTTGTCTACGACGTGGACTCGGAATAACCCGAGCAGCGTGGTTAGTTTTTAGCTTTCAACTGGGATGATAAAAGCTAAATTTAAGCCGAAATTAGATGGCTTATGTTTCTACCGGTAGTTCTAATAACGGAGCTTGTTATAGCTACCAACCGTTAAGACTAATAACCCTCACAACTCCGACAAAGCGATGCGTCGGAGTTTTTTTCTGCATATGAATATAGAACATCATCTTAATGATTGGCGCGACAAGGCGTTGCAATTTGAACAGCACATCAACTGTACTGTGATCGGTCAAAACCAGGCTGTACGTGAATTATTATTAACGGTATTTGCTCGCGGTCATGTGCTGCTGGAAGGTCAGGTTGGTGTCGGAAAAACCACACTGTTGCGTGCAATGGCGCAAGGCTTGGGTGGACACTATCAACGCATAGAAGGCACCATCGATCTGATGCCATCCGACTTGATTTATTACACCTATTTGAACAACGAAGGCAGACCTTGCGTCGATCCGGGGCCCTTATTGAAACAGGGCGAACAGTTGTCGATTTTTTTCTTCAATGAAATCAATCGTGCCCGCCCGCAAGTACATTCCTTATTGCTCAGGGTCATGGCGGAACGCAGCGTTAGCGCTTTCAACCGCGAATATCAAATGCCGCATGTGCAAGTATTTGCCGATCGTAATCGGGTGGAGCGCGAGGAAACTTTCGAATTACCGGCAGCGGCTCGCGACCGTTTCATGATGGAAATCAGCATCGACACGCCGACTGAAGACGCGGTGCTGGATACCTTGATGTTCGATCCCAGATTTCATGATGTCGATACGCTGGTATCGGGCATCGACAATAGCATTGCCTATTACCAGCTCAACCAGTTGGCCATGCAAATCCAGCAAAGCATACAGACCAGCCCGACCTTGCATCGTTATGCCTTGGCCTTGTGGAAAGCCAGCAGTAATCCAGGGCAATTCGGCGTTCAGCTCAGCGATGTGGATATGAGTCAGCTGGTTCAGGCAGGCTCCAGCCCCAGAGGTATGAGCTATTTCATCCGGGCCGCTAAAGTAAGAGCCTGGTTGGAAGGCAGGGAGATGTTGTTACCGGAGGATATGCAGTCGATATTTAAGGTGACGATGGCACACAGGATTTTCTTGAATCCAATTTATGGCTATAGGCGAGAGGAATTGATGCCGGATTTGCTTAACGGGATTTTGCAGGGGATTGCAGCGCCCTGATAGCCATTTCAAGCTCTCGACAAACACCGACTACAACATCTCGTTGATATAGCCCTGTACTGATGAACCTAAAAACTCTATTTGCGCAAATCATCCCCAAATCCGGCTTAAACCACTTCGCCGAAACCTATTTGATCTGGTGTGGCGTCGGTCTGATCGGCTCATTTATCGCCACAACCTTGGATAGCCAGGCCGATCTGGCCTACGCGGCCTATTACACCAATGCCGTCAACGACGCCGTCGGTTACAACTTCTGGGTATTACTGGCCGCCATCGGCCTGCTGCTGTTCTGTTTCAGCTTGCCGGTACTTTATTTATCGCGCTATTTTGCGCAGGCTTCGATGCTGGCAAATCCGCTTAGACGCTTAAGTTACACATTTTTTTTGGTCGCTTTCGATGAGGGCGGCTTGATGATAGGTATTCTGTTCGCAAACTTACTGCATACCAGCGACAAGACGGCGTTGCTGGCAGACAAATCGTTCTTATTCAGCGATGTCGGCTTGCTGCCTATTCTGGCTTTGGCCCTCGTGAACTCTTGCTTGTGGCTGCTGGGGGAATCCATTTATCACCGCGACGACAGAACCTATTCGGGAATAGTCAGCCTGTTAATGGCTGCACCAATCAAATATCTGGCACCCGCTTACCTTGGTATGGCAACGCTGATCATTTATCTGATAGTTGCGCAGTAAAATCATGAGTCACGCAATAACCACTTTTCAGTACCACTTGACGCATCCTGGCTATAGCGTTTTTCCGGGCGCCCATCCCGGGCAAATGGCTGGAAGCGGGCATTTGTTCAAACGACACCAACTGCTGTTGGCGAGTCCCGATCCGCGCCGTATCGATTTACGCGCCAGCTTGCTGGATCCGTTTCAGCAATATCGGGTGCGGGTGTTTCAGCAGCACAGTAAGCTGACTGTGTATGTGGTAGCCGATATGTCAGCCTCAATGCATGGTCAACTGCCAGCGGTTAGCGAATTTGTGCTGTCGGCTGCGCAATCGGCAGTTCAAATGGGTGATAGCTTCGGCTTTATAGGCGGTGGCCGTAGGCTGGAGCATCGCTGGCTACTGCCGGCAGGCAATACCCTGCAGCCGGTTAGGGAATTAGCAGACAGATTGGCACGGTTTCGAACTGAAAACAGCGCAGAGAGTTTGCCGAAAATTGCGCCTCTTTTACCCAATAAACGTTGCTTGGTGTTCCTGGTATCGGATTATCATTTTTCGCTCGTACAATTACAGACGATTTTGCAACCATTGACATCCCACGCTGTAGTGCCGATGGTATGGTGGAATACCGCCGAATATAGCAGTCTGCCGGATTGGGGTTTGCTGCGTTTTAAGGACGCTGAGAGTCGCCACAGCAAAACCTTGTTGATGCGGCCGGCGCTGAAGCAACGCATCATTCATGCGTATGCGAATCGCCGGGCTCAATTGCGGCAGGGTTTCCGCGCTTTCGGCATGGAACCGCTTTTCTTGACTGACGGATATCGGGCTGAAACCGTGAACAACTATTTTCAACGGCAAGCGCTATGAAACGCTGGATACTGCTATGCCTATTCTCACAGTTTGTGAGCGGTTGTAGTGCGCTGTTGCCGTCTCCCATCACTCGCTTCGAACAGCAAACTCCACGGCCTTTTGGTTATGTGATCGGTGATGAAATCCAACATCGGATTGTCATCGAAACCCGTCAGGACGTAAAACTTATTCTCGACAGCCTGCCAAAACAAGGCGAACTGAATCGCTGGCTGAATCTAAATCGGGTAAGCGTTGTATCCGATGCTAACCCTGGTGAGACGGTGGTCGAGTTGTTGTATCAAGTCTTTTATGCCCCGAATGAAGTCAAAATGCTTAGCGTGCCTGCTTTTACTTTACGCTTCGATCAGGCTGGTAAAACCTTAGAGAAGTCTGTACCGCCATGGCATTTTACCTTGTCGCCGCTTAAAGAGTTGGCGGTCAGAAAAGACGAGAGCGGCCTGGATTACATGCGACCGGATGCCCTGCCGACACCGTTGTCGACTCGTCAGCAATGGCTGGCAGTGTATGTCGGCCTGAGTCTGGCGCTTTGCATCAGCCTCTATCTGGCTTATTTGCACGGTTTATTCCCGGTCTGGCCAAAGCAGCGAATATTCAAACGTGCGCTGCGCGAATTGTCAGATCACTCGCAACAGGATATGGGTCGCGGTTTGGCGGTTGTTCATCACGCGTTTAATGTGCTGAATGATCAACCCTTATTCAAGCACCGCTTGCAGACGTTTTATCAAGCTCATGCAGAATATAGAGTAGCTGCCGAACAGATCGAGCGTTTTTTCGAGTTCTCCGATAAAGTATTGTTTGCCGGCAAGCAGGATGTAGACGCTGACGATTGGCATAATTTGCTTGAATTATGCCGCGTGTGCAGAGAAATTGAGTGCGGCAGGCGATGAATAATCTGGCCTTCGAAACACCTTGGGCTCTGATGGGTTTGATCCTGCTGCTGGTGCCAATATTTCGCAGCAACATGCGCGCTACGACCTACCCCTGGCTGGATATGTTGCCGAACGATCCCTGGTCGGAACTGCTTAATCTCTTGATTCGTCTGTTGAGCATGGCCGCTTTGGCAGCCTTGTTTTTGGGATTATCCGGCATCCATCTCAAGGAGCAGCAAGTCGAACGTATCGGCCGCGGCGCACACATCGTCATGCTGCTGGATCGCAGTAACAGTATGGACAACAGTTTTGCCGGCAGAGCACCCGACAGCAACGAACAGTCCAAGGCCGATGCCGCCCGCCGTTTGCTAAGCCAATTCGTTGATCAGCGGCCGCAAGATTTAATCGGCGTCGCCACCTACAGTACATCGCCTCTATTCGTCATACCGCTGACCGACAACCGCGCAGCTATCCATGCCGCTATCGAGGCTACCAATGCGCCGGCCCTGGCCTATACCAACATCAGCAAAGGCCTTGGTATGGCCTTATCGTTTTTCGACCATCAGCCGATTAGTGGTTCTCGCATCATATTACTGGTTTCCGACGGCGCGGCAGTGATCGATCCTGACAGCGAAGCTGCGTTGCGGGTGTTGTTCAAACAGCAGCAAGTGCGATTGTATTGGTTGTTTCTGCGTACCGATAACAGCCCGGGCATTCTCGCCGAGCCGGAACACCCGCGCGACGATAATGCCCAGGCCATGCCGGAACTTTACCTGCATCGCTTTTTTTCCAGTTTGAAGATTCCCTACCATGCCTACGAAGCCGAAAATCCCGACGCCATGCAAAAAGCCATTGCTGATATCGATCGCTTGGAGAAATTGCCGTTGCATTATCGGCAAGCCATTCCGAAACAGGATTTGTCAGGCGCGTTCTACGGTTGGGCAAGTTTTTTCATGCTGTTGCTGGTAGGCGTGAAGATATGCGAGGCGCGAACAGCATGAGAGCATTAAGACATAAATTAATTTGGGCCGCATTGCTGGCCAGTGTGTTAATGGCGGTTACGCAACTGTGGCGTGTTTACGCTATACACCACGAAAACCAATGGCTAAGCCGATTGCAACAGGGGCATGAGATCAGTATCGAAAAGGTCATGACTGCGGCGCCGGAGATTCGCTTGGCGCGTGCGGTGTATCTGCACAACAAGCAGCGTTTCAGTGAGGCAATCGATACTCTGAGTCTAATTGTCGAACAGGGTGATCGCGAGTTTCAGGCCAAAAGCCGTTACAATCTGGGCAACACCTATCTAAGCCAGGCGCTGGCCGAGCTGGAGGCGGGACGCATCAACCAAGCCATGCCGCTGTTAATGCTAGCCAAACAAGCTTTTCGGCAGGCGCTACGCTTGGATAGCGGATTCTGGGATGCCAAATATAATCTGGAACTGGCAATGCGTTTGTTGCCGGAATTCGACCGTATCAGCCAGAGCCAACCTGACGATGACGCAGTCAAACCCTCGCAGCTTTGGACTACGGTGCCGGGATTTCCGCGAGGTTTGCCATGATGCGTTTCAATAGCCATGGTTTGAAAACGGTTTACTTAAAGGACTACCGCACCTGGTGCCTGCTTCTGTCGCTGTTGGCCATGGCGGCCTTATTTGTCTTTCCGACCCATAAGCGAAACGCCGAGATCTATAATCTGACCTTTGTTATCGACATCACCCGCAGCATGAATGCAGAGGACTACCGCATTGCAGGGCAACCGGTCAGCCGGCTGACGTTTGTCAAACTCCGTTTGCGCGAATTTGTCCGCAGCCTGCCGTGCCAGTCTAAAGTCGGATTGGGCGTATTTACCGAACGCCGTTCTACAATTTTGTTCGAACCGATAGAGGTTTGCAACGGCTATCCGGAATTGAACAAAAGCATAGCGGCCTTGGATTGGCGTATGGCATGGGCGGCGGACAGCCGCATCGCCGGCGGATTACTCGATGCAATGCAGTTACTAAAGGCCAAGGAAACCGCGCTGGTATTTGTCAGCGACGGACAGGAAGCGCCACCGCTCAATCCACGCTACCGCACGGATTTTTCTGCGCTGAACGGTAAATTAAAAGGGCTGATTCTGGGGATCGGCGGCCTGCAGCCGGTGCCGATTCCTAAATTCGATCCTAAAGGACAGCGTATCGGGGTTTATGGGCCGGACGACGTCCCGCACCGCTCCTATTTTGGCGACTCCGCCCTCAATCCTGAAAAAATCGAAGGCTACGATGCCCGCAACGCGCCTTTTGGGAAACACGCCGCAGTTGGCGACGAGCACATGAGCGCATTACGGGAAAGTTATTTGCAGCAATTGGCAGCGGAAACCGGACTATCGTACCAACGCCTAAAAAACGAACAACCGATTATCGAATTTTTCGAAACTGTGTCGCTTGGTGCGCAGCAAACTATCGATGCGGATCGACGCTATGTGTTTGCGCTGTGCGCACTTGCTTTTTTTCTGGCGATCTTCCTGCTTTAATTTCATCTCGAGCAGGAATATTTCGGCTGTAAAGTCATGAGCCAATTCAAAGCAATCTAGCCGGGACAGACAGTAATAGTCTAATAAAAATAGACACTCGACTAGGTTGGTAAACACCACTTATCAAAATGGCGGGTAAAAATTCATGGGTTGAGTAAGAGATAAATTCGACGCCAGCTTCAAGTTACAAGTGGTCAAAATGAACCAGGTACAAGGGCTGACGGTTGCGCAAGCCTGCATAGACTGGAGTTAGGCAAAACAGCGGTATGGCTGGTTAAAGCAAGCACAAGCAAAACAAAGCGGACAATTAGGTATCGGCAAGCCGTTGGCGCCGGAACAGCAACGGATACGGCAGCTTGAAGCCGAGAACCGGCACTTAACACAGGATGTTGATTTACACGCCTCACCGTTTCGGGAAATATGCACCGCTATCCGTAATCCAGTTGGGCTTGCGGAAGATATGCCGCGGCATCCAGCGCCGTTTTCTCTAGCCGTTCGATCAGCAACACGATTTGCTGGTCCAGCATGAAGCGCATCTCCCATTCCATGGCCAGATCATCCGGCAAGTTTTTGATGTCGTGGTATTCGGTATAGCTTTGTTGCAGGCGCGCCTGGCTGTCTGCGATATCCACGCGCATCTCGGGCCGATTGCCTTGCAGGATGCCGGCTATATGTTCCAAAGCGGTAGTTAACGCCTTGTCGAAAGCGCCGCTGTGTTGTTGCAGATCATCCGGAAAACCGCCGAATTGCTGGCCGCTCAGCAAGCGGTAACGCTTTCTTACTTGCAGTAAACCGGATAAATGGCCGGCGTTTTTGATGATCACCCTTAACGCAGCTCTTTCGTGCGTTTTATCGGCTAGGCGCGCATCCGGTTCCAATATGGCGTGAGCGATCAAATCCTGGGCCGTCGCCAGGTCTTTTTCCGCCGATAGGCGCAACGGCAAAGTGAATTCAAGCAGCTGGCGGGGGTCCGGTAGCCGAGTGGTGAATTTGGACAGCATGCGCAATGCCGATATGCTGTGGTGGCGGGCAAGCACTATCGAGCGCCGCGGCCACAGCGCGTAATCGAGCACCCCCATGACCGCCAGTCCGAGCAGAATACCGATCACCCGGTCGCGCGACAGATAGAGGTCGGTGACGGCGCCGAAATCGTGCAATACGAACAAGGCAAAGGAAAAACCAAGCTGGCGGCCCAGATAGGCGATGCGTTCGCTACCCGCGGTTATCCAGGCAGCCAGGGCCCAGAACGGGGTTGTCGCCACTGCGAAGCCGATGATCGTATCGAGTTGGGATTGGAATACCAACACATAAAAATAGGCGCAGACTCCGCCCAAGGCTGCTCCCGACACGCGCAACAGCGACAAACGGTAATCCGCGCCCAGGCTGGTTTGCGCGGCTACCAGGCAGGTTGGGATCGCGGTATTGATGCCGGGCCATTCCAAGCTGTCCACGATCAGCATGCAGAGTATGGCCCCCAGGGAAAATTTGATCCCGAATTGCAGGCTGTCGGCGTGGGTGGCCCAATAGTCGTAGCCGAGCCAGGCCGGCAGCCAACTGCCCGATTCGGGATTATCGGTATTCGCCGCGGGCTTGTTGTTTTCGGTTGCCGTTACCGGCTGATGCAAGTCATGCATCAAATCGGCGATGCGCCGCAATGCACGCCAGAGGGCGGTTAACAGCGTGGGGTTGGTGTGCCCGGAATAGTCGTGCAGCACCTCGTCGTCCAACAAGCTGTTGATTAGCGGGGAGACGTCGCGGGATTGTTCGATGCCTTCCCGCAACGTGGCGCAGGCGTTTTGCATGGCCAGGTAGACATTCAGTTTTTCCCGAGTCATCGGTTGCGCACGGTACTCCGCGGCCAAAACCTGATCCAGCCAGTCGGTCAATTGGCGTAAACCGTCGATTTCCGATAATAGTGCCTGGTAACTCCGATGGCGCTTGTGCAGGTCGGGATGAATCAGTTCCGCATTTGCCTGCAACAATAACAATTTGCCGAAGCTGCCCACGTTTGGGGGCTTAATGGCTTCCTGTTTGTGGCTGTGTACGCCGCTGTCGGCCATGCGGACATGGAAGGTGTGCTCCACGGCGGCCAGCTGTTCGGCAATGCTGGCTTTAAGCAGTTTCAGCGGATCGCGCGGTTTGATGGTCAGGTGCACTACGGTCCACGAGCATAGCGCCAGTACCCCGATGATGGGGATGGTCCATAGCGCGTTGTGGATAGCCTCGTCCGGGTTGCCCGGGGTATACATTACCGATACCGAATACCAGAGGGCGACGCCGGTAGGCCAGGCAATCAGCCTGGCGTGAAACAGGGCCAGGGCCAATATGACAATGGAAAGGGTGAGCAACAACCAGGCGTCGTTGCCGGCAAACATTAGCGTCAACACTGATATCAGGGTGGTGACGAGCAGATAGCCGAGCTGGCGCAGGCCGAATGCCAGCGATTGGCCCGCGTTGGCATAGGCGTCGTAACTCAAGCTGACCAGCAGGGCAATCGCACCAAGCGGCGGTACGTGCAGGGTTTGGCTGACCAGGGCGATAATCAGCGATACCGCGAACAATCGGGCCGCGGCGATCCGCCGTTCCGGAAAGTCTCTGAGTTCGGCTATCAGGAATTGCGTCAGGCCGCGCCCGAACCAGAACCTGCCGTGGCTTTGATGCGGCGCCGGGCTCCGGATGTCGGCATTTTTCATTGCGGCGGCAAGGAATTGTTGGCTTTTTCGCCGCCGGCTGGCGGGTATCCGGGGATATCTGCCGGACGGTCCAGCACGGTGACGAAAGCGGTCATGCCCATCCGGAGCGGATGCTCGGGGTCGCGTTCCGGTATCTCGATACGTACCGGAAAGCGGGAGGCCAGTACCACCCAGTTCAAGGTGCGCTGAACTTCCGGCAAAACGCCTTGTTGCTTGATATTGTCGGGAGAGTTGGCCCAGCCTATGCCGGTGACCACGCCGCGGAATCGCTTGCCCGGATAGCCGATCAGAAACACCTCGGCTTCCTGGCCGGGTTTGATGGACTTCAGATAGGTTTCCTTAAAGTCGGCGATTACATACCAATGTCGGTCGTCGACCAGGGCGAACATTTGACTGCCGGCTTTGGCATATTCGCCTTCCCGCGTATTCAGATTGGTCACAAAGGCGTCGAAGGGGGCTCGCACGTAGCAGTATTCCAGGTCGAGTTCGGCGCTGGTAACCTCCGCTTTGGCGGCTTCGATGCGGGCGTTGACATTGCCGACTTGGGCGATCGAAGATTCCGCGCGCATGCTTTCGCTTTTGGCTTCGTCGATCGCGCTGCGGGCGGAAAGCTGCTTGGCTTGAGCGTCAGCCAGCGTCGCGCGCGAGGCCGCATATCTGGAGCGAGCCTGCTTGAGCTGGTCAGCGGTGACGTATTGCTGCTCTGCCAGCGGCTCTATGCGTTGCAGATAATTGTGCAGATAAGTGTCTTCGGCCTCTATCCTGGAAACTTCCGCGCTGGCGGCGGCGTACTGGTGACCCAAGCGCTTGATGGCGATATCGGCCGAATCGCTGGATGCGCGCCGTGAATCCACGTCCTTTTCGGCCAGCATCAAGTCGGCCTTGGCCTTGTCGAGTTTGGCTTGATAGGGGCGGGGATCTATGACATACAGCAGGGTGCCCTGTTTGACGTATTGGTTGTCTTCGACATGCAGTTCTACGATGCGGCCGCTGACTTCCGGAGCGATGCCGACGATATTTGCCCGCACCATTGCATCGTTGGTTCGCGGTTCTTTGTAGTTGATGTGCCAGACCATGGCGCCGCTCAGCACCGCGCCCAGCACGATAGAAAGGCCGATGATGCGTCCTATTATTTCGCGACGTTGGAGACTGACGGCAGGGTTATCGAGTTGATTGTTTTCCATGGGAGGGTGTGCCTGCGGTTATATTGAATAAAACAACAACCAAATGACAAAGGTGCATAAGGCCCACAGACTGGGAGCAATCAACAGCGGCGGTCCCAAATGCGGCGCCAGGCGGTAACGCACCAATTGCCACATCAATACCATGCTGGTCGCCAGCCCCGCCAGGATGCAGATAATCCAGGCCGGCCAGAACGAGCCTTCGATGCTGAGCATGGGGTCGCAGGCGGCCAAGAAAACGGCGGCAAGCGCCAATATTAAAGTATTGCGTAATCTGGCTATGGACATCATGTTCGTTGCAGTATTGTCGAGTTTAAACGTACGGCTATCATTATGCGGTCCGCCGCTATCAATCATCGGCGGATTCTCCGCCGCTATCGCCGCGCGCGGCGTTTACCGCTTGGTACAACCTTACCAAATCCGCCTCCAGCTTGGCGACATCCTCGGCGGTGTAATCATCGAACAAACGGCTGATATAGGCTAAATGTTCCGGGAAAGTTTGCTGGTATACCGCGCGACCCGCCTCGGTCAGGCGGATGATCTGGCTGCGGCCGTCATTTTTCGAGGCTCGCCTTTCCACCAGCCCTTTATCCTCCAGCCGACCGATAACGCCTGTAAGCGTGCCTTTGGTAATCAGGGTTTCTTCGCCGAGCTTCTTCGGCTGCATGCCGTCGGTATTGCCCAAAGTGATGATTACGTCGTATTGCGGCAAGGTTAAATCAAGCCTGTGAACGTGTCTGGCCGCATAAGACAAGAACATCTGGTGCGTGCGCAATAATTGCCGCAGTACTGTTGGAAACGTAGCTGGAGATGACATAATTTAAAGTGTTTGTTCTAGTTAGGACATGATCATAGCCGCAAGCCGTCTGTTCATCAATGCGCGGGACCGCTGCCGTATGTTTGGTTATCGGTGTTTGAATCCGTCTGGTTTTGCCCGCCGGCAACATAAACCAGCGTTGTCGCGGATTGTAATAAGGCGGCCCGGCTTTCGATTTCGGTAAAACGCGCCCGAGCTAAATCCTTTTGCGCCGATAGCAACTCTATCACCGTGGAAAAGCCGTGGCTGTAGGATTCCTGAGTAGCGGCATAGGATTCTTCGGCGGCTTGCAATAAAGCCAGAGCAAACGAGCGTTTTTCCAGCGCGGTTTTGGTGTCGGCATAGGCTTTCCAGATATCGCGTATGATTTCCAGGCGCAGGGCTTCGAGCTGGGCTTCGGAGCTCGCTTTTTTTGCCTCCGCTTCACGCACGGCATTGTTGCGCTCAAAGCCGTCGAACAAGGTCCATTCCACGTTCAGCATAGCGGTATCGACCAGATTGCTTGCCGAGTAATGCTCGTTACCGGGTGGATTGGTATGCACACCTCCCCAGTATTGGTTGCCGATCATGCCGCGCAAGGAGACTTTGGGCCAGAACTCGGCCCTGGCTTTTTTTACCTCGGCTTCTCGAGCGCGTAATTCGGCCAGGCGCGCCATCAAATCCGGGCGCTGCTCCAGGGCCTGGTCGGCAATCGTTTCGACCGATTGTTCCAGCCCGGCCGGTAAAGGTAGTTTGCTGAGATCTATCAGATGCAGGGAATAAGCCGGAGAAATACCCAAATTCGCGGTCAGGTCGGCCCGGGTCTGAGTGACGGAACCACGGGTGTCTTGCAGGTCGTAACTGGCTTTGGCCTGCTCTTGAATCGCCAACAGCAAATCGGGCTTAGTTGCCAACCCATGCGCAAGTTTCGCTTTTACCGAAGCCGCGTTGGCCTTGGCCGCTTCCAATGTTTGTTCCGCGGCGGTGACTTTGGCCAAGGTGGTTTGGTAGCTGAAAAAGCTGCTGGCGACCCGGTAGGCGATTTCCTGGTGTTTACGGTCGAAGGCGAAATTCGCCGCGTTGAGACGTTTCTCGCCCGCGTCGACCAAGGCTTCGCGGCGGCCGAAATCGAACAGCGTCCAGGCCAGATTCAAGCTGCCAAACGCGCCGTAACCGTTGCTGACCAACGCACTGCCGGGAATGGGAATGCTGGTTTTAAAGTGTTGTCCAAAAGCCATCGCAGTCAAAGTTGGATACCAGGTGCTGCGATCCCTTTCCAGTCGGGCCGCGGCGGCTTTTGCCTCCTCCCAGCTGATTGCCGTTTCCGGATGCGTGCGCAAAGCCAGATCCACCAAGGCGGGCAAGTCGTAGGTTTGTACGGTATCGATTGCCTCGGTTACAGTTGTATTGGATACGGCCATTGGCTGGGTCGCGGCCTTGGCCCGAGAATTATGCCCATAAACGGCATATTGAGCTGAGGCCGAATAGATTTGTTCGCGCGGTATCCGGTTCTGCGACGCGCAGGCAGTCAATATTATCGAGCATGATAGAAGCAATAAGTTGCCATCACGCGGGTATCGCAATGCCGGTAAGTTTAAAAAAAACTTTTTCAAAATTGGATTGAGTTGTGGAATCGCACGGTTTCGGAAAAAAGTAAGCGCCGTAACGCCAACATCGTTGGATAGTTTAAACCAGTGAGGTCTTGAAAAAGAGAGATTAATTCGAAATTTACCATTTACTGCAATAGATGTCGGAAAGCGTTATCCGCCTAGCGGATGGGACAAACGCGCGGCATTGTCAAGATTTTCCGTGCAGAGGTTTACAGACCGGTAATCAATAATGCATTGCTGATATTTACCCCGCAGTAGGCTATGACGGCCAAAGCCAGCGCAACGGTGCCCCAATCTCTTTTAATCGTGCGGCGGGTGGTAAATATAGCCGTAATCACGCCCAGAATCGCCAGCTTGAGTAGCGTGATCGAAACTCCCAACCCCAGTAACCCGGTAACGTAGTTGAGGAGCGGATTGACTTCGGTTAGCTCGGCAAAGCGGAGTCCCAAGTAAGTCAAGATACCGTCGGCAACCTGCAATCCGCCAAACAGCGTCAGCAATGCCGTATTTAGTTTCTGTCGCAGTGTGGTCGGCGCATGAACGCGCCAGGTTAAAAAGCCGCTTGCTTGGGTTGTTATACGCATCACTGCAAGGCGGGTATCCTGTTTCTCGCCTATATAATCGGCTTTCAGTCGGTCATGGAACGCTTGAATCAAGTCGTGGCATTCTCTGCCGGCTTGATCGATGCACTGTTCGATGGACGTTTCGGATGCGGACATACGGTGCCCCACGTGTGTGTATTGCCGAGGCGCCGGTCGATAAATTCATCGACCGGCGGATATGGCTACGGCTTAATGGCTGGAGATATAAATTTTTTGCATTTCTTCATAGCGGGTTAAAGCCTCTTTCAGCGACTCGCCGGCTAACTGTAAGTCGCCGTTACGCGCGGCTTTCCAGGCGGTACTCAAGCGTTTGCCGGCGTGTTGACGTTTGACTTCGAGATTATTGTTCTCGATGTCTTTTTGCTGCTGTTTGGCTTCGCCGATCATATTGGCCACCTTATCCTTGTCCGCTCGACTTTCGACCGCGGCAATGGATTCTTTGACTTTTAAAATGGTGTTTTCCAGCGCGGCTCTAACTTCTTCGTGACTAAAAGTGGTTGCGAAAGCGGAGCTAGAGAATGCGCTGATTAATGCGGTAGCCGTAAGCAATGATAAGAATTTTTTAATGGATGTCATGGGATAAACCTCGTTAAGCAAAAAGATAACTCGATGGAGTTTTGGGGGTGCACGTCAGGATCGAAACAGATGCGGTGTTTGCATGCGGATTAATCTGTCGGTGTGGGTAAATTCTACGGACATATGGTTTTAATTAGAACTAGTTTGTTCTAATTAAAACCAGTTTTGTGAGGCGTGTCACGCTTTTGGGGGCTTTAAACGGTTTTCGGTCTACAAAATTGCGGATCGGGCGGACTGGGGCTTGGCGCGAGAAGTTAACTTCGGCGCGGTTGCCGCAAAAATATTTTTTCGGTTTTTATGAGGATGTTGGTGGCAGCCGGTCTTAACGGAATTGTGGTTTCGGCGTTTGCCAGGCAGGCTAGATGATTGCCAGCGGTGTCGTGCCCAAGCTGCGATATCGCCGTTGTTGCGGCGCTATCGCAGCTAAATGGGTGATTTAGCGATGCTCGATTTGCGGCATCGCCTTCGGAAAGGGGGCCGTTACCCGATGCTATTAATGAATCAAACCGCGATTCTTCAATGCTGCATAGATTTCGTCGACCGTGTATTCGTCGCTGTTAAACGACACGTCAGCCTGGGCCGGCTTGCTATCCAGGCACAGACACAGCAGGCCCGCGTGTTTGATGGCGCCGACCAACGCATCGTTGCTGGTTTCCAAAATGGTTGCGGCATGGCCGGTGTCGAATAATTTACGTTCCAGTTGATAAGCTGTTTGTAGCACGTTGCCGCCGCTTAGGCCGATCACCGAGGCAATTTGTCCGAATCGGGTGGCGCGTTCTTCGGCGCTGACCGGCGACCAGTCTTCTTCGCTGGCGTCGCCGCTAATCATGCCGGCTCCGACGGTGATATTGGTCAGTCGGTCGATGACGATGAACGAACCGGTATATTTGCCGCGTTTGTAGGGGTCGAAAACCACCGGCGCATTGACCGCCACCGTGCAATGGCCGATTTCGTTCAGTTTCAGCTCGTTGGCGTCGTGATGTTCCAGGGTGTTGACGTCGATACGGTGATGGATCAGCGACACCGAACCCGATACGCTGCGGGTGGCCAGCTTGATCAGGTATTGGCGGCCCGGCGTCATGGCTCGTTCGGCCATCCAGACGATGTCGGCTTTAAATTTATCGGCTACCGTCGGCGCATGTTGATGTTGGCCGATGATGATGTCACCGCGGCTGATGTCAATTTCGTCGGTCAGGGTCAAGGTCACCGCCATGGCGGCAAAAGCCTCATCCAGCTCGCCGTCGAAGGTGACGATGGATTTGATCTGGCTGGTTTTACCGGACGGCAGCGCGGTGATCGCGTCGCCCTTGTGGAACACGCCGGAGGCTACGGTGCCGCAGAAGCCGCGAAAGTCCAGGTTCGGACGGTTGACGTACTGCACCGGAAAACGGGCGTCGTCAAAGTTGTGGTCGCTGGCAATTTCGATGGTGTTGAGTAACTCCATCATCGGTTTGCCTGTATACCAAGGCATGTTTTCGCTGGGGTTCACCACGTTGTCGCCATCCAGCGCAGACATTGGGATGAAATGGATGTCGTGTTGACCCAAAGTCTTTACGAAGGCCAGATAATCGGCTTTGATTTTGTTAAAGGTGTCTTCACTGTAAGCCATCAAATCCATTTTATTGATGGCCACAATGATGTGTTTCAAGCCCAGCAAGGAGGCGATAAAACTGTGTCGTTTGGTTTGGGTTTGTACCCCATAACGGGCATCGATCAGGATTACCGCCAAATCGCAGGTGGATGCGCCGGTGGCCATATTGCGAGTGTACTGTTCGTGGCCCGGTGTGTCGGCAATGATGAATTTGCGGGTGGAAGTAGAAAAATAACGATAGGCCACGTCGATGGTGATGCCTTGCTCACGCTCGGCCTGCAAGCCGTCGACCAACAAAGCCAAGTCGATCTTGCCGGCGCCGGTGGTGCCGGACTTAACGCTGTCAGCCTGTACGGCAGCTAACTGATCTTCATAGATCATTTTCGAGTCGTGCAACAGACGACCGATCAAGGTACTTTTACCGTCGTCGACGTTACCACAGGTTAGAAAACGCAATAATTCTTTGCGTTCGTGTTGCGCCAGATAGGCGTTGATGTCGGTGCTGATTAAGTCGGATTGGTGGGACATGTTTTTCTCTGAATTCGTTGCTGATCGGAATGACGCGTATTAGAAGTAGCCTTCGCGTTTTTTCTGTTCCATGGAGCCGGATTGGTCATGATCGATCAAGCGACCCTGGCGTTCCGAGGTGGTGGTCAGCAGCATTTCCTGAATAATTTCCGGCAAGGTGGTGGCGGTGGATTCGACGGCGCCCGTCAATGGATAACAGCCCAGGGTACGGAAACGCACCATTTTCATTTCGATTTTATCCTCTGGGCCGATAGGCATACGCTCGTCGTCAACCATGATCAACATGCCGTCTTTATTCACCACAGGACGTTCTTTGGCAAAATACAGCGGCACGATGGGGATGTTTTCCAGATGAATGTATTGCCAGATGTCCAGCTCGGTCCAGTTGGATAGTGGGAATACCCGGATGCTTTCGCCCTTTTCGACCTTGCCGTTGTATATATTCCACAGTTCCGGGCGCTGGTTTTTCGGGTCCCAGCGGTGGTTCTTGTCCCGGAAGGAATAGACACGTTCCTTGGCGCGGGATTTTTCCTCGTCGCGGCGGGCGCCGCCGAAGGCGGCATCGAATTGGTGTTTGTTCAAGGCCTGTTTTAAGCCGTCTGTTTTCATCACGTCGGTGTGTTTCTTACTGCCGTGGCTGAAGGGGCCAATGCCTTGTTCGACGCCGTCCTGATTGATGTGCACCATCAAATCCCAGCCCAGTTCTTTAGTCATGCGGTCGCGGAACTCGATCATTTCCTTGAACTTCCAGGTGGTGTCGACATGCAGCAACGGAAACGGCGGTTTGCCCGGAAAGAAGGCTTTGCGGGTTAAGTGCAGCATCACTGCCGAATCTTTACCAATGGAATACAACATGACCGGTTTATCGAATTCCGCCGCCACTTCGCGGATGATGTGAATACTTTCAGCTTCAAGCTGCTTAAGGTGAGTCAATTTATAATCGGTCATGAACGTTCCGGGGCGCGCGGCCATATTTGCAAAAGGGTGTAAGGCCGCTATTTTAAAGGTAAATCGCCTTTCGACGCTATCGGCAACTCAGATTATCTCCTGAATGGGATATCGATTTGGCTTAGTGCCCGGCGCTGGGTACCTGACAATAGGCATTAAACCCCTGAATTTCCACCTTGATGCCACGGTCGGGCGCCGCCAGTAAGAAGTCGGCAATGGTTTCCAGGATGTCCTGATCGATAAACAAGGCTTTGTTGCCGTCGATCAGCAGTTCGCTGTCGTTGGGGATGGTGCTTAAGTATTTACGCAACAAGGCTTTGTTCAGGAACGACACGTCTTTGTGCAGGCGCAGCAGATAATGCGAACCGTGTTCGGTCAAGGTCATGGCCGCGTGGAAATTGGCCTTCAATACAAAGAAGATGCCGATTGCCATACCGATGCAGATGCCTTGCAACAGATCGGTGGCTAGAATGGCGATCACGGTGATCGCAAAAGGTAAAAATTGATTCCAGCCTTTGCGATAAAACTCAACGAATAACTTGGGTTTAGCCAGCTTGTAACCGGTTTGCAGCAAGATGGCGGCCAGACAGGCCAAGGGAATTTCGTTTAATAACCCGCCAAAAAACACTACGCTGATCAGCAATAACACGCCATGAAAAAAACTGGACAGGCGGGTCTGGCCGCCGGCATTGATATTGGCCGAGCTACGCACTATAACCGCGGTAATGGGAATGCCGCCTATTAAACCGCTGATGATATTGCCTAAGCCTTGCGCCTTTAGCTCCCGATTGGTGGGAGCGATGCGTTTGTGCGGATCCAGTTTGTCGACCGCTTCGATACTTAATAAGGTTTCCAAGCTGGCGATAATGGCCAGGGTAACGGCAATGCTATAGATTTTAAAATTCAGCAGGTGGCTAAAGTCCGGCATGCGCAGCTCATCGATGAAATTTCCGACACTGCCAAGTTCCGGTAACGATACCAAATGTTTCTGACTGATGGCCCACTCGGGAGCGTATTGTAATGTCAGGCTGTTATAGGCCATCCCCCACATCACCGCCACCAGCGGTCCGGGGATTAATTGCAGTAAATTGAAGCGTTTAAAGAGATCGGTTTCCCACAAAATTAATATCAGCAGCGCTATGCCACTGACCAATGTGGCACCGGGAGAAATGCCTTCCAAAGCATCGACTAATTCAAAAAAACTGGTTTTGGCGGTTTCCTGCATATAGCTTTCGTCACCGTCAAAACTAGTGTCGTAACCAGTGGCATGCGGAATTTGTTTGATAATCAAAATCAAGCCTATCGCCGCCAGCATGCCTTTAATCACCGATACCGGAAAAAATGCTCCGATCAAACCGGCTTTCATATACCCCAGTAACAGTTGGAAAACCCCCGCTACCAACACGCTCAGTAAAAACGCATTGAAACTGCCTAAGGTTTCAATGGCGTTAAATACGATCACGGTCAAACCGGCGGCAGGACCGGACACGCTCAAGTGCGAACCGCTGGCCCAGGCCACCACAATACCGCCGATGATGCCGGCAATCACGCCGGCAAACAAAGGTGCTCCGGAGGCCAAGGCAATGCCCAAGCACAAGGGTAGCGCCACCAAAAATACCACGATACTGGCCGGCAAATCGTGGCGTAAATTACTCAAATAATAGTGTAAATGGGTTTTCATGAGAGTATGCTCAGCAAGTTCAAAATAACAACAGGTTAATCGGTGTAACGGTAAATGGGGTGGATTTGGGTGTTGTGATCCAGTTTGATCAACTCGTCGATTAAGCCATCTTCCAAACCATACACCCAGCCGTGCAAGGTCGGTTTATGTCCTTGTTTCCAAGCGGATTGAATGATAGAGGTATGCGCCAAGCGATACACCTGTTCGATTATATTAATCTCGATCAAGCGTGACAGTTTTTTGGCCGGATCGATAGCCTCCAGCTCGTCCTGATGCAACCGATAAACATCCTTGATATGCAGCAACCACTTGTTGACGATGACCAAATCGGATTTTTGCGGCTGCAATGCCGCTTTAACGCCTCCGCAGCCGTAGTGACCGCAGACAATGACATGCTTGACCTTGAGCACCGAGATGGCGTATTGCAAAACGCTTAGGCAGTTAAAATCGGTGGTAATCACTTGATTGGCAATATTACGGTGCACGAATATTTCGCCTGGTTGGGCATTCACGACGGTCTCCGCCGGCACCCGGCTATCCGCGCAACCTATCCATAAAAAATCCGGCTTTTGTTCTTTTGCCAGCAGTTTAAAATATTCGGGGTCTTTCCTGCTGACTTCTTGCGACCAGGCACGGTTTTCAAGCAATAATTTATCGGGGGTATGCATATTGAGCTTCCTTAATCAGGTAAAGTGTTTTGAGTGGATGTTAAGAAATTGCGTTTGTTCAAAAGCTAAATGACGGCATTACAATATCGAATCGAAATTATATGGCTGATTTCCCGGCCATGTGCGTTTAATTAACGGGGGGCGGCTCAAACACACGCTCGGCAAAAAAGCCGTCCGCCATCCATACCGTCGGTTGATATACACGCTGTAACCACAAGGTCAAGGTATTCTCCTGTTGATTGAGCAACCATTGCGGATAAAACCCCAGCCATAACACCAGTAAGGCCGGAATCGCCAAAATGAATATCTCGCGAGGGCGCAGATCCTGTAAGCGGGCAACCGTTTGCAGCGTGATCGGGCCGAACAGGCCTCGCCTCGCAAAGCCCAATACGTAGGCCGCCGCAACGATTGCGGTAAATAACACCACCGGCGCCAGGGCCGGAAAGCTTTGTAACGTGCCCAGCAAAATTAATAATTCAGCCGGGAAACCGTTGGTCAGCGGTACGCCGATACTGGACAAGGCAAATAGAAAAAATAATACCGTTAATCGCGGCATGGGTTTGGCCAAACCTCCCAGGTGCACTAACTCGGTACTACCCAGGCGTTGTTGCAGCATGCCGGCTAGCAGCATTAAACTGCCGGCCACCACGCTGAAATTCAATAATTGCATGATCGCCCCCTGCAAACCTTGCAGGGTCAGTGAAGCAACGCCCACCAACACCAAGCCTACATGACTGATGCTGGAATAGGCCAGCAAACGGCGCAGATTGGTTTGTTGCAAGGCAATCAGCCCGGCGTAAACCAAGGTAATGCTGCCTATAATGGCCATTAACCAGCGATGTTCGGTGGCCGCGACCGGCGCCAAGGGAATGGCGAAGCGCACCATGCCGTACACCCCCAGTTTCAAGGCCGTTAAAAGGGCAGTGATTTGGGCCGGTGCTTCCATGGCTAGCGTGGGCAGCCAGGTATGAAACGGCATCAGCGGCGCTTTCACCGCAAACCCCAACATCAATAAAAAGAAGATCAGGTTTTGCAAATCGTTGGCTAACGGTGTCTGCAACAAGATCGGCAAGCTAAAAGTCAGCGCTTGCGGCATGGTACCACCGGTCAGCTGGGCGTGATTAAGCGCCAGCAGAATAATCCCGAACAGCAGCGGTACGCCGCCGAACAGCATATATAAAGTATATTTCATCGCCGCGTAACGACGTTCGGCACCCATGCCCCATAAACCGATCAAAAAAAACAACGGCGGCAAGGTCAATTCCCAGAACAGGAAAAACAACAGCAGATCCAAGGCGGTAAACACGCCGATGGTGATGCTTTCCAGCACCAGCAGCAAGGCCAGATGAAAGCGGTTGAGCTGCTGTACGCTATTCCAGCCGGCCAGTATAGCCATCAGGGTCACCCAGGCGGTCATCGGTAAAAACAATACCGAAATGCCGTCCACACCCAGCAGATAATGCACATTCAGGTTCGGTATCCACAAGTAATCTTCCTGGAATTGGAAACCGCCGAAATCCGGATTAAAGCCTAGTACTACCAGCAGGCTGAATACCAATTCGGCGCCGGCTACCAGCAAGCACAGCCGTTTGGCCTGCAGCGGGTTATTTACCAATCCCAACAGTAAGGCACCCAGCAAGGGCCAGATCAGACACAGAGATAACAACGGAAAATGCTCAGTCATGGCCTGGTTCGTTAGCATGGTGGCTGTGATGTTCGGGGTAGTGTTCGCCGATTTCGCTGGCTTCCTGGTCGATGAATTTCAGCCAGGGGGTGGTATAAAAGCCGGTAGCCATCAGCAAACCGCAAATCGCCAGCGCAATGATGCGTTCCTGAAACACCGGATGATGGATGCTGCTGTAGGGTTGCACCTTTCGCCTGGGATAAGCGATGAACAACCGTTGAAAAGCCCAGAGCAAAAATCCGGCGGCCATGACGTTGCCGATCAAAATGGCAATGGCGATCAACCAGCCGTGTTCCTCAATGGCGCCTTCGATGAGCAAATGGGCGGCATCGAAACCCGGCGTGCCCGGCATGACCATGGTGCTGAGCGCGGAAATTAAAAATAATAAGCCAATTGCCGAATTGTTCTCGAACAAGCCGCCCAGACGCGGCAAATACGACGTGCGGGTGCGCTCGTAAATCAGGCCTATGCTGAACAACATGCCGGCCGTGGCCAAACCGTAAGCCACCGACAGCAAAATACTGCCTTCCAAGGCAAAATCGTTGAACGAGAATACCCCAATCACCAGCATGCCGGTATGGCTGATTACCGCAAAGGCCAGCAAGCGGCGCATGTTGATTTGCATCAACGCCAACAGGGCGCCGTAAAAAATCCCCAGCAAGCCCAGACTCACCACGAAACTCGCCCAATGTTCGGCCGCCCCCGGCACCAGCGGCAGGATAAAACGGATCAGCGCGTAAACGCCTAGTTTCAGGCCGTGTAAAAAAATCGCCGCACTGGCCGCGGTGCCGTGTTCGGCCAGTAACGGTAGCCAGGCGTGAAACGGAAACAAGGGCATGCGTACCGCAAAACCGAAAAACAACAGGATGAAAATCAGCGTTTCATGTGGAATGGCCAGATTATGGTGCTTTAAAGTCAGCCAGTCGAAGCTAAAATCCAAGCCGCTCTGCATTAATCCCATGCTCAGCAGTAAAAATCCGGCCAAGCTCATTCCCAGCCCGGATAGCCAGTATTGCAATACGGTTTTGATCACCTGATTACGCCGCTCGCCGGTGCCGGCAGACACTGTCAGTGATACCA
The DNA here is from genome assembly GCF_023228165.1 of Methylomonas sp. Lineage (GTDB taxonomy): Bacteria > Pseudomonadota > Gammaproteobacteria > Methylococcales > Methylomonadaceae > Methylomonas. The sequence continues at coordinate 20,457 of NZ_JALOBS010000013.1, read as the reverse complement.
CCGGCAGCAGTTCCAGCAAACACCAAAACCAGAACTGCATGGCGTTCAAGGCCACGAAGGCGCCGATCAAAATGCCCTGATAAGCCAGCAAGCAGGCCACGAACAGTCTGTCGTTACGGTGGCGGGTAATCGTGGTGTAGACCAAGGCCAGCAAGCCTAAAACGGCCGTTAAGGGTACGAACAAAATATTGGTACCGTCCACGCCGACCCGATAACCCAGGCCCAGAAAGTCGACACTTTCGGCCAAATGAATGCCGGGGGCTTGCGAATCGAACACCCGTAACAAATAAATGCTCAGCGCCAAATTCAACAGTGCGCCGCTTAGGCCCAGATTCAGACTATAGGAGGGTTTATTGAAAAGCACCAGGCCCATCGTCAACAGCGGCACCAGGGTCAGCACCGTTAATAACGGAAAGAAAATGGTTGCGTGCCAGTATACGATATCGGTCATGGCGCGTATCCCAAGGCTACCATCAGGGTGATCAATACAAACAAGATCAGATAGCGCGGACTCAATAATAAATGCTCGAAGCGGTTGGCGTGCCGTCCCAGTCGTCGCCCCCAGCTGATGGAGTCCCGACCGATACCGCGCAAAATAAAGCGGTATTCGAACCAGCTCATCAGGGCCGCGGTCCATTGCGCCAATTTTCCGGCCAGTCCGCTGCCGCGGGCGAAGCTATCCATGTCGTTGTCCAGCTTAGCCCCCAACTTTTGCTCCTCCCATTGCGCCAAGGAAGAAATGCTTTTGATGGCAGGGGCCGGTATCCCCATTATCGGATCGATAATGCGGTCGTCGATGTTGCGCATATCCTTGGCTAATTGCTGAACCGGTTTTACCAGCATCCAATCCAGCGCCGGCTCCAGCCAACCGCGTTGCAATGAAATCACGAATGCCCAGCGGCAATCGGCCCAGCCCTGCGGCACAGGTCGAATGGGCTGGCCGTGGGTGGCGTGCAAAATCGACGGAGCAGTTAGCAATAAATAGCAGCGCACCACGGCGTGCGCGCACAAATGCCAAGCGGCCAGTTGCCAATAACCCAAGCCGCATTCCAAAAACATCAAACCCAACTGGGCCGAGCAGGCGTAAACCTGCGAACTTTTAATGTCGGTTTGGCTTAAGCCTGCCCAATAGCTGTAAACGGCGGTAACGCCGCCCATCGCCGTTAACAACAGCATAACCAGCGGGGCTTGCGTAAATAACGCTTGCAATTGAATCAGCAAAAACACCCCGCCATGTACCATCACGCCGCCGTAAAAAATGGCGCTGGATGGGGTCGGCCCTTCCATGGCGCGCGCCAGCCAGGGCGTAAACGGAACCTGCGCCGACTTGGCAAAGGCCGCCAGCGCAAAACACAACGCTAACAGAGTGGCGTCGCCTGGAGTCAAATCGGTTGCGCTTTGATTGATGATTTGCCAATCGGCGCTTTCCAGCCAGATCAGGGATAAGGCGATGCCGAGCAGAAATCCGCCGTCGCCCACCCGGTTGGTGACAAAACCCCGGGTGGCGTTATGCGCAGCAATCGGCCTGTCGTATGCATAGGCGATTAGCCAATAGGAACAAACCCCAGCCAGTTCCCAACCGGCAAAGGTCAATACTGCGTTACCGGCTAACACCAGCAACAACATGGCCGCCGCGAAGAGATTGAGAATGAAAAAGAAGCGATGAAAACCGGCTTCGCGGTGCAGGTAATTGACCGAAAACCGCATCACGATCAGCAAGAGCACGGAAAACAAGGCTGCCAGGCTGAGATTAAACCCGGAACTGCGAAATGAAACAGTGATGTTGAAGCGACCGCTATTAAGCCAATTGCCTAAAACATGTTGTTCCGCTAATTGGCCGTAAAAACCGGCGATCTGCAGGGCAATGGCCAATAGTGCCGCCAAACCGATAGCGGTCAAACTGATTCGGCTAGTAACGGCTTCATCCGGTTCGCCACTGATGAAATTGAAAAAATGCAGCCCGCCTATCAACACGGCGGCCAGCAAGGGTAACAAGGGCAGCAGGGCAATCCAGCAGGCATCCATCAACTGGTTACTCCTACGGATTGCGGCTGCTTGATCAACATAGGCGACACGGCCGCGGTGGTGTCGCGATAGCAATCCGGAGAATGGTCGCGTAACGGCAGCGGTTTGTCTTGCGGCTGCCAGCGCACAAAGCCGGTGCCGCGTTGAAATACAAAAATATGCTCGCTGTCCGGGTCTTTGGCGGAAAGGTGCACCCAGCCGCCGCCGATCAATTCCTGCAAGTCGGGTTGGCGGGCATAGATTTGTTCCAACACCGCGGTTTTGGCTTCCACCACGATCTGCAAACGCATGGCTTCGTGTATCTCCACCATTTGCCAGGGCAAGCCGGTGCGTAAATCGCTGCCGGTGCCTTCCATAACGCCGAACAGACCAGTGACATTGTGCGGAATCTTGGTACCGCAACCGAGCTTTTCATTATTCACGCTGGAAAAATAATATTCCAGATTAATCCCGGCACCGACCGGGCCGGCGGTCAGCAAGATGTTTTCCAGAATCGTCCCCTCGGGGTCTTGACTGGGGTCGTAGGAAATCAAAAACAACCGCCTGTCGAAAAACACCCCTTGAGTTGCCGAGCGTCGGCCGATGAAGGCCGCTGCATTGGTGGCGTGGCCGAATTCAGGCCTGACTTGGCTTAAATCCATGGCTCTGTTTTGTACATGCCGGATGGCCGCTTTTGCGGACGCCGGTTGCCCGGCCGAGGCAAACCGCCGGCAGCGTTCGGCGGCGGCCAACCTGTTTGCTTGTTCGAGGCTGGTCTTGAATTGGCTAAATTCATCCAGGCGGTGATCCGGAATCCTGTCCAAATCGTACCAGGTAAGGCTGTCGCTGCAGGTATCGTGCTGGCCGCCGACAAACCAGGTATCATCCGGAATCGCAATGCCGAGTTCGGTCAATAATTGCCTTACTTGTGGTCGATTGGCCATGGCCGCGAATGCCCGTGCATTCGGGCCGCCCTGGCGGCCGCCGCAGGCGCCGCAATCGTGGGCCGCTTCGTGCGGATTATTTTGGCTGGTGGAGCCGTGTCCCATCAGCGCCACGATACCGGCAAAGCTATGGGTTAGGCCGGTGGTTTTCAAGAATCCCGCCACTCGTTCGGTCTGTTCCCGGTCGGTAAAGCCCAGTTTTGGCGCGGCTGGCGCGGTCGGCCCTGTGTCGGCGGCGGTAAAGTGCAGTTGCGTGGCCACCCTGGGTACCAGCCAGCGTTGCCAGGCCTGTTCGAGCAACCGTTGCCCGGTTGGCCACAATGACTTGCCCAGCAAACGCAGTAATTGCACTGGCGCCAGGGCATAAACCAACGGATAGGCCCGGATCAGGCTGCCGCGCATATTTTGGTAAAGCTGATAGGATAGGCCTTCCGCCCGTTGCGTACCTTTGCGGTGAGCAGCCAATTGTTTTTGTTGTTCGGGCTGAACCACTTCGTTAATTTGATGGGCAGGCGTCACCACTACCGGACAAAGCGGTGTGACATTGTGGGCATCCAAGCCTTTATAATTCATGGCGATGCCGAAAAATCCCGCCACGCCCAGGGTTTCGATAGCCGGATTTAATTCTTCCAGATGCCGGCGAAAGCTTTCCTCGCGTTCATCCATGCAAAAATAAATTTGCGCCTGCGGCCGGCTGTCCCGGTTCAGCCAGCGGCCGCGGCCGTGATTGGTATGCACGGCTTGTAACAGTTCGTACTGATAATGTCTTTCGTAGGCATTTAACCAGACCGTGTTGCGTTGCAGTGCGGAAAAGCCATCGATGGCGGTCAGCCAGGCCAGCAGTTGCTGCTTGCCGACATGCTGCAAATCGGCCGTAGACAAGTCCAACTTTTGACAGATATGAAATAATCGCCAGCCGTGATTGCCCGCGCTGATATGGCCGGCATGATCGGCCAGCGGGCTTTGCCGCCAGATCCACATGCGTTCGGCTAAGAGCCGCCAATCACGTGGATTATCCGAATTGTCGGCCAACAAGGTTTGCGTGGCTTGGGCTAAATATTCCGGCAAATCCGCCGCAAAATGCGCTTGCCTGACCAGGCATTCAGCGCTGTGTTTGTGGAAATAGGCTTGTAACTTGTCCAACTTTACCGGACAGCGCCAGTGGGTATGGCAAATGGGTTGTAAATACAGCCGATCCAGAACCAGGCGAATGGCCAGATAATCCGCCAGTAAGGGCCGGCTTGCCCGCTCCGTCCGGTAGTCGGTATGGGTTTGCCGCCAGTTGATCAGTCCGGCCCAACCCGGGAGCTCCAAGGCCAGGCGTTGTAAATAACCCGCCCAGCGTTGTTCGGGGATGGCCACGGCCTCCAGTTGCTGAATGATGGCGTCGAGCGAATCTTCGGGCAGCGCGGCCAGTACCGATTGCCAGCCGGCCAGTTCCTGAAATACCGGCAACAGATCGTATCTCGCGGTTTGTCGCCAGGTGGCATATAACCCCAGGTTCTGCCGATCCGGCAAGCGCCAAGCCGCCAGTCCTTCATCGAGCAAGGACCCGCACCAGCGTATCAATTGCGACCTCACGCTGTCCAAAGTGTCGATGCCCGTCAAGGCCTGAATTAAACCGCGCAAGCTCAGGTTTTCACCGACTTGGGCAAATAATGCCCGCACCTCGTCCTGGGTTTGTTGCCGCATGCGCTGGCTGGCAGCGTACTTCCCGGTCTTTTCGTCGCCCAATAGCCAGGCTTCGGCTTGTTCGCTGCTTAAATCGAGCGCTTGTTCGGGATGGGTATCGGGACCGCTCAATTCGAGTTTACCTAGTATGGTCGTCCATAATTCGCTGGTTTGCAGCGTCGGGGTTTCCTGAAGTTGCCATTGCAATTGAGCCGGGTTGAGGATGGGTAGGTCGTGCAGCAAGGCTAGTCGGTAAAGTTGTTTTAAACCGATGCCTGTGTGGCCCGCGCCGGCGGGTTCCGGCCAACCGTCCAAACCAAACTGCTGTTCTAATGTCGCATCGATATCCTCATCGGTGATGCGGCCCTGCTGGTAAAACGCCCGAAATTGTTCGGCGGGCAAATAACACGCGATGCCGGTCAGCGCGGTAAATTCGGCCAAGGCCCGCTCAAATGGCAAATGCTGAAAACCATGCAGGGTATTATGGTGCACAAAATCGTGTATCGGCCCTTGCCCAGGCAAAACATGGTCCAAATGTTCAATGGCAGCCAGGATAATTTGGCGGGGCGAGGGGCTGTTCGCTGCCGGTGAGTGGATGCTCATGGCAAGCGCTCTCCAATCACTACCATCATTCGGCTTACCGTGGCAGTAGACAATTCAATCAACGGCGCAGGCAATAGACCGAACAAAACAATGCAGCCCACTAAAAGCCCGGATGCCATCATTTCGACCGGTTTCAGATCGGCAATGCGTTGCATCTGCGGTTTGACCGGGCCGGTAAACAGTAAGCCGATGGTGCGCATGGCATAGGCTGCGCTGATCAGGATGCTCAGGCTAAAAAACACCATGAGTCCACCCCATTGTTGAAAGCCGCCGATCAAGGTGTGCAGTTCAGAGATGAAACCCACCGAGCCCGGCAAACCCATCGCCGCCAACAGCGTTAGGGTAGTAAAGGTGGCAAAGCGCGGCATGACTTGCACCAGTGAGCTGTAATCCAGAATATTGCGGGTATGGGTGCGTTCATATAACAGGCCGACCAGCAAAAATAGTCCGCCGGCAATCAGGCCGTGGGCGGTCATTTGTAAAATGGCCCCGCTGAAGCCGGTTTGATTCAGAGTGGCGATACCCAGTAATACCAAACCCATGTGGCTCAAGGATGCATAGGCCACCATGGCTTTTAAATCCCGCTGCCGCCAGGCCAGCAGTCCGCCGTAAATCATGCCGAACAGTGCCAAGAATAATAAAACCGGTTGCAGTAATTGCGCCGCCACCGGCAGCATGACCACCGTGCGCAGCAAGCCGTAAGCCCCCATTTTCAACAAGATGCCCGATAGTAAAATACTGATGGGGCTGGGTGCTTCCACGTGCGCTAGCGGCAGCCAGCCATGCAGCGGAAAAATCGGCATTTTTACCCCGAAACCGAGTAAAAAACCCAGCAATACCAATACCTGTTCCAGCACCGGCATGCTCTGTGCGGCTTGGCCCATGGAAGCCATCATCGAACCTTGATGCTCCAGGTCGTATTGGCTGATGGCCAATAAACTCAGCAACATAAACACCGAACCGCCCATGGTGTAGAGTACAAAATTCAGACTGGCCGCATGCCGACGCTTGCCGCCCCAGCGGTCTATTAGAAAAAACAGTGGGATCAGGGTGACTTCCCAGAAAATGTAAAACAAGGCCCAATCCTGAGCCATGAATACGCCCAGCATGCCGAATTCCAGTAACAGTACGCAGATGTGGTAACCCTTGACGCCTTCACGGATAGAAAACGAAGCCAGCAAGGCAATGGAACTCAGCAGAGTGGCCAACACCAGCATAGGCATGGACAAGCCGTCGACGCCCAAGGCGTAAGCGCTACCCAACTTCGGGTTGAGCGGATAAAACTCGCTGAACTGCATGGCGCTGTCGGCGGCGTTGAAGCTGAATAGTAAATAACATGCAAGCAGAAACGCGCCTGCCGTCGCCGCCAAGCTGATTTGCCTGATTAAGCCATGTCTCTGCCCGGAAATCGGGGCCAGCAGCAGTACCCCCAATGCCGGGGTCCAAAGCAGAGCGCTTAATATTGCCATGGTTAAAAGAAGTTGAAGTCGTGTTGGGTGTATTTTAATGGCATTTGGTTGAAATAGGCCAATTTTGCAAAAAACGGTTTATTTGAACCGATTTATTTAAGCCGATCTTTTTTTATAACGTTGTTATAGCTGGGAATGGGCCCGAAAATATTACGGGTTTGATTTCGCAAAGCTCCGCGCATCGTGTACTCTAACCGCCCATAAAATTAGACTTATAAGGCAGGGGCCAACAAGCTTTCCATGACAGCATCGATTTCAGGATTTGAACATACCCGTCTCCAGCATGCTGGTTAAACCATGCAAATTCATCTGATCGCCGTCGGCAACAAAATGCCGGACTGGGTGAAGCAAGGCTATAATGAATACGCGAAACGGTTGCCGCGCGAATGCGAACTGGTGTTGAAAGAAGTTGCCCCGGATAAGCGCCGCGGCGGCGACATTGCCCGGATTACCAAGGAAGAAGGCGAGCGCATGCTGAGCGCCTTGCCGTCCCGGGCCCATGTGGTAACCCTGGATATACCCGGCAAACCATGGACTACCGCCGATTTGGCTAAAGCCCTGCAACGTTGGCTGGGTAATGGTCAGCCGGTGGCCTTGATGGTGGGCGGACCGGAAGGCTTATCGCAACAAGTCCGGGATATGGCGCAAGAATCCTGGAGCCTGTCGCCGTTGACATTTCCTCACCCGCTGGTGCGTATCATCGTGGCTGAACAAATCTATCGGGCCTGGAGTCTGATGAATAATCACCCTTATCACCGTTAAGCGTATGAAGCCACAACTTGTGCTTGCCTCCGCCTCGCCGCGCCGTAGCGAATTATTGCAACAAATCGGCATTTGCCATGTCATTCAAGCAGTGGATATCGACGAAACGCCATGGTCGCACGAATCGCCGTTGGCTTACGTGGAGCGGGTGGCAACTGAAAAATCCGTCGTCTGCCGGGCCTTACGTAACGACGAGCTGCCGGTACTGGCAGCCGATACCAGCGTGGTTTGCGATGGACGAATCATGGGGAAACCGGAAGATAAACAGCATGCCGTAGCGATGTTGATGCAACTATCCGGCCGTTCGCACCAAGTGTATAGCGCAGTTTCATTGCGTGGAGACAATCATTGGCAGGCCGTCAGCGTCAGCGAGGTGACTTTCCGGCCCTTGAGTCTGGCGGAAATCGCCGCCTACTGGGAGACCGGCGAGCCGCGGGATAAGGCCGGTAGCTATGCCATTCAGGGCGTGGCCAGTATTTTTATCGAATCAATTACAGGCAGTTTTTCCGGCGTGATGGGCTTACCGCTGTTTGAAACCGCACAATTATTAGCCAAACAAGGGATTAAAGTCATCGCATGAGTGAGGAAATCTTAATAAACGTCACCCCCCCGGAAACCCGGGTAGCGGTGATTGAAAACGGCGTGTTGCAGGAACTGATTATCGAACGGCTGCGCCAAAAAGGCCTGGTCGGTAATATCTATAAGGGCGAGGTGTGCCGGGTGTTACCCGGCATGCAGGCCGCTTTTGTGGATATCGGTTTGGACAAGGCCGCGTTTCTGCACTTGTCTGACTTTAACAGTCAGGAACTGGCCGACGGTTCGGAAAACATCGAACACTATCTGAAAGAAGGTCAGAAAATCGTAGTGCAGGTCACCAAGGACCCTTTGGGTAATAAAGGTGCGCGACTGACCACCGATATTTCCATCCCGTCGCGGTTTCAGGTTTATATGCCTTATGCGGCTAATTCCGGAGTCTCGCAGCGTATCGAATGCGAGGATGAACGGCTACGCCTGCGGACTTGTATCGAAAGTTATTTGCAAAAACACACGGTGCCCGGCGGCTTTATTGCCCGCACGGCGGCCGAATGCGTGGAAGATGTGATCTTGTTTTCAGACATGACATTTTTACACAAGTTGTGGGAATCCATTCTGGATAAGAGCAAGAAAGCCAAGGTCAAATCCCTGATCCACGAAGATTTACCGCTGAGTGTACGCACCCTGCGCGATTTATATAAGGAAGGCATCGAGAAGGTTCGGGTCGATTCCAGGGAAACCTTTTTGCGCTTGGTGGAATTTGCCGAGACATTCGTGCCGGAGGTGGTGCCGGTGATAGAGCATTATTCCGGCGAGCGGCCGGTATTCGATATTTATAATGTCGAAGACGAGATCACCAAAGCGCTGGACCGCAAAGTTAAACTCAAATCCGGCGGACACCTGGTCTTCGATCAGACCGAGTCGATGACCACGGTGGACGTCAACACCGGCGGCTATGTCGGTGGCCGCAATCTGGAAGAAACCATTTTCAAAACCAACTTGGAAGCGGCCCAGACGATTTCCCGCCAACTGCGGTTACGCAATTTGGGCGGCATCATTATCATCGATTTCATCGACATGCAGAGCGAAGACCATAAAAAACAGGTGTTGACCGCATTGCAACGTAATCTGGACAAAGACCACGCTAAAACCAAAATTACCGAGGTTTCCGCGCTGGGTTTGGTGGAAATGACCCGTAAACGCACTCGGGAAAGCCTGGAGCACATCTTGTGCGAACCCTGCTCGACTTGCGGCGGTCGCGGCGTACTGAAAACCTCCGAATCGATTTGTCTGGAAATATTCCGTGAAATCATCCGGGTGGTAAGGCAATATAGCGTACAGCAAATTTTGGTGTTGGCGTCCGAACAGGTGGTGGAAATGTTGCTGGACGAGGAAGCCGATATGTTGGCCGAATTGGAGGTGTTTCTGAAGGTAGCGATTAAGATACGCGCCGAAACCGAATATAATCAGGAACATTATGACGTGGTATTGCTGTAGCCTCTAAATTTTGTGATCGTTCATATTACCCGCGCTACTCGCCATTTATTTTTTTGGTCGCTGATTGCAGTGGCCATGTTGATGAGCTTTGCCCGAATTTTTCTGGCCGACATCGATGATTATCAGGTGGAACTGGAGCAAAAAATTCGCCAGATTACCGACATTCCAGTACATATCGGCTCATTGGAAGCCGGTATGCGCGGCTTTAATCCGGAAGTTATTTTAAAGGGCATCAGTATCGAGGCGGAAGATCCATTAAGCAAGCCGGATATTCAGCTCAGAGAAATTCGCTTGGGGATTGATTTTCTGGATTTACTGCTTAGCCGGGATTGGTTGTCGGCCTGCCGGGTAACCTTGGTGGGCGCCAATATCAGCATCATCCGCAAGGTAGACGGCAGCTTCATTCTCAAAGGCCTGCAGGCCAGCGACGAACCGCCGTTTTGGCTATTGCAGGGCGGAAAATACGAAATTCTGGACAGTCAAATCACTTGGCAGGATTTGAAACGCCATGGCACGCCGGTACATTTCGACCGCTTCGATTTGGTGCTGAAAAACCATTATTTCGACCAAAGCCACGAAGTGCACCTGCTCAGCAAGCTTCCGGAGCAATACGGAGACAGCTTGCGTATTTCAGCGCATATCACCGGCAATATTTTCGTGCCGGATAATTTTGCCGGCCAAATCTACCTGGAGGGTACCGACCTGCAGGCGGCGGCCCTGGTTACCGGCGATTTACCGCTGGGTTTCAATCTGCAATCCGGAGCCGGGGATATTCGGGTCTGGAGTTTATGGCGTAATGCCAGTCCTTATCAGATAGACGGGTACCTGCAGGCCCAACAGGTCAAAATCAGCAAAAACCAAGCTAAACCTTTGGCCATGGATACCTTCGAAGGTAGTTTTAGTTGGAGCGACAACGACGGCCAGTGGCGCTTGGCCGGCTATGATGTGAATGTGTTTGCCAATCAGCAACGCTGGCCGGATGGGGCTTTTTATCTGCAACAGGATCCGCGGGGTAATTTGTCGGCCGTCATCAAGCAACTGGATTTGCCGGCCGCGATGTATCTGGCACCGTTATTGATACCGATCGACCATGATTATGCCGATTACCTGGCCCTCAATCCTAAAGGCCGTTTGCAGGATGTCAGCGTGTTTGTCGGCAGCGATTTCCTGCGCTATGCCGTCCGCGGTAGTTTTACCGATTTGGGTGTGGAACATTTCGGCGCTATCCCGCAAATCAAGCATGTCAGCGGCGAAATCAGCTTGACCGACCAGTACGGGCAAATCATGCTGGATACCCGGAGCGCCCAATTCGATGCGTCGGACTGGTTTAGAAATCCGTTGGATGTCAAACGGCTACGTGGAACCCTGTACTGGTGGCAAACCGCTCAAGCTTGGCAATTCCGCAGCCGCAATCTGGAAGTCGATAGCGCCGACTTTACCGGTGTTGCCCAGCTGGATTTATGGTTACCCAAAGGCGAAGCGTCGCCTATTCTGGATTTTACGCTGGCCTTTGGCCAATTTAACGACATCAGCCAAGTACCCAAATATCTACCCGCCAAAATCATGGGGGAGGGGGCTGTCGAGTGGCTGGACGATGCATTTATCGGCGGGCAAATCAAGCGCGGCGAGCTGGTCGTGAAAGGTGCGTTGGATCAATTTCCGTTTCTAAATGGCCAAGGCCTGTTTGAAACCGTGTTTGCCATCGAAAACGGCGAAATTCAATTCAATGAAGACTGGCCGCATCTGCAGGATGTCTACGCCGATGTACAGTTTTTGGGTGAAGATTTGCAGGTGGCGATACTGGAAGGTCGCAGCGAGAAAGTCGACATCGATCAAGCCGTGGTGACGATTCCCGCGCTGGCCGACAGTGAACATGTGTATGTCCGCGGACAGGTGGAGGCCAAATTCATGGACAGCCTGGCTTTTCTGCAAAAATCACCCTTGAAGCCTAAAATAGACCCTGTCGTGGATCTGATCAACGGCGCCGGGAAGGCTAGAGTGGATCTGGATTTAAAGATTCCTTATTACGAAACCGATCCGGTCAAAGTCAAGGTCGATGCGCACCTGGATGGTGCTCAATTGACCGTAAAACCCATTGCTCTAAATGTGGATGCCATAAAAGGTGTTTTGACGTTTACCGAGGATCGCATTAGCAGCAGCCGATTAGACGCCCGCAGCTTGGGCTATCCGATTCAAGGCCGGCTGAGTAGCGATGCGCAAGCCACCTATCTGGACATTGACGGCGTTACCAGTATCGAAAAACTGGAAAAGCAATTTAGTTTTTTGCAAAACGATGCTGCCAAAGGTAAATTTGCCTATACCGGCAAACTGATCCTGCCGTACCAGCCGTCCTTGCCCGGTTCTTTGCGTATCGGCACTAATCTGAAAGGCGTCAGTATCGATAGTCAGCCGCAACTCAGTAAAGCGGCCAATGAAGAACGGCCGCTAAGTTTGAATTTTCAATTTGAAGAAGGCCCTGACTTACCGTTGGAACTGCGCTACGCTAGCGAACTTAGCGGCTATTTCCTAATCGATAAAAAGCAGGAAAAATTACAGTCGGGGCACATCGTTTTCGGCCAGGGTCAGGCCAGCCGGTTTGAGGCGGCAGGTCTGAAACTGCATATTCGGCAACCCAGTTTTAACTTATCGCAGGCCGTCGGTGCATATAGCGAGAATGCCGCCAGCCGTTTTCCGGCGGTAAAGGAAGTCTCTATTGATACCGAACAATTGATTTGGCAAGGCCAGGAACTGGGGGCCTTTCAATGTCAAATGCAATTTGCCGACAAGCAGTGGCAGGGCAGTATCGACAGCAATATGGCCAAGGGGCGATTTAGCGTACCCGAACAACTCAGCGGGAATAACCGTATCAAGCTGAATATGGATTTCCTGAACCTGTCGGCCATGGACAAGTTTAATCTGGACAGTGCCGATGAGGTGGTTACCGAGTTGCCTTTGATCGATATCGATAGCGTTCGGTTATTATGGCGCGGAGTAGATTTGGGCGCGCTAATGTTGCAGACCGAACGGGTGAGCAATGGCATTCACTTCAAGACCATTCAATTACAAGGCGGTAAACGTAAAATCAATCTGAGCGCCGACTGGTTAAAGCAACCGACCGGTACCGTTACCCAAATCAAGGGCACGCTGCAGGCCGACAAGTTTGGCGACTTGTTGTCTCGGTTGGCCTTTAGCGACGATTTCAAGGAGACCACGGCCGATATCGGCTTCAAGGGCGGCTGGCGCGGCGGGCCGCACCAGTTCTCTCTGTCCCGTCTAAATGGCTTGTTGCAACTTGATTTAAAAGACGGCCGAATTTCCAGTATAGAGCCCGGTTTCGGCCGTTTGCTGGGTTTAATCGCCATGGAACAGTGGGTGAAACGGCTGAGCCTGGATTTCCGCGACGTTTACCGGCAGGGTTTGGCTTTCGATGAAATCAAGGGACACATCAAAATCAAGGATGGGCTGGCATATACCGAGGATTTGACCGTGGATGCCGTGGCGGCCAATTTTTATCTGGCCGGCTACGCTAATCTGGCCGATAAGACGCTGGATCAGCGCGTGGCGGTCGTGCCCAAGAGTTCCGACGCCGTGCCCATTGCTGGTACAATCGTCGGCGGTATCGCCAGCATCATTACCCAGGTTGTGACCGACGATTATAGGGAAGGCTATTTCTTCGGTTCGCAGTATCAATTATCGGGGGCCTGGGGCAATATCGAAGTAACGCCGTTACATGATGAAGATGGTTTATTGAAAAAAACCTGGCGGGGCCTGACCGATTTCGGCTGGCTGAATTCCATCACGGAATAAGACGATGGCCGGTTGCGGCTTCGGTCCTGGCACGTGAAATAATAATAACTAGCAAAAGGATCAACTATGACAATCTGCGCAGCGATTCAAATGGCGTCAGGCCCGCAAGTCAACGCCAATCTTTTGGAAGCTGAAAAACAAATCGCCGACGCTGCAAACGCGGGCGCCAAGTTGGTAGCCCTGCCGGAAAATTTTGCCATCATGGGCATGAACGAATACGACAAAGTCAACGTTCGAGAGACCGATGGTCAGGGGCCTATTCAGGAATTTTTGTCCGCCGTGGCTAAAAAATACGCATTATGGGTGATCGGCGGCACCATGCCGATGGCGGCTCGGGCGGACAACAAAGTGCGCGCGGCCTGCCTGGTGTACGACGACCAAGGCCAGCGGATGGCGCGTTACGACAAGGTACACTTGTTCGATGTCAGTGTGCCGGATACCGCCGAAGAGTATCGGGAGTCGGATTCAGTGGAAGCCGGCGACGGCTCCTGCGTCATCGACACGCCTTTCGGCCGAGTGGGCATCGCGGTTTGTTACGACTTACGTTTTCCGGAGTTTTTTCGTCCCATGGCCAGTAAAGGACTGGATATCATCGTGATACCGTCGGCATTTACTTCCAAAACCGGCGCCGCGCATTGGGAAGTGTTATTACGAGCTCGTGCTATCGAGAACCTGTGCTATGTGATTGCGCCCAATCAGGGCGGTTTTCATATCAACGGCAGGCAGACTTACGGACATAGCATGATCGTTGATCCTTGGGGGGTAGTATTGGATTGCTATAAAACCGGGCCCGGCTATGTATCCGCCGATATCGATAAAAACCGCCTGGAAAAAATGCGCGCCGCTTTCCCCGCTCTTGAACACCGACGCTTTTTTTGCGAGTAACAAATATGTCGAAACACCTGATAGTCGGTTTGCCTATGCTGCTTTTGTTTGGTTGCGCGGACACCTCGGACAGGTATCGCGACACGCACCATTTGGAATTACCGCCGGAGCTGCCGATTGAGCATACTCATGCGCAACCGGCGGTAGCGCCTGATGATTTACACCCCAAAGCCGCCAGCACATCGCCGCTGGAAAATCTGATGGATTTTAAGGACGATGGCGAAAAACCGCTGTTGACCCTGAAAACCCGCCCGGATCGGGCCTGGGAAATGGTGGTGGTGGCACTGAAAATCAGCAATATCGAAGTATTGGATAAAAACCGCGAGGAAAACCGGCTTCAGGTTCGTTACGATCCGGACACCAATGGTCGGGAACCAAGGGTATTGGACGTGTTCTTTAATAACGATTATGCGGAAGCCGAATATACCGTGCGCTTAAAAGAAGACATTTTGGGCATAGTAGTTAACGTTGCGCTGAGTAAGCCGGAGCAGCTGGAATTCGGCGAAGACGGTTCCGCGAATTTGTTGCGCCTGTTGCATAAAACCATCGATGAAAAAATTATTCATCGGGAGCAGAATAAAAGCGAGGAATAAATTGCTTGGTTAATTTTCGCCGCGTTGCCAATGACCTGATTTGCCGCCGCTTTTTTCCAGTAGGCGCACCGATTGTATAACCATGCCGCGATCCACCGCTTTGCACATGTCATAAACCGTCAGCAGGGCAATTTGGGTTGCGGTGAGCGCCTCCATTTCCACCCCGGTTTGGCCATTGGTTTTTACGGTGGTCAGGCAATGTACCCGGTTAAACTCAGGTTGCGGCAGCAGCTGAATTTCCACGTGGGTCAGCGGCAGGGGATGGCAAAGCGGAATCAAGTCCGCGGTTCTTTTACTGGCCATGATGCCGGCAATCCTGGCAATGCCCAGTACATCGCCTTTTTTGTGATCGCCCGTCATAATCAATGCTAAAGTGTCCGGCAACATTTCAATCATACCTTCGCACACCGCCACCCGTTGTGTGACGGCCTTTGCGCCGACATCCACCATGTGGGCTTCCCCCGCGTTGTTAAAATGAGTGAGATGTGATTGGGACATGATCTTAGCTTAT
The DNA here is from genome assembly GCF_023228165.1 of Methylomonas sp. Taxonomy (GTDB): domain Bacteria; phylum Pseudomonadota; class Gammaproteobacteria; order Methylococcales; family Methylomonadaceae; genus Methylomonas. The sequence continues at coordinate 5,177 of NZ_JALOBS010000013.1, read as the reverse complement.
GATGAAAAATTTACATTGTATTATCGGGTAAACAACCATGTCGATTAAAGTCCGCTATTTTGCCAGTTTGAAAGAAAGTGTCGGCCGTAGCGAAGATGAATTACAAATAACTTATCCTTTGACGGTTCACGCCGTTTGGCAACAACTGAATCCGGATTTTGCTATGCCCGACGCAGTGTTGGCCGCGGTGAATATGGATTACGTAGCCTTGGATGTCTTGGTGCTGGATGGCGATGTACTGGCATTTTTTCCGCCGGTTACCGGAGGTTGATGTGTTGATCAGGCTTTGCGAGGCTGCCGTCGATCCCTGGCAAGAAATAGCCTCATATCAGGCCGGCTTGGCGAAGCTGGCCGGCAAATACGGCGCCACCAGTGTATTTGTGGGTAGCATGCGCGATTTCAATCAAGGCGATGATGTCCGTAGTATGTTTCTGGAGCATTATCCGGGCATGACCGAAAAACAGTTGCAACACATCGTCGAGCAAGCCCAAGAACAATGGCCCATTCTGGAAAGCTTGGTGATACATCGGGTGGGCTTGGTCAAGCCGGAAGATGTGCTGGTGGTCGTGGCGGTGTGGTCCGCGCAGCGTGGCGATGCTTTCGACGCCAGCCGTTTTATCATGGAAAACCTGAAAAGCCGTGCGCCATTCTGGAAAAAGGAAGTGCTGGCTTCCGGCGCGGAGCGCTGGGTGGAAAAAAATACCGATGGCTACCAGCATCAACCCAGTTAAAGTGCCGCCTTGCAACTAGGCGTTCAACAGGGGCGTGGCTAGCGCGCATGATAGCCGGTTAAAGTCCTCTCGACATCTTGTTAATGACCTGAATGCGAGGGTGGCTCCGAGCTTACATCCTGGCGACGTAAAACATAGCGACTGGCCTGTTCGCCCGAGACAAGGTTGCCGTCTTTATCCAGCTCGGTCAGGGTATCGTTGCCGATCAAGTATTGTCTTACGGTGTTGCCTTTGCGTGGGGTCAGGATAATCGTATCCTGCTTTTCACCCCAGGTAAATTTGCCTTTTTCCACGTAGTCCCTTGGCGACTTGCCGGCGTATTGGTAAATCATGATATAGGTATTATTTTTGTTCAGCGCCAGCGAAGTTTTTATGCCGTAACAATCCGCGCAGGGTAACAGGCCCTTATAAATGCCCGGCCAGTCTAGGCTTTTGTGGCCATGGTGAGTGTCGGCGTCCGCCTTGCCGGTTTCGGCAAACGCCGGGTGATAGCCTGAAAGGGCGGCAAGGAAGAGAGAAAGGGTTAGAATTCGTTTGAACGGTTGTCTGATTGTGCGCATATTGACTCCTCTGCAAAACCACAAAATAGTAAACCATGATGGGTAGCATGTTACCTACCCATACAGGACTAGAGGTTCGTTTGTATTCAATTTAGCGGCTTTCTCTTGTGGAGCGCGCGCTACGGGTTTACAAACGAATCTCTAGCCCGGTGCTTATTGTGGCATAGCCGGGACGGTGTTGACCGACTAAATGCGTTTCCCTGCTACAGGGCGGTTTAAAACAAGGCAGCAAAATAATCAACGGATTAGATTCGAGCGCTGCCTGGCTGATTGCCGATCAACTTTGACCGGTTTGATGGCTGATATAGCTTCGGGCGATTTTGCGTAAGCCGTTAGCGGAAATTTCCAGGCCAAAAGGCGAGCCTATCGACTCCAGTTCGTACATCAGGTCGGTAGCGGCGATCAAGGTCAGGTAACGCAGGCCTTCGGCGCCAGGAAGCTGTTTGGACACGGCGCGCAATAACGGGGCCAGTTCATCCCAGGATTCGTTGATAAAAAGCCGCACCGGGTCGTTGCCTTCCGCGTGGTCGCTACTCAAGCCTTGCTCGAACGCCAGACCGGCTTTTTGTAAAACGGCATGCAGGGTGTCGCGATTTTCGGCTAAATCGCCGCTTAACGGAAGCTGGTCTATGCTTTTGTCCAGGGACGTTTGCCAGTTTTGCCAGATGGTTTGCCATTGCTGTAACTCGCTGGCGTTCAAGGTGGCCACGGGGGCGGTATTGGCGGGTTTGACGTTAGCTATAAAGCCCAAGCTGAGAACTATGGCCTTGCTGTCGACCTTAACGCTGTTAAACCGCAAGCTGTTGACCGAGTCATGCAGCTGTTCGCTATCTTCCACGGGCACATAGGGCAACAGCGTTTTAATGATATCGTCGCGGGAGTCGTTCAGATCGATCTTTAAATCGGCCAGACGCGGGGCGACTACTTGCTGCAGCAAGTCTTGCAGTTGATTGATGTTGAGCTTTTGGCCGTTACTGTCGAATGCGTTGGTGCTGGTAACCGGAAAACTCAACACATTGCCGGATTTATCCAGGGTGGGTTTCTGGAAGGTTTCCAGAATGCCGCTCCACTTCACCAGCGTCATGCATTTACCGCCCATTTTGGCGCCGAATTGAGCCTGTACGTTGTTGTCTATTTTTACTTGGCCATTCTCCCCGGCAATTTGCGGATTGGATAAATCCAGAAAACTGCAGTCCTTGCCGTCCTTCCATAAACGGGCGGTTTGACCGGGGCCGGTAAATAATTGCGTGATCAGCACATTGCGGATCAAGCGGTAATCCATGGGGACCGGCACGTTGATTTCACGGGCCAGACTCGTACCGGACAGTAGCAGACCGACGGCAATGCATAGCGGGCGTATTAAAGGCATGATTTACTCCTCGATAAGGGTGGCGGCACCGCGATAAGCCGAAGATATCGGGTAACGGCCGTCGCGGCCAAAGGCTCTGTGGGTGATGCGAATGCCGGGGGGCGATTGGCGGCGTTTGTATTCGTTGCGATCGACCAGGCTGATAGCACGTTTCACCGCCGCTACGGGATAGCCCAAGGCCACGATCTCGTCGGCGGATTTATCCTGTTCAATGTATAAAGCCAAAATCGGATCCAGTACTGCATACGGTGGTAAAGAATCTTCGTCTTTCTGATCCGGCGCAAGTTCCGCGGAAGGCGGTCGGGTGATGACGCGTTCCGGAATCGCCGCGGAAATCGTGTTGCGAAACTCGGCTATCTTGTACACCGATAACTTCGACACGTCCTTTAACGGGGCAAAGCCACCGGCCATGTCACCGTATAGGGTGGCGTAGCCGACGCTCATTTCGCTCTTGTTGCCGGTAGTCAGCAATAATTTGCCTTGTTTGTTGGATAGCGCCATGAGTAACACGCCACGGCAGCGGGCCTGGATATTTTCCTCGGTAGTGTCTTTTTTACTGCCGGTAAATAGTGGCGCCAACATATCGTTAAAGGCATTCACGGCCGGTTCGATAGGAATGATGTGATGCTTGACGCCCAAGGCTTCGGCTTCCAGTTTGGCGTCTTCGTTGCTCATGTCCTGGGTATAGCGGGACGGCATCAGCACCGCTTCCACCTTATCGGACCCCAGCGCATCCACGGCCAAAGCCAGTACCAAGGCGGAATCGATGCCGCCGGACAAGCCTAAAATCGCGCCATGAAAGCCGTTCTTGCGCACATAATCCCGGATACCCAGCACCAAGGCCTTGTACTCGCTGATCACGGGTTGATAGAGCGGCGCGATGCCGGTCGGTTGCGGGACGTTATCGCTAAACGCCACGATGCCGAGCTGTTCGGCGAATTCCTCGGCACGAAACACTATCTCGCCCCGGCTATCGGCAACAAACGAGGCGCCATCGAATATCAGTTCGTCCTGGCCGCCGATTTGGTTGACGTAAACCAACGGTACGCCGGCTGCTTTGACTTGGGCGCAAACGACGTCTTCGCGCTGCTGCATTTTGCCGGCATGAAACGGCGAGGCATTTAAGGTCAGAATGATGTCGGCGCCGGCGTCGCGATTTTTGGCGATGATGCCGGGTTGCCAGATGTCTTCGCAAACCGTTAGTGCCAGCCGGGTGTTCCCGTTGCTGAACAAACAGGTTTGCTGGCCGGCCGTAAAGTAGCGTTGTTCGTCGAATACGCCGTAGTTGGGCAGTACGTTCTTATGATATTCGGCGATTATTTGGCCGTTACGCAATACAGCCGCGGTATTGTAAAGATACTGTCCGATTCGCCGGGGATACCCAATCACCACGTCGATACCGTGCAGTTGCTTGGTTAACGAATCGACGGCCCGCTGTGTTTGTCGGATAAAGTCTTGCCGGAGTAATAAATCTTCCGGCGGATAGCCGGTGACGCATAGCTCCGGAAACACGATGATATCGGCAAATTGCTGTTTAGCCTGTTCGGCGGCGGCAATGATCTTTGCGCTGTTGGCCGCAATGTCTGCAACGCTGAAATTCAGTTGGGCGAGAGCGATTTTTAAGGACATTAGGAAGTCGGAGATAGAATTTTTTTGTGCCAGTTTGGACTGCGGCGGCAGTCCACTACCGCATAGATGCGAATAATCCGGCTGTCAACGCGATAATAATCCGCAAAAGGAAAGCGCCGGGACAGTAGTCGAAGGTATTTGCCGAAATGGATAGAATGGGCACCCGCATTGATCAACAATGATTCGATAACCGAAAACAAACTATCCAAAAAGTCATCGCCTATGCCTTGCGCTTGTGTTTTATAAAAACGTCGCCCCGCAGCCAAGTCATCCCGGACGGAACGAAGTATTTCTATTCTCATATCAATTGATTACGAAGCGTTTCTTTGGCGATTATCCATGATTCGAAGTGGTCTGTGCCGTTGCTGACGCCTTGTTCTCGCTCGGCCAAAACCTCGCCGTGCCAGTTCAGTGAGTCGATGGCACTAGTCAGGTTTAATAAACTATCCCAAAGAGACTCCATCATCTGGAGTTTTTCTTCCACGCTCAATGATTCTAATGCTACGTTAATCATCTATTCACCTCTTCATTTTGTTTGGCGGGAGTCGTCCGTTAAAAACAATCCCGCATCGCGACGCCGATGTCCGATGGCGAACTAACCATATGCACGCCCGCCGCCTCCATCGCGGCGATCTTGCCTGCTGCAGTACCGGTGCCGCCAGTGACGATAGCGCCGGCGTGGCCCATACGTTTGCCCGGCGGAGCGGTTTGGCCGGCGATATAGCCGACCACCGGTTTGGTGACATGGGCTTTGATAAATTCGGCGGCCTGTTCTTCGTCGCTGCCGCCGATTTCGCCGACCATCACCATGCCGCAGGTGTCCGGGTCGTCCTGGAATCGGCTGAGTACGTCAATGAAATTCATGCCGTGAATCGGGTCGCCGCCTAT
>NZ_JALOBS010000012.1 GCF_023228165.1 Methylomonas sp. | reverse complement strand
TTTTTGGGGATGGTGGCTCATTTTTCGTGCATCATTATACCAAAAAAACCTTTATTATCATTATATATCAATAAGATGAACTTACTGAGCAGACTCTAAATAATTCTGGATCGAGTTTGTCACTGGGTTTACCGAGCTTGATGTCCATATTAGTCTCCTGACTGGATGGGATGGGGTTGATTACATTAAATCTGGTTTATGGCAGCGACGCTTACGTCGCGACTAACAGTCTCAAATCGCGACGTAGGCGTCGCTCCTACCTGGGTTTTAATCACGCTGCTGATATAAATGACAAAATAGCGCCACCCGATAATTACCGCCATGACGCACAATGCCTGAATTGGCTATTTCTTCAGCAAGTTCTTCTTGCCGACGTTTGCGCTGTTCTTTATCCAGTTGTTTATTTCGTTCCAACATACGCACGGTGCGATAGGCAAAATAGCTGTGCCAGAGGGCATTTTCCGGTCGTTCCGCGACTTTTTCCGCCATCTCAATCAAGTTCAGTAATCCGTAGACATAACCAGTACTCAAAGACTGCGCGTCGCTGAGTTGTTGCAACCGTTGCCTGCGATTAATAGTCAGTTCATGGAAGTCATCCCAATTCATCTGTTGATTAAAACAACTCACTGCATTTTTAGGTAGGTGGTTTTTTTTATCTTCAAAGGCTTTCGCTTGCTCCAAGGCAATTTCCGCCATTTCCCCCAATTGAGTTATCGGCAGTCCCGGTTTGGTGGTGCTAATTCCGGCGGAAAAGTGTACCTGTGGATTGGCTGCCACGTAGTTTTGAAAAGCTTGTCGCATGGTTGAGGCGAGTTTGATTTGTGATAACCAGGGGCCAATCAGAAAGAAATCGTCACCACCGGCAAATACGGTGTAGGTATTGCGGTAACTGGCATCAGATTGACAGTGCCAGGGCAGGTAGACGGTAAAAAAGTTATTGATTTGTCGTGACAAGGCTGCCGTTTTGCTAAAACTGGCGTTGTTGCCCAGGCCGTCTTTGAAGATATTGCCCAAATTATCAATGTCGCCTTTTAGGGTTGAGAGAGCGGTGATGCCTTGCCATTGATGATTTTCTTGCAGGATTTTGTCTTCGCAAGCCATGTGATTGAGGGTTTTGGCATCGCCCCAGTCCAGCTTGGGTTCGTTGCCGTATTTACCTAGTTTATGCTCAGCTTCCGCACTGTCATCAAATCTGGGTACGTAGGCGTTGATGTTACGGCGGGCGTAACCGTTCCATAAAGCCTGATCAGCAGATTTTGGTAAAGAAAAGTCCCAAGCTCTTAATAAATTGCCGTTTTGCGCTTGTTCGCCAAATTTGCCTTGTTCTTCTTCCGATTTGGCAAAGCTGATGTGATAGCCAAAAATTGTTATTTTTAAGGCGTGCTCCATGTTTAGCGTGTCGCGGGTAATTAAAATCCGCTCACGTTCAGCTTTGGCTAACCAGGTGCCGGTGTTGATTTGGTCTAATGCTAACTCACTGATGTAATCTTGGTTATCGAACAACTGCGTGGCAGGTGAGCGGCCGTCGATTTTGCAAACACCCATGTCTTTGTTAAAGCTGTTTAAATACTCGCTAAATACAATCGAATCTTTCGGCTGCCTACACAGTTCAAAGCGCTGGTTTTTGATGATTTCCAGCTGTTTAAACAATTTTTCGATCAGCTTTTTATAAGGGCTGGGTTCCAAATCTTCTGCTTTGCCACGTTTGAAATCCCCACAAGAAGCCTCTGTCCAGGCTAAACCCACACCGGCTTGGCCAAAGCTATGCGCTAAAAACCATTGATCCAGTTCTGTTCGTACTTGTTTTAACGCGCTTTTGCTGTCATCGGTATTGGGCGCCACAATCATAAATTTGCCGGCGGCGTTGATGACTTGGCTAGTGGCAGGTAAATTCAAAGCGTCCAATACTTTCAATGCCGCACATTCACTGAGCAAGGAAACATAAAACGAACGGCCACGTAGCAGCTTGGCTGCACGTTTGTTGGTTTCGCCACCGCTGGCGAAAATGAAATCCTGAATACCAAAGAAGTCGCCCTGGATTAGTAAGAATTTGGGTTCTTTCCAACTGGTTTGTTGGTCTTTTAAAGATTTAGCCGCCGTTTCATCAGTTTGACCTTTTTCGAGGTGATAACGCCACAAGGCCGTCGCCAAGGCCGCTGCAACCCGAGAATGGTCGTACAAGGAAACATCCGGGCGAACATTGAATGCGGTAGCCGATGGTATGGCCTGGGTATACACGCCCCACGCGGTTTCAAAATGATCCAGCCACAACGACCAGTTATTGCGGTGGGATTTAGGCAGTTTGGTTAAGGCTTGCGTAAAGCTTTGCCACAGCTGGTTATATTCTGACTGGGCTTTTTCTTTATCGTTATGCTCATACCCTGATGCTTTAACCGGGAAAATGCTATCGGGTGATAACGGTTTAAGCGGATAACGGTAAACAAAATCGTGCTTATCCAAATTGGATTTGTTGATTTGTTCAAACAGGGTTAGTTGCCGGGCTGTGTAATGGTTTTTACCGGTTGAGGTGCCTTCTTCTGCTTGGTTATATTGCTCGAACTCTTCTCGATCAAAACCTGATGCTACGCGATCAGCTGTTGCAATAATCCATTGCAAAAAGCTTTCGGGTCTGTGATGTTTCGCCGCTGCATTGATAAACGAATCGTCTACATCTTTAGTTTTCCATGAGCCGAAAGGTGCAAAGTCTGTACCTTTTAGGTCCGGCATACATTCTTCGATTAAATCCATTGCCAAACCAGTATAGGCGGCATGGACATGACTAAACCAGCCCTTATCATCCACATGTTTTTTACGATGAGGGCAATACAGATGTTTGTTGGCATTCAGAGTTTCTTGATTGACCGGGATTTTCGCCCGCTCGGCAAACTTGCCCAAATCGTGTAAAAAAGCCGCCAGCGCAATGCGACTCGATTGTTCCAGCAAAGGACTGATAGTCATCCTCGTTTCTCCTATAGATACTCAATTTGTTCAATTGTCAGGCCAATTCGATAGCTGGTTTTAGGCCTCTTACCCCTAGCTCCAATCAAATACGCCTGTGCGGCATGTCTGAGGGTTTGCTGCAGTTTTTTGTTGATTCTGGATTTACGCTGCTCAAAAAAGCTTTTACTCATGCCGTTCTTTAAGGTTTCGACGGTACGGTCGGTGCCGCCTAAGGCACCGTGGACGCGGCGGTATTGCGCCAAATATTCCTTCGCGTATTCCAAATCCGCAGCTCCATCGCTGGGGCATTGCGGAGCGGGTTGGCCGTCCGCTTGGCGCTGCAGCAGCCACAAATAAAAGGCCAGGTCGGCGGGGATGAGTTTTAGCGCTATATCGTGCGCAGTCAGCGTTCGTTTGCTCAAATCTACGGTTAAATGAGCTGGCCCTACGGATTGTTGGGCATTGGCCACGCTTTGGCTAAAGCTGCTTTTGCCTTCCAATAGGGCTTGATCGAGGCCATGTCGCAATCTGACAAAGGGAATGTCGGCCAGCATGACTTCGGCTTGCTGGGTATCCAGCGGTTTACGGCTGGCATCATTGGCGTAGATAACTTGGGAATAGGGCGTTGGATAGTAAAACTGCGGATGCGATTCGTAATCCGCCGACACCAACACGTGACTGAGCCTATCCTGGTTACGACCATAGAGTGACAAAGCGTAGCCGGCGTAGAAGCCCATGGTTTTACGGCCACCGGCAATCGAAACATGCAGACTGGTGTCCGGGTCGGCAGTAAAAGTTCTGATCCATTCGGTGATGCCGTCGGCCATAGACTGGTTGTCGGACTGGCTGCGAATATCGTTGAGTGCTTCGCCATTGGCTTGCTGCAGAATATGGATGTGCTGTTCGGAAAACTCGGCTGCCGACAAGCGATAGTCGGCATAAAATCGCCCCAGCCAGCCGTCGTTGATGAGTGTTAGTTTGGCGCGTTGGCGGCCTTCCGCCGTGGTCAGGATATGAATGGCGGTGGGCAGATCGTCACCTTGGCCATACAAGGCATACAAGGTTTCGGTAACGACTTGTGGGGTTAAACCGGTAACGGCCAGTAAGATAATTTGCTTGTTCATCCGTTGATTGTCGCTGGCCTTTGGTTTTATTTGTGGGTTGGCAAGCTTTTGGCCTTGATGCTGTAGGCGCCCATTCCCATGCTGGTGGCTTTACCGACATGGGTCCATTGTCCTAGCCAAAGGTAGGGCCAGAAATCTTCAAGTCCGTTGGTATCCAGCACGATACTGCCAACCAATCCGCCCAGATTCATTTCGGTTTGTTGGCGTGAAGAATAGCGGGTCCAGTCGTACCATTTCAATTGCTGCGCTACGATTTGCACTTGTCGAGCTCTTGCGGTGAGGCCGGCAAAATCGGTATCCAGCGGCGTATCGGTATGAAAGTAACTAATCATGGAAATGCGCCTAAGCAAATTGCTGAACAGTGCTCCAAAGTTAAAATCCTTGGCCGTCAGATTTCTCTGGTCATGCTTGACTCTTACAGGAGTAACGAAGGTCAGCTCCACGCTTGCGGGCAACTCGGGAGTTTCGGGCGAGATTGCGGGTTTTTGTGGGCGTAATTCTCCTGCTTTATATATACAGGCGCCATTACCTTGAAAATCGATTTCGTCGATTTTTTCAAGTTCAAAAATCTGTCGATGACCGCCTATTCCCTCTTTCCCTGCCATTTGCAGGGCGTGAATTAGGTACGGAAAATAACGCTGACCATGGCCGAATAGGGTCAAATCGATACTGTACGATGCCTCGCTCTCTGTTTTTTCCGGAAGGCGTAACACAAATGGGTGTGGCGCTGCAGTGTATTTGCGCATTTTTTCGGTATCAGCCGGAGGCGGCGTTTCGAATATATAGCTGTACGCGCAGGCATTTTTCAACAAACATTGGTTACAGGGTGTGTTTCTAACTACACAGACCGTGCGTTTTAATGCGTGTCCTAACGCGCCCCGCCACGCAGAGCCTGGATACTCTGGCAAATGAATAGGTTTAACGGTGTCGAAGTAAAATCGGTAGGTTTTAAGCGGAATTGCGGGATATATGTTCGAAATCATGATTTGACCTCCTTGTCTTATTTTCGGGAATCTAACAAGCAAGGTCTGTTTTGGCAAGCTTTTCAAAGCCGTTGATACGCTTTCTTGGGATCATATTAAACAGCTAGGCACAAAAAAGCCGCGATTTACGCGGCCTTGAAGGGGTGATCGGGACTGTTGGGGACAGCCTGAAACATCATTCAATGTTCTGAATCTGCTCGCGCATCTGCTCTATCAGTACTTTCAAATCGATGGATATTTGCGTCATTTCTCTGTCGGCGGATTTGGAACCCAGCGTATTGGCTTCACGGTTCATTTCCTGCATTAAAAAATCCAACCTGCGGCCGATGGGTTCTTTTTGTTTGAGAGCGCGTAACACTTCCGCCACATGAGTTTGCAGGCGATCCAGCTCTTCCGTCACATCCAGTTTTTGCACCAGCAGCACCAATTCCTGCTCCAGCCTATCGAAGTTAGGCTCGGCAACCAACTCAGTAATGCGGGCAATCAGCTTATTACGCAGGTTATTTAATACCTCCGGCATGCGTTGATGGGCTGTCTCCACCAGCTGACCGATTTTTTCGCAACGGTCGCTTAACAAAACGGCCAGTTGCGCGCCTTCGCGGGCACGCGTCTCCAGCAATTTGTCCAGCGTAGTGTTTATTAGGTAAATAATTTTTTCCTGCAATGCCTCTTTATCGGTTTCCGCTTCTTGTTGCACACCAGGAAACAGCAACACATCCAAGGCGGAAAAAGCGTGCGGATTGGTCATACAAGCTTCTATTTCCGCCGTGACCGCCAGCAATTTTTGCAGGGTTTCCGTATGAACGTTGAAGCTTTGGCTGCCCGGCTGTTTTTTGTAGCTCAATGCACATTCAATCTTGCCGCGCTTGAGCTTATCCGCCACCAATCGGCGCAAATCCGCCTCTACAAAACGCAGCCGTTCGGGCAATTTGACGCTGACATCGCTGTAGCGATGATTCACCGACCTTAGTTCGCAAAGGATGGTTAGGTTGTCGACGCCAATCTCGCCGTCTGCAAACGCAGTCATGCTTCTTATCATTTTTCACCTATAATCGCCGCGATACCTCGCGAAACGCATAAACAATGGCCGAATATTACGATCCGGAAACGTACCCGCAGCAGTGGAATTATCTGCAATCTGGCACCATTATAGATCAGTACATGATCGAACGTGAGCTTGCGCACGGCGGCTTTAGCTCCGTGTACTTGGCCAGGCAACTGGAAGATCAGGTACAAGTGGCGATTAAGGAATACCTGCCGCGTAAGCTGGCGCACCGCACCTGGAACAATATCGTGGTACCCAATAGCGAGGAAAACCTCGCCATGTTCATGCGCGGGCGGGCGCTGTTTTTTGAGGAGGCCAAGGCATTGGCTTCCTTAAAACACCACAACATCGTGGAAGTGATTAATTTCTTTCAGGCCAACGAAACCGTGTATATGGTTATGACCTACGACTACGGCCTGTGCCTGGACAAAATTCTGCACAGGAAAATCCTCCCCGCCACAGAATCCTTCTTATTGACGGTATTTAGTCTATTGCTAAAAGGTATCGAAGTTATCCACACCCATCAACTCGTGCATCTGGATATAAAACCCGCCAACATTTTGATCCGCGCCAATAACGATCCGCTATTGTTGGACTTTGGCGCGATACGCAAATTTCCCAGCCATCCGTCCAATCACCGCGCCAAAGTGTTGACCAACGGTTTTTCGCCCATAGAACAATATGACAATCATGGCCGACTGGGGCCTTGGACCGATATCTACGCCGTTGGCGCCAGTATGCGTGCCTGTCTGGACTTAAAAATACCGCCAGCCTCCACGGACCGGGTCAAACAGGACACCCTGCCCTTAGCCAGCAAAATCTACAAACGCAAGTATCCGGAATATCTCTTGAATGCCGTCGATTGGGCAATGGCCATATACCCGGAACAACGCCCGCAAAGCGTGGCCGAATTGGTTCAGGCCTTAACCCCGTGAGCGCCCACTAACATCCATCGTACCCGCCAGCCCGATAGTTCAAAAACCGGCGGGTAAAGCCAGTATAATAAGACAATTTTTATCCTGCGAGACCAACATGAGACCAAGCGGACGCAACCCGGATCAACTGCGCGACATACGTTTTACCTGCCATTACACCAAACACGCAGAAGGATCGGTTTTAGTCGAATTCGGCGATACCCGGGTGTTGTGCACCGCTAGCGTCGACAATAGTGTCCCGCGTTTTTTAAAAGGTAAAGGCGAAGGCTGGGTAACCGCGGAATACGGCATGCTGCCGCGCTCGACGCACAGCCGCATGGACAGGGAAGCGGGTCGAGGTAAACAAGGAGGGCGGACCCTGGAAATTCAGCGCTTGATCGGCCGCTCGCTGCGGGCCGCGCTGGATATGAAAGCGCTGGGCGAACATACCATCACCATCGATTGCGATGTCATTCAAGCCGACGGCGGCACCCGCACCGCTTCGATTACCGGCGGCTTTGTGGCTTTATCGATCGCTATCGAACATTTGTTGAAAACCAACCGCATCAAAAAAAATCCTCTGCACGGCCAAGTTGCGTCCGTATCGGTAGGCATTTTTGGCGGCATTCCGGTATTGGACCTGGACTACGCCGAGGACAGTCAGGCTGAAACCGACATGAACGTGGTCATGAACGAAGCCGGGAATTTTATAGAAGTGCAAGGCACGGCCGAAGGCCACGCCTTTAGGAAAGACGAACTCAATGCCATGCTGGAGCTGGCCGAACACGGCATTAACCAATTGCTTGCCAAACAGCAGGAGGCGCTGGAAATCGCCAAAAACCCCCGTTAATCGACACTACCAGGGCCAACCCGTCGCCTCATGAATTCAATTGTGTTAGCCAGTAGCAATCCCGGCAAAATTCGCGAAATTCAAGCCATATTGCAACACGACAATATTTTGCCGCAATCGCAATTCAACGTCGCCGAACCGGCCGAAACCGGCTCTACTTTTGTCGAAAATGCCATTATCAAAGCCCGTAATGCTGCTCAGCATTGTCAATTGCCGGCGATTGCCGATGATTCGGGATTGGTAGTGGATGCCTTGCAAGGTGCGCCGGGAGTCATTTCGGCCCGTTACGCCGGCGTCGGCGCATCCGACCAAGCCAATCTGGAAAAACTGCTGCTGGAGATGCGCGGCATCCCCAGCCCACGACGCACGGCACGTTTTATTTGCGTCATGGTTTATTTCCGGCATGCCGGCGACCCCACGCCCATTATCGCTCAGGGCGTTTGGGAGGGTCGGATTCTGGAAGCAGCCGTCGGCGACAACGGCTTTGGTTATGACCCGGTATTCTGGCTTGAATCTCACCAATGTTCATCCGCCCAATTGACGCCGGACATAAAAAATCAGCTGAGCCATCGCGGCCAGGCGTTACGGATTCTTACCCAGCAACTGACCGGCCGGTGAATAAAACGCTGTTAAAAGCGGCTGGACAATTTACCCCCCGCCAGTCCATTCAAACCATTACTCCACTGGGGAATGGTTTGATCAACGATACTTTTTTGGTCGAAACAGCCTCGGACAGCTTTGTCTTGCAACGCATTAATGCCGGCGTATTTCCACAGCCGCAACTCGTCATCCACAATCTGGCGAAATTGAACCGGCACATCAGGCAAAAACCTCGAGATTCAGTAAAATTAAGCATCCCCGAGTTACTGTTAACACAAGCGGGCAGGCCGTTTTATCAGGATGATGAGCAGCAGGTATGGCGATCCTTGGAATTGATCCAGCCGGCCGAAAGCCGCGAACAAATACATATCGATACGGAAGCCGCTCAAGTCGGTTTTGCGCTGGCGCATTTTCACCGCCTCTGTAGCGATTTACCGGCCGATTCACTGCACGATACCCTGCCGGGTTTTCATATTACCCCCAGCTATTTTCAGCGTTACCGGCAGTTGCTGGCGGAACCGTTAACGGTGGAAAAAGACCCCGCCTTTTTAAAGTGCGAGGTATTTATCCACGCCCACCATAACCGGCTAGACGTTTTGGAATTAGCCAAACGCCGCGGAGCGCTGCCCATCAGGGTGATTCACGGCGACCCAAAACTCAACAATTTTTTGTTTCTGCCAGGAAGCGAGCAAATTATCAGTCTGATTGATTTGGACACCGTTAAGCCTGGGCTACTACATTACGATATCGGCGATTGCATACGCTCCTGCTGCCGAAATAAGCAAGACAACAGCTTTAACCTGGCCCACTGCCAAATCATCTTGCAACATTATCTACAGGAAGCCGGCGATTTTTTCACAGCAAGCGATTATGACTATCTTTACGCTGCGATCTGGTTAATTCCCTTCGAACTCGGTCTGCGTTTTTTTAGCGACTACCTGGCAGGTAACCCATATTTCAAAGTCAGCGAACCCAAACAAAACCTGGTACGGGCATTAGGGCAATTCACTTTCTGCGAGAGTATCCATAACCAACAAGAATCCTTATTTTCTTGCATTCAAGCACTTAAAAACAGCTACAGGGTAAAAACCTAAAACCCACCAAACCTGCACAAGCAGGATTAATCATCATCAAAAACCTACTAAAAAACTAAGTTTTTTTGACAAAGCTTGGGTAACTGGAAGACTATTGTCAACAATACGACCCAGTCATTCTCATTGGCTTTGGCGGATTCGCTTCTCAACAAAAATAATATTCAAGGAGACAGCATCATGATGGCTACTCATACAGTTACCCATACACCCGTTTCCATACCCGGCCTAGACCCCTCGCTGCTCGAACAAATCATCGACAAATGTTTTGAAAAAATGCAGGACGACTACCGGGTCAATCGTTTTTTTAACAGCAACCCGCTGCCCGAACAAACTAAACCGCTCAAAGCTCTGATTAAGAAACTGTTGACCGGGGCAAGGATGAACGAACATCTGGATTTATTGGACGATTTTTTCACCGCGGCCTTTGCCCGCAGCAATGCTAAACCCAGCTTGGTAACCGGTAACGACTTTGCCTTTTTGTTAGACGTGATCGGCGGCCAGGATATTCAAGTCATTACCCCGCTGTGCATGTGCCACAGCTTCCTGCTAAAGCTGGGTCCAGACGATGATCATTACGATATTTTGTTGGAACACTTAAGCGCGGCCATCAGCGAGTTAAAGGTCGGCAAGGAATTGTCTCAACAGTTACTTGAGGTTGCCGCCAGCGGCAGAGAAGGCGCATTGGGTAGACTTCCGCCCAACGACTGACCTCTTAACGTAATATCAGCCGGCCTGAGTCCGAACAGGATTCAGATTTACTGCAAAGTAACAACCTATTCGTTTTATTGCCAGAAAGTCTAAAATATTCTTAATTTATTACGGTATTATTAATCCGGAATTTAAACCACTTTTATTTAATGGAATTAATCATTGAGATCGATATCTCGATCCCAGACAATTTAGCAAAATACCTGTCTGCTCCGGGCTATTTTTATAAAATAAACCTCATTATATAAATGGTTTATATACATTAGAATCAATTTCAAAAAAACACGCATTTTTATTAAAAAACAAACATAAGCCTTTGATATAAAACAGACAATAAAAATATCAGCAACCTAAAGACTGATTTTCAATGTATATAGTTTTCCGTGCGCCATCCAGAAAATAATCTAATCTCCGAGTTTTATTTGTCCGACTATGGTAGGATGAATTTGCTACAAAGTGGCAGCTAATTAGCCATACGATTATCATTAAATTGTTTTGTTAATTAGTATTACAACACCTCTAACAATTGGATTTAAAAATGGTAAACATTAAAAAAATTTTGGCGTCTTTGGTTATGACATCAGCTTTAGTATTGTCTTCAAATGCTTTTGCCGAAGGCGCAACCGACGCCAAAGTCAGAGCAGCAGGCGAAGGCACAGTGGCTGCAATGGAAAAAGCGGTCAGCCTGAATTCTGAAGGCGCAGATAAAGATCAAGTTGAAGATGCATTGAGAGAAGCTCGCGGCCTGCAAAAAGAATTCCGCTTTGAAGGCACCGAGCGTTTACGTCAAAAAGCTGGCGACAAAATGCGCGTAGCGCGTACCCAGGTTAAAGACGGTGATGCGGGTGCAGCGGCTACCTTGCAAGAACTGTTGGATATGTATAAAGAAATGATGCAGATTTATAACGCGAACCACTAAGCCTCGCGCGACTGCAGCCGCTGCTAAACGGCTGCAGCAGCATCGCTTAGTTTTCCGTATCGAAATGATGCATAGCGCCGATCAGCGGTGTTCTGGGATTTAACGCCAACTTGACCGACACTTTACCCAATAAGGCTTGAAAACGCCCTTTAGAGGTAAACCCCATCATGAATCCGCCGGCCTGCATGGCAGACCGTATTTTCGGGCCGATTCCGCCACCGATAAACACTCCCCCGGTAGCAAACGACTTCATGAACAAATTACCGGCTTCCGCACCGTAAATTTCCACAAACATTCTCACCGCTTCGCTACACAAGGCATCCTCGCCATTGATACCCAGACGGGAAATGATGGCATTCCGATCGACACCATCCCCCCGGCAGGATACCGGATTCGGCACAGCCGGGCAGGGTGGCGCAAACTGGCTCTCGACCAGAAAATCGTACAGGTGACTAAAACCGACGCCCGATAAAATCCGTTCGTAACTGACATGCTGCGGAAATTGCCTACGCAGAAAATGCAGCAACTTATCCTGCTGCACGGTTTGCGGCGCAAACGAGCAGTGCCCGCCTTCGCTGGCAATAGGGTGATACCGCGCTCCGTCCCAATACAAGATTGCTTCGCCTAATCCGGTACCGGCGGCTATGACGGCAATATTGCCGGATTGCGGCTCGGCATTGGGGTTAAGCTCGACGAAATCATCGGCTTCCAGATGCAGCATACCAAAGGCCATGGCCTCCAAGTCGTTAAGCAACCTGACTCTTGGAGTATCCAACTTGGTTTTCAGTAATTCAGCATCCAGGGTCCAATTCAGGTTTGTCGCAAAACAGCGCTGGTCAACCACCGGCCCCGCCACGCCAAAACACGCCGAATCGAGCTGTACATTTGCCGGCAAAAACAACCCCAAAATCTCATCAAAGCTGTCATATTCGCCGCTGGCAAAAGTATGCTCCCGAACGCATTTCAACAGGCCACCTGCATCCTTCTCCAGTAAAGATAAAACCGTTTTAGTACCGCCTATGTCGCCGGCAAGAATCATGGTCGACCTCGTTAATTTTGATTGTGATTGAGCAAATACACCAGCGCATCCAGAATGCCGTTGGCTAATGCGTGCGGCGGCAATTGGTAAAATGCCTGCCAAGCCAGCGAGACGTATTCTTCATAATGATCATGATATTGAGGGTGTGCCTGTAACCAGCAGATCCTTACCGCGTGCCCTATCAAAATATCGGTGACCAAGGTGTCCTCAATATAAAGGTCGGGATTATTACGCACAATGGATACCAGGGCCCGCAAGGCTTCCACGCTTAGTTGCCGGTATACCGGCGCCTGAATTTTATTTAACACATGATTGATGTGCAGCCTGAAGCTTTGCTCGCCGGCCGTCATCTGAGCCAACATGATGTCACTGTCTATGCGGCGCTTGCTGTTGTATTTCTCGCCTATCATCAGGCCTTTGCAGTGATGCAACAACTCCCAGACACCGCTGAAAAACTCCTCATTCTCGCGCCCGACGCTGCCCTGTTGTTCACGCCAGGCATACCAGTCTTCCGCGCCGCCGAAATGTTGCGGATCCATGCTGACCGGGAATCGCGCCGCGCCAAGGCCTTGCTGTTCGCCTTCGTAGCGCAAGGTTTCCACTCGCCCCAATTGGGATTCGCTGTTGCTGTAATCTTCCAGGGTTTCCTGCACTAATCGCGATAAGCAATGCGGCGGCAACGCCAAGATCTCGTTGAAGGCGGCATCCAGCGAACTACTGCTGAGACGCTTTTGCCGGGCGATGATCAATTGCAGAATATGGCCAACCCGAATGGTATGCATGTCGGCAAACAAATCCGGGTTTAATTTGATCAGCATACCCAGATAAATAATCAATTCCTGGGTCAGAATCTGCTGACTGCTGTCGTCCGGATTAAAGGTGCGTATGGTTTCCAAAATCTGCCAGGAATCGGTCGGCCTGCGCAAGGTCGCTTTGCCGCTGTAAGCGCGCCCCACCGTCAAACCGTGTTGACGCACCAAAATTTCGGTAGCCGCCTGTTCCAGATTGATGTCGTATTTACCTAGTAGTCCCGCGCAGCGGCGCACGATTTGCCAGAGATGCAGATCGCCGGCGCGCAGATACACTTCCTCCACTAAGTCCCGGACTCTGGCCATTTTTCCCCAGCCATTACTCAGGCCGCAGCTATGGTCCAGGCCGTGGCGCTGGGCCAATAAAGCCAATGCTTCCAGTTGCGCAAACAAGTTACCGTTATGTTGCAATTCGGCAATCAACGCCTCATCGCTGCCTATCTCCCATTCGGTCAGTTGGTAACTGTGCAGTTGCCGAGGCACGGAATTGCAGCGTGCTAATAAATGGGCAACCGGCCGTTCCGGCCCGTTCCACATCACCTTGGAAAATTTAAAATCATGTAAATAGCCGATTTTTTCCCGACAAACCGTATCCAGAAAATCGGCCAATGGCGCTAATCGAATCGAGACACCGTTCAGAATACCGGTTTGCAGTTTTTGGATAAAACCCAGCAAGACCTGCCCGTCTTCCCCCGCCAACATATTCCGTTTGATATTGATAACCACCAAAGGCTGACCGGGCTTGTCCCAATGCTTGGCGATATAAGCCAACTCAAGCCGCAAACGCTGAATCAACAACTGGTTATCCATGGCGATGTAAAAGCCTTTTTGATCCAGAAATTGCGGCAGGAACAACAACGGTTCGCCAGCCAGCTCATAAAGCTTGGAAGTGGACAGGGTGCGCAATTGCCGCAAAGGCCGTCCGCTTAGACCAATACGATCGTTACGGCCGACTTGGGTATAAGCCGCTGCCAGCTCGCTGGCTTCCCGCACCTGAATCGGCGCAATTTCCGCACGCGTCTGACAGGGAATCCCCTGCCGGGTTAATTCCGCCTGTACCACTTCGTCTTCAGCCAGCAGAGCAACTTGCACGCCCGAGAGAGGCTTTTGTTCCGAGCCCTGATGCCGACCCAGCGGATCGATATCCGCCAGATCGATAAAACCGTCCTGCAGCAAGCAACCCAGAATGAACAGGCTTTGCGCCCATACCAAAGGCACATTCTCGTTAGGGTTGCGTTGTTGGCTGTGCGGATTGGCTTTTTCGGCCTCGACCGCTTCCGCAGCCACCCAGTAAAGCTCGGGCAACAGCCATTGGCCGTTTTCTTCCACACGTAGGGCTTCCAGTCTACGGCGATAGTCCAATGCACTTTGCCCGTCGCCTTTAAACAGACTGTTCAGCAATAGATAGCAGAAAAACAGCGGCCATTCGCATTCAATGTCGGCAAACTGCTTGAGCTCATGCGGTTCGTAGTGCAGTCGGTTGTGGTCTTCCAAAACGGTTTGATGGCCATCCAGTAAAAAACGCTTGCAGCCGTACCGCCCTTGCAGTTTGTCCACGATCGCTGCCTGGGTTTTATGACGTAACTGCGGATTATCGACCGCAAAGGCGGGAAAACCGGTCACGCTCAATACCGCCGCATCAACCTCCTTGGATATCGACTCGCGCGGCAACAATGATTCCAGGGTGATGCGAGTACGGGCAATATCGTCACTGACCACATGTATGATAGAACTCTGCCCGCCGTCCTTACCGAACAAATTAAAATTGGCCAGCGCTTCCAAAGCCGCCTTGGCCATGCCGATGGAACTGGCATTTAATTCCGCTTGTCCGTGATTCATTTTGTTGCCGCGTTCCCAGATGCCGTAATCCGGGGTGCGATAAGCGCGGCTGATGTAATGCACCAGGTTTTGCACGAAGTTGACTTCATCCAGCGTAAACACGATACGCAAGCCGGAGGCGATCATTTGCACCAGCATCAGCAGAAACAACGAGGTGGCATCCAACTGCAAATGCCCCCACTCATGATCGCCGACCACCACATCGCCGCTATGCGTATCGTATTTGGCGTGCAAGGCGTCCATAGGATCCTGGCTATGCTTGAATTTTTCCACTTTAGCGGACTGCCGCATCATGGCGGTCAACAGGCCTCGCATCAGTTTGACGACGCTTTGCTCCAACTCGTAAGTCCGATCGGGGCGGTCGCCGCCGCGCCGGTATGCCAATGCCAGACCCCAGGCCGCCAGAATGCTGTAGACATTATCGCGTACCCAGGCGTCGGTGTAATTGCCGTGCGTGGTGACCGCGGTACTGGCCGGCAATAAACCGCTGACCCAATCCTGCCGGTTAAGAATAATGCCTTGCACCTGACGATAATAACTTTCCAGGCCATCCGGCGTCGAAGAGGGAGAATGGCCCGTGGGTGCTTGGGTCGCTGACATGCTCTGGCTGAAAAATTGTTTATACATCAATGAGAAGGAGCTTATGCCTTAGGTAAGGTGACGCCGACCTGTCCCTGATATTTCCCGCCTCTATCCTTGTAGGAGGTTTCGCAGATTTGATCGCCGCCGAAAAACAACATCTGCGCCACGCCTTCATTAGCGTAAATTTTGGCCGGTAGTGGCGTAGTATTTGAAAACTCCAGCGTCACGTGACCTTCCCACTCCGGCTCCAAAGGCGTGACGTTGACGATGATGCCGCAGCGGGCATAAGTCGATTTGCCCAGACAGACTACCAAAACATCGCGAGGAATTCGGAAATACTCCACGGTCCGAGCCAATGCAAAGGAATTGGGCGGAATGATGCAAACATCCGACTTTACATCGACAAAACTGCCTTCGTCGAAATCCTTGGGATCAACGATGGTGGAATTAATATTGGTAAAGATTTTGAATTCGTTGGAACAACGCACATCGTAGCCGTAACTGGATGTGCCGTAGGAAATGATGCGACCCTGTTCGGATTCCCGCACCTGTCCGGTTTGAAACGGTTCTATCATGCCGTGTTGCGCGGACATACGGCGTATCCATTGGTCTGATTTTATGCTCATGTGGCTTGTTGCAATTAAATAAATAAACAAGCGATCAAAATAGCATATTGAAGCGGAAAAATTTACTCTTAATCCGCGTCAACCCGTTGCAACAGCTGATTTAATCTATCCCAAGCCGGCATTTGGGAAATAATGTCTTCGATGGCACCGTTATTGTGCACTTGCACTGCGTAATTACCCTCCTCGGCAGTCAAAGGTTCGCTGGCGTTTTTTAATACATCCAGCACCGCATTATCGGCTTCAGAAGCATCGTTTCGGCGCTGGCTTATCCGCTGCCGTTGTAGCATTTCGTCGATACTGACATCAACGATGGCAAACGGTATTTCCAGCTGACGGGCCAAACTGAAAAATCGCCCACGTTCCGCCTCCTTTAAAAAGGCCGCATCGACCAGCACCGAAAAGCCCGTTCGCAGCATGTCGCCGGCCAACCGCAGTAAATGCCGATAGGTTTTTGCGGTGGCTTCCGGACTGTAAATACCGCCATCCTGACCGGACCGACTGGCTTGATGCGATTGCAATCCAAACAAGCGTTTGCGTTCGACATCGGAGCGAATCCGAATAAAACCCAGCCGCTCCAGGACAAGTTGCGATACCGTGGTTTTACCGCAGCCCGGCAGACCGTGGGTGATGATCAAGCCTGTTTTTGGCGCTCCGTAAAACTGCTCGGCCAAGTCCAGATAACGCCAGCATGCCCTCCGACCGTTTGCGCCACCCAGTTGGGCGGCACGAATAGCGCTAACCTTAGCCATCACCATGGCCCGATATCCCGAATAAAACCGTAACACACCCAAGCCCGCATAATCGCCGCTGGTTTGCAAGTAGGCATCCAAAAAAGCATAGGCCAGATCGGGCCTATGCCGCTGTTGCAGATCCATCAACAAAAAGGCAATATCGTTCATGACATCGATCCAGCGCAAAGCCGGATTAAACTCGATGCCGTCAAACGGGGTCGGCTTACCGGCAAGCAAAACGATATTACCTAAATGCAGATCACCGTGACATTCCCGCACTTGGCCAGCCTGCAAGCGTTGCTCAAACTGGCTCCGGCACGCGGCAAATTCATGCTCACTCGTCGCCCTCAAGCGGGTAAGCCGTGCCCCATACGTTTCATCCAACAACACAGCCAGTTGCTGAAAATTTTGCTTGGCTGGAAACGCCACCGCTTCCGCGTCGCCATATCCGGAATCGGCCGCGGCCGGCGGCAAACCGGCGTGAAACTCAGCCAGGGTATTGGCCAGGCTTTGCATATGGTGCCGCGTCAAAACGCCGCGTTCCAGCACATGATCCAGTAAATCCGCTTCGGCAAAACGATGCATTTTGACGGCATATTCAAAAACCGGCTCGGTATTGAATACCGGCTGCCGTGGACTACCCCCTATACCGACCACGTCCAGATACAGGCTTGGCGCCAGCCGCCGATTAAGACGCAGCTCTTCCCTGCAAAAAAAATGTCGCTGGTCTAATGCGGAAAAATCCAGAAAGCCGAAGTCGACCGGCTTTTTAATTTTGTAAACATATTCGCCAGCCAACAAAACCCAGGATATGTGTGTTTCCAACAAGTGTATCGAATCTACCGCATGCGGGTAACAGGCAGGGTTTTTTAGAGACTCGATTAATGTGCAATCCAAATCGCCTTTAACCATGGACCTTCCTAGTACTGAAATGAAAGCCGGAAGCAAGGCGTTTAGAACGCCGAAACCAAATATATTCTACGATCAAACAGGCTGGTGGGCAGGCTATATCAAGGGACTGGGTTTTTTTAATTTGTTCTGCGCCTTCAACCAAACCCCAAACCGGGTCAAAGCCCAGCCACGGGTAAAAATATCGATACTTAAACAAAAACAGATAAACCACATCGAAGACAAGGGCCACTCTTGCCATAACAAAATGCCCAGGAATACGGACAACATGCCGCCGAATATTGCCACATTGAAGTGGGAAAAATGCACCGCATAGCCGGCAAACACCCGAAATAATCCTTTTATCATCAAATATGCCGCGGCCAGCATAATTAATTTGTCAGCCGGTTTATTCAACTCTGTGAGCAACATGATGCCGACAATTGAATCTAACACCGCGATCTGCAAATTCGTATAAAACTCTTTGGTATGGCGCCAAAAAACGGCATCCAAACAGGAAAAAGCCCCGCTGGCCAGAATCACAATCGCCACCATTGGTAGCCATGAACTGTTTTGAAACATAATCCTGACATCCGGGATTAACAGGGAAAACAAGGTTAACAGCCCGCCTGAAACCGTCAAAACCAGTCCGCGCACAAACAAGGTATTACGCTGCGGTAAAAAATGATCGAAATCGGTAAGTCCGTCAGTTTGGCTCATACGCCCTCCTAAAAATCATGTCGTTGGTCAATTAATTAGGCGTCGCCAGTTTATTAAAACCCCTTGCCATGCAAAGCACAAACTCGAGTTACACAATAGACCCGCGACCACCAAAGCGCCAAACCAATCAACGCTATCCCTCGCATAAAATAGCAGTTGCGGCTCCGGAACGCCAAGCCATTATGTCTTGGCAAACTCAATAGCGAAACTAGACAACGCTACCTAAGGGTCATTCCTCGCGGAATAAATCCATAATCATTTTCTTTTCGTCTTCCGCCAGAATATCTTCAGCAAAATGACGATTGGATCGGCGCAGATGCTTGGCAGCTAAAGAGTTTCTTCGCTGAGTGCGCCGCTCGGTCGCACGCCTATCCGCCGTACGACGCTCCATTTCTCTACGGTCATGCTTTGGCCATAATTCATAGCTCTCCCTCATCACAGCTATCCATTCCTGCGAATTGAATGGGAAGGGATTAGCCCTTCTTTCACTTTGGCGCCGTGAATGATTACGGCGAAAATGCGTTTCTGAACTCATGGCAATCAATAAATGCTCAACCTTTATACTAACAGCGATTCTAAGGACAATTAAACATAGTAATTATGTTATATATCAATATGTTAATTCAATATACCAGCTTTTAAGCTGCCTTGCTAATGGGTCATTTTTGCAATGCTTTTCCAGTTACCTACCTTGATTTGAACATTTCTGAACGCAATTGGTTCATGCCCCCCCGCGCAGAAAAATCTACCTTTACAATAAAGACGACCGGTCGCATAATTAGCCCATGCTGACTTTAAAGCCTAAACAAATCAAAAAAGACAAACTGCTGGAGCAGGGGGTCAATTTATTGCTGGAAAAAGGCTACCACGCCGCGGGCTTGAAAGAGATTCTGGACACGGTACGGATTCCCAAAGGCTCTTTTTACAGCTATTTCAATAGCAAGGAACAATTTGCCGCGGAAGCGGTCAGCCATTACATAGAACCCTTTATTCAACGATTGACGACACATTTGCAAAATCCGGGCGCGGACGGTTTATCTGCCTTAAAAACCTATTATTCGGAATTGATTGCGGAAGTTGAGCAAACCGGCTTTAAAGGCGGCTGCTTGTTGGGTAATTTAATGGGTGAGATAGGCGATACCAGCCCCTTATGCCAAAAGGCTTTGTTGGACGCTGTCGAACGGTACAGTAATCTGCAAAAAACCGCATTGGAACGCGGTCAGCAACAAGGCAAGGTACGCTTGGACAGATCAGCAAAAAGTATGGCCAACCTTATGTTAAACAGCTGGCAAGGCGCGCTGCTGCGGATGAAGGTTGAGCAATCCGTGGACCCGTTGCAGGCGGTTTGTCGGGATTTGTTGGATGATTATTTCAAAGCAAGGGTCAATATATGAATGCCGCGGGCGCGAATTTGATTCTGTTAAATGCAATAAAGCCCTGCATGAACAAGACGCCAAACTAGGTTTCGCTGCGGTTCTACCCAGCCTACGGAATATAATTAATCCGCTGCCCATCGGGCAGCATTTTTTAACACCGGCGAACTAGACGACCGGTCGATTATTAGGAATTTATAATGCCTAAATTCATTATAGAGCGCGATATGCCTGGAGCCGGTAAACTGACTCCAACCGAACTGCACGGTATAGCCCAAAAGTCATGCTGCATACTGCGTGACATGGGGCCGCGCATTCAGTGGCTGGAAAGCTACGTCACCGCCGACAAGATCTATTGCATTTATCTGGCGGAAAACGCACAAGCGATTCAGGAACACGCCAACCTAGGCGGTTTCCCTGCTAATCGCATCGAAGAAGTCAAGACCATCATAGACCCGACTACGGGCGATGCTTGATTAACCACCACCACACGGGGAGAGAACCACAATGAAAAACATACCTAGCAAGCTAAAAACCTTTAGCATCACCTGCCTGCTCAGCGCGGCCAGCTTATCGGCCAGCGCCGACGAAACCTGCGCCTCACCTTACATGGCTAAAATCACCGGTCAGGAAGACTTTGTTTACATCTGGACCCTAGGCTCGGAAGGCGTCGGCGATGAACAGGACAAACTGGTCACTGTTGACGTCAACCCAAAGTCAGCCAAATACGGCAAAGTAATTGGTAGTCTGTCGGTTGGGGGACGAAACGAGGCGCATCATTCAGACTTTACCGATGACCGTCGTTTTCTGTGGGCCGGCGGCCTGGATACCAACAAGATATTTATCTTCGACGTAGCGACCGACCCTGCCAAACCCAAATTGACAAAAACCATCACCGATTTCGTCGCCAAAAGCGGCGGCGTGGTCGGCCCGCATAGCTTTCATGCCCTGCCGGGACGAATAATTATTACCGCCTTGTCGAACAACAAGGACCACGGTGGCCGTACTGCCATCGTCGAATATAGCAACGCCGGCGATTACATTGCCACCTACTGGCTGCCAACCGACAGCAACCTGCAAGGCGCAATCAAATCCGGCAAATACGCAGACGGTTACAATTATGATGTGCGGGTGTTGCCGCGCAAAAACATGATGTTGACCTCCTCGTTTACCGGCTGGTCAAATTACATGATGGACTTCGGCAAAATGTTGCAGGACCCGGAAGCCATGAAACGTTTCGGCAATACTATGGTGGTGTGGGATTTACATAGCCGTCAGGCGAAAAAGGTATTGGACGTACCGGGCGCACCTTTAGAAATTCGTTGTGCCTGGGGTGAGAACCACAACTATTGCTTTACCAGCACAGCGCTGACCTCGAAAATCTGGTTAATCCACGAAGACGACAAGGGCGAATGGCAAGCTAAAGATGTGGCCGACATCGGCGATCCCAGCAAAATCCCGCTGCCAGTGGACATTTCCATCTCCAGCGACGACAAATCGCTCTGGGTCAATACTTTCCTGGACGGCATGACTCGCCGTTTCGACATTAGCGATCCATATCACCCTAAACAAGTATTCGAGCAAAAAATTGCTTCTCAGGTCAATATGGTCTCATCCAGCTGGGACGGCAAACGCTTGTATTACACCTCGTCGTTATTGGCCAACTGGGATAAAAAAGGCGTGGATAACGAACAGTTTTTCAAAGCCTATAGCTGGGACGGCAAAAAGCTAACCGAGCAATTCTCAATCGACTTTACCGAGGAGAAACTGGGCAGAGCCCATCAAATGCGTTTTGGCGCTTACTCCTTGTACGGCAAAAAAGCCGAAATGTAATATTTTTACCCCGGCCGGCTTATCCGGCGACCAACCGCCATTTCTTGAAATGGCGGTAAAACCGGATAAGCCGTATTTTTATAGCTCTCTGCCGTGGAGAGTTTAATTTATCCCAAGCGAACTGCCGCTTTGAAAATCAGGTTAGACGCGGTAGGCTAGTGAATCCAAGCCAACCCAGCCTCAAGCATTCGCCCTCATGAAAACTAAATCACTGGTTATCGTCGCAGTCTTGGCGCTACTGATTACCCTGTTTTACTACAGTCGACGCCCAGAACCCGTAGAAGTGGATGTGCTTACCTTAACAACCGGCCAAGTTCAATCCACGGTAGCCAATACCCGGGTCGGCACGGTCAAAGCCTGCCGCCGTGCTTATCTGGCCCCGGCCACCGGCGGCCAAGTGGCGGCACTGCATGTCAAGGAAGGCGACAAAGTCAAACAAGGCCAGCTGCTGCTGGAAGTATGGAACCAGGATTTAAAAGCCCAGGTCGGCTTGCAAACAGCCCAGGTCAAAGCCACTAAAGCCAGTGCCGAGCAGGCTTGTCAATTGGCGGGCAGCGCCGAACGCGAAGCCGCGCGCTTATCCCGCTTACAGACCAGCAAACAGATTGTCTCGGTTGAACAAGTCGACAAGGCGGTCAGCAGCAGCAAATCGCAGCGCGCGGCCTGCCGAGCGGCGCTACAGAATATTGAAGTAGCTGAGTCCCAAGTGACGGTTGCCGAAGCCGGCGTGCGCCGCACCCTGGTATTAGCGCCTTTCGACGGCACCGTAGCCGAAGTGAATGCCGAGCTGGGCGAATTCGTCACGCCGTCGCCGCCCGGCATTCCTACCCTGCCGCCTATCGATTTGCTGGACATCAGCTGCCTGACCGTATCGGCACCGATAGACGAAGTCGATGCCGCCGCGCTCAAACCCGGCATGCAGGCCTGCGTATCCCTGGATGCCTTTCCCGACAAGCGCTGCTCGGGTATCGTCACCCGCATTGCCCCCTACGTGCTGGAAAAAGAAAAGCAAGCCCGTACCGTGGAAGTGGAAGTAACCTTGAGGGATCCGAAGGATTTAGCCGAATTATTACCCGGCTACAGTGCCGATATAGAAGTACAACTGGCCAAGAAAGATGACGTACTCCGTTTGCCGGCGGAAGCCATTCTGGAAAACAACCGGGTGTTCAAGTTGGACGAAGACAATGTCTTACACGAACAAAGCTTTCAAGCCGGGTTATCCAACTGGAGTTATACCGAAGTTTTATCCGGCCTAAAAGCCGGCGACCGGGTCGCACTGTCGATCGGCAAGGAAGGCGTGACGGACGGCGCCAAGGTCGTCATCAAGCCATGATCCAGCTCAGTAATATCCACCGCGACTTTCAGGTCGGCGAACAAACCGTGCACGCCCTGAACGGGGTGGAGTTATTGGTTCGGCACGGCGAATATGTGTCTGTGATGGGCCCATCCGGCTCGGGCAAATCCACCTTGCTGAACATCATCGCGCTACTGGACCAGCCGACGTCGGGCAGCTATATCCTGAATGGCCACGACGTCACCCGGCAAAGCGATGACGAGCTGGCCAAAATCCGCCGAGAAAACATCGGCTTCGTGTTTCAGTTTTTTCACTTGATTCCACGCCTGACGGCCGCCGAAAATATTGAAATGCCGCTGATACTGGCAGGCATCGACAGTAAAGTGCGTCAGCAGAAAGTGCGGCAAGCGTTGGCGGACGTGAATTTGCTGGATAGGGCGGCACATAAACCCAACCAATTGTCGGGTGGCCAGCTACAGCGCATCGCTATTGCCCGGGCCATGGTTATGCAACCCGCCATTTTGCTGGCCGACGAGCCCACCGGCAATCTGGACAGCAAAGCCGGCATGGAAATTATTGATTTATTGGAAAAGCTCAACAGCCAAGGCGTGACATTAATGATCATCACCCATGACAGCAACATCGGCGAGCGGGCTAGCCGACGAATTCGTATTGTCGACGGTGCTATCGAGAAATAATCGAAACGGTGTGAAGCAAAGGTAATCTTATGGCGGATTTACGTTTTTCTTGGTGAATTTGCCGAGCTTCCTGTTGCATGTGACTGCATAATGCACAGGTGGTACCCGATAATAGCGCCAACTCTTCCGCGGATATTTCATCGCCGCAACGCGAGCAATACACTATTTTCCGTACTTTTTTCATTTTGACCCTCCTTTTTTTTAGAGGTCAACAGAATAAGTACATTCCGCTACTTATTTTGTCGAAAAACCAGCATTTCTGGCTTTAATGTTCGGCAATATTCCGGTCTAAAAGTTCTATATTAGATTTATGCATGAGCAAAACCTGCGAAATGGCGCCACCGTTTTGCCAATTTTTACGGCTTAGGAATGCGGCTTGCGATTTAAGGGCGGGTCTGATTGAGATTTTCGAAACCAGAAGCGACAAGTCCTTCCCCCGGTCCAAGGCAACAGCATTTAGGGCCGGGTTAAGAACTTGTTTGGGGGGCAGTGGACGGTACTATTTTTTAATGCTTTTATAACCCTCTTCGCTCTCCAGCATAATTTTCTGGCCTTCTTCCACCATGATCCGCCCTTGATCGATTTTCAGCTGGCCGTCGCGCTGCATGGACAAGCCTTTTTCCACCATTTGCTTGCCTTCCTGCCAACGGCTGCCTAGCTGGGCGATACCCTGACTGTCCCGCAACATTTGATCACCGGACAGAATTTTTTCCGGCGCGGGCGGCGGCGTGGTTTCGCCGGCACAACCGCTGATTAAAACGGCTAAACCCATGCCTGGGAGACTATATATTAAACGGTTGGTTTTCCGCATTGTGAGCCCTCTAGTTTCAACAAATCAAATAAAAAATCATCTAAGGATTGCTATTTTACAAATAGATTTAACTCATCCGCCACACCGCAAACAAAGCCATGGTAAACACCGCTGCACTGGGTGCGATAGCCATTAACATCGGGTTCATGTCATACACCAAGCCCATATGACCGGCGATCCTATCCAAAATATTAAAACTCATACCAATCAACACGCCCATCATGATACGGCCGCCGGTACCAATGCCGCGACCGATACCGATCACAAACGGCGCGGAGACCATCAGCATAACAAAAGTGACCAATGGATTGATCAAGCGACTCCAGAAAGCCAACTCGTAATTCTGCGACTTTTGGTTGTTGGCTTTCAAAAAAGCAATGTAGTTGTACAAATCGAACAGCGACAAATTGTCGGAATTAACCACCGCCACTTTCAACAAATCGGAATCGATACTCGACTGCCAATCCAGTTCAGACAAGCTATTGGCATTGATTTGCTTGGGCGAAATGAAGGATTGTTTAACATTCGTCAATTGCCAGCGCTTATTCCCCAAAAACTGGCCGTGTTCGGCCTGGGTCACTTCGCTCAATTTGTGCTGTTCGTCGACTTCATAAACCCGGATATCACCCAGGGAACCGTCATCGAGAATTTGCCGTACATTGATAAAACGATTGCCTTCCCGGAGCCACATGCCGTATTGCGAACGCAATACCACTCCATTGTTCTGGGCTGTGGTTTTTAATATTTGCGCGGCACGCTCGGCGGACGGGGCCACAAATTCACCGACTCCCACCGCCACCACAACCAGCACCAAACCCGCCAACATAATGCTGCGGATGATCCAGCCTATGGATAAACCGGCCGCCCGCATGGCCACAATCTCGCGATTATTAGCCATGGCCCCTACCACAAACAAGCTACCCAGCAATGCCGCAGAGGGCACCAAATCGAAAAACACTCGCGGCGACGTCAACGCGACGTACAAGATAATTTGCTTTAAGCCGTAATTGCCGTGCCCCAAGTCTTTTAACTCGTCGCTGAAGGTAAACAGGTTAAACAAAGTCAGCAGCAACAATACAGCCAGTAATGAGCCTTTGGTTACTTCCCTTATGATATACAAGGTCAAAACATTCACAAAGCCACCTTACCGGTTAATTTTAGCATCACCCATTTCCAGCTATATAAACGTACCAGCATGAGCAAGCCCACCATCAATAACAAGGCTTCCACCCAAAAATAGCCCAACCAGGTTGGCACTATTTCACTCATCACCCAACTATGATTGACGCGCTGCAAATTGGCATAGGCAAAATAAATGCCGAAAGCCACCAAAACGCTACCGTACACACCGCCGCGCGGTGAAGATTTAGCCAGCGGCACAGCCAGAAACGCCAACAGCAGCACACCAAACGGCGCGTTCAGCCTATCCTGAAAATGTGCAATATCGGCAAGCTGTTTGGATTGCCACAGTTTGCCCGTTGGCAACGCCTCCAGATGCGGCACAAAGGCAACCGCCTTCTTCTCTACCAGTACCGCATATTCTTTAAAAGCTTCTATGGTGTAGTCTTTCTGCCCCGGAATTCCCTGCACCCGTTCGCCTTGCTCCAAAATCAGATACAAGCCTCCCGGCAAATACTCCAGCCGCCCATACTCGGCATTCACGACCCCCAGCTTATTACCTTGTTTGTTCTGTACAAACACCTTGCTCATTTTGCCGCCGGCATCGACATTTTCAGTGTAAAAAATCAGCTCTCCGCCACTGTATTCACTAAACCGTCCCGCGGAAATGCCGCGAATGTCGGCATTCTCGCTATCCTGATGCATCAATTGTTCGCTCCGCGCTTCTGCCCACGGTGCCGCATACATCGATAACCCGGCCGCACAGATACTTAACGGCACAATCAAGCCAAACACCGATCGGTAAATGGTAAATACGCCGCCGCCCGCAGAGGAAATCGCCACCATTTCCTGTTCGCGATGCATGCGCCCCAATACCATTAACACCGACATGAATAAAGCTGCGGGCAAGAAGGTTGCCGCGGCTACCACGATTTTCAAGCCCAGCAGCGCTAAAACGGTTTCGCTGGCAATATTACCTTCGATGGCCTGGGCCAGAATTTTGATGAATTTACGGCTGACGATAATCACCACCAACACCGTTAAAACCGAAACCACGGTTTTAAACAGGTCTTTGATGATCATCTTGTCCAACACGGTCAGCAGACGGAAAGGACGGCCGGCGCCGGGTAGATTTCGATCAATGTTCAAAAAAATTCTCCAGATATTTAAACCGTTGAGCCTCTAGGAAAATTGTCGCCAATTAAAAGAAAACCAATGCGCCATCAGTCCTTTTTGACCGCAGTGAGACCATTTCCCGTGAAGAATATCCCAACTGCCGGGTACATTTTCTGTTAGCAATCGCCTTAATTTTAAGCGTTTCCAATCATTCAAAATCGTTTCTCCCGCAAAGGCGGGAGCACGGCACTACCTTGGATTATCTCTTTGGCGGGAATGACGAGTTGTTAGAACTACACTTAAGGGGATAGACCTGTTGTGCAAAAAATTCAGATTCTACAGAACAAATGACAGGTTCAATATCGGGATTAATGACACTCGGCATCCTTAAGCGAATACAGCCTGTTTTGCACATACTCACCCCAAAAATAGGCGACGATTTCCTGGATTTCCCAGTCATGGGAACGACACACCTCGACCAGCCTGTCCAACTCGTCCTTCACGGCGTCAATTTCAGACTTCATAGTCTTGTAGCTGGTGCTTTGCAGGAAATACTCGCTCAGTTCACTTTCGTTATTGAGGTAGCGACTGCGCAATTGTTGCCAATCCAAATTAAGTTCCTGCATCAGTCGAAACAGCGGCGTGGTCATGCAGTTTTCCCTCAAATCATTGCAGGCCGGTTTACCCAGGTTTTCCTGAGTACCGGCCAGATCTAAAACATCATCCGCTAATTGATAAGCCAATCCCAGTAAATAGCCGATTTCCTTCAAGGCTGCCTGTAATGCTTCGGGGGTGTCGGAGCGGATCAAAGCGGGTGCCTGGGTACAGAATGCAAATAAAGCGCCCGTTTTGCCGCGCGCCACTGCGAACAAATCCTCCGTACTGGGCGAAAATTGCGGCTCAGACAGCACTAAATCCTGAATGGCCTCGCCCCGACAGGTATCGTGAATACATTCGGTAAAAACGCTGGCACAAGCACTGTTTTGGGTTGCCTGAACATGATTGACCGCCAGACTGAACAGATAATCGCCATACAACACGGCACTTTTATTACCGTGCGACGCCTTAAAACTGGCGGTATTCCGACGCATCGGGCTGTCATCAATCACGTCGTCATGGATCAGGGTAGCCAAATGAACGACCTCAATGGCGATAGCCGCTTCAATCGCTGCGTTCAAATCGACTTTATTGTCCTTCGCGTTTTTCAATAACAGCCTGGCACGGCTGAGTTTTGCTCTTTCTATATTACCTGCGGACGGAAAAACTCGTAAAAGATAAGGATCCTGCGTCAGAAGCTGAGTGAGTTTTTGTCGGATAATTTCTGTTTCTGCCGCCATGTTATTATTTTAGTAGTTAAAAATACGTAGATCGTGATGTGTTTCGTTGCCCAAATCCGGGCTCGGTTTCCCATTATATGATTTTCGGGTGCCTTAAACATCAACACAGCATTTTTCAATCCAGACATAGTCCTGAGCGAAGATGGTTTGTGAGAAATGACCAAGCAATTCTATGTTGGGATTTGTCAATTAATTGAAAGTGTTTTGCCTTGGCTTCGTTGAGTGATTGGCCGGCATCATTATCGCTGTATTCGGCGGCGAATGCGTCCATTTTTTCCAAGGCGGCACTCTGTTTTAGCTGGCCTTCCGTCTCGCCCGGCGAGCGGAACTTTTCATAACGTATCGTCATGTCTTGATAGCTGTAGCAGTTGCGTATTTTGGCTTTGTTATCCTGATATTCACTCGGAAAGCGGCAACACCTGCACGGCGAAGCATTCATCTGCCTAGCAAAGTGTTCCGGAATATGGCTATCAGCGAGATAGTAAGCGACGATTGACGCATTCTTGCTCTTCGCCAGCACATTATCGTTGGTCGGGCGAGAACGTAGCTCGATGCGCAATTTCTCCAGCGGTTTCACCACCCGATGATCGATATACTCCGGGCCTCTATCCGAATGGCAACTGCTCGGCGCCGGTCTTGATAATACCGGCGTCGGTGAATACTGAATACAGCCGGTTAGCCAACCGGCTGGTTTTGCCCGGAACCGGTGCAGCCTATCCCTGTCCGCGCATTTACAGCGGGCATAATGACACCGGTAAACAGCATTTTTGCCCTTGAGTCTGCAGTGACGCAATCATGCCTCCCTGATCCCATTTTTCGCTTTCCAAGGCCGACATCACGCAGGAAATTCATCGCTTCGCTCAGGTGAATGTGTCATTGGACAAGGCTAACACTGTACTAAGTTTATCGCATGTGCGACGATATCCGCCGATTTTATAGGGGTAACAAGGCGTTGCTTCTTGCACAACAATATTATTTAAGGCCTATGTCAACACAACAATTATTTTTCATGGAACCCGACCAGGATTACCGCAGCGACAGTCTGAAAGCTGATGTAGCAGTTTCCGATAGACCTCTCGTTGCCGACACTGCACAGCATTTTGAAGACTGTCACAATGACTACTTATTTGCTTGGGCTAACAGCGATAATTTGGCTTTCCATTACGGTTATTGGGACAGTCCCGAACCCTATAATCAGCACCAGGCTCTGATCAATAAAAACCAATTGCTGTACGACAAGGCGAAGATTCGTCCTACCGACCGAGTGCTCGATGCGGGCTGCGGCATTGGCGGCAGCTCTATCTGGATGGCAAAAAATTTCGGCAACCGGGCCACCGGCGTCACCATTAGTGGGAAACAGGTTGGTTACGCGACCAATTATGCCAAGAAAAAAGGCGTCGCAAATCTGGTTGATTTTGTGCAAACGGATTTTTGCAATACTCCGTTCGAAGATGAAAGCTTTGATATAGTTTGGAATGCCGAAGCGGTGAGCCACACCCAATTTAAAGGCGCTTTTCTAAAAGAAGCATTCCGCCTGTTGAAGCCCGGCGGCCGCATCGTTTACTGCGACGCTTTCATGATGCAACGCGGATTCAATGAAGAACAATGGCAAACCATGCTGGGGTTTTTCAACGGCTGGGCGGTACCCAACCTGTGCTACTGCGACGAATTTCAGGGCTTGTTGGAAGGCTGCGGTTTCCAAGGTATTGAACTGGATTATATTCACGAACAAACCATTCAGTCCGCCGAGTACATGTATAAAGTCACCAAACGACTTTATCCGTTACAGAAGCTGAGTCAATGGTTGGGCTTACGCAACAAGGCGCAAACGGCCAATTACTACGCAGGGCTTGCACAATACGATATGTTCCGCAATCGTTATGCTGAGTATTGTGTTTTTACCGCTACTAAACCGTAATTGTCATTGCAAGCGAGCCTACCGCACGTGAAAACCTATTATTTGGAACTGGACCAGGACTACCATCAACCTGACGCACCCACTAATGCCGAACTTGATGACGAGGCGCTGATACAGGACACCGTCGAATATTACGAGTCTTGTCACAACGACTATCTATTTGCCTGGTGCAACCGGCAAAATCTGGCCCTGCACTACGGCTATTGGAACAGCGAGCAAGCGTACGATCATCATCAAGCGCTGCTGAATACCAATCGCCTGCTGTACGAAACTGCCCAAATTCAGCCTCACGAGCGGGTCTTGGATGCGGGTTGCGGCTTGGGCGGCAGCTCCCTCTGGATAGGCAGCGAGTACGGCAACGAGGTGGTTGGCATCACCGTCAGCCAGAAACAGGCAGACTATGCGAACCAGCAGGCCAGGCGCAGACAGCTGGATGCAAAAGTTAGTTTTGAAGTGGCTAATTACTGCGAAACTCCGTTTGCAGACGCATCGTTTGATATCGTCTGGGCATTAGAGAGTTCGTGTTATGCCCTGAAAAAAGATGATCTTATCCGGGAAGCATTCCGTTTATTGCGCCCCGGCGGACGCTTGATTTTGTGCGACGCCTTTATGCTGAAGCGCGAGTTTAACGAACAAGAGTGGAAAACCGTGATGGGATTCCTGAACGGCTGGATGCTGCCTAATTTGTCCGACCGGACTAACTTCAGCGCCGGATTGGAACAGGCAGGATTCAAGGATATCCGCATTCAGGACATCAGCAGCAACGTCCTGCCTTCATCCAAACACATGTATAAAACCTCCCGCCGCCTGAATCCAGTACAAAAAATCAGTCAGTGGTTAGGATTACGCACAGCGACCCAAACCGCCAATCACAATGCCGGGCTTGTCCAATACGCTTTTTTTCATGACCGTATGGCGGAGTATTTGGTGTTTTGCGCCACAAAACCCTAAAAAGACTTAAACACTCGTATTCCTTATCGAAACAGCAGCTGTTTCGACAAGGTTGCGGCAGTTGAGAATGAGGTCTTTTGGAAGAGGCGAATTGACGCAATCGACCCACTACTGCCTGTTGCCTATAAGCATGGAGTGCTCGCTTACCAACTTAAGCCGTCAGTCAATCTACCAGAAAATAGCTAAAATGATGCTAGAAAGTAGGCTGGGTTGAATGATAATGAAACCCAGCTTTGAAGCCGAAAAGTATTGAAATTCAAAAAACATTTTGGATGCAAAGAAACTTGGCTGTTTCAAAGTAACCGCTGGGTTTCGCGTTGCTCTACCCAGCCTACGGCCCTACCTAAATAGACAAAATTATGTTCATAGAAATTATCCAAGACGGTGCTGGAGTCATAGAACAAGATCAAAATGCAGTTACTGGTTTTTATACCGGAGGTATACAGAATTGCTTAATTACTGTTTACGAGTGTGATAGCGCTACGATTATGATTCATGATTCAGGTCAACTAAGGCTAAACGATATTTGCGAATTGATTAGGAAGCGTGGGCGAGTGAACAAGGTGACTGCATGCTTTGGTCATCGAATAGCGTGGAATCTTCATCAGCCTAGGCTAAATCGAATATTGTCCAACATTGGGTATAGAGCGGACGAAATCATCGACGAAAGGCCAAGTTCACTCGATAGTTTTTCTTTTATCTATCCATTAAATGGAAATCCAACTATAAGTGAAAACGAGCCTTTTGACGCTTGCATTTCTATTCCTGACAAAGAAAAGCGTCAGTCCGTAGTCGAACTAAATAACTTTTTCTTAGCGTCAAATGCGCAGTCTCTCCCTCTAGATGTCCAGTATGTAAATGGGAATTATGCTGGTCCTGGTAAGTTAGTACATTCGCTTGAGGAAATGATTAATACTGTCAAAAGCCAGCCTCAGCATTTCTTTTTAAATCTAGCATTTCTTGAAAAAGCAAATTCACTTGAAGTGATAGAATTACCCAGTGAACTGAGCAAAATAGCAAAAGAAAATACCGTAAATAGATTCATATATCAATCTTTCGATAAGACAGATCTGGCTAGACAAGAGGCTGCTTTTCGTCAGTGCTTTGGTGATTGATGGTAATTGATAATTTTCTATCCGAAATATCGCATAACACTGCGCTCCAGCCGACGTCAGGTCGCGATGTATCTTCCTTGGCTGAGTTAGGCGTGAGGTGGCGCGGTCACTAAACTGCAACGTTCTCTAGTACATACACAATAATGGAAGGTCCTATGCATAGACTCTTTGCGTTCTTCGGCGTTAGCGCGGTTCTTTGGTTGCTCTACTTTTTCTTTGTCTCGTACATGTACCCGCAGCTTCAAGAGCGCGGCCTGTTTGGGGACAGCTTTGGTGCTTTCAGCGCACTCTTCACGGGACTTGCCTTAGCTGGAACTGCGTTCGCGATCTACAGGCAGGACGAGCAAACCAGCGACCATGAGCGTCAGCTAGACAAGCAAGCGGAGTTGCAGCAGCGAACAGCAGTTGCACTTGAACGCAACTCCACAATAGAACTTGTAGTTCTCATCAATCAAATGCGCGAGCAGAACACGACAGAGATTGTGTCAAGCCTGAAGTTTCTGAAGGCAGCTTCAAGAGACCCGAACGCCGCCGCTGCAGTCCGCGAAACAGCGATAAGTGCAAAGCATGCCGTCGCCGCCCAACGTCTGCTTATGGATGCTCACAATCGGAGCCTTCAAGCCCTTGTCAGTGCTTGGGAGTTGCCTATCGACTTGGCCAACGCGCTTGCTTCTCGGGATAAACCTCACGATCTAGAAGCATGGGAAGACATGATAGATGGGCTGATGGCAAAAAACGGCGCCGACAGAACGGACGCCACCTAACCCTTCGTTGCACCGGCCGCGAAGCTTGCCAGCCTTTTGTGGACATTCCAACCCAACGGATCAACAGCCATGTAGGCCGGAATAGGCGTTTCCGGCAAACTTTAAATCGCCAGAAACGCCTATCGGCTTATTCTGGCCTACGATTTTGGCTAAATTGAAAGGCATGAATAGTACGCCATTGCTGCCAGCCAAGCCCGAAACGTCTGTGGCTGCAAATGGCCGATCGCCGCCACTGGCAAATTTTCGACTGGAATGCCCGGCAGTTTTGAAACTGCAATACGCATTAAAACTTGTAAATCGTTCGCAAACGCAGGAAATCGTTGTTGCCCCAGCGACCGAACTGGGTATCTTCCGGACCGTTGAAAGATACCCCCTTCCAGGTTGAAAAACAGGTTATCGTTTGGTTTGTATTTAATGCCCGCGCTCAGGCTATAGTCCGTTTCGGCATTGCGCACGCCCAAGGCGTAATAACTCCATTCGTCGTGTTGCTTGAATTGGGTTTTTACTAAACCGTATTGCGAAACAAGCGTGCTTTTCGGGATGATTAAACCATTTCAAGCCTTGTGCCTATTGAGACACGGACCTAAAAGAACTCATTTAACTCCAAAGGAAGTCACCACCCACTCTTGTCGCTGCGCTGTTCCCGTCACGGGTTCTATTCGGTTGATGGGGTTTTACCTGCTCATCCGTTCTTATGCCGAATACAGTAAGATCGGCTCAGTCCAGCCTGATGTTAACAGCGCTGTCATGTATAATTTGCGCAAACGCCCGGATTCGGGAAGCCTTTCAATTTACGACACGTACAGACACTGCCATGGACTATTCTATAGAAAGCGTAACCTTAGACAAACTACAAAGCGAATGTTTGCTGGTTGGCATTTACGAAAACCAACAGCTTAGCCCTTCCGCTAACGCTTTGGACGGCCTATGCGACGGGCTGATAGGCAAACTCATCGCACGAGGCGACATCAAAGGCAAAAACGCCGAAACCTTATTAATCAATAATCTGCCGATTGAGCATATTCAACGCGTGGTTTTAGTCGGCTTTGGCGAACACGGCAAACTCACCCGCAAACAATTCCGCAAAGCCCTGGCGGCGGCAACTAAAGTCTTAAAAGACAGCAAAGTCAAAAACGCCAGTGCAGCGTTGCTGGATATCGAATTGGCCCAATCCGACGCTGAATGGCTGGCACGGCAGATTGTGGAAGTGATAAACGACGGCGTGTACCAATATACCTCCACCAAGCAATGCGACGATAAAGTTCAATTGCAGACGCTCACCCTGGTTACAAACGATGCCAACCAAGCCTTGGCGGAAACCGGCTTGGCGCAAGGCATCGCCATCGCGCAGGGTATGGCCTTGACCAAGCAATTGGCCGACCTGCCCGGCAATATCTGCACCCCAACCTACCTGGCCGAACAAGCACTGGTTTTGGCCGGCCAGCACGACAAACTGAACGCCGAAATTCTGGAAGAAAGCGACATGGAACGCCTGGGTATGGGCGCATTTTTGTCGGTATCGCGCGGTAGCCGCCAGCCGGCCAAACTAATTTGTCTGGAATACCAAGGCGGTGATGAACATGCCAAACCCATCGTTCTGGTCGGTAAAGGCCTGACTTTCGACGCCGGCGGTATCTCGCTGAAACCGGGCGCCGGTATGGATGAGATGAAATATGACATGTGCGGCGGTGCCAGCGTGCTGGGTATTTTGCGCGCGGCCAGCATGCTAAATCTTAAGTTGAATATCGTTGGTCTGATTCCGTCTTCGGAAAATCTGCCTGATGGCGCCGCCAACAAACCCGGCGACATCCTCACCAGCATGGCCGGCAAAACTATCGAAGTACTGAACACCGATGCCGAAGGTCGCCTGATTTTATGCGATACCCTGACTTACGCCAAAAAATACGACCCGGATGTGGTGATCGATATGGCCACCTTGACCGGCGCCTGCATCGTGGCCTTGGGCCGGGTGCCCAGCGGTTTGTTCGGTAACGACGACAAACTCTGCAACGATTTGCTCAGCGCCAGCGAGACCGCTTGCGATTTAATCTGGCGCATGCCGATTTGGGAAGAATACCAAGAACAGCTCAAATCCAACTTCGCCGACCTGGCCAACATCGGCGGCCCGGATGGCGGTAGCATCACTGCCGCGGTGTTTTTGTCCAAGTTCGCGGAAAAATACCGCTGGGCCCATATCGACATTGCCGGCACCGCTTGGCGCACCGGCGCCGGCAAAGGCGCCACCGGTCGTCCGGTTGCCTTGTTGAGCCAATATTTGATCAATCGTGCCGCGGCATGAAACCGGAACAGGCATCGGAGCTGACTTGCCCGCACTGCGGGCATAAAAAAACCGAAATCATGCCGACCGACGCCTGCCTGTGGTTTTACGAGTGCGAACATTGCCATACCCTGTTGCGGCCCCAACCCGGCGACTGCTGCGTCTTCTGTTCCTACGGCAGCGTTAAATGCCCGCCCCAACAAGCGTGCTGCCAACCGTGCCCGAAGTAGTCT
Organism: Methylomonas sp.; assembly: GCF_023228165.1. Lineage (GTDB taxonomy): Bacteria > Pseudomonadota > Gammaproteobacteria > Methylococcales > Methylomonadaceae > Methylomonas. The sequence continues at coordinate 115,299 of NZ_JALOBS010000012.1, read as the reverse complement.
TTTACGTCCTGGCCTCCAGCTCCCAACACCAGCGCCAGGACTTCGCCTGCAAACTGATCGACAAAATCTATCGCGGCGGCCAGTTTTGCTATGTGTTGACCGAGCATGAAGAACAGGCTAATGAAATAGATAAATTATTATGGACGTTTCGCCCCGGTAGTTTCGTGCCGCATCAATTGTATGGGAATCAGCTACCTGCCTATCAAAACACCATACTGATCGGCGGCAACGCCATTCCGGAAAACTGGCAAAAAATCATCATCAATTTGTCCAGCCACTTCCCGCCCACCATAGCCCCCACCGAGCGCATCGTGGAAATACTCGATAACAGCGAGGAAAGCAAGCAAGCCGGTCGCCAGCGCTATAAGCATTATCTGGAGGCAGGACTGGAGATTATTACCCATAAGCATGAGGGTGGTGTTTGGATTGAAACGCGGACGGGTGGTTGAGTCAGGTAATTTATCCGATTACGCTATACCCACCCGGTAGGTCAGGGTGCGCGACAGCCTTCCCTGATAATTTCGAAGCTACGCTACTATGTCACGTAACCGCTCGGCAATTGCTCCTGCATTGCTCTACCTCCTTGCATACATGCAGTCGTATCGCGGCAACGTGACCTACCTGGCTTTACCGTTAAGTTTTGGCCGTGTTTTTCCGATTTACTCAAATGAGCTTGGGAGGCTGGATGAAACCAGTATTTAAGGCCCCAAGCGAGACGGGGGTTTGCAACCCCGTCTCAAGCGTTTTGGCTCCGTTGATTACGATAAAAACCAAACCGTACCAGCAATTTCGGCAACCGGCGTACATCTAAAGCACCAAACCTACACGCTTTCCTAACCGATTATTCAATGTCACCGAATTGAAACAATAACCCAATAAACTCAGCTAATACACTAGTCAGGGAGTCTCCGAATGCGCGCCGGTTTATTGCTTGTTATCTGCGGTTTTTTATCTTCATCCGTTCAAGCTTCGCTTGAATTCGATTCGGGGGTTTTGTCATGCGCGGATGAACCGGCAAATTGCAGCAGCGACCTCGTTAATATAAGTTTGTCGGTGAATACCGCGCGTCCGTTGCCTCCGCTCGCCAGACTTGAATTAAGCAACTTCATAACATATCCAGTTCAGCCTGCGGTGCAGTTCCGTCAAACCAGTGGCGGTAGTCCAATCGCACAATCGGTCGTTCCGCGAACACTTTTAGCCGGCACCATAATTTGGCTAAATCCAAATAGAGAGCTGATCTGGAATACCGCAGGTGCCGGTGATAGCGTAAGCCTGAATACTGGACAATTAGGGGCTGGCATATCGATTTCCGGCCAAAGTGGTCTTGTATTGCCGAGGGCGTCGTTAACACCATCGCCGGGAGAAATCACCATCTTGTCTCCTGGCGGATCAATCAGTGCTGATAACGGCGGTTTCGTTTCGCTTCAAACCGCTTCGATTCTATTTACCCAATCACTCGTCGAAATGACCAGAATTGGTTACGGCGGGACAATCAGCGTAGGCAGCGGCAGCTTAAGTTCGCTCAACAGCGCTTCTACCCCCGCCAACTTACTCTCCAGCAACGCGGCCTTTGCGGCGCCACTGCCGGCCTCGTTTAACCTATTGCTCGCCGGGCTTGCATTTATGCTATTTGCATCCCGTCGTTCTGCTGTGCATAAACCAGCCGCCTACTAGCTGGGGCTAACATAAACCGCGTGGCCGCAACAGTATTCGGCAATCACTGCGATTTGGCAAAAATCAGAAGACCATTGGCCGGAATAGCGATACTGGCCGAGCGCGGCAGACCGTGCATTGCTGCGCCGGAGGTATACACACCCTTGCCGTTGCCGACCATCCAGGGATTCATCCAGTTATCGTAAAGGTCGCTGTTAAATTCTTCTTTCCAAAAACCGGGTAGCGGAAACCCTAGCCGATATTCGTGAAATGTGACTTCGTTGAGGCTGACCACCACTACCACATCATGCCCCGCTCCCGGCAGCCAGCGATGAAAAGCCAAAATACGATTTCGATTATGCACGTGAAAAACATTCAGTCCGCCGCCTTTCAAACCGGGCAGCCGATTGCGGGTCGCGATCAGCTCACGGCTAAAACGCAGAAAATCGACTCGGGCTTGACCGAGGTTATCCCAACCAAGCTCATGCCCGCTATGCGGTTGATCGCTCCATTGCTTATCTTCCAGAAACTCCTGTCCCATAAACAGATGGGCAATGCCGGCGGCGGTCAGCGTCAACCCCAGCGCCACCCGCGAGCGGCTGCGGGCATACCAGGATTGCGTGTTTTCGCTGTCGGCGATTTTGGGGATACGCCAGCCTCTATCCCGACGGACGATGTCATGGTTTTCGGTGCATTGCACCGCCCGCCATTTGTCGTCCAAATTAGGCGTGGCGATTTCCCGGGCAATCCGGCCCATATCGACTAAAGCGCCGGTGCCGGCGGAGGCCTGTCCAACAGCCGCGCGCACGGCTTCGCGCAAACCGTCGCTCTGGGCGGCATCGAAACCGGCCCCGCCTTGCCAAGTCGGGCTGACGACTGCCTGCTCGACCGGCCAGGATTCGGCAATTTGGATCGCTTGCGGCTTGATAAAGCGGCAGGTATCGGTCAGGTGCTGGCAAAAACGCCAGCCCTGTTCGCCACCGCTATTTTTTATCACGCTGACTTCATCGTAGCGAAAACCATCACAGTGATATTCCTGCAACCAAAATTTGGCATTGTCGATTAGAAATTGTTTGACCTTGTCGTTCCAATAGGCGAATACCAATCCGCCCGCCCAGCCTTGATCGGAAAAATATAAACTGTTGTCCTGGCTGTCGTCGGGTTTGCGGTCGAAAAAATAAATACCCTGGTCGCCAAAATCGCCGCCGGCATGGTTGTAAACCACATCCAATATCACGGCGATACCGTGCAAATGGCAAAGATCTATCATTACTCTGAGTTGATTGGCGGACCCTTGAATATCTTGCAGCCTATAAGAGGGCAGGTGAGGGTTGATGTCATACAGCAACTGATTGACCGATGCCAGATAGCGGTCCAGCGCCGGATCATCATCCTTGACACCGTAATCGGTTTCCGGCGAGAAGTAATCTACCCCGTTATAACCCACGCTGAACAAGCCCGGAAATTCGACGATGGGCAATGGCTGAATGGCATTGATACCCAGCGAACGCAGGTACGGCAGTTTCCCGGCCACATCCAGAAAAGTACCGTTATTACGGCCCGCCGGGATGAACCAAACCCCGATATGTAATTGGTAAATGACCAGCTCATCAAAGGCCGGCGGCCGAAAGTCATGGTCGTGCCAGGGAAATGTTGACGGGTCGACCAACAGACACTGACAATCCGGCCAGATTGGCTCGGCACTCAGTTCGCGAGCATAGGGATCGCGTTTTAACCCCTCGCTACCGCCCACCGGCCCAACCACATAAAACATGTACCGCTCACCGGCGGTAAGATCGGCCACAAAACCGCCCCAATAGCCGTCTGCCGTGGCTTGCAGCTTGGCCTCCCGGTGATTTTGCCATCCTGAAGCCGTTTTGCGGTAATCCCAAAGCAAACGCACTTCCCTAGCCGCCGGCGCCCAAACCCGAAAAGTGGCGCCGGCACCGGTCTCCAGCAGATTACCGCCCATCGCTGTGAGATTATCGATATATTCCAGTGTCAGGGTCCGCATGCTGTTCATAAACTCTCCGGATTGTGAAGAAAAGCAACGACCATCATTCACGCTAGTTGCCGGTTTTGCGCTATTCGTTCAAGCGCGAATAAGCGTAACTACCTGATTTAAATTGGCTTAAGTATGCGAGCAGTAAACAACGAAAGCAACCGTTTTTTCTAACTAAGAATATCAGTCAATTGCATTTTCAATCATCTGCCCCGCACCATCCTAAGTTTGCATGCGCCATGCTTAGAAAGCCATTCGAACCTATTCCTCAAAAATTCCAAGCAGGGGAACGCTACTTTTCTGCAGCCGCCGGAGGCGCCGCTACCGAGCACCTGAGCAGCAAAATGATGGGGCGAATCAAGTAACCCGCCCCTTATGAACAAAATCTCGGCGAAATAATTGCCCGGCTTTAAACAGCAACCGGCTTACGGCGACCGATTGCACCCATGCTTACCAACGCGGAACCGAATAGCCAGAAAGCGGCAGGTACGGGCACCGCCGTGACGGTAATGGTATTTCCGCTGATCGAGAAATTCAGGGTATCGGAACTCAGCGTCACTTTATAATCGGCATGATCCAGGATCGGTTCGACAAATCCCGACGGCGCTGAAAACGAGTCGGGGCTACCGCCGAAGCCGTTGTAGCCGCCTTCTGCTTCCGCCGGCGTTAATCTGTAATCGGCAACCAGAAAAAGATAATTGCCCGCGGCGGCGAAAGTGGTATCAAACCAAGGATCGCGCCTAAAATGTACCGTTCCGTCCAATGCCGATTCGGATTGTAGATGGCTGTTCACCACGACCGGACTGCTGCTAGCGTCAAGGCCATTCTGATAAACCGCGCAATTGTTCTGGGTATCATCACAACGGACCAAGGCATCAATGGCATCCAGATGTCCGTCGTCTTGATAGAAATGAGTATCGGGATCCAGCCAAGTCAATTCGCCGTCGCCATTGATGTCATGGCTTACGTAACCGGCGCTTGAGGTGCTGCTTTGCGTCGCTTCATAGGCAGCCAGATCAACCGTAAATGTTCCGGCACTCTGGATAATGAATTTCCAGGTATCGAAGGAGGTGCCGCCCGCAACTTGATTGATCGTGCCGGCAAATGTCAGCGTATTCGCCGCGACCGTGTTCGCAAACCCGGTACCTAATATGCCGGCTAATGCCAGAAATGATATGTGCTGTTTCATATTTCAAACCCTTGATGTTGTTATGCCAGACACGAGAACCGGCACTGATTGGCCGTCAAACACCGACCGTCGGGGTGCTTAGGCGATTCTCGGTGTAAGTTCCATAACCACTTTTCACGCCAACATTAAAAACAATGAAATACAAAAACTTAACGAACAGCGCCCTTTTTATCCAGCTGAAAAATCGGGCATATGCCATAAAAATATGAGATATGACACATCGCAGCCGCGATTCAACCCGGCCGGGTTGAAAACAGACAACTGCATTCGCTGAATTTAACCTTCGAACCGATGCGCGATAGTTTGCATCACCAAAATCAATGCCACCCCGGCCAGAATAAAGCCGATCTGTTGCAGCGACGTCTTGATATCGGTTTTTTGGTGCAAGGACGGGATCAAATCCGCCACGGCAATGTAGATAAAGCTGGAAGCCGCCAGGGTGAGGAAATAAGGCAGGATATGATCCAGGTTGCCGAGGCTGAAATAGGCCAACACACCGCCTATCACCGTGGTCAAACTGGCCAGCAGGTTATAAAACAACGCTTTGCCGCGCGTATAGCCGCTGTGCAGCAGGATGGCGAAATCGCCGACTTCCTGCGGTATTTCATGGGCGGTAACCGCCAGACTGGTCACTATCCCCAGCTGGGGATCGGTCAAAAACGCCGCGCCGATCAACACGCCGTCGACGAAATTATGGATGCCGTCGCCCAAAATGATGAACATGCCGGCCACCCGGCGACCCTGATCGTTTTGCTGGCGGTGGCCGTGATGATCGTCGTGCGAATCCTCGCCGTGGGCCTCGCAGGCATTGGAATGACAATGCCGCCAAACCAGCAGTTTCTCCAGCACGAAAAACAACAAAATGCCGATCAATATGGTCGCCGACAGCATTTGCATGTCTTCTGCCGCCACTTCTTCGAAAGCATGCGGAATCAACCCGCAAAACGCCCCGGTCAGCAACGCGCCAATTGCAAAGCTGATGCCGTGCGGCAACAGGCTTTGTCTTTTTTGTTCCGGCAACAATAAAAACACCCCGGCCGCCAATACGCTCAAAATACCGCCGATGGCGGTAAAAATGACGATTAATAATAAAGTACTCAAATTCAATCTCTCCAGATCAGACTGGCCATCCGGCCGGTGGCGGCGCCATCGCGGCGGTAGGAATAAAACCGCGCATCGGCCACCGTGCAATAACCGCCGCCATAAACGTGTTCCACCCCCAGCGCTGCCAGCTGTAGGCGCGCCAGTTGATAAATATCCGCCAACCATTTTCCGGGGCCGTTGGCATTAAAGGCTTGTACAGCCGCTGAATGGCCGGAGACAAAAGCGTCCCGCACCTCGTCGCCTACTTCAAAATTTAGCGGGCCGATAGCCGGTCCTAACCAGACCGATACCTCGCGGCATTGCATCGCCGATAAGGTTTGTTGGATAACACCGGCCCGCAAACCGCGCCAGCCGGCATGAGCCGCGGCGATCACCTCGCCGTCGTCACCGCAAAACAATACCGGTAGGCAATCCGCGCTCAACACCGCGCAAACCGTATCGGCTTGATCGGTATAACTGGCGTCGGCTTCAGGCAGGCCATGCGCTCGATCGGCTTTCACCACCTCGATACCGTGCACCTGTTGCAGCCAGACCGGTTCGGCCGGTAATTGCAGCATCTCTCTAATGATGCGCCGATTGGCCAGCACATGCCCCGGGTCGTCGTTGACGTGGCCGGCCGGGTTCAGACCGGCATAGCTGCCGACACTGACACCGCCGTTGCGTAGAGTCGTGGCGGCCCGCACCCGTGCCGGCAAAGGCCAATCAGGCTTGATCCAGTTCATTTTCCGCCAACAGCTTGATCAGGTTTTGCATGTCCTCGGGCATAGGTTGCTCCCATTCCATATATTCGCCGGATTCCGGATGATCCAGTCCCAGTTTGGTGGCATGCAGCGCCTGGCGTTTGAAATTCCGCAAGGCCTCGGCCAAGGCCGGATTACATTCGGCAGGCATTTGAAACCGGCCGCCGTAAGTTTGATCGCCGACCAACGGATAATTGATATGCGCCATATGTACCCGAATCTGATGGGTGCGACCGGTTTCCAGCTTGACCCGTATCAGGGTGTGGCGTTTGAAACGCTGTTCCAAACGGTAATGGGTGACGGCTTCTTTGCCGTCGCGGCGTACCGCGTTGCGCTTGCGATCCACCGGATGGCGGCCAATCGGCTGGTCGACTGTGCCGCCGGCGGTCATCCAGCCTTTCACCAAGGCCAGATATTCGCGGTGTATGCTGCGCTCCTGCAGCTGCTCGACCAGACTGTTATGCGCCTGTAGGGTTTTCGCCACCATCAGCAGACCGCTGGTATCTTTATCGATACGATGTACGATCCCGGCCCGCGGCAGCGTATCGAGATTGGGCGCATGATTCAACAGGGCGTTAACCAGCGTTCCGGTCCAGTTACCTACCGCCGGATGCACCACCAGCCCGGCCGGTTTGTTGACAATCAGCAACGCTTCGTCTTCGTAAACGATGTCCAACGGAATGTCTTCGGCGTCATATTCCACCACTTGCTCCGCTTCCGCATCCAGCTCGATTTCCTCGCCGCCGTCCATCTTTTCTCGGCCTTTGCGTTGCTCGCCGTCAACCAGAACCCGACCGTCTTTAAGCCAGGTTTGCAGCTTGCTGCGGGAGTAGTCGGGAAATATTTCCGCCAGACACTGATCCAGGCGCATGCCAGCCAGCTGTTCGGGAACCCGTTCGGTTAATATCGTCATAGTTGATTTTAAGATATACTCGCGGCTTTGGTATTGCCTTTAACCGCAAAAAACCCACAATATTACAACGTGTTGTCTTTTCTATGCGATTACTTTTAGTAAAAACCGTTTTTATCGCCAGTTTGCTTAGCTTTTTGCCGGGCTGCGAGAGTCTGGATATATTCAGCAAAAAGGATAATTCCGCCAAGGAAGATGAGTACGTCGGCTGGGACGATGCCAAATTTCACCAACAGGCCAAGGAAGCACTGGATAATAAACATTATCAAAAAGCCATCACGCTTTATGAAGCCTTGGAAGCCCGTTATCCGTTCGGCGATTATGCCGCCCAGGCACAATTGAACGTCGCCTACGCCTATTACAAAAACGACGACCCGGAAGCCGCGCTGGCCGCCGTGGACCGCTTTATCAAAGTCCACCCCAGAAGCCCCAACGTTGATTATGCCTATTATCTGAAAGGCCTGGTCAATTACAACCGAGGTATCGGCTTTATCGACCGTTTTTTGCCCACGGACTCCTCCCAGCGCGACCCCGGTAACGCCAAGGATTCTTACGATAATTTTCAGGAATTGATTCAGCGTTTCCCGCAAAGTAAATACGTGCCGGACGCCCGCCTGCGCATGGTGGCCTTGCGGAATAATCTAGGCATGTACGAAGTGCATGTCGCCGACTTTTACCTGCGTCGCAAAGCCTATGTGGCGGCGGTAAACCGGGCCAACCATATTGTCAAAGAGTACCAGCGCACCCCGGCGGTGCCGCATGCTTTGGTGATTATGCAGGAAGCCTATACCAAACTGGGCATGGACGATCTGGCCGCCGATACCGAGCGGGTGTTTAAGCTTAATTACCCTAACGGTATCCCGGTAGCCGATTACAAGGAAAAGACCTTGATGGAAGAAACCTGGGATACGATCGGCTTGGATAAATAAGGCTTGAACGGTCCTCATTCCCTATGGGCCACCGGCATCATGCTGTGCAGTCTGTCCTCCTTGGCGGCAACGCCTGGCCCGCAAGCATTGTTTCAAAACCGCTTTTTCACCCTGTCGACCAATACCGAGCTGCTGTGCGCCACCAGCGAACAGCAATTCACCCCAACCGAACGATTGGCGGACATCATTCATTTTTACGAAAACAACCATCCCAATCTACGCCAACAGGCGGTGGCGGTATTAACCGACCACACCAACCCCGAGCATCTGACGGATTTGGCCGGTTATAAGGACGATTGCGAAAAGCATATTTCGGCGGATTTGTGCGTACTGGAAAAATATTGGGGCGATAAAGATGCCGCCTGGCGGGCTCTGGCACTGTTTTACGACACCAAGACCGTGATCAAGCACAGCGAGGATTACCGCTATCAGGTTAAACGCTTCGACGCCGATCATCTGCGCATCTTCGAAAAAGCCATTCGCAAAATCCCGGCCTTTTTAAGGCAAAACATCAGCAAAGCCAAACCGGTTGAAAATCTGGACAAGGAACTCGCCGACAAACCCACCGCCATTCAGGAACTGATACACGACGCCTTTCAGGAAGATTACAACACCAGCATCTGGCAGGATCATACTCACCCGCTGACGCTGGTGCCGGGCGTTGGCTTTCGCTCCCGCACCGTGGCCCAGGTATTCAGCGGTCAAAACCTGATCGTGTTTACCGTGAAGGAATTCGACAAAGGCAAGGAGGGCGGCAGTTACCGGGACATAGATGTGCAATATCTGGTGGATTTCCGGTTGCCCATCGTCGTGCATGAAATCGCCCATACCATCGATAATTTTCACTTCTGGAACGGCACCGACGACCTGTATTTTTTTTACAAGTACCACAAGATTTCCAACGACGAACAGATCATGAAAATCATCGCCGAGGCCAAACTGGCCTTGTGGCCGTCGAAATGGTTCGAAGCATTCGAATATTTGTACGAAGTGAACGACGGCCGCTACGACGGTAACACTCAGGAAAAACTGGCCGAACTGGTGGCGCAATACATTTTAATTCCGGAGCGCTTGCAGGAAAGTTCACCCGCCGCCTATCAATGGCTGCGCAACGAAGTATTCCGTGGCATAGAATATCAAGGCTACGACCGCTGCCCCACACCGATCACCCGCCCGTTAAGTTGGTGGCAGAAATACGCCAGCGGTAAACTGTTGGGTCAATAAAAGCTTGTGCTATGCTTGCCCAAACGCTGATCTTGGAGGCCCCGCCATGGCTTTTGCACTGGAAAAAGACAAACATTACACCTATAAGGACTACCTGACCTGGCCCGACGACGTGCGCTGCGAATTGATCGATGGCGAGGTATTCATAATGACGCCGGCGCCGCTGTTGTCGCATCAGGATGTAGTCGGCGAAATTTTCCGGCAAACCGCAAACGCATTGCAAGGCAAAACCTGCCGCGCGTTGGTGGCGCCGCTGGATGTGCGCCTGCCCCGCCATGGTGAGGCCGACGAGGCAACCGACGTGGTGGTGCAGCCCGACGTATTGGTGGTCTGCGATCCGGACAAATTGGACAGACGCGGCGTGCGCGGCGCGCCGGACTGGGTGGTGGAAGTGCTCTCGCCTGCCTCCGCCAGCCGCGACCAGATCGAAAAACGCCGCATTTACGAGCGCCATGGCGTGCTGGAATACTGGCTGGTGCATCCGACCGACCGCATTCTCACCGTGTATCGCTTGCAAAACGGCGAATACGGCAAACCGGATATGTTTAAACTGGAAGGCCGCACGCCGGTAGCTGTAATACCGGGCCTCGACATAGACTGGGAAGCGATGACGCCCTATTTGATTCACGACGACTGACACCATGAAAAAACCGCAACTCAATCCCTTACAAGCCCAATTGCTGAAATCCGGCCTGACTAGTGAAGCCAAAGCCAAACAAGTCAAAGCCGAAAAGCGCAAACAAGACAAATTGCAGCGCAATAACGGCGTGGAAATCGTCGACGACATCAAACTCAGTGCCGAGCAAGCCCGCCAACAGCAAATCGAACGCGACCGGCAACTGAACCGCCAGCGTAAGCAGATCGAAGAGCAAAAAGCCCTGGCCGCGCAAATCAAACAAATCACCCTGCTGAATAAAATCGAGCAAGACAATAACGGCCTGAGTTACCAATTTAATCATGAGAATAAGGTCAAAACGGTGTATGTAGCGGAAAAAGTCCGCGAAGCACTCATCAATGGCCGCGCCGGCATTGTCCATCTGAGCTCCGGATACGAAATCGTACCCGCAGAAGTCGCTCGCAAAATCCAGGATAGAGATGTCCTCGCCGTTGTGGTGTTAAATCAAGCCACGCAAGATGTAGCAGTAGAAGACGATCCTTATGCGGCGTTTCAGATTCCTGATGATTTGATGTGGTAAGCCGATCCGATGCGCGCTGTTAACGCGTTATCTTCTTAAAACTTTTCCGACCCGCCATGCAGCAATACCTGGATTTACTACAAACCATACTCGACAAGGGCCACCCAAAAGGCGACCGTACTGGCAGCGGCACTATGTCGATTTTCGGCCATCAGCTGCGCTTCAATCTGGCAAAAGGCTTTCCGCTAGTCACCACCAAAAAAGTCCACCTGAAATCCATCATTCACGAACTGCTATGGTTTTTAAACGGCGACACCAATATTGCCTACCTGAACCGGAACGGTGTCAGCATTTGGGACGAATGGGCCGATAAAAAGGGGGACTTGGGGCCGGTATACGGCGCCCAATGGCGTAACTGGCCGGCCGGCAACGGCGAAACCATCGACCAGATCGCCCAAATCGTCGAGCAGATAAAACGCACGCCCAACAGTCGGCGCATGCTGGTATCGGCATGGAATGTGGCGGATTTACCGGACGAATCGCAATCGCCGCAAGCCAATGCCGGCAACGGCAAAATGGCCTTGGCGGCTTGTCATGCGCTGTTTCAGTTTTATGTCGCGGACGGCAAATTATCCTGCCAGCTTTATCAACGTAGCTGCGATACCTTTTTAGGCCTGCCGTTCAATATCGCCAGCTATGCCCTGCTAACGCACATGCTGGCGCAACAATGTGACTTGGAGGTGGGCGATTTCGTCTGGAGCGGCGGCGATGTGCATTTGTATCTGAACCATATCGAGCAAGCCCAATTGCAGTTACGCCGGCAGCCGTTTCCACTGCCTACGCTGAAAATCAAACGCAAGCCGGACTCTATTTTCGAATATCGGTATGAGGATTTCGAAATTGTCAATTATCAATCCCACGCCGCCATCAAGGCCCCCATTTCGGTTTGATATATTCCGTTTTGATTACTGTCATCGGCAAAGATCGGCCAAAAGCAGACGTTTACATTTGGATTTTCTTGTTAAGAACTCTATGTGAATAAGCTCCATTCAGCTACTTGTAACATTTTTATAGCTTCATTAATAAGTGTTGACCATTCTTTACAATCATCCAAATTAATTATTATTTGATCATCATCTGGTTTGCCATAAGGATATATCGCGTTTTCGCATAGCTCCAATGCTTCTAATTTAAGATCATCGTTAATTTTCATTCCATTTTTTAAATCCATTATGATGGCATCAACGGTTGATATATTTTCAGCAAGCTTTTTATGAAATTTTGATAAATAACCTTGAAGTATATCTAGGCCTACACTGTTCAGTTTTTTCGAGATCTCAATGAAATTTGATAGATGAGAAGTCGCAGCATACAGCTCAGCTAACTCTTTACTAAGTAGTTGAATTTTTTCAAAGTTATCATCTTTTATTTGTTCAAATTGAAAGTAATTTACAGCGTTTTCAGGAAGTGCTATCGGAATGTTTAACCATACCTTATCGTCAGATAAGACGGGGTCATCACCTGTAAATGAACTAGTTAATATTCGCCAAGCAATATGATTTAAAGTCAACCCCTGTAGCATTGGAATAATAACGATATGTTGCCAATGGTTAGTCAGTACAAAATACCTTAAATCTTTATATTCAAGAGGGCGAATTGCACCAATCAGTACATCAATAACTTTGGCGTATGCACTTTCTAATGAAGTTAAATCCTTTAATTCCAAGCTGATCCACAAAGCAGGTTGTTCTTCATAGCAATAGGTGTCACTTAGCAGCTTGGCTTGCCATCCAGAATCCGGATTATTGACTAGTGCTTTTTTGACGCCGCTTATTAAATCAGTCTGTACTTTTCTGGTAATTGCCGCTGCTCGCACATCAGGTGCTTCTTTCCAGTACTGGTTGGGATGATGGGCAAATTGATACCACAGATGCCAGGCTTTTTCGAGTTTAGCTGCTTCTTGTTCTTCAAGCTTTTTTAAAGTGGATATGTCAACTAAGACTTTAAACCTATTGCTAAATTCCGTTTGAAAGTTCGTTAACTCACATTTTGCATTATTGAGATTTACTACGGTTAGGTGAATATGGTGCGGAGAACAGGAATGACCAAGTTCTTCGGCTTTTTGATATACCAACGCATGTTCATATTTTGGTCGATGTCCGATAAAACCATTAACTGTTAAAACAAGATGGGATTGTGTAACAAAATTGATAATGCTGTGTAAATAGTCGCCCCATGCTTTTTGATAATTGTTATATTCGGCTAACATCACCGAGGCATTGATTTGCGTTGGGCGATTTGAGTGGGAATTTTCTGAATTATTTTTAGTGCCTTCGCTAGTGTATCCCCAGGGGTCAACTGCTAGTTTTGGGAGCATGGAGGACAACATATTGATTCTCGACAATTCTTCCCAATAGCCTTCATCTATTTTCCAACCCATGATCGGCGGTGGCTTACGATTTTTAAAAAAAGCGATTAACGCTTTATTAAGGCAAGTTAAACCGGCAATGATTTTTTTTCTGGTTGAAATAATGTTTTCAGCATACATTTTCCAATCATCTGGACGATTCGAATAATCTGCTAAATTTGCATAAGTTGCATTGATGTTTACTAAGGGCATTATTGGGAATGATGATTTCAAAATACCTGGCTTATTTGCTTCGTCATAAGGTAATTCTATAAAGGGGAAATGATGTCCGTAGCCTATTCCACCAAACTTTTTCGCTTCAGGAAATAGCTTTCTAAGAATTTCTGCGCGGTAAACTGTTTGTTCGTTTAGTCGCGTTGAAAAATTTTGTTTGGCACTGTCATCAGCCGATTCCATCGGCACAACATAATGAGCAATTGGATTTTCTGGTTTCTGCTCTAGCCACAAGGTATTGGTTTGTTTTTGAAATAGCTTTTCAATTTCTAATTTATTGGAATGGATGAAGCTGTTGTAGATTTGCTTGTTGTAATGATAAAGGGCCAACGTTAATTCTGACAAACAAGCGATGGTTGATATTTCTGAAACTAAGCCACTTTTTAGCAGCCATTTTGCGTCATAGCTTTCACTAATTTTTAACCAGTCTAACCAAAATAGGATTTCACTCAAACCAAGCCAATCGGTTTCATTTTCTGGCTTAGCTAGGTCAAATGACGTGTTATTTAGCCAAGTTTTCAAACCTTGATAAATAATGTCTGGTGACGATACCTGATTTCTAAGACGCTTGATCTCAGCCAGTTTTTCAGGATTATTTTTACCCAACATTTCTAAGATGGATTCGGTAGGGTCTTCATCCAACACATTCGTTAGATCAGGTCTTAACAGAAATTTCCAGCCGCCGTTGCCCGCCATCAAACGGGCTTGCTCGATTACTTCCTTATTGGTTTCGACATAAGCGTAAATGCCATACCAAATTAACGCTTTACAAACCCCTGCGTAACCTCGCCAACTATGAAGTGTTAGCCCTGCAAGCTTTTGGTAAATAGCCGAATATTCCAGTGGATGTTCGGCAAAGGCGTACAATAAAAAGCTTTCCAAATCGGCTTCCATTATGCACGGAAGCACAGCTGTTGCTGCGTTTATCCACGGGTTGAACGCAGGATCGCTAATAACCTCAACCAGTAATTTTGAGCGCAATGGGTGTAATGGCTCAATGTATCTTTTGTCATCCGAACAGCGGATTAAATATTCCTCTTCAAACAACCCGAACGTACCTGATGGATCGAATAAATTGATGACGTTAACCAATTCAGCCAGTTGTATGCGCGATTCATAAGCGGTTGCTACCGCGCAGAAAAACAATGCTTTTAAGGTGTCCGTTTCTAATCTTGATTGCCTTATTTCTTCTCGTAAGCGTTTGACCTGAAAATCCAATCGGTCTTTGAGCGATTCAGTTTGGGTAAGAAAATAAACGTATTCGAGTAACGCCCCATTGCCGCCGAACCGATGCCATGCATCCCTAAAGGATGGGTATGGATTAGCTACTTTTTTATCCAGCAGGTTATGGTAGATTTTTTCCGCTTCTGATTGATTAAAATCTAAGGGCACACTCAGAGGAAAGCCCAACTCAACATTTGGCACATTTTGCCGAGCCAAGTCTTCCTCGCGGATCGTGACAAGAATCTTGATGTTTGGTTTATCCAATAACGTTTTGACTAGTGCTGTCCAATCCAAGTCTCGCGGCGATACATCAATATAAAGATACAAATCAGCTTTAAAAACAGAGAGATGATTGGCTATTGCCGAAGCAATATTTTCGGCATGGCTTCGGCTGTCGATAAAACTGATTTGAAAACGCCACTCTTCGGGAACAAAATCATGCAAGTAACGATAAGCCAGCGTTGTTTTACCTTGCCCTGAAGCGCCATGCACAATGACTGTTCGGTTCCCGTTTAGGAATGCCTGCTCAATCTTGTCTATTTGTTCTGAACGGGATATATCCAAGCCCGCTTGAATGTGGCTAAAACGGGAGGAAACACCCTTATAAAATTCGCTTGCAAGATGCTCTTGTTGATGGGCTTGGTCTTCTTCAATTAAAGGTTTTATTGATTTGAACCATTCCTGATGGTGTGCGGCTCTTTCTGACAAGTATCTACCAACAGCATTAATCTTATTAATTAAATCCTGCTTGGTGATTTTTTCTTTATATTCGGCAGCGTAATAAAGCCAAGCCAATAATAAAGAAAAAGCGCTGCTAGGGTCGCCAGCGGTCATTGTTTGGGTTAAATGGTTTTGCAGCCTACTTTGCAAATCCTGTTCCGATACAACAAGCCAATGTATTTTTTCGAAAAATATTTCAATCCTTTGTTTGTCAATACCATGCTTTTTAAGTTTTTCAGTGATTGAAGAACGGGTATTCACATCCCCTGACCACGCTTTTTCTATTTCACTGCCGATTTCCCCAAAGCAGACGACTTCAATAGATAAACCAGAATGCGTACTTAGCAAATCGGACACCCTGTGGAAAAATGAATCTTTCTTATCGGGGTTAAAACTGGATAACGTCAACTTTTCATTTCTGGCTTTTACTTGAATCACACGAGTTAATTCGCCATTTTTTCTTATCGCTAAGTCTTCCTCTCCTTCAGGTTGAAATACGTAATCACTGTGATTGGATTCAAGGATTTCAACTAAAGTGTATAACGTTTGGAATCGGTAGCCTTTTAATGCAGCTTTTGCGCCTGAGTTATTCATTAATGGGATTTTTATCCAGAAAGAATTCTAATTGTATTAATTGACGAAAAACAATGTGTATTTTTTGTTGAGATATGATGCCAATGACTGCTATGGGTCGTTGGCAACGTTTTACCCCTAAATTATCAAATCCACAAAGACAGGGATGAACAGCAACGAATTGCGTGGATAAAATGCAATAATGGCATAAAAGGTAACACCTACATTCCAAAGTACCTGACGGGATCTAGGGCTCATTATGAAGCCGAAGACCTGCCGAGTTGGGAATGGGCGAATGCCATCAGAGCCAGAGGACAATAAAAGCCTCACCCCAAGACCGGGTAGTTGGGAGCGATTTTTTATGTTAAAAACGAAATCGTGACGTTAACTTATCCAGATTTTCCGCCTGACAGGCTAGTTCTTCCGCGCTTTGTCTTGTTTGATTTACGGTTACGGCTAGTGACTCAGCGCCTTGTGATACCATCTCTACTCGCTTGGTAATGTCGCGCGTTGCGGCGGATTGCTCTTTAATGGCACCACTAATTTCATCGACCGAAATTGTAACTTGAGATTGGGCTTCTCGTATTTCCTTCACCGATTTCCCGGCATCAAGGGATAATGCCACACCGGATTCTACCCCCTTGACCCCTGTTTCCATCGCGATTACTGATGCTTGGGACGCTTCAAGTATTTTCTGCATCATTAGCTTAATCTCGCCACTTGACGATCTCGTGCGTTCCGCAAGTTTTCGTACTTCATCTGCAACAACGGCAAACCCCCTGCCATAGGCTCCAGCACGGGCCGCTTCGATAGCTGCGTTGAGGGCAAGTAAATTAGTTTGATCCGCTACATCATGGATAACATTCACAATACCGGTAATTTCAGAGCTTATTGATTCCAAATTACGAATGTTGTTGGCGGCGTTTAACACTACATCGGAAATTTTCTGCATTTCCATGGCCGTCGCTTCAATGACTTTTGTAGACTCCTGCGCACGCTGGCCCGACTGGAGGGCGACGCGGCGAGCATCACCCGCATTGTTATCGACCAGATCCAGAGAAACGGAAAGCTCTTCTATGGTTACAGCAATATTACTGGCCGCGTCGGACTGGTTATGGGCAACAGTCGCCCCGTTTGCGGCGGCATCGCGCAGTTCAGCGGAGTGCCGGATAAGTTGGGTGACTTCATTACGAATATCGAATATAAGTTTGTGAAGATTGTCGCGCATTTGAGATATCTTAACGAGTAACTGTCCGATTTCATCTTGACCGGAGACGGGTATGGATATCGTCAGATCGCCGGCTGCGATAGCCTGTGTAACCTTACCGGCCAATTGTAGATTTTTGCGGATTTGCCTAATAACCAAGTACGCCATGATCAGGGAAAGGAAAGCGCCAGTCATTGCCGCACTGACCAGAAACAAAGTTGCCCGGTCTCCGGCACGACCTAGCTGCTCATAGGTATCGTCTGCGAACTCGGTAGAAACCACAACGGTTTTATCTACTCCCGCGCGATGCTGTGCATAATACGCATCCAAATTGTTCATGGATGTGCGGGCCGCCTCCAGGTCGGCATGGTCGATTGCGGGAATGAACCGCTCCTCCAACTCATGCCACCACAAGTCTGCCTGTTTACGTTGGTCCCCAAGCAGGGATTGTTTCACTTGGGGAGTAATGTCCTGATTAACGTCCCAATAGTGATTACGCTGAACGTAATCAGTTTTGAGCTCCATTAGCCTGGTGTGCAATTGGCTGTGATCACTATTCGCTTCATAGAGCAACGTTTTGGCAATCAATTGAGATTCGACGAGATACAAGGGAGGCGGGAGGATATCGGCGACGACGTCCTTACCCTGCCCCATACGCCAAGCGGCATGACTGACATTATTTAAAGCGAAATAACCCAGCACCGTTGCCCCAACCAGGAATAAGGAACCAAACAAAGACATTAGCCAAAGTTTGGTTGATATGGATAAACTATTTAACATGTCGGTCGTAGCCTAATAAATGCTCAAAGCGGTTTCGGGAAATAGCGTAGATTTTGTAATTCAATCGATTTGTTTGTAAGAAGTGAAATCTCGGCTGAAAAAATCGCGTCCTTGGCACACATTAGGGAAAAGGAAGGTATCGATTTTCAATTATTTGATCGGCTCAATATCGCCACAAGCGCTTATGAAGTCTAGCCGATTTTTTTCATCATTCTATATCGTACGTTTTTTAGTGCATTCTCAATGTCTTCTACATGGTGAACGATGTTGAGTTTCGTTTTATCTTCTTGGCCGACTGATATTCGGCACGGTCCATCCGCTGAATTTATTGGCGTAAAGGCTTGCAGTCGAATCAAGCCAGTCAGCTCCGGTTAACAATAGCGTAATAGGAGGAATGTTGGCTTCGAATTGTGCGATTACCCAAGCTTTTATGCCCTTTAGAGTAAATCGCACCTGGATTTTGAAGGACAGCCTTATTTGCCATTTATTGTCCGCGCATAATCAGGCGGTTTGCAAGCATTTGCGCGACAGCTACTCATGCTAAGCAGCGAAAAGCATACCCATTGACCAGGCGAATGGGCTGGCAACTAAAATAGCGTAGGACTAACCTTAACCTTCCGACTCCACACCCCGTGTTTCATCGACAAAGCGCTCGGTATCGTCGTCCAGTTGTCGACTAACCCGGCCCAAAGGCTGGTGCACGTATAGGGATTTCGACAGGGCTTTAGCGCTGGCGTGTTTGACATCGCGCACCGGCGGTTTCATTTTGTATTTGACCGGCATTTCATGATCCGCCAACTGCAGGGCCGGATTAAATACCTTATCGAATTTCCAAAGGTTACGCACAAAGTTGGTCTGGCCGCGCATGACGTTACCGGCGATGATCTTGGACATGTCGCGCATGGCCTTCCAGCCCATATGTTTAGTGAACATCACCCGCTGGGTTTCCACCATCTCGGCGTAAAACTCCGCTAAGGGTAACCGAGTGGGTAGCACCGCATGCTGAATATCGAACAGACGATAATCCTGGGTAGTTAGCTTGCGCGATTCGGTCAGCCAGCTTTCGGTGCCCGGATAGGGGGTGTTGACACTGATATTGACGATTTCCGGCACTTCCTTGCACCACTCTCTGACTATGCGAAAGCGTTCGTGGTCCCAATCGGTATCCGCAATGATGTTGATCGCGACATGGATACCCAAGGAGCGGGCAAATTCCAGCGCTTCGAAATTGCGATTAAGATTGATACGTTTGCGAAATTTTTCCAGGCCTTCGGCATCGATGGCTTCAATGCCCAAAAACATGTAGCGCATGCCCAGTTGTTTCCAGAATTTAAACACATCCTTATTGCGCAACAGCACATCGCCACGGGTTTCAAGATAGTACTCTTTCTTGATGCCTTTTCTGGCAATCGCTTCACCAATTGCAAAACCCATTTTTTCCTGGATAAAAGCCACGTCGTCGACAATAAAAAGGCCTGGCTCTCTGACCCGCTCGATTTCCTCAACCACTTTTTCCGGACTCATGACCCGATAACTACGACCATAAAACGTCCAGGCGCTGCAAAACGAGCAATCCCAGGGACAACCTCTGGAAAATTCGATCGAGGCACAGGGGTCTAGGGTACCCAGGAAGTATTTTTTTCGGTATTTGATCAAATCGCGCGCGGGCGACAGATTATCCAGATTAGCCACAAAGGTGGGCTGTGCGCCTTCGCCATGCAATGTCACCACGCCCGGCACAGTGTGCGCATTTTCCCGATCTTCGCGGATGGCTTGCAACAGCAACGGTAAACCGGACTCGCCTTCGCCTTTTAAAATCGCGTCGATTTTGCCTTCGCCCTGCTCCAGCAATTCCGCGGCAGTAAACGATGCACTATGGCCCCCGATGAAGACAAAACTACCCGGGAGTCGGTCCTTGGCCAGTTTGGCCAGATCGATAACCTCAGGTACGTGGGCCAGATAATTCAGGGAAAAGGCCACCACATCCGGCTGCCAGTCATCCAGTACCCGTTTTAGGTCTTGATAGTTTTCCGTCTGCAAATCGATCAGCTGCACCTGACAACCGTGCTGCCTTGCCGTGGCGGCTACCAACTCCAGACCCAAGGGCTCCAGACGCAAAAAAACTTTGGTATACATCAAAGGACTGGGATGAACGGCAAGAAATTTCATGGCATAACCCCTTAAGTAGCTGCAAGACCATCGTCCTGCCCGAGGACGGATCATCCCTGACAGGCTGCATAACCGCGTTTACCTTACCATAACAAACGCTTGCAAAGGAATTAGCCGATACGCCTTCCGCTTAATGTCCGAGCGTACCACGCAGATTGTTGAAGCGTTCGACTATTTCATTTCGCATCATATCTCGCCCAATTGCATGCCGTAACTCAGAGCCGAAACCCTGCAATTGATCGCTGCTGGTAAGGTTAACGGAAAAAAAGATTGTGCCCTGCGGTAACGGAAAAAACCCGGCGACCCATTGTTCGGCGTTGAAGGAGTGTCCAACATAAAATTCCCGCCGTACCACGAGCATTCGATCAGGTTCCGCCTTGATCATCCGATGCGCCAAGGTAAATACCGGCCTATCATCAGCCCATTTCTTGATCCAGAAGAAGTCGGTCTTTACACCGGGGATTTGTTGTTTGGGATAGGCCAAAAACGCCCGGTAAAACGCAGGCTCGTGTGTCGCCAGCAAAGGTATAGCGGCAGTCATAATTTTTAAATCATGCTGGGGGCGCGAGGTTTTTCCATCCGAACGCCAATAAGCCTGGACACCAGATAGACCTTGTCTGATATAGGCCTGGGCCCGTAAACCCAAGATCCGACGATAGGCAGCTTCCACTGCGGCGATAGGTTTGTTTTTTTCCGCTTTCAACGTTGTAATCTCTTCGGCCGAAAGATTGAAACCGTCATACTCTCCATCCTGCAAACTCTCCAGTTCATCAGCAAAAAACGGCACACTAGCAAAACTGGCGAGCGGATTTTTCGGATCGATCACCCCAAAGGCAATCACATCCCGAGGCGTTTCCAGAATATGTCCACCCTGCAAACGCTTGTCCAAGGCTTCCACACCAACAGGGAGAACCAGAGCAACTACTTGTGCCAGCATGTTGGCGCTGGGCTCCGGCAGATCGGTAGCAACAATTTTGCCTTGATATAGGCTCCAGCGTTGAGACGGAGTAAACCCCAGCTCGGTGGCAATGTTTTCCACAGTATGAATATCCGCATCCAGGGCAAGGGACTGCGTGGACAGGCAAACTAGCCAAGCCAGACTGAAAACGAATCGAAGCATAATGACTCCCTTGCCGCACAAAAAATGGATTCAAGTTTAATGATGTCCCAGCATTAAACGAGCGCACTGCAAAGGACGTCGGATTATCGGATATAGTGAGTTCAAATGGCAGAAAATTTTTGTGCTCGGCAGCGCGATCAACACTTAAGACAGGACAGAGCTTCTATAATATAAGGCCTTGAATTTCCGCACCGCGCGCCGCCATGAACAAACAAACCCGCCAGATCATCTTCGACCGGCTTGCCGCCGCCATTCCGGAACCGACTACCGAACTCAACTACAGCACCTCATTTGAATTATTGATTGCCGTGGTATTGTCTGCCCAGGCCACCGATAAAGGCGTCAATAAGGCTACCGAAAAGTTGTTTCCGGTTGCCAATACGCCGCAAGCGATACTGGCATTGGGCGAGGATGGCTTGAAGACTTACATCAAAACCATCGGTTTGTTCAACAGTAAGGCCGCCAATATCATCAAGCTATGCGACGCACTCATCAACCGCCACCACGGCGAAGTGCCGCAAACCCGCGAGGCACTGGAAGCACTGGCCGGAGTTGGCCGCAAGACTGCCAATGTGATATTGAATACGGCCTTCGACCAGCCGACCATCGCCGTCGATACGCATATTTTCCGTGTTGCCAACCGCACCGGCCTGGCTCCCGGTAAAAACGTGCTGGAAGTGGAAAAAAAACTCGAGAAAACCGTACCCGCACAGCATAAAAAGGATGCCCACCATCTGTTGATTTTGCACGGACGCTATGTCTGCGTGGCCCGAAAACCCCGCTGCCCGGGCTGCTGCATCGCCGAATTATGCGAGTTTAAGGAAAAAACTTCGTAGAGCGTTTACAATGGGGCAGACTGAACTTAAGGACTAAGCGTTGGTCGCAATTGCTCGGCCTGCCAGCTGAAGCCAATAATAAAAATCTTAAGAGAGGATAAAACATGAAAAAATTTAACAAAACTCCATTGACTATTGCCATGGGTACTGCGGTTATCTCCGGTTTTGCAGCCAATGTGCAGGCGGAATCCAATCCATTTGCTATGAGCGAATTATCCAACGGCTACATGGTTGCCGAAGTATCCAACAAAACCAGCCACGGTGCTTGCGGCGGTAATGTCGCCGATGCCAACGGCAATAGAATCACTAAAGCCGCAAAAGCTGCCTCCGGTAAATCCAGCAAACCCAGCACCAAAAAGGCCGAAGGTTCCTGCGGTGAAGGTATGTGCGGCGGTATGATGCAGGACGGCAAAATGAAAAAAGGCATGGAAGGCAAGTGCGGCGAGATGATGAAAGGTAAGGAAGGTTCTTGCGGCATTATGGGCGGCATGGGCGACATGGGCGGTATGGGTGACATGAAAGGCATGAAACACGGCGATGATGCTGAAAAACCGGCCGCCAAAGCCAAAGAAGGCAGCTGCGGCGACATGATGAAAGGCAATGACAGCAAAAAAGCCGAAGAAGGCTCTTGCGGCGCCATGATGAAAGGCGGCGAAGGCAGCTGCGGCGCTAAAGTGGATACCGACGAAGCCGCCGGCGAGTAAGTACAGCCATTGTTGATAGTTGCAGATTATGGATAAGTATCCATTAGATAACGCTGCAGGCTTAGGATTACGGCGATCTTTTCTGTCCGAGATCGTCGCTAATCCGCCCGCCAATGTCGGATTCTACGAAGTCGCACCGGAAAACTGGATGACTTTGGGTGGCAAGCTGGGTAAACAATTTCGGGCCATGACCGAACGTTTTCAATTTATTTGTCACGGTTTGTCGTTATCAATCGGTAGCAGCGACCCGCTGGATGAAAAATTCGTACGAGACCTGAAAAAATTCATGGCCGAACACGGCATTCGCTATTACAGCGAACATTTGAGTTATTGCAGCCATGAAGGGCATTTGTATGACCTAATGCCCATCCCGTTTACCGCCGATGCCGTCAAACACGTTGCCGCCCGCATTCGTCGCGTGCAGGACATTCTGGAACACAAAATCGCCATCGAAAACGTTTCCTATTACGCGGCACTCGGCCGGGAAATGTCCGAAATCGAGTTTTTCAATGCGGTGATCGAAGAAGCTGATTGCAATGTGCTGATCGACATCAACAACATTTACGTCAACAGCGTCAACCACGGCTACGATGCCGAGGCCTTTTTAAAAGCCATGCCCGGCAAACGTATTGCTTACGCGCACATCGCCGGCCATTATGTCGAGGCTGAAGATTTTTTGGTCGATACCCACGGCGCGCCGGTTATCGATCCGGTCTGGCAATTGCTGGACAAAGCGTACGCACGGTTTGGCGTGTTTCCGACCCTACTGGAACGCGATTTCAATCTGCCGCCGTTAGCGGAGTTATTGCAGGAAGTCGACACGATACGCTCCATTCAAAACAGCGCCAACCTACGGCAGAAACAACAGGTTGCCTGATATGGGCATCGACTTCAAAGCCAAACAAAGCGAATTTGCCGCCTATATCCGCGACCCCGAGCATTTTCCGGTGCCCGCCGATTTAGACCCGCAACGCATGGCCATGTACCGGGAATTGTTTTTCAACAACATCAACGGTTTTTTAAGCAGTAATTTTCCGGTGTTGCACAAGATACTCAGCGACCAACAATGGCACGACTTGACTCAGGATTTTTTTGCCCGCCACCAGTGCCAAACGCCGCATTTTTCTGAAATCGCCGAAGAATTTTTAGACTACCTGCAAAACGAACGCCAGGCGGAAGGGGATTTTCCGTTCATGCTGGAATTGGCGCATTACGAATGGGTGGAGATGGCCTTATCCATCGCCCAGGCGACACCGGTATTCGGCGATAGCGCATTTGTAGGGCAGGTGCTACGGCAAACCATCAGCCTGTCTCCTGTCGCCTGGCCGCTGGCCTATCAATACCCGGTACAAAAAATCGGCCCGGATTTTTTGCCACGCTCGGTTCCCGAACAGCCCAGCTATTTAGTGGTATATCGGGATGCGGACGATCAAGTACATTTCATGCAAACCACGCCGTTAACCTTTCGCTTGCTGCAATTGATTGAACAGCATGACGGCATCGTCGGCGAGCAAGTTTTGCAAATTTTGGCGGCGGAACTGTCCCCGCAATTCGATCAACCCACCGTATTACAGTTCGGTTTGCAAACCTTGCAGGAACTCGCGATGAAAGGCGTGCTTATTCCGGCTGCTGACGGCTAAACCGGTGCACCCATACCAGGCCGTCGTCGTTCCATTCCATGTTGGCGTGCATTTTCAAAATTAAATCCTTGTACATGGCCAAACTCGGATAACCTTCAGCGTGCGCATCCGCTTCGCTCATATCGCCGATGCGCTGCCGGTCCACGCCGGTAACCACAAAGGTCACTCCTTCCAATTCAAAGATTTCGCCGGGATAGGCATATAAACCGTCGCGGCGCTGCTGGGTTTTCTGTCCGCTGAGCGCGGCGGCCACCAGCTTCGGGTGGCGAACCAATCGATCTAACTGGCAAGTTTTTTCGGGGTATTCGGTCATTCTTGTGTCCTATTGGGTTAGCCAAGCCGTTTATTATCAACCATAATACGATTTTTTACTGATTGGAGGCCAAAATGCGCTATTTGCATACCATGGTTCGGGTTAACAATTTAGAGGCGTCTCTGGACTTTTATTGCAATAAACTAGGGTTATCGGAAATACGCCGCATGGAAAGCGAGGCCGGTCGCTTTACGCTGGTTTATCTGGCCGCGCCGGACGACACTCACCAAGCCCGGGAACACGACGCGCCGCTATTGGAGCTGACGTATAACTGGGATAGCGAAGAATATACCGGCGGTCGCAACTTCGGCCATCTGGCCTTTGAAGTGGATGACATTTACGCGGTTTGCCAACGTTTGATGGAGCAGGGCGTGACAATCAACCGTCCGCCCCGCGACGGCTGGATGGCCTTTATCCGCTCGCCGGATCAAATTTCCATCGAATTATTACAGAAAGGGGCCGCATTGCCGGCACAAGAACCCTGGACCAGTATGGTCAATACCGGAGTTTGGTAAATAGAAGCCCGGAGATGCCGTTACCGCCACTCAGCCTTTATATTCATTTCCCCTGGTGCATCCAAAAGTGTCCGTATTGCGACTTTAACTCGCACGCTGTCAAATCAGGCATACCCGAACAGCGCTACGTGACTGCCTTGTTGGCGGATTTACACGCAGACTTGCAGTTATTGGATGCGCCGCGCGCCATAAGCAGCATATTCATGGGCGGCGGCACACCTAGCCTGTTTACGCCGGAAACCTTACAAACTTTGTTGAGCGGCATTAGGCAGCAGGTCAACCTGAGCGATGATTGCGAAGTTACCCTGGAAGCCAACCCCGGCACCTTCGAAAGCGCGAAGTTCAAGGCTTTTCGCGAACTGGGCATCAACCGCCTCTCCATCGGCATTCAAAGTTTTAATGACCGTCACCTTAAAAAACTTGGCCGGGTGCATAATGCCGAAGAGGCGATTAAAGCCGTTGAAATTGCCCGGCTGGCCGCTTTCGAAAACCTGAATCTGGATCTGATGTTCGGTTTGCCCGAACAAACCGAAGACCAAGCGCTAGAGGATATTCACACCGCCATCTCGCTAAAACCAAGCCATTTGTCGTTTTATCAGCTCACCTTGGAACCCAACACCTACTTTTATAAGTTCCCGCCGCAATTGCCGGAAGACGACAGCATCTTTGCGCTGCAAAAAGCCTGTCAACAGGTGTTGGCCGAAAGCGGCTATCGGCAATATGAAATTTCCGCGTATGCCACCGCCGGGTTTGAATGCCGGCATAATCGTAATTACTGGCAATTCGGCGATTATCTGGGTATAGGGGCCGGCGCGCACGGTAAAATCAGCCGAGCCTTACCGCAGGACATCATTCGCACCGCCAAGCCGAAAAGTCCTGAACAATATTTAAAAAACCCGACCGCCGCTACTCGCACCCCCATCAACCTTGCCCAACTGCCGCTGGAATTTATGATGAACCATTTGCGCCTAAAAACGGGCTTTAATCTAATCGATTACGCCCGCTTAACCGGCCAGACCCAAAACAACCTGCAACCCGCTTTGCAGCAGTGTATCGAGCAGGGACTGCTGATCCGGCAACAACAGCAGGTGTTTTGCTCCGAATCAGGCTGGGACTTTCTGGATGAAATTTTGGAAAAGTTCATTCCATAAAGGCCTGCAGGTTATAATTCCCCGTCAATCCGCTTTGAAATATAGAATATGCTCGACTACCAAAAACAATTCATAGCCTATGCCCTGGAGTGCGGCGTACTTAAATTCGGCGAGTTTCAATTAAAGTCCGGCCGCATCAGCCCTTATTTTTTCAATACCGGTTTATTCAATACCGGCGCACAGCTCGATAAACTGGGCCAATTCTATGCCCAGACCCTGATAAACGCCGGCGTGGAGATCGATGTACTGTATGGCCCTGCCTATAAAGGCATTCCACTGGTCGGTACCACGGCCATTGCATACTCGCGCCTGCGGGCCGATATTCCGTTTGCCTTTAACCGCAAGGAAGCCAAGGACCATGGCGAAGGCGGCGCACTGGTCGGCGCGCCATTGCAAGGCAAGGTGTGGATTTTGGATGACGTGATTACTGCCGGTACCTCGGTGCGTGAATCCGTGGAAATTATTCAGGCGGCCGGGGCCACGGTTGCCGGCGTCGTGATTGCACTGGACCGCCAGGAAAAAGGCCAAAACCAGACCTCCGCCGTGCAGGAAGTATCCCAACAATTCGGCATACCGGTCCTACCTATCATTACCTTGGCGGAAATCATAGAATTTATCGAACAAAACCCGAGTTATGCCGACCAATTGGCGATTATTCGCGGCTATCGTCAACAATATGGTATTTAGGATTATCATAGGTGCCGATCTTCCGCTTATTTGTATTTAGTCTACAATTAGCCCTTACTATTCGCCCTCTTACAACGAGTACAGTCAGCAGAAAGGCTTGCCATGAGAAATCTGGAATTTAAAGAACAATTACACGAATATTCGAATTGGCGCGAACACCTGGTACAAGCAATCGAAATGTATCGGGAATGGCGTAACCGTTATAATTTTAGCGACCCACAAAGTACCGACACCTTGCTGAACATACTCCAAGGTCTGAATATGGACCGCGTCACTCTGGCCTTCGTGGCCGAATTTTCCCGCGGCAAAACAGAACTGATCAACGCGCTGTTTTTTGCCGAAACCGGCGTCCGCTTGCTGCCGTCTTCTCCCGGCCGCACCACCATGTCGCCTACCGAACTGTATTGGGACGAAGCGGGCGGCAGCTATATCCGCTTGTTGAATATCGAAAGTCGGTTGGAAGATATTTCCCTGATGGATTACAAGCGCAACCCCGACCGCTGGACGCAAATCAGCCTGAATATCGACTCGCCCACCCAAATGCAGGAAGCCTTCAGAGAATTGGTTGCCACTAAAAAAGTCAGCAAGGAAACCGCCGACAAATTGGGCTTGTGGAATGAACGCGAAGCGGCTGAACAAGGCATCATCAACCCCGAATTTGTGGAAGTACCCTGCTGGCGACATGCGCTGATCAGTTTTCCGCATCCATTGCTGAAAGAAGGTTTGTGCATTCTTGATACGCCGGGCCTGAATGCTCTGGGTACCGAGCCCGAGTTGACCCTGAGCATGCTGCCCAGCGCACAAGCCATCGTGTTTGTGTTGGCGGCCGATACCGGCGTTACCAAAAGCGATTTGGAAATGTGGAAAAGCCACGTATGCAGCTCCAGAGGCCAACGCCGCCAAGGTTTGGCGGTAGTGATGAACAAGATCGATTCCATGTGGGACGACCTAGCCGGCGATACCGGTTACGATGCGGCGATTCAAAAGCAAATCGAAACCTCGGCGACCATCTTAAATTTGAAGCAGGAATTGATTTTCCCGGTTTCCGCCAAACAAGCCCTATTGGCCAAGGTCAAGGGCGACGAGGCACTATTGGAAAGAAGCCGGCTGATTAAGCTGGAAAACTACCTGTCGGAAGACATCTTGAATCAACGCCGCGATATTCTGAAAGGCGTAGTCGAAAAAGACATCGGCTTTCTGGTCAGCGAATCGATCAAATTGATGAACAGCAAAGTGGTCAACGCCAGCAAGCAACTGGAAGAATTCAAACAAGTCGACTTTGAAAACCAGGAAATGACCGGCAAGTTGATGGCGGAAACTCGCGATCGGCAAAATACCTATATGGCCAACATAGAAAACTTTCAGGCCAGCCGCAAAGTATTCGCCGTGCAAGCCCGCATGCTGATCGATTCGTTTTCCAAGGATAAGATCGATGAAATCATCCTGCGCACCAAAGAGGATATGCGTAAAAGCCTGACCACTTACGGTATGAAACAAAACATGCGTAAATTGTTCGACGAATTGCGCGACCTGCTGCAGGACTCCGTCGATATTACCGAAGAGACCCGCCGCCTGATCAAGGCCATACACAAAAAATTTCAGGACGAGTACGGTTTTAAAGAGATCGAACCGCAACTGTTTTCGATTAAACAGTACCAGTTCGAACTGGAACAGATTTTTGAAGAAGGCGAAGCATTCCGCAACAGTGCCAGAACCACCATGACCGAACAGAGCCTGGTAATAAACAAGCTTTACAGCACACTGATCGTGAAGGCACGCACTATTTTGCAGCAAGCCCATAAAGACGCCGCAACCTGGAGCAATAGCGTATTAACGCCGTTGATGCACCAGATCAAAGATCATAAAAAACAGATTGAAAGCCGTTTGATCATGCTGCGCAAAATTAATGAATCCAAAGGCAATGTCAATGAAAGCATCGCCCAACTGGAGGCCGAACTGGCACCGTTGAAACAGCAACGCCAAGAATTGCTGGCCATTATCAAAGCCATGCAAATCAATATCACCGATATAGAAACCGCTTAATCAGGCAAAAAAACAGGCCGAAGTTTCGGCCTATTTTTCCAATTTACCGGCTTATCCGCAACAACCAGCCCGAAACCTTTTAAGCCATCGATTTAACTAAAATTTCTACCGTAGAAAATTTCCGCCATCTCCTCCTGCAACTGATCCTGAATTTCAAGCTTTTCATCTTCACTGAAATTACTTTCCTTCTCGAATAGATAGTTTTCCAGCTCGGCTTCCTTCAACATCATTTTGGTGTGAAAAATGTTTTCCTGATAAACATTCACGTCGATCATTTGATACAACTCTTTAGTGCTCTCAGCGATGTAATTCTGGATCGAGTTGATCTTGTGGTCTATGTAATGCTTCTCACCGGAAATATCCCGGGTAAAGCCGCGCACCCGGTAATCCATGATGACGATATCGGATTCAAAACTATGAATCAGATAATTCAAGGCCTTCAACGGTGAAATCTGCCCACAGGTGGAGACGTCGATATCGGCCCGGAAGCTACAAATATTGGTATCCGGATGACTTTCCGGATAGGTATGTACGGTAATATGGCTCTTGTCCAGATGCGCCAGAATGGTGTCGGGTAAAGGACCGGGCGATTCGGAATTCATACCGGCAGGTATCACCGCGCCTTCGGAAATCAACATGGTCACACTGGCACCTTGCGGATCGTAATCCTGGTGGGCAATATTTAAAATCTGCGCACCGATAATGTTGGCGACATCTTTCAGAATTTGGGTCAGCCGTTTAGCGTTATAGGCTTCGTCGATATATTCGATATAAGCTTTTTCCTGCTCTTTGGGCGCGTAACAGACATCGTAAATATTGAAACTTAACGATTTAGTCAGATTGTTAAACCCGTGTAATTGTAATTTGCTCAATCGATCAACCCTCCATCACTTCAAAATCATGGCTAATTTCTACCCCTGCCTTAGCCAGCATAATGGACGCCGAACAGTATTTCTCCGCGGATAATTTAACCGCGCGTTCGACGGCCGCCACGGGTAAATTTTTGCCCGTCACTTTAAAATGCAAATGGATTTTGCTGAACACGGCGGGAATTGCATCCGCACGCTCCGCCGTCAATTCAGCAACGCAATCGATGACGTCGTGCCGGCCTTTTTGCAGAATATCGATCACATCGTACGAGGAGCAGCCGCCCACGCCCAACAAAATCATTTCCATCGGCCGCGCGCCCATGTTTCGGCCGCCATGATCGGGCGGACCATCCATCACCACGGCATGACCACTGCCGGACTCCCCGACGAATAACCGGCCGTCGACCCACTTCACTGTTGCTTGCATTTTGAATCCCGGAAAATAAAAATGTGGCGAATTTTACAACGATACCTGTCCATGAATTGTTTTTTTTGCAAAATACTTCTCAGTTGGTTAGGGTATCGGTATCTATTGGACTGGATTATGACAAATGAGCTTGGTTAAAAAAAATAATAAAATCTCCCAGGAAGCGCTTGATGCGTTTTTGCATGTTTGCCATGTACGCAGTTATCCCGCCAAATTAACCATCGTCAGACCCGGTGACGTTGGCGATAAACTGCTATTCGTCGTCGACGGATCGGTCAGCGTCAGCGTCGAGGATGAAGAAGGCCACGAATTGATTCTGGCCTATCTTAACAAACACGACTTCGTCGGTGAGATCGGCGTTTTCAAAAATGCCGAAACCCGTAGCGCTTATGTTAAATCGCGTACCAGCTGCCATATGGCGGAAATCGGTTACGACCGTTTTAAATCGTTACTCAACTCGGAATTACGCGAACACGCGGTAGAAATTCTGACGGTACTCGGCGAGCAGTTATCCACCCGCTTGCTGATCACCAGCCGCAAATACCGTGATTTGGCCTTTATGGACGTGGAAGGGCGTATCGCCCGCACCTTACTGGACCTGACCAAGGAACCGGATGCCATTACCCACCCGGACGGCATGCAACTGCATATCACCCGGCAGGAAATCGGCCGTATCGTCGGTTGTTCGCGTGAAATGGCCGGCCGGGTGTTAAAAGAACTGGAAGATAAGGGTTTGATTACCGCGCACGGCAAAACCATCGTGGTATTTGGCACGCGTTAATTGTCTATAGCGCCTCTCCCGGTTTGGCGACGCATTCCCAAAGGAGTTTGGGCGCTAGGCTGTGTGAGCCTGTTAATGGATATTTCTTCGGAAATGATCCATTCCCTGCTGCCGCTATTCATGGTAACCAGCCTAGGAGCCAGCAGCCTTACTATCGGTTTGATTGAAGGCGCGGCCGAATCGACGGCGCTGATCGTCAAAATATTTTCCGGAGCCCTCAGCGATTACCTGGGTAAACGCAAAGGGCTGGCCTTGTTGGGTTACACCCTGGGCGCCCTGAGCAAACCCTTGTTCGCCATTGCCGCCAGCAGCGGCATAGTCCTGACGGCCCGCCTGATCGACCGGATCGGCAAAGGTATTCGCGGCGCCCCACGCGATGCGCTGGTGGCCGACATTACCCCCGTGGAGATACGCGGTGCCGCTTTCGGTTTGCGCCAGTCTCTGGATACCGTGGGCGCCTTTCTCGGCCCCTTGTTGGCCGTAGCCCTGATGCTGCTGTGGGCAGATGATTTTCGCGCCGTATTTTGGGTGGCGGTCATCCCCGGCTTGTTGGCTGTGTTAGTGCTATTACTCGGTGTCCGGGAACCAGCCCGCGCCAGTAACCAACACCGCGGCAACCCTATCCGTAAACAGAACTTAAAGCGTTTGAACCGCTCCTACTGGCATGTAGTGGCGATAGGAGCGGTCTTCACTCTGGCCCGCTTTAGCGAGGCGTTTTTGGTATTACGGGCCCAGCAGAGTGGCATTCCCATCGCCTGGGTGCCTTTGGTGATGGTGGCCATGAACATTGTTTATGCCGCCAGCGCTTATCCTTTCGGGCATTTATCCGACCGCGTCAGCCCTAACCGCTTATTAGCCTGGGGTTTGCTGGTTATGATAGCCGCCGACCTGGTGCTGGCCGGCAGTGCGCATTGGGCGGCAATCCTGGCCGGCGTGTGTCTGTGGGGCATACATATGGGCATGACGCAAGGACTATTGGCCAAAATGGTGGCCGACGCGGCTCCCACGGATTTACGCGGCACGGCGTACGGTTTTTTCAATTTAATCAGCGGCGCCGCCATGCTGATTGCGAGTGTTTTAGCCGGTTTGCTGTGGGATGAATTCGGATCGGCTTCGACTTTTTATGCCGGCGCGGCGTTTTGCGTACTCGCGCTACTGGCCTTGCTGACGCTTAAAATCAAGGAAGCGCACTAAAGCCTTCCAGCCAATTGCCCCCGCCGCGACTCAAAAGCATGCCGGTGGCAAGTATAAGCCTGCCAACCGGCCTCTCGGGGCAAGCTAAGGCGTTGCTGATCTTGATATTTGTAACGTTTTTTGGCGATACCGGTCGAACCGGTCAGCAGCGGTAAAATCAACAATAACCACTGCGACCGCACGACCTTCGCACCATGCTTACTTGCGGGTCGAGCTGAAAGTATAAGACCGCACTACGCCTTGCGGATCGAAACGAATCAACAAATCCTGGGTATCGTCGGCACCGAACAGCGAGTATTTGTAAATGCCGTAAGTCCAGGTAGTCTTGCCGTCTTCCATGCCGGTGCGCCAGGGTCTGCCGAAAATGTCGGTGATTTCCTGCCGGGTGGTTTGGCCGATTTTAATTTCCGGCACCCGCGACCCCGCGAATTCCTGTCCGACTGTAAAACAACCGGTCAATTGGGTAGCCGCCAAGCCACTGATTAACAAGAACGAACTTAGTTTGGCCGCGCGTGCGCTGCGTTTAAGAAACAGTTTTTTCATGAAATGAACCTCAATTGGCTAGGTGATTGTTATAAAGTGTTCGATAACTCTATCTTAGCTGCTTCTCGTCCCTAACCGAAACAGATTTTCGCCAAAAGCCCATGCCAACTCAATCTAACAGCAATCTTCTCGATACTTTAAATTTCGATAACCGCTTTGTACATGATTTACCCGGCGATCCGGAGCCGGACAATTACCGCCGCCAGGTTTATCAAAGTTGTTATTCGCGGGTACAGCCCAAACCAGTCAAGGCGCCACGCTTAGTGGCCTATTCGAAGGAAATGGCCGAGCAATTGAATTTGTCGGAAGCCGCTTGCCAATCCGCAGCCTTTTGTCAGACTTTTGCCGGCAATCAGTTGCTGGACGGCATGGATCCGTATGCCATGAACTACGGCGGCCAACAATTCGGACATTGGGCCGGCCAATTGGGCGATGGCCGGGCTATCAATCTGGGCGAAGTCGTCAACCAGCAAGGCCAACGCTGGACCTTGCAGCTCAAGGGGGCAGGCCCAACACCTTATTCGCGCAGCGCCGACGGCTTGGCGGTGCTGCGTTCCTCCATCCGCGAATTTTTATGCAGCGAAGCCATGTATCATCTGGGCGTTCCCACCACAAGGGCCTTGAGCGTAATATTGACCGGGGAACAAGTGGTGCGCGACATGTTTTACGACGGCAATCCGCAGCTGGAACCGGGTGCCGTGGTCTGCCGGGTAGCGCCGTCGTTTATCCGTTTCGGCAATTTTCAGCTGTTTACCTCGCGCGACGACCTGGAAACCCTAAAACAGCTGGTCGATTTCTGCATAAAAACCGATTTTCCGTATCTGGGCCCACCCAGCAAAGCGGTTTACCTGCAATGGTTTGCGGAAATCTGCCGAACTACCGCGGAAATGATAGTTCACTGGCAGCGAGTAGGCTTTGTGCATGGCGTCATGAACACCGACAATATGTCCATCCTGGGTTTGACCATCGATTACGGCCCCTACGGCTGGCTGGAAAACTACGATCCGGATTGGACCCCCAACACCACCGATGCCCAAGGCCGCCGCTACCGGTTCGGCAATCAGCCCAAAATCGCCTACTGGAACCTGGTGCAATTGGCGAATGCACTCTATCCTTTAATTCTAAAAGCGGAACCCTTGCAGGAGACCCTGACTGTGTTTACCACCACTTTCGAACAAACCTGGCGGCAAACCATGGCCAACAAATTGGGTTTTAAGGCCTTTGCTCCTGGCAGCGATGAAACGCTGACCGCCGAATTAGCGACTTTGCTACAGACTGCCGAAGCCGATATGACATTATTTTATCGCGGCTTGGCCGCCATCGAAGCCGACGATGCCGTTGCGGTTTTTCAAGCACACTTGCAAGAGTGCAGCTATGAACCGCTGTCCCCGGAAACGCAAGCGTTGGCCGAAACATGGTTCAAAACCTATCAAACCCGTCTGCAGGGCGAAAACAGACCGCAAACCGAACGCCAACAAGCCATGAACGCCGTGAACCCAATCTATGTGTTACGCAACTATCTGGCCCAGCAAGCCATTGATTTAGCGGAACAAGACGACTTCAGCGAAGTTTGGGAATTGCTGGAAGTGCTACGCCATCCCTATACCGAGCAAGCCGGCAAGCAGCGCTTTGCGGAAAAACGCCCCGACTGGGCCAAGCAGCGCGCGGGTTGCTCCATGCTGTCTTGCAGTTCTTAGACTTTAGCTTTTGCACTTCAAATTTTGGCACCTCCATTCCCTCTTCTGCTGGAGAGGGTTAGGATGAAGAGAATTTAAACCCGAAATTTGCAGTACGATGAGTTTACAAAAAAACATGCCGAAAACGGCCTTTTCAGGTATCCTTTTTGGGCTAAGCCAACGATTTTCTAGGTTCCGTAAATGAACAACAATACCGACATTGCCGTCAAACACGATATTGATCCTGCAGAAACCCAGGAGTGGATGGAGGCCCTGCAAGCGGTGATTGAAAAAGAAGGCCGCGACCGCGCCAGCTTTCTGATCGAAACACTGCTCGACACCGCCAGACAAGCCGGTCTGGACATCCCCTTCTCCGCCAACACGCCTTACATCAACACCATTTCGGTCGACAAACAACCCAAGTTTCCCGGCAATTTCGACATAGAACGCACCATACGTTCTTATGTACGTTGGAACGCGATGATGATGGTATTGCGCGCCAACAAACATACCAACGTCGGCGGTCATATCGCCAGTTTTGCTTCGGCTATCACCTTATACGA
Organism: Methylomonas sp.; assembly: GCF_023228165.1. Taxonomy (GTDB): domain Bacteria; phylum Pseudomonadota; class Gammaproteobacteria; order Methylococcales; family Methylomonadaceae; genus Methylomonas. The sequence goes on along the minus strand of NZ_JALOBS010000012.1, from coordinate 80,036 downwards.
TGTGGGCCAAAACCATTTCTGGAATGCCGCTTCCGACAAGCACGGCGGCGACCTGATTTTCTCGCAAGGCCACTCCGCACCCGGCATTTATGCCCATGCGTTTTTGCTGGGTCGCTTGAGTGAAGAGCAAATGGACAATTTCCGCCAGGAAGTGGGCGGCAACGGCCTATCGTCCTATCCGCATCCGTGGCTGATGCCGGAATTCTGGCAATTCCCCACCGTCTCCATGGGCCTTGGACCCATCATGGCAATTTATCAAGCCCGCTTCATGCGTTATATGCAGGATCGCGGTTTTGCCAATACCGACAGCCGAAAAGTCTGGGCCTTTTTGGGCGACGGCGAATCCGACGAACCCGAAACGCTGGGCGCGATCGGTATGGCCGGCCGCGAAAAACTGGATAATCTGATTTTCGTGGTCAATTGCAACCTGCAACGCCTGGACGGCCCGGTGCGCGGCAACGGCAAAATCATTCAGGAACTGGAAGGCAACTTCCGCGGCGCCAACTGGAACGTGATCAAGGTCATCTGGGGCCGCCGCTGGGATCCGATTCTGGCCCGCGACAAGGACGGCTTGGTGGTCAAGCGCATGATGGAGTGCGTGGACGGCGATTACCAGACCTTCAAATCCAAGGACGGCGCCTACGTCCGCGAACATTTCTTCAACACTCCGGAACTGAAGGAATTGGTTAAAGACTACACCGACCGCGACATCTGGGAACTGAATCGCGGCGGCCACGACCCGATCAAAGTCTTCACCGCCTTTAACGCCGCCGTCAATCATCAAGGCCAGCCGACCGTAATCCTGGCGCACACAATCAAGGGCTACGGCATGGGCGATTCCGGCCAGGCCCAAAACACCAGCCATCAGCAAAAGAAGATGAGCATGGAGTCGATCAAAGCCATCCGCGACCGCTACCAATTACCGATCAGCAATGAGGAATTGCTCGACCTGCCTTACATTCGCTTGGCGGAGGACTCCGCCGAACTGAATTACCTGCGCCAGCGCCGGGTCGATATGGGCGGTTATTTACCCGCCCGCCGCGTTAAAGCCTATCCTTTGGAAATTCCAGCCCTGGCAACTTTCAAAGCCTTGCTGGATGGTACCGGCGAAGGCCACGAAATATCCACCACCATGGCTTTCGTACGCATCCTCAACATATTGGTCAAGGATAAACAAATCGGTAAACGCGTCGTCCCCATCGTGCCGGACGAATCGCGCACCTTCGGCATGGAAGGCATGTTCCGCCAGCTGGGCATCTGGTCTCAAGTCGGCCAGCTGTATACCCCGCAGGACGCCGAACAATTGATGTTTTATAAAGAAGACAAGCACGGCCAGGTTTTACAGGAGGGCATCAACGAAGCCGGCGGCCTGTGCGATTGGATAGCGGCCGGCACAGCCTATTCCACTCACGGCGTACCGATGATTCCGTTCTTCATCTATTACTCGATGTTCGGTTTCCAACGGGTCGGCGACTTGATCTGGGCGGCGGCCGATCAACGTACCCGCGGCTTCCTGTTGGGCGGTACCGCCGGCAGAACCACTTTGAACGGCGAAGGTCTGCAACATGAAGACGGCCATAGCCATCTGATGTCGGCCACCGTGCCCAATTGCTATTCCTACGACCCGACTTTCGCCTGCGAACTGGCTGTGATCATTCAGGACGGCTTGCGCCGCATGTATGTGGATCAGGAAGATATTTTCTATTACATCACCCTGATGAATGAAAACTACGAACAACCCGCCATGCCGGAAGGGGCCGAGCAGGATATTCTGAAAGGCATGTACTTGTTCAAAAAAGGGCCGAACAGCAAAAAACCCCGCGTACAATTACTGGGTTCCGGCACTATCTTCATCGAAGTCATCGCCGCCGCCCAATTGTTGCACGACGATTGGGGCGTGGATGCGGATTTGTGGAGCTGCCCGAGCTTTACCGAACTGGGCCGAGACGGCCATAGCTGCGATCGCTGGAACCGCCTGCATCCGACCGAAACGCCGCGTATCACGCATATCGAACGTTGCTTGGCCAACAGCAAAGGTCCGCTTATTGCCGCCACCGATTATATGCGTGTGTTTGCCGAGCAAATCCGACCCTGGGTGAAAAAATCTTATACCGTGCTGGGCACCGACGGTTTCGGCCGCTCCGATACCCGCGCCAATTTGCGCAGTTTCTTTGAAGTCGATAGATATCATGTCACAGTAGCGGCGTTGTATAGTCTGGTGGAAAGCGGCGAATTAGAAGCCGGCAAAGTCGAAGTAGCAATTGCCAAGTACAATATCAATCCGGACGTCACCGCGCCTTGGTTGATTTAACGGCTGATCTAATGGAAATCACGATATGAGTTCTTTATTTGAAGTAAAAGTCCCCGACGTCGGCAACGTGCCGGAGATCGACATCGTCGAGGTATTGGTACAACCCGGCGACGTGGTCGCAGTGGAACAAACCCTGGCAGTCATGGAAACCGATAAAGCCACCATGGACTTACCCTCCAGCGCCGCCGGCATCATCAAGAGCATACACATTAAACCCGGCGATAAGGTCTCGGAAGGTACCTTGATTGCCACGGTGGAAATCAGCGATGTCGCGGCTGTGCCGGAACCCGCCGCCGCAGCCCCCACTCCGGCACCGTTCGAGCCCACCCCGGCGGCCGTGGCGGAGCCCCCCAAAGCCGAACCTGAAAAACCAGCCGCGGTTCCGGCGGCTCCAACAGTCAGCAGCGGCGAAGGCTTTAAAGCCCACGCCACGCCCAGCGTCAGGCTGTTCGCCCGCGAACTCGGCGTGGATTTGAGCAAAGTCCAATCCGGCAGCGGCCGTAAAGGGCGGATTCTGAAAAGCGATGTGCAAAACTTCGTCAAACAAGTCATGGCATCCGGCGGCACCGCTAGCGCCGGCGCCGGCATCCCGTCAATTCCGGCGGTGGATTTCACCCAATTCGGCGAGATCGAAGAAAAACCGTTAAGTAAGATTAAACGCCTGACCGGCCAAAATTTGACCCGAGTCTGGCTGAATCTGCCGCTAGTCACCTATCACGACGAAGTCGCCATCGACGAGATGGAAGACTTTCGTAAAGCCACAAACGCCGGCCAAGGCAAAGACGGCATCAAACTGACCGGCCTGGTCTTCATCATGAAGGCGCTGGTAGGGGCGATGCAGAAATATCCGTCTTTCAACAGCTCCCTGTCACCGGAAGGCGACAAACTGATTTATAAAAAATACTTCCACCTCGGCATTGCAGTCGACACGCCGAACGGCTTAGTCGTACCGGTAATCCGCGACGTGGATAAAAAAGGCATATTCCAGCTATCCACCGAACTGGCCGAGAAAAGTGAACTGGCCCGCAAAGGGAAACTAATGCCATCCGATATGCAGGGCGGTTGCATGACCATTTCCAGCTTGGGCGGTATCGGCGGCAGCGCCTTTACGCCGATCGTGAATGCACCGGAAGTGGCGATTTTGGGCGTCACCCGCGCCAAAGTACAACCGGTTTGGAACGGCTCGGCATTCGAACCGAAATTGATGCTGCCGCTGGACATCACCTACGACCACCGCGTCATCGATGGTGCCGAAGGTGCACGCTTCATGGAAGCCTTAAAAGCCAATCTGGCCGATATTCGGCGGTTATTGCTTTAAGTAATCGTTTGATTCGTCAAGTTCGACATGGGATCTAAGGTAAGTGTCATGCAACCATTAAGAGTAAATGCTAACTAGGACGATGAAGCCAGTGTCTGGGTCGCGACCAGCCAAGACATAGACGGTTTGGCAATTGAAGCCAGCACTATGGATGCGTTGATCCAACGGCTCAAATTCGTTATTCCGGAGTTGAGGGAACTTAATCATCCGGAATTGTCTGCCGATGAATTACCGTTCGTGCTCGATGGATTTAAAACCAACAGCGCACATCTTCATTAACGGGCGATTTCACGCCGTTACTGAAGAAGGCGCTTAAAATCAAGGGTTGTTATTTTGTTCGGCTAGCTGAAGCACACAGCCAACGCGGCCTTGCAACAGGCGGGGCTCGACAAGCAATTTTAATGGTTTTGACCGGAAATGTTTGTATTGGTTAGGTGCGAACCTAGCCCTAAACCTTGACTTGTTTTAGGGAACGTTATGAATGATCTTGGCGAAACAGTTGCGTAAAGTGGATAAACGGCAGCGCATCCACCAGCACCCTATATCGCCCGCAAAGACCCGATTAACATGGCGTAATCGGACCCATTGAATTACCAACCTATGCAACAAGACATCCGCTGGCAACAACGCTTTTCCAATTACCAAAAAGCCCTGGGGCAACTGCGCAAGTTCATCGACTACGGCGAGCTGAACGAGTTGGAAGAGCAGGGCTTGATTCAAGCTTTCGAATATACCCACGAGCTGGCCTGGAATGTGTTACGCGACTATCTGTTGTCCAAGGGCCAGCAGGCCATTCACGGTTCCCGCGATGCCACGCGCGAGGCTTTCAAACTGGATTTGATCGACGATGGCGAATGCTGGATGGATATGATCCGCGACCGGAACCGTACTGTGCACACCTATAACCAGGAAACCGCGCAAGCGATTGCCGGCAACATACGCGAGCGGTTTTTTGCCCAGTTCGAATGCTTGCAACAAACCATGGCGGGGTTGGTCGATGCCGAATGAGGCGTTGGCTGAGCGTAGCGGGTTAAGCGTTGCCAATATCGCGGCGCTGCATCGGGTGTTCGCCACCCATCCCGAAGTAGAACAGGCCTTGCTTTACGGTTCGCGAGCCAACGGCACTCAACGCAAAGGCTCGGACATTGATTTGACCTTGCTCGGCGATAAACTGGATTACCGATTGTTAAGCCGCATCGAAACCGAAATCGACGACTTACTGCTTCCGTACACTGTCGACCTGTCGCTGTTCCAACAAATCGACAATCCTGATTTAATCGACCATATTCGCAGAGTAGGATTAATTTTCTATCCGTCACAGTAACCGGTAAAATACTTGCCAATCCCCGCGCCTTGTTGGCACTCAGCTTGCGCACATCAACGATTCAGGCATTTAGGAGTTCAACTACATGAGTAATACACAAACACACGCCGAAGTATTGGTTTTGGGCGGCGGCCCCGGCGGTTACACAGCCGCATTTCGTGCCGCCGATTTAGGTAAGCAGGTGGTGCTGATCGAACGTTACCCGGTATTGGGTGGCGTGTGTTTGAATGTCGGATGCATCCCCTCAAAAGCCCTGCTGCACAGCGCACAAATCATACACGAAGCCGAAGCCATGGCCGAGCACGGGGTCAGTTTCGGCAAACCGGAAATTGATTTGGATAGGATTCGCGGCTGGAAAGAGAGTGTTAGTCAGTCTTTGAATCAGGGCTTGGGTAAACTGGCCAAGCAGCGCAAGGTGACAGTCATCCAAGGCACTGGTAAATTCGTCAGCGCGAACAGCCTGCTTGTGGAAAACGATGATGGCGAGCAAACCGTGACTTTCGATCACGCCATCATTGCCGCCGGTTCGCAGCCGACCAAAATTCCCGGCTTTCCGCATGACGACCCGCGCGTGTGGGATTCCACCGACGCCTTGGCTTTACAATCGGTACCGGAAAATCTGTTGATCGTCGGCGGCGGCATCATCGGCCTGGAAATGGCCACGGTTTATCACGCCTTAGGTTCGAAAATCAGCGTGGTGGAATTGATGGACCAAATCATCCCCGGCTGCGACAAGGATTTGGTCACCCCGCTGCAACGCAAGATCAAAAAACAATACGACAATTTGTGGTTAAAAACCAGCGTCAAAGCCATGGAGGCCGGCGACGCCGGCATAAAAGTAACCATGGAAGGCAAGGAGGCACCGGAATCTGCCGTATTCGATGCAGTCTTGGTCGCGGTAGGCCGCCGCCCCAACGGCAAATTGATCGATGCCGGTAAAGCCGGTGTCACGATAGACGAAAAAGGCTTTATCCCGGTCGACAAACAGGGTCGCACCAACATCGCGCATATATTCGCCATCGGCGACATCGTCGGCAACCCCATGCTGGCTCACAAAGCCACCCACGAAGGCAAAATCGCCGCCGAAACCATTGCCGGTCACAAAGCCGGCTTCGACGCGCTGACCATTCCGTCGGTTGCTTATACCGATCCGGAAGTAGCCTGGATGGGTTTGACCGAAAACCAGGCCAAGGAACAAGGTGTTGAATACGAAAAAGCCACCTTCCCGTGGGCAGCCAGCGGCCGTTCGTTGGCTTTGGGGCGCAACGAGGGCATCACCAAAATCCTTACCGACAAAACCAGCGGTCGCATTTTGGGCGCCGGCATGACCGGCCCCGGCGCCGGCGAACTGATCGCCGAAGCGGTGTTGGCGCTGGAAATGGGCGCCGATGCCACCGACATCAGCCTGACTATCCATCCGCACCCGACCTTGTCGGAAACCTTCGCGTTTGCGGCGGAAATGATAGAAGGCACGATTACGGATTTGTATGTAAAGAAATAAACCCAGTCTGCCTGGAACGCATCAGACACGACCGATGCGCTTCAGATTAAGTCAGCACATACCAACCTCGATGTCTACCCTTGCCAAGTTAGATAAACTTTAAGGAGCTTCGTATGCCATCCTGGTTCTTGTTCGTAATCATCGGCCTTTTTGGTGGTATTGCAGCGGGGTTATTCGGGGTCGGCGGCGGCATCGTGATTGTACCGGCATTGATTTATCTGGCCGGATTCTCGCAGCATATGGCCACCGGCACTAGCCTTGCGGTTTTGTTACCGCCGATTGGTCTGGCGGCGGCGTTTGAATATTACCGGCATGGGAATGTGGATGTGCGGGCTGCCGCCATTCTTGCCGCAATGATGTTCCTCGGTTCTTGGCTAGGCGCCTACGCGGCCAATCATATGCCAGGTCCCTACCTTCGATTGATCTTCGGTGTTTTTGTGTGTGGCTTGGGCATTTATTTAGTTTACGGCGCCCTTAAGCGGCTGGGTTGGCTTTGATTGTTTTATAGCCACCACGTCGCTGCCGTTAATAATCCGGTCGAACAAGTCCCGAAGCCGTTTTTGCAAATAACTTGGCCTCGCCCATTATCACCGCCATGAAATGCGCTGCATCACGTCTAAATTGCGGGAGCGCGGCTTCTTCGCGAATTAATTGCCTTGAATCGCAACGAAGCGGCTCTCCCACGATAACTTTCACAATACCTTCCGCCGCGAATCGCTTGCAGGCAAAAAATCACGGAAACGAAATCCATGCCGGCAGGCATCGCCTACCTTTGGATTTGATAGTTTACAAGTCTCAGCGGTAAGCAATGCTGCCGATGAAACTACCGGTTGTTAAAAAACGCCTCCAGCGCCGCCGCTCTGTCCTCACCCACTTTTTGCGGATGAGGGCGGCTTTCGATCAGCTGCATATACTCCGCGATACCCGGAATATGCTCGACTACCAAATCCTTGCCGTAAATCTGCTGGGTGGCAAACCCCACCAATTGTAAATGCGGCCAAGCCACCACATCGGCGGCGGAAAAATGGTCTCCTAGCGCGTAAGGCGATAAAGTCATTAACCGGGCCAGTCCTTTCAGGCCGTTTTCCACTTTGGTCAATACTTCGTCTTTGGTTTCCTGCGACACCTTACCGCCGAAGACTGCTTCCGAATATATGCGCCTGGCTACCTGCTCCACATTCAGCTCGATATGCTGGATGAATTCACGGCATTTCGCCCGTTCGAACACATCGCTGGGGTATAGTCGAGGGGCCTCCGGGTAGGCATCTTCCAGATATTCCAGAATCGCTTGCGACTCCGACAAATAGCCCTCTGCGGTTTTGATGAACGGAATCTTGCCCAACGGAGAGCGTTTTAATACCGCCTCGCTCTGTGCGGGCGGCAAGGCTTCCTCCGCGAAAGCGACCTGTTTTTCCAGTAACGCCAGTTTGACTTTGTTGTAATAGTTGCTGATGGCAATGCCGTAAAGTGTGATCATGGAGCTATCTCCTCTGGTTTAGAAACGAACAAGACTATACCGACCGGTCAGTCTGTTGTAATAATACAGACCGGTCGGTATAGTGGCAAGTTTTATTCTGTTTGCTTTATGTCACGTAATCTTCAAGAACATATTCTGCAAGCGGCTTCCGCGCTTTTTTACCGGCAGGGCATCAAATCCACCGGCGTAGATGCGATCGTTAAAGCCGCAGGCACCACCAAGATGAGCCTGTACAAATACTTTCCCTCCAAAGACGATTTGGTATTGGCGCATTTGCGCCTAAGCCGCACAACCACGCTGGCACATATTCAAAGCGGTATCGACAGCGGGGGAGAGACGCCAAGGCAAAAGCTACTGGCGGTAATCGATGTATTCGATGTCATGCTGGAGACCCCGGAGTTCCGCGGCTGCCCGTTCATCAACGCCGCCGCCGAATTTGCCGAGGAAAATAACCCGGTGCAAATAGCCGCCGCCGAATTTTATGCCGAATTTCGCAAGCTGCTGGCGAAGTTGGCCGAACAAGCCGGTAGCCACAACCCTGAACATCTGGCGGCGCAATTGACGCTGCTGATTGCCGGCGCCATTGTCGGCGAACAAATACGCCGAAACTCCGGTGCCATCGCCAATGCGCGTACTGCCGCGGCCATTCTGATCGATTACAATCTCTCTAACAGCTAACTACACAACCCGGTCAACTTCGCGCAGATGTGGATACAAAAAGAAATACGCCTCAAACCCCGCAGTCGCGGCTTTCATTTGGTGACCGATGAAGTGGTCGGTCAGCTTCCGGAGCTAGCCAACATCAATCTCGGCTTGCTGCATGTGTTCATCAAACATACGTCGGCCTCGCTGACCCTTAACGAAAACGCCGACCCCACGGTGCGAGCGGATTTTGAAAGCTTTTTCAACCGTGCCGTACCGGAAGATCAGCCATATTACCGGCACAGGGACGAAGGCAGCGATGACATGCCGGCGCATTTAAAAAGTAGCCTGCTCGGTTGCAGCCTAAGTCTGCCGATTAATAACGGCCGTCTGAACGTGGGCATTTGGCAGGGAATTTATCTATGCGAACACCGCAACCATGGCGGCAGCCGCAGTTTGGTATTAACCCTGCACGGTGAGTAGGGCTTTGTGCAATAGCGGCGCCAGCAGCGTACAATACTCCACCATTTGCACAGCTAAATACGGGGGTATTTATGAAACGCTTAAAATGTTTACTCATCGCGCTACTACTGGCATCCGGCATGGCAACTGCAGCGGAGGAAGCCGTGGCCGACAGGGAAATGACCGTTTACCGCAGCCCTACTTGCGGCTGCTGCGGTAAATGGATAGCCCATGTCAAACAAAATCACTTTGCGATCAAGGATATCGTTAGCGACGATATGCAGGCTATCAAACAAAAATTCGGCGTGCCTTCGGAATTGTCCTCTTGCCATACCGCTATCGTAGACGGTTATGTGATCGAGGGCCACGTGCCGGCTGCCGATATCGACAAACTGCTGCAAACCAAACCCGATGTAGTGGGCATTTCCGCGCCCGGCATGCCCATGGGCAGCCCCGGCATGGAAATGGGCGGCCGGCAGGCTGATTATTCGGTAGTATCGTTCGATAAAGACGGCAAGGCGCAAGTATTTTCAGAACACAAAGCCGGCCAATAACGCCGTTTCACGATCCATTTAGCTTCATCCGGTTCAATACTTTATGCTGATCCAAGCCACTTTGCAGAAACTGCTCGACAAACATAATCTCACTGCCGCCGAAATGCAGGCGGTAATGCGGACCATGATGAACGGCGAACTAAGCGATGCCCAAATCGCCGGCTTTCTGATCGCCCTGCGCTGCAAAGGCGAAACCATAGAGGAAATTGCCGCCGCGGTGGCCGTACTACGGGAATTGGTGCGGCAGGTGCCGGTGAGCGGCGATCACGTTATCGATACTTGCGGCACCGGCGGGGACGGTGCCAACACCTTCAATATTTCCACCACGGCCGCCTTCGTGGTGGCGGCGGCCGGCGGCAAAGTCGCCAAACACGGCAACCGTTCGGTTTCCAGCAGTTGCGGCAGCGCGGACGTGCTGGAAGCGGCCGGCATCAACCTGGACATGCCGGCCGAACAGGTGGCGGACTGCGTAAACCAACTTGGAGTCGGCTTTCTGTTTGCCGCCAAACACCACAGCGCGGTGCGGCATACGGTAGGTCCGCGTAAGGAAATGGGCGTCAGAACCCTGTTTAACCTGATCGGGCCGATGTCCAATCCGGCCAATGCCCCGCATCAGCTAATCGGCGTGTTCGACAAACACTGGCTGGTGCCGGTTGCGGAAGTGTTGAAAAAGCTGGACAGCAAACACGTACTGGTGGTGCACGCCCATGACGGTCTGGATGAAATCAGTATCGCCGCTCCCACCGATATTGCTGAACTGAAAAACGGCCAAGTCTGCACTTATAGCGTTACGCCTGAGCAGTTCGGCCTGCAACGTGCCGGCTTGGATAGTTTAGCGGTCGGCAATGCCCGAGACAGTCTGGCAATTATCCGCCAGGTATTGAATAATCAACCCGGCCCGGCCCTGGACATTGTGGCGCTGAATGCCGGTGCGGCAATTTATGCGGCGGATTTGGTCGATACGCTAGCCGATGGCATTCAACGCGCGCAATGGGCGCTAGCGGATGGTAGCGCGCTGGCGAAGTTTGAAGCTTTGATTGCATATTCAAAGGCTACCTAGCCTTTTCAACATTTGTCTGGTCGGGTTACGTTAAGCGTTGATGCCGCAGGCTAAACCCAACCTACATTATTTTAATTTTTTTGAAAAACCATGACCGATACCCCCGACATTTTAAAAATCATCCTGGCTAAAAAAGCCGAAGAAGTGGCGCGCCGCAAAATCAACGCCCCTATTTCCATGTTGCAGGAAATTGCCACCGGCGTTCCCGGCCCGCGCGGCTTTTACCATTCCTTGCGCAGTAAGGCCGACGCTAAAAAACCGGCCATTATCGCCGAAATCAAAAAAGCCTCGCCCAGCCAGGGCGTCATTCGGGAAAATTTTCAGCCGATCAATATTGCCGCCGATTACGCAATGAGCGGCGCGACTTGTTTGTCCGTATTAACCGATAAAGAGTTTTTCCAGGGCTCGGAAGCCACGCTGCAAATGGTGCGGGAAAAATGTCCGCTGCCGGTGATCCGCAAGGATTTTATGATAGACCCTTATCAAATTCATGAATCACGCGCTCTGGGAGCGGATTGTATTTTGTTGATTGTCGCCGCGTTGGATGATGCCATGCTGAAAGAATTGGCCGATACTGCCACCGGCCTTGGCATGGATGTGTTGGTGGAAGTACACGATGCCGCTGAACTGGAACGAGCGCTGCTATTAAACACTCCCATGATAGGCATCAACAACCGTAACTTACGCACCTTCGAAGTCTCGCTGCAAACTACGTTAGACTTAAAAAAAACCTTGCCGGCGGACAAACTGGTCGTCACGGAAAGCGGTATCCACACGCCAGCCGATGTAAAACTCATGCAGGACAACGGTATTTACACCTTCCTGGTCGGCGAAGCTTTTATGCGCGCGGAATCGCCCGGGCAAAAAATGCGGGAATTGTTCTTTAGCTGAGCAGGCACCCAACCAAAAAAAGGGACCACGGATCATGACTTTAGCCCGAACCTGCTATTCGATGATTTCACAGTCGGCTAACCCCCAGTCATTCAGCTGGGTTTTCCTCCGCATGGGAAACCCATTGTCATGACGGTGGGCCAAGTTCTCAATCGCTATTATGTGGTCGGCAAAACCGATTGCGGCCGGCGCCGCGATCACAATGAGGACACCATACTGATTAACCATGCCGATGGTCTGATTTTGCTGGCCGACGGCATGGGTGGACACCAGTACGGCGACAAAGCCAGTTTTGAGGCCACCCAATTAGTCAACCAATTGGCCAAAAAGTATTTAGCCGACAATCGCAACCCGCAAAAACCGCCCGGATTTTGGGAAAAGCTGGCCGCGATATGGCACAAATCCGCACACGCGGATCAACTAAGACGACTCGAGACACACAGTCAAATTATCGCCGACATCCTGGTTCAAACCAATCAAGCCATTTATAACTTGAATCAGGAGGCGCAAATGATAGACAGCAACGGCATGGGAACCACGCTGGTCGGATGCAAATTTTACGCCACGCAGGCCAAAATGCATGTGTTCCATGTTGGCGACAGCCGGCTGTATCGTTGGCGGGACGATCAATTGATCCAAGTCACCAAGGACCATTCGGCCTATCAAATTTGGCTGGATAACGGTCAAATCGGTCAGCCACCCCGTTCCAACATCATCCTGCAGGGCATTGGTCCCAACCCAACGGTCAAACCCGCCGTGCAAATTTTGGATATTGCCGCCAGCGATAGTTTTTTATTGTGTTCGGACGGATTGACCGATATGGTCGAAGATGTTGTGATAGCAACCACCATCAAAGGTGTTTGCAAAGATAATATCGAGCAGAAAGCCCAACAGTTAATCGATCTCGCCAACCAGAATGGCGGCTCCGATAATATCTCGGTTATTTTGATTTGCCAATAAGACTTTATTCTTCCACAAATTTCAATAACAGCTTTTTAATAATAATGCTGTCGTCATTGCTTAATTTGCTTTGAGTATTTAAGCTCTGACCGTTCAATTTGACCAAGCTGTATTTTCTAGGAAACAGATAATAATTATTGCCGATGCGCGAAATTTCGGCGACCAGTTTTGGCGTAAACCAGCCACCCACGCGAATATCGCTCAACTTGCTGTTGCCGATAGCATAACTGTCCTTATTCAATAATAATTTATTAATATTGCGCCTTTCGCCATGTACCAGTAAATAACAATTACTGGTGTTGGCTTGGCTGGTACTGGATGGATTGTTTCCCACCATGACGGTCCTATCGCTATCGTCGCTTTGATAAGTATTGGAGACCGACCCGACCCTGCTGCGCTCTCTGGCAAATTTTAAATCGTGCTTGCAAATGCTGATGGTATCGCCGAATTTTATTTTTTGTTTACCCAGCACTTTACCCCCATTTAAATAGGTACCATTCGTGCTGTTTAAATCCTCGATAAACCATTCATTATCTTGCCGGGTAATAACGGCATGCAGTAAGGAAACGCCTTTGTTATCGATTTGAATGGGGTTATAACTGGCCCGACCTATACTAGCGGAGTTATTCTCGATTTCAACCGTATTTCTTAGTGCGCTATTAAAATAGACTTCAATAAAACTCATCAGGCTTACCCCTTGTTCATATCGGATTTTATCTTATACCTGAATGGCGGGGCACAAAAGCAAATATTGCCCGATTGGCATGCATACGCTATTAATCCGGCAACAGCCTGTAATTAGCTTGCAGGCTAAACTGGCCTCCCGGCTGAACCTTAATCAGATCGAATGCAACATTCCCCGCCTCAACGCAGATAAACCGCTGATAATCCGCATCCGCCAAATCCGGCATTTTTTTGGACGTTTTCGACCAGGGATTCCACACCACCGCCGTGCTGGTATTGGGCGAGTCGATGTGGATACGGCGCTTCAACAGCGGATCGACAATCACCAAGTTATTGCGGGCTTCAACATAAACCCTATCCACTTCCTTGGTGACGGTAACGATTCCTTTCTGAGTTTTCTGGGTACCATGATCCAGTTTATCGAAGTAATCGCAGCCGTCCAGACCTAATATTTTCACCCGTTTGATATTGCCGATCCGAAAATAACTATGAAACGCCTGGGTAATGGAAAAGGGCTGATCACCGGTATTAAAAGTGGTCAGCTTCAATTGCAGACTTGGGCCTATACTGATATCCAACAGCAACATAAACGGCTGCCGCCAGGTATTCTCCTGTTTAAAGCTTTCGTTGAACTGCAGACTGACTTTAGTCTCGCTATCGCTAATGGCTTCCGTCCTAGCCAACCGCCAAAAATGATTCCGCACGAAACCGTGATTGGGTCGTTGCAAACCTTTCGGGTCCGGCCCAAACCAAGGCCAACACACCGGAATACCGCCGCGTATTGCCTTGCCTGCCGCATAGGCCGATTGTTCGCTAAGAAACAACACATCCTCGGCTTGATCCATGGGCTGAAACGACAACACCTGTCCGCCGTAAATCGAAATTAAAGCCTTGGCACTGCCATTGCTGATTTTAATCATCGGCATACCGCCCTGGCCTGGAATAACTTCCAGTTGCTGGGCTATTCCGAATTCACTGTTTAACTGCTGAATATCCATGAACCTGCTGTAGTAATAACTGTTAATTTAATTTCGAAATGTCACGTAACCGCTATCGCGGCAACGTGACCTACCTGGCTTCATCAGGGTCTCCCAGCAAAATTTGTTTGTATGCCGACGCAGGGCGTCTAAGGCTGCATTCCCACGCGGAACGTGGGAACGATGTCATGAATGTCAAACTATGCCGTGGTTAATCCCGTTATGCCGCGCCGAGCACCGGAGGTTTTGGCAGAATTAGCCCGAAGGGGCGATGCAAGGATGCATCGCGTTGCTTGCAGGGGCTGGGAGGCCCCTTCAAGCAATCTCTGACAAAAGCTACGGCGCACAGGATCAACGCGGCATCCGGGTCGCCTTTTCTTTGGATACTTTCTTTTGGCGAATCAAAAGAAAGTATCCCGCCCGCCGGTGCGGGAACCGGCATTAAATCAGGCATCGAGATAGCGAAACATTGTTTCTACGTTGACTCAGAGCGGCTAAAGCTGTGTTCCCACGTAAAGCGAGACTGTGAAACAATTCAGACTTCTCTTTAAGCAAGCGAGATTGCTCAGACTTTAGGTAGACATTTTCCTTCTGAAGTTGATCAAGCTCTTTTCGTAGTGATAACAACTCCATGGCACCTTGATCTAAATGCTTATTCGACTCTTCAATATACCCATTCCAAACTCCAAGATCGGATAGTTGTAGTTTCGTAGCTTTAAGCCAAGGTGCTTTACGTCCATTTTCATCTTCAATTTGCAAGATAGGTTCAATACCAAGATGATCAAAGATAGCGTTGCGTTTGCCCAAGTGTTCTAGAAATTTCTGGTGTTGTTCATTCTTGTATCTCCGCTCAGAAATGCGTGAATTTAGTTGTGACGCCAATAGCACCGCCTAAGACAGTAAGTACAATGTTTGATAATTCGATATCTACAGCCACCTATCTTTAATCTGTCATAAAAAAACACAACATATCACCAGGTTGGCGGATTGCTTAACGAGACTCAACCCAACTTTATCCCCCCAAAATACCGTTCCAAATCAATCCGGATCGGCATGAAATACACATTCAAGCCGGCTGCGGCCGCCGAGGCGATTACACTATTGGCAAACTCGACGTTCCAGTCGTAATCCGGCCGGAAACTCTTAGGAAACTTAACCTTGTTTTTGACTTCCCAGTAGTTCATCGAAGCCTGAGTGGTAATGGGGCTGATGCCGATATAGGTTTCCAGACCTTGCATGTGCTCGGCGTAAATTTCTATCAAGCGGTGATCGTAGAACGGCTGTGAGAAAAACCCCATGGCACCGGCTTCGGCTTTGCGCTGGGTATAATCGCATTCATCCTGCAGGCCTTGCCGGTGAGGGTCGAAGCCGGCATAGATATTCAAAGCGGGAAACCGCTGGCGTACTACCCGAATCAAATCGACCAGGTCGGTATTATAGTAAGCCCGCTTCAAACCCTCCGGCGGATCGCCGGATACCAGCAGTACGCTATCCAGCTGAAAGTTTTCGATAATGCGAAACAATTCGCCGCCGTCGATTTTGAAATCGATGGCGCGAAAATGCGGAATAAAGCGAAATTTACCGCGGTCGATGCGGGCAGCCAGTTCCCAGCTGCGGGTGTCGAAGCGCTGAATGTCCGGCACGTTAATGATATTGATACCGTCATCCAGCTGTTGTACGAAGGCATATTGCGTGTCAAAAGCTTCCAGGCTTCTGGGTACTATTTCAAACGAGATATTCATTTTGTAGGCTATTCCACCGTCACGGATTTGGCCAGATTGCGCGGCTGATCAACATCGGTACCTTTCAATACCGCCACGTGATAGGACAACAGCTGCAGCGGTATGGTGTAGATGATCGGCGAAATGATGTTGGCGACACTGGGCATCTTGATGATTTGTACGTTTTCGTCGCCGGCGTCCGCTAATGTTTCATCCATAAATACGATCAACTGACCGCCACGAGCGCTGACTTCCTGAATATTGGACCTGAGTTTTTCCAGCAGGTTGTTATTCGGCGCCACGGTGACGACCGGCATTTCGGCGTCGATTAGCGCCAACGGACCATGTTTCAATTCACCGGCGGGGTAAGCTTCGGCGTGAATGTAGGAAATTTCCTTCAACTTCAGCGAACCTTCCATCGCTATCGGATAATGCGTGCCTCGCCCCAGAAACAGGGCATTTTGTTTATCGGCAAACCGCTGCGACAGCACTTCTATGGTTTCATCCAGCTTCAAAACCTTTTCTATGTTGCCCGGCAAACCGAACAACTCGGACACGATTTTCTCTTCCATTTCCTGGCTTAATTCAAAGCGGCGGCCGATCGCAATCAGCAGCATCAGCAGCGCCACCAATTGCGTAGTGAAGGCCTTAGTGGAAGCAACGCCGATTTCCGGACCGGCGCGGGTCATCATCACCAGCTCGGATTCTCTGACTAACGAGCTTTCCGGTACATTGCAGATTACCAGTGAATGTTTGACGCCCAGTTTCTTGGCTTCCTGCAAGGCGGCCAAGGTGTCGGCGGTTTCGCCGGATTGGGAAATGGTGACCACTAGTGTGTTGGGGGAGATCACCGGGTTGCGGTAACGGAATTCGCTGGCAACCTCGATAGAACACGGTACACGCGCGTATTTTTCAAACCAATAGCGTGCCACAAGTCCCGAGTGATAGCTGGTACCGCAGGCTAAAATCAATACGGATTTGATTTGGTCGAATACCTCGGCAGCATTATGGCCGAATGCGGTGTCTTGCAGCTTGTTGTTGACGAAGCGACCTTCCAGGGTTTCCGAAACCGCCCAGGCTTGCTCATAAATTTCCTTCAGCATGTAATGGCGGTATTTGCCTTTATCGACCGAGTCGGCTTTTAACTGGCTCTCGATAACCGGCCGCACCACGCGTTTGCCGTGTTCATCCTGAATACTGGCGCCGTTAATGGTCAATTCGGCAATATCGCCGTCTTCCAGAAAAATGAACCGTTGGGTAACCGGTAGCAGGGCGGCAATGTCCGAGGCGATAAAATATTCGCCTATACCGATACCGATCACCAAGGGGCTGCCTTTACGGCAAGCAATCAAAATATCGGGCTGATCCGCATGCACCACACCCAATGCATATGCCCCCTGCAAGGTCGCGATGGTGCTTTTTACGGCTGCCAACAAATCATCGTCGGTTTGCAATTCCTGGGCTATTTTATGCACGATGACTTCGGTATCCGTTTCCGAAGTGAAAACATAGCCGTCTTGCTGCAGAGCGGTGCGCAAGTGATCGTGGTTTTCGATGATGCCGTTATGCACCACCGCCACTTTATCCTTGCTGACATGCGGATGGGCGTTCTGAGTGCTGGGCTTGCCGTGCGTGGCCCAGCGGGTATGGGCAATACCGACGTTACCGGCGATGGGATCGGCGGCTATCAGGGCTTCCAAGCCCTTAACCTTGCCCAATTCTCTTTTTCGAAATATTTCGCCCTGATTGACTACCGCCAACCCTGCCGAGTCATATCCTCTATATTCCAATCGTTTCAGCCCTTCAATTAGAATCGGCACTACGTTACGTTGTGCAATACCGGCGACGATGCCACACATATTATTTCTCCTGTTTTACCGGCCGCAGCCATCCTGGAATGGCGATCTGTTTGACGCGGCTCAGCGTCAGTTGGTCTGCCGGCGTATCTTTGGTAATCGTTGAACCAGCACCAATAGTAGCATTTTTTCCCACCGTAACCGGCGCAACCAATTGCGTGTCGGAACCGATGAATGCGCCGTCTTTAATGATGGTCTTGAATTTGTTGACGCCATCGTAATTACAGGTAATGGTGCCGGCGCCGACGTTGACCTTGCTGCCGATTTCGCTATCACCGATGTAACTTAAATGGTTAATTTTACTGCCGCTGGCCACAGTGGTTTTTTTAACCTCAACGAAGTTACCGATGTGCACCTGAGCGGCCAGTTCGGTTTGCGGCCTTAGTCGGGCGAAAGGTCCGATGCGGCTATCGGCACCTATCTTGGTATCTTCTATCACGCAATTAGCTAATATTTCCACGCCATCGGCAATAGTGGCGTTTTTGATCAGGCAATTGGGGCCGATTTTAACGTGCGAACCTATGGAGTTGACACCTTCAAATACCACATTGACATCGACATCGATATCCTGGCCCAAACCGGCAAATGTGCCTCGCACGTCGATCCGGCCTGGATCACGCAGGGTCATGCCTTTTTCCATCAGCATTTCGGCCTGTTCGAGCTGATACACTCGTTCCAGGTGTGCAAGTTGACTGCGATTATTGACCCCCAAGACTTCATCGGCGCTATTGGCCTGGCTGGTCTCTATAGTCAGACCGTCATCCACCGCCATTTCAATGATATCGGTCAGATAATATTCATTTTGCGCATTATTATTGCTCAGCCTGGACAACCAATTTTTCAATTGCTTGCCCTTACAAGCCAGTATACCGGTATTGCCTTCGCTAATTTGCAACTCGGCTTCGTTGGCATCTTTTTGCTCAACTATTTTAATCACCGCATGATCTTTGTCCCGTACGATACGGCCATAGCCGCTGGGGTCGTCCAACGTCACGGTTAAGAGCGCCAACGAGGTTGCGCTAACCTTGCCTAATAAGGTCTGTATGGTCTTGGCTTTCAATAATGGCACATCGCCGTATAGCACTAAAACGGTGTCGACGTCTTCCACGTGGTGAATGGCTTGCTGGACGGCGTGACCGGTACCCAATTGCTGTCGTTGCTCTATCCAGGTCGCCTGGAAATGTTCGAGAGTTTGTTTGACTGTTTCGCCGCCATGGCCGTAAATGATGTATACATCGTTGTCCTGCAGTGCCAAGCTGGTTTCATAGACATGTTGCAACAAGGCTTTATTGGCAATTTCATGCAACACTTTCGGACGGGATGAACGCATACGCGTACCCTGGCCCGCTGCCAGGATGATGGTTTTTATCGACATGCCTTAGTCCTTTGCCCTCAGGGGCATCAATAAACAAAAAAGCCCGATGACGCAGGCGTTATCGGGCTTATATATTTACGAGATTAATTATTATGATCCACGCTTTCTTAATCTTTCCAACGTTCTTAACTGCATGACAGCTTCGGCCAATTGCGCCTGAGCCCTTGCATAATCAATTTTGCCGGATTTATCATTCAACATTTCCTCGGCACGCGCCTTGGCTTGCAAAGCCTGCGCCTCATCAATATCGTGCGCGCGGATGGCGGTATCGGCCAACACGGTCACCACGTGAGGTTGCACTTCCAGCAAACCACCGGAAATATAAAACTCCTGGCTTTCCTTATCACTGATTTTTACCCGCACTTCACCGGGTTTTAGCTTGGTGATAAGCGGGGCGTGGCGTGGCGCAATACCCACCTCACCCAGTTCCGCGGGCGCAAACAGCATCTCGGCCAAGCCTGAGTATACTTCTTGCTCCGCGCTGACGATGTCAACGTGAATGGTCATGGCCATATCCTATTTCTCCACATCATAAAAGGATTACATGCCTTTGGCTTTTTCGATGGCTTCATCTATGGTACCAACCATGTAAAACGCTTGTTCCGGCAGACTGTCGTAATCTCCATTAATAATGCCTTTGAAACCGGCGATGGTTTCTTTCAGTGAAACGTATTTGCCGGGTGAACCGGTAAATACTTCCGCGACGAAAAAAGGCTGCGACAAGAAACGTTGAATTTTACGGGCCCGGGATACAGTCAATTTATCTTCTTCAGACAATTCGTCCATACCCAAAATGGCAATAATGTCGCGCAATTCCTTGTAACGTTGCAGAATACCTTGAACGGAACGGGCTGTGTCGTAATGCTCCTGCCCGATAACCAATGGATCCAGCTGACGGCTGGTAGAGTCCAAAGGATCAATAGCAGGGTAAATACCTAGCTCGGCGATTTGGCGGGACAATACCACGGTCGCATCCAAATGCGCGAAAGTCGTCGCGGGCGAAGGATCTGTCAAGTCATCCGCAGGTACGTATACCGCTTGGATAGAGGTAATGGAACCGGTTTTGGTAGAGGTGATACGCTCTTGCAGAACACCCATTTCCTCGGCCAGAGTAGGCTGATAACCTACCGCGGACGGCATACGGCCCAACAGCGCTGATACTTCGGTACCGGCCAGTGTATATCGATAAATGTTGTCGACGAAGAACAGTACATCACGACCTTCATCACGGAAAAATTCCGCCATGGTCAGACCGGTCAACGCCACCCGCAACCGGTTGCCCGGCGGCTCGTTCATTTGGCCGTAAACCAGCGATACCTTGTCGATAACGTTGGAATCGGTCATCTCGTGATAGAAGTCGTTACCTTCACGAGTTCGCTCACCGACACCGGCGAATACCGAGTAACCGCTGTGCTCGATCGCGATGTTACGGATCAATTCCATCATGTTAACGGTTTTACCTACACCGGCACCACCGAACAGACCGACTTTACCGCCTTTGGCAAACGGGCACACCAAATCGATAACCTTGATCCCGGTTTCCAGTAGTTCGTTGGCTGGCGCTTGTTCGTCATACGCGGGCGCATCACGATGGATAACCCATTTTTCTTTTTCGCCGATTGGACCTTTTTCGTCGATGGCTTCACCCAGCACGTTCATGATACGGCCCAGTGTCTCTTGTCCAACAGGAACTTTGATCGCATCACCGGTGTTGGTGACTTCGATACCACGGCTTAATCCGTCGGTCGTTCCCATTGCAATGGTACGAACTACGCCGTCACCCAATTGCTGTTGAACTTCCAGCACCAATCCACCTTTTACATTCAGCGCATCGTATACTTTCGGCAGGTTATCGCGTGGAAATTCCACGTCTACGACCGCTCCAATAATCTGAACGATTTTACCCAAACTCATTGTGTCGTCCTCTTTAAAAATCTATCTAAAACTTGTGAAATGCGTTAAACAGCTGCGGCGCCGGCAACAATTTCCGAAATTTCCTGCGTAATGGCCGCTTGTCTGGCTTTGTTGTACACAAGTTGCAATTCCTTGATGATGTTTCCAGCATTGTCGGAAGCACTTTTCATTGCAACCATGCGAGCCGCCTGTTCGCAGGCATTGTTTTCGACCAGCCCTTGATAAACGATGGACTCGACATATCGCTGCAGCAAATGGTCCAGAACTTCCTTGGCGCCGGGCTCGTACAAATAATCCCAGCATCCACTTAAGTCGTCTTCCAAATCCCCAGCTACCACCGGCAACAATTGCGTCATGACCGGTTTTTGGGTCATGGTGTTTACAAACTCATTATTGATGACGTGCAGTTGATCTATGCTGCCGTTTTCGTAACCATCCAACATGATCTTGATCACGCCGATAATGTCCATTTGATGCGGGGTATCGCCCAACTTAGCCACTTGGCCAATTACATTCGCATTGATATTGCTAAAAAAATTAGCTGCTTTACCGCCAACGGTGCAAATATCGATTTCAATATTGCGACTGTTCCATTGCTGCATCTGATTCAAAATAGTTCTGAATAGATTGGCATTCAAACCGCCACACAACCCTCTATCCGAGCTAACGACAATGATGCCGACCCGTTTTACCTCACGCACAATCATGTACGGATGTTTGTACTCCGGATTGGCGTGAGACAGATGATTGATGATCTGGCTAATTTTTTTGGAATAGGGCCGGGTCGCCTGCATGCGGTCTTTAGTTTTACGCATTTTACTCGCAGCCACCATTTCCATGGCGCGGGTGATCTTCTGAGTATTTTTAATACTTGCGATCTTGGTACGTATTTCTTTGCCAACAGCCATCGACTATCCTTTATTACCAGGTATTTGTTTTAATGAAACGCTCAATGGCACTGTGCAAACCATTTTTGATTTCATCGCTAAAGTCGCCTGTTTGATTGATTTTCGCCATCAAATCCGCTTCTTCTGATTTCATGAATGACAGCAGAGCCGATTCGAAGTCGCGCACTTTTTTGACTTCCAGACTATCCAGGAAGCCGGCATTGGCTGCATATAGAGAAACACCCATTTCCGCTACCGACATCGGTGCATATTGGTTTTGTTTCATCAGCTCGGTAACCCGCTGGCCGCGTTCGATTTGCTTACGTGTGCTTTCATCCAAATCGGATGCGAACTGCGCAAAGGCCGCCAACTCGCGGAATTGGGCCAAGTCGAGTCGAATACCGCCGCCCAGCTTTTTGATGATTTTGGTTTGCGCGGCGCCACCTACCCGAGATACGGACAGACCTGCATTCACCGCCGGACGAATACCGGAGTTGAATAAACCTGTTTCCAGGAAAATCTGACCATCGGTAATCGAAATCACGTTGGTCGGTACGAATGCTGATACGTCGCCGCCTTGAGTTTCGATGATCGGCAAGGCAGTCAACGAACCGGTTTTGCCTTTGACTTTGCCTTCGGTCAATTTTTCGACTTCAGCGGCATTAATACGGGCGGCACGTTCCAACAAGCGGGAATGGATATAGAACACGTCCCCTGGATACGCTTCGCGGCCCGGCGGACGGCGCAGCAACAGGGAAATTTGCCGGTAAGCCCAGGCTTGTTTGGTCAAATCGTCATAAATGATCAACGCGTCTTCGCCACGGTCGCGAAAATATTCACCCATCGAGCAGCCGGTATACGGTGCAATGAATTGCAGTGCGGCCGATTCCGATGCCGACGCCACAACAATGATGGTGTGCTCCATGGCACCATGCTCTTCCAATTTGCGAACCACGTTGGCAATGGATGAACGTTTTTGGCCGATGGCGACATAAATACATTTAATGCCGGTGCCTTTTTGATTGATGATGGCATCAACAGCAATCGCGGTTTTACCGGTTTGGCGGTCACCGATGATCAGCTCACGTTGGCCGCGTCCGACTGGAATCATGGAATCAATTGATTTCAGACCAATTTGTACCGGCTGATCGACCGATTGTCTGGCGATTACGCCCGGTGCAATTTTTTCGATGGGCGAAGATAAATTGGTATCAATTGCACCTTTGCCGTCTATGGGCTGACCCAATGCATCGACAACTCGGCCCAGCAAGGCTTCACCGACGGGCACTTCCAAAATTCTACCGGTACATTTAACGGTATCGCCTTCGGTAATATGTTGGTAGGCGCCCAGCATAACCACACCAACAGAATCTCTTTCCAGGTTTAAGGCCATGCCGTAAGAGCCGCCAGGAAATTCCAGCATTTCGCCCTGCATCGCGTCCGACAAACCATGCACGCGAACGATACCGTCAGTCACACTGACCACAGTACCTTCCGAGTGCGCCTCAACTTGGGCGTCGAAATTCTCGATCTTCTTCTTGATCAGATCACTTATTTCAGATGGATTTAATTGCATTTTATTTTCCCGATCTGGCTCTTAGAGCCTTTTGGCTAATTGATGAAGCTGGCCACTGATAGAACCGTCTATTACTTTATCGCCCGCCTTGGCAAGAATGCCGCCAATCAATGATTTATCGATTGACACCACTGCATTGACCTTTTTCATAAGCTGCTTTTCCAGCATGGCGACATATTTGTTCTGTTCAGCTTTTGTTAACGCATAGGCACTATAAAGATCGACATTAACGTAGCCTTCATCTTGAGCTTTATATTCTTCATACAAAGCCGAGATTTTCGGCAACAATTTCAATTTACCATTTTGAATTAACAATTTAAGTAAATTGACGACCTCGGCATCGACTTGATCCTGGCAAATATCCAGTAGCAGTTGCTGAATTTTTTCTTTGCTGATTCTAGGGTTATTGACGATTTCCGCCATATCCGCATCTTGAACAATCAAAGCCAAAAATTGCAGCGCTTCCGCCCATTTGCCTGCATTACCGGTCTCTTTTGCCCGCTTAAATGCAGCCTCGGCGTAGGGTCTTGCTAATGTCGCTAATTCAGTCATTGCTTACCCTAATTGTTCCGCGGTTCTGTTAAGAAGATCCTGATGCTTGGCTTTATCGATTTCTTCTTTCAAAATCTGTTCGGCAGCGCGTAAGGCCAAGGCAGACACTTCTTTGCGTAAATTTTCTCTGGCTTGCAGCATTTCCTGCTCGATCTGAGCCTTGGCTGCTTCCAATAAACGCTCGCCTTCTTTTTGGGCTTGCAATTTGGATTCTTCGACTAGTTCATTGGCACGCTTTTGGGCCAAGCTGACAATTTCAGCAGACTGATCCTTGGCTTCTTTCAAAACGCTTTTCGCTTTCTTTTCAGCCAGTTTGATTTCTTCCTGACCTTTCTCAGCCGCGGCCAGACCTTCCGCTATCTTTACTTTACGCTCTTCAAGCGCGGCAATGATAGGTGGCCAGATATACTTCATGGTCAACCAAACCAGAAGCGAAAACGTGATCATCTGCCCGATCAGAGTAGCATTGATACTCATTGATGGTTTCCTCGTTATGCTGTTGTCATTTGAATCTGTTAGCCGACTGCTATTTAAGCATTAGCGGTCGCTATTAAAGACAGGCGTCTTTACTGAACAGATCAATCTTTTTATCAACCTGCAGCAGATTGAACAGCTGAAAGGAATGGGTTTGCGAAGGTGAAGAATAATGCCATACCAACGCCGATCATAGATACCGCGTCAAGCAAACCGGCAACGATAAACATTTTAACCTGCAACATTGGAACTAATTCGGGTTGACGTGCAGCACCTTCCAGGAATTTACCGCCCAACAAACCAAAACCAATCGCGGTACCGATAGCGCCCAGACCCAAAATAATGCCAACTGCAATGACGGTGAAGCCTTGTACGTTGGCTACTAATGATGCGAGTTCCATAGTGTCTCCTAAATGTATATCAAATAATAAAAAAAATAGGTTGAGCTTTAGTGATCTTCATGCGCCAAGCTTAGATAAACGATGGTCAGAACCATGAATATAAAAGCTTGTAATGTGATAACTAAAATGTGAAAGATCGCCCACGGAAAGCCCAGCAATGGCTGTACAACCGGCGGCAATAAAGCAATCAGGATGAACACCAGCTCACCGGCGTACAGGTTACCGAATAACCGCAGTGCCAGCGAGATGGGTTTGGCAAGTTCTTCAACCACTTTCAACATCAGGTTAAATGGCATTAACCAAGGTCCAAAAGGCGTGCAAGTCATTTCCTTGATGAAACCAAAAACACCCTTGACCTTGATGCTGTAAAAGAAAATCAGGAAGAATACGCTTATAGATAGTGCGAATGTACCGTTCAAATCGGTACTCGGCACAACCCGCATGTATTCCATACCCATGACACTACCGATCATAGGCAATAAATCCACCGGTAGCATGTCCATGGCATTCCACAGAAAAACCCAGCAGAAAATCGTTAGTGCCAGCGGAGCAATCAATTCGCTACGTCCATGAAACGTATCCTTTACCTGCGTATCGACAAACTCGACTATCATTTCGGCAAAATTCTGGGCCAAGCCCGGTACGCCGGAGGTAGCCCTTTCCGCTACGGATTTAAAAAACCAGATAAACAATCCGCCCAATACCGCAGAAAAAAACAGGGTATCCAGATGCAATGTCCAAAATCCCTCGCCCACCGATAACGGTGTCAAGTGATGGACAATATAACCTGTAGCGCCACCTTCACTAGCCATTTTGCCTCGCAATAAAAACTAATCGCGCCAAAAAAATAACGCGAACCAAAAAACCGACAACACCGCCAGATAACCTATCAGCAGTGTTAAAAAATCAACAGATGAGATCTGTAAAACAATCGAAAAAAGCGCAGCCGTCAGGATAAGTTTAACTGCTTCGCCCGAATAAAACGCATTCAAGATGCCTTGCGGGTGCTTATGCCTGGCAAGATATATCTTGAATGCGAAATAACCATTGGGCAATAGCGCAACTCCGCAACCGAGAACAGGCGATAACGCGTATTTCCAACCGCCCATCATAAAAAAGCCCGATGCCACCAATGCAGCCATCAGGACTTGCACATACAATATTTTTCCGACAGTAGAAAATTGATTTTCGACTGCCATTTGAAACCCCTCGACTGTTAAGCGTTGCGATTATATCCAGCCCACAAACTTAAAGCAAGGAAGCGGGCTTTAAGCTTATTTTAAGTTAAGCCGTTTCGGCAACTATTGGCTTAATATCAACCCGCCCAATATTGGCTAGCCGCCTTTTTTCGATATCGCGACCGTGTCCAATCCCCGGTTTATAGAACAAATTACATGCCACTTAGTTAAACACTTGAATTAATTTGAAATTTCGAACTTACATTATGTCGCAAACCCTACAAACTCCGCAATGACCGCTACAACCCTGTTAATTTTGTTGTTTTTACCCCCACGGACTTACGTTTTAATTTATTTTTTTAATAATGCCTTCCAATTCTTCTAAACTGGTATAGCTGAATATCAATTTACCCTTACCGCTGTCCTGGTGACTGATCTCGACTTTTGCCCCGGTTCTTTCGCTCAATTCACGTTGTAAACGCAGTGTGTCCGGATCGATTTTTTTTACTGACCTGGGTTTTACTTCGTTTTGCTCGCGAACCAACTTTTCGACAGCCCGCACCGTCAAACCTTGCTTGACGGCTTTATGGGCAATCTCGATTTGCTTGGTCTCATCCAAACCTAACAAAGCCCGCGCATGCCCCATTTCCAGCAAACCTTTTCCAAGCATGTTTTTCACTTCAACCGCCAGCTCCAGCAATCTGAGCAAATTGGTGACCGTGGTACGCGACTTACCGACAGCGGCTGCGATTTGCTGATGAGTCAAATCAAACTCATCCTGCAAGCGCCTTAAGGCCTCTGCTTCTTCCAACGCGCTCAAGTCTTCGCGCTGGATATTTTCGATCAAGGCAATCGCCATTACAGTCCGATCGTCAATATCCTTGACCAGCACCGGCACTTCACGCAATTCAGCCAACTGCGCCGCGCGCCAACGCCGTTCGCCGGCAATGATTTCATACTTTTCGGCAGCGATTTTGCGCACGATAATGGGCTGAATAATACCTTGCGCGGCTATTGAATCCGATAATTCCTTTAACTTTTCCGGATCCATGTCCTTGCGCGGCTGATATTTGCCCCTTTGCATGAATTCGATAGGCAGGGTATGCACATCATGGGACTTCTCTTGAGCCGGCACAGCGGCAACATCGCCCAATAATTCACTTAAGCCGCGTCCTAAACCGCGTTTTTTTTGCATCATTTTTTCGCTGCTTTTTCTTTTCTGATCATCTCGCCGGCCAAGGCAATATATGCCACCGCGCCTCGCGAAGCTTTGTCATAAGCCAGAACCGATACACCGTGACTGGGCGCTTCGGCCAACCGGATATTTCTGGGAATGGTGGTTCTGAATACTTTGTCACCAAAATATTCGATTAATTGATCCGAGACATCCTTACCCAGACGGCTGCGGTTATCCACCATGGTTCTTAGAATACCTTCCAGCACCAAGCTCGGATTGACGGTATCGCGGATATTTCGCAAGGTCGCCATCAACGACGACAAACCTTCCAGCGAATAATATTCGCACTGCATCGGTATCAACACACTGTCGGCCGCCACCATCGCATTCAAAGTCAACATATTCAACGACGGCGGACAATCGATCAAAATGTAATCGTAATTATCCTTAATGGATAGCAGGGCATCGGCCAAACGCCGCTCGCGATGCTGGGCCGTCATCAATTGCACTTCGGCCGCGGTCAGGTCGGCATTGCCGGGAATCAAATCGAAGCCCAGCGCTTTATTTTTGAGTATGATTTCCGAAACCGGCACTTCTTCCAATAATAATTCGCAGCTGGAATATTCGATATCATCCTTGTTAACCCCGCAACCCATGGCGGCATTGCCTTGCGGGTCCAGATCCACCAATAGCACTTTACGCTTGGTGGCAGCCAACGCCGCCGCCAGATTAACGCTGGTCGTGGTTTTACCCACCCCGCCTTTTTGGTTGGTGACCGCGATAATCTTAGCCATACTTGCTTTTCTCCAGACAAATCAAACAACGCTCAGCCTCAATGCCGGGCACTGCCAAGGGTATTACCGTGTACCGCAAACTTATTTCCGCTAATTCCTGCTGAGGTATTTGCCCTTTCATAGCCAATAAAATACCGTCGTCAGCCAGCAGGTGGCCGGTTAAATCTAAAATATCCCCCATACTGGCGAAGGCGCGACTGATTACCGTGGAAAACAACTGCTGGGGTTTGAGCAATTCTACACGGCTATGCACCACTTCCACATTTTTCAGCTGTAATTCGAGTATCGCCTGTTGCACGAAGCGGGTTTTCTTGGAATTGGAATCGACCAAAGTGAAGTGACATTCCGGCATGCAGATGGCCAGCGGAATACCGGGCAATCCGGCTCCCGTGCCGATATCGGCAATCCGTGGCGCCTTGATATGCGGCAAAATGGCCAGACTATCCAGCAAATGCAGGCTCACCATCTCGATAGGGTCGCGTACCGCGGTCAGATTATATGCTTTATTCCATTTCTCAATCAGCTTGACGAACCGTAACAGCAGCGCTTGCCGCGACTCGTCAACAGCTAACTCCAAAGCCGCCAGACCTTGAAGCAGTTTTTCGCTACCGCGTTCCATCAAGCGCTTTTCTTCTTCAGATGCACCAACAACAGCGAAATCGCCGCCGGCGTAATCCCCGGAATCCGGGAGGCCTGACCCAGCGTTTCCGGACGTTGCCGTTTCAATTTTTCGCTCACTTCATTGGATAAACCAGACACCAAGCTGTAATCGACATTATCCGGCAATTTCAGATGCTCGTAGCGTTGGGTACGGTTGATTTCGGTTTGCTGTCTATCGATATAGCCTGCGTATTTGGCTTGTATCGCCACCTGTTCGGCGACTTGTTCGTCGATTTCGGCCTCGTCGCTAAATCGCAGCAGGTTTTCGACATCCACTTCCGGCCGCCGCAACATTTCCATCAGACTGGCTTCCTTCAGCAGCTTTTTGCCCCACACCTGCTCAGCCAGCGCGGCTTCGTCGGTTTCCGCCCTGATCCATTTTTTGGCCAGTTTACCTTGCAGATTAGCAATGGCTTCGCGTTTTGCTTCGAAGCGCCGCCAACGGGCATCGTCCACCAAACCTAGGCTGCGGCCTTGTTCGGTCAAGCGTAAATCGGCATTATCTTCCCGAAGTTGTAAGCGGTACTCCGCTCGACTGGTAAACATCCGATAAGGCTCGGCGGTGCCGCGCGTGATCAGGTCGTCTATCATCACGCCGATATAGGCTTCGTCACGCCCCGGACACCAGCTTTCCAAATCCCGCGCCAGCCGGGCGGCGTTCAACCCGGCAACCAGGCCTTGCGCGGCGGCTTCTTCGTAACCGGTGGTGCCGTTGATCTGACCGGCGAAGAACAAAGCGTTCATGTGTTTGGTTTCCAGCGAGGTTTTTAAATCGCGCGGATCGAAAAAGTCGTACTCAATCGCATAACCGGGCCGGACAATTTCGGCATGTTCGAAACCGGGCATGGTACGGATAAAGCGGTATTGAATATCGAACGGCAAACTGGTCGATATGCCGTTGGGATACACTTCGTTGGTGGTCAAACCTTCCGGCTCGACGAAAATTTGATGCGAATCACGTTCGGCAAAGCGCACCACCTTATCCTCGATCGATGGACAATAACGCGGCCCCACTCCTTCGATAATGCCGGAATACATCGGTGACCGATCCAGGCCGGAGCGGATGATGTCGTGAGTTTCGCTGTTGGTGCGGGTGATATGGCAACAGATCTGCCGCGGATGTTGCTCACGGTTACCCATGAATGAAAATACCGGTAGCGGCGTGTCGCCATGCTGTTCCTGCAATTTGCCGTAATCGATGCTACGGCCGTCGATACGCGGCGGGGTGCCGGTTTTTAAGCGGGCGATCCGGAACGGTAATTCGCGCAAGCGCTCCGCCAATGCAATCGACGCAGCATCACCGGCCCGGCCACCGCTGTAATTTTCCAGACCGATATGAATGCGGCCGGCCAAAAAAGTACCGGCGGTCAACACCACGGCTCTGGCATTAAACTCCAACCCCATTTGAGTCTTGACCCCCACTACCCGGTCACCCTCGACCAGCAAATCCGACACGGTTTGTTGAAACAAGGCCAGATTCGGCTGGTTTTCCAGCGCCGTCCGTACGGCCTGCTTATAAAGCATCCGGTCGGCCTGCGCCCGCGTCGCCCGCACCGCGGGGCCCTTGCTGGCGTTTAGGATCCGGAACTGAATGCCGCCCTTATCGACGGCTTGCGCCATAATACCGCCCAAGGCATCCACTTCCTTGACCAGATGTCCTTTGCCGATACCGCCTATGGCCGGATTGCAGCTCATTTGCCCTAAAGTTTCGATATTTTGCGTCAACAACAAGGTCTGCACACCCGTCCGCGCGGCTGCTAAAGCCGCCTCGGTTCCGGCGTGGCCACCGCCCACTACAATTACATCAAAGTCTTTCTGGAATTTCACTGGCAATCTATGTTCAAATAAACGGTTCGAAATAAATCGGCATTTTAATAGCTTATGGAGAAAAAAGCATGAGAAAACAAAACAAAGCCAAGGGCTTGTGTGATAAGCCCATAAAAAATCCGGTGGCGAAATTTGCCCACCAGTTTAACAAGACCCAGATCTTTAAAGATAAAAGCCGCTATCAACGTAAAGCCAAACACTCAGGCCTGGAGCCTTTCTCAATCCTTTCCAAGGAAATGATTGAGAAAGGCTCGGCTTTTGCCGCTAAAACCGCGCACTAAGGATTTCTAACTCTGTGAAAGCAACCATAGAAGATAAAGTTCAAACCCGAATTCCCACCAAACATGGGGAATTTATCCTGCATTACTACAGCAACAGCCTGGACGAAAAGGAACACGTCGCTTTTGTCAAGGGCGAAGTGGCCGGCAAGGATAACGTGCCGGTGCGCATCCACTCGGAATGTTTTACCGGCGACGTACTGGGTTCACGGCGCTGCGATTGCGGCGAACAACTTGATATGGCGCTGGATCTGATCAACCAAACCGGCTTCGGCGTGTTGATTTACATGCGGCAGGAAGGCCGCGGCATTGGCCTGCTGAAAAAACTGCAGGCCTATAATCTGCAGGACCAAGGTCTGGATACCGTCGACGCCAATATCAAACTGGGCCATCTGGCCGACGAACGCGAATATGACATTGCGGCGCTGATTCTGAATAGCCTGCAAGTGCATTCGATTGCGCTGATCACCAACAATCCGCAAAAAATCGACGAAATGACCATGCTGGGCATCCAGGTCAACGACCGTATTCCCATCGAAACCCATATCCATCTCGACAATCTCGGCTACTTGAAAACCAAAGTAGAGCGCATGCGTCATATTTTAAAAATGCCGGACAAAAAATAACACCTCCCCATGCTGGAACATTTAAAACTGCCGCCATCGGACCTGAAGCTGGCGATTGACCTATACGAACTCACGCCAGCCCAAATCTCCAGACATCATGGGATCGTTGGACAAGCACGCGCGCAATCCGCCCTGGCTTTCGGCGTGGCCATGAAAGCACCGGGCTACAATATTTTTGTGATGGGCGAACCCGGTACCGGGCGCTTATCCATGGTCAGCCATTATTTGACCGGTTATGCCGAGCAACAGGAATCGCCTCTTTCCTACGCTTATGTGGATAATTTCGAAAATTCTCGTGAACCGGTCGCCGTGGAATTACCGTCCGGTGAGGGCCACACCTTCAGCAAAGACATCGAAAAACTGATCGACAACATTCTGGCCACCTTTCCGGCCGCTTTCGAAAGCCCCAGTTATCAGCAAAAAAAAACCGCGATCGAACGCCGTTTCAATCAGCGTTACAACGCCGCCATCGATCTAGTTGACAGCAAAGCCCGTGCGATGAGCGTAGCCCTTTATCGCGACAGTGACGCCATTACCTTCCTACCGATACGCAACGACAAAGCCCTGGACGAAGAGCAATTTACCTTGCTGCCTCAGGAAGAACGTGACGCCTTCCATCAACACACCGAAGAACTGGAAGAATATCTGGGCGATGTACTGCTGGAGTTGCCGCAATGGCGCCGCAGCTTGGTGGAAGAACTGCGCCAACTGGATACCGATACCATCAAACTCGCCCTAGAGCCTCTATTCGCCTCGCTCAACGGCAAGTATCAAAACGTTGACGATGTCATTACTTACTTGGCCGAAGTCGAAAAAAATCTCAGCAACACCATTAGCGACTTTTTAATGCCTAGCCGCAGCCAGGAGAGCCGCGAAAGCCTGGCCAAACGCTTGGTGCTTACCGAGCAATATCTGCCCAATATTCTGGTGGACTGCAAGCACGACGCCAACGGCGCCCCGGTCATTTACGAGCCGCATCCCATTTATCAAAACCTGTTCGGCCGTATCGAATACCTCAGCGATCAAGGCACGCTGGTCACCAATTACCGGCGCATCTGTCCCGGTTCTCTGCACCGCGCCAATGGCGGTTACCTGATTCTGGATGCGGAAAAAATCCTCACTTATCCTTTCGTGTGGGAAGGTTTGAAACGGGCGCTGCAAGCCGGCAAAATCGAAATTGAATCACCGTATTCGGAACTCGGGATCAATACCATCACGCTAAAACCGGAAGTCATTCCGTTAAACGTAAAAGTCATTTTGGTCGGCTCGCGCGACATCTATTATTTGCTGGAAGAAATGGATAGCGAGTTCAATGAGATGTTCCGGGTACTGGCCGATTTCGACGACCATATCAAGCGCACTCCGGACCATATCGCCCAATTCACTCAACTGATGATCACACAGGCTCGGGACTCCGGCGCCAAACCGCTAACCGACGCGGCACTGCTACGCTTGATCGAACATAGCTGCCGACTGGCGGAAAACCAAAACCGTTTATCCGCCCACGTCAACAATTGCCTGGAAATCATTGCCGAGGCGAATTTACTGGCTAATCAAACCAAAGCCGCCAGCATAGACAAGACCGAGATCGAACTGGCACTGTCGGCCCGCGAGCAACGTAACGGCCGCATTTCCGAAGCCATTCTGGAAGAGATGCTGGAAGGCACCATTCTGATCGACACGGACGGCGAGGCGATTGGCAAGGTCAACGGTCTGACCGTTATGGATATCGGCGGCAGCAGCTTCGGTGCGCCGGCCCGTATCACCACTACGGTGCATCCCGGTTCGCGCGGTATTGTCGACATCGAACGGGAAGTGGAACTGGGCCAGCCCATCCATTCCAAAGGCGTGATGATTCTGAGCGGCTATCTCGGCCACTGTTATGCGCAACAGTTTCCCCTGGCCATTTCCGCCAGTATCGCCATGGAACAATCCTACGGGCATATCGACGGCGATAGCGCCTCATTGGCCGAGTTGTGCTGTCTGATTTCCGCGCTTACCAGGATTCCAATCAATCAAGGCATGGCCTTGACCGGTTCCATTAACCAATACGGCGAAGTGCAAGCCATAGGCGGGGTCAACGAAAAAATCGAGGGTTTCTTCAGCTTATGCGCGGCGCGCGGCCTGACCGGAAAGCAAGCCGTCATCATCCCCACGTCGAATAAGCCGAACCTGATGTTAAATCAACAGGTAATCGATGCGGTTGAACAAGGTTTATTCACAATTTATGCTGTTTCCGATGTCGACGAAGCCCTCTGTTTACTGATGAATCAGGAGGCCGGCAGCATGAATGCCGAGGGCCAGTACCCGGAAGGCAGCATCAACTTTAAGGCGGTTGAGCGACTGAAGGAAATATCCGACATGTCATCGGATGACGACAAGGACACCGAGACAGGTTAGGCTTACAAATATACCCAATCGCTGAAGCAAGCCGCCTGTCCGTTATACACGCCGTGTCGGTCATAAACATTCCAAATCACCGCATTGTTGATCCGGAACCGCCGGCCTGTTTTTGAAACGCGAATACCCGCATAATTTTCCACAAAACCATTATCCGTGACCGCCGCCATCAAACGTTCGCGGGCTTGTTGATTTTCGGACTCTACCGACAGGCGCGAGGGCATGCCGATCAGTTCGTCCCAACTCAATTCAAACAAATCCAAGGCCTTTCGATTGGCGTAGTTAAACAAAGGATCCGGGTCCGTATTGTGTGAAAGCACGGCAAATTCGGCGCTAAACACCTGCCGCCCGACGCTATCCGCGCGGATGTTTTTCAAAAAAGACCGATGCAACAAGCTATGATAACTGTCGATCATCATAGCGACATGATCCCGGTAAAAATTATTGCCCTCGCAAGGCTCGAGGATTTTTTGCATTTTTTTATCCGACATGGTTGATTTTGATGATCATTAAAGGCCTATTTGCTTGGCAAAACTGTCCGAATATTATCATTAGATTAAAAATATCCATTTACCCCTGATAGGGACTAAACTTTGCCGAGTAGCAACTGTCGATTGCTGTAGTTGACGCTCGGCTATAACTAATTGAGGTGATTCATGTCCATACAAAACGAGTTCGAAAATTTGCTCTCCAAACTGAACACCGAGCGCGAAGAACTGCAGCTGAAACTGCATCTGGCCAGCCTGGAAGCCAAGGATGAGTTCCAGCAGGCCGAACAGCATTGGCAGCAAATTAAGCAAAAGGCGGCCGAAATCGCTGACGATTCCATCGAAACATCGGAAGATTTTATCGCTAAAGCAAAAATCGTAGGCGACGAACTCAAAGATACCTATCAGCGCATCAGTAAACGTCTATCCGAATAGTGCCGCGAACTTGGGCGGATAGATATGCCGCGGCATATCCCGCCCTAAAGTTTATCGCTTCGATGTCGCTATTAATTCGTAAGTAACTGCCTACCTCATTTGGATTAAATCAGCCCGGATTCTTAAAAGGTGTAGCAACATGATCTTAATTCTGAAAAGAATCAGCCATACCACCCTGATTCGCGATATTGAGTCATTTATCAGTCCCGCCCTGAAGGGCGGAATATTTTCAAAAGCCGGCAACCTGGAAAAGGTCAGCATTCAAATGCTACAGGCAGCCAATTCGGATAAAGCCGAATTCAATGCCCTGATCCGCATAGAACCCGACACAGTGGCCAAGCGCGTTATCAAGCAGCTAAACAGAAAGCCACTGAATGGCAAGCCTATCAATATTGCCGAATATTATTTAAGGCTTCAAGGCAATGACAGGCGTAGCAACGGCCGTCAACCATTAACCGACAGACGCCGTAAAGAACGCAGACGTTCGGATTTGCAACTAAGCGATATCACCGCACAAAGAAAAACCTTTACCGCAAGTCAAACCATCAAAGGCTGGGAAACCGATATTACGCTTTAAACGGCACTCAACATCCATCAGCCGGCCAAGCTATTCCACCGTCACCGGAATTTTGCCGATTTTGGCCTGCCAGAGCTTCGGCGCGGTATTGTGAATGGAATCACCGCGACTATCGACGGCCACAGTGACCGGCATGTCTTCAACCACAAATTCGTGTATGGCTTCCATACCCAAGTCCGGAAAGGCCACGATACGGGCTTTACGAATGGCTTTGGACACCAGATACGCCGCGCCACCAACCGCGATCAAATAGACGGACTGATGCTTCTTAATTGCTTCGACGGCTGCCGGTCCCCGCTCGGCCTTGCCTATCATGCCCAACAGGCCGGTTTTGTCCAGCACCATCTCGGTAAAACTATCCATGCGTGTCGCGGTGGTCGGCCCGGCGGGACCCACTACTTCATCGCGTACCGGATCGACAGGCCCGACGTAGTAGATAAATTTGTTGTTAAAATCCACACCATCCGGCAACGGCTCGCCTTTGGTCAGCAAGTCCACGATGCGCTTATGTGCGGCGTCACGACCGGTCAGCAAGCTGCCGCTGATTAGTAAGGCTTCCCCCGGCTTCCATGCGGCAATGTCTTGTTCAGTCAATAGATCGATATTAACCCGCCGCGCATTTCCGTCCGCCTGGCTGATCCGTGGCCAATCCGCCAGCTTGGGAGGTGTCAACAAAGCCGGACCGGAACCGTCCAACACAAAATGCGCATGGCGAGTAGCGGCGCAATTGGGAATCATCGCCACCGGCTTATTGGCGGCATGGGTCGGATAATCCAGAATTTTGATATCCAACACCGTGGTCAGCCCCCCCAGACCTTGCGCGCCTATACCCAGCGCATTGACTTTTTCATACAGCTCCAGCCGCAATTCTTCCAGCGCATTGTCGGGGCCGCGAGCGATTAAGTCCTGAATGTCTATCGAACCCATGCAAGCCTGTTTGGCCAACAGCATGGCTTTTTCCGCCGTACCGCCGATGCCGATACCGAGTATACCCGGAGGGCACCAGCCAGCTCCCATGGTCGGCACGGTTTTCATTACCCAATCGACAATACTGTCGGAAGGATTGAGCATGACGAACTTGGATTTCGCTTCCGAACCACCTCCCTTGGCCGCCAATTCCACTTCGACTTTATCGCCGGGCACCACCTCCATATGTATTACCGCCGGCGTGTTGTCCTTGGTGTTGATACGTTTACCGGCAGGGTCGGACAAAATCGAGGCCCTCAACACGTTATCCGGCTGCAGATAAGCCCGTCGCACGGCTTCGTTGACCATTTCGCTGACGCCCAGCTCGGCATCCCAACCTACCTCCATACCGATTGTTAAAAACACCGTAACGATGCCGGTATCCTGGCAAATCGGTCGTCGGCCTTCCGCGCACAGGCGCGAATTAATCAAAATCTGCGCCATCGCGTCCTTGGCGGCCGGGCTTTGCTCCTTTTGATACGCGGCAAATAGCGCGTCGATGAAATCTTTCGGATGATAATACGAGATGTACTGCAGAGCGTCGGCGATACTTTGGATGAAATCGTCTTGGCGAATGGTAGTCATGGCTAATCCTGCAATAATTCGGAACAATAAACCGCCTTAACCTGAAAAGTTAAGGTAACTATTCAGCCCAAAGCACAACAATCCCTCGGAACTGCTCCCGCGTTGCCCTGCCAGCTACATCCGCGCAGGCAATCTGCGGGAGTAGGGGTGAACGACCTCGCCGATCAGTTACAATGTGATCGGACATTATGCGCAATCACTTACAAATAGTTGCAATTGCTCAATGGAAAAAGGCCAATTTAACTCATGGCCGTTAGCTTGATTACGTAACACCGGGATGCGAATGCCATAACGCTGCTGCCAGCTCTCGTCATCCATAATGTCCCGCTTTTCGACCTTCAACTCTGCACAATCGACCAAATTCTCGGCCTCTTCGCACAAGTGGCAGCCCTCGGTGCCAAACAATACCAAGTCGCTCATCGGTGTTTGGAAAGCTTATCCAGATAACCCATGATAAAGGCCGAAATCACCAGCGTCAGATGGATGATCACAAACCACAGCATTTTATCGTTTTCGGTATTTTCCACTTCCATGAACACTTTCAACAAGCGGATCGAGGAAATGGCCACTATCGATGTGGCCACTTTCAGCTTTAACGAGCCGTAATCGTGCGTGCCCAACCAGTCCAGCTTTTCGGCCTCGCTGCCGATGTCCAGCCGGGAAACGAAGTTTTCGTAGCCACTGAACATCACAATCAGGGTCAAACTGCCCACCAGGGTCAAATCGATAAACGTCAGCAGCTTCAAAATAATCTGGCCTTCGTCAACCTCCAGAATATGCGGCACAAAATGATACAACTCCTGGAAAAACTTGACGGCCAACATCAATAAAATCAGGCTCATGCCCAGAAAAACCGGCGCCATGATCCAACGACTGGCATACATCAAGCGCTCCAGAAAATGTTCGAGACCTAATTGCATGCTGTTTACCGTGGTTAATGGTGTAAATGCGCGGCCAACCAGCGTTCAGCCACTTCAATATTCAGCCCTTTACGCCTGGCGTAATCCTGCAACTGGTCCTGATCTATTTTTCCGACATTGAAATAGTGTGACTCGGGATGCGAGAAATACCAACCGCTGACCGCGGCGGTCGGGTACATGGCGAAATTTTCGGTCAGCTCGATGGTCGTTGATTCGGTCACGTTCAAAAGCTCGAACAACTTGGCTTTCTCGGTATGATCGGGGCAGGCCGGGTAACCGGGAGCTGGGCGAATGCCCTGATAAGCCTCTTCGATCAAGGCATGGTTATCGTGGGTTTCTTCCGCGGCGTAACCCCAATAATCTTTTCGCACCGCTTGGTGCATGCATTCGGCAAAAGCTTCCGCCAAGCGGTCGGCCAAGGCTTTCAGCATGATGCTGCTGTAATCGTCATGGTCTTTTTCGAATTCGGCTAGTTTGGTTTCTATGCCGATCCCGGCAGTCACGGCAAAGCCGCCCATATAATCAGCAATACCGCTACCGACCGGCGCGATAAAATCGGCTAGGCAATAGTTGGGCCGTCCCGGCGCTTTGACGTTTTGCTGACGCAAATGATGCAGCACCTCCAGTTGCTGGGTACGGCTATCGTCGGTGTACAGCACAATGTCGTCATCAATGCTGTTGGCCGGGAAGAAGCCAACCACGGCTTTAGCAGCCAACCATTGCTCATCGACAATCTGTTTCAGCATGGCCCGAGCGTCTTCAAACAGCTTGGTTGCTGCGTCGCCAACCACCTGATCGCTAAGAATGGCAGGGTAACGGCCGGATAATTCCCAAGTCTGGAAAAACGGCGTCCAGTCGATATACGCGACCAAGGTATCGAGGGGAAAATGATCGATAACCTGGATACCCAGGAACTTGGGTTTTACCGGCTGATACCCTGCAAAATCAAATTTATTGTGCCGCGCTTTTTGCAGATCAAGCTGCGGATTTTTAGCGTGGCGGCCTTTGTGCCGTTCACGCACCTGTTCATATTCCGTCCGGGTTTTTTCCACAAAATCCGCTTTCAAGTCCTCGCTGAGCAAGGCACTGACCACTCCCACGCTACGCGAGGCGTCGGTAACGTAAATAGTCGGATGCTGATAATTCGGCTCGATTTTGACGGCGGTATGGGCACGCGACGTGGTGGCCCCGCCTATCATTAACGGAATAGTGAAACCCTGGCGCTGCATTTCCTTGGCTACATGCACCATTTCATCCAGCGAAGGGGTAATCAAGCCGCTCAGACCGATGACATCGACCTTCTCTTCGCGGGCGGTTTTTAAAATAGTGTCCGCGGGCACCATCACACCCAGGTCGATCACTTCGTAGTTGTTGCATTGCAGCACTACGGAAACGATGTTTTTGCCGATATCGTGTACATCACCCTTTACAGTGGCCATCAATACCTTACCGTTGGTTTGGCGGGCGGAGCCGTCTACTTCCGCGTCCATGAACGGCATTAAATAGGCCACGGCTTTTTTCATGACCCGGGCCGACTTCACCACCTGCGGCAGGAACATCTTGCCTTCGCCAAACAAGTCACCCACCACATTCATGCCGTCCATCAATGGGCCTTCGATAACATGCAGGGGTTTTTCCGCTTCCTGCCTGGCCAGTTCGGTGTCGTCATCGATGTAATCGGCAATACCTTTCACCAAAGCATGCTCCAGCCTTTTGCCGACCGGCCATTCCCGCCACTCCAGGGTTTCTTGCTTGGCCACCTGTCCAGTGCCGCGATATTTTTCGGCGATTTCCAACAGTTTTTCAGTACCCTCTGGCGTGCGATTCAGAATCACATCTTCGACGATATCGCGTAACTCCGCTGGAATATCGGCATAAATTGCCAGCTGTCCGGCATTGACGATGCCCATGTCCATACCCGCCTGTATGGCGTGATACAGAAACACGGCATGAATGGCTTCCCGCACCGGATTGTTGCCGCGAAACGAGAATGATACGTTGGACACGCCACCGGAAATCAGGGCATGCGGCAGAGTCTGCTTGATGATTCGGGTCGCTTCAATAAAGTCGACACCGTAATTGTTATGCTCCTCGATTCCGGTGGCCACCGCGAAGATGTTGGGGTCGAAAATAATATCTTCCGGAGGAAAGCCGATTTGTTCGGTCAAAATCTTGTAAGCGCGGGTGCAAATCTCGATTTTGCGTTGCATGGTATCGGCCTGGCCTTGTTCATCAAACGCCATGACGATCACTGCGGCACCATAACGGCGTACCAATTTGGCGTGTTTGATGAAGGCTTCCTCGCCTTCTTTAATGGATATAGAGTTGACGACGCCTTTGCCCTGGATGCATTTCAGACCGGCTTCCAGAATCTCCCATTTGGATGAATCCAACATGATGGGGACTTTGGCAATGTCCGGCTCGGCAGCAATCAGGTGTAAAAAACGCACCATGGCAGCTTTGGAATCCAGCATGCCTTCGTCCATATTGATGTCGATGATCTGAGCGCCGTTTTCGACTTGTTGCTTGGCAACTTCCAACGCCGCTTCGTAATTTTCTTCGACAATCAATTTTTTGAACGCGGCCGAACCGGTAACATTTGTGCGTTCGCCGACATTCACAAACAGGGTTTCCGGACCTATGCTCATAGCTTCCAGCCCGGCTAACCGGCAGCGTTTTTCCAGTACCGGAATCTGCCGGGGTGGATATTTGTTCACGGCCTCGACAATGGCTCGAATAGTATCCGGCGAGGTACCGCAGCAACCACCAATGATATTTAGATAACCGCTAGCTGCCCAGTCGGCCAATTCAGAGGCCATCTGCTCCGGAGTTTCGTCGTATTCTCCAAATTCGTTAGGTAAGCCGGCATTGGGGTGAGCCGATACATAGGTGTCGGCAATGTTGGATAATTCTTCAATGTATTGGCGCAATTCCTGCGCACCCAAGGCACAGTTAAATCCGATGGAAATGGGCTTGACGTGCTTTAAGGAAGTCCAAAACGCGGCCGTTGTCTGTCCGGATAAAGTCCGTCCGGAGGCATCGGTGATCGTGCCTGAAATCATCACCGGCAACTTATAGCCAAGCTTATCGAAGGTGTTTTCGACGGCAAAAATAGCCGCCTTGGCGTTTAGGGTATCGAAAACGGTTTCGATCAGGATAATGTCTGCCCCACCTTCGATTAAGCCTTCGGTAGCTTCGCTATACGCATCGACTAAACCATCGAAAGTGATGTTACGAAAACCCGGATCGTTAACATCCGGTGACATGGAAGAGGTGCGATTGGTGGGCCCCAATACGCCGGCAACAAAGCGCGGCTTGTCCGGCGTCAATGCGGAAATCTCTTCGGCAGCCTGTTTGGCCAAGCGCGCGGAAGCAACATTAATTTCGTAGGCCAAACCTTCCATGTGATAGTCGGCCATGGCTATCTTGGTAGCGTTGAAGGTATTGGTTTCTATAATGTCGGAACCTGCCTCGAGATACGCCTTATGGATGGCTTTAATAATGTCCGGTTGCGTCAGCGACAACAGGTCGTTATTACCCTTTAGATCGCTGGTCCAGTCGGCAAAACGGGTGCCGCGATAATCCTTTTCTCCCAGCTTGTAGCTCTGTATCATGGTGCCCATGGCGCCATCCAGATATAGAATTCGTTGTTTTAATTGCTGGTTTAATCGTTGTATGCTGTTCATTGGCAGGAAGAAATCGAAGTTAATTCTGAACGGGCTGTAGCAGCCGTATTGTTTTTTAAACCTTGGAAATTGAGGAAATCATGTCCAAACCCAATCTACTGCATGTTGTAAAAAGCGTGTTTGCCGCCGCAATCGGCATACAAAGCGAAAAAAATCGGGAAGTGGATTTCAAGCATGGCTCGCTGCCTGCTTATATCATTGTTGGATTGATTGGGACAGTGTTATTTATTTTAGCAATTGTATCGGTAGTATCGCTTGTTACCGGTTGATCTCGGTTTTTTTACAAAAAAAAGCCCAAGAAAGCTTGGGCTTTTTTCAAGCTGTCAACAGCTTAGTTGCCGGATGTTTTAAAGCTGTTTTTAATACTTTCGAACATCTCTTTAACACCGCTAAACAGATTTGCGGGCGTCAATGCCTCTTTCAAAATGAATTGCGTACGAAGGATTGCTACCAGTATAAAAGCTAATATCGACGGCAATAATTCACATATTACCGGCATAAAGGAGCCGCCCACACCTTCACTGGTTTTTCGATCTCTTACGTCAACAAGGCTCGGATCGTATTCAGCACCGATATCTTTACCGCCGAGAGCATCGATAATTTCGATACAAAAAATCTGGGCTATAAATTCGGAGGCAAAAAACAACACAGCGCAGCCGGCAACCCACATCAAAACATTACTTTTCTTTGCTTTCATCAGTGACTGATACACCCATATCACTGTCAAAACCATTACAATACCGCCAATCATAATCTATCCCCTTATTAACTGTTTTTATTCTTGTAAAGTCAGTTGGAATGCTCATACTACCATAAACAAACGCATTGGCAATTTGTGGCGACATCTTTCTTAAATAGCTATCAATTGCTTGACTTTAAAGTCAGCTAAAGTAACATATTAACCTCGAAGGCCGATTGGCTGGCAATTTTTATAACAACTAAACAAAAGGTAGGAGGCACCCATGGGAGCGATCTTAGACTTAACAGAAATGTTAAAAGAACCATCAGGTATGATTGGAGCGGTAGTGATTATCGCGGCAGGATACTTCTTCGTAAAATGGGTGTTCCAAGAGCCTAAAGACGAAGAATAAGCTAGATTGCTTCTCGGAGCCTAGTTTTTCTGATTAAAGGCGGCACGGTTTCCCGGGGCCGCCTTTTTTATGCCCAAACGCTTCTCACCAGGCAAAATACCTTATAATTTGTATATTTTTTGTCTGGCCCAATATAGATGTATCACTTATTCGCATCCAAAATTAATAGTTTTTTTCTGCAACAAGCTCCCGCCACCGGTATCGGCCTCTTCAGACTACTGTTCGGTCTGATTACCTTTCAGGAAATCCTTTTCCTGATTTATTTTAACCACCTGATTTTCGACCCCATTCCCTACCTGGACGTCGAGTTTCCGATGATCACTTTCTTTTTGTGGCTTTGGGCAGCCATTGCCTTTTGCCTGATGATTGGCTACCGCTGCCAGACCAGCAGTATCGCCAATTATGTGTTTTGGCTGGTTTTCGTCAACTTCACCCCCATGCAACGCGATTTTGACGGCGGATTTGATTTATTCATGATCGGAGCCAATTTTTTTCTGATTTTTATGCCTACCGATAAAGCGTTTGCCATTGACGGGCTCAGAAAAAAATTGGCCGCGCCTTTTGTTCATTACTCCCAATATCCAATCGCGCAAGTATCCAGACTTGCTTATTACTTGCCCGTGGTCATCTGTCTGGGCTTCTTATATTTCGACTCCGCCATCCACAAAATGTTTGCCGAGCACTGGCGCAACGGCCTTGGCGCTTGGCTGCCATCGTCCATGCCTTATTACATTTCCGCGCTGGATATGTCATGGCTATTAAACATCGAACCGCTTCAAAAACTGATTGGCTACACAATCATCGTGTTCCAGTTCAGCTTTTTGCCTTTGTTCCATTTCAGATTATTACGTCCGCTGTATTTTTTGATCGGCATAGGCTTGCATCTGGGTATCACATTGTCCTTAAACATCTATCCCTTCGGTATGGGCATGTTGATTTTTTATACGCTGATGACGCCGTTTTCCTGGTATAGACAAATAGGTCAGTGGCTAACAAAACCTCAACCCATCCTGACGGTATTTTATGACCAGCAGTGTCCGCTGTGTAATCGCACCGTGCTGATTTTGAATCATTTCGACATCCTGCGCGCCATAGACTTCAAACCAGCCCAAGCTCATGCCCGCCAATATTCGGTGCTTGATCAACTAGACGACAGCACCTTATTAACCGATCTATACGCACTGGACAGCGACGACAAACTTTATGCGGGCGTAGATACCTATGCGCAAATTTTTATTGCCATGGGCTACACCGCGGTGATTGGCTGGATTATCAAATTGCCGTTGATCCATGCGTTGGCTAGCTCAAATTACCGCCGAATCGCCGATAATCGTGCCCGCCTGAATTGCGACGTCAGCTGCATAAAAGAGCCCCGAGCCATTTTCCAGCCCACGATCTACGAACGGATTTTTGAAGCCGGGACAGCGAAGCAGCAAAAACGCAATGCCGATAAAATCAGCAAAGTGCTGTTGGTCATCATTTTGCTGCAATTGAACAGCAGCTTGCATTATGGATTGCTGTACCGCCTAAAAGTGGACACCCGCCAGTCACCTGTCACCAGCGTCATGGCCGATATGAGCAATGCCGTCATGATGCTCTCGCATACTTTCCTAGGTATTACCCCACACGCCTTGTATCTGCATGATCACTTTGAAGGCTACAACCACTTGCTGGCGATCACCTATCTGGATGCAAACGGCATCGAACACTGGCTACCCTTTGTCGACCAACAAGGCAGGCTGTTGGCCCCCAACTGGGGCAGAGTCCATTCGATGTGGGCCAACATAGCAGTCACCCCTAATATCGATGAATTCCGCTTGAAAAAATTCATCATGAAACTCACTGCATTTTGGGGCAAAAAACTTGATCTTGACTTTGAAAGCACCCGATTTATTATCAAAATGAAAAAAACGGATGCACCCTTCACTTGGGAAAAGGATCTGAGAAACAAAAACCTGGCAGGCGATTGGCAAGCCATAGGCTCGGCTCAATGGAGCGGCAAAGATTTCAAAATCAATCTACCCACCGATATCGACTTGCTTTGAAAATCACATTTAAATTGGGTCTTGCATGCGGCTTTTTGTCATGCTATAAATTTTATGTGCTTAACTTAAGTGCACAAAATTATAAAAACCTTATTTTACTCGGAGGATGTTATGAAAAAAGTATTTTCTGTCTTAGC
This sequence comes from Methylomonas sp., assembly GCF_023228165.1. GTDB lineage: Bacteria > Pseudomonadota > Gammaproteobacteria > Methylococcales > Methylomonadaceae > Methylomonas. The sequence goes on along the minus strand of NZ_JALOBS010000012.1, from coordinate 35,249 downwards.
TATGGCGCTTATGATTGTCAGCTTGAGCGGTTGCATGGACGACCCGGATCAAGGCAATCCAAAACCAAAAAATTACGGCACACCTAACCAAGTAGGCTCTGGAGTCAACTAAAGTAATAGCGTTGACAGGATTTCTCTTAAATCCTTGTAAGGCCCACATCCGTGGGCCTTATGCATTCCTCCCCCCCGCCTCCAAGCCTATATTTATTTTGCACACGCGGTTTTCCGTGATATAAGCCTTACCGTGCTTAATATATCGAGTACAAACAAAACTATAAAAATACCTATTTGGAGGATGTTATGAAAAAAATATTATCTCTTTTAGCGATGAGCCTGATGATTGTCAGCTTGAGCGGTTGCATGGACGATCCGGATCAAGGCAATCCAAAACCAAAAAATTACGGCACGCCTAACCAAGTAGGCTCCGGGGTCAACTAAAGCAATAGCGTTAACAGGATTCTCTTCAATCCTTGTAAGGCCCACATCCGTGGGCCTTATGCGTTAAAGGCTGTTATTTCCAAAAATACTTTTTTTACGCGGGTGGGATTCCGTGTTATAAATAACCGTGCTTAATATATTTAGTACAATCAAAAATAAAAATTTAATTTGGAGGATGTTATGAAAAAAGTATTATCTCTTTTAGCGATGACCCTGATGATTGTTGGCTTGAGCGGTTGCATGGACGATCCAGACGCGTCGAAACAAAAAGTTTCTAGCTCTACTTCAGTACAGCTTTAACTTTTAGACGTAAGGCTCATGCTCACCTAGGTGGGCCTTCTCATTTTTCATAATTTCCTTTCAATACCCCCTCCCGCAAGAACTATTTCTCAACCGGATTCCTTTGCAATACTCAGCATAGCCTGAGAAATCCAGGCTTCCGCCTCAGCATTAATATCCTTGGTACTTTTATTCAGTGTTGAAATCATAGGACCGATTTTGACCTTGATTACCCCGGGGAATTTCACAAAGCTGTTACGAGGCCAAAATTCACCGGCATTGTGGGCCAAAGGAATGACCGGAAAACCCGATTTATTTGCAAGCATGGCACCCCCGGCATTAAACTTTTTATATGCATCAGGCGCTACCCGAGTCCCTTCCGGAAAAATCAGTACAAACAACCCCTCCTGTAACCGTTCAACACCCTGGTCCAGCAACATTTTCAAAGCCTCCTTCTGGTTGCTGCGGTCAATGGCTATCGGTTTCAAGGTTGCCAATGCCCAGCCGCCAAATGGAATTTGTAATAGCGACTTCTTTAGGACCGCTGTTTGCGGACTAATAATTTGCCGCAAGGCAATCGTCTCCCAAGCCGACTGATGCTTGCTAAGAATAATGGCCGCCCGATCGTTAGGGACATTTTCCAATCCTTCAACTTCGTAGCTTAAGCCGCAACATAATTTCAGCATGAACAACAGACAATCGATCCAGATGTCCGCAAATTTATATCTCATCGGAAAAGGCAGGAAAAAGCCGCCCAGGATTGCCACACCGACAATCGGCGTGGAAAATAAAACGTAGATAAAAAATAAAGTCGAGCCCAAATAGACTTTGAAATCAGCTTTTGGAGACGATGTAGTGCGCTGCGTCATAAAGGTTATCAAATATGGGTAAATTTAGCTGAGGATGGCTTTCTAAGGTTTTCAGGCCTTTGCCGGTTTTAACCAACACAGGGCGGACACCCGCGGCTTGAGCGGCCTCTATGTCGCGATATGAGTCACCAATTGCGTAAACCGCCTGCAAATCGACCTGCTTGTCTCTGGCAAAAGCCTTAAATAATCCCGCCTTGGGTTTTCGGCAAGAGCATTGGTCGTTAGGCCCGTGCGGGCAAAAATAAATGGCTTCAATTTGCCCACCCAGCTCCGCCAGCATGCGTTGCATTTTATCGTGCATCGCTGACAACGCAGCCAAGTCGAACAACCCTCTCGCCAACCCCGATTGATTGGTGATGACGACCACTTTGAAGCCATGCCGATTGAGCTCGGCTATCGCTTCCAGGCTACCGGGTAACGGCAGCCATTCGTCGGGCGATTTAACAAACTCATCGGAATCGATATTGATCGTACCATCACGATCCAGGATGACCCAACGCTCCGTCACGATTGCAGTTTGGAAATATCGGCAATTTGTAAAAATTGATTGGACAACATCGCCAACAAAGCCAAACGGCTGTTACGCAGCGCCACGTCATCGGTGTTCACCATGACATGATCGAAAAACGCATCCACGCTATCGCGTAGTTCCGCCAAGCGATTCAGCGCCAACTGATAATTTTGCTCCGCCAATAAAGGCAGAATATCCGCGGCTGATGACTCGGCTTCCGCCAACAGATTTTTCTCTTCCGCTTCGACCAATGTGCCTATCGAGCTGGAAACAGCTTGTTCGGATTTTTTCAGAATGTTGATGATGCGCTTATTTGCCGCCGCCAGGCTTTCCGCTTCCGGTAACTGTCTAAATGACTGAACCGCTCGAATTCGCTGCCAAAAATCGAACGGCTGAGTTGGATTGGCGGCCAATACCGCTTCGAATTCATCACTACTATAGCCTTGGTCCAGGCAATAGCCTCTCAAACGATCAAAGATGAAACCGATCACTTTTTGCCGGGTTTCGGTCTTGTTAAAGCTGTGGCTGAATTGGTCCAACGCCACGTCCAACAATTCAACTACATCCAGCCGCAAGCCGTTTTCAATGATAATCCGCAAGATACCCAAGGTAGCACGACGCAGGGCATAAGGATCCTTATCGCCGGTAGGGATCAAACCTGCGCTAAATATGCCGGCCAACGTATCGATTTTCTCAGCCAGCGCCAGCGCCACGCTAATTTGAGCCTGAGGAACCATGCCCCCGGATTGTTTTGGAAAGTACTGCTCTTCCAGCGCCCTCGCTACGGCTATATCCTCACCATCCGCTCTCGCATAATAGAAGCCCATGGTACCTTGCAGATTGGCGAATTCGCCAACCATGTTGGTCATCAGATCGGTCTTGGCCAGCAGCGCCGCGCGTTTGGCTAACGCAATATCGGCATCCAATTTTTCAGCTATCAACACTGCCAGACCGGCCACTCGTTCGGTCTTATCAAACAAAGTACCTAGGTCTTTCTGGAACACAATGGTTTTTAAACTGTCGACGCGATCGGCCAATGCCTGCTTTCTATCTTGTTTCCAGAAAAATTCGGCATCCGATAAACGAGGCAACACCACCCGCTCGTTCCCTTGCTGAATCGAAACCGGGTTAGAACTTTCGATATTGGCAAAGGTAATAAAATGCGGTAACAGGCCGCCTTCGGCGTTTTTAACCGGAAAATACTTTTGGTTGGACTGCATGGTGGTAATCAGCACTTCCTTCGGCAACTCCAGGAAACGGGCATCGAAATTACCCACTACCGGTACCGGCCATTCGTTTAGCGCCGCAATTTCTTCCAGTAAGTCCTCTTCGATATGCGCTTCACCGCCGACATTGGCGGCGGCCTGATTGGCAGCATCCCGAATGATGGCCATGCGCTCTTCGAAATCGGCCAAGACTTTGCTTTGCGAACTTAGAGTGCCCAAGTAATCGTGCGGGCTGGCAATCTCCAATGCCTGCGGCGCATGGAAACGGTGGCCGCGCGTGCTACGACCGGTTTTGATGCCCAGGATCTCGGTATCAATGACTTGCGCGCCGAACAGCAGTACAGCCCAATGTACAGGCCGGACAAACTCGCTGTCCAGACTGCCCCAGCGCATGCGCTTGGCGATCGGCAGATTGTTCAGGCTTTTGCGGATGATGTCCGGGATCAATTCGGCAGTCGACTGACCTTTGACGGCCTGCTTAAACACCAACCAAGCCCCCTTGTCGGTTTCCAGCTTTTCCAGTTGTTCGAAACTTGCTCCGCAGCTGGCTGCAAAACCCTGAGCGGCCTTGCTGGGCGTGCCATCCGGGCCGAATGCCGCCATCACCGCCGGGCCGCGTTTCTCGACGACCTTGTCGGCCTGAAAAGTTTGCAGATCGTTGATCAATACCGCCAAACGGCGCGGCGTCGCATAGGCACGCCCCTGATTGTAGCTCAGTCCTGCATCGTTCAATCCGGCCAGGACATTATCCAGCAAGGCCTGACTGAGTTTTTTCAGTGATTTCGGCGGCAGCTCTTCGCAACCCAGTTCAAATAACAAATGATTAGTCGCGGTCATGTTACGCTCCCTGTCTGGCAAGAATAGGAAAGCCCAACGCTTCCCGGCGATTGTAATAAGCCTCGGCCACCGACTTGGCCATATTGCGCACTCTCAAAATGAAACGTTGGCGTTCGGTAACGGAAATCGCATGCCGCGCATCCAGCAAATTAAACGAGTGCGAAGCTTTCAAGACCATTTCATAAGCCGGCAACGGCAAGTTTTTGTCCAGTAACATCAGACATTCGCGTTCATAGGTATCGAAGCACTGAAACAAAAAATCCACATTCGCCAAATCAAAGTTAAATTCCGACATTTCCACTTCGTTTTGGTGAAATACATCGCCGTAAGTGACCACACCTTGCGGGCCGCTAGTCCAGACTAAATCGAACACGGATGCCACGCCTTGCAGATACATGGCGATACGTTCCAGGCCGTAAGTGATCTCGCCGGTGACCGGCTTGCATTCCAAACCGCCTACTTGTTGGAAATAGGTAAACTGGGTGACCTCCATGCCGTTCAACCACACTTCCCAGCCCAAACCCCAGGCACCCAGCGTCGGCGATTCCCAGTTATCTTCGACGAAACGGATATCGTGTTCCAGCAAGTCCAAGCCCAAATGCCGCAACGAACCCAAGTACAACTCCTGAATATCGGCGGGTGACGGTTTCATCACCACCTGAAATTGATAGTAATGCTGCAAGCGGTTGGGATTTTCGCCATAACGGCCGTCGGTTGGGCGGCGGGATGGCTGCACATAAGCCGAATTCCAGGGCTCCGGACCGATGGCGCGCAGAAACGTGGCGGGGTGAAACGTACCGGCGCCCACTTCCTGATCCAAAGGTTGCAACAATACACATCCCTGATTCGACCAGTATTCCTGCAAGGTCAAAATCAGGCCCTGAAAAGTAGAGACATCGTTTTTGCTAGTAGACACGCTGAGAGCCACTTGAATAATAAAAATAGCGGGATTATACCTGAAAAAGCTCGGCCAAGCTGGCTGGACAAGGCCTATACCGGGTTAGCTTACCCCTGCTCACCCCGGACGAAACCCTCCGAATCCGGTAGATATTTGCTTAGAAACAGCGGGATCCGCTGTTCCAGCCAATAATCGGCTCTACACCGGTTTCGGCTAATTACAAACCCGACATGACCGCCCGCGCTGCACACTTCCAATTGAACTAGTGGCGCAAGTTCATCGGCATTAGGCAGAACCGCCGGGGTCATAAAAGGATCGTCTTCGGCTTGAATCAGCAAAGTCGGCACTCGAATCGCCGATAAAAATTGCCGGGAACTGCAGCGGCGATAGTAATCATGCACATCTTTAAAACCGTGTAATTTTGCCACTACCCGATCATCGTATCGCCAAAACGATTGAATGTTCGCCAAATCGCCTAACCGGGCCAATTTATCGGCTTCCGCCTCACGACCGCTTGTCTGCAAATACCGCTGTTTTGCATGCATGTAGCGCTTTAATTCATCCAATAAATGCTTGCGGTAAATTCTGGAAAAACCGTTATCCAATTTAGTGGCGCACTCGTTTAACAAAAGAGGCGCCGAAACCGCCACGGCTGCGGATAAGTTAAGGTTATCGCCTTGCTCTCCCAACCACTTCAATAATACGTTGCCGCCTAATGAAAATCCTACGGCGGCAAACGCAGTCTCCGGGTAGCGCTGGCTTAGCGTTTGATAGACAAAATCGATATCCTCGGTTTCGCCCGAATGATAACAACGCGCCAGACGATTGGGTTCGCCGCTACAACCGCGAAAGTTCATCGCCACACTGGCATAACCGCATTGCCGCAAGCTACGTTGTAAACCGACGATGTATCCCGACTGCGAGCTGCCTGACAAGCCATGCAGTAATATCACGATAACGCCGTGGTTTTCCCCATACCAATCCAGATCGATAAAATCGCCATCCGGGGTTGATAAACGTTCCCGTTTCCGCTGCAATGGCGGCACTTTACGTAACAAGGCCGGATACAAGGTTTGTAAATGCGGGTTGTTTAACCACCATGCGGGTCGAAAGCAAGGTTGGGTGATAGGCATGGCTTATTTTCCTGGCAACAATTTATCAGTTGATGATGTATGCTATTTTTTAAATTCGAACGGATTTAACCAACCAGAGTACCTGGCGTGACAGCAATCACAAGGGGGATCATTGCAATACAAGGATTATTATCAAGTCTTGGGCGTTAAAAAAGATGCCGCGCTGGCCGATATTAAAAAGGCCTTTCGCAAACTGGCCCGCAAATATCATCCCGACGTCTCCAAGGAAGCGAATGCCGAAGCGAAGATGAAGGAGATCAATGAAGCCTATACCGTGCTCTCCGATGTCGAAAAACGCGCCGCTTATGACCAACTTGGCCGTGGCTATAAACCCGGGCAGGAGTTTAAACCGCCACCTAACTGGGATGCCGGTTTTGAATTCTCCGGTCGCGGCTTTAATGCCGGAGAAGCGTCCGAGTTTAGCGACTTTTTTGCCGAACTGTTCGGCAAAATGCGTGGCGGCACGGGCAAGCAAGGCGGGTTTTACAGCCAGGGAAAGGTTAGCGCCCGCGGTGAAGATCACCATGCGAAGGTCATGCTGGATCTGGAGGACAGCTTTAGAGGCGCTTCCAGACAAATTGGCCTGCGCGTGCCGCGCATGGATCCACAGGGACATGTTCTGCTGGAAAACCGGCTGCTCAATATTAAAATCCCCCAAGGCGTTTACGAAGGCCAAATCATTCGTTTGGCCGGTCAGGGTGCTCCCGGACTTGGCGAAGGTAAAACCGGAGATTTGTTATTGGAGGTCTGTTTCAACCCGCACCCCAGATTCAGGATCGATGGTCGCAACCTGCATCTCGGTTTACCGGTGACGCCTTGGGAAGCCGCACTGGGGGCGATGGTGAATGTCCATCTGATTGATGGCCAGCTGAAGGTACGGATACCGGAAGGCACTCAAAGCGGCCGGCAACTGCGTCTAGGCGGCAAGGGTATTCCAAGCCGGCCTCCTGGGGATCTGTTCCTGGATATTCAAGTGGTATTACCGCCCGCCGACACTGAAAAAGCCCGACAACTTTACCGAAGCATGGCGCAGGAACTGGCCTTCGACCCGCGTGCCGCACGGAGTTAAATCATGTCACATACCGAAATTACCTTAACCGCGGTTATAGAAGACACTTACCTGACAGTGGAGCAATTGGCGGCACTGTGCTCGGTTGAACCCGACTGGGTGATGCGGCACATCGAGGAGGGTTTATTGTCCGCCACTAAGTGCGAATCTGATCAATGGTGTTTCACCGCCATGGAACTGAACCGAGCCAAACGCATGATAACTATCGAACGCAACTTCGAAGCCCATCCCGAGCTGGCCGCCTTAGTCGCTGATATGCAGGAAGAACTCGATCACTTACGGCGCCAGTTGTTAAGAGCGGGTAAAACAGAGTTTTAGAGCTCCGTTACCGGCAAGGTTAGGCTGAACGTTTTTGGCCGCGAATCCTTTTGCGGCCATTCTTTAGGAATGGATTCCCCTGTTAGCGCCCCTCGTTGACGGTCTTTTCCAATTCTTCATGGGTGAGATGGCGCACATCCTTGCCTTGGACCATATAGATAACATGCTCGCAGACGTTACAGGAATGATCGCCTATCCGCTCCAAGGCACGAGCGGTCCATAGCATATCCAACGCCCGGGTAATATTGCGCGGGTCTTCCATCATCTGGGTGATCAACTGCCGGGTAATACTGGTGTATTCGCGGTCTACCTTGTGATCTTGCGCGGTGATGGCAATGACTTCCTCGGTATCGGTACGGGCATAGGCATCCAGCGCGCCATTGAGCATTTCCTTGACCATCTCCAATAAATGCTCGATTTCGTAGTACTTATCCTGATAATAATCGGCCGCCTCGATCCGCATGGTCATTTTGGCGATACGGGCTGCTTCATCGCCGATGCGCTCCAAATCGGTAATGATCTTGATGGTAGCGATCAACATACGCAAATCAAACGCCGCCGGCTGTCGTTTGGCCATGATTTCAGTACATTCGTGGTCGATATCTTTTTCCAATGCGTTGATCAACTGGTCCTGCTGGATCACTTTTTCCGCACTTTCCATGTCATAACTCATGAAGGCGTTGGTCGCTAAATCGACCTGTTGTTCGACCAGTCCGCCCATGGTCAACACCTTGTTACGGATGTCTTCCATTTCCTTATTGAACTGACGGGAAATGTGTTGGTTTATGATGCTGTTATCCATGAATGATGCTCCTAACCGTAACGCCCGGTAATGTAATCTTCGGTTTGTTTTTTTGACGGATTGGTAAACAGCTCGCTGGTTTCACCAAACTCGATCAGCTCGCCCATGTACATAAATGCAGTGTAATCCGAGACCCGGGCTGCCTGTTGCATATTGTGGGTAACAATGACGATAGTATATTTTTCCTTGAGCTCGTCTATCAATTCTTCGATTTTCAAGGTGGAAATCGGGTCCAAGGCCGAAGCCGGTTCGTCGAGCAGGATCACCTCGGGCTCGATGGCGATGGCGCGGGCAATGACCAGACGTTGCTGCTGACCGCCCGACATGCCTAAGGCGTTGTCGTTCAACCGATCTTTGGCTTCGTCCCACAAGGCGGCGCCCCGCAGGGATTTTTCGACGATTTCATCCAAGACCCGTCTGTCGTTAATACCTTGTATGCGCAATCCGTAAGCAACATTTTCATAAATACTTTTCGGAAATGGGTTGGGTTTTTGAAACACCATACCCACCCGCCGCCGCAAAGCGGCCACATTAATGTTTTTATCGTAAATATCTTCCCCATCCAGTAACAGTTTCCCCTGAATAGTGACCCCGTCGACCAGATCGTTCATGCGGTTAATGCAGCGCAATAAAGTCGATTTGCCGCAACCGCTGGGGCCGATATAAGCGGTAACCTTTTTACGGGGCATTTCCATACTGACTTTGTGTAACGCTTGTTTGCTACCGTAAAACAAATTCAAATCCTGTACCGAAATGCAGGTATCAAACTTGTCGCGGCCGGACTTGTCGGCTCGATTCAGCGCATTGATATCAATGGCATGGGTTTTTCTTGCTTCTGTTGTCATTGTGTTTAATCCAAACGTGTCGTGTTGATGAACAACGTTAATTTTCCAGTGCGCGATATTTTTCTCTTAAATTGTTGCGGATGGCGATTGCGAACATGTTCAAACCAATGATCACCATCACCAACAGCAAGGACGTTGCATAAACCAAAGGCCTTGCCGCTTCGACGTTAGGACTTTGAAAACCCACATCGTAAATATGAAAGCCCAAGTGCATGAATTTTCGGTCTAAATGCAGATAGGGAAAGTTGCCGTCCAACGGCAACGTCGGGGCCAGCTTAACCACGCCCACCAACATCAATGGCGCCACCTCGCCAGCCGCGCGCGCCACGGCCAAAATCAGGCCTGTCATAATGGCCGGACTGGCCATGGGCAATACCGTGCGCCACAAGGTTTCGGCTTTGGTCGCACCCAAGGCCAAACTGCCTTCCCGAATCGATTTAGGTATGCGGGACAAGCCTTCCTCGGTGGCAACAATCACCACCGGCAGGGTCAATAATGCCAGGGTCAGGGAAGCCCATAACAAACCCGGCGTGCCGAATACCGGAGCGGGCGCCGCTTCTGGAAAAAATATCTTGTCGATATTGCCGCCGATGATGTAGACAAAAAAGCCCAGGCCGAACACACCGTAAACAATCGACGGCACCCCGGCCAGATTGTTGACCGCAATACGGATGATACGGGTAATAAAGCCTTGTTTGGCATATTCCCGCAGGTAAACCGCCGCGATCACCCCAAACGGAGTCACTACCACAGCCATTAGCATCACCATTAACACCGTACCGAATATGGCCGGAAATATACCGCCTTCGGTATTGGCTTCGCGCGGATCCTCGGTAATAAAGGATTTAAAGTTTTTCACGTACTCAATGGATTTATCCAGTACGCTCATGGCATTGGGGCGGGTCAGCTTCACCACTCTATTCAGTGGAATGTTGATTTCCCGCCCCCCCGCCTCGGAGACCATAATGCTGTAAGTCTTGATTTCCTGATTCAGCTTGCCCAGTTGTGCCTGGATGACTTTATATTGCTCTTCATAGGCTAATTTTTGCGCAGCAAATTCCTGGCTTTTGGTGCCGTTCCATTGATTTTTCAATTCCAGGGCGCGTTGTTTCAAGCGTAAGCGTTCCAGATCGTAATTAATCGCTCCTACATCTTTATCCTGCAGACTGTCGATTTCATCAAACAAGGCCAAGGCTTCAGCCAGTTTTTCCTGCGCCACGGGCCAAGCTTGTTCACCGTCCGCTATAACTTGGCCGTTTTGTTTTACCGCCAGCAAACGACCGTAAAAATTACCCCACTCCCTGCGCTCAACGGCAATCAGATCTAGCGGGTTACTTTTTTGACGTATATATTGGTCCTGTATCCAGCGGAAATCGCTACCCAGAATATCGCGGTTGCCGGTTTTCACCAGATACTGATGCAAATATTTGGCACCGTTCAACACCTCAAACCCTGCCGCCCTGGCTTGAGCTTCAGGCAACAACGATTCATCAACTTCCTCGCCGATGATGACCGAGTTCTGGCCTTGTTGATTCTGGTATTGATATTCCACAATATTCGCTGGCCAAAAATGCCCCAACCCTCGAATTGCAATCAATACCAACAGGCCCCCAACAAGCAATAAATTAATGCTGACCGCACCAGCTGTCATCCAGATCCACGGGGAACCGCTCTTAAACCATGCTTTAATCATAACGAACTGTATTTTTGTCTCAGATTCTGACGTACCAATTCAGCCAGTGAATTGACAATAAACGTAAACATGAACAGCACCAAGGCCGCTAAAAACAACACCCGATAATGCGTACTATTGACTTCGGCCTCGGGCATTTCCACGGCGATATTGGCGGATAGCGTCCGCAAACCTTGAAAAATACTGATATCCATCACCGGTGTGTTGCCTGTCGCCATTAATACGATCATGGTCTCACCCACGGCGCGGCCCAAGCCTATCATCACCGCAGAGAAAATACCCGGGCTAGCGGTCAGAATCACTACTTTAGCCAAGGTCTGCCAAGGTGTCGCCCCCAAAGCCAGGGAACCCGTTGTCAAATGTTTGGGCACACTAAAGATAGCGTCCTCGGCAATTGAAAATACCATCGGAATCACGGCGAATCCCATGGCTAAACCGACCACCAAGGTGTTGCGCTGGTCGTAGCCGATACCGAATTCAGTTCGCATCCAGGTGCGTAAATCACCACCAAAGCAATACTCATCTACAACAGGACTTAATTCGAATGCAAACCAACCGCTGAAGATAATGACCGGCACCAACACAATGACATCCCAGCCTTCGGGAATGTTATTACGGACCGCGTTTGGCGCATATTGCCAAACATAAGCAAAGATCATGACACCCAATGGTACAAACATTAATAGCGCAAAGATGCCGGTTAAGTGCACTTCCACAAAGGGCGCCAGCCATAACCCGGCCAGAAAACCCAATATCACGGTGGGTAATGCTCCCATGATTTCGATACCGGGTTTTACATACTGGCGCATACTCGGCGCCATGAAATAACCGGTATAAATCGCTCCGAACAAAGCCAACGGAATAGCAACTATCATGGCATAGAACGAGGCTTTCAAGGTGCCGAACACCAACGGTGTCAAGCTCATTTTCGGTTCGAAATCGTTACTGGCCGCGGACGATTGCCATACATAATCAGGTTCGGGGTAACTTTCGTACCAGACTTTTTGCCATAACGAAGACCAGGATACCTCCGGATGTTCATTTTCCACTTTCCAATGCTGTATTTTACCGTCCTCGGTTTGCATCAAAAATGCATTGGCGCGCGGCGACAGGGTCACGGCAACCGGCTTTGAATCCGCCACTTTTTCCTTGATTAATTCCCGCTCGGCCGTGGTGTTGTATATTCCCATTTCGCCATTGGCGTCCACCGCCAGCATGCCTTTACGGCGCTGCTCGGGATTGATGGTAATGATCGGCGCATCGGATACCTTGAACGAACGTAACTTCTGCACGCTGTAATGATTTTGCTTGTCGCGCACAATAGTCCATTGCGCCAACTCGCCGCGGCTGTCGCCAATCAATACGGAAATATCGCCGTTCAAAAATTCCATGCTGGTGATTTCACCACCTTGCTTCATGACGTTGATTTTGTGCTTGATGACCGGCTCGCTTTTATCGGTGACATCCACCACGGTCAAATCGCCGGTACGGCTAGCCAGATAAAGGTTGCGAAACTCCTTGTCCAGCAGCATAAAATCCACATCGCCGGCCGTCATATCCAATACGGCATCGGTGCGCTCCCAAGTGACTTCGTCATCGAACATCGATTCCTTTTTGCCCAGGGTGACGAATACCAAGCGGCTATCCGCTGTTTTGGCTAAAAAGCTGGTGTTTTTATCACCGACCTTAACCGTGACTTTGCTGAGCGCCTGCCCACTGTTGTCGATTACCGTTGGCTCAGTTCCGAACGGATACGAAATAGTCGGGGTTATTAAGCGCTTGCTTTCTGGATAGGATAATTTGTATTCATGCCTGACGACTAAAACCCTGCCATCGGACAAACCATAAACGATAATGCCTTTATCGACGCTACCATGGGCATAACTAGTAATCCGCACCCCTTCCGGTATCGGCAAATCAACTATCCGGTTTACCTGTCCGTCGGCAACCGCAAAAAAAACAGCTTTCCCCGTATCGGTAAAACGAACCCCAATTTCGTTTTGTTCCTCCATGGACAAAAACACGGTACTGCCCATCGCGGGTTCCGGCGCATCGTAGCTGCTTACCGATTCGGCATGCGACGACAGTAACAATGGAAATACCACATAAAGTAGATAGAAAAAGATCAAAACAATCGCCAGAATAATACTCAACCCGCCAATAACAACGGCTTGAGCCACGATTTTATCTTTTAATAGCCGCCAACGCTGATAAGCATCGCTTGATGACAGCTGCAACAGCGTCGATTTCGCCGCGGAAGATTGAGTTTCAGACATAACAAAACATAAGTAGTAATACGTGGCGTCCTTGTATCACACTACAAGGATTTTAAGTATAAAAAAGCCGACAAATCACCAGGGTAATTTATCGGCTTTATTAACGGGCGTAAAATCAAACATTATAATTAATTTATTGATTTTACTTTAATTCCTTAAAGCATCCTTGCTATTAATTCCCTGTATCACTCGTCCGTAAATGATGATTATTGAATCAGTGTTAAGGCTTTCTCAACCGCTTTAGCCGGTAGTGGAATATAACCGTCTTTAACAACAACTTGTTGACCGGTTTTAGACAGTACCATTTTGATGAATTCTTTTTCTAATGGTGCCAATGGTTCGTTTGGTTTTTTGTTGACATAAACGTACAGGAAGCGAGACAGCGGGTATGTACCTGAAGTTGCGTTCTCTGGAGTAGGGTCGACAAAAGGCGAGCCATCTTTGGCGGCCAACGGAATTGCTCTGACACCGGAAGTGGTGTAACCGATACCGGAGTAGCCAATACCATTGTTGGATGTGGTTACAGCTTGAACGACGGAAGCTGAACCAGGTTGTTCGTTAACGTTGCTTTTGTAATCGCCTTTGCACAACGCTTCGTCTTTGAAAAAACCGTAAGTGCCGGAAACAGAGTTACGGCCATACAATTGAATGGGCTTACCAGCCCAACCGCCAGTCAACCCCGCTTCACCCCAGGTAGTAATGTCTGTAGCATGACCGCATTTACGAGTGGATGACATGATGGCGTCCACTTGTGGAATGCTCAAACCTTTCACAGGGTTATCTTTGTTTACGAATACAGCCAGGGCGTCAATGGCAACGGGAATTGCAGTCGGTTTGTAGCCGTATTTGCTTTCAAACTCGTCGATTTCGTTGTCTTTCATTTTGCGGCTCATCGGGCCCAGGTTTGAAGTCCCTTCGGTCAGAGCCGGTGGCGCGGTCGAAGAACCGGCTGCTTGAATTTGAATATTGACATTTGGATATACTTTGCCGAACTCTTCAGCCCACAATGTCATTAAATTAGCCAACGTATCGGAACCCACACTGGAAATGTTGCCCGATACGCCGCTAGCTGCCGCATATTCTGGCAAGGATGGGTCAACAGAAGCTGGCGCAGCCGCCACGCCACTTGCCATAAATGCTGTAGAAGCAAAGCCAAATCCAAGGATGAGTGACTTCAGCTGAAATGTTTTTTTCATATTATTTCTCAATCAATGTTTAAAACCAGAATCTATACTGCCCTTTGAGCGTGACAATAGTATGAAGCGAATATGACAGTTTTATGACAATGAGTAATTGTAAGCCGCTCCGGGGCTTTTTGCTATCGTTAAACCCGGTTTCGTCTGGTCAATGTCAAAAAACTATACGAAAAATCCACACTCGGATCGTCAGCCACCTCGACCCGTTCCAAGCTCTGCCAGGCCGAATAATCTATCTCCGGGAAATAGGTGTCGCCGGCAAATTCGCGTTCAATGAGGGTTAAATAAAGATTATCCGCTTGCGGCAACATCGTTTCATAAAGCGTCGCACCGCCGATTACAAATAGTTCCGAACCAGCTTGTAGCTGTTCCAACGCACTTTCAATATCGGCAAAAACCCGGCAGCCGGGCTGGTGATAATCCCTGTTGCGGCTGATAATGAGATTTTCCCGGCCAGGCAACGGCCTGCCGATGGCCTCAAAAGTTTTACGCCCCATCAAAATGGGCGAGCCCAGCGTAATGTGCTTGAAGCGCTTTAAATCCGCGGACAAATGCCATGGCATCGCCCCATTCAGACCGATGACCCGATTACTGGCCATGGCGACGATCAGTGAAATTTTCATGGTTTGTGATTACTATGCGCGACTTAACTTGGCTGTACATTTTATATGAAACATATCCTTCTAGTCTTTACAGGCGGCACAATCGGCTCTCAAGTCGAACATGGCGCTATCGATACCCATGCCGGTGCCGGTTTTCAATTGCTGCATCTGTTCAGCCAACATTATCGCGATCACAACCAAATTAAATTTACCAGCCTGCAGCCGGTACAAATCCTCAGCGAAAATCTGCATCCGGGTGTTTGGCAACAGATCATTGAGGCCATAGAAAGCCAGGATTTATCGCAATTCGACGGCATCATAATCACCCATGGCACGGATACGCTGGCTTTTAGCGCGGCGACTTTGGGCATCTATTTCAATGCGTTAAAAATTCCACTGCTGCTGGTATCTAGTAATTATCCCTTGGGGAATCCGCAAGCTAACGGCTTGCGCAATTTTATGTGCGCCGTGGCGTTCATACGCCAACAGCGCCAAGCCGGGCTATTTGTTCCTTACCAAAACCCAGGCCAACCCATGCATGTGCATATCGGCACACGCTTAAACAGCTGCTTACCTCTCAGCGGCGATTTTATTAGCGTGCAAGCCAAACCCTATCTACGCTATGAGAACGGCGGCTTTACAGTCTTGCATGATTTGCCGCCTAGACATACGCCGGTAACCGGCCTAAAAAATCGATTTGCGCACATATTATTGATCAAGCCTTATCCTGGCCTAAATTACCGATGTTTTGATCTGGAAAATGTCGACGCCGTATTGCACGACCTTTATCATTCCGGTACCGCTTGCGCCTCGCAACAATGGGGCCAAGCCAACAGTCTACTGGCTTTCTGCCAACGTTGTCGGCAAAACGGCATTCCGCTTTATATGGCGCCGTCCATAAAATCCGCTGCAGCTTATAGTTCAACTCAACAGATACTTGCCTCCGGCGGCAAAATGATCTGGAATAATTCCCTTGAAGCCGCCTATGCCAAACTTGGCCTGGCTTATGCGAGCTTTACCGACATAAAAGCAATCGATGATTTTCTTGACTGGAATGTAGCTTGGGAGCAGGTTTAGTTTGCAAAGCCTCGCCGGACTATTTAACTTGAAAATAACTCGTATACTCGTATTTTCTCTAACGTGGCCACTGCCGAGGGATTGCCGATATCCGGCTTAATAATTAATTCAATAGTCGTTACGCCAACCATATCGACTAAATGCATTTCGGATTCCGCAGTCGCCCCGTCGGGACTGAAATTCCATTGTTGCCGAACGATGTCTCTGAAAGTGGCACCCTGATCCTGAGACATACGCAACACATATTCTTGCGTTCTACTGAAAGCGGATTCCAAGAAATCGAGCTGCACGCAGCGGATATTTTGCGCCTGCCCAAATAACAACCGAATGGTTTGCTCACCCGGTCCGCCCGCTTGCCAGCCTTGTTTAAACCCCGGCAGCAATGCGGCTTCTATAGGACGATCCGGATTTTCAGAGCTTACTTCAACGCTTGCGAGAGCGTCCAGGTCACGCCAATTTTCCGCCGTGAGCGGGGTGGATGTTTCAATACTACCGATGATGCGTTTTTCCATTTTACTCGTACAATAATAATCCTCGGAAATAATATAGCTATTTACCGAGGATTGGTGTTACTTTAATAAACCGGATAAATAATTAGGGAAATTATATTTAATCAAAACCCCTATCTTATCTCCAAGAACAACATAAATAACATACGAAAAGTAAAGTACGGTTAGGGCATAAATAATTGTAGACATAGCTTTAGCTTCATTGAAAAATCGATTCCAACTTGGATATAAAATTATCCTCTAAAAGAAAGGGCACGTCCTGTGCCCTAAATTAAGGAGGGTGTTAATCTTTTAAGAAGCTAGCCATGATGCCCTCGGGATCGATGCCTTGATGAGGGAATTGCTCCCACAAACCACCGCAGCCTTCTTTATGCGTACCCAGATGCGCGTATTTAGGCGTATAGCCGCGCTCCAGCAACCAGCTTCCCATTCGACTACCCAAACCTGTCTTGCGGTTAAAGGCTTCAACCACCATCACCTTGGGCGATTTACCGATCTTGGCCAGCATATCTTCGTCTATGACGTTAAGTGTCGGTTTGTTGATCAAGCCGACATCGATACCTTGTTTTTTCAGGCGCTCCACGGCATCCAGCGAGCGGTACAAGGCCTCACCAAAGCTGACGATATAACCGGCGCTACCTTCCCGAATCACTTCATCCTTGCCGGATACGAATTTATAAGCACCGCCGAAGAACTCGTTGCCATTACTATCCAGAATAGTCGGCACTTTGGAGCGGGTTGAGAACACGAAGCGCAAACCGGGATTGAAGAAAATGGTTTCCAGACAGGCTTTCATCTGCAGCGGATCGGCCGGGAAATACAGATTGGTATCGTAACCGTCGCTCAAACCATTGTCGGCAAACATATTGTTTAAACCGAAATGGCAGGTGTTGTCCGCCATGTCGTCGATACCGGAATGCGAGAAATGGCTCAGCACATTGGAATTGTTCAGGCGCGCCATGGTGATTTCGGAAATACACATTTCCAAAAACGCACTGAACGTACCGAAAATACCTTGTTTGCCCGCTTCCATGCCGAAACCGGCCGCCGCCGCGAAATTGCCGCGTTCCATGATACCGGAGGATATGAATACTTCCGGGAAGGCTTTGTGAATTTTGATCAGGCCGCAAGAGCCTTCCAAATCACTATCGACCACCCGCACTTTTTCGATTCTTTCCGCATCACTCATGCGGCCGAGGATTTCCACGCAAGCGTCGCCGAACACGTTACGGTTGGCATCCCATTTATCGCTGGAACCCAAAAATACCGCGTCGTTTTTAGGCGCTTGCACGGTTCTTAGATGGTCGGCCGCCGCTTGTTGACCATGCGACTCCAGATATTCCAGCGCGACTTTGACAGATACTACGTCATGGCCGTGCGTCGAACCTTCGAGACCGACAATGCCTGGGCACATCGGCCTATGGTTGATGACCGCTACCGGGCCAGACGTATTAATCGCGGTGCAAATACGTTTATATAAATCGTCAAGATCTTCGCCGTCGCCTTCCAAAACGGTGACGCCTTGACCCGCCAGCGTTTTGGCGGTACTGCAACCTTTTAAATAATCGGAGGGGTGACCGGCGATGGTGACATTGTTATCGTCGATAATCAGTTTTACATTCAACCCTTGCGCCACCGCCAGACGGGCTGCTTCCGCATCGTTACCTTCCTGCTGCGAACCGTCGGAACCCAGGCAAAATAAAACCTTGCCGGGGTTGGCGATTGCCACGCCATTTACATACGGCCACATGTGGCCCAAACGGCCGGAACTGAATTTTACGCCTGGCGTAAAACCCAACTCGGGGTGACCAGGCAAATGAGAATGCGCGGCACGGTATTCCATCAGACGTTCGGCCGGCAGGTCGCCGTTCAAGGTGGACATCAAATATTGGGTTGCCACCCGATGCCCGGCTTCGTCGAAAAATATCGGTACAAACGCATCCGAACCACGGAATAACGCATCCATGATCATAACTTCAGGCACCGTATCGTAAGGCCCGCCGGTATGTCCGCCCACCCCACGGGCAGCACCCGTGGCAGTGAAAAATACGATAGCGTCGCGACAAAGCTGGATATTGGCTTTGAGGCTGGCTCTTTGCTCGGCAGTTAAAGTTGGGTTGTTTGGGTTTAAAGCGATGCGCTGATAAGCGCCGAGATCAATTGGAAATTGGGACATAGTCAAACTCTTGGTATATATATTATTGTTATAGACGCACAATCAGATTGCGCCGTCATTTTACCCCTGTATAAAACTACAACGGCAATTAAAACCTTGTAAAAATAATTTGCCAATTAGCAACATAATTGATGCTTTTTTACAAAAGCCGTTGTTTATAAGTCGCTAATTTAAATTAATTTTCCATGCCGTTGGGCTCAACCTTACACCCATTAAATCGCGCTTTGCAAGCTTTTTTAAAGTCCCTTAATTTTGTACAGAAATAGGCCTTGACAAGAAAAGCCTAATTGCGAGCCGCCAAAATTGGTATTCAAATAAAGCGATAATTTGTAGCCTCAGTATTGGTAGTTTACGTTTATCGCAACAATACCGAGTGAAATTAAAAATGTATTTCAATTCAATCTATTCGAACGTAGACCTGGATATTCTCGAAAAAATACCATAACCAATAACTTTAATATCATACTGTTCACACAACCAATTGAATTACAAAGATTAACCGACGCCAAAGCCGCTCAACTCATTGTTTAAAGCGTTATGAAGCAGAAATAGCATTTAATTTGTTGAGCTATCGTTACTGCCCGATCAAATTAAACCCTAGCAGCATCCATCCGCCATCCCGGCCTGGATAACTCACTTATCCGCCGAATAACTGATGATCGATCAAATCGCACAGACAATGGGAGATGAGTAGATGCACTTCCTGAATCCGCGCGGTGGACCCGGACGGTACCCGGATTTCTATATCGGCTTCGTTAAGCGCGCCAGCCAACGCACCGCCATCCTTGCCGCTCAGCGCTATTACAGTCATTTCCCTATCGTGAGCGACCTTTACGGCTTTGAGGATATTGGCGGAATTACCGCTAGTGGTGTACACCAATAAAATATCGCCGGCCTGCCCCAGGGCGCGCAATTGCTTGGCGAAAATTTCGTCGAAATGATAGTCGTTGGCAATCGAGGTGATGGTCGATGTGTCGGTGCTTAAAGCAATGGCCGGCAGTGCGGGACGTTCGCGTTCAAAGCGATTCAACATTTCGGAAGAAAAATGCTGCGCGTCCCCGGCGGAACCACCATTACCGCAGGTCAGCACTTTTTTGTCGTTGACCAGTGCCTCGACAATTTTTTGCGAAGCGAACTCGATCAGTTCGCATAGACTGGCCATGGCATCCTGCTTGGTCTGTATGCTGTCGGAAAAGTGGTTGATGATACGGTCTTGTAAGCTCATAAATTCAGGTTTGAAAAGCGTTTTTAATCCAATTGATGCGGCTATCGCCGGAAAGAGCCACCACATCAAAACGAATGGCGTAATGGCTCAGTTTGTTGATTATGACATAGTGTTGCGTGGCAGCGACGATGCGCGCCTGTTTTTGCCGGGTAATGCTGGCCAAAGCGCCGCCGAATTGTTCGGATTTGCGATAGCGTACTTCGACGATCACTAGCGCGGCACCGTCTTTCATCACCAGATCCAGCTCGCCGGCTTTGCAACGAAAATTACTGGTGACCAGCGTCAAACCCTGCTGTTGTAAATAGTCCAGCGCCTGCCGTTCGGCGCTATCGCCCTTGACTAAATGCGCGGGCTTGGGTTTGCCGAATACCATTATTCGGCAAACCCAGAGGCCACCGGCAACCCGCCCTTGAATTGCGCGCAAACCAATTTACGGGTGACGCGATTTTCACTATCCAGCGACAAATGTCCAGTGGCGCCGGCATACGGCCTAACCGGCAATTGATCCAAATGTCCCAACAAATTGTAAGCGTCAACGCCCAGCGCCACCAAGCGGCTTAAACTGTCCGGCATGCCTTGCAGACTGTTTTGCAAGGCGGACTGACTCAACGGCCCGCTAAAATAACTATCGAACAGCCAGGGCATATCGCAAAACTCGAACGAACCTAATTCGGCATCTTGCACCGGGTTGGGAGATCCGGAATAGATGGTCGGCATGGCATACACAGCCAAATCGGTGTTTTGATGGTATTTCAATTGCGGCGCCAGCTCCCGAGCGGCATCGGCATTGGCGCTCAGCAACAGAGCACGGGACGGTTGCTGAGCGCCGGGGTAATTTGAAGAACTAATCAGCTGATTCAACACGGCGCCAATATCATGCTGTCTCGGATCGTAAGATTGTATGCCCGCCACCGTACCGCCATGATTCTGCCACGCCGTCGCCAAATAATTGCCGATCCGTTCGCCTTGGGAGGTATTCGGCACCAACACCAGGGCACTTTGTCGGCCATCGTGAAGCGCTTTAACCGCTAACGCTTCCGCTTCATCGATTGGACTCAAGCCGAACTGATACAAATGGTTTTGGCTAAGATTATCGACGTGATTCAACGCCAGCACCGGCACACTGAGATTGGCATTATTAGCCAACGCTTGAATCTGCTCTTTAACCAGCGGCCCAATCACCTGCTTGGCCCCTTCGGCAACCGCCTGCTGATACAGGCTGCCGACATCATCCTGAGCACTGTCGTAAAACTTTAACGGCAGCTGCGGCGCGGCACTGGCGGCGAGCCGATAAGCCGCCTGCAAGCCCACTTTAATCGCCTTACCGGCAGGCGCATAAGCGCCGGAAGTCGGCAACAATACCGCTATCATGCCAGCCTCGGATTGTTGAGCCTGCGCCACTTGCTCTGAAACATTTTCCTCCGCCGAAGCACTAGCGGGCGTGGACAGATACGCCTGCAAAAATCCGGCGTTGGCGGCATGACCCGGATAATCCTGCCGCCACTGCTGAATTTGGCCATTTACATCGAAGCCCGGCTGATTCCGCTGCTTAAGGATCTTGGCAAGCGACATCCAACCACTCAATTCGCCGGCCATTTGCGGTCGGGCCTGCAGGGCCTCTTCCGGCAATACGCTGAGCATGTCGATAATGGCGGAAATATTGGCTTGCTGCTGCTGCGGGTCTTGCAACAAATTGCCCAGCCTGATGCGGGCGCTAACCCCTTGCAATACATCGCCCATCAACAAATCGGCAAACGCCAGCGACTGGTAATAATTGATCTTATCCTGGGTCGGCAACAACGCGGGCCGGACCATTTTCAGTTTTTGCATGGCATGTTCCGCATCGCCCATGCTCAACGCAATCTGCCCGTCCAGTAAATTGAATTTAGCGCGTTGTTCCGGGGACAACTCAGCTTCATTAATCAAATCCAGCTCTTGCCGGGCTGCCTGATTATCGCCACCTTGAATAAACGTGTCGGCACTCAGTAAATGCCTGTCGGCCTGGCCATCCGCCAAACCGTAACTTCTCACCATGGGCGCAACCGGCCGGCGAGCTGGCTGTTGGGTTCTTACTTCCAAGTGCGTCCGGTTTTTCACCGGTTCTGGCGTACAGGCCGTTAAAAAAAAGCCGGCAAAAACACAGCAGACCAGACAGCGACGGGGCATAATGAAAAAAAACTTTGAATCAGACATAGCAGCGGAGGGCTTAAAACAAATGTCCGGAAAATTATACGTGGTTGCCACGCCAATAGGTAATCTGGCGGATTTCAGCTTCCGGGCGGTCGAGGTTCTCAAGCAGGTGGATTTAATCGCCGCCGAAGATACCCGCCACGCCAAAATGCTGCTAAACCACTACGGCATCAACAAACCGCTGGTTTCGCTGCATCAACATAATGAAGAACATGCTTCGCGAGGCTTGATCGAAAAAATACAAGCCGGTCTATCCATTGCCTTGGTTTCAGATGCCGGCACCCCATTACTCAGCGACCCCGGCCTGCCGCTGGTGAAATTGGCCAAACAAGAAGACCTGGAGGTCGTCCCCATCCCCGGCGCCTGCGCACTCATCGCCGCCTTGTCGGCCTCCGGCCTGCCCATCACCCGCTTTACCTTTGAAGGTTTTCCGCCGCGCACCGCCTCGGCCCGTCGAAGCTTTTTTCAGGAGAAACTGGCCGACACCACCACGTGGGCTTTTTACGAGTCCAGCCACCGTATTCAGGCCGCATTAGAAGACATGGCGGAAATTTTCCCCGCCGATCACGAAATCGTCATAGCTCGCGAAATCACCAAGTTACATGAAACCATTTTAAAAGCCCCGCTGGCTGACGCCGTGCTAGCGGTGCAAAGCGACGAAAACATGCGCAAGGGTGAATTCGTGGTCATCGTTGCCGGGCGCAAACTCGAAGCCGATCAACGGCAACTTAGCGACGAGCACTTAAAAATTCTGCGTCTGCTGCTAACAGAATGTTCGATCAAAACCGCCGTGGCCCTAGCCACGGAAATTACCGGACAGCGCAAGAAACTTTTGTACCAGGCCGCGCTGGAGATGCAAGCAAACTAGTGCATGATCGATCCAGCCCGCCCCCTTTAGAAATCTCTATAATTTTTAATAGCCTGCAAGGATTTTGGATTAATCCAATCTGTTTGCTACGCAATCTCATGCCAATGCAGCTCAATCTTAGCTTCGCTTTTATCGGCTTCTATAGGCCTGTAAATTTGCTTTTTTTCGGGATGTAAGTAGCTCAATATGGTACAAAGCCCATGAAGCTTATCTTTGATAACCACCTTTGAGGCGAACGGGGGGGCTTTTTTACTGGCGAGCCAAATATTAGTTTTTCAGGGAAAAAGATTTGTATTTCTTAGAAAATGATTTTGTACCCAACACATTGATTACTTTGTGTCACAAAAATTAACATACAGTGAAAAGAGGCAAATAATAACGGTGGTAGATGGGTATTTCATATAACCGATACAAGGCTTTCAGAATTTTTCTCGGTTTAGTGCTCTTGGCTATAACTCGATTAATTCACTTTTTATAAAAATAAATAGAAAAAAGGAAATACAATGAAGAACTCAAAACTCACATGGATATTGACTATATTTTTAACGATCCTTATTCAAGCTTGTGCCACACCTCAGTATAAGACTTTCTATAACTATGATCCTCCCACAACAGCGGAAGGACGATCTTGTACCTTCCAATGTGAAAACACAAAGATGTCGTGCGAACAATTAGACCAAATGAGGGTCAATAATTGCCAGCAAATGGCTGAAATGAATTATCAAAATTGCGAGACCCGGGCTGATACGAAATATAATCAATGTGTTGCTTCCGGCCAAAAATACTGCGCCAAAGACTGGTGTACCAAACAGGAATGCGAAGCAAGCTCTCAATGCGATAATCAATATCAGCGCTGTTATTCAACATGTGGCGGCAAGGTTACTTCCCAAACACGTTGTGTCGCCAATTGCCAGCCCAATTAGCTTAAAATAAGCCCTACCTATTTAGAAAATTGAGGTTTGGCATTTTTAAATGCCAAACCTCGCCTTGCTCTACAGCAGATATGAGTTAATAAGTTTTTTAGTATTCTGAGTTTTGCGGATTTTGATTATTTGAAGGCGATGCCTGATTAATAATCGGCGCTGGTTTTTCTTCTTCCTGGAAACCCGGAGATTCCTTGAAATTAGCCGTTGTATCGCCTTGAGGCGGCGCAACATAAGTTGGTGGGCAACCAGTTAAAGAGCTCAAGCTTACACACACTATTAATAATTTCTTGTTCATAGGTTAGATCCTGTTAGTTAGTTATTTATTGTTATACAACTAGTAGTCTCGGTTTTCAGATTAATTTAATTTGATGGCCTCCATGCACAAACAATTAGAAAAATTAAACTACCGTTAATGCTTCGCCTGCTTTAATAAAAAACCGATGATAGATTTATTTTAATTGGCTTTTCTAATGTACACGTTATCTGAATGCCTTGCTAATTTCTTCAGGGATTGGTTAAACCCGATTGGATGCACTAAATAGTGCTCTGCCGTCGCCAAAAGTCACATCGTTCGAATTATTCCATGCCGTCACTACCCTGCTGTTGATTCTTCCCCGACCTTTTGCGCATATCGGGGCTGGCACAGCGATAACGCAAAGCGGATAAGAACCTATTACGGTTTTCAATCCAATGATTGCAAAATGAAGGATTCGGCCGTGGACCTTTTGGTAGATCCTGCTCATCGGTCAGCCGGAACATGTTTTTGAGCGATCGAGTTCATCGTAACTAATGTTCGCGGTTCTGATCGAGCTTACCTCGCCGCCATAACGACCGTCCTTGCCGGACCAAACATGCAGAACATTGCCGTTAATGCTACTATCATCCGCGCGTTGGGCTACGAGCTATCTCGAACTCGTTCGCTGCTTAGCGAAGGAGAATTCAAACATTAAGAACATGCGCTGATAAGGCACAAGTCGTTGTTATTCATTGTAGTAATTTTGGGTAGTTCGTTTTAGAACGGCCCTAATTCTTGAATTGCAGATTGGATTCTCCGGGTAAGTAAATCTTAATTCGCACAATGCAAGTTCATCTATTATCAAGGGGAATCAGCATATGAGTAAAAATATTCAACAAGCTCCCGTTTTACTAAATCGCGATGATTTTCTCCTACAAATGCTTCGTCATCTTTCGGGAACATTGCAAGACGTTATTGGTTTACAAGAAGCAGAAGGTTTTATCGCACTGGTAGGCCAAAAAATCGGTGAAGAAATCAACCAAGAATATCGACAAGCATTGCAGCTAGACCGTCTGAATAAAGCACAAGTGGCTGAAGTGCTTGTTGATTTAAAGAAACGTGTCCATGGCGACTTTTATATCATCGAAGAAACCGATAGCAAAATAGTCTTCGGTAATCGACAGTGCCCCTTCGAAGACAAGGTAATCGGCCGAGAGGCCCTATGCATGATGACTTCAAATGTTTTCGGCGTTATTGCCGCGGAAAATTTAACATACGCTAAAGTCAGCATTGATGAATCCATTGCGCGCGGGCACTCAGGTTGTAAAGTTACATTACATTTTGATCCGAACTCATCGGCTGAAGGAATTGAATATTATGGGTCTGAATAATGGGCTATCAGATGAAACGGCAAAATTTTTGGACGCGTATTCATTGCCCTCCGGGGTCATGAATGCCGAAGGACAATGGCTCTTTAAGAATTTAAGCCTCAAAGAATATCTGGCGCCTCTCGATAAAGAATGTTTTTTTGCACTTCTGGAAAATAGAAAGCAAGAAAGCGCTGTAAAAAAACTTATCGTGCGAAACAAGCGGGTTCAGCTAGTCGAGGCAAAGTTAGTGGCAAATGTCACCAATATGATCGTTTGCTGCACACGCATTGATCTCACTCTTTTTAGTCATCCCGTTTATCTCATAGAATTTCATCACCGTGCACAACGTTTGCATGCTTTTTCATCTCTAAATCGTTTATACCTGGAACAAAACAAACATGAAAAGAAAACCTTAACCACCGACCTAAAGTTGCAACAAGCAGTATCGGACTCGCGTATCGACCCGCTCACTAAAATTGCCAACCGCCGGGTCCTGGAAGAGGCGTTGCCAACACTCTGGGATCAAGCGTTTCATTCCCGCTCGTCAATTTCATTTCTGATGTTGGACTTGGATTTTTTTAAGAATATTAACGATACCTATGGCCATTCTCAAGGTGACAAAGTTCTTATTCAGGTGGCGAAAACGCTGACAAATAATGTTAAACGAACCGGTGACATTGTGACACGATTTGGCGGAGAAGAATTTGCCGCACTGCTCCCCAATACCGATATCGCCGGCGCTCAGTGCGTATCCGATAAGATACTTTTAGCGGTAAGGAAACTGAATATCCCGAATGAAGGCTCTGCTATCGCTAATTACCTGACTGTTTCAGTTGGGAGTTATACGGCTACACCGTCCCACCTAAAAGTCGACGTAGCTAATATTGTCCACTTAGCCGATCTCGCTTTATACCAGGCTAAAGAAAAAGGCAGGAACTGCGCCGTACACTATGAGGTTTCCGAAGACATTGAACTCACCACCGATAACTGACTTTTTCCAACACCCGCCGCACACTCGCCGGCATCCTAGCCCATCAACAACTGACTGCGATCATTTCTTTTAGGCAACAAAGCATCAGTCAATCCCGGGGTATCTTGATAAAATCAGACCAATCAGACACCGACACCGGAAAACACAATGCGCGAACTGACTACACACGAGCTATACCAGGCATTGGAATATGCTAAATCCATCGATGAAACCGCCGGCAGAAAAATCCTGCAGCAATTTCAGCTTGATCAATCCGCATTTGCACAAACCATCTTTGGGGTTTTTCCCACTGTTATTGCCCGACAGAACCAAGACATGGCTAATTTGTTTATGGATCTGTGCTTCGATGTAATTTGTGTGTTTGAAAAAGCGTTTGGCCCACTGCCTTCTCAAAATACCCTGGGTTTCGACTGGCTGGAAAAGAGCGCCGTACTGCTGGATACAGAACTGCAGGCTTTAATGACCGATCGGCCCATGGAGCCAAAAATCCGCGACAAACTGCAGGATCGCTTTTTGGAGCGCATCATGGACGGCAACTCGCAAACCGGCTTGGTCAATTTCATGAATGCCGCGATTGACGATTTTGCCTCGGAAAACCCGATTCGCGTCAAAGCCACCCGCATTACGCAAACTCTGATTTTTACGGTGATACAGTTGTTCGGTGTCATGTATGACCACGCAACGGCTCATTAACCTTCCCTTACTAGCTAACCCAGGCAACCCATGATTTCTAAATTATTGAAAGGTGACTGGATTAATCAAATTCTAACCCCCAAAGTATCCGACATTCAGTTGCATGAAAAACTGCGGCAGGCGCGTCAACATCTGCCCATCCCGGTATTTTGGTTATTGGGTAAAACCCAAAGCGGTAAGTCGTCCATCGTTCAAGCTTTAACCAGTTCCAGCCGCGCTGAGATTGGGCAAGGGTTTCGCCCATGCACCCGGCGGTCTTTCGTTTTCGATTTTCCTGACTCGGAAACAGCCTTTGTACGTTTTTTAGATACGCGGGGACTGGGCGAAGCAGGCTACGACCCCGCCGAAGATATGGTTTGGTGCCAAAGCCAGGCACATTTATTGATGGTTGTGATTAAAGCCATGGATCATGAATTAGACGGCGTATTAGCAGCGATTCGCGCGATTCGGCATAGTCGTCCTGAGTGGCCATTGCTGGTGATACAGACCTGTTTGCATGAAGGCTATCCGCATAAATCCACGGAACATGTGCTGCCGTATCCCTATGCCGCCGATCAATTTGCCAGTAACTGCCCAGCCGACTTGGCCCGTTCCCTAAATGTGCAACGGCAACATTTTAAAGACTTAAACGCCCAGTTTGTGGCGGTGGATTTGACGCAGGAACAAGACGGTTATGTCCCAGCCGATTACGGTCTCGATGCCTTGTGGTCGGCCATCGAGTTGGCCTTGCCGACCGGATTGCGGCAGATGTTGTTGCAAAACCGGGCGCAAAGAGACCAGCTCAACGATGTTTATCTGCAACACGCGTATCCGCACATCCTGGGATACGCCATATCTTGCGGACTGCTGGCAATGACGCCCGTGCCCGCCGCCAGCGTGCCGCTGGTGATTACCGCGCAAGGCAAGTTGTTTCATAGTATCGCGTCAATTTACGGTTTACCGCTGACACGGCGTAGCGTCTACGAAGTGACCAGCGCGATCGGCATCGGCGGCTTAAGTTTTGGATTAGGCGTGCGCGAATTGGCTAAATTTGTGCCGGGTTGGGGGTCGCTAATTGCCGGCCTATCCACAGCCGCAATTACCTATGCCTTGGGCATGACCCTTTGCTATTACTATGCACAAACCCGGCAAGGCCATGCCTTCTCTCCGGAAATGCTGAAGGCGGTCTATGACGATCAATTACAACAAGGCCGCGAATTATTAAAAGACAGGTTCAGTAAGGGTGCTCAATCATGATCAAACGAGCTTGGCCCTGGCTGTTGATGCTTTTTATCGGCAGCATTCCGTTTTTAGTGTTAATGGCTTGCGGTGCCTGGTGGTTATGGCAACAGCAGTGGTTTTGGATATGGCTCAATTCATCCGTGGCTTGTACGGGCCTTATTTGGATTGTGTCCCGCTGGCTGAATCGTTCTAGAAAAAGGGCGCGGAAGGAAGGCGCGGTCAAGCCGGACACCCCATTTTCGCAACGCGATCAAGCCGCCTGGGATGCGGTGCAGGCACTGGCGCCCACCATTAACCAAGACACTCGAAGCGGACTGGATCAAATTGATACCTGGTTAAAGCTAGGGCAACAGGTTCTGCTGCTGGTGGCCCGGCACTACCGCGCCAATGCGACGCAACCGGAAATGGATATTCCCGTTACGGAGCTACTGCGGCTAGCCGAGCAGGTATGCCATGACTTGCATCGACAAATAACGGGGCATATACCCTTCAGTCACGTGATTACCTTGGCGGATGGTTTAAATATGCAGCGTTGGCTGGACCATTTAAGTGACGCTAATACCGCTTTACGCTTGGGGCGCGTGGTATTGAATCCCATGAGCGGGGTATTACAGGAATTAAAAAATTATGCTCAGGATAAGGCCGTGGCTTTAACCGTACCGCGTCTGCAAGACTGGTTATTGGAAACCTATATTCAGAAAGTGGGGCATTATGCCATCATGCTGTATAGCGGGCGCATGGCGGTGGAGCCGCAAAAATCGGATATCTTGTCAGCCCAGTCACGGGACGATGAGTTACAGGCAACGGAGCGGCAGCAAACGCAGAGTCAGGAACCGATCCGTATTCTGGTGGCGGGACAAACCAATGCCGGCAAATCAACCTTGATCAATACCTTGTTTGATTCGCCACGCGCGGCGGCTGATGTGGTTTCCTGCACCGACGCGATCATGCCTTATACGCTGGATCGCGAAGGCGCGTTTTCCGGCCTGATTTTCGACACGCCTGGTTATGGCGAAAACACCAGTTGGATACATGACAATCGGCAGGAGTTGGATAAAACCGATTTAGTCATGCTGGTCTGTCATGCCAACAATGCGGCACGCTCCGCCGACCGGCATTTTTTGCATGAATTTCACCGGCACTACCATCATCAAGCCAATCGGAAAATTCCGCCCATCCTTGTGGTGGTAACCCATATCGATGAACTTCGGCCGCTTCGAGAATGGCAGCCACCCTATGATGTGCTAGAACCTGATTGCGTAAAGGCTGTCAATATTCGCGCCGCCATGGACGCCATTCAGCAAGATTTGGCCCTGCCGGACACCACCGCCCTGGTACCGGTTAGCTTGGGCAATAATGACGGTTTAGGCGTTTATAACGTCGATTCCTTGTGGCTGGTCATGGGCCAGCAAATGGATGAAGCAAATCGGGCCCGTTTGTTACGATGCCTGAAAGATGCCAAAAACCGGCAGAAGTGGACTTTGCTGTGGCAGCAAGTCGCTCAAGCCAGCCGTTGGTTTTTAAGAAAATCCTGGTAACCATGAGGCAGGGGAATAGCGCTTGGCGAAATCGGCGATGACACACCGTTTCCCTGAATACTGGTAATCTTAATGCTCTCAAACAGCGATCATATCGAGAAAATCATGAGTGTCCCTCCCGTTGAAGTCATTGCCAAACAAAGCCGCCAAGCGGCGCGCCAATTAGCATCGGCGCCTGAAGCATTGCGAAATCTTGCCCTGGCTAAAATGGCCGCGGCGCTTGAGTCGGTCAAAACTCGGGTTCTGGAGGTTAATGCCCTGGAAATCATTAAGGCCCGGGATGAAGGACAGTCCGATGCGATGATCAAGCGTCTGACGATAGACGACAAAACCTTTCTGTACCTGCTGACGCGCTTGCAAAAAGTGGCGCAGTTGCCGGACCCGCTGAATCGAATACTGTCGGGGCATACCAATCCAAATGGGCTGCGGGTCTGTAAAAAATCGGTACCGCTGGGCGTCATCGGTATTATTTATGAATCGCGACCCAACGTCACCACCGATGCCGCCGGGGTGTGCATCAAAAGCGGCAATGCGGTCATCTTGCGCGGCGGGTCGGAAGCCCTGCTTACCAACACATTGCTTACCGATGCCATGATTGCAGGCGCCGTTGACGCAGGCTTGCCACAACACGCGCTACAGATCATCCGCACCCCCGGACACGAGGCGGTGAGCGAGCTGCTGAAAATGGACGAGTATATCGACGTGTTAATTCCGCGTGGCGGCAAAGGCTTAATCAAACGTATTGCCGAAGGCACCCGCATTCCGGTCATTAAACATTACGACGGCATTTGCCACCTCTATATCGCCGCCGATGCAAATCCCGATCAGGCGGTCGCCATCGCCGTTAACTCGAAATGCCAAAGCGTACAGGTTTGTAACGCGCTGGAAACCCTGCTGGTCGATAAACAGTGTGCCGAACAGCTGTTACCGCTGCTGAAGACGGCGTTCGGCTCAAACCGGATCGAGCTGCGCGGCTGCGATGCGACGCAAAAGCTGTTGCCGGGTATTGCAGCGGCGACGGAAGACGACTGGCATACCGAATATCTAGCGCCGATTTTGTCGATCAAAATTGTGGACGGTATTCAATCGGCGATTGCTCACATCAATTACTATGGCTCGGGACATACCGACGGCATCGTCACACAAAGCCTGAACATGGCTCAACAGTTTGAACAGCAGGTGGATTCGGCGTCGGTGATGATAAATGCTTCCACAAGATTGTCGGGCGGCGGCGATTATGGTTTGGGGTCGGTGGTCGGCATCAGCACGGATAAAATTCATGTCCGCGGCCCGGTCGGGCCAGACCAGCTCACAACCTACAAATGGGTTGCTTATGGCGATGGACATTTAAGGGCTTAGAAAACGCCAACAATGCCTTTTGCAGCCAATCCCCATTCAAAAGAATTTTAACGCTGTTCAGTAAATTTGCCGACCGAGTTGCCGGAAACCGGCTGCTTGTTCCCCCTTTTTTTTTCATCGCTTTCCTTCGGTTAAACTGATTTCACCTTGTCAAGCAACCGCTATTTCCTTATTCTGTGTAGCTATAATTTATCTGGAGATCACCATGCGCGTCGCTGAATTAATGACCAGCAAAGTTTTTACCGTGGAACCCCACGATCTGATCGATCGGGTTTTCTTTTTAATTCATTACGAAAAAATCCGCCATCTACCCGTGGTGGAGAAAGGCAAATTGGTCGGTATCGTGTCCGACCGCGACCTTTATAAAGCCCTGGGACCGAAAAGCAACTCCAACGCGGTCGAAACCAATAAAGACAATACTCAGCTGCATGTGGTGTCACAAAAAGTCGTGCACATCATGCACCGAGGCGTTTATACCGTCACCGCCGAAACACTGGTTTCCGAAGCAGCCGCCATGATGGCCGATCACCGTATCGGCGCCTTGCCGGTGGTAGAGGGCAACAAGCTGATTGGAATTTTGTCCGCTACCGATATTCTCAAGGTATTTTCCAAACTGGAACATGCCCGCGAAGAACGGGAAAAACGCATTGCCGAAGGCCAAGCGCAAAGCTAAAACTAAACTCGGTTTTTTTTACGACATACTTTCGTTTTAGAAGTTCTGTATAATTACTCCCAGAGTTGGCCGAGCAGCCGCCGTTTCATGCAAATGAAAGGGAGGAAAGTCCGGGCTCCATAGGGCAGGGTGCCAGGTAATGCCTGGGAGGCGCGAGCCTACGGAAAGTGCCGCAGAAAATATACCGCCTGGTTCTTTTAGAACCCGGTAAGGGTGAAATGGTGCGGTAAGAGCGCACCGCGCAGCTGGTAACAGCTGTGGCATGGAAAACCCCACCCGGAGCAAGATCAAATAGAGGCGCATACGCGTGGCCCGCGCGGCGCCTGGGTAGATTGCTTGAGCGGCAGGGTGACTTGCCGCCTAGATGAATGGCTGTTCTCGACAGAACCCGGCTTACAGGCCAACTCTTTCTCTTCCCTTTTGCAATTCGCAAAATCTTCCCATGAATTTAAAAACCGACGAATTTTTTAGCAAGGCCGACGAATTGATCGACGCCGGGCGCTTCATCGACAGCAAGGGTTGGGTACCGGCCACCAGCGGTAATTTTTCCGCGCGCTTGAGCGACGGCAACATCGCCATTACGGTTTCTGGCCGGCATAAAGGCCAATTGCTGCACGATGATATTATGTTGATCGACCCGCAAGGCCAGTCACTCGACGGACAAAAGCCTTCCGCGGAAACCTTGCTGCACACCTCGCTTTACCGGCGTTTTCCTGCCGTCCAAGCAATTTTGCACCCGCATTCGATCAATGCTACCTTGGCGGCGCGGCTGTTCAAATCCGAAATCGTCTTGAAAAATTACGAGCTATTGAAAGCGCTTGCCGACATCGATACCCACGAATCCCGCGTTAGCATACCGATTTTCGCCAACGATCAGAATATTCCGCGTCTGGCTACCCAAGTGGAAAATTTTCTGGATCGAAATAGTGACATCCATGCCTATATCATTGCCGGTCACGGTTTTTACACCTGGGGCCGCTCGGTGGCGGAAACCCTGCGCCATCTCGAGGCGCTGGAATTTTTATTCGATTGTGAAATACGTCTACACGGAGTGAAACAACCATGAGCGCATTAACTATCTATCCGGCCAATCAACCGCAACAGGGTAATACCTGCCGTGACTTCGACAGCATTTCAGAACAACTCAAGACTATCGGCGTGCAATTCGAACGCTGGGAAGCCGGCAGCGAATTTATTTCCGAAGTCGAAGTTCTCACAGTCAAGGACGCTTATCAACAACACATCGACAGACTTACCGAACAGTTTGGTTTTAAATCGGTGGATGTTGTCAGCTTGAAACCCGACCATCCGGAAAAGGAGGCCATGCGGCAGAAATTTCTGTCCGAACATACCCACGACGACTTCGAAGTACGGTTTTTTGTGGAGGGCAGGGGCTTATTTTATTTACATGTCGACGACAAGGTGTACGCCATTTTCTGCGAACAGGGCGATTTGATCAGCGTGCCGGCGCATACCAAGCACTGGTTCGATATGGGCGAAATGCCGGATTTTAAATGTATTCGGCTATTTACTACTGAAGACGGCTGGATTGGCAACTTTACCGGCGACCCGATTGCAGACAGCTTTCCCACTTTAGACCAGTATTTGACCAGTTTATGACCAAAGCGATCCTCACCGACATTGAAGGCACCACCTCCTCATTGTCTTTTGTAAAGGATGTGCTGTTTCCCTATGCCCGCGCCCATCTAGCGGATTTTGTCCGCCAGCATGGCCGGGAGTCGGAAATCAAGGCATTACTGGATGATGCGCGGCAAATTGCCGGCCAAGCGCTAGATAACGAGCAATTAATCGATCAATTCACGGATTGGATAGACCGCGATCAAAAAGTCACTCCGCTTAAATCGTTACAAGGCCTGATCTGGCAAGACGGTTACCGGCAAGGTGCTTTTACGGGCCACGTATATCCGGACGCGGCGGAACGTTTAAAACACTGGCATGCCAAGGGCTATGCGCTTTATGTGTATTCGTCCGGTTCTGTCTATGCACAAAAATTATTATTCGGACATAGCGAATACGGCGATTTGACGCCATTATTTTCCGGTTATTTCGACACCCATATCGGCAGCAAACAAGAAGCAGCGTCCTATCAGGCCATAGCTCGACAATTACAGTTGCCCGCCGCCGATATATTATTTTTATCCGATATCGAAGCCGAGCTGAATGCCGCGCGCGCAGCCGGGTTCGATACCTATTGGTTAGTGAGGGATCACGCCATCGATCAGCAAGCCGCTCATCGGCAGGTTAAAGATTTTGCCGCTATCCCGTTATAAGCAATAGGCGATTGGCTATGAAAATCGCGATTTTATCCCGCGACCCCACGCTGTATTCCAGCGTGCGCCTGATGGAAGCTGCCGCGGCCCTTGGTCATCAAGCCCGCGTGTTGGACCCTACGCATTGCTACATGAACATCACCTCGATGAAGCCTTCGATACATTATCAAGGCGAAAATCTATTGGGCTACGATGCGGTGATTCCACGAATAGGCGCCTCGATCACCTTTTACGGCACAGCGGTATTGCGCCAATTCGAGGTCATGAATACCTTTTGCCTGAATAACTCGGCCTCCATCAGCCGTTCCCGCGACAAAATGGCTTCCAGCCAATTACTGGCCCGCAAGGGTATCGATTTGCCGATCACCGCCTTTGCCCATAATCCCGACAACATCGAAGATCTAATCGCCGAAGTGGGCGGCGCACCCTTGGTTATCAAATTGGTGGAAGGTTCGCAAGGTATAGGCGTGGTATTGGCGGAAACCGACAATGCCGCCCGCAGCGTGATTCAAGCCTTTATGGGGCTGAACGCCAACATCATGGTGCAGGAATTCATCCAGGAGTCCAAAGGCAGCGATATCCGCTGCTTCGTGATTGGCGACAAGGTGGTAGCTGCCATCAAACGCCAAGGCCAGGAAGGCGAATTTCGCTCCAACCTGCACCGTGGCGGCAGCGCCGCATTGATAAAATTGACGCCGCTGGAACGCGCCACGGCAGTGCGGGCCGCGAAAATTATGGGACTGAATGTCTGCGGGGTGGATTTACTTCGCGCCAATCGCGGGCCATTGGTACCGGCGAGTGACGGCTTCCGGCGGTAAAGATTATTCACCATCCCTGAGTGAATAATCGCGCCTACACCGTCACGGTGATTGCCTTCGGCGGCCCTGGCCGTCCGCGTCACCTCGGCTTTGACCC
>NZ_JALOBS010000063.1 GCF_023228165.1 Methylomonas sp. | reverse complement strand
GTAGACTTTTGCCAGGGCTTGCTCTCTGAACTCGTCAGAATACTGTTTCTTGGAAAGATTCATTTTTTATCTCAAATTTAAAGGGTTCTAAAAATTTGAGGCGACAACTATTTTGACGCGGGGGGGCCTTTGGCCAAAGCTTGGGCACGAAGATTGGCTTGGCATGAGTAGCCTGCCAAAGCGCCTAATGCGCATAGCACAGATTCGATATGAACACCTTTTTCGTTCTTCATGCCGTCAACTAAGCGCTGAAATATCTCTTTGCCGCCAAGCTTTGCACCCACAAGCGGATCTTCTTTGCTTTGTTCGCGTATTGCTCGAACGAGCGCCTCGGTTTTTGGATCCATCTGAGATGGCACACAATCCGGCGGTTTTGAACCCGACAACTTTTTAAACATTTTCTTAAGCATCCTGAGTTTCTCCAAATCTAAAAATAAAAGGCAAGCTGGGCGTGGCGGTGAATTCTTTGATGATTTTAGACGATAGCGTGAAAAAGCTCGATGCGGGATACCCTGTCGATTAATGATATGGCAAATAAGTAGCGTATCAATATCAATTTGACAGATCGGACAAATTCGCTTAAAAAGACATTTGATTTCGAATCGAAATTACTTGTCCTTTTCAATCGTTTGGAGATGCGAATATGAACAAAATAATCCTAATGTTAATCGCCGGGTTGCTAAGTAACATTTCGATTGCCGCCGTCGCTGCCGACGCGGCTGTGCCTTATCCGGAAGGCTATCGTAACTGGCTGCACGTTAAAAGCATGCTGATTCAACCCGGTCATGCGCTGGAAAATCCTTTTCAGGGCCTGCATCATGTATATGCCAATAAATTAGCTGAAAAAGGCTTAAAAGAGGGTAAATACGCCAATGGCTCGGTATTGGTATTCGACCTGTTGCAATACCAGGAAAAAGATAAAACCATACAGGAAGGTGAACGCAAACTGATCGGCGTCATGCGCAAAGACGACAAAAAATACGCTGCCACCGGCGGTTGGGGCTTTGAGGGTTTCGCCGGTAACAGCAAAACCGAGCGGCTGACCAACGATGGTGGAAAATCCTGCTTCGGTTGCCATGCGCCGGAACAGAAAAAAGATTACGTCTATTCAACATATCGGCAATAGTTCGGAAAGGCCGGAATAAGCCCCCCTGCGTTTGGCTATCGTGCTCCGCCGGAAGCGCTGGGCGGCTTATTCCGGTTTTTGCTTGCCGTTATTATAATCTTGGTCTGACATCTATTATTGTTTACCGAAATAGAAAAAGTGATACCCGCATTATTGAAACGCGCATACGAACAGCCAGGGCCCCGCGATAGATGTCGGATTCTTGTGTTCCGACTTTGGCTGCGTGAGGTATCCAACAGCACAGCAAAGATCGATTTATGGCTGAAGGAGCGTGCGCCTGGTACTGCTATCGGCAATCAATTTAGCCGCGACCCGGAAAATGGGATGCGTATATACGTGCACTCAACCAACTTGGTTCATGGCGCGAAAGCGAACCAACATAATCGCGCTGTCGTGTGCAAGGAATATCCGGAAAATGCATGCGGCTAATCGATGTCTGTTAGCCCACGCTGGCGGGCGGGGTTTGTACGGCACATAGCTGCCGCGGCGGTAATGGCTGCTTGATTGCAAGACTTGCTCCCTGCTTCGTCATTTGATCGACAACCATAGTTCGAATTTCGACCTTGTTAATGGCTAGGGATGTGCAATCGCGTTTTGTTGTCGTTCAATTGCTGAATCGTGCATGTGATTTGCTTGCAGGTCTTTAGAGTGTATTGATCGAAGCATTTTCGACCTGCGTTGTTGATCGTGACGATTCCAAATCAATAGACGAAATTCGCAGTTAGGTTCGGATATGTTGCTAAACACCGTTTATCCAAGGGCATCGTCGGCTTCGATGATGCGTCAAGCAATTGCACATGCAAAAGGAAAATCCCAAAGCTCTGGCCTATGTTTACCTTCAAATGGCGGGGAGAGCATTTTTAGCTAATCGCACGCGACGGAAGCTTTGTGTAAATCGTATCAGCGCAACAGAGATTTTTGGCGCACCAATACCGTCATGCAAGCGTGTCTGAAAATTACTGAGTATTTCGAATTATCGCTCTGAGTTCATTTGGTTCTAAGCCAAGGGGAAGCCTGTCATATGCAGCCACGCAATTGCCCTAACGGTGGCCGGAAAAGCGTTGCTCACCCAAACAACGCCATAACCTCAGCCGATTTAAATCGCCTTCCCGTTTTAATCTGCCGTTGAAAGTGTTTATAGGTTCTTGCTGTTTGCGCATCAACAAGGTTTTTAAGCCGAGTTTTACCGCTTCGCGTTTGATTTTGACCCCGGTTGTCGCCAATACATCAGCCATGAAGGTAACGTCGAATCTAATAGTATTTCGCATGTCGGTTTCCTGCGTGAAAAATAATACGCCAAATTCATCGGGTCATGCTCGGAGCGCTTCTTATGCCTACACGGAATTTAAGCGGTCAGGCATCCATTACCATGAGAAGAAACACATTGTCCGTCGTTGACAGCCTCGCTAAAATCGATCACGGCCAGCCGGCCACCCCAACGCACCAAAACCGAAAATCATTGTAGGTTTTGCGACAATTTGCTTTTCACGCTTCGCATTATCTTGTCGACATTGCACCAAATAATCCCGCTTAGCCGCTAAATCCGGTCTTTCCAGCAGTTGGCAAGCGTTTTGCTTTATACCCAATGACAGTGTTTTTCACGTTACGGTATTTAGGGTTTAGCCATGACACTCAGCTCACGCAGCATCATTATCGATGACACCACGCTCCGCGATGGCGAGCAATCGGCTGGGGTAGTGTTTTCTCTGGATGAAAAACTCAGTATCGCCACCCAGCTGGCCGCAATGGGTGTGCCGGAATTGGAAATCGGCATTCCAGCCATGGGTGGGCAGGAACGCGACGAAATCAAAGCCATTGCCGGGCTGAATTTACCAGGCAATTTGTTGGTGTGGTCCAGGATGCGCAAAGATGATTTAAAGCATTGCCTGGGTTTGGGGGTGGCAACGGTGGATTTGTCCATCTCCGCGTCAGATCAACATATTCAGCACAAACTTAAACAAAGCCGTTCCTGGGTTTTGGAAACCATCGATTATTGTGTTAAAGCCGCCGTCGATGCCGGGCTGAAAGTCTGTGTCGGTGCCGAGGACGCTTCCCGGGCCGATCGCGACTTTTTGGCGCAAATCGCTGAAGCGGCGCAACAGGCCGGTGCCTGTCGGATTCGTTTCGCCGATACCGTCGGCATCATGGAACCGTTCGGAGTGTATGAGGCAATACGTCAATTGCGCAGCGTCACCGAAATGGATATCGAAATGCACGCCCACGACGATTTGGGTCTGGCCACGGCCAACACGCTGGCCGCTGCAATGGCCGGTGCTACTCACGTCAATACTACGGTAAACGGCTTGGGCGAACGGGCCGGTAATGCCGCGCTGGAAGAGGTGGTTGTCGGTTTAAAGCAACTGTACGGCATTGAGTCCGGGGTGGATTTACGCAACTTTACATCGCTGTCGCACCAAGTGGCGACAGCATCCGGCGATACCATCGGCAGCCGCAAAAGTTTGATCGGCCGCGACGTATTCAGCCACGAGGCCGGCATTCATGTCGATGGTCTGTTGAAAGATCCCCACAATTACCAAGGCGTCGATCCGGCTTTGCTGGGTCGTTGCCATCAGCTGGTGCTGGGCAAGCATTCCGGTAGCCAGGGTGTGATGCATGCCTACCAGCAGCTCGGTATCGCCATCAACCGCTTGCAGGCCGGACGCTTGTTACCGATGATTCGGCAGTTTGTCAGCATCAACAAGCGCGCACCGCAAACCGCTGATTTGAACCAATTTTTACTTAGCCTATAACAGAGGTGTCCGATGAACAGTAAGCGTCAAAAACAAGCCGTCCAAACCGCTGGCAAACTGGAATCAGCACAAGTGAATGTCCCGGCATTCGAAATGCAGGATGACCGTTATCCCGGTAGTTTTTTTCGGGTTCCCGGTATTCCGGCTCCCGGCAAAACCACTTGGAGCTTGGCAAAATGATGTTTTTTTCACCGCCCCGGCCCAACGCCAAGCCGAATTTATGGCAAGACTGGCGTGAGGATGTCGCGTGTGTCTTCGCCCGCGACCCGGCCGCCCGGAATCTGCTGGAAGTATTGCTGGCTTATCCGGGCGTGCATGCGGTGATGTTGTACAGGGTCACCCATCGGCTATGGTTGTCGGAATGGAAGTTATCGGCCCGGCTGGTGGCGGCATTCGCCCGCTGGCTGACCAATGTCGACATTCATCCCGGCGCCACCATCGGTAAACGGTTTTTCATCGATCACGGCGCTTGCGTGGTGATCGGCGAAACCGCCGAGATCGGTAACGATGTCACGCTCTACCACGGTGTGACACTGGGCGGTACCACCTGGAACAAGGCCAAACGCCATCCGACCTTGGGCAATAACGTTTTGGTGGGTGCCGGCGCTAAGGTGTTGGGCGCGATCAACCTGGGCGATAACGTTCGAGTGGGCGCCAATTCGGTAGTGATTAAGGACGTGCCGGCTTGCTGCACCGTGATCGGTATTCCCGGTCGCATCATTCAACAAAAAGGCGTGAAGATTCAAAATCCGCGCGGTATCGATCTGGACCATCATCTGGTACCCGATCCGATCGGCAAAGCCATCAATTGCCTGGTGGAACGCCTGGATAAACTGGAAGCCAATCAGGAAAGGTTTGTGATGATGGAAACCGATAATTGCGACAGCTGCGAATCCGAAGGGGTCTGTCACGGTGAGGAAAAAGTGATTTTGAAACAGGCCGCGGGTGGGCAGTAATGGATTTGTTGGAATTTGAAGCCGAAGACTTGTACTTCCAGCAGGAAGACAGCGAAGAGGTGCAGGCATTGATCAAATACGCATCGGAATTGTACAGCAGCGGAGAAGCGGAATTGCCGCTGTTAAAAGCCTTTTTACGGGCGCCGGAATCCTTAAACGTGCTGGTGGCGCTGAATCGGTTTTATTACTACCAGCACCGCCTGGAGGAAGCCTTGCTGATATCCGAAAGAGCCCTGGGCTTGATCAGGTCGGGCATTGAGTTTCCGGACGATTGGCGGCAGTTGCAAAGAACGCACATTAGCGAGGCGCCCAAGGACTGGTTGACCCGCATCAGGTTATATCTGTTTACCCTAAAGTCGATCGGTTTTTTGAATATGCGCATGGAGAATCTGGAACTCAGTCGCGGCATTTTCGAGAAACTGGTGGCCTTGGACGACAAAGATCGTATCGGCGCCAAAGCGCTTTTGGAGCTGGTTTTGCAGAGACAACAGGTAGCAACGGTTGCCTGACACGGGGGAGAGCACCCAAACCAAGGGTGAGGAATTTTTTTGAGGTATTTACGATGTTCAGAAGCATAAGAAACAAATTGGATTCGACACTGCTGCCCGCGGTGCTGTTTGCGTTACTGGTGATTTATTTGTTGAGCAGTGATCCCAACATAATTGGGCCGTTTTAGAGCGGCGGATTAAAAACCGCTGCTTTGTTCTCGTCGGTGGGTCATACCCATCCTTCATTTTTATAGGTGATTATCATGATTAAACATAAATCCGATCCTTTTCTGGCCCAAGCGTCTTTAATGCTGGTGATTATGTTGGTGATGTATGCTCTGGGCGGCGATAGCGGCAACCTAGATCACCTGATAGCCGCGAGGTAGCTTTATGAGTTTTGAAGACGATATGGAAGAACTGGAATCCGCCGAGGACTTTTTGCAGTATTTCGAGCTGGAATACGATCAAACCACTGTCCACGTCAACCGTTTGCATATCTTGCAGCGCTTCCACGACTATCTGGATAAGGGGGCCGAGCAGTTACCGGAAGATGAAGACAGCAAGCGCCAAGTTTACAAAACCCTGCTGGCGCGAGCCTACCACGATTTTGTCGACTCCGATGCGCAAACTGAAAAAGTCTTTAAGGTCTTCAACATGCCGGATCCTCAAAATGTATTCGTGGCATTGACGGACATCAAAACATGAAAGAAGATCGTTTCGACGAAGGCCGTTTCGAATACGGAGAATTGGTGCGGGTGACGCGCAATGTGCGCAACGACGGCACCTATCCGGGTAAGGAAGTGGGCGACTTGCTGGTGCGCAGAGGCAGTGTCGGCAATGTTATCGAAATGGGTACTTTCCTGCAGGATCAAGTGATTTATACCGTGCATTTTTTAGAGCACGGCTGCATGTGCGGCTGCCGCCTGGAGGAATTGATTCCCGGCGACGCGCCCTGGAATCCCAGTCGCTTCGAATTTCGCGATCAGGTGGTTTGCACCATCGATCTGGGTTCACAGGGCAATATACTCGCCGAGAAAGGTTCGCAAGGCGAGGTTTTGAAAGTGTTGCGGGAAACCCTGCCATTGCAATACCACGTGCGCTTTCCCGGCAGAACCCTGCAAGTGCCCGAGAGCGTTTTGGAACCGGCGGATCCGAAAAACTTTAGAGAACCGGAGGATTAATGATGAGTCAAACTTCCGAAGCAAACATTGAGCCTTATACCTTGTTGCGGGCTTCGTTAAGCTTGTTCAAAAAAGCTCCTACCGAGTTGGAAAATCAACAGCTATCCCAAGCGCAAAGGCAGGCCAAAAACGAATACGAAATCGAAACCCGGGTGCTTAACTCCAACGAAGCGGCCAGCGTGATCGTCTCCGAGCAGGAAGTGGCCAATGCCTTTGCCGAGGTTCGCGATCGATTCGAGGACGAAGCGGCTTTCGAGGCGGCGCTGCGGGCCAACCGGTTGAACACGGCAAGCTTACAGGCGGCTCTATCCCGGCAGTGCAAGGTCAATAGCGTTTTGGAAAAAGTGGCGGCGCGGGCGCCCAAAGTCAACGAGGTGGAGGTGGGGATTTTTTACCATTCCCATCCGGACAAATTTCATATTCCCGAACAGCGCACGGCCCGGCATATTTTGATCAGCATTAATCCGGATTATCCGGAAAATACCCGCGAAAATGCTTTCCAGCGCATAGAGGAAATTGCCGAAACCTTAAAGCGCAAACCGCATAAGTTTGCCCATTTGGCTTTAAAGAATTCCGAGTGCCCCACGGCTTTGAGCGGCGGCGAACTGGGTAAGCTGGTGCAAGGCAAGTTATATCCGGAGCTGGATGAGGCGCTGTTTCAGTTGAAGGAAAACCAGATTAGTGCCATCGTGGAAACGGAAGTGGGTTTTCATT
This sequence comes from Methylomonas sp., assembly GCF_023228165.1. Lineage (GTDB taxonomy): Bacteria > Pseudomonadota > Gammaproteobacteria > Methylococcales > Methylomonadaceae > Methylomonas. The sequence goes on along the minus strand of NZ_JALOBS010000063.1, from coordinate 4,918 downwards.
TGATCCAATGCATCAAAATTATTCGGGCTGAAACGATATCGCTCAAAAATGCGACTCCGAAAATTAAACAAATCATGCAGGAACGTTCCCGACGGAGTTGCCAGCGCAGCTGGTTGGCAAGTTTGCCGGCTGTTAAATCATAGGGACGCGGCGCGTACCCTTTTGCTACCCAATGGTGAAAACGATGGCCAAAGAATCCAAACATTGTTCCTTTTGCGGTATCGAAGCCTCGGCATCGGTACCCATGATAGCCGGTACCGAAGGCTTTATTTGCGAAGCCTGCGTAATGTTGGCCAGTCAGGTGGTATCCAGCTGGGGCAAGAAGAAAGAGCTCACCGAAATGCAGGGTGCGCTGCCTAAACCTGCCGAAATCAAAATCATGTTGGACCAATATGTGATCGGGCAGGATTTGGCCAAGGAGATCTTATCGGTCGCGGTGTACAACCATTACAAACGCCTGAAACACGAAAGCAGCAAAACCGGCGGCTTGGGCGAGGCCGACACCAATGTGGAAATCGGTAAATCCAACATTTTGCTGATAGGCCCGTCCGGTACCGGTAAAACGCTATTGGCCAGCACCCTGGCAAAAATCGTCGGGGTGCCGTTTACCGTGGCCGATGCCACCACGCTGACCCAGGCCGGTTACGTCGGTGACGATGTGGAAAACATTCTGGTGCGCTTGCTGGATGTGGCCGACGGCAACATGAGCAAAGCCGAGTGGGGTATTGTATATATCGACGAAGTGGACAAAATCGCCCGCAGCCCGGAACAGGCGTTCGGCACACGCGACGTGTCCGGCGAAGGCGTGCAGCAAGCCTTGTTACGCTTGGTGGAAGGTTCGCACGTCAAAATCACCGCCAAGGGCCGGCGTAAAGACAGCAATAGCGATACCTTGACGATGGATACCAGCAATATTTTATTCATTTCCGGCGGGGCGTTTCCCGGTTTGGAAAAACATGTGGAAAAACGCCTGCAGCCGCGCAAAACCGCCATCGGCTTTCATGCGGAAATGAACGACGACAGCCAAAAGCCTTCCCTGGAAGCTTTGCTGAATGCGACCCAACCCGACGATTTGAAACGCTTCGGGTTGATCCCGGAATTTATCGGCCGTTTCCCGGTGCTGGCGCCGCTGGAGCCATTGGACGTCGACGCCCTGATACAGGTGTTGACCGAGCCCAAAAACGCCTTGGTCAAACAATACCAAAAGTTGTTTGCCTACGACGATGTGGAGCTGGAGTTTACCCAGGAAGCCCTGGTGGAAATCGCCGAAAAAGCCATCGCCCGCGATACCGGTGCCCGAGGTCTGCGCAGCATCATGGAGCATGTGCTGCGTAAAACCATGTTCGATGTGCCGTCGCGCGGCAATGTCGAACGTTGCGTCGTTACTGCCGAGGTGATTAAGGGCGAGGCGGAGATCGAGGTGCTGGAACGCGAGCCGGTTGCCGGGCAGGATTTGCAACGCTTATCCGGCGGCGAGTGAGGCCGGGCAGCGCGCTGAACAACGTTGCTTTAACACGGGATTAACGCCTTGGCGACGGGTTGAAATAATTTGCGGAAATCGGCTTGCGGAATGATTTAATCATGTCGCCGGCCTGGCCGGTTCCAATTACAAAATCATTCAACCACAGCAAGGAAAAGTATGGCCGCAATTAATGTATTCGTGCGTCGTTATATTCGCAGTTTTGAAATGATCGGGGTGCTGATGCGTATATTTAGCTTCAGTCTGGTCAGTTGGCTGGGCCCCGAAAGTCCGTTTTTGTTTATCTGGAGCGTCAATACCGTCGATGCCATCGTGTTGTCCTGGTGCTCCATTTTGAAACAGGACCACGCGTATACCTTATTGAATGTGTTCTGGGTCATGGTGGGTATAGTCGGGGTTTTGCGAGCCGAGAATTTGATTCATTAAACCGTTGCGGTAACAAAATAGAAACCCAGATTAATCGATAGCCACTTTCAATTGGATAATTAAATGAGCACAAAAGAAACCATCCTCAAACAAATCGCCGATAACCCTATCCTGCTGTATATGAAAGGGGTGCCGACCGCGCCGGAATGCGGATTCTCGGCCAAGACCGTGGAAATCCTCAATGCCACCAAAATACCTTTTGCCTACGTCGATGTCTTGAGGGCTCCGTTTATTCGCGACCGGCTGCCGTCGGTATCGAAATGGCCGACCTTTCCGCAGCTGTTCGTCAAAGGCGAACTGGTCGGCGGCGCCGATATCGTCGAAGCGCTGTATAACGACGGTAGTTTGCTGCCGCTGTTACAGGCCTCGGTTAAGCCGGCCGAAGACACAGCGGAAAACAATGTCATCACCCATTCCGAAGTCGAAGCATTGATTTTGGGCAGCTATCCGGATGCGCAAATCGGCATCGAAGGCCAGGGCTGCGATTTGACCATACGGGTGATTAGCGAACAATTCGCGGATTTAGCCATGGTCAAACAACACCAGGGCGTCATGGCCACCTTGACGGAGCCATTGGCCAGCGGCCGCTTGCATGCAGTGACCTTAAAAACCTTTACACCCGAACAATGGCAGGCCCAACAACCTGCTCCACAAGCCGGTTTGCTGCAAATTCAACTTTGATTTTATTAATAATGGAGAAATGATCATGGCCAAAGTAGGCATATTTTTTGGAACCGATACCGGCAACTCGCGCAAAGTCGCCAAAACCATTCACAAACAACTGGGCGATGAACTGGCGGACAAACCCGTCAACATCAGCAAAGCCACTGTCGATGATTTATTGGCTTACGAGGTGCTGATTATCGGCACGCCTACCTACGGAGACGGCGAGTTACCCGGTCTGACTGCCGGCACTTCGGCCGAAAGCTGGGAAGAGTTCATGCCGCAGCTGGAAGGCGCCGACTTTTCCGGCAAAACCATTGCGCTGTACGGGATGGGCGATCAAGAAGGTTATCCGGATAATTTCGTCGATGCGCTGGGCATGCTGTACGACGCCTTTGCCGATTGCGGTGCCGGTTTCGTCGGCGCCACCTCTACCGAGGGTTACACCTACAACAGTTCCAAAGCGGCCATGGGCGACGAATTCGTTGGCCTGGTGCTGGACGACGACAACCAAAAAGAACTCAGCGAAGATCGCCTGCAGGACTGGTTAAAGCAGATCGAATCCAGCTGGGCCTAATCTACACGCCATGCACATTCTGCCTGCCGAGGCGTTGTCCGACACCGCTTATGCGACGGTGGACGTGCTGCTGCACAGCCAGACCTCGCGGGCCCGGCAGGCCAATGTGTTGGTGTTTCGTTATCAGGGCCGGCTGTATGCCTATGTGAATCACTGCATGCACATGCACCGGCCCTTGAATTGTCAGGAAGACGCGGTGTTCGACCCCGAACGGCGTTGGTTGCGCTGTTCGATGCACGGCTTTATCTTCGAACCGGACAGTGGCGTTTGCCGTAGCCCGGTTTGCGAGGGGCAAGCCCTGCGGGCCATCAAAGTCGTCGAACAAGACGGCATGATCGTCTTCAAGGAAAAACAATTACAAGTTTTGGCGGTTCACCCCGTCAAAACCGCGTCGGGGCACAAACATGATTGAAGAAACCGCCATCGTCACCCGTATTACAGACGGCGAAGTCTGGATCAAAAGCCTGCAAAGTGGGGCTTGCGGCGGCTGTGCACAACACAGCAGCTGCGGCACCGCCGCCTTGTCCAAATGGCTGCCGAAACGAGAGTTCGCGGTGGAAAGCGACCGGCCGTTAAAGGTCGGCGATCAGGTGCGGGTCGGCATAGACGATTCCCACGTCTTGCTGAGTTCCATCGTGCTGTATCTGCTGCCCATCCTGGTGATGTTGCTCGGCGTCGGTTTGGCGACTATTTTTTTACCGCCCGCATTCTGCGAAGCCTGGCTGCCGGAACTGTCCCTGAGCCTGTTACTGGCGACATTCTGGGTCATACACAAGCTGCAAAATGTGTTGTTGCTGTATTTTTGTTTCAGACCGCAGATAGTCGGCAAGCTTTGAGGCCTGTTACGCAACTAGGTTTCCTCGGCAATTTACGTCCCTTGGTTATTCGAAAAGTCCCGCCAGCGTAACTAATGGGGTCACGAACTAATAGCACGAACTAATAGGGTCAGGCCTTACAATTGACATTCATGGTTTATTACCATACTCTGCAGTGAACTCAATTCAGATGGATTTTTTTGGTGGCGAGACCTTTACGAATAGAATTTGCCGGTGCTATCTATCATGTTACTTCACGGGGTAACGCTCGGAATGATATTTATGCGGCAGATGATGATCGGCAACGGTTTTTGGCGTTGTTACAGAACACGGTAGCGCGTTATGACTGGTATTGTCATGCCTATTGCTTGATGGACAATCATTACCATTTATTAATTGAAACGAATGCGCCAACCCTTTCCAAAGGAATGAAGCGCCTGAATGGAACCTACACCCAGTATTTTAACCGCCAACATAACCGGGTAGGCCATGTGTTTCAAGGTCGATTTAAGGCCATTTTGGTCGAGAAGGATTGCTATTTGTTGGAGTTAGCCAGATATATTGTTCTAAATCCGGTTCGGGCTCAGATGGTCAGAAGTGCAAAAAACTGGCCTTGGAGTAGCTACCGAGCAACAGCAGGTTATATTGAGAAACATCCTTGTTTGACGACGGACTGGATGCTCGCCGGATTCTCCGAGAACCAACAAACAGCCCAACAACGCTACAGAGATTTTGTCGAAGCTGGAAAAAAACAGCCATCACCTTGGCTGCAATTAAAAAACCAGATTTATTTGGGAGCCGATGCCTTTATCGATGAAGTGCAGGGTAAGATTGACCCTGAACAATCGCTCAAAGATATCCCTAGGAAACAAAAACAGGCCCCTGCTAATTCATTGAGTCATTATTTCGAGCGTTATGATAGTCGCAATGAAGGTATGGCGCGGGCATATTTAAGCG
>NZ_JALOBS010000035.1 GCF_023228165.1 Methylomonas sp. | reverse complement strand
CCTTGATTGCAGAACTGGCTTACGAACCGTATTTTCTGACCGTGCACGACATTGTGGCTTTTGCCAAAAGCCAAGCCATTTTGTGCCAGGGTCGCGGCTCGGCGGCTAATTCGGCGGTGTGCTATTGCCTGGGTATTACCGAGGTCGATCCGGGGCGAATGAACTTGCTGTTTGAACGCTTCCTGTCACGCGAGCGCAACGAGCCGCCGGATATCGACGTCGATTTCGAGCATGAGCGGCGCGAGGAAGTGATTCAGTACATCTACCGCAAATACGGTCGTCATCGCGCCGCGCTGGCGGCGACGGTTATCACCTATCGCAGTCGCAGCGCGGTGCGCGACGTCGGCAAGGCCCTGGGCTTGAACCCGGCCCAGCTCGATCGGCTGGCCGGCAATGTCGACCGCTGGGACGGCTACAAACTAATGCCGGAAGCCTTGCGCGATTGCGGTTTCGATCCCGATAGCCCGATCATCCGCCGGCTCAATGGCTTGATCGAGCAGATCAAGGGCTTTCCGCGCCATCTGTCGCAACATGTCGGCGGCTTTGTGATCGCCCGCGACGAGCTGTCGCGGCTGGTGCCGGTCGAGAACGCTACCATGGCCGAACGCACCGTGATTCAATGGGAAAAAGACGATCTGGAAGCTATGGGTTTGCTGAAGGTGGATGTGCTGGCGTTGGGTATGCTCAGCGCGATTCGCAAAACCTTAAGCTATCTGAGTGTTTACACGGGACGGATCTGGCGCTTGGCCGATATTCCCGCCGAAGACCCGGCGGTGTACCGGATGCTGCAACAAGCCGACAGCATCGGCGTGTTTCAGGTGGAATCGCGCGCCCAGATGAGTATGCTGCCGCGCCTGAAGCCGGCCAATTATTACGACTTGGTCATCGAAATCGCCATCGTCCGTCCCGGCCCGATTCAGGGCGAAATGGTGCATCCCTATCTGGCCCGCCGCAATGGTCTGGAAGCTATCGATTATCCCAGTCCCGAGGTCAAGCAGGTGCTGGAACGCACCCTGGGCATTCCGATTTTTCAGGAACAGGTGATGCAGATCGCCATGGTCGCCGCCGGTTTTACCGCCGGCGAAGCCGACGAACTGCGGAGGGCCATGGCGGCCTGGAAACGCAAGGGCGGCCTGGAACCCTTCGAACAGAAGCTGCTGGCCGGCATGCGCGCGCGCGGCTACCCGGACGATTTCGCTCAGCGCATCTTTCAACAAATTCGCGGTTTCGGCGATTACGGTTTTCCGGAGTCGCATTCGGCCAGCTTTGCTTTGTTGGCCTATGTATCGTCTTGGCTGAAATGCCACCATCCGGCGGCGTTTTGTTGCGGGCTGTTGAATAGCCAGCCGATGGGTTTTTATGCGCCGGCGCAATTGGTGCAGGATGCTGGTCGGCATGGCGTCGAGGTGCGGCCGGTGGATGTCCGGCATAGTGATTGGAATTGTCGCTTGGAGCACGAGGTGTTCCCGCCTGCCTTGCGCTTGGGTTTTAATCAGGTCAAAGGTTTGGCGGAGCAGGCTGGGTTACGCATCACCGCCACCCGCGCGGTGCGGGCCTTCGAAAGCATCGCCGATCTGGCCGAACGAGCCGAGCTGGACAAACGCAATTTGGAAGCGCTGGCCGCCGCCGATGCTTTAAAAGCGCTGGGCGGTAATCGCCACCAGGCCTTTTGGGCGGCAGCGGGGATTGAGGCCCCCGCGCCGGTGTTCGGTGTGCCGCGTATGGCCGAAGCGCTGCCATTGCTGAAGGTACCGCTGCCGCTGCAAGACACTCTGGCCGACTATGCCAGTATCGGTTTGACTTTACGCGACCATCCGTTGGCCTTGCTGCGTCAACGTTTGCAGGGGCGTGGCTTTGTCACCGCCAAAGCCCTTTGGCAGCGCCGTAACGGTAGCATTGCCCAGGTGGCTGGTCTGGTGATTTGTCGACAGCGGCCCATGACCGCCGCTGGTGTCACCTTTGTGACATTGGAGGATGAAACCGGTCAAGTCAATCTGATCGTCTGGCCGAAAACCGCGCTGGCGCAACGCAAACCTTTATTGAAAGCCCGTTTGCTGGGCGTATCCGGCATCGTGCAGCAGCAAGACGGCGTTCTGCATCTAATCGCCGGCAAATTGGAGGACTGGAGCGACTGGATAGGCGAGCTGGCGGCCAAATCAAGGGATTTTCATTGATCTGTCGAAGCAACGTTGCTTTATCGCACTCGGCTAATAAACAACCTCAATACAGATGCATTATCGGTAAATTAATGGGGTGGGCGCCATTTCGGCCTTATCGAAACGTATTGATTTTCCTGGAAGGTTTTAAACAATTTGCATTGAAATTTCGGCTGTGATAGAAATTTTTTCACAGACGATTTAAATCGTCTGTATTTAATGGCTTGAACATTCAAAACGTCATCGAAAAAATATTCAATCATTATCTCGAAAATTAATAATTACTATAAAACCAAGGGGATTTAAAATGAAAAAAACTCTATTAGCAATGACTGCATTGGCTTTAGTTACCTTGATGCCATCCCTATCATTCGCCGGCGCAGCGGATACTTGTAAAGGTTGCCACAATGGCTCGGTCGCTCCAGGCGTTGATGCCTTGAAAAGTAAGTTTAAAACCGCCGACGCTTTAGTAGCCGGGGCTAAAAGTTCTCAAAATCCTATGATGAAACCCATTCAAGGCGATGAAGCCAAATTAAAAGCGGCTGCTGCGGAAATCGTGAAATAATCGGTTTATGTTTTTGGCCCAAAATGCATGATATCGCGCATTTTGGGCTCACTTAAACGCATGTCCATACTCTTTAACCTTTAAGGGTCAGAACATAAATCCCCATACCCAGCCAAGTAAGCAGTAATAATGTCCAAGGCAACCAGTGTTGCCGATACACGATGTGTGTTTCTATTTCCTGATCATCCGCTGCAGTCGATTGTGGCTTTTGATGGGCTATCTTTTTGAGTTTTTTATTTAACTCCCTGGCTTTTTCTTTTTGTTGTTTTTTGTACAGGTCTATGCCTTGTTGGATGCCTTGGGCAATCAACTTGGTTTGCTCTTTGGTTTGAGCGGGGCGTTGAATGCTTTTGGCTATTTTTAAGGCGTCCTCTTGCGTTTGCGATGATGGCTTTTGATAACGGTTCATTGTCATGGTTGTATTAAAATGCATTCAAGGGAAACTACAGTTTCAATTTTAAGGTTAACTGTAGCACTGCACAGGCCAACCTGAATGCAACTTTAGGGTTATTGGCCAGTTGAATAGCTCTCGCGGGTTAACCCGCCGATTCAAACCGACGAACAGTAGTGGGGTAAAGAATTAGATGTTACCCAAGAAATCCTGCTTACCCAATTCAACCCCGTTATGTCGCAAAATGGCGTAAGCCGTGGCGACGTGAAAATAGATATTCGGTAATACGAAGTCCGTCAAATAGTCCAGGCCTTTGAATTCGGAGGTTCTATCGTGTCTGGGTAACAAAATGGTTTTGTCTGCCGAGCCGTTAATTTGCTCCGCTGTTAACGATTCCAATAGCGCGACGGTTTTGTCTATTCGTGCAATGAGTTCCGCAAGGGTCGATTCGGTATCTTGGTACTTGAGCGGTTCTTGCCCGGCCAGTCGTGCAGCAGCGCCTTTGGCAACATCGGTGGCAATTTGTACTTGGCGCGATAAAGGGTACATATCCGGATATAACCTCGCATTGACCAGTACGGATGGGTCAATTTTTTTCTGCTCAGCATGGGCAATTGCTTTTTTTAAAATAGCCCGCAAGTTGGCAAGACTGCGCAGAATAGGCGGGACAGTAACGGCGTACATAAAAGCAGACATGCGATAGTCTCCAGAAAAGGCAGTGATGGTTGCATGATAGCAGCGGAACAGCATCGGGAGTAGAGTTGCCTTGACCAGACTGCAGCCACTGCGGCAATGTGCCACATTTTAAATATAAGGGAATGCTGATAGTATATGGTCATTGCAGAGATTTTCAGTTCATTGCAATAACATCCTCCTCAAAATCCGGCCATCATGCCGGATTTTTTTTAGTCGGCTACTGGGTCTTTTTTGCGTTCCGCTTCGTATTGACTCGGGCTAACTCCGGCGCGACTTAAAAATTCCCGGATATGTTTGAGCTCTTGCTTGCTCAGTACGCCGCTTTGATGCGGGTGATGCAGCACCACATCGACCGTATTGAGTAGCACGTGGAATCGAGCCCCATGGCTGGGTTCAATCTTTGCGCCCAAATGATGCAGGAGAGATTCGATTTCCCGCCAATGTACGTTCCCGCTGAGCGGATCTTGAAACAGGGCGCGGAGTAAATTCAGATGGTGGCTCATGACACTGCCCTCCGATGGGGAATAGCTAAAGCTTACGCCTTCGTATGTTAAAGGTACACCACAAAACCGCCAATCCAGACAGTGTAGCTGAAAAAATGCTGCTGCATTGTTTCAAAAAACAAAACAAACCATCCATTTATTGCTCTATTGTGTATTTTATGAATGGGTTTATAGTGAAGTCGAACTTAAACATGACTGGATACTTTTTAGGCGACGACGATGAATACATCCGAAAATCTGCATCAAGACCCTATGACCGCTCAGGTTGTGATGTCCACTCTGTTGGTCGGTGCCGCAGCGTTATCCAGTCACTTCGATTTTGCAAGACCCGCTCGTGCTAAAGCTTGATGTGTAACCTCCGTTAGTCCAAGCAGACCTCTCCCGGACTGCAAACTCCATAGCCCTTAGCGTTGCTCACGCTAGGGGCTTTTTTTGTGCCTGGATCTTGGTGCGGGCGAGCGCGCGAAGTGATTGGCGTGCTGATGCGTTCATCAATGGAACACTCTGCGACCAGCATCTGTGCGGATGCGGGAGGGGATTTTTGGTCATCCGATTAATAAATGGGGATACCGCAGGCATAAAAAAGCCCACATTAAGTGGGCTTCGTCCGGTGATTTTTATGTTTTTTGTGGACGCCCGCCATCAAAGACAGCAGGTTAATAGCTTGCGCTTTTATTATTGTTGTACCGTATTCACGGTCGCTTACCTCCCTCCTCAAAGATACGCTCTTGCGAGGCGTATTGACCTAAGTCAAGGTGGATGCATTCTATGGGATAAAAATTCATCTGTCCAGAAAAAATGTGACAAATTGTCGCAGACAGGGCGTGCGGCATGTTGGGTGCTCGTCGCTAAAATTCCCCGGTAATTGACTAAACATTTTCACTCGGTAGCCTTTGAAAGAGGGAGTTGACGGTGTGAGGCTCGTTTCGGACGGGGCATCCAAGCAGAAATCATTAACACCTCCACCTTAAGGCCGTTGGCCGTTTTCTTATATGTACGGTGATTGAAATGATGCGAGAAATCCTAGAAATCGTGATGCTGCTGAGCTTGTTGGGCGGCTTGTTTTTCGTTAATTACGAGTTTAAAAAAGATAAGCAAGAACGATTGAGATCGGATAAAGCCGACAATCCAGAATCCGGCAATTAAGCTCTGTATGCCAACTGGGCAAGCGGGTTTGGCTTAATACGCTTTAGGCTTGGGCTGTGGGAGCTATTAATACCTTAAAAAACTTTAGTGTTTATCTTTATCGGAAATAACGGTGTATTCGGCAGTAAGGCTTCCGGCATCTGATTGAGGACCGGTTTGTTGCTGTACCGTTCTCATTAGACGCCATGCCCTAAATCCAACAATGCCCAGTGGAATTAACAGAACGGCAAAAAACACCGAAAAGGCCAAAATGCCTAACACCGCGCCTGCAATCGCTGCCGGAATCGTTAAGATATTCGGAACACTGGAACCTGAGTTTTGTTCGACTTTATATTTAAGCCGTTGAGGATGTCCTGTTGTACCGATATGGATGGTTCGTTTGTAGATTTTGAACATGTGCCGGACCAAAAGCTGAAATACCGAGAAACCCTGTCAATTTGACGGGAAATGAATTTAAAGTAAAAAAAATGTCGGTGCAACTGCATCATAACGCTACAGATACACCGACATTTTACTATCTCCACCAATACGACCTAGATGCCCGGATGAAGTTCCGATTCCAGAATAAAAATAGCTGATCGGGTTTGCTCATCATGGCCTTTCAGGGGTGTTCTTTCTAGTGCTCACCTCAGATATGCCGCGCAGCCAAATAAAACCCATCCATCACTTTCTCGCTGTTGTAAAAGCAAGCATCAGCAAATCGAATCTCGGCGGCTCCTAAATTGGCCAATCTTCCGAATAGAAAATAGACCAAGCCCATTGCTCTTAATCTAAAATTAATGCTACATTCGGCCCAGGCCCAATGTTAATTGCCATGCGCTGTTAGCGATTTCGAGTCCATTTCCGATTGTATAGAGCAACAACCAGAAATATTAGCACCGCTCACTTACAATCCTCGATAGCTAAAACAACGCCGATCAACATAGGTTTCTCTCGATTAATTCTTGCTAACGCTGAGCTTTAAACCTTGGCCGAACTTCGATCAAAAACGCTAAAAATAGGAACGTTCGGTGTTCAAACAACAAACTATAGAGTTACGTACCTCTTATAATCGCGAACGAAAAATCATCAGCTTGAAGCAAGGAAAACGGTATGTATTAGGTAACAGTGACGGTAACGAAATTGTCTTGCAAGGACAGGATATCCTGCAGCAGCATGCGCTACTACAGCTGTTGCCGACCGGTTTACACCTGGAACCGATAGCTCAATCCGCCGTTGCCATCAACGGTACCTCTATTAACGCAGCGACCCCGTTGAAAAACGGCGACTGGCTGTCCCTCGGTTCCAGCCTGTTCCAGATCAGTTTTTCGGAACCGCATGCCGCGGCGTCGAGTCCTTCTTCGCAAGCCGCTGCCAAATCCGCCATTTTAACCATCGGCCGCCATCCAGGCTGCGATCTGTATATTTCTTCCCCGCTCGTCTCCCGCGAACATGCCAAACTTTACTGCGGACAAAAAGGGGTGGAACTTGAAGATTTGAACAGTACCAATGGTACTTTCGTCAACGGACGGCGACTGACAGATAGAATGTTTTTGCAGCAGGGCGACCGTGTCGCCATCGCATCGTTCACCTATTTATTCACCGGCGAGGCATTGGAGCCGGTCGATACCTCGGGCAGGGTTGGTATCGAAGTACGCGGACTTTACAAGGAAGTCGCCGACCGTTCCAGTCACCAAATCAAACGTCTTCTGGATGATATCAACCTTGTCATCGAGCCGGGGGAGTTTGTCGCCATCTTCGGTACCAGCGGTTCCGGCAAGTCGACCCTTTTAGACGCACTGAACGCCCGCCGCCCCGCGACCGGCGGCACCATACTTTATAACGGCACCGATCTTTACGCATGCTTGGACAGCTTCCGCTCAGCCATCGGCTACGTACCGCAACAAGACATCGTACATCGAAAAATCAGCATCCGTAGGGCACTGCAATACACCGCAAGGCTTCGTCTGCCGCCGGATACTGCGACGGAGGAGGCCGAGGAATACATCGCGCGCGTGCTGGAAAAAGTGGAATTAACGGAGAAGGCGGATTTACCCATAGACACACCAGCTCCCTTGAGCGGCGGCCAGCTCAAGCGCGTCAGCCTGGCGGTGGAATTGGTTGCCAACCCGAATATTCTTTACCTGGACGAAGTTACCAGCGGCTTGGACGCCGGCACCGACAAGCGCATGATGCACTTGTTCGCCGACCTGGCCGCGGATCAAAAAACCGTCATCTGCGTCACTCATACCCTGGAAAATATCGACGTTTGTCATCAGGTTATTTTGCTGCACCGAGGGAAACTGGTTTATTTCGGCCCGCCCGCCGAAGCAACCGGCTACTTTGGCGTAAACCGATTGTCAGATGTTTACGAATTATTGGAAAGCAATTCTGCGGACTTCTGGGCGCAGCGCTACCGTTCATCCGGTATTTACAACCATTACGTGCTGGAGCGTATGAACCGCGAAGCCGCTGGCCAGCAAGCCGATCACTCTTCGCTAGGGCTGCAATTACTGAGGCCGCGCCGATCGTGGTTCGACATGCGGCAGACGGCAACCCTGATTCGTCGCTACTTCGACCTGATTCTCGCCGACAAGAAAAACCTTTCGATTTTGTTGCTGCAAGCGCCGTTGATTGCCATTGTGATCGGCTTGGTATTCGATACCGAGGGGCTTGGTCTGGCGCGAGCGACAGCGGAAAGCCAGATCGCCTTTATTCTGGTGTTGTCTGCTATTTGGTTCGGTACGCTAAACGCTGCCCGCGAGCTGGTTAAGGAATTGCCGATTTATTTGCGAGAGCGTTCGGTCAATTTAGGCATTGCCCCATATCTGATCAGCAAATTATTGCCGTTATCGGCGCTGTGCCTGATTCAATGTATCTTTTTGCTCGGCATTGTGATGAGTATGATAACTTTGCCGGGAAATTTCCTGGAACGTTTGGTCACGCTATTTCTGTCCGGATTGGCTGCGACTTGCATGGGCTTGGCGGTCAGCGCCTTCGTCGACAGCAACGACAAGGCAGTGGCGATGGCGCCGATTTTATTGATACCGCAGATGGTGTTATCCAATGCTGTCGTACACCTCGGCGAGGCCTCCCAGTGGGTCGCCAAGAGCAGCGTGATTTCGTTCTGGGCTCTGGATGCGATGAAAACCACGCTTAGTGCCGACAGCCTGGCGATTCGCGACCCGAGCGGCCAGCTTATCATCCCTATCAGCGGCGCATTCGGCAAGGATCTGACTATGACCGCCGTGTTGGGTGGCGTATTCCTGGGCTTAGCGGTATTGGGACTAAAATTGAAAGACCGAAAACAATGAATATGGATTCATCCGATAACATGACTTCCGACGACGATAAAACTATGGTTGCACCGCGCGCGGAAGCGCAGGCGCATGTCTGCCCGGCTTGCGGAACCGACAATGTGTTGGAACAATTGCAAAAGCGCGGCTATCGCTGCAGTCAATGCCGGCTGGAACTGGCCCACGTGGATTTCGCCCCCAATGGTACGATCCGCGGTATCTTCGGTTGGCTGCGCGCAACGGGAGAGGTGGTTCTCGACCGCTATCAAATCAAATCGGTATTGGGCAAGGGCGGCTTCGGAGCAGCCTATCTGGCGGACGATCTACAATTGAGCGGTAAGCGCAGGGCGCTGAAGGAAGTGCCTTTGCCGATGTTCGACGAATACGAAACGTCGCTATTAAGCAAGCTCGACCATCCGGGCATTCCCGACATCATAGACCGCAAAACCGTGAACGACATGGTTTACCTGGTGTTGAAATTCGGCGGTAGTCGGACCTTAGGCAGCGAACGCAAGCAGTATCCCGATCGGCGCCTACCCCAGGAAAAACTTTTCCCGTGGATGCGCCAGCTTTGCGATGTGTTGATCTATCTGCACGGTCAAAACCCGCCGATTGTCCACAGAGATCTTAAGCCGGATAACATCCTGCTGAACGAGGACGATCGTATCATGCTGATCGACTTTGGTATTGCCAAGGAAGCCGCGGAAGATGGTCGAACCCGCACCCTGGCCATGGCGGTGACTGTCGGCTTTAGTCCACCCGAACAGGTTATGGGCACGGGCACCGATGCGCGTGCCGATGTTTATGCGTTGGGGGCAACATTTTACGCCTTATTGACCGGTCAGAATCCGACACCGGCTCACGAACGGATCGCCGGCGTCGCTCTGACACCGCCTTCCCAACTGGTTTCCGATCTGCCGCCGCAGGTAGAAGATGCGATCGTCAAATCGTTGAATCTGAATATGAATGAACGCCAGCAATCGGTGAAGGAATTTTTGCTCGCCTTGAGCGGCGTCGACGCGATGGAGCAATCCCGGCCTATTGCCAGTGAAGAATGGACGCAACGTACCGTGGCGATGGATCGCAGTACCGAAAACGTGTCCGGCAGACCGACCGGCCTCAAGCTTCCTACCGGACGCGCCACCGCCGGCGCCGCATATAAGGAAGCCGAGTCGGTAGCTGTTTCTCGACCGGGTTCGCAAACATCATTGCTCTTGTCGCTGATAGGTCTCACTATCATTCTGGCGGCTATCGTCACTGCCGGATACTACTATTATGCCAAGACATCCGAGCCGGTGGAGCCTGTACCGCCAGCCGCAACTCAAAACGTTCTACCAACACAAACGCCGACGCCAGAGGTTACCCAGCAAGTTCCTCCGACGCCCGCTCAAATACCGGTAAGCCCCGAACTTCCCATGGCAACCCCTGCCCAAACGCCGGTCGCCGCGCCCGCGGCACAACCTCCTCGGGAAACCGAATCGGCCCAGGAGTTGTTGAAAAGTCGTGTGATAGAGCCGTTACCCGAACCCGAGCCGACGTCAACTTTTGTAGAACCCGAACCGGTTAAGCCTGTGTCCAAACCAAAGCCCAGGCCCAAGCCGGTGGTTAAAGCGCCGGTCGTGCAGAGCAATCCCAAGCCTTCGGGTAGTTCTAAACCGGCTTGGGTCATTATCCCTGGCGGCGCGCGCAAAACCGATTAACCGGGGATTCGAACGTATCGTCTTTTACCTCAAACGGAGAGTTAACAATGTCAACACGCTGGTTGCTACCATGGCCTAAATGGCTATCCCGTTCATTAACGGTTCCACTTTTGTGGGCAGTGTTTGCCTTACCGACCATTTCGAATACCGCTAACGCCGATCTGGGCAGTATCGGTATGTCCGGAGGGTACGGTTTAAAGATTTATAAAGTCAACTATGCCCTCTATCCTTACGTACAAGTCTATTTCCGCACCTTCGATCAAAGCATGCATCCGCTGATTAATCTCAACGACATGAACATCGGTCTGATGGTGAAAGGTCAATCCTACGATCCGATGAAAAGACAGTCTTTCATCCAAACGCTCAGGCAAAGGCCGGAAGCGACGCGTACCGTGCTGGTCCTGGATGCCAGTCGTTCCATGGCTGGTCCTCCGTTCGAGGCTTCGTTGACAGCCGCCGCCCGCTATATTGATAGCAAGCGTCCTCAAGACGAAGTGGCGATTTTGTCCATACGCGATACCAAGGAAGGTTACGACATCGTCTCTCAATTCGAACGCGATCCAGGGGCATTGGGTCGGCGCCTGTTGGACGTGCGTGCCGACGGCAAAAAAACCCGACTATACGACAGTGTAGGCGCTGCCATGCAAATGTGCGGTATGACCTCTCAAGGCGCCATCTCGTTAGGTCCCGAGAACTATGTTGCTTCGTGCTCCATCGTGGTGTTTTCCGATGGGTTAGACGAAGGCAGCGCCTTATCCCGCGAAGAACTCAACGCACGCATCACCAATATGGGCATACCGATTCCGGTGTATTCGTTGGCGTATTCCAAACTCAGCCAAAAATATTTCACCAACCTTGAATCCCTTTCCAAAAACTCCTTCGGGGTCTACTATTTGATCGGTGAAACCATGAACAAGATGCAGCGGGTTGTCGAAGATATACAGAATATCGTGCAAAGCGATTATGTGGTCACGTTCCGCTCCTACGTGCCGGTGGACGGCGAGGAACACAGCTTCAAGCTGGGATTAGAGTATCCAACCGGCAGCGGCAAGCTGACTTATGAGAACGCTAAATTTGAAGCCATCCAACCGCCGCCGGTGCCGCAGCTTCAACAATTTATTCAACAGTTGAATCAAACCATTCCAGCATTGCCGCCGGGTAGTGCAACGCCTTATTTCGAAAATAACCAGTCGCCCGTCGTCGGCGCCCCAAATTGATAAATGGAGTGACCCCATGAATAAAACCTATATGCGAAGAAAACTCGTAGCGGCGGCGATATTGCCGGTATTAATCAGCGGCGGTTGCGCCACCCAACAGGGTAACGATCAACTGATGGGCGCCGGGGCCGGCATGGTCGGTGGCGCGGCATTAGGTTGTTTGACCGGCTTTCTAGCCGGCGGCAATGCCGGCGGATGTGCTAAGGGCGCTGCGATCGGTGCCGCGGTGGGTGCAGTGACCGGATGGGGCGCGGTCAAAGTCAGTCAGTATCAGGCCTCGCAGGTGCGTTCGGTCCAGGAAGATCAACAAGTTTACGGCTTGACGAAATCCGTGAATGCCACCCAAATCAAAATAAACAAGGGCACATCGAACCCAAAAATGGTGAAGCCGGGCGATTCGGTCTTGCTGTTCACGGATTATTCCGTCCAGCTGCCGGCCAATATGACGTCCACGCAAGTATCGGAAAGTTGGATATTGAAGAAAGATGGCAACACGCTGGCTGAGTTGCCGCCGCAAAACAATCTAAGAACGGCTGGCGGTTGGAATGCCGACGCCACGGTACCGATACCAACCAATGCCGAGCCGGGCACCTATGTGATCGAACACAAGGTTCTGGCGGGAAGCAGTTATGATACAGACGAATCGACTTTCGTCGTCAGTCGTTAGAGCCGGGGCATCGGCTTTACCGCGACTCTTGCTTGTCTGCGCGCTGTTCACCCTATTGATCGGCGCGGCGGGCGCAGAAGGCTTATGCCCTGGAGAAATGCAAAGGGCGATGAAGCTGCGTCAGCGCATCGTCCGCGATTGGCCGCTCAGACCTGGCAATGACGAAGTTAGTCAATATGTGCAATCGCTGGGTCTGCAACTGGCCCAGCATTACGGTAGCGCAGCACGCGCCATTCCCTGGCGCTTTACCTTGGTCCGCAATCTGGCACCGAATGCATTTTCGATAGGCGCCGGCAATATTTTCGTCAACGAAGGCGCGGTAAACTTCGCACAGGACGAAGCCGAACTGGCGGCGATCTTGGCTCATGAGCTTGCTCATGAATTGGCCGGACATTTCTGTCAAGAATTCCGTAGCGGCGCATCGCGTGGCTTGTTCGATATCTTTTCTACCCCGGACACGAAACAATACGATGTGGATCTCGGTTCCGTGATGCAAAAAATCGATCCGGTCAAGGAACAGCAAGCAGATCAAATCGCTCTGGGTATACTTCGCGCCTCGGGTTACGACCCGCGAGCCATGTTGGATGTTGCAAAGCGCTTGCCTCCTGGGGACACGGCACATTTAATGGATGTATACCGGATACAGGCATTGGAACAAACTATCGGAAATATACCGAGGGTACCCACGGGAAGTTCGGAAGCATTTCGGAGCGCCAAACGTCTGCTGAGCTCCGAGTGATTTGGCAGTTGGACAGGCCTGATGCTGCGAGTCGCGCTGCGGTTAGCTGGTTGTCGATACCTTGCATTGCACGCTCGATACAATCAGTACAGCCAACAGCCCATTGGAAGCCTATTCACGGTGGCAGACTTTAATGGGAACCACAAAAAACCTAGTCTATGCTTGGCTTTTTCAAAGTCGTCAAAAATTATTGAGGCTATTCCGATTGGCTTTATGGATGGCAGTTTCGGCCAAAATCTGTCGCTTGATGAAGTAATTTCAATGACTTCTAAATGTTCGTTTGCCGCCATATGGTTGTCCGCAGTCGTAGGATGCATAAGCGATAGCGTCATGCATTGAGAGGATTACCCAAGGCGGCGGATGACGCTTTGCTTATCCGCCCTACGGCCTTGGAAAAAAACAGCCATCACCCGGCAGCAATTAAAAAACCAGATTTATTTGGGAGCCGATGCCTTTATCGATGAAGTGCAGGGTAAGATTGACCCTGAACAATCACTCAAAGATATCCCTAGGAAACAAAAACAGGCCCCTGCTAATTCATTGAGTCATTATTTCGAGCGTTATGATAGTCGCAATGAAGGTATGGCGCGGGCATATTTAAGCGGCCATTTTACGCTTGCTCAAGTTGGCGAGCATTTTGGTGTCAGCTATGCAACTGTGAGTCGCGCCGTGAAACAACTTGAGAAGAGAAAGTCATGAATGTCAATTGTAAGGCCTGACCCTGTTGACTGTTGTAATAATAACTCCTGACCGGGTAATAATAAAATTAACAGTGGACATAGCAGGCACGAAAAACACTCCTATTTTTTAATTGACTTAAGAAAAGCAACGTAAAACAAGTAAACTCCAAATAACACTGAGCCACACGGCTCGCCATATGGCCCAAATATACTGTATATAAGGTACGTGATCGTCCCCCATCGGTCGTCAAAATTTGGCTTGTATTCCTTAATGTTTATTATTTGATAAACACCAACGGCCACTAAAAAAAAACCCATGACAATGCAAAATATTTTAAATTCTTTTGTATTTTTTTCTTGCTTCATAAGCTTCAGTGATAGCAATCTAGGAATGGCCTAACATATCGGCTTATTGATTGTTTTATTTTTCACTACCAATCCATTGAGAAGTTTCCTCACTATATTTCATGACTTATCTTCCTGTTGATTATTTGCATAAAAATAAATACCAACAAACTTCAATGTAACGTAATAAGCACTCGTTACAACCCCAATTATCATCGAGTTGATCTAATAAAATTAACGACCTCTTACCGGATTTATTAATTTGATATAGTGTTTCCGGCAATCCATTTACCATATAATTAGGCGAATATATATTCTTTGTTCTTGATAACCTAGGCTAATTTTTTTCGACGGCCACAAGGCGCAATAACCAATGTACATTGCGCCGAATAGCCAGATAGAGTACGCATCCCATACGATTTTCAAAGTTTTCCAATTGCACTTCCAGTTACCATTGCCGCATGCTTTTGTGCATAAGTTCCCAAAACACAAAACTTCATTGTGAACCACATCATAGCTTTAAAATATGACAAAACCTTGACAGCGTATGTTTGTCGCTAGAAAATGCCGCACGCCTATCCGTTAAACAGCCCGAAAGGATAGCCGGCATTTCCACTTTCAGCACACTATCTCCCAAAGCTCTAGGTGAACGAATACACCGAAAGTTGAACTGCAAAAGGTATACAATGCACCGCGCATTCAATCCAAGCCGGAATATTCTCTAACTCCTTACAAAATTCCAATCAACTGCATTGACGCACACCGCGCATCCATGAAAATCCTGTTCGTCCATCAAAACTTCCCCGGCCAATACTTGCACTTAGCGCAGCACCTAGGTTCGATTCCCGGCAATCAAGTGGTGTTCATTACCCAACGCCGGGATGCGGAATTACCGGGCGTCCGTAAATTGGTTTACCAGCCTCATCGGCTGGTTACCCGGAACATGCATCATTATCTGCAGGGCACCGAAGCGGGCTTGCTGAATGCCCAGACGGTCGCGCGTATCGCGTTGAACCTAAAACAGTCCGGTTTCACGCCCTACGTGATCGTCGGCCACAATGGCTGGGGAGAGATTTGGTATTTGAAAGACGTCTTTCCCTATGTGCCGCTATTGGGTTACTTTGAATTTTTCTACCGGGCTCAAGGCGCCGACGTAGGCTTCGCCCCGGACGAGCCGAAGTTATTCGATACCGGCCCCAGGCTGCGCACCCAAAACCTGGGGAATCTATTAGCACTCAATGCGGCGGACATCGGCCCATGTCCTACCGACTGGCAGAAGTCTCTCTACCCCGAGAGGTACCGCGACATGCTGCATGTAGTACACGAGGGCATCGATACGCGGACCGTCATCCCCGATGCAGAAGCACGCCTGCATCTTGCCGGCCATCCTGGATAAACGGCCGAAGGCCAGAATATTGATCGTCGGCGGGGACGACGTCAGTTACGGTAAACGCCTTCCACAGGGGTAAACCTACCGGCAGCAATTGTTAAATGAAGTCGGCGGTTCGCTGGACCTGAATCGCGTGCATTTTCTTGGCAAAGTGCCTTACCCCAACTTCGTGAAAATCGTGCAAATTTCCCGCGTCCACGTCTATTTGACTTATCCATTCGTGCTATCGTGGTCGATGCTGGAAGCGATGTCCGCCGGCTGTTTGGTAGTCGCTTCCAAAACGGCGCCTGTCGAGGAGGTTATCCGAGACGGCGAAAACGGATTTTTCGTCGACATCTTTTCGCCGTCCGAAATAGCGGAGCGCGTGATTACCACATTGGAAGCCGGAAACGGCGGATTCGCTGAAATAAGACAAAATGCCCGGCAGACGATAGTGGAAAAATACGACCTAAAGTCGATTTGCCTGCCGGCTCAATTGGCGTTGCTCGAAAAGGCTATAAGCTTACGGGTTTAAAAATTGCCTATGGTTGCAAGTTGCAGCAAACTGAATTTTGTTAGACATTTCTAAGGCCGCTATCGGACAGAAACCAGACGATCAGCCATTATTCAGATCGGTGGCTGGTTTGGGTCGGCCAGAGACGTTGGTCATTTGAAACCCTGTAAATTCGAATCTCAGCAGCTATTAGGGATTACTGTTTGAATTCAGTGCATCGTTTCTGTCACTTTCCGACGTCTAAACATTTGTGTTTGATTGGGCGATAGATAGCAATGGGTCAAGTTCCAAAGAATACGATACGAGCGAACGCTAATACATGATGACTTGTCCCCAAGCGCTTATAGTCAATCCATTTAAAGTACTTTCTGAAGCTAAATTGACAATTGAGGGTAAATGTCAATTTGCGCCGATGTATGTTCAGTGATTTTAAGAGCGTGGCACAGAGCCAAGAATACAATATGGGGTGAGTATAGAAATGGCGCGCCCGAGAGGATTCGAACCTCTGGCCTCAGCCTCCGGAGGGCTGCGCTCTATCCAGCTGAGCTACGGGCGCGTATCGTATGATTAGGAGCGGCATTATAAAGCTAATTAGGCGTTAAGTCATTGCCGATGCCGATTAAAGTGACGTTTTTGCGCTTTTAATTTTGGCGAGTAATTGCTTTTGCCGGTTTAAGCGTTCGGCTTTTTCAGCTTCCTGTTGAGTTAAGCGACGATTTTTGGCTTGAAAGCGGCGTCTGCCGTGGTTGGCATTTTCGGTGGTCCAGTCTGGGTCGACGGCGGGCTGCATGCTGATGCAATTGACGGGACAGGGTGCTACGCATAATTCGCAGCCGGTGCATTCCGCCTCTATGACGGTGTGCATGTGCTTGGCGCTGCCCAAAATCGCGTCGGTCGGGCAGGGCGGCAGGCACTTGGTGCAGCCTATGCAGTCCACTTCATTAATAACCGCAACCAGTCTGGGGCGCTCGATACCGAAGGCGGGGTCGAGCGGTTTGGCGGCAACGCCCAGCAATGTTGAAAGCTTGAAAATGCCGGATTCGCCACCGGGCGGGCATTGGTTAATATCCGCGCTACCTTGGGCGATGGCTTCAGCGTACGGCTTGCAGCCGGCAAAGCCGCATTTGCGGCATTGGGTTTGCGGCAGCAGGGCGTCGATTTGCTCGGCGAGTGGCGCGGTCATGAGGGCTTTACTTTACTCGCATGCCGGGCTGGGCGCCGGCGTCGGGCGATAACACCCACAAGTCCTTGCCACCCGGTCCCGCAGCCAGCACCATGCCTTCCGATAATCCGAAACGCATTTTGCGCGGTTTCAGGTTGGCGACCACTACAGTCAGTTTGCCGATCAGGTCTTCCGGGGCGTACGCCGATTTGATGCCGGCGAAGATGCTGCGGGTTTCGTCGCCGATATCGACGGTTAAATGCAGCAGTTTCTCGGCGCCTTCCACGTGTTCCGCGTTGATGATTTTGGCAATGCGCAGATCGATTTTGGCGAAGTCGTCGATTTCGATCGGCTCGGCGACGGCATCGAAACGCTTGGCAACCGGCTGCGGGGTCGGCTGCAGGTTTTCCTTGGAGGCTTCCACGATGGCGGCGATTTTTTCAGGATCGACGCGGGTCATCAGCGGGGTAAATGGATTGATTTTGTGCATCAGCAAAGGCTGGGCATCGCTTGGCCAAGCTTGCGGCGGTAGATTCAGGAATTGTTCGGCATTGGCCGCCAGCGTTGGAATCACTGGCTTCAGATAGGCGATCAGGATACGGAATAAATTTAAGCCGACGCTGCAGACTTGTTGCAGCTCCAATTCCCTGCCTTCTTCCTTGGCGATCAGCCAGGGTTTTTTGTCGTCGATATATTGGTTGGCTTTATCCGCCAGGGCCATGATTTCGCGCATGGCTTTACCGAATTCGCGGTTTTCATAAAGATCGGCAATATCGCTTTGTGCATCGATAAATTGCTGGAACAAGTCCGGCTCTGCGCATTCGCTGGACAACAAGCCCTCAAAGCGTTTGCTGATGAAGCCGCTGCAACGGCTGCCGATATTGACCACTTTACCGACTAAGTCGGCATTCACGCGTTGGGTAAAGTCGTCGAAGCTCAAGTCGATGTCGTCGACGCCGGCGCTGAGTTTGGCGGCAAAGTAATAGCGCAAGTATTCCGGGTTCAGATGGTCCAGATAAGTACGGGCTTTGATGAAGGTGCCGCGGGATTTCGACATTTTTTCGCCGTTTACGGTCAAAAATCCGTGGGCGAAAATGGCGCTGGGGGTACGGAAATCCGCGCCATGTAGCATGGCCGGCCAGAACAGCGCGTGGAAATAGATGATGTCCTTGCCGATGAAGTGATATAGCTCGGTTGCACTGTCTTTATGCCAGTAACTGTCGAAATCGAAGCCTTGCTTGTCGCACAAAGCTTTGCAGCTGGCCATGTAGCCGATAGGCGCATCTAGCCAGACATAGAAATATTTGCCCGGCGCGTCGGGTATTTCGAAGCCGAAGTAGGGGGCATCGCGGGAAATGTCCCATTCCTGCAGGCCGTTTTGCAGCCATTCCGCCATTTTATTGCTGACTTCCGGCTGCAAATGTCCGGCGCGGGTCCAGTCGTTCAGCATGTCGCTGAAATCGCCCAAATTAAAAAAGTAATGCAGCGAATCCTTTTCTATGGGTTTTTCGCCGGAAATGGCCGATACCGCGTTTTTCAGTTCCATCGGCGAGTAGGTGGCGCCGCAGGCTTCGCAATTGTCGCCATATTGATCGGCGGCGCCGCATTTCGGGCAATCGCCTTTGATGAAACGATCCGGCAGGAACATGTTTTTAACCGGATCAAATGCCTGGGTAATGCTGCGACTGTTGATATGGCCGCCGTCGCGCAAGCGTTTGTATATCAGGCTGGATAGGGTTTTGTTTTCTTCCGAATGAGTGCTGTGATAATGGTCGAAAGCCACGCCGAAAGCATCGAAATCGGCGCGGTGTTCCTGTTCGACTTGAGCAATCAATTGTTCCGGTGTGATGCCTTCTCTGTCGGCTCGCAACATGATTGGGGTGCCGTGGGTGTCGTCCGCGCATACATAGTGGCATTGGTGGCCGCGCATTTTCTGGAAGCGCACCCAGATGTCGGTTTGGATGTATTCGACCAAATGGCCTAAGTGAATCGGGCCGTTGGCGTAAGGGAGAGCACTGGTAACAAGGATTGTTCGGTTAGGCATGGACACAAAACAGCATGAAAAATGAGCGCGGATTATGTCATAAAACCGCCTTTCTTTCATGATCGCTGCACGGGAATTTGCTAATTTGCCTTAATTGTCATGCGTTTGGTGTGGGTTTCGGCTTGACTCCGGCGGAGTGGAAGCAGAGTATGGGGATTCGATCAATCCCGTTTGGATTGATGTGTCATACGACTTGATCAGCGGGATTTTGTCGTTAAATGTTGAGCTTAAAGGAGAGCGATTATGAAAATAAAAATGTGCCTGATGGCTGCAATGCTGGTTTCAGGAGCTGCCTTGGCGGCAACGGATCATTATTTGTTGAGGGACGACAATCATGTCCAGCATTTAAAAATTAACACCGTGGAAGATGAAACCACGGTGACCGTGGATGTGGATTTTGAACCAAACGCAGATGAGTTTGGTGAAAATGCTTGTTCGGCAACTATTTCCGGGGAGGCTAAAGCCGTAGCCGAAGATGAGTTGTTAATGAAAAGGCGGGCCGAGGGTGAGGCGCATTATTGCAGTCTGACTATTAAACTTTTACCCGAAGGGGCCACTATTGAACAGTCGGAGGATTGCAGTTATTTTGTCGCTGGGATTTGCCGTTTTTCCACGGACGGTAAAGAATTGCTTAAAATCGAGTAACGTTTGTCGGAGGCGGGTAAAGAGGCTGGTTTTTAAGGTTGAAAACCAGCCTCTTTGTCTTATGGACTAAAGCGGCGTTTGGCTACACTTCGTGATAGATCGCCGCGCCTTCCTTCAAAAATTGCTCGGACTTTTCAACCATGCCTTGTCTTAGCGCTTCTTCTTCCTGTAAACCTTTTTCCGCCGCGTAATCACGTACGTCCTGGCTGATTTTCATCGAACAGAAATGCGGGCCGCACATCGAACAGAAATGGGCGACCTTAGCTGAATCCTTGGGCAAGGTTTCGTCGTGGAAAGAGCGGGCTTTTTCCGGGTCCAGCGCCAGATTGAACTGGTCTTCCCAGCGGAATTCGAAACGCGCCTTGGACATGGCGTTGTCGCGGATCTGCGCGCCGGGATGGCCTTTGGCCAAATCGGCGGCATGGGCGGCGATCTTGTAAGTGACGATGCCTTCGCGGACGTCTTGCTTGTTGGGCAGGCCCAAATGCTCTTTTTGGGTCACGTAGCACAGCATCGCGCAACCGTACCAACCGATGTTGGCGGCACCTATCGCGGAAGTGATATGGTCGTAGCCGGGGGCGATGTCGGTGGTCAGCGGGCCCAAAGTATAGAAGGGCGCTTCGAAACAATCTTCCAATTGTTTTTCCATATTGACCTTGATCATTTGCAGAGGCACATGGCCTGGGCCTTCAATCATGGTTTGCACGTCGTGCTTCCAGGCGACTTGGGTCAGTTCGCCCAAGGTTTCCAGTTCGCCGAATTGGGCTTCGTCGTTAGCGTCGTAAATCGAGCCTGGCCGCAAGCCGTCGCCTAATGAAAACGACACGTCGTAAGCTTTCATGATCTCGCAGATTTCCTCGAAATTTGTATACAGGAAACTTTCGGTGTGATGCGCCAGACACCATTTAGCCATGATGGAGCCGCCGCGGGAGACGATGCCGGTCAGGCGTTTTGCGGTCAGCGGTACGTGGTGCAGGCGCACGCCGGCATGAATGGTGAAATAATCCACCCCTTGTTCGGCTTGCTCAATTAGTGTGTCGCGGAAAATATCCCAGGTCAGCTCTTCGGCCCTGCCATCGACTTTTTCGAGCGCCTGGTAAATCGGCACGGTGCCGATCGGTACCGGCGAGTTGCGCAATATCCATTCGCGGGTTTCGTGGATGTTCTTGCCGGTGGACAAGTCCATGATGGTGTCGGCGCCCCAGCGGATGCCCCACAGCATTTTTTCCACTTCTTCCTCGATGGAAGAGGTGACGGCCGAGTTGCCCAGGTTACCGTTGATTTTGACCAGAAAATTGCGACCGATGATCATCGGTTCCAGTTCCGGGTGATTGATATTGGCCGGGATGATGGCGCGGCCGCGGGCGACTTCCGAGCGGACGAATTCCGGGGTAATCATCGATTGAATCGAGGCGCCGTAAGAAAAGCCGGGGTGTTGACCCTTGTAACGGTCACGCATCGCTTGCAGATTTTGATTTTCACGGATGGCAATATATTCCATCTCCGGGGTGATGATGCCGTTGCGGGCATAATGCATTTGCGAGACGTTATGGCCGGCTTTGGCGCGGCGCGGGTTACGGGCCAGTTCGAAACGCAGATCGGCCGTTTTGGGATCGTGCAAGCGTTCATGGCCGTATTTGGAGGTGGGGCCGCTGAGTAATTCGGTGTCGCCGCGCTCGTCTATCCAGGCGCCGCGTATTGAACCCAGGCCTTTATGCAGGTTCACATCGACATTCGGGTCGGTATACACACCGGAGGTATCATAGACGAAAATCGGCGGATTTTTCTCGGCACCGAAAGTAGCGGGTGTATCCGACAGGTTGATTTGACGCATCGGTACTTGAATGTCAGGCCGGCTGCCTGGGATATAGATTTTTTCCGATGCGGGGTAGGAATCTATTCTTATGCTACTGCCGGTGTCGGTAGTAATTTCATTGCGGACAGCGCTCATGCATATCTCCAAAATACCCGAAGGTATAAATAACAAAAAATAGCGAGCGCAGGAAAAACAGTGGGCTTTCCTACGCCGGCATTAACCGGGTCAGGTTCAAAGGGTTTTTCTCAGCTTTCGTGGCGGACTTGCCGATATTGAAAGCACCCCTAGCCTTTTAAGGTGGCGATTAAGTTAAATGATTGACGCTGTAAATGCAAGTTAATCCTAGTATGTAAGATAATTAAAAAGCTTATAAAACAATGGGTTTTGTAGGTGAGGAATTTGATGTTTATCATGGCTTACTGTTTGCCGCTAAAGCAGCTGTTTATGTGCCAGGCATGAGTGTTTTAACAACGAATTGGACGAGCGATGCGATGAAATCGGTAAAGAAGCGTTTCAAAATTGCGTTATCTGAAGTGGAAGATGCGGCCAATGATTTGCTGCTGATAGCTGCGGATCTGGTGCTTTTAGAGTCTGTGCAGGAGCTTGCAAGCAGTGCGTTGCGGGCATGTAAGGATTTGGAATTGCGAGCGAAGCGGTTGCATAAAGCCGGCTTTGCCGCGCAGATAGTTAAAGCTGAGGCCTTGTTGTTGTTGGATGATATAGTGGATAACGATCTGATCAGTGTCGTGGAGCAGCGATTTTCCGCCGCTTTGGAGGGAGGCGAAGGTCAAGTGCCCGATATGATGCGGCAGTTATTGGATAAGCTGGAAAAAAAACTGGCGCTTTTGAATGAGAGCATTCAGCAGTTGGGTGGAGTGCTGAACGAGGCGGAATAGTTTAATGGGCGCGCTGCACCGAGAAGTGCGCGAGTTGTTCCAGGGCAGCTTTATAGTCGGAATCAGGTAGGCATTGCAGGGCTGTTATGGCTTGTTCGGCCGCCCTATCGGCGCATTGTTCGGTGTATTCGATGGCGTTAGTAGCTTTGACCACTTCATAAACTTCATTAAATGCGTCTCTGGAGCCGTGGCGAATCGCGTCGATGACGATTTGGGTTTGTGCCGGTGTGCCGTGCTCGATAGCGTAGATCAAAGGTAAAGTGGGTTTGCCTTCGGCCAGATCGTCTCCCCGATTTTTGCCCAGCTCTTCGCTGCGGGCTTTGTAATCCAATGCGTCATCGATTAGTTGGAAGGCCACGCCCAGTTGCTGGCCGTAAATGGCCAGCGCATCTTCCGCCTCGGGGTCGGCATTCGAAATAACGGCAGCCAGACGGGTGGCCGTGCTGAATAAAATGGCGGTTTTGCGGGCAATCACGTCCAGGTATTTTTGTTCGCTGGTGTCCGGATTGTTGCAATTTAATAGCTGTAATACTTCGCCTTCTGCAATGGCCGTGGTGGTTTTGGATAGAATATCCATTACCCGCATGTTGTTGGTCCGCACCATCATTTCAAAGGCGCTGGAATAAAGATAATCGCCGACCAGCACGCTGGCGGCATTGCCCCATACCGCGTTGGCGGATTCCTTGCCGCGGCGCAGGACCGATTCGTCCACTACGTCATCATGTAATAAAGTGGCTGTGTGGATAAATTCAATTACGGCGGCTAGTATCAAATGGTGTTCATTGGCTTTACCTAAAGCTTTGGCCGCCAGTAAAAGCAGCATGGGGCGTAGACGTTTGCCGCCGTTGCCGATGATGTAATGGCCGATCTGATTGATCAAAACCACGTCGGAACTCAGCTCGTTGAGAATCAGTTGGTCGACTGCCTGAGTTTCGGCTGCAGTCAGGTTTTTGATCGAATCGAAATCAATGGTTACCGAATCGGAGCGTAAGTGCGTGACTGTCATGAGAATTTCAAAAATTTCATTCGGTAGTGCAAGGCTTTGGATAAATTGGCCGTGATGCTATTTATAATGCCGGGTAGTGTCAATAGTACCGCTCCTGAAATTGTGTGGTTTTGTCAAATTAACTGCAATTTAGGTTTGACGGCGCCCCTGTTTGAAAATATAATCCGCTGTTCACTTTTAACAGATATATGCTTGATGGAGCTTGCGCTGATGTATGCGGTAATTCAAACAGGTGGTAAACAGTATCGTGTCGCAGAGGGTACTACCTTAAAAATCGAAAAACTTGAGTTGGGCGCCGGCGACAGCGTAGAGTTTGACAAAGTGCTTATGGTTCAATCAGGCGATGCGGTAAAAGTCGGTCAGCCTTTTGTCCAGGGCAGTAAAGTCACTGCGACCGTGGTCTCACAAGGTCGACACAAAAAAATCAGAATCATTAAATTCAGAAGACGTAAGCACCACATGAAACAAATGGGGCATCGTCAATATTACACAGAAGTCCAGATTACTGGCATTTCTGCATAACACACGAGGTTTAGAAAATGGCTCACAAGAAGGCAGGCGGTAGTACCCGCAACGGACGTGACTCTAATGCTCAGCGGCTGGGCGTTAAGCGTTTTGGTGGTCAAGTGGTAAAAGCGGGTAATATTTTGGTTCGCCAACGCGGCACCAAATTCCATGCGGGCGACAACGTAGGCATGGGTAAAGACCATACCCTGTTTGCTACAATGGATGGTACCGTGGTTTTTGAAGAAAAAGGCCCCAAAAACCGCAAATACATCAGTATTGCAGCAGCATAAATTTTTTGGCTGTGCTTATGGCGCAACCGATACAAAAAGCCTCGTTTTTCAGCGGGGCTTTTTTGTTTATACCGGACAATTATGAGATTTGTTGACGAAGCGGAAATCCGTGTAGAGGCAGGCGATGGCGGAAATGGCAAAGCCTCATTTCGGCGGGAAAAATATATACCTTTGGGCGGTCCCAATGGCGGTGACGGTGGTGACGGCGGTAGCGTCTACTTGGTGGCTACCGAAAACGTCAATACCCTGGTGGATTTTCGCTATCATTCCGTGCATCGTGCCCAGCGCGGTGAAAACGGCGGTAGCCGCGATTGCACAGGCAAAAAAGGCGAAGATTGTTTGGTGGCCGTGCCGCCTGGCACTATCGTGTATGAGGCGAGTACCGGAGAAAAGATTGGCGACTTGACCAAGCCCGGTCAGCGTTTGTTGGTTGCCAAGGGCGGATTTCATGGTCTCGGCAATACGCGCTTCAAAAGCAGCATAAACCGGGCACCTCAGCAGACCAGTAAAGGTTCGGCCGGCGAACACCGCTTGTTGCATCTGGAATTGATGGTCATCGCCGATGTCGGTTTGTTGGGTATGCCGAATGCCGGTAAATCCAGCCTGATCAGGGTGGTTTCTTCAGCCCGCCCGAAAGTGGCCGATTATCCGTTCACCACCTTGCACCCCAATCTGGGTGTGGTCCGTGTCGATGATCTGCGCAGTTTTGTTATCGCCGATATTCCGGGTGTTATAGAAGGTGCCGCCGAAGGCGCGGGGCTGGGTTTACAATTTTTAAAACATTTGTCCAGAACCGGTTTGTTGCTGCATATCCTCGATATTGCCCCGTATGAAAGCGATGAGTCGCCAGTGAGCTCGGCGCGTAAAATCATTCAGGAAGTGGAAAAGTGGAGTGATGAGCTTGCGAACAAACCCCGCTGGCTGGTGCTAAACAAAATAGACAACCTGCCGGACGATGAAGTTGATCAACATTGTCAGGCCATCGTGGATGAATTGGGCTGGAAAGGCCCGGTATTTAAGATATCCGCATTAAAGAGCCAGGGCACGCAAGCCTTGATGTACGCCATTATGGATTTCTTGGAACAGGAAAAAGCCCAGCAAAAAGAACAGGAGCAGGAGCTATCCCGTGAGTCGGAGTGATTTTCGTCAAGCCCAACGCATTGTTATCAAGATAGGCAGCTCGTTGCTAACCGACGGCGGGCGGGGTCTTAATGTCAAAGCTATAGCCGAATGGGTGGCGCAGATGGCTATGCTGAGACAGCGTAGCGTCGATGTGGTGCTGGTGTCTTCCGGTTCGGTGGCCGAGGGCATGAGTCGCTTGAAGCTGAAAACCCGTCCGAAAACCTTGCACGAGTTGCAGGCGGCGGCTTCGGTTGGGCAAATGGGCTTGGTCCGGCGGTTTGAAAATGAATTCCAACAGCATGAATTGCTGGCTGCGCAAGTGTTGCTGACGCATGACGATTTATCAGACCGGCAGCGATATCTTAATGCGCGCAGTACCTTGCTGACCTTGCTGGATTATGGTGTGGTGCCGGTTATTAATGAAAACGATGCCGTTGCCACCGAAGAAATTCGTTTCGGCGATAACGACACCCTGGGGGCTTTGGTGGCCAATCTGGTGGAAGCCGATCTGTTAATCATACTTACCGATCAAACCGGCTTGTACGATGCCAATCCCAGTCTCAATCCCGATGCGCAATTGATTTCCGAGATCAGTGTCAACGACAGTCAATTGGATCAAGTGGCTGGAGAGAGTATCAGTGGTTTGGGGCGGGGCGGTATGTACACTAAAGTGCGCGCCGCGCGTTTGGCGGCACGTTCCGGAGCGGCCACGGTGATCGTGTCCGGCAAGATAGAGGATGTGGTCGGACGGGTGTTTCAAGGCGAGCAGTTGGGTACGTATCTGATTCCCAATCTGGCGCCGCTGGCAGCTAGAAAACAGTGGCTGGCCGGGCAATTGCAAAGCAAGGGTAGTGTCGTACTCGATGACGGGGCGGTCAAAATTCTGCAAACAGCAGGCAAAAGTTTGCTGGCCGTAGGGGTAAAAGCAGTGCAAGGTAGGTTTAAGCGTGGGGATTTGGTTTCTTGCCGGGATCTGCAGGGTGTGGAAATTGCCCGTGGCTTGATCAATTATGGCGCTGAAGATGCTGCTAAAATCGCCGGCAAGCCTAGTAGTGAGTTTGAATCGTTGTTGGGCTACGCCGACGACGACGAATTGATTCACCGGGATAATTTAGTACTGATCTGATCGCCGCTATGCCTTTTGTTTGGAAGCGAGCGGGATCAAATTTAGTAGTTTCAAGCCTTTCATCATCCTCCATCAGCTCTACGCAGCGCAAAATACAGCTGCAGAGCTTTCAAGTCCCGTCCCGCTATATTTTTAACGCTACTTGTTTGGGTAAGTTGAAGCGACTTTGCCGGATAGACGCGTAAGGTCATCACTTTCCACAAATAATGTCCGCTCTGAAACGTTCGGCAATAATGGCATCGAATTAATTCACTTTGGTCAATCGGCTGGCCGGCGACTATCTTGATGGGGTGTCATGGGAAATAAGTGAAGCGATGGGGGCTTTGCTTTGCTGAAGTTTGCAAACACAGTGTGGGATTTCCCTCGGTAATGCGGCATACAACCTGGTTTATAAATAGATTTTAGGCGTCTCCCGAGCTAGGTAAGCGGTAGATTGAATCAACCGTGCCCTTTTCTGTGTGTTTTTCACTCATTTTTCTTTAGCGGCCGCAACGGCGGCGGTGCGCGGCTGGTTGCGCTAAAAAATCGATATAAATCATATGGCTATATTCTGATCATTTAATTCAAAATGCCATTTTGATCATGCTCGTGCTTCCTGGATTCTTGTCGGGAAGAGAAGATTCTAGGCTGCATTGATGTGCTGAAATAAGGGGTGGCACGATATGTGCTTTAAATAGAAGGTGTGGCGCCGAATTGAGAAAACACAGGTTTTTGATTCGGCCTGACTCCCGAGCGATAAACACAGCGCAGGGGGGCGGATGGAGCTGGATGCACTTGCCAGCTATTTTGCCACGGTCGTCTTGAGGCGGGGTCGGAAAGCTGACCGGACCTTGCTGGAAAGTCAGGCGGCCAGGGTTTGTCTTTGGGTTTGAGACTTTACCGAAACCCGCGTTTGCTTAGGTTCGGGATGAACCGGGCAGGGTATGCCCGTCAAGGATGGCGGGTATAAAATGGCGGGTGCTTTCAAAGCCACCTCTTTTTGAGCGCCTGTCTTAGCTGATACCGCCAAGGATGATTAGCGGTATCAGCTATCCATAATGAAGGGAGTTGATTGCGTCAATTCCGGCTAGGTATTTTGAATCACAATGTTCGGGAATTTGCTGCTGTAATCCCGGGCGCGCATGGCCAGTTTAGCGGCCATTTTGCGAGCTATAGCTTTATACATTTCCGCTGCGCGACTATCCGGGTCGGCGGCCACCGTGGGGCGCCCGCTGTCGGCTTGTTGGCGGATGTTGATGTCCAGTGGTAACGAGCCAAGCAACTCGATGTTGTTTTTCTCGGCCATGGCCAAGCCGCCACCTTTGCCGAAAATCGCTTCCTCATGTCCGCAATTGCTGCAAATATGAATACTCATATTTTCCACTAAGCCCAAGATGGGTACGTTGACTTTCTCAAACATACCTAACCCACGTTGGGCGTCGATCAAGGCAATATCTTGCGGGGTAGTGACGATGACGGCGCCACTCAGGGGAATTTGCTGGGCCAAGGTCAGTTGAATGTCGCCGGTGCCGGGCGGTAAATCGATTATTAAATAATCCAAGTTGGACCACTGCGTCTGCGTCAATAATTGCTGCAGTGCGCCGGTTACCATGGGGCCTCGCCAGATCATGGGTTGGTCCGGGTCGACTAGGTAGCCGATCGAGATGGTTTGGACGCCAAAAGAAATTTTCGGCAGCAAGAATTTGCCGTCTAGGGTTTCAGGTTGGCCGGATAGGCCGAGCATGGTGGGAATGCTGGGGCCGTATATGTCTGCATCCAGGATGCCTACTTCTGCCCCTTCGGCGGCCAATGCTAGCGCCAGATTCACGGAAGTGGTCGATTTGCCGACCCCGCCCTTGCCGGATGCAACGGCGATGATGTTTTTGACGTTGGGTAACGGTTTTAAGGTTTTCTGTACCGAGTGGGCAACGATATTGACGCTTATGTCCAGCTGGACCGTCCCGATTCCGGCCAGAGTGGTCAGTTTTTGCTGTAATTGTGCGGTTAGCAGCGGAATATAGCTTTTAGCCGGGTAACCCAGTTCGATTGTGACCTTGACATCGGTGCCGTCAATGGCAATGTTTTTGACCGATTTGGCCGATATCAAATCGGTCGCGACATTGGGGTCAATAAAGGTTTTGAGCATGTGTTCGACAGCAGCCTTATCAATGCTGGTCATGTTTGGACTCCGTTGGGTCAGTGGGGAATTACTTGGGTAAAATGCTAGGAATAGCGTACCACTTAAACGGTGGCTAATGAAGGGTAAAGCGTGTCTGGTAGGCATCAATAAAGTGGATAGATACGGTGAATTTCAAAAGCCTTGCCGCTTTAGAAGATGAGAGTTTAGTTAAAATATCCCAAAGGCCGTCAAAAGCAGCTATTTTAAAGACTTGTTTCATTTAGTTTTATATTGAGTTATGGCTTTATCTGTTGAATCTACTCTTTATCTCGGCATCAGGAAGTTGACGAGCCGTTTCATTTGCTTGGCACTGTTTGCAGTCTTGCTGAGCGGTTGTCAAAGTTTTTCGTTCATTAAGGATTCGGAGCTGTTGGTGACAACAGGCAAGGCCGAGTTTGTCGAAAGTCATGCCTTTTCAATTGCCGGTCAGGAGCAAGTGGTGGGAGCGCTGGCTACCGTAGAGAGTCGGCAGGATGACACCCTGCCGGATTTGGCGCGCCACTTTGGGCTGGGTTTTACGGATATTACCATTGCCAATCCCCATTTAGAGCCTTGGTCTTTGGCCGAAAATCAGCAGGTATTACTGCCTTTGCAATTTATCTTGCCCGAGGCGTCCCGTAAGGGGGTGGTGTTGAATTTGGCCAATATGCGCATGTTTTACTATCCCAAAGAGCAGCAGAAGGTGTTGACTTTTCCGGTGGGGATTGGGCGCGACGGATGGAATACGCCGTTGGGGATGACGAAAATCGTGGCTAAGAAGACTAATCCGTCCTGGACGGTGCCCGAGTCGATTCATCGCGAGCATCAATTGTTGGGAGATCCGTTGCCTAAAGTTATACCCTCGGGTCCGGATAACCCGTTGGGTTATTACGCCATGCCGTTGGGTTTTACCGGTTATTTGATTCACGGCACCAACAAGCCATATGGAATAGGCATGCAGGTTAGTCATGGTTGTGTGCAGTTATACCCCGAAGATGTGGAAGTGCTGTTCGAACAGGTTAGTGTCGGAACGCCCGTGAAGATTGTGCATCAGCCTTATCTGGCTGCATGGGGGTACGATATGCTGTATCTGGAAGCGCATCGCCCGTTGGAGAAATGGGGCAAGCAGGATAGGAAATTGCAAAAGGCCGTGCGGGCCAAGTTGAGTAAATTGGCGGCCGAGAAAAATGCCGTTGTGGATTGGGCGCGCGTCGATGAGGTCTTAAATCGGGCGGATGGTATTCCAACTCCGGTGTTGCAAGACGGGGAGGATTTGCCGGCTATAACCGCTCAGGCCTTAAAGGTTCAACATCCCGGGCAGCTTTACGGACAACCAGCTGTCAATGAGTTGACTGAAAGCGATTGGTCTGTGGTGACGGAAAGTTTTACGAATGAAACGGATGCTCAAAAATTAGCGGCTATGCTGAATCATCTGGGGCCGCAAATTCCGGCTCGTACCGTTGAAAAAGACGGGGTGTTTCAGGTGGTAGCGGGCCCATTCAAAAATAAGAAGGAAACCAAAGTTATGGCTAAACGTATCAAGACTAGTTTCGATTTGGACGTCACGCCGGTTAAGCCTTTGGCGAATCGCTAACGATAGGCAATAAAAAAGGCCGATGCCCTTGTGGCATCGGCCTTTTTTGTGAATGACGACCGGCTTTGGTTAAGCCATGTTGCGCAATCGGGTATTCAGTCTGCTTTTGCTGCGAGCAGCTTTATTTTTGTGAATAATGCCTTTGTTGACAGCAGAATCAATAATAGGCACGGCAGATTTGAATGCCGCTTGCGCTTGGTCTTTGTCGCCGGCTCTTACAGCAGCGATTACTTTTTTAATAAAAGTACGCAGGTTGCTGCGTTGTCCGGCATTGCGAATACGGCTGTTCTCTGCCTGACGCGCTCTTTTTTTAGCTTGGGGTGAATTAGCCATAAAGTATCAGTTCAATCGAGTTAATTAGAAACGATACATTATCTTTTTGGATGCTATTATTGTCAACCCTTTAATGTTTTAAATCCAGTTTTATCAGGGAAGAGGCCCGCATTGACCAAGCAGCTTTACAAATCCACCGCAGTGGTGGGCAGCATGACCTTGATTTCGCGCGTCATGGGGTTTATTCGCGACATGTTGATTGCCAATTTATTCGGAGTCAGCCCCGCCACCGATGCGTTTTTCGTGGCCTTTAAAATTCCCAATTTTTTACGGCGGCTGTTTGCGGAGGGAGCTTTTGCCCACGCCTTTGTGCCGGTATTATCCGATTATAAGCAAAATGCGGATCAAAGCGCGCTGAAACTATTTATTGAAAAGACCGCCGGCACCTTGACGGGTTTGCTTGTTTTGCTGACCGTGGTTGGTGTAGTGGCATCGCCGTTGTTGATAGTATTTTTTGCGCCCGGCTTTCTTTGGCAGGGAAATCAATATGCCTTGGCCGTTAATCTGTTGCAGATTACCTTTCCTTATCTGTTGTTTATATCGCTGACTGCTTTTGCCGGCTCGATATTGAACGCTCACAGTCGTTTTGCGGTGCCAGCCATTACACCCGTGCTGTTGAATGTATGCATGATTGTCGCGGCCCTGTGGCTGGCGCCCCTGTTTGCGGAACCGATTTTAGCCTTGGCCTGGGGGGTATTTGCGGCGGGTGTGGTGCAAACGTTGTTCCAAATTCCGGCTTTAGTGCAATTAGGTTTGTTGCCTCGTTTGCGCTGGGGCTGGCAAGACGCCGGAGTCAGGCGGGTACTTAAATTGATGTTGCCGGCAATTTTTGGGGTATCGGTAGTGCAGGTCAATTTGCTATTCGATACCTTAGTGGCTTCATTTCTGGCCTCAGGCAGTGTTTCCTGGCTTTACTACTCGGACCGGTTGGTGGAGTTTCCCTTGGGTATTTTAGGGGTGGCGGTATCGAGCGTGATTTTGCCCAGCTTATCTAAAAATCATGCCAATCAGGATCTTGTCGCTTTCTCTAAATCTCTGGATTGGGGATTGAAGCTGGTTTTTCTAATCGGTTTACCGGCTACACTGGGGCTAGTGTTGTTAGCGCAGCCTTTGCTAGCTACCTTGTTTCAATATAATGAATTCGGAGCGGACGATGTGGCAATGGCCAGTAAGAGTTTGATGGCTTTTGCATGGGGGCTGCTGGCGTTTATCTTGATAAAGGTTTTGGTGCCTGGTTTTACTTCACGGCTGGATGCAAAAACACCGGTGCGGTTCGGCTTGTATGCCATTGTTAGTAATGTATTGTTGAATCTGGTTCTGGTGTGGCCATTAGCGCATGCCGGAGTAGCTTTAGCTACGACGCTTTCTGCTTATTTGAATGCCGGGTTATTACTGGTTACCTTATTAAAACAAAAGGTTTACCGGCCCGGTAAAGGATGGAGTGTGTTTCTGGCACGGGTGGTTTTCGCCTGTCTGTTGATGGTGGTGTGTTTGCAATATGCCGCCAAGGGGCAGAACTGGTTGGCTTGGGGGGGGGCGCAGCGGAGCGGACATTTAGCGGTTGAGGTGATGATGGCTATGTTGGTTTATACATTTGGATTGGGGCTGGCAGGGATGCGGTTGCGTCATTTATATGAACATTAAGTCGGGTCTTGAGATTTGTTAAAGTGGCTCCATACTCATGTAGAATGCGTGCAATTCACTTTTCTATCTTTTGGATACACAACAAACAGTCAGTTATGAAAACAAGAACAATCGGTTTTATCGGTGGCGGGAATATGGCTACCAGCTTGATGAGCGGTTTAATCGCCAGCGGACATTCGCCTCAACAGATTTGGGTATCGGATACGGCGCCGGCTACCTTGCAATCCCATCGCGATCATCTTAATGTCAACGTAGCCAGCGATAATTTAAAAGTCGTGCAGGAAGTGGGGGTAGTGGTACTGGCGGTTAAACCGCAAATTTTACGGGAAGTCGCCTTGCAGATAGCGCCGCTAGTCAAACAAAAACATGTTCTGGTGGTATCCATAGCCGCCGGAATTTCTCAAACCAGTTTGGCGTTGTGGTTGGGAAGCGATACCGCTATCGTGCGATGCATGCCCAATACCCCGGCCCTAGTGTTAACCGGTGCCACTGCGCTGCATGCCAATGCTAATGTCGATGAGGAGCAAAAAGATCTTGCCGAAAATATTTTACGTGCCGTCGGCATCTCGTTATGGGTA
The DNA here is from genome assembly GCF_023228165.1 of Methylomonas sp. Taxonomy (GTDB): domain Bacteria; phylum Pseudomonadota; class Gammaproteobacteria; order Methylococcales; family Methylomonadaceae; genus Methylomonas. The sequence continues at coordinate 15,460 of NZ_JALOBS010000035.1, read as the reverse complement.
GAGCAGGAAAGCGAGCTCGATGCGGTAACCGCGGTATCGGGCAGCGGTCCGGCCTATTTTTTCCTAATGATGGAAGCCATGGAAAAAACAGCGCTTGAAATGGGGCTGAATGAACGCACGGCCCGTTTGTTGGTTCAACAAACCGCTTTGGGCGCGGCTAAAATTGCGCTGGAATCGGCGGAATCGCCTACCCAATTGCGGGAACGTGTCACGTCACCCGGTGGCACCACTCAAAAAGCCATCGAAACCTTTCAACAAAACGGTTTTGCCGATTTAGTGGGCAAAGCTTTGCTGGCAGCGAGAGATCGTTCCATTGAAATGTCCAAACAACTGGGAGCCGATTAATGGGTTCTAATTACATGACCGATCCGGTGGTGTTTTTGATTGACACCTTGTTTTCACTCTACATTTTGGCGGTGATGCTGCGGTTTTTGTTGCAGTGGACCCAGGCGGATTTTTACAATCCGGTCTCGCAATTTCTGGTCAAAATTACCCATCCTGCCTTAAAGGTGATGCGGCGTTTTATACCTTCGGTTGGTCGAATCGATACCTCGTCGCTGGTTTTAGCGTTGGTTCTGCAAATTTTGGCTAACTTCGCCATTTTGGCGATAAAAGGTGTAACCATTAATATCGTGGGTTTAACAGTATTGTCATTCACCGATTTATTAAAAATGTCGTTGGATATATTCGTCTATGCCATTTTTGCCGGGGCAATTCTTAGCTGGTTTGCACCCGGTAGCTACAGCGGCGCATCTTCATTGCTCTATAGCTTGACGGATCCGTTGCTAAATGTATGCCGCCGGTTAACGCCGGATTTAGGCAGTATTGATTTGTCCCCACTGGTTGCGTTGGTGTTATTGCAATTGGCAAAAATGATGGTTTTGCCACCGTTGCAGGAATTGGCGGGTTTATTAAGTTAACGTTTGGTGTCTATGCGCTTCAAGTACCGTTTGCTAGCATTGATTTTTATTGTGCCTTTGTTGTTATGCGGGGCAAAGGATAGCTATGCCAAAAAAATGTACCGTTGGGTAGACGAAAACGGCCGGGTATTTTTTTCCGATCTGGTGCCGCCTGATCAGATTCAGCACAAACGGGAGACCATGAATGAAAATGCCCGGGTTTTGGATGTGGTGGAAAAGGCCAAGACGCCGGAGCAGCTAGCCCAACAAAAACGACTGGACGCCTTGCGTAAAGAACAAGACAAGATCATTGCCAAGCAAGCTGCCGATGATAAGGTGTTGTTATCGACCTATCGTAGCCTTGAAGATATGAACAAGGCTTTGGAAAACAAGCTGGCGCTGATGGACGGCGAAAAAAAAATGATAGAAGGAAACAGGCTGCGCATGGAACAGCAGCTGCTGCAGCAACAGCTGCAAGCGGCCAATCTGGAGCGAAACGCAAAAAAAGTACCGGAAAAACTGTTGAAAGAAATTGCTTCCACTCGGCAGCAAATTGAACAAAACGTTCAGGAAATGGCGCGGCATGAGTCAAACCGGCAAAGCGTGGAAAAAGAATTTAGAGCCGATATCGCCCGTTTTGAGTTTTTGACGCAACCTTACAATACAAACCAGAAAAATCAACCCCAGTTGGCTACGGATAATCCGGTTAATGAATTGGGTTTATTTACGTGCCTGGATGCCGGACAGTGCGATAAAGCATGGAAAATTGCCACTGAATTCGTTTATAACTTCGCCACTACCGGACGCGATGTGGAAAACGAAAAACTCGTCATGACTGCCGCGCCATTCAACGATGATGACTTGAGTCTATCGGTATCGCGGTTGGAAAAAGGCGGGATACAGCAAATTTTTCTGGACATGCGTTGCAAGGATTCAAACATGGGCAGGGAATTATGCAGTAGTGACAAAGCCCGAGCCATACGCCGAGGCTTTACTACCTATATTCAGCTGCAATTAGCGTCTCAATAACAAGGTACCAATGCCTTGATCGGTAAACAGCTCTAACAATACCGAGTGTTCGATGCGGCCGTCGATGATATGAACGCTATTGACGCCGCCCTTCAAAGCATCCGTGGCGCAACGGGTTTTAGGAATCATACCGCCCGAGATGGTGCCGTCGGCGATCAATTCGTCAATACGCGTTAAGGTCAAGCCGGTCAGCAGTTTGCCTTCTTTATCCAAAATGCCGGGGATGTTGGTCAATAGCATCAGTTTTTCGGCTTTGAGCACTTCCGCAACTTTGCCGGCGACCAAGTCGGCATTGATGTTGTAAGAGTGTCCGTCCTTGCCGACCCCAATCGGCGCAATCACCGGGATGAAGTCGCTGTTGCCGAGCATTTCCACCACGGCCGGGTCTATGCTGCTGACTTCGCCGACATGGCCCAAATCGATGATTTCGGGCGCATCGTCCAGATTCGCGCCTGCCTTGGTTATACTGATTTTACGGGCATGAATGAAATTGCCGTCCTTACCGGTCAAACCCACGGCCTTGCCGCCCTGCATGTTGATCATGTTGACGATTTCCTTGTTGACCAGGCCGCCCAGTACCATTTCCACCACATCCATGGTTTCGCTGTCGGTGACGCGCATGCCGTCGATAAATTCGGACGTTTTGCCCAATCTTTTCAATAAATCGCCGATTTGCGGGCCGCCGCCGTGTACGACGATAGGATTGATGCCCACCAGTTTCATCATCACAATGTCGCGCGCGAAGCCGTGTTTGAGCGTTTCGTCTATCATGGCGTTGCCGCCGTATTTGATCACTACCGTTTTGCCCTTAAATTTCTGAATATAAGGCAGAGCCTCGATCAGGACGTGGGCAATTTGATGTGCGGTTTTTTCTTTCATGGTGGTAAAGGATTAAAAGGGAAGAGAAATGGCGGGATTAATTTTTAATATCAACAGTTTAAACTGTGCCTGAATGCGGCTTAAGGCTTCGCGGCTGCTGGCCTCAAATCGTAATATCAGATCAGCCGAGGAATCCGAGGCCCTAACCAGCCCCCAGCCATCCGGGAACTCGACGCGCATACCATCCGTGGTGATAATATCGCCGTCAGGAAACTGAGCCTGGCTAATTAATTGCTCCATAAATCGGACGTTTTCGCCTTCGGCGAGGATGACGTGCAATTCAGGCGTGTTTAGGCTGTCCGGCAGATCGTCAAACAATTCGCTGCTGGAACGCATGTCGGCGGAAAGGATTTCGATGATGCGTACCGCCGCATAAAGCGCGTCGTTAAAACCGAACCAGCGGTCGTTGAACAGGAAATGGCCGCTCAGGTCGCCGGCCAGGGCGGCGCCGGTTTCACGCAAACGGTTTTGCAGCGAGGCTGTACCGTTTTTACATAAAACCGGATACCCGCCGCGCTTTTTGATTTGCTCCGGTAAATGGCTGGAACAGGCTGCATCGTAAATAATTTCCGAGCCGGGTTTGATCGCCAACACGTCGCGGGCAAACAACATCATCAGCCGGTCAGCCCAAATAATTCGCCCGTTGGAATCGACTAATGTCATACAGTCGCCGTCGCCGTCAAAGGCGATGCCGGCATCGGCATTATTCAATTTCACGGCCTTGATCAAGGCGTCCAGGTTGGCCGGATTGCCGGGGTCGGGTTGATGATTTGGGAAGCGGCCGTCAATGTCGCAATAAAGTTCGACCACGTCGCAACCTATGCTTTTCAGCAGCATCGGGCCCAGTTCGCCGGTTGCGCCATTGCCACTATCGACGACTATGGTCATGGGGCGGACAATGTGGGTGTCTTCGGAAATGATGCCGATGTATTCGTTGCTGAATAATGTGTTGCGGTCTACGGCGCCGGTTGAATCCTGAGCGAAGTCCCGTTGGGCGATACGGGACTTGAGGCTCTGCATATGTTCAGCGGATAGCGGTTCGCCATTCAATGTGATTTTTAGGCCGTTTTGATCCGCAGGGAAATGGCCGCCGGTCACCATTAAGCCGGTTCGGCCCTCGCTATGGTGGCTGACAAAATATAAAACCGGCGTGGGTACCAGGCCAATATCCAAGACATCACAACCGGCCGAGGTGATACCTTTGATTAAGGCCTCGCTGAATGCCGGGCTGGAGCTGCGGCCGTCTCTGCCGACTACAATCGTATTGACGGCGAGTTGTCTGGCTTCACTGGCAAAAGCGCGGCCAATATTCGCCATTATCTCTTCATCCAGATTGTGGCCGACGCTGCCCCGGATTTCAGCAGTACGGAAAAACGATGTATCCGTAGATTGGGTCTTGTTGGCAAAATCGACCGGCCGGCCGGCCTCTGCCTGAGCGGATGCGGAAGGCATGTCCCAACTTTCTATGTCGGAAGCGGCATCGGACAAAGAATCGTCCAGACCGTCATCCAACAGGGCTGTATCGCTATTCGGTGGGTATTGAGATACCTTTTCCATATCCGGCATCGCCACGGGTATCGCTGATGTGCTGATGGGTACGGTTTGTACGGCATCGGGCGTGGCAGGCTTGGTTTCTTCCAGAAAATCGATATCAAAAGATTCGTCAAAAAAGTCGTAAGGCTTATTTTCATCATCTTCAAGTAACGGTGAATCTTGCTGATCCATGACACGCTTAAATTGCACCATGGCGGCAATAATGGGTTGCATTTCATCAAGCTGCATTGGATAACTGCCCATGGTTTTGCCCTGCAGCATATCCTTGGCGGCGTTTAAAATGCCGCTTTGATCGTGGCGGAAAAATTCGCTGAATTTACGGTAGCCAATAAAAAACGCCAAACATGCCAGCAAGGCAGGAATACCGATTAGACCGGTGAGAATGCCGATATCAGCCAAACTGGTTTCAAAATTTGCCCAGGTGTTTAGTTGCCAACGGCTATTACTGATGGGGATGGAAATAGGCTCGTCATCCCGATTGGCGGTTTGGCCGATAGTTGCTAACACCAGTTGATCTTGTTTTAACTCGATCAGGCCGTTGTCGAACGGTATTTTAGTAACCAGTTGTTGCAATAAATCGGGCTTTAAGCTGGCCAAAATCACGCCCGCGACCTGCTGGCCGCTCCGGACGGCGCTGGTAATCGCCAGGTGGCGGTGCTCGGCATCGCCTTGTATGACCGGTTGCGGCTTACTGGTTAAGGTGGCCCGCACCATTTCCAGATCGCCGTATCCCATATGCGGCATTTGCGATTGATCCAAATCGTTAATATTGGGCGGAATTAAGCGTAGCCGTAGGGTGTAAGGTACCACGGTTTGCAGATTTGCCTCTGTCGCCCGAATTGCATCCGGATTGCCCGAGCTTAAAGCGGCTATTACGTCAGGGGTTTGGGCCAAACCATCCACTGTTGCCTGCAGGGTGTTCAGCTGCATGCCGAGATTGACGGCCAGATTGTTGGCAATCAGCGTGGCGGCTGCCTTTTTGGTAGTTCTGGCGTCAGCGGCTGAAAACCAGTTTGTGCCGACTCCCGCAATTAGCACCATTAATGCCGAAATCGCAGCAATAATGCTGAAAATACGTCCCATGCCCGTTTCTCCGTTATGGCTTAATGGCGGCCGCTGTGGCCAAAACCGCCGCTACCGCGCTGAGATTGATCGAATTCGGCCACGCATTCAAATTCGGCTTGCACCACGGGCACAAATACCATTTGTGCAATTCGTTCGCCTACTTCGATGGTAAATGCGGTGTTGCCGCGATTCCAGCAGGATACAAATATTTGGCCTTGATAATCCGAGTCGATCAGGCCCACAAGATTTCCCAGCACAATACCATGTTTGTGTCCCAGTCCCGAGCGGGGCAGTAAAACGGCGGCGAGATGCGGATCCTCGATGTGAATGGCCATGCCTGTAGGGATCAATAGCGATTCTCCGGGTTGCAGGGTTATGGCTTGCTCGACACAGGCTCGCAAATCCAGCCCCGCTGAACCGTGCGTGGCATAGCTGGGTAACGCTATGTCATGGCCGAGGCGAGGATCAAGAATTTTGAGCTGGATTTTTTTCATTAAATTTCTCGGTGATAAGTTTGATTAACTGATGCGCCAGAAAGGGTTTGTCCGTCATGGCAAAATGTTGGCTGCCGCCCGGCCAAAATACTTGCAAGGCATTGTGGTCGCTATCGAAACCGCCTTCGCTTTGTCCTACCCAGTTGGCGGCAATCATGTCCAGATTTTTACTATGTAGCTTCTGGCTGGCATAGTTTGCCAAATCATCGGTTTCGGCGGCAAAGCCCACTACAAAGGGCTTTTTGGGCAAGCTGGCCACGTTGGCGATAATGTCCGGGTTTTGGGTTAGCTCGATGACATTGTCCGCTTGTTGTTTTTTGATTTTGTGGTCTTGAATCCGGACAGGGCGATAATCGGCCACTGCCGCCGCACCAATGTAGATATCGCACCGATGGGCTTGATTCATGACCGCATCAAGCATTTGTTGAGCGGTTTCAACCCTGATTACCTGGATATTGTCCGGTGCCGCAATGTTGACCGGGCCGCTGACCAGGGTAACTTCCGCCCCGGCTTGTTGCGCGGCTACCGCGATGGCATAACCCATTTTGCCGGAGCTGCGGTTGGTGATATAACGCACCGGATCCAGCGGTTCGCGGGTTGGACCAGCGCTAATCAATAATTTGATACCCCGCATGGTTTTAGGGCGGACGTGGCTAAAAAGTTCCGCGCAAATATGTCCCGGTTCCTTCATGCGGCCGAAGCCTTGCTCGCCGCAGGCCTGGGCGCCGCTGTCCGGGCCGATCACGGTTACGCCGTGCTGCTTTAAGGACTGAATATTCATCTGAGTGACCTTTTTGTGCCACATGGCCTGATTCATGGCGGGTGCTACCGACACCGGGCAATCACTGGCCAAATAAAGTGTCGAGAGTAAATCGTCGGCTAAACCGTGGGCCATTTTTGCCAAGGTGTTGGCGCTGGCGGGGGCTATCAAGAATAAATCCGCCCAACGGGCCAGATGAATATGGCCCATGGCTTGTTCCTGAGAAGCGTCGAAAAGTTCGGTATGGACCGGGTTGCCGCTCAAGGCCTGAAAGGTCAAGGGGGTTACAAATTGTTGCGCGGACGCAGTCATGACCACCCGCACCTGACAATTTTGTTTGCGCAGCAGGCGCACCAGTTCAGCGGATTTATATGCGGCAATACCGCCGCAAACGCCTAATAAAATTCGGTTATTGATGATGGCATCTCTTAATCGTGAATAAGGGGAATTATGGCAAACTTAGCCCGATTCTTCTATGCTTAAAATGCTTTTAACACCAGGAGATGCCGTATGAGCATCAAGGATTGGCCGGCCGATGAACGTCCACGGGAAAAATTACTGCAACGCGGTGCTTCAGCGTTAACCGATGCCGAGCTATTGGCCATTTTTCTACGGGTAGGCACGCAGGGTAAATCCGCAGTGGATATGGCCCGCGAGTTATTAAGCGAATACGGCTCGCTGCAAGCCTTATTGGCCGCTGAACATGAGCGTTTTTGTCAAAGCCATGGTTTAGGCGATGCTAAATATGCGCAGTTGCAGGCTGTGATGGAAATGGCTAGGCGCCATTTCGCCGAAAGCTTACAACGCGGGAATGCCTTGACCAGTCCGGATATTACCCGCGCTTATTTAAGTGCGCAGCTGCGTGGCTATAGTTACGAGGTGTTTGCCTGTTTGTTTTTGGATAACCAGCATCGGGTGATTCAGTGGGAAGAGTTGTTTCGCGGCACTATCGACGGGGCCAGCGTTTACCCCCGGGAAGTGGCGAAGCGGGCTTTGTTCCACCATGCCGCCGCGGTAATCTTTGCCCATAATCATCCTTCCGGTATTAACGAACCCAGTCAGGCCGACCGGCAAATTACCGATAAACTCAAACAAGCCTTGGCTTTATTCGATATTCGAGTGTTGGACCACTTTATCGTCGGCGACGGCCAGCCTTATTCGTTTGCCGAGCACGGTTTGATTTAACTGGGTGGCATTGGGTAGGCCGGAATAAGCCGATAGGCGTTTCCGGGTGCGGCACATTTGCCGGAAACGCTACCGCTTATTCCGGCCTACTTGGTGTATGCATTTCGCAAAATATCAAGCCAACAAATTCGCTAAAATTTGCTCGTAAATCCGGCTCAAGGTTTCCAAGTCGTCCAAATCGATATGCTCGTTGACTTTATGGATGCTGGCATTGACCGGACCCATTTCTATCACCTGCGCGCCGGTGGGGGCAATGAAGCGGCCGTCCGAGGTGCCGCCGCCGGTGTCGTCCAGCGTTTCGTAGCCGCATACGGATTTAATCGCGGCGTGGGTGGCTGCTATCAATTCGCCTTGCGAGGTCAAAAACGGGTTGCCCGACAAGCGCCATTGCAGATCGTATTTAAAACCGAATTTATCCAAAATGGCCTGGGTGCGGGCTTTGATGGTGGCTTCATCCAGTTCGGTACAGAAACGCAGATTAAATTGTGCGTCCAATTGGCCGGGGATGATGTTTTCCGCGCCGGTACCGCTATTGATATTGGATACCTGCAGGCGGGTGGGCGGGAAGAAGTCGTTGCCGTTGTCCCAGACTTCCGCGGTTAATGCCATTAAAGCCGGAGCAAAGCTGTGAATAGGATTCTCCGCCAGTTCCGGATAAGCGACATGGCCTTGTATGCCGTGTACGGTCAGTTTACCGTTCAGGGAACCGCGCCGGCCCACCCGGATTACATCGCCCGTGCGTTGGCTGCTGGACGGCTCGCCCACCAAACACCAGTCGATTTTTTCCCGGCGTTGCTCCAACACCTCCACGACTTTAACTACACCATTTGTAGCAATGCCTTCCTCGTCGCTGGTCATCATAATAGCTATGGAGCCATTATGTTGCGGATGGTCAGCGATAAAACGCTCAACTGCGGTGATAAACGCCGCAATGCCGCCTTTCATGTCGGCCGCGCCGCGTCCATAAAGTTTACCATCGCGAATCGTGGGTTCGAACGGCGGCGAATTCCATGCACTCAAAGGCCCGGTTGGCACCACGTCGGTATGGCCTAGGAATACGAACAAGGGCGGATTTTTCCCGCTCCGTAGCCAAAGGTTTTGGGTGTCGGCAAAATCCATGCGCTCATCCGTGAAACCCAATGAGGATAATCGTTGAGCCAATATATCCTGGCAGCCGGCATCGTTGGGGGTGACCGACTCGCGCTGAATCAGGGTTTTTAGTAAGTTAAGAGTTTCGCTCATAGGGCCGCGGACAATTGTTCAGAGTTAAAGCCGACGAATAGTTGGCCGTCGACGGCAATGATCGGGCGCTTGATCAGCGTGGGGTTAGCTAACATGAGTTGCAGGGCTTTTTCCGGGGTTAAATCGCGTTTATGCGAGTCGTCCAGTTGTCGCCAACTGGTGCTGCGTTGATTCAGAATCGCTTCGATACCGAGCTTGTCGGCAAACTGTTGCAACAAGGCCGGGTCCAGGCCGTCGATACGATAGTCATGGAATTGATAATGCAAACTCCGGCTATCCAGCCAAGTTTTAGTTTTTTTGACGCTGTCGCAGTTTTTGATGCCGTAAACGATGATGGGGGGCAGGTGCATGATAGACAAAACAAGGTTAATGATTTGATGGCTGATGATTATAACCGCGTCTTGATGGTTGCGGATGGTGGCAAAGGGTATTGATAGATTTATCGGGTGACAAATTTTGTCAGTAGCGGTCAAAACAGTGTTGTTTATAGGGGTGAATTTGCAGAGCTTAAAAGTTCGATAAACGCTCACAATACGTGCATTGGTCGTTTTTGTATTTATAAGGTATTGAAATTATTGTAGATATTATTTTTTTTGTTTGGTTTGTTTTGATTGGCACGGCAGCTGCATTAGTAGATTCGTCTTTAACCAATACATCAACCAACCAGAGGAAACTCACTATGAATATGCAAATTCAAAAATCACAACAAGGTTTTACCTTGATCGAATTAATGATCGTTGTGGCGATCATCGGTATCTTGGCGGCGGTGGCGATTCCGGCTTATCAGGATTATACTATTAGGGCTAAGGTTTCTGAAGGTGTAGGTTTATCGTCAGCAGTAAAAACTGCTATTACAGAGGCTGCAGCAACGGGAGATATCAGCGCCGCAACTAATGCAAACCAAGCAGGTGCAGATGCACTTGGAGTAGCATTAGATACTACGATAACTGGTAACGTGGTCGCAAGTGTTACCGTGGCAGGAACAAGTGCTGCTGGTGCAAATCCGCAAACTGCTCGGATTACGATTACTTTTGCTGCTGCCGGCGCCAATGTTCCAGCGCCTTTGGCGGGAACCACGCTTCTAATAGATGGTACGTTTAATGCTGGTAGTGCTACTTGGGCGGTGAACGCTGCTTCAACCCTTCCGGCAAAATTTCAACCTAAAGTATAATTCGTAAGTTGAAATACGTGATATAGATTTACGAGTCTCGAACAAACATAAAAAACCGCCTTCTGGGAAACCTAGGGCGGTTTTTTTGTTTTTTTAAAAGTCCTTACATATGAAGGCGTCTGCGCGGTAAAGTCTGATGATTTTGATCGTTTTTTAGTAAAATTAAAATATTTCAATAAGTCGAATGGAATTTGTCATGGTGGTGTCGATGAGATTTTCAGGTTTTTATGTCAATCGCCGTACGCTTATAGGACATTTTCTGAATCAGATCGATCAGTTGATTGGTCCCTCACCGAACAGGCCATTCGACAACAAAAGCGCCCGCATCCGATGTGACAGGATGCCCTGTGTATCCCGGCTTGCTGTTTAACGATGTTACTGGTTGGTATCTAGAATGGTGGCTTGAGTGACGACGCGATGGAAAACATGGCCAATTTCTATCTGCATATCATGCGTTTTCTGTGGCTCGCGTTGGAAGACCTGGGATTAGTCATGGTGATCGAGACCGCACCGGCCATCGTTAGTCGCTTAAATGGGGAAGCTGAATGTTATTAAGCCCACCATAACAACTGATGGACTCCACTATTGCTTTGGTTTGTTTGCCGTTATTGGAGTCCGATTCCGTTAAAAACAATTACAAGCCTTGGGCGTTGGGCCTTTTATTCGCATGGTGGGTGTTGCTGGCTTGGCTGCTGAGTATGGTCATCACTTGGCGGGGTATCGGCGGCTGGCAAGGCCTTTCTTGTTACTGCAGCTCAAGTGTTTTGGCTGCGGTTTTTTGGCTTATCAACTGCTGTTTATTTGGTTGCCGAAACTGAATGCCGGTGGTGGTAGTGTTACCGAAACAGTTCTAAGGGCGCAAACCCATGATCGAATTTACCTATGGACACATGCCTGGCATATGATCGAATCGCATCCGTTGCTGGGCGTGGGGCCGATGCACTATGCTTGGTATCCCAACAACATGGCGGCGCACCCGCATAACAGCCTTGTGCAATTGGCCTGCGAATGGGGCTTGCCGGCCACCGGTTTGATTTTATTCTTTCTGGGGTACGGCCTATTTCAGTGGCTGAAACGCTTTAATGCAAATACCTTAAAGGCTGCGCCCGAGTCGGAACAAGTGTTAGCGGTGGTACTGTTTTTTACCGTGGTAGCTTCGGGGTTTTATTCCTTGGTGGACGGCGTGATCGTGATGCCGCTTAGTCAGGTGATGATGGCGGTGGTATTGGGGTTGATGCTGGGTTTTTACCAGCAAAATGTTGTTCCGTCGCCAAGAAGGCCCTTAAGCGATTTGATACATCGGCTGTTTGCGGGTGTAGTTCTGGTGGTGCTGGTATGGTCGGTTTTACCTGAATTATTGCCTAGAATATTAGGCGACTACGATATGATTCCAACCGGATATCAGGTTGTGGGTCCTAGATTTTGGCAGGAAGGCGGCATTTCGCATACAGAAGGATTTTAAGTGGGCCCTAACAGTGCAAATGACGCTATTCGATTTCCATCCCCGAATGGCATGAAACCGATTTAAGCGATCGATCGGCGCGATTGGAGGCAGAATGTTATCTCAGGAAAAACGCATCGGCATACTCGGTTCGATTTCGTTGGTAGCCGTGGTGTCGTTGTTATTTATCGAGCCGATTACGCAGGATCCTAACTATCACCATTTTGCCGATGCAAGGCCGCTATGCGGGTTTAGCAATTTCTGGAACGTGGTTTCGAATCTGCCGTTTTTGGTGGCTGGCTGTCTCGGTTTGTCTCGCTATGCGCGACTTACACAACGGGAAAGTGCCGAGGGTTATAGGCTCATGTGTCTGGGTGTTTTGCTGGTTGGGATTGGCTCCGCCTATTACCATGCCAATCCGACAAACGATACGCTATTGTGGGACAGGTTGCCGATGACGGTTGCTTTCATGGCGATATTTTCGTTGCTGCTGGGCGAGCGGGTCATGCCAAACCAAAAACGCTATGCGTTGTGGTGGTTGGTTACGGGGGCGTTGTCGCCGCTTTTTATTGGGCATGGACGGAATCGTTGGGCCGCGGCGACCTGCGGCCTTATTTGCTGGTGCAGTTTCTGCCTGTTCTGCTGATGCCCTTCATCCTGTTTATGTTTCCCGAGCGTTATTTGAGTAATCGGCTATTGCTTACGGCTTTTGGGCTGTACGTTGCGGCTAAGCTTCTCGAACATTTCGACAGCCAGATTTTTTCAGCATTGGGGGCCATGAGCGGGCATGCGATGAAGCATGTTATTGCGGCCGCGGCAGCGCTCTGTATTATTTATGCCGTGCCGGCCCGGACGCCGAATTGTTAACCCCCGTGGATGGATAACGCGAGGCTGCTTTCGTAGGCTTGATTCCAGCCCGAGCTGGAATGATGAATAAATTGTGGTGCCGGCTAGCGAGTTGGCCGCGAGATATGGCTTACTTGTTCCAGTTGTTGCAATTGGTCGGCTGAGACGTCAGGTTGTTAAGTCAGCCCTCGTTATGGCAGGTGTTCCGTTCGGCTGGTGCTTGCCGAATCCGGATGGAGTGGGCCCTTCGATAGACTCGGGGCGAACGGCATTTAATGGCCGGGGTAATAATGGCTTTTTTCTGAATTTTTCAATTGTGGCTCATGGCAAAATCAACAGCAATATACTGGAACCCTTTACATCCGGAAAACGGCCAACGTTGGTCGCCCGTGCAAGGATTGGAAGGCATGGTTGAGGAACTGACGCTGAGTATCGATGATCGCACTGGCGAATACACCAGATTGACCCGCTTTTTGCCGCTTGCCGATACCTCGGCATTCGACGCCAAATCTCATCCGTATCCCGAAGAAGTATTCATTGTCAGCGGCCGGCTTTACGACCACGCTTTTGATGTTTGGCTGGAAACGGGCCATTACGCCAGCCGGCCTCCAGGCGAATTGCATGGGCCTTTTAACACGGATGTGGGTTGCGTGGTGTTGGAAATATCGTTTCCTCACAGAACCCCGGGCAGCAATGAGGTTTAACAAATTCATTTGAAATGTTGCAAATAACTAAGGATAACCAATGGACATAGTTATTTACATATTGATATTTCAAGGTTTGCTTGGAGGAATCGATGTGTTGTGGAATCATGAATGGAAAGAGTGGCTTGCAACAAAGTAAAACGCGGCGAGAACAAAAAATTCATGGGCTACGAGTATTATTCTATGCTCTGATATTTCTGGGATTAGCGTGGTTCACGTGGCATGGAATTTGGGCTTGGGTCTTATTCGGCGTAATTGTTATTGAGATTGGTGTTACCGCTTGGGATTTCGTGGTTGAAGATAAAACAAGAGTTTTTCGTCCTATGGAGCGGATGACTCATTTGGTTTTGAGCATGGTGGGCGGGGCCTATGTTGCGCTGTTAATTCCAGTACTTACCGAATGGTTACGCTTACCGTCTATCTTTATTCGTGCTGAATATGGGCTATGGTCTTGGATACTTACATTTCTCGGTATTGTCGAATTTGCTTGGGGAATCAGAGACCTTTGGAGTGGGCTAGCGCTAGCAAGAAACCATAGTCCCGCGCTTAGCCCGCGTGCGGATTAGAATAGCCAAACACCACCCCAAACCAAAAACAATGTGCCGCTGAGCATGCTGAGTTTTTTGCTGTCGATAGGCGGCCATTTTTCCAGAAACACCAGCAGGGTAATCAGCAGCATGCCGGTCAGGTTCATCACCCCCACCGCAAACATGATCAGCATTTGTGCCCAACAGCAGCCCAGGCAAGTGGCGCCATGTTGAACACCCATGCGGAATGCGCCAAGTACGCCGGGCCGCCAGGCATGCAACAGAAAACCCAGTGGGGTGCGGCAATGATGAAGACAGGCATTTTTGTAAGGGGTAAATTGGTAAAGCCCGGCCATCAATAAAATCGCCGCGGCCAGATAAGGCTGGCGGTTTTCCATCATCGGCGACAACCATTGCAAGCCATGAAACAGCCATTGCAAAGCGGTTAACATCACACTGAAAGCTATCCAGACCGCTAAATAGCCGCCGCTGAACCACAAGCCGAGCCAAGGGCTGGTGCTGGTGTCGCGTTGGCAATAGCGGCTAAAGGCACTGAGCATGGGCAAAATCGACGGCAACATCATGGCGGCCATCATGACGGCCCACATGCAGAACACCCAGGCAAAATCACCCATCAACCATTGCGATAAGCGGCTGGGCGGCATCCACATTTCCGCCATGGCCAGATGTGTCATCTGCCAGGCTTGATAAATTAAGAAACCCCAGGCGGCGGCAATGGCGCCGCCGAGCGGCAGCGCTAGTTTGATAGGCATGTTTTAAGGTTGGTAAGTAAACGCCGAATGGTAACCGTTGCGTTCGGAAAACTCCCAGTCCTGGCCGTAATCCTGATAATTGAACTGTTTGGATTTGGCGACCACGGACGGATGGCTGGTGACCACGCACAAAGGCGGATTGCGGATCATGGCCTCTCCGCCCGTTATACCTTGTATGTTTTGAATTTCCGCCTCGGCTATGCCGGGTATCACCATGCGGCGGCTATCGCCGTCTTCCTGGTAGCTTATCGCCACCTGCTTGATGCCCCACACTTCGCCGACCAAACCTATCAACACGCTTAAGTGTCCGCCTGCCTGACCGGTAAAAATCTGCTGTATGGCCGCGGTTTGAGCCTGGTCGGCCCGGTCATCGATATATAGGCCGGCGCTCCAGCCGCCTTTGATCATGTTGTCAGGCGCATGGCAAGCCAGGACGACGTTCAAGTCGTGTAGCTGCACGTCGTTTAAGTGGCCTTTTTCGATATGCCAGGCCACCAGCAGTTTGCATTCGCCCTCGCTGGGCGGTTGCAGCCAGATACAGGGACAGGCCGTTTCGCAGTTACAGGTTTCAAAATAGCGGCCTTCAAGTCGCCAGTCGGGAGCAGGTGTGGTCATCAAAAAGCCTCCTTGAAGGGGCGCAGATCAATTTCATGGGTCCAGGCGCTGGGATGTTGCCGGTGCAGTTGCCAATAAGTTTCGGCAATGGCGGAGGCTTGCACTAAACCTTCCTGGCCCTTGGCTTCCACAAACTTGGCAAACTGGCTGCGGGCACGTTCGCCATCGATGACACCATCGATAATGGCGTGCACCACATGAATACCGTGCGGGCCGAATTCTCGCGCCATGCCTTGCGCTAAAGCGCGTACCCCGGCCTTGGCCGCCGCAAATTCG
>NZ_JALOBS010000034.1 GCF_023228165.1 Methylomonas sp. | reverse complement strand
AATTGCGATGTCAATCTGTTGGAAACCCGCTTACCGGAAAGTGAAGTGGTAGTCTGGCTGGTGGATTATCCGGCTTTTTTCGGCCAACCCGGCAACCCGTACAACGATGAAAACGGCAATCCCTGGCCCGACATCGGCGACCGTTTCGCCTTGTTCTGCCGCATCGTCGTGGAAGTGGCGATGAATCGGGCCTACCTGGACTGGAAACCGGATGTGGTACATTGCAACGATTGGCAAACCGGCTTGATCCCGGCCTTGCTATCGCTGGAAGAACAGAGACCCTCCACGGTATTCACCATACACAACATGGCTTATCAAGGTGTATTCCCCAGCAGCACCTACACTTTATTAAATCTGCCCGGTCAACTCTGGCACCAGGACGGCTTGGAGTATCATGGTATGCTGTCCTTTATCAAAGGCGGCCTAAGTTATTCCGACCGTATCACAACCGTCAGTCCGACCTACGCTCAAGAAATCCAGACTCCGGAATTCGGATACGGTCTGGAAGGTTTATTGGGGCACCGGCAACATGAATTATCCGGAATTATCAATGGTATCGATCTGAAAGTCTGGAACCCGGAAACCGATCAAAAAATCGCCCAAACCTACAACATCAAAACCCTGCCCAAAAAAGCCTTGAACAAAACCGCATTGCAGGCCAGGCTGGGGCTGCCGGTTTCGGCCGAGGTACCTATGCTGGGTTTGATCGGCCGCTTGGTCGACCAAAAAGGTGTCGACCTGGTGCTGAGCTGCTTGAAAGAAATGGCCAGAATGCCGCTGCAATTCACCCTTTTGGGCAGTGGCGACACCAGCATACAGGTACGCTTGCAGGATTTCGCCCGTTTATACCCCGATAAAATTTCCATCACCATCGGTTACGATGAAAATCTGGCCCATCAAATCGAAGCGGGCGCCGATATGTTCCTGATGCCCTCGCGCTTTGAACCGTGCGGGCTCAATCAAATGTACAGCCAACGCTACGGTACCCTGCCCATCGTGCGCAAAACCGGCGGACTGGCCGATACCGTCGTCGATACACTACCGCAAAGCTTGGCGGACGGCACCGCCAGCGGTTTTGTATTCAACGATGCAGTGCCCGGTGCGTTAATGGAAACCATCAAACGCGGTTTGGTGCTGCATGCCAACAAGCCGCTTTGGCTAAAATTACAGCGCAACGCCATGAGCAAGGATTTTTCCTGGGAAAATAGCGCTAATCAGTATTTGTCTCTATACCGTGAAATATAAATCCCGGCTTTGTGTTTGTGTTAACCTCATAAGATCGTCAAGTCGATCCTATGAGGCGCCATGTCCGACCGATACAAGCTTGGATTTCGAGCCAAAAACCAAACAAACCCCATCGTTTAAACGACGTTATCAATCCCGGCTTTATGGCTGGCTTGCCGGTTTAGGACTGCTGTTTTTCCAATGCCTGGCGCAGGCCGACGACAGCGTCATCGAAATGATCGCGTTGCATAATCGCCCCGCCGCCGAAATACAACCTTTACTTGCCCCCATGCTGGAAGCAAACGAAGCGGTTAGCGGTGATGGCTTTAATCTGATTATCAAAACCAGCCCCCAACGTCTGGACACATTTCGCAGCCTTATCGATCAACTTGACAGCCGCCTGCACAACCTGCTTATTTCGGTCATGCAAAACAGCCATCAAACCGCCGATCAGCTTAACGCCGAAGCGGCCATCCAACTATCCCGCCAGTCGATTCGCATGCGGGGCATGAGCGGCGATACCCGCAATATCGACCAACAAAGAACAACCCAGCAATTGCGCACTCTTGAAGGCCAAGCCGCGCATATCCAGGCCGGCAATATCAGACCCGTGGAGAATTTCAGTTTTTACGGCACCCCTTATGGTTATTCCGGCATCACCAGCAACACTTACATGCAAGAAGCCAGCACGGGGTTTGCAGTCGTTCCGCGGCTGATCGGTAATAACGAAGTGATGGTCGATATTGAACCGTGGTCGGATCGCTTCACCAATAACGGTACGCTGGAAACCCGCAACCTGCGGACCTCGATACGCGGACGATTGGGCGAATGGCTTGAAATTGGCGGCGCGCGGGATCAACGGCAAACCGATCGGCAGGGATTCAATGGCCTCAATTACAGCACGCGTAACCGCAACCAGGGCACGCTGATTAAAATTGATTTGGCGGATTGATAGCGGATTACCTAGCTCATTTCATCCCTTAAGCATGAACAGACTCACTGATACCGATTTATTTCAGCCTGTCGACATAGGTGCGTGGCAGCTAGCCAACCGTATCGTCATGGCGCCGTTAACCCGTTGTCGGGTTAAGAACGACGGTATTCCGGGACCGCTGCAAGCTACTTATTATGCCCAGCGTGCCAGTGCCGGCTTAATCATCAGCGAAGCGACCAACATTTCGCCGCAAGGGCGTGGCTATGCCTATACCCCCGGCATATTTACCGAAGCCCAAATCCACGGCTGGCGACAAGTTACCGACGCGGTGCACGCCGGGCAAGGCAAAATTGTTTGTCAATTGTGGCATGTAGGACGTTTTTCACATCCATCGCTACAGCCGGATGGTAAACTGCCGGTAGCGCCATCGGCCATAGCCCCGGAAGGCGACACCTTTACCGAACAAGGCTTTCAACGCGTGCCGACCCCACGCCCACTGGAAACAGCCGAGATACCCGCCATCGTCGAACAGTATCGGCACGCCGCCCGCTGCGCCCGACAAGCCGGATTTGACGGTGTGGAAATTCACTCGGCCAACTGCTATTTGCTGGAGCAATTTATCCGCGATTCCACCAACCGCCGCAACGATCAATATGGCGGCAATATTGAAAATCGTACCCGCCTGGCGCTGGAAGTGGTCGAGGCCGTGACGACAGCTTGGGGAGACGGCAACCGTGTAGGCATCCGCCTGTCACCGGTCACCCCAAGTGCCGGCAATACCCCTCTGGATAGCAAGGTCATGGCCACCTATGGCTACCTGATCGAACAACTCAATCAATTTAATCTGGCCTATCTGCATTTCATCGAAGGCGCCACCCGCGATTCCCGCCGGATACCCGACCCTGTCGATCTGCAAAAATTACGTGCCTTGTTCAAAGGACCTTATATCGCCAACAATCGCTACAGCGCGGAACTGGCTTATCAAGTGCGCCGAAACGACACGGCCGACCTGGTGTGTTTCGGTCGTCCTTTCATTGCCAATCCGGACTTGGTGGAACGCTTGAAATCAGGCGCGGAACTCGCGGACGCCCCCAGCGAAACTTGGTACGGCGGCGATGCACGCGGATACACCGATTGGCCTAGCCTGGATTCGCCGCAAACCTAATGTACTTGGAGCCACAGACATGCTAAAAAGTTACGGATACGCTGCCTACAACTCGCAAACGCCGTTGCGCACCTATCATTTCGAACGCCGCGCCCCTGGTTCCAGCGACGTCTTGATTGAAATTTTATATTGCGGTGTCTGCCATAGCGACATTCATCAAGCCCGCAACGAATGGAAACGCACCAGCTACCCGGTTGTCCCCGGCCATGAAATTATCGGCCGCGTCATCGAGGTCGGCAGCGCAGTAAGCACCTTCCTGGCCGGCGAGTTTGTCGGCGTGGGCTGCATGGTCGATGCCTGCGGCAGTTGTCCGGACTGCCTGGACCATCAGGAACAATTCTGCGATAGCACGGTATTCACCTACAATAGCTTCGACCCACACACCGGCAAAATGACCTATGGCGGCTACTCCAACCAAATCGTGGTCGACCAGCGTTTTATTTTACGTTTGTCCGGTAAGCTGGATCCGGCGGCCGCGGCCCCGTTGTTATGTGCCGGCATCACTAGCTATTCCCCGTTACGGCATTGGGGAATCGGTAAAGGCCACAAGGTCGGCGTCGTCGGTCTGGGCGGTTTAGGCCATATGGCCGTCAAATTCGCGCACGCCTTCGGAGCTCATGTGGTGCTGTTTACCCGATCGGCCGATAAAGAGGAAGATGCCTTACGCCTTGGGGCCAATGAGATCGTTATCTCGACACAACCGGAGCAGATGCAACGGCACCTCGACAGCTTCGATTTCATTCTGGATAGCATCGCCGCCGCTCACGACCTTAATCAATATCTATCGCTATTAAAACGGGACGGCACCTTATGCCTGATCGGCATCCCCGACCAGCCCCACCCCACGCCCAGCGTGGCAAATTTGGTGTTCCGGCGCCGGAGTTTGGCCGGCTCCTTAATGGGCGGCATTCGGGAAACCCAGGAAATGCTTGATTTTTGTGCCGAGCATGACATCGTCGCGGATATCGAGCTGATTCCGATACAAGCCATCAACACTGCTTATGAAAGGATGCTAAAAAGCGATGTAAAATATCGCTTCGTGATTGATATGTCGACCTTGTGCGCTTGACCCGTCGCCAACATCGCGTCCGTAATTTATTAGCGTTTCGCCCACCATGCGCATTAAACTCTCAAAGCCCGGTTTTCCTATCGTTTGTCTACTGATACTGATGCTGGGCAAGCAGACCGCTGTGAACGCTGGGGAAATATTACGCGTTCTGGCTTGGCCTGGTTACGCCGACCCCGAGGTGGTGACACTTTTTAAACAACGCTTTAAAGTCGATGTCGAGCTGACCTTGGTAAACTCGGACGATGATCTCTGGTATAAAATCAGTACAGGTAACTTTGATGTTTTCGCGGTCAATACCGCTGAATTACAACGTTACATCGAACACAATCTTGCCATCCCCATAGACATCGATCAGATTCCCAATCATAAAAACCAGCTACCGCGCTTTCAAGATTTAACCGACATTCCCGGCTTGATGCATGACGACAAGCTTTATGCCATGCCTTATACCTATTCGGAAATGGGGCTGATTTATAATCGAAAAACCGTAAAATCCATACCGACATCCATGGCTGATATGTGGGACCTTGACTATCAGGGCCGTGTGTTGGCTTTTAATGCCAGCAATCATAATTTTTCGCTGGTCGGCCTGTTAATGGGTGTACAAAATCCTTTCCACATGAACGACGCCGAACTCACTCAAGCCGCCAAGCAATTAGTGAATTTGCGCCGTAATGTATTGACATTTTATTCCACTGCCGACGAAGCCGCCACACTGTTCTCCAAGTATGAGGTTGCTTTGGTTTTCGGTAATTACGGAGCCCAACAATTAAAAGCGCTGCGTGAAGCTGGCGCGGACATCGGCTACATTATTCCCAAGGAAGGTGCGCTGGCTTGGCTGGATTGTTGGGCAATTACCCCTGAAGCCGCCAATATGGAGCTAGCTGAAAATTGGATCAATTTCATGCTGGAGAATGCTATTAGTCGACAATTAACCGACAAACATGGTCTCGCCAACACCATCACTTCACCGCCGGAAAGCCGCCATAATGACAAAATTATCTGGCTGGAACCTTTGGCGGAACCCTTAAAACGCAAAGCTTTGTGGGACCGCATCATTTCCGGCGACAGCCCAGAAACTTTCTGAGCCATGCGATTAAGCGTAGGCATTAAGCTCGGTTTCTGGCTGGCGTTGTTCGGTAGTTTGTCTATCGGCCTGTTCGGCTATTATATTTTTGTCCGTAGCCAGGATTTATTAATCCAATCCTCAAAAGATAAGTTACTCACCGCCTCCCAGGTGTTTGCCCACCGGTTGACCGACGCATTAACAGATATCGCTGCCGATATAAAATTTATTAAAGCATTACCTCAATCGCGACAAATCATTGAACATAACCCTGAATCGGACAAGCAAGCACAACAACAACTCGCGCAAGTGTTTGCCAGTCTACTGTCCTCCCGACCGGAATATGCGCAAGTCAGACTGATAGATGCAGTCAATCACGGCAAGGAGCTAGTTCGGGTGGACCGGGATCTGACCGGTATTAAAATCATCTCGGGGCAAACACTACAAGAAAAAAACCATTTTCCTTATGTTTTCGAAACCTTGCTTTTACCGGCCGGGCAGCTTTACGTATCCGATATCAACTTAAACCAAGAGCTGGGCGCTCATCTTGGTTTCGGTCAACCAACGATCAGAATCGCCACCAAGATACAGAGCCAATCTTCCGATAAACAGGGCGTTATTGTCATCAATGTTAATCTCGACGATCTGTTCAACCAAATACGCGATGACTTGCCGGCCAATATCAATGCGCTGCTGACCAACATACACGGCGATTATTTAATCCATCCCAATCCCAACAAAACCTTTGCGTTCGAACAAGGTCGACAATTTCTGATTCAGGATGACATTGCGGTCAGTCAAGTCGTTCTCGACGGTAAAGCGCAAAACACCGTCACCATAACCAGCGCCATACCAGGCGGCACCTCTCTGGCGGCTTTTGTACGAGTGCCATTAGGAGATGGCAACGCTCATCGTATGGTCATGCTGGGTTTGTATACGCCGCTGGAAAGCGTGCTTGCGGAAAGTGAAATCCTCGGCTTCAACGTCATACAGGTCACCGCGTTGTTCGGTGTTCTGGCGGTATTGGTATCACTGATACTGGCACGTATTCTGGCCCAACCTCTTAATCAAATGACCAAAACCGTTTCTCAGTTCAAACTGGGCATGCCGCTGCCCAATTTACCGAGCCAAAGAAACGACGAAATCGGTTATCTGGCGAGCAGTTTCTCGACCATGGTAACCAATTTAAATCAACAGGTCGCGGCGCTGCACGCCTCGGAAACCAAGCTGCAAACCATCCTAGACAACATTCCGCTAGGCATCTGGCTAATCGGCATAGACGGACAATCGCGTTTTCTGAACAAAACCTTTCAGGAAGCCCTGGGTATGTCGGAAGAAGAGTTTTTTAACGCCCCCCATCTGTCTAAATTTCTGACTTTCGACGATACCCGCTCCACCGCCCTCTCCACCGACCACGAACCGGAGGTTTTGACATATAACGATGGCAGCCAACATATATTGGACATCAAAAAAGTCAAATTGTTGGATCGTAGCGGCGCGATAGCCGCACTCATTGGTATCGCTATCGACATCACCGAGCGTAAACACGCCGAACAAATTCTACGGTCCAGCGAGGAAAAACTCAGAACCATGTTTGAATTATCTCCGCTGGGCATGGCGCAAAACACCATGGATGGCCGTTATATAGAGGCCAACAAGGCTCTGCTGGATATGGTCGGCTACTCCTTGGAGGAATTGAATAGCATGAGCTATTGGGCATTAACACCCCAAGATTATGAACCGCAGGAACTGGCGCAATTGCAATCACTTAGCGATACCGGCAAATACGGCCCCTATGAAAAGGAGTATCTACACCGGGATGGTCATAAGACGCCCATTCGTCTGAACGGCGTGTTGATTAAAGGCAGTGACGGCCAGCAATATATCTGGTCCATCGTTGAAAATATTACCCAACAAAAACAATCGGAACAACTCATCTGGGAACAGGCCAATTTCGACCCGCTTACCGGACTGCCTAATCGGCGCATGCTTCATGATCGACTAGCCATCCAGATCAAAAAAGCCCATCGACGGCAATTACCCTTGGCATTGATATTTCTGGATCTCGACCGTTTTAAAGAGGTCAACGACACACTCGGGCACGCCATGGGCGACCTGTTACTCGTCGATGCCGCCCACCGACTACTGAGTTGCGTGCGGGAATCCGACACCGTGGCCCGCCTGGGCGGCGACGAATTCACCCTGATCCTGGATGAACTGGACGACATCTCCAGCGTCGAGCGCGTCATCCAGAATATCCTGCAGAAGCTGGCCGAACCGTTCCAGCTAAAGGATAAGCAAGCCTTTGTATCCGCCAGTATCGGTGTCACCATCTATCCAAAAGACGGCGACGATAAAGAAACTTTGATTAAAAATGCCGACCAGGCCATGTACACCGCCAAACAAAAGGGTCGGAATCGATATAGCTTCTTTACGGCTTCCATGCAGGAAGCCGCCATGATCAAAATGCAAACCGCCATTGATTTGCGTCATGCCTTGGCAGCAAATCAGTTCAAGCTGTATTACCAACCCATCGTACAGTTACAAACCGGCCGACTCCAAAAAGCGGAAGCCTTGCTGCGCTGGGAGCATCCTACCAACAGCCTGTTGTTCAACCCGAACAACTTTATTTCCATTGCCGAGGATATTGGTATTATTGGTGAAATTGGCGACTGGGTATTTACGGAAGCCACTCGCCAGGTCGCGAAATGGCGAGCCCACTATGATCCGGCATTCCAAGTCAGCATCAACAAATCGCCGCTACAGTTTTTTAAGGGCATCAATCAACACCGATTATGGCTTGATCATTTGCAGGCTTTAGGCTTACCCGGGGACTGCGTAGTCATCGAAATTACCGAAGGCCTGCTGCTGGAAGCAAGCTTGGAAGTCTCGGAAATTTTATCGATATTTCGCCAGGCTGGTATTCAAGTGTCACTGGACGATTTCGGCACCGGTTACTCTGCGCTGGCTTACTTGAAGAAATTTCATATCGACTATATCAAGATCGACCGGTCTTTCGTCAGCCACCTTTCTGCGCATTCCAACGATATGACGCTATGCGAAGCGATTATCGCAATGGCACATAAATTAGGCATTAAAGTAATCGCAGAAGGCATCGAAACCACTCTGCAACGCAATTTACTATTGGAGGCAGGCTGCGATTATGGGCAGGGCTATTTGTTTGCCAAACCATTGCCCATCGCAGAATTCGAGCAACTGCTGAGCCGACAGACTAGCGCTATTTTATGACCCGCAACATCTGCTTAAATGGATCGCTGAAGATTGGGCGTCCGAAACAACACCCCCCCCGGATAGAAGCCGGCCGATTTTAGATTATTTGATTTTCAACTTCAGCAAATGCACCCGGCGATTATCGGCCCGCAGTACTTCAAAATTAAAATCCTCGATCTCAACCTTTTCGCCTTTTTTGGGAAAGTGTTCCAATCTTTGTAAAATCAAGCCTCCCACAGTATCGCATTCGCTGTTTTCCAGGTCGACTTCAAAATACTCGTTAAAATCCGCTATCGGCGTCAAAGCGCTGACTATGAATTCGCGTTCGCTGCGCTGCGAGATGTAATCCTGAGTTTCGTCTTCGTCATGTTCGTCCTCAATGGCGCCGACAATTTGTTCCAGCACATCCTCAATGGTAACCAAGCCAGCGGCATTACCGTATTCGTCGACCACAATCGCCATATGATTGCGTTCGGTACGAAACTCTTTTAACAATACATTTAAACGCTTGCTTTCCGGTACCACACTTACCGACCGCATCACATCTTCAACCTTAAGAGCTTTGTTTTGCAGCACATGGGTAAGGAGATCCTTAACCAGCAGAATTCCGACCACCTTGCTGCGGTCTTCTTCAATAACAGGGAAACGGGAGTGGGCAAATTCGATCACCAACGGAAAAATAGTTTCCAGTTCGGCTTCGCGAGGCACTACCACCATTTGTGAGCGGGGAATCATGATATCTCTGACGCGCATTTCGGAGACTTGCATGACGCCTTCGATCATGGCTAACGAATCGGAATCCAGCAGGTGCTTTTCTTCCGACTCTCTCAGTATTTCCAGTAAATCTTCTTGATCTTGCGGCTCCCCAGTCAGGAAATGGCTGATACGTTCCAGCAAACTTCTCTGATGGGGCTGACTACTCGGGGGATAACCGTCGCTCATTGCGTACTCGCTTCCTGATAGGGGTTAGCTATATTTAACACGTTCAAAAACTTTATTTCCAGTGCTTCCATTTCTTCGGCTTCGGTTTCTTCAATATGATCATAACCGAGTAAATGCAAGGTACCGTGAATGGTGATATGCGCCCAGTGCTGCTCGGGCAATTTATGTTGTTGTCTGGCTTCCCGGGCAATCAAGGGAACGCAGATGACCAGATCGCCCAGTAAATCCAGCGTCATGCCCGCCGGTGCTTCAAAAGGAAAACTCAGAATATTGGTAGGGCCGGGCTTATGCCGATACTGCTGATTCAATTCGGCCATTTCCGCTTCGTCAACCAAACGAATCACGATTTCAGCATCTTGACCCGGATCGGCCAATACGGTGTCGACCCAGCGTTGAAACAGCTGTTCAGCGGGGTAATCGCTACTTTCGGTAGCGATTTGTATGTCCAGATAATTCATGCTTTACGAAGTCTGTTCCTGCTCGTAACGATCATAAGCAGCAACGATACGCTGCACCAAAGGATGCCTGACCACATCCCGGACACCGAAAAAGGTAAAACTGATACCTTCCACATCATGTAATACCTTAAGCACATGCTTCAGGCCTGACATCTTTTCACTAGGCAAATCGATTTGGGTCACATCGCCTGTAATCACTGCCGTGGAACCGAAACCTACCCGGGTCAGAAACATTTTGATTTGCTCGGTAGTGGTATTTTGTGCTTCATCCAAAATAATAAACGAATCGTTTAGGGTGCGCCCGCGCATGAACGCCAGGGGCGCCACTTCAATGACATTCTTTTCCAATAGCTTTTCCACACGCTCAAAACCCAACATATCGTACAAGGCATCGTATAAAGGCCGCAAATAAGGATCGACTTTTTGCGCCATATCGCCGGGCAAGAAGCCTAATTTTTCACCGGCTTCCACTGCGGGCCGGACTAAAATGATGCGTCGTACGGTTTCGTTTTGCAACGCATCCACCGCACAGGCCACCGCCAAAAAGGTTTTGCCGGTACCGGCGGGGCCGACGCCGAAATTAATATCATGACTAAGAATCTTGCGCAAATATTCCTGCTGGTTTTCCCCCCGACCTTTTATAACACCACGCTTGGTTTTGATGGCAACCGGATCGGGCTTAAGCGCCTGTGCCTGCTGCAACAATTGATCGATACTGGCATCCTGTAAGCTCAAATGCACTTGTTCAGGAGTAATCTCTTCTTTATCCGCCTGATCGAATAATTTTTGCATCACCGCGCAGGCCGCCTTAACGGCAGCGTCGACACCGGTAATTTTAAAATGATTGCTGCGATTAGCGATATCCACATGTAGCCGTTGCTCAATCTGCCGTAGATGAATGTCAAGTTGACCGCAGAAGTTCGACAAGCGTTGGTTATCCGCCGGTAATAAGGTAATTTCCTGTGAATATTGAACTGCTGTCAACACGCGACCTTTATGCCCTGTGGGGTATTTTGCATAATTTTTTCGACGGAGGATTCCACCAGACGACCGCGTAGCGAATTTGGTAATGCTTCGGTAATCAGCACATCCACAAACTGGCCAATCAAGCGTGGATGGGCGGCAAAATTAACTACCCGATTGTTTTCGGTGCGTCCGGTCAGATGCAAAGGGTTTTTCTTTGAAACACCTTCGACCAGTATGCTTTGCACCGAGCCGATCATGGATTCGGAAATGCTCATAAACATTTCGTTCAAGCGCGTTTTTAGACGCTGCAAGCGGTGCTCCTTTACTTCCATGCCGACATCGTCGGGATAATTCGCCGCTGGCGTGCCGGGTCTGGCGCTGAAAATAAAGCTGTAGGAAAAATCGAAGCCCACTTCTTCGATCAAAGCCATGGTGTCCTCAAAATCCTGTTCGGTCTCGCCCGGGAAGCCGATAATGAAATCGGAAGACAGACTGATTCCCGGACGCGCCGCTTTGATTTTGCGCATAATTTCCAGATAGTCCTCGCGGGCGTGTCCCCGTTTCATTTCGGCCAGTATCCGATTGCTGCCGCTTTGTACCGGTAAATGCAAATGATTCACCAGTTGCGGAATTTCGGTAAAAGCTTCGATGATATCGTCGGTAAATTCCAAGGGGTGCGACGTTGTGAAGCGAATACGATCTATGCCATCCACGGCGGCAACGAAATGCAGCAGCAACGCAAAACTGGCAATGTCGCCGTCATCCATTTCGCCGCGATAAGCATTGACATTTTGCCCCAGCAGATTGATTTCCCGCACGCCTTGCGCCGCCAGGGCTTCGATCTCGGCAATTACATCTTTTAACGGTCGACTGACTTCTTCGCCGCGAGTATAAGGCACCACGCAATAGGTACAGTACTTACTGCAACCTTCCATCACCGAAACAAAGGCCTTGGGGCCTTCGGCGCGGGGTTCGGGCAGATTGTCGAATTTTTCGATCTCCGGAAACGAAATATCCACGACATGCGAATCACCGTTACGGGCTTTGTTCAACAATTCCGGCAGACGATGCAGGGTTTGCGGCCCGAAAACGATGTCCACATACGGCGCGCGCTTTTGAATTGCCGCCCCTTCCTGACTGGCCACGCAACCGCCGACACCGATGATGACATCCGGACGTTTGTCTTTAATTTTTTTCCAGCGCCCGACAGCGGAAAACACCTTCTCCTGGGCCTTTTCCCTTATAGAACAGGTATTTAACAATAAAACATCGGCTTGTTCCGGAATATCGGTCAATTCCAAGCCATGCGAGGCCATCAGTACATCCCGCATCTTATCGGAATCGTACTCGTTCATCTGACAACCGTTAGTTTGTATATAAAGTTTTTGCGCCATGCTCGATGAGATACTCCAACTACGCTCTCTAACAAAAAACCCCCGTCTTGCGACGAGGGCTCATTTTTGGCGAATTATAACCATTATTCAAGGCAAATGCTTGTTTTATACGGCAATCCCGACTTGTAAAGCTTCAAACCAGTCCAAAAACCGCTTCACATCATCGCCCTTAAACATGCGCCCGTGCTGGGGTGCAAGGATCTCGACATCCAGACTTCGCACCCGATCTATCCATACCCGTTTGGCTTGATTGGACGGCATCCAGCGTTGGTGAAAGAAGCGCATTTTTTCAACATGCGCATCAAAATTCTCTACAAATACCGGCTGACCGGGACCTTCAAGCGCCGCACCAATATCCCCGGAAAAGAAAATTTTAGCCTGCGGGTCATAAATATTGAAATTAGCGGAAGAATGCAAATAATGGGCGGGCACAATTTGTAGCTCCACACTCCCCAGATTGATAACACCGCCCGCATCCGGAATCGGTACATATTGGATACTTTCGCAGCCAAAATGACGCAAAAAACCTTCCCACAACCCGGCTGCATGCAATTTGGCGTGCGGCAAGGCTTGGCCCCACAAACCCAAGGAAGAAATGATATCCGGATCCTGGTGCGAGGCAAACAAATCGGTAATTTCATCCACCGGAGCGTGATGTAACACCGCAGCCAGCATGGGTGCAAATAATTCTATGCCGCCTGGATCGATCAGTAAACAACGGTTTTCGGTACGCACCACATATTGATTAGTGTCAATAATGTTATCCGGTTTATACGGGTCGCGGCCATACATGATCCATTGGTAGGCCCCCTCGTAAATTTTAGTCATTTTCATGGATAACTTTGCCTCTTTGCTAATATTCCGTGTATTCGAGAGTTAGTCGACAGCATTAATCATACTTAGTGCGCTTCGACATTTATGCACTTTGTCATGAATGATTTGGGCGGCATTGTCCACGCTTTCAGCCACCGCTTGCAGACTTTGTAAATATTCTCCGGCCTGGGACGCCTCAATCCGGGAGTTCGCGGCAATAACCCGTGCAGCTCGGGCCGGATGCATCACATCGGCAAGCTGGGTCAGTAATTCTGAAACATGCCGTGAAAATTGCCGCCGGCAGTCGGTGCGCCGCTGCCGGGCTTGCTGCAAGGATGGAGTCAGCGAACTTGCGTAGGGCGCAGCCGAGGCGCTGACCGCAACTTTCTCAAAGCGTTTGCAAGCTTCTGACATTCTGTGTTCCTTGACCGTCAACCGGTAAAGCTTTAGCGCATGTTCGTTGATATTATTGACCAGCTCTATGGTTTCCTTTGCCAGCTCGTTAATAAAATCCGTAATGGGCTGAAACCCTCTAGCTTTTTCACCGGCCCTAAAGGCAATGGCTTTGGCATTGGCGGCGGCCAGCGAAATCTCCTTGGCTACTTCCATGACGGCGCTCAATTCCGCGGCGATTGAAGCAACGGCAACAAATTGGGATTTGTTTTGACTCATTGGCATAATATGCTCGGTATTTGATTATCGGGACGCGCTCGTAAAGCCGTTAGCATAATCCACAAACCGCGCTGGTGCATTTTTTAGCTGAAAAATGCCTTACTGGTAACAAGTTGGATCGGCCACCGCCAACGCAGCAAATCCTGCCTTGCGAAGGCGACAGGCATCGCAACTGCCGCATGCCCTGCCTCGTTGGTCTGCGGCGTAACAAGACACCGTGCTTGCATAGTCCACCTCCAAACCGATACCCCGAGCGATAATCTCGGCTTTGCTCAATGCAATCAACGGGGTATGAATTTGGATTTCATGACCTTCAACGCCGGCTTTAGTGGCCAGATTAGCCATATCCTGAAAAGCTTTGATAAAGGCCGGCCGGCAATCCGGATACCCGGAATAGTCCACCGCATTAACACCGATAAATACGTCATGCGCATTCAACACTTCCGCCCAACCCAAGGCAAAAGACAAAAAAATGGTATTACGAGCCGGCACATAGGTTACCGGAATGCCTTCTTGAGGTGACCTAGGCACATCGATATGATCATCGGTCAGGGCCGAACCACCGATACTGTCCAAACCGAGACGAATGATTTTGTGGTCTAAAACCTGGTATTTCCGGGCAATATTCTGGGCGGCCGCTAGTTCGGCATTATGCCGCTGCCCATAATCAAAACTCAGTGCGTAACAATCGAAACCCTGCTGTTTTGCAAGTGCCAACACCGTAATGGAGTCCAAGCCCCCGGACAATAAAATGATGGCCTTTTTGTGCTCACTGCTATTCATGGCCTTTAGGCTATTTTCCTCGTGCATCATCCCAAAGATATTTGTGCAATTGAATTTGAAACCGAACCGGTAATTGATCCGCCAATATCCTGTTGGCCAAACTGACTGCCGGCATAGCGCCCATCACGGGCGAAAACAACACCTGGCAACGTTCCGTCAACCCATACTCGGCCAGCTGCTGCTTGGACCACTCATAATCCGCCTCGTCGGCAATCACGAATTTGACCTGATCCTGCGCGGTTAGGTAGCTGATATTACTATACAGGTTACGCCGCAGCTCTCCCGATCCGGGGGTTTTCAAATCCATCACCTTTACAACGCGGGGGTCGACGGATGAAACATCCAATGCGCCGCTGGTTTCCAAAGACACATGAAAACCCGCATCGAGCAATTCAACCATCAGCGCATTGCAAGCCGGTTGCGCCAGCGGTTCGCCGCCTGTCACGGTGACATAAGGGGTAGCGTAACTTTTGACTTGCGACATAATTTGCCGCAGGGTTTGTTTTTCCCCACCATTAAAAGCATAAGCGGTATCACAATAACCGCAGCGCAGCGGACACCCGGTCAAACGAATAAATACCGTAGGTAACCCTACCGTATTCGACTCGCCTTGCAAGGAATAAAAAATTTCGGTAATGCGGAGCGATAAATCCATTCAAAAATTATTGCGGTATTTGCGCCAGTTTTTTACTCGCCAAATGCGCGGCAGTAGTTTCGGGATAGCTGGTGGTAATCCGGGTCAAATAATCACGCGCTTTGGCCAGATTTTGTTGGTCGAATTCAATGTAACCCAGTTTTAATAATGCATCCGGCACCTTTGAACTATTGGGATACTGATTAACAACCTTATTGAATGCCGCCCGTGCCTTATCGTATTCTCGATTGATTTTGTAGGCTTCACCCAGCCAATATTGGGAGTTATCGCTGAATTCACCCGCCGGATAGTCGGTTTGCAAAGCTTCGAACATTTGGATGGCCCGAGCATTATGGCCGTTCCGCAAGGTTTCATACGCCTCTTGGTAACGCTCTTTTTCACTCGCTTTTGCGGTTGCCGCCACAGGCGAAGGCTCGGCGGCTGTGGCTTCAACCACAGGGGCTGGCGCCGTGGGCGTAGGTGCAGCCGTGGCGACTGACGCCGCCGCGGACTGTTCAGGCGTCGTTGCCGCACTTGCAGGCGTCGCTGCCTGAGCGGCTCCCTCGGCGGCAGGTTGGGCTGCCGCGGGTTGAACCGGCGAACTCAGCAACTGTATCCTATCGTCCAAGTCCGAATACATGTTGCTTTGCTTACGCTCCAGATCGGCTATGGTTTGAGACTGCTCTTCCACCATACCTCTGAGTTGCTGCACTTCCAATTGCAACTGCTCCAATCTTCCTAATACTTCAAAAATAGCGCTATCGGCACCCGCGGCAGGTGCTCCATAGCCAGCATTTCCCTGATAGCCGGAATTATTGACAGGCAGCGCGCCCGCTTCGGCCATCAGGCCAAAATGAGCGCAGAGCATTAAAAGTGCAGTTTTTTTCATTGATAGCCTACTTCTACTCGACGGTTCAATTGCCACGCGGATTCGTCGTGACCGGAAACAGCGGGTTTTTCCTCGCCGTAGCTCACCACTTCCAATTGACCCGTGGTCACACCTTGCGAACGCATCATCCGCTCCACCGATTTTGCCCGTTGTTCGCCTAAGGCGATGTTATATTCGCTAGACCCTCTTTCGTCGGCATGGCCAGACAAAATTACATGTTGATTTGGATGAGATGCCAAATACTGAGCGTGAGCCGCAACCACCGGCACATAATCCTGCTTAACCTGACTACTGTCCAGTTCGAAGTAAATCACTTGTTTGGACAATGGATTGTTAGGGTCGCTGAATTCCGGGCCCAAATTCGATCCTGAGCCGGAACCGTAGCCGGAACCGGAATTATAGCCATCGCCGGAACCGAATTGGCTGCCGGCCATGGAACCATCGTTGTAGCCGCTGGTTGAGGCATCGGCACCGCTTTGGCTGCCATCCGTCAAACTGCCTTCTTCTTCGGTCGAGCTGCAACCGGTCGCCAATACAGCCATCATAGCTAACACCAAATGGGCTTTATTCAATTTCATACATCATCTCCAAGATTTTAAAGTTCAAACGAAAAAAATTAGTTTTTGGCTTTTAAGGTGCCCAGGCTGGCTCTCGCACGCCGCCACTTTGAAAGTCCAGTTTTTGCTGCATGGCGCCATCGGTGGAAACCACCGATAACACGGATCTGCCGCCTTTGTTTGCCGAAAACAGAATCATACTGCCGTTAGGCGCAAAACTGGGCGATTCATCCAGATTGCCATCACTTAACACGTTAACGGTACGGGATGCCATATCCATCATCGCAATCCGGTATCGGCCGCCGTTTCCGTTAACCATGGCCAGACTTCTGCCATCCGCGGAAAAACGGCCCCTGGCATTGTAATCGCCTTGAAACGTCAGACGGGTCGCTCTGCCGCCGGCACTTGGAATCAGATACAACTGCGGCTTGCCGCCTTGATCGGAAGTAAACACAATGCTGCTGCCATCCGGCGACCAAGACGGTTCGGTATCGATGGATAAACCGGAAGTCAAGCGGGTCAAATTCCGATTGGCAAGATTTAACACATATATGTCAGGGCTACCATCTTTTGACAAGGTAATGGCTAAGCGGTTGCCGTCCGGCGAAAAGGCCGGGGCGCCGTTAATTCCGGGATACGAAGAAACGCTTTGCCGCTGACCTGTCGCCAGGGTTTGTACAAATATTTCCGAGCGCTTGGTATGAAACGAAACATACGCAATTTTCGACCCGTCGGGAGACCAGGCCGGGGCCATAATGGGCTCCGGCGACTCGGCGATGGTTCTGGGGTTATACCCGTCCGCATCGGCCACTTGCAACATGTATTGCTTGCCGCCGCCTCTAGCCGCGCTGGTGACATAAGCAATGCGGGTGTTGAACGCACCCTTCCGGCCGGTCAGTTTTTCGTAAATCAGGTCGCTGATATGATGGGCTGCGCGACGCAGTTCGTTACCACCCACGGTCAGCTTATAGCCCATCAATAATTGGCCGTTATGCACATTGAACAAATGAAACTGGATGTTAAAACTGCCGCCATTGCCAACCACCTGCCCGATCACCATATAATCCTGACCAAGCACTTGCCAATCTCGAAAATTCACCTTCTCCGGCTCGCTAGGCCGGGTGAGCATATCTTCCTCGGCCAGGGTTTTAAAAAAACCGCTGCCGGCCAGATCCGAATTGATCACATCGGTCAGCTTGACATTGCCGGCCGCGCCTTGTTGAGCGAACGGCACAATCGCAATCGGCACTGCGGTTTGCGAGCCTTTGGTAATTTCAATGGTCAATCCTTCCGCTTGGGCTACCGATAACAGCGCAGCCAATAAGCCAAAGCAGAACGTTTTTGTTACTAAACTCATATTGTGTTTCCGTATTAATTATTCCGGTTTAAATACAAAGGCAAAAACTCTAAATTTTTGATTAAACAATTCCCGGTCTTGCGGCACAGGTAGAGGAGAGGCTTTTCTGACCGCATTTTCCGCCGACCGATCAAAAACCGCATCGCCACTGCCGCTCACCACAACAGCGTCCATCACTTCCCCGCTGGCCAGTAATTTTACCTGAATCGTACATTTCAAGCCTTCCGTTGCCGTCATGGGACGAGTCCAGGCGCCTTCGACCTTACGCATAATGGCTTGTTGCGCCGCCAAACTGGCTTGTTTGTCCGCTTCAGCCTTGGCTGCGGCGGCTTGTCTTTCTTGCTCTGCTTTAGCGGCCGCCGCAGCTTCCGCGGCCTGCCTTTCTTGTTCGGCTTTTGCCCTGGCTGCCGCCTCGGCGGCCAAACGGTCTTTTTCCGCTTTTGCCTTAGCTTCCGCCTCGGCCTTCGCTTTAGCCTCCGCTTCCGCTTTGGCTTCCGCCGCCGCTTTCGCCTTGGCGGCAGCTTCGGCGGCTTGCTTTTCTTTCTCGGCTTTTTCCGCCGCTAATTTCGCTTGACGGTCCTTTTCGGCCTTTTCCGCAGCTAACTGCTTTTCCTTTTCCGCTTTAGCCTTAGCTTCCGCGGCTTGTTTATCTTGTTCTGCTCTGGCTTTGGCCACGGCATCCTGCTTATCTTTCTCTGCTTTGGCTTTGGCCGCGGTTTCAGCGGCGGCTTTCGCTTGACGCTCCTTTTCAAGTTTCTGGGCCGCTTCCTGTTTGGCCTTTTCGGCCGTCAATTGTTTGTCTTTCTCTGCTTTGGCGTTGGCTTTGGCCTCGGCAACCTGTTTGGCTTTTTCCGCAGCCATGACCGCTTGTTTTTCGGCTTCAGCCTTGGCTTTTTGTTCGTTAATTTTCTTTTCCTGCTCGGCCTTGGCCTTTTCCGCAGTGCTTTGTTTTTCTTTTTCCGCTTTCGCCTTGGCCTCGGCAGCCTTTATTTCCCGCTGTTTTTTATCCTGGACCTGCTTTTCAGCCTCCAGCTGTTTTTGTTTTTCAGCCGCTGCCTGGGCTTTTTTCTCTTCCTGCAGACGATTTTCCTTGGCTTCTTGCAGTTTGCGCTCTTCTTCCTTGCGGCTTGCTTCCAGCTGCTCACGTTTTTTCTGCTCATCCAAAGCTTGTTGCTTTAGTTTTTCGGCCGCTTCCTGCGCTTTTTTCTCTTCCTGCAGCCGCTGCTTTTTGGCTTGCTCTAACAGTTGCTGCTCGGATTTGCGCGCGTTTTCCAACTGTTGCTGATGCTGTATTTCAGCTTGGCGCTTATCTTCTTCAGTCTGTTTCAATCTATCGGCTTCGGCCTGAATCTGCGTATCATCAAGAATAGTGGCTTCCACGATCTCCGGTAAAGGCTCGACTTTAACCATGTCCGGATCGGGCGTAAAACTAAAACCAAACATCAACAGTATGGCAACATGCAATGCCAATGCCAATGCAAGAGAAATTCTAAATTTCCGCATCTGAGTAGTGATATTAATTCTCGGGCGGCGTTGTCATTAGGCCCACCTTAGGTGCGCCCGCCGCTTTCAGCGCTACCATGACGGTGACGATTTTGCCGTATTCGACCAAATGATCCCCGCGCACATAGATTTGCGCCCGCGGATTATTGCGAAACACCGCGGCAACCCGGGTATACAAGGTCTGTTCATCGACCGGCTCATCCTGCCGGTCGCCGATATCAATAAAGAAACTGCCGTCATGCTTGATCGACACAATCACCGGCGGTTCGTCTTTTAAGTCCACGGCCGCCGCTTCGGCCTGCGGTAAATCCACATCCACCCCGGTTTGCACCAAGGGGGCGGTGATCATAAAAATCATTAACAAGACGAAGGTGACGTCGATATAGGGAACGACGTTAATCTCCGCCATGGGGCCGCGACGTTTGCGGGATCTCCGGTTACTGCCGCCTACGTTCATTTACTGTGCGCCTGTCTTTGTAAAAGAACCACGAATTCGTCGATAAAAAGTTCGTAGCGGCCCGCCAATCTGTCCAGCCGGGTGGAAAATCGGTTGTAAGCGATAACCGCCGGAATAGCCGCAAACAAACCGATCGCCGTCGCAATCAGCGCCTCGGAAATACCCGGTGCGACATTGGCCAAGGTGGCGTTTTTAATTTCACCCAGAGCCCGAAACGAATTCATGATGCCCCATACCGTGCCGAACAAACCGATATAAGGACTGGTGGAGCCGACCGTGGCCAGAAACGGCAGGGTTTCATCCAGCCTGTCCAGTTCCCGCGCCAACTCGATGCGCATGGCCCGCTGCGCGCTTTCTACCTGCACCGCCGGCTCGACCTCTCCTTTCTGACGCATCCGGGCAAACTCCCGGTAACCCGCCAGGAAAATTTTTTCGATACCTTCCGGCTCGAACCGATCGCTGGCCATTTTTTTGTACAACTCGGCCAACCCGACACCCGACCAGAATTCGTCCTCAAAATCTTCGGTAATCGAAATTGCCTGACTGAGCTCCTTACGCTTGGTAAAGATAAATGTCCATGAGGCGACCGAAGCCGACAGCAAAATAAACATCACGAATTGAACAACAAAACTGGCTTCTTTGACCAGGTGCAAGATGGATAAATCGGTGTTCATCTAAGTTAATTGCTCCAAAATGGCAATAGGGATAAGTTTGGGTTTCATGCTTTGCGCATCTAGGCAGGCTATGCGTACTTTACCGTTGCATAACACATCATGTTGACGAGTAATGGTTTGCTCAAACGTAAGACTGGTTTTTTTATGCTCAATGATTTTTGCATTAACAAGAATTTGTTCGTTGAATCGAGCCGGTTTCAAATAGTCAATGCTGACCGAACGCACCACAAAAATCACATTGTCCCGTGCAATCAGCTGATCTTGTTCGAAACCGTAACTGCGTAGCATCTCTGTTCTGGCCCGTTCAAAAAACTTCAGGTAATTGGCATAAAACACTACGCCACCGGCATCGGTGTCCTCATAATAAACCCTGACCGGCCAGCTAAATTGTTTCATCCGCCCCTTAACGACTCATTAACTATCAAAAATATCAGCACTGCCGAGCTGCTGCTTGGGAGGCTGTAAACCGAAATGGCTATACGCCTTATGCGTCACAATCCGCCCACGCGGAGTGCGCATAATAAATCCTTGCTGTAAAAGATAAGGTTCCAGCACATCTTCCACGGTACCACGCTCCTCGCTAATCACTGCGGCCAAAGTATCCAAGCCGACCGGGCCACCCTGAAAATGTTCGATCATGGCCATAAGCAACTTGCGATCCAACATATCGAAGCCGTGTTGGTCGATTTTCAGCATTTCCAAGGCTTGCTGGGCGATATCCCGGTTGATGGTTCCGTTGCCCTTCACTTCCGCAAAATCGCGTACCCGGCGCAATAAACGGTTGGCGATACGCGGCGTCCCTCTGGATCGGCAGGCAATTTCATCGCCGCCACCGCTATCCATGGTTATCCCCAACAGTTTCGCCGAGCGGCTAACGATACTGGCTAACTCTTCTATGCTGTAAAACTCCAGGCGCTGGACGATGCCGAACCGGTCGCGCAACGGCGAGGTCAGCAACCCGGCGCGAGTGGTTGCGCCAACCAGCGTAAAAGGCGGCAAATCCAGCTTGATCGAACGGGCGGCGGGGCCTTCGCCTATTATAATATCAATCTGGTAGTCTTCCATAGCAGGATATAACACTTCTTCAACCGCTGGGCTGAGCCTATGGATTTCATCAATGAATAAAACGTCGTGGGGCTGTAAATTGGTCAGTAATGCGGCCAAATCTCCAGCCTTATCCAGCACGGGTCCCGAGGTCTGACGAATGCTGACATTCATCTCCGCGGCGACGATATTGGCCAAGGTCGTTTTGCCCAACCCCGGCGGACCGAAGATCAGCACATGATCCAAAGCCTCGGAGCGGCTCACCGCCGCCTGAATAAAGATTTCCATTTGCAGGCACAACTCTTTCTGGCCGATATAATCCTTCAAGCGCTTGGGGCGAATAGCCCTGTCCAAACGCTCTTCGTCATTGCCGACTTGCGCAGTGATCAAACGATCGCTTTCTATCATTTAATGGTGCCCCGTAACGCCTGACGGATAATATCCTCGCAACTTTTATCCTCGGCGGCGATGGTTTGTACCATTCTGGCCGCGTCCTGCGGCTTATAACCCAATGCGCACAAGGCGGTAATGGCTTCCTGCTTAGGGCTGCTACCCAAAGTTGCCGGCGTCTGATTAGGTCCCGGCTCCAGGCTTGCATCATTCAAAGCCGGCAAACGGCCGCGCATTTCGATAATCAGCCGTTCGGCGGTTTTTTGGCCGACACCCGGCAATCTCACCAAGGCTTTAACATCGTTATCGTCCACACAGCGGTAAAACTCCGCCACGCTCTGCCCGGATAAAATAGTCAGCGCCAGCTTGGGGCCAACGCCATTGACTTTGATCAGGGTTCTAAACAACATGCGTTCGGTTTCGCTGGCGAAGCCGAACAGGATGTGCGCATCTTCGCGCACCACCAGATGGGTATGCAGCTTGACTTCTTGCCCCAGGGCCGGCAGGTCGTAGAAGGTGGTCATGGGCGCTTCGACTTCGTAACCCACGCCCCGCACGTCCAGCACCAGTTGCGGCGGGGTTTTTTGAATCAATTTGCCGCGTAAAAAACCGATCACGATACCGCCTTTTGTATGCGCTGCGCTGTTTGTTGGTAATGATGATGGCACAAACCAATCGCCAAGGCATCACTGGCATCGATCTGCATCGCACCTTGAATACCCAACAGAATTTTCACCATGTGCTGAACTTGTTGTTTTTCGGCATTACCCTTGCCGACCAAAGCTTGCTTGACCTGGCGGGCCGCATACTCGAATACCGGCAAATCCTGATTTAAGGTCGCGCAAATGGCAGCGCCGCGCGCCTGCCCCAATTTCAGCGCCGAATCGGCATTTTTGTGCATGAAGACCTGTTCGATGGCCATTTGCACAGGCTGATAAAGCTCGATGATCTGAGTCACGCCATCGAAGATTTGCTTGAGCCTGGCCGGAAACGCCTCGGCCTGTATCCGTATGCAACCGCTGGCGACATAGCGAACCCCGCGCGGCGTGATTTCCACCACGCCGTAACCGGTAATACGCGAACCGGGATCAATCCCAAGAATTCTCGACAATGGTTTAGTAATCTCTATTCAATAACAGTCGGATTAAGCATTATCCATGGCATCCATGATGTCGTCGCTGATATCGGCATTGGAATACACGTCTTGCACGTCATCCAGGTCTTCCAGCCTATCGATTAACTTCATCATTTTTTCCGCGGCTTCGGCATCCAATTCGGTTTTGGTGTCGGCATGCATGGTAATTTCGGCATTTTCCGGCTCAAAGCCGGCCGCTATCAAGGCTTCCTTGACGTTCATATAATCTTCGGGAGCCGTAAACACGTCAACGGAACCATCATCGTTGCTCACGATGTCGTCCGCGCCGGCTTCCAGCGCCGTTTCCATTACGGCGTCTTCGTCAACTTCGTTGTTAAAGCTGAGAATACCGACCTTACGAAACAGATAGGCTACCGAACCATCGGTACCCAAATTACCGCCGTGCTTGGAAAACGCATGGCGCACATCCGCCACGGTACGATTCCGGTTATCGGTCAGGCAATTCACCATCACGGCGGTACCGCCCGGGCCGTAACCTTCGTAACGGACTTCTTCGTAATTAACACCGTCCAAGGCACCGATGGCCTTTTTGATGGTGTTATCGATGGTGTCG
Source organism: Methylomonas sp. (assembly GCF_023228165.1). Taxonomy (GTDB): domain Bacteria; phylum Pseudomonadota; class Gammaproteobacteria; order Methylococcales; family Methylomonadaceae; genus Methylomonas. Next base: position 25,026 of record NZ_JALOBS010000034.1, on the reverse strand, counting down.
CGTTTCATGTTGGCGGCCAGCGCCTTATCGATCGCGGTGCGCAGACTGGGGTTATTGGTTGGATCGCCGCCGCCGGAGCTTTTTGCCGCCACGGTGATTTCCCGTATCATCTTGGTAAAAATCTTGCCGCGCTTGGCGTCCTGCGCGCCTTTACGGTGCTTGATATTCGCCCACTTACTATGCCCTGCCATGTTCTCTCTCTAACACTTTTTCAAATTTGTGAATTCTATCACTGTCAAACCGGCTTATCGAGAGAACTTACAACACGTAAGGCAATATTGCGGTCAACGACGTGTCCGCTAAAAACAGATCGGCTTGTTCTTGCACCAGCGGCCGTATAACCACTCCGCCGAAGCCGATCATATAAGCACCGGCCAGCTTGGCTTCCAGATCGGTTTTACCGTCGCCTATCATTACCAGGGAAGAATGATGCATTCTCAGCCGCCGACAAATACGCGCCTTGCCGCCACTGACCGCCAACGGCGAATGCCTGGCAAAATCCACATATTGACCCTGCTCGTCAAATACCACATCCACCGCATGCACGTGTTCTTCGGGAATACCGAGCAAGGCCGCCAGCGGTAAAATCGCCTGCCGCAACCCGCCGCTGATGATGTGAATAAGTTTGCCGTTATCCTGCAGCGTTTTGATGGTCTCCGCCACACCCTCGGCCATTTCGGCGATATACAAATCCGCCAGCCAATCTATCGCGGCCTGGTCGGGTTTGATCACCCCCAGCCGCTCGCCATAAACCGCCTCCAAGGCCATCTCGCCGTTCATGGCCGCATCGGTCATGGCCGCGACCTGCTCGAAGCTGCCCTGCCGTCTGGCCAGTTCGTCTATGCCTTCGACCCTGCTTAAGGTACTGTCGCAATCGAAACAGATAACATCGAAACTCATAACACTATCTGGCAGGCTGATTGAACAGCAGGAATATCGCAAACGGCTTTCAATACCTGTTCGTTCAGAGGATCCGAAACGCTGATCACCATCATGGACAACTGATTTTGATCCGCTACACTGACCTGCATACGGGTGATATTGATATTGGACACGCCTAAAATCGAGCTGATCGCCGCAATCACACCCGGCTTGTCGTCATGACGGGTCACCACCAGCGCGCCTTCGGGCACCACTTCGATTTCAAACTGATTGATACTGACCAGGCGCGGGTGATGGTCGCCCAACAACGTGCCGGCCAAAGACACGCTTTTATCCACGCAATGCCCGGTTACTTTAATCAACGACTGGTAACCTTCGGCTTCTTCGGTTTGCGATTCCACCAGCGCAATGCCCTGGCGTTTGGCTATATTCTCCACATTGACCCGGTTGACCGGCGTGTCAAACTGACCCGCCAACAAACCCACCATGGCTTCAGCGGAAATCGGCCTAACCTTGCCCAGCGCGGCCTTACCGAATACCGCCACTTCCAGCTTTTGAATCGGCTGATCGATCAAACCCAGTAATACTTTGCCCAGAATATGGGCCAGATTCATGAACGGTTGGGCTTGTTTCAATTCTTCCGCCGACAAACGCGGCAAATTCAGGGCATTGATGGCTTCGCCGGTTTGCAGATATTTTACTACCTGCCGAGCGATTTCCACACTCACGGCCACCTGGGCTTCTTTAGTCGACGCCCCCAAGTGCGGCGTAAACACCACATTATCCAAGCTCAGTAACGGCGAATCCTTGGGTGGCTCCTGTTCGTAGACATCCAGTGCCGCACCGGCAATCCGCCCCTCTTTCAAGGCATCGTACAGTGCCGCTTCATCCACCAAACCGCCGCGGGCGCAGTTGATCAGCCGAGCCGATTTTTTCATCATGGCCAATTGTTCGCGGCCAATCACGTTACGGGTTTTTTCCAGCAACGGGCAATGCAGGCTCAGATAATCGGCTTGTTTGACCAAGGCATCCAGATCGACCATTTCCGCAGCGCATTTTTCGAATATTTCCGGCGCCACAAAAGGATCGTGGGCAATCACCCGCATACCTAAGCCATTGCCGCGCTGCGCCACAATGCGGCCAATGGTGCCGAACCCTAAAATCGCCAGGGTTTTATGACTGATTTCCGCACCGACCAGCTTGGAGCGCTCCCATTTACCGTCCCGCACCGACTGGTTGGCAACCGGCAGATTCCTGCTTAAGGAAAACATGTGAGCAATCGCCAGCTCGGCGGTAGTGGTGGCGTTGGCATCCGGGGTATTCATGACGATGATGCCCTGCTCCATCGCCACGGCCAGATCCACATTATCAACGCCGATACCGGCCCGCCCGACCACTTTCAATTTTTTTGCCGCTTTCAAGACATTGGCGGTTACCTGGGTGTCGCTGCGAATCAACAAGGCATCGTATTCGGGGATAATTTCGCATAATTCCGCTTCGCTTAATCCAGTCTGAATATGGATTTGAATGCCGTCCTGCTCATTCAAAAAATTAATGCCATCGTCGGCCAGCTTGTCGGAAATCAGTATCTTTTTCATCGTCACGATTTAAGATTATTGGATAAGATGGGCATTTTAACAGCTTTACGATTAGCACCGTAATCGACATCATAGATTCCAGCCACTCCCTACAACACTCATGACTCTCAAACAAAGCATCGGCATTATGGCCTTGATCGGCTTACTGGCGACAGGCGTCTGGTTTTGGCAAACTCAAACCGTGCGTCAGGCGCCGGAGCTTAGTTTTAAAACCATCAAGGGCGAAAGCATCGACCCGGCCGATTTAAAAGGCAAACCGGTATTGGTGACATTCTGGGCCACGGACTGTCCGGGCTGTATCGATGAAATCCCGCATCTGATCGAACTGCACCGACAATTTGGCCCGCAAGGACTGAGGATTATCGCCGTCGCCATGAGTTACGACCCGCCCAACCATGTGCTAGCCATGGCGGAAGCCAAACAGCTGCCCTACGCCATCGCCCTGGACCCCAGCGGCTCGCTAGCCCAAGGTTTCGGCAACGTACAGTTGACTCCCACCACGTTTCTGATAGATAGAAACGGCCAAATCGTCATGCAAAAAGTCGGCACATTCGAATTTAAGGACATGCGGCAACGCCTGAATCAGTTGTAAACGACCGCAAAATCCCATACTGAATTGCGCGTTTTATGCCTGATCAGCGGATAGTTTGTTAGAATCGCTGTTCCAAAAAACCGTTTCTCCTCTCGGCGGTTCGGTTTTTAAGATATTTCGATCAACTCGGCAACACGGTTTACATCGGGACTTTATGATCGTGTTGCCACTAGCCTTACGGATAACCTATGTGTTTTAGTGCAAATATGTCCTTAGGACTCGGTATCATCGGCTTTGCCGCTTCCAGCGTTACTTTCGTGGTTAACAACGAAGAATTCTGGGTGCGCGTCGCGCGCGCCTACGCCATTTTTCATTTTTCGTTGATGGAACTGATTCAATATTTTGCCTACCCGGTGGCCGACCAGTGCGGCTATGGCACCAACTTATTCCTCAGCGAACTCTCTACCTACCATATCGCCCTCCAGGCCTTTGCCATCATGCCAGCCCTGGCCACCTATTCCAGCGACAGATCGGCCCTTAAAAAAGCCACCATGCTGGGCATCGGCATGAGTTCGCTTTTTCTGATTTGTACTTTTCTACCTAAACAATGGCAACTGTTCGGCTTGCAACCCAATTTCATCGGTAACATGGTGGCCTGTTTGTACATGGGTATTTACCACATCGGCTACGCCATACCCGCCGCCTATGGCACCTTGGTCACGCACGGCTCACTGTTTGCATTGGCCTTGAGCGGTTTTCTGTGGAAAAACAACCGCAGAATTGCCTCTTATCATTGCTTTATGGCCTTGATGACCCTGTTTATGCCGCAATGGTTGCTGGGCGTTTCCACCGGCGAAGCGGCGGCGATTTATTGTTTTTACTCGATTCCCATCACCGCCAGCTTCATGCCTTACTTCAAAAACTTTTTCAGAATCCCTATTGATGAATTGCAAACCGCTTAAGGCCTGACATGGATACTGTTTACGCTTTCCAAGCCACGCGTATCGATGGCGAATGCATTTCCCTGGAGAGCTTCCAGGGTCAACTGTTGCTGATCGTCAATACCGCCAGTCGTTGCGGATTTACGCCGCAATATCAAGGTTTGGAAAGTTTGCATCAGGCGTTCAAGGATCAAGGCTTTACGGTGTTAGGCTTCCCCTGCAATCAATTCGGCCAGCAGGAACCCGGCACCAGCGCGGAAATCTCGGACTTTTGCGCCACCAATTTCGGCGTCAGTTTTCCGTTGTTCGAAAAAATAGACGTCAACGGCCAGCATGCCCATCCCTTATTTCAGTATTTAAAAACCGCCGCGCCCGGCGTGCTGGGTACTAAAGCCATCAAATGGAATTTCACCAAATTTCTGGTCGGACGCGACGGCAAAGCCATCAAACGCTATCCATCCATGACCACACCGGAATCGATACGCAAGGATATACAGCGCTATTTGTGAATGGGTTAGTACTTCGGTAGCAATGCGAGAACGTGCGAATAGACTGCTATGCCAGCTTTCCACAATAGTGGTCACTGCACCCAGCCAGTGGAAAGCGCACTTTGCGCACACTACGTAGCGGTACGCTGAATAATGCCGGACAGAAGGCCATCTGCGGCTAAAGAAGAGCTGACAAGGTCGTTCTTAAGCAAGACAGTCAATGCAAATGATCCGGCAAATAGCTAATGTCGTTAAGTTATGCAATGACCTGTTTCCTCTCCTGCTGGAGAGAGGATTGGGGCGAGGAGAAATTAGCGCTGCGACCCATTAAAGACTGTAAATCAAACAGTAAGGTATTCAACCAGTTCCGTAGTGGATTGCTGTTGATATTTTGCTCGGTGTACTTAAATTTCATACTGTAAAACCAGTCATAATCAGTAAATACCCCGAGATAAACCGGGGATATCTCATTATTGGTTAATAAAATTTGAAACTATACAGCGTCTTCAATCAAGGTCCGATTTAATCGTTCGACTGGTTATGCAGGAAGCGGGATAAAAATCTAAATATTCACACCGGCTTCTGCAACTGCTTCGTTATTTCCTTTATCAGGGATGACGGTTATTTAATAAACAACATTTCCTGGTAAGTCGGGTAAGGCCATAATTCGTCGGCGATTTCACCTTCCAGTTCATCGGCAAACTGGCGCACCTCATCCATCAGGGGGCGGATAGTCTTCGCGCAGAACTGTAAATGCTCTTCAATCGTCGCAAATTCATGCTTAGCAAGCGTTGCGCTGAGTGTATCCGCAGTTGCGGTCATTGAGCTTAAAAGTCCGGCAATCAAAACCAGACGCTCATTTCCAAACTCAACACCATTGGTTTTAAGGCTACTTAAAGTAGCGGAAAGATCTGATAGACATTTCACCGCAGCCGGATAAATCCCGGTTTTTGCCATACTGACAACCAATTTAGCTTCCACCTCAATTGCCAGAATGTACTGCTCGGCGTAGATTTCAAAGCGACTGGCGAGCTCTACGGGCGACAATACCCCGAGTTTTTCAAACAATTCTCGCACATCGGGTTCTTTTAACACCGGCAAGGCATCCGCCGCGGTTTTTAGATTGCGTAAGCCGCGTTCTTCCACCGCCATTTTGTGCCATTCGGCGGAATAGCCGTTACCGCCGAATACCACGGCGCCATGTTGATCGATTAATGCTTTCAGGGTTTTAAGGATTGCACCATCAAGATTAACGCCTGCATTCAATTGACTTTCCAGGCTATCGGCCACCCAATTCAGGGAATCGGCCAGCATGGTATTCATCGTCACCAGCGGGCCTGCAACCGATTGTCCGGAACCGACGGCGCGAAATTCAAAGCGGTTGCCGGTAAAGGCGAAAGGCGAGGTACGATTTCTGTCGCCTGCATCCTTACTAAACACCGGTAGGGTGTTGATGCCTAAATTCATCACGCCGGCGCTTAAGGAGCCGGTAATTTTACCGTTACTGATTTGTTCGAACACATTATCCAGTTGCGAACCTAAATACACGGACATAATCGCCGGCGGCGCTTCATTCGCACCCAAGCGATGATCGTTACTGGCTGTGGCGATGGCTGCGCGCAATAATGGACCGAATTTATGCACACCACGAATCACAGCGCCGCAGAACAACAGGAACTGTGTGTTTGAATGTGGCGTATTACCTGGATCGAGTAAATTGCCTTGGGTAGCATTACCCACCGACCAGTTCACGTGCTTGCCGGAACCGTTAATGCCTTTGAAGGGCTTTTCGTGCAGCAGACAAACCAGACCGTGCTTTTTGGCGGTATTTTTCAAGATCGTCATTAGCAATTGTTGATGATCGGTCGCAACGTTTGCGGATTCAAAAAACGGTGCAATCTCGAATTGACCGGGTGCCACTTCGTTGTGACGGGTCTTGGCCGGAATACCCAAACGATAAAGCTGCTCTTCCACATCCTGCATGTAAACCTGAACCCGTTCAGGTATTGCGCCGAAATAATGATCATCGAACTGCTGACCTTTTGCCGCCGCTGCACCGAAAAGCGTGCGTCCCGCCAGCAACAAATCCGGGCGACTGTTGACGAAATTGGCATCGACCAGAAAATATTCCTGCTCTGCTCCGCAGCTGGAATTTACCGGCGCAATATCGGTATGACCGATCAGAGATAACACGCGTTGCGCGGCTTTGTTCATCGCCGCATTGGCGCGTAATAACGGGGTTTTCTTATCCAGTGCTTCGCCAGTCCAGGAAATAAATACCGTCGGAATACACAGCGTCGCCCCATTGTCGGTAGTCATAATGTAGGCGGGACTGGTCACATCCCAGGCGGTATAACCCCGGGCTTCAAAGGTGGAACGAATACCGCCATTTGGGAACGACGAGCCATCCGGCTCGCCTTGCACCAGCACTTTACCGCTGAATTCGGAGATGACCGAGCCATCGCTCTGTACCGAAATAAAGCCGTCGTGTTTTTCCGCGGTGGCATTGGTCAACGGATAAAACACGTGGGCATAATACAGCGCGCCCTTTGACAGCGCCCAGTCTTTCATGGCCAGTGCTACTACATCGGCAATGGAAACATCCAGCTCGGAACCGGTTTCAATGGTTTTCTTTAACGATTTAAAAACCTCTTTAGGCAGGCATTCCTTCATCTTGCTTATGGTAAAAACATCGCTCGCCCATAAACTGGCCAGAGACTGCGGTACTTTGGGAGGCATTGGGTGACGATTAGTGATGTTTTGAACGGCCTGAATGCGTGCGGAATTTCCAGCCATAGCGTTCCCTTTAGATTGATGACGAAAGGAATCAGGCAGCAATAATCGATCCAGTAAGCCGGAATAACCACAGAGCAGGTTTAGGTGCTCGGATTGTCGGGGCTTGTAGGACGTATGGCAAAATTTGACGCGGCTTGGCGGGAAAGGTAATGGCGGTTATTAATGCAATATTGTGGCGTTTCGGCACAAGTTTGGTGCGCAAAAGCATGATTCTGTACAGAGGTAGGCTGACGGTTTTGAAAGGTTCCCGGTTCAGTAGTAGTTTTGGTGATTTTTGGAAACAACTTCATCCTGAACGCCCCGAGCACTTAACAGTCCATAGTTGACGGCCTCCGGGCGACAGCTTTTAAGTATTGACCGGCTTATGAAGGAAATTAGTTTTCAATTCATAAAAGTCCGATTTTGTCCGTACTTGCGCTGTCAGAATTGAAGGCGCAAAACCGACCTTTAACGACCTTTGGTATCAAAATGCATGTTCTGTCCGCTGTAAGCTCCAAGCCAGCCATGCTCAAACCATAAACAATGACTTGAAACGATAAAGCCCAACTCTTGGCATCAAATATAAAATTAAGTCTAAGTCCTGGCGGAGTTTAGATAGGTCGATATCGAATCGCTAAAAAGTAACCGTATAATTCTCTGTCCGAAGCTAATGATACAGCTAATTTTTATACTATTAGCCTAAGCCATTAATATTGTAATATATAAACAACAACCCTGGTTGCAAACGTCTTACGCCCAACGTCTTTGACTAACTATCTATTTAATCAATACGCTCTAAATTAACCGCACAAACGCCGGCTTAAGTCAGTGGCGATTTAATGGATAAGATATTGTTTGGCTAAAATAATGACCAAAGCCTTCCAGCGGCATTAAAAACAGCAGAAATCAAGGGGTATTAAAAGTCTTGCAACATCTAATTTATCGGGTGTAAAGTATTACTCAACGACAAAAGAGCATTTATTGAAATTGGTTTCACCGATAAAATTTTTTGCTTAAAAGCAACATTATTATCGAAATCAGCAACTGATTTGAAAATAAACTATTTTTGTTGTTTTACTGGTAACTAAAAGTGGTGTGTTAAATGGGCACGCCAATAACAATAATAAATTTTACCTAGGCCTTAGCCATGCTCCATCCACAGATCAATTTTGGCGCTTTTCGGCGCTTCGTTTTAACTTCCGGCGACTTTGTTCTAGTTATCCGTCAAAAAGCTATGTCGCAACACCTACACTCCCTGCCTGAAACAAGATCTAAATATCAAATCATCTATTCTTCCTGCAATATGCTCAGCCTCTTATTGTACTTAGCCCTCCTTAGCTTGGGCACAGGATGTGCCCGTCTTTTTTGGCTATACAGCATCACTTGTAATAACACCATTCATAATTAATTAGTGAGACTCAGACTATGTACGAAATTATTTACATCTCAACTGTATTGTATTTTTCTTATGTGATTTATGTGGTACGGGGAAACGAAATTGGCGCATTTGTTAAAAAGAACTTTCCAAACGGCTTTCCACTGTTATCAAAATAATAACTAACGAGTAATCGATTCGAATATTATTTTTTAGTGTTGGCATAAATTATAAATGTAAAAAATATCATGACACAGACTCATCATAATATCCATAAACTCACTAGAAATACCATTGCTTTAATTCTCGCCGGGGGGCGCGGCTCCCGGCTCATGAATATGACGGATTGGCGGGCTAAACCTGCGGTGCCGTTTGGAGGAAAGTTCCGAATTATTGATTTTCCCTTATCCAACTGCGTAAATTCCGGCATCCGCAAGATTGGTATTTTGACGCAATATAAGGCCGACTCATTGATTCGCCATGCCCAAAAAGGTTGGGGCTTTATGCGTGGCGAATTCGGTGAATACGTCGATTTAATGCCGGCGCAACAGCGTATTAATGAGACTTCCTGGTATAAAGGTACGGCTGACGCTGTATTACAGAATATTGATATTCTAAGAGCTCGTAAACCAGAACACATTTTAATTCTGGCCGGTGATCACATTTATAAAATGGATTATGCGGCCATGTTAATCGATCATATCGAAAAAAATGCCGAGTTAACCATTGGCTGTCTTGAAGTATCTTTAAAGGAAGCCAGCGCTTTTGGGGTGATAGATATCGATGAAAATCGTAGAGTGAGAGCCTTTATTGAGAAACCGGCCAACCCACCCGTTATGCCTGGTCGAACCGATACGGCCTTGGCTTCTATGGGTATTTATATTTTTAATGCCGATTTCTTGTGGGAACAGCTACTTAACGATGATGAAAACCCTAACTCTTCTCACGATTTTGGCAAAGATATTATTCCTGCCGTGATTGATAAGCATATCGTCAACGCCTATCCATTTTTAGATTTACAAAGTGGCCAACAGAGTTACTGGCGCGATGTCGGCACGATCGATGCGTATTGGGCTGCCAATTTGGAATTGATAGGCGTGAAACCGGATTTGAATTTATACGATACCACCTGGCCGATATGGACCTATCAGGAGCAAACGCCACCTGCTAAATTTGTCTTTGATGACGATGATCGAAGAGGCCAGGCTGTCGACTCCATGATTGCTGGAGGCTGTATCATTTCAGGCTCGACCGTTAGACATTCCATGGTGTTTTTTAATACAACTGTCGACAGCTTCTCACTGATACAAGACAGCATCTTGCTGCCACAAGTCACTATCGGTCGGCATTGCCGCATCAGCAAAGCGATTATCGAAAAAGGCTGCGTAGTACCGGATGGCACCATCATTGGCGAAAATTTTGAGGATGACAAAAACAGGTTTTATGTCAGCGAAGGTGGGGTGGTATTAGTCACGCCTGAAATGTTGGGACAAAAATTACATTTTGTCAGATAGCTGATTAGACTATGGTCACAATTTCTCTAGTCCTTTTGAAAAAAGAATCCAAAAACCAGCAGACATCTTATACGTTCTACCTTTTTGATAACATAAACCAATAAAGGCACTATCACATGGAAGAAAAACGTCACTCATCATCACGTTGGCTTTTATGAATAAAGAAACAAAAATTACAACAAAGGGCATAACAATCACCCCTATTAATTGCCATTGGCTGCCGTGGAAAATTTCAGATGGCTTGCATTAAGTTAATTTTCCCTTACAACAGTCGACTAACAATCGAATTGTAAATTGGCCAGTCTGGCGTAAAGTCCGCTTTGTTTGCGTAGCTCATCGGGCGCACCCATTTCGACGATTCGGCCCTGATCCAACACGATAATGCGGTCGACCTTTTTAACGGTCGCCAGCCTATGGGCGATAATTAGCGAGGTGCGTCCCTGCATCGCAGCGTTTAAACCGGCTTGTACCAAAATTTCCGACTCGGTATCCAAGGCACTGGTGGCTTCGTCCAGCAATAACAACGGGGCGTTTTTCAACATGGCCCGGGCGATCGCTATGCGTTGCCGCTGCCCACCGGATAACCGCACACCGCGCTCGCCCAGAAAGGTTTGATAGCCCTCCGGCAAACGGCGGATGAATTCGTCCACCTGTGCGGCTTGTGCAGCCTTCATCACCTCCGCATCGCTGGCGGTCGGGCGACCATAGCGGATATTTTCCAGCGCATTCGCGGAAAATATCACCGCGTCCTGCGGCACAATCGCAATGTTGCTGCGTAAATTTTGCAAGGAAAGCCGGCGAATATCCCGACTATTAAACAAAATCGCCCCTTGGCTGATATCGTAGAAACGCAGCAGCAATTGAAACAGCGTGGTTTTGCCGGCTCCGGACGGACCGACCAAGGCGACGCTTTGGCCGGCTGAAATAGTAAAATCGATCTGCTCCAAAGCCGGGGTTTGCGGACGGGACGGATAGTTAAAACCGACTTGCCGGAATTGAATTTCCGCAGCGGCCGTAGTAGCGGACAAACCATTCCGACAAACGCTGGCATCGGTGACGGTCGATTGGGTGTGCAGCAATTCCAATAAACGTTCGGTGGCTCCGGTGGCACGCATCAAATCCCCCCAGACTTCCGCCAGCGTGCTGACACCACTGGCCACCAACGTGGCGTACAACACAAAAGAAGCCAGCTGCCCGCCGGACATTTCGCCGGCATGAACCTGTTGCGCACCTACCCACAACACAAATACGATCGAGCCCATCACCGCCATGATAATCAACGCGGACAACGCCGCCCTGAATCGGCTGCGGCGTACCGCAGTGATAAAACTCCGTTCCGCCCGCCGGGTGAAGCGCTCAATCTCGGCATTTTCCTGGGTGTAGGCCTGCACGGTCGGCACCGCGTTGAGAATTTCCGCAGCCAAGGCGGAGGCATCGGCAATTTTATCCTGCGACTCCCGCGATAACTTTTTGACCTGCCGGCCAATGGCAAACAACGGCAGCATCAGCACCGACATCAACCCCAAATTTAACGAGAACAGATAAAAACTGGTCATCGCCAGCATCGCCATGCCGCCTACGCACTGAAACAGGCTGCGCAAGCCCATGGAAATCGAGCTGCCGACCACGGTTTGAATCAGGGTGGTGTCGCCGGTCAGCCGCGACAAAACTTCGCCGGTTTGTAGGGTTTCAAAAAATGCGGGGGATTGCTGCATGACCCGCGCATAGACCGCGCTGCGCAGATCGGCGGTGACCCGTTCGCCTACCCAATTTACCGTGTAATAACGGCCAGCTATGGCCAGCGCCCACACACAGGCCAGCCCGAATAAAGCTATAAAGTGGCCGTTCAGGCTCAACGAAGCCAACCATCCGGAAGATGCCCGGTGCTGCTGCCCAAAGCCGAAATCGATCAAATCGCGAAAGGCTAGCGGTACCAGCAACAGCGTGCCGGAACCCAGACATAACAGCAAAAAAGCCAGCAGCATCCTGCCCCGATAAGGACGGATGAAGGGCCACAGATTTTTGAGCACCGAAAAGCGCCGGCTGGGCGCGTTTTGATTAACGTGTGAGTTTGGCATCCCGGCTTACGGTAGACGAAGGAGCCGATGATTTTCTCACGCATTGAAAAGCATGCGTTTAGAAAATCATCGGCCCGGAACGACTAGCCCTAGAAAATACGCACGAACCCGCCGCAACCGACCCGGTTTAAACGTTATAAGGGCTGGCGATCCAGTCTCTCAATACCGCTTCGTCGCGTTGCCCCAGGTAGGCAAAGTCGCCGGCAATATCTTTATAAACCGCTTCGGCGCAATGGGTGGAGACGTGCTTGCCTTTGATCATGTAAAAAAACCAGGCAAATGGATAGCCGGCCTGGCGATCGAAACGGTTGAGTAGATTACTGAGCGCACTACCCTTTTTGCCGGAAAAATCTTCCAGATACGGCAAAATGTAATGCTGGGTATTTATGATCTCCGCATTGACAATCCGCTCGCCGAAACGCCCTGTATGTTGATAGGGTCGAATGATCCATTCGTCGGATAGCCGTTTTTTCTGCCCGGCACTGCTTCTGTTCCAATCATCCATAAAGCGCTGCACCGGGTGTTCGCCGCGATGACGTTCATTGATGACTTCCATGAACAGTTTGACATCGGTTTTGCGGCGATAGGTGTAGCGCGAATGGCCAAAGCCGAAACTTTCGATGCAAAACGGCTGCAAGGGATCGATAAATTCTTCTAGATCTTCCGGCGGTTGCTGTTCATTCACCAGCATACGATCGGATACTTCATGCGTTTTATCGATCTCAATCAGGGTAAAATCCTCAGCCCTATCGCCGGTTTGCACCACAAAATACAAGGTTTTGCCGGTTTGCTTGGTGGCAATCAACTTTTGCTCGACGGTATAATCGATCAAGGTTTGCAGGTTTTGCCCGCATTCCAGATAGGTACGCTCCGCCCATTCGATTAGATCGTTGGCAATACGCCCACCGTCCATATTCACTACGCCGCCAAGCCGATACCATTCTTCGCCGGTTAAAGCCAGCTGGACTGGGTAATCGGGGACCAGATTTTGCAGTTGGCGCAGCAATAAATCTTCGGTTTGACCGGGGATGATTTGTTTACAGCAATTGGTAATGTCTTGTCCGGCAAGTACTAATCGCGATTCAGTCATGTTCGGAATCCGAGGCGTTGGTTGGATGAAGACGACGTTGCACCACTTCGCGCACGTCAGGTTCGGGATCATTGATTAATCCGCTTAGATTTTTGGGATCGACTTTCAAAGCGGCCGTGTAGCGGACTACCCAGTCGCTGTCGTCAAGCAACGCCACGGCATCTTCGGGCGGCAAACGGTCGGCGACGATGCGCCGCACATCCGAGGACGGATCGTTAACCATCAAGCCCAAACTCACCTCCGGCAGACGCCCGGCCACAATTTTACGCACTTGCACATCGTCATCCTTGATAAAGCGGAACAGCCGACCGGGCGACAAGCGCTTGGCCACCATCAGACGCACGATGTAATCCGGGTCGTTGGCCAATGCTTCCAGGTGTTCCATGTCGATGCGATCCGCCACGGTCATGCGGACTTCCCGGTCCGGATCGTTGATTAAATGCTGTAACTGTGAACTGGGCAAGCGATAAGCCACTGCCCGTCGCACCACTTCATCTTCGTCGGTAATCAGGGCATGCAAGGCTTTTTGGGGCGCATAACGCACGGCTATGGCGCGCCGCTCCCAAAATTTATCATGTAAATATAAGTCGGCGTAGGCCGGGTTGACACGGAAAAAACGATCGATTTGCCGGCCGCTTTCCACAAACACGCAGGTATCGCCGGGCATACACCGGCCCATCAGCAAGGTTTTGTTTCGGAAAGGGCAAAGACTGCAATCGGCCAAGGGCAGCGAAACGGGCTCGGTAGGTTCAACCATGGGTAAACCTATTCCTCGATGACTTCGGCGATCACAATGCCTGTAGCGTTCTCATAGTTGTTGGTCAGACATAGACAGTGTTCCCGACCGTCAACCAAATAAATATTAAAAGACTCGCCTTCCAACACCGGCTCGTTATTCGGCAGGTCATCTTCCATACAGTAGGTAAAGTGTATGCCCGGATATTCACTCCGGAGGGCCGAGACCACCGCTTCATTCAACGCCTGGCTACGGAGGACGGAAGCAATGCGTTGCACTTGTTCTGAGCTGATCATGACGTATTCCTGTTTCAAATCGGGAGCATGGCGACGGAGGCCGGAATAAACCTGATCAGCGTTAGCGGAATCAGGTGCTTCCGGCGGAACTCAGGTTTGCCGGAAAGGCGCGATGCGCCTATCCCGGTCTGGATTAATCAAGCCACCAACGGTAATATGCAGTTATCGATGGGGCAAACTTTCACGCATTGCGGTTCATCGTAATCACCGTTACATTCGGTGCAGGTTTTCTTGCTGATCTCGAAAACCACGGCACCTTCCTTGATAGAATCGGTCGGGCAAACGGGTTTGCAATCTCCGCAGGAAATACATTCTTCAGCAACAATATATAGAGCCATGGCGGCCTCCTTTTATAAACGTTTTGCTTGCAAAGTCAGGGGGATTTTCGGCGCGGGCTCCATGGGTTCGAAGTAATACTTAGAACCGTCACCTAATACCACTTCACCACCCCATTTTTCCGGGCTATCGAATTCAATCGTTTCGATGGTTTCTTCCAGATCCTTTTTGGCCACGTAAAACAGTAACTTACCATCTTCACGTTTTCTGAGCATGACGCTGGGCATAGGGTTCTCCAAAGCAAAAAAAAGCAGGGTGAGCATAGCCCACCCTACGGGGATCGACGAAATTAACGAATCAAATCGTAGTTGTAGTCGGTAGTTCCCATGCCTTTGGTTTCTTTATCCAATTGCTCCAGGACGGCGTTCACCAAGGTGGTCAGCATATACATCGCACCTTCGTAACCCAGGGTTGTCATGCGGTGTAGATGGTGACGGTCGAAGATGGGGAAGCCGATGCGGATCAATGGCACTTCGTCCGCTTCACCTTTGTAGAAGGTATCGCGTTGGATGAATTTACCATATGAGTTGCCGATCATGAAGTCCGGTTTGTTGGTAAACATCAAGGAACGGAAATGCCACAAGTCTTTACCGATATGTACCGTAGCGTTTTTACCGTAAGGTGATGCTGCCAACACTTCTTCGCAGGCTTTTTTGAAGCGTTTGTTGGCATGGTTAACCAATACATCCGTTACTTCGGCGCCCATTTCCAACAGGAATTTGGTCATACCCAAGGCAAAGTCGGCATCGCCGTACAAAGCGAATTTTTTGCCATGCAACCAAGCGTGCGAGTCGGTCATCATATCCACTAAACGGCCGCGCTCTTTTTCCAGTGAAGCTGGGATAGGTTTACCGGTCAATTCCGAGACTTTCATCAACAATTGGTCTGTCCATTCCAAGCCCATAGGAATGTTCAGTTTAGGCGCATCGTGCTTCCAGGTGTTTTGCACGAATTTTTTGGTTTTTTCCAACTGCCAAGGTTGCAACAAAATGGTGTCGATGGCGTTAGGCGCATCTTTGACTTCATCCATGGTAGTACCACCGGCATACATACGGAACTCGCCGTCCGCAGGCGTATCCAGGGTTTCCGTAGGATCGCTCATCAAGGTGTAATCAACGCCCATTTCTTTCATCATCCGAGCAATGACGCGGAAGTTGCCTAAATAGGTTTCGAAACCGGGCACAAAGTTGATTTTGCCGTTGGAGCCGACTTCTTTACCTTCCATAAAGTTCAAGGTGAAGTAGCGAGCAATACCTTCGAACATGTTGTCCCAACCCGTGGTATGGCTACCGACGAAGCTTGGCGTATGCGCGAACGGTACGGGATAATCCTCATCGATATGACCGTCTTTTTTGGCGTTGTTGATGAACGCATTCAAGTCGTCACCGATCACTTCGGCCATACAGGTAGTCGATACGGCAATCATGGCGGGTTTGTATAAGGCTTTCGCATTTTCCAAACCAGCGAACATATTTTTCTGACCACCGAATACCGCCGCGTCTTCGGTCATGGAGTCCGATACGCAAGAAACAGGCTCTTTGAAATGACGGTTGAAGTAAGTACGGAAGTAAGCCACGCAACCTTGCGAGCCGTGCACGTAAGGCATGGTTTTCTCGAAACCCAAGGCGCATAAAACAGCACCCAACGGTTGGCAGGCTTTGGCAGGATTGACAGTCAGAGCTTCACGGTTGAAGTTCAGCTCTTGATATTCTTTGGTGGTCGTCCATTGAAATACTTCGTCGATTGCTTCTTGCGGATGACGCTCTTCATACTGCGCTTGTTTGTTAGCGATATTTTCCTTGTATTCATCGTTTCTGAATAAAGGGTAACTGGGTTGAATGTTATCGACTTCTTGGCTCATGATAATCTCCTAACGCGCCACTAATCTGTGGACTACGTGTTGAGGAAGGGGTACGCCAAAGCCTTTGAGGGGAGGCGCGTACCATGTACATTTTCCGGAACTTCTAGTTGTGCGCACCTATGCGACAGCGCTAGCCGAACCGATCAAACTGGGCTGAAAAACAACCCAGTTCAAGACTAACGATTAGGCGACCGCCTTGACGGGCTCGCTAGCAGCTTCGGTTTTCCAAGGCGCTTTAAAGCTTTTCCAGCAAGGGTTATTAATGGTCATATCCATATCACGGGCAAAGATGGCAAAGCCGTCATAACCATGGTAAGGACCGGAATAATCCCATGAGTGCATTTGCCGGAACGGCACGCCCATTTTTTGGAAAATGTATTTCTCTTTAACGCCGGAACCAACCAAGTCGGGTTGCACTTTTTTGACGAATTCTTCGAATTCGTAGCCGGTGACATCGTCATACAGCAAAGTCGCGTTACCCATTTCCTTGATGGTACGATCGTAATCGTCGTTGTGGCCGAATTCATAACCGGTACCGACCACTTCCATGCCTAAATCTTCATAGGCACCGATCACGTGGCGTGGACGCAAGCCGCCGATGTACAACATCACGCGTTTGCCTTCCAATCGGGGTTTGTATTTGGCAATAACCGCATCGTAATCCGCTTTGTAACGCGCGATAACGCGTTCCGCGCCTTCTTTGATGGTGTCATCGAAATGCTCGGCGATTCTACGCAAGGACTCGGCGATTTTGGTTGGGCCGAAGAAGTTGTATTCAATCCAGGGGATAGAATATTTTTCTTCCATATGGCGGGCGATGTAGTTCATTGAACGATAGCAGTGAATCAGGTTCAATTTCACTTTTGGGGTTTTTTCGATCTCGGCAATAGTACCGTCTCCGGACCATTGAGCAACAACCCGCAAACCCATTTCTTCCAATAATGTTCTAGAAGCCCAAGCGTCACCGCCGATGTTGTAGTCGCCGATTACGGCAACGTCATACGGTGTGGTTGGGAAGCTATCGTCACCGTCGCGTTTTTCCAATACCCAGTCACGAATCGCGTCGTTGGCGATGTGGTGACCTAAGGATTGAGATACGCCGCGGAAACCTTCGCAACGAACTGGCACGATAGTTTTGCCGTGTTCTTTATTTTTGACCTTGGCAACCGCTTCAATATCGTCACCAATCAGACCGATTGGGCACTCTGATTGAATTGAGATACCTTTGTTCATTGGGAACAATACTTCGATTTCATCGATCAGTTTGGCCAGTTTTTTATCGCCGCCGAATACGATGTCTTTTTCGGTAAAGTCGGAAGTAAAGTTCATGGTACCGAAGGTGTTGATACCTGTGGTACCGACGTAGTAGTTACGGCGGCCGGCGCGGGAATATTGTCCGCAACCCACAGGACCGTGAGAAATATGGATCATATCCTTGATCGGACCCCAAACCACCCCTTTGGAACCGGCATAGGCACAACCACGAATGGTCATGACGCCCGGCAAGGATTTACGGTTTGAAGTAATACATTTGTTGGCCTTTTCCAGGCTTTGATCGTTAATCGCTAAATGTTTTTCACGATCTTTTTTTGCTTTTTCGGGATAGACTTCCAGCACTTCTTGAATAAGCGCTTCGGTCTCTTCTCTTGTCATGGCAGCCATGATGTTATCCTCCAGTGGCCCGTGGGTAATCCCCCAACAGACCTCGATTAGGAACTATAAATGTAGGTTGGGTTAGGCGCCAGCCGTAACCCAACACGTTGGCTTTGCAATGTCGGGTTACACTTCGCTAACCCAACCTACACGGTTTTACGCAGTCGCTTCAGCTGCCGCGGTAACACCGACAGCGCTTTCGTCTACTTCTTCCATCACACCAAATTCCATCAACATGTCTTCCAATTCATCCATAGTGATAGGCGTTGGAATGACCAATTGTGTGTTGTTAAGGATTTTGCTGGCCAGATCGCGATACTCTTGAGCTTGTTTAGCTCCAGGTTCGTATTCGATCACAGTCATACGGCGGATTTCAGCACGTTGTACAACGTTGTCGCGTGGCACGAAGTGAATCATGTGTGTGCCCAATTTAGCGGCCAATTCCATGATCAGTTCGTCTTCGCGAGCGGTTTGACGTGAGTTGCAGATCAAACCGGCCAAACGTACGCCGCCTGAGTTAGCATATTTCACGATACCTTTAGCGATGTTGTTGGCTGCATACATAGCCATCATTTCGCCAGAGCAAACGATATAAATTTCTTGGGCTTTGTTTTCACGAATTGGCATCGCGAAACCACCGCATACAACGTCACCCAATACATCGTAGAATACGAAGTCTAAGTTTTCGTCGTAAGCGCCTTCTTCTTCCAGGAAGTTGATGGCTGTGATAACACCACGGCCCGCACAACCAACGCCAGGCTCTGGACCGCCGGATTCAACACATTTAATGTCGCGGTAACCGACTTTCAATACGTCTTCCAGTTCCAAATCTTCCACGCTACCCGCATCGGCCGCCATTTGCATGATGGAGTTTTGCGCTTTTGCGTGTAGAATTAAACGTGTGGAGTCGGCTTTAGGGTCGCAACCAACGATCATTACTTTTTTGCCGAGCTCAGCCAAGCCGGCAACCAGATTTTGAGTAGTGGTCGATTTACCGATACCACCTTTTCCGTAAATAGCACATTGACGTAATTTCGCCATGATCTTCTCCTCTTGTAAGACTTGTAGTGAATGACAATAGAGATATTGCAATGGCCGTGCCAACGCGAAAAATAACAATAACCAATTGATTTAAATAGAATAAATACATAACAGCCTACAGACTACCCTAGTTACATAACCAACAAATTGTTTGTTGATGTTATGTAACCAACAGAAAAAATAAGGTTTTGTATTGTTGCCGCCACCTCGAACAACATATCCGCCGCGAATTGGCTTTGGATTAGCCAGATGTGCAGTCTTGACCCCTTTCCATTTCCGCCAAAACTTATGGTCCAGCTGGAACCTCTGGATGTTCAGTTATGTCCTGAACAAATTTCTCAAATCAAATTGCACCGGAAAAGCCCTATAGTGCTTGCCGAAGCAATTTAACAACCCCGGAAACGCCTTATATATGCTGAACCAAATCAAACTGTTTTTTGAACAACATCTCTCATTACCGTCGCCGGAAAACAGCACGACAGAAGAGCAATTGAAATTGGCCAGCGTGGCGCTGTTCATGGAAATGCTGCAAATGGACGACATCGAGGATCAAAAAGAACGCGCGCTGATTTTGGCGTTGGTTAAAAAAGACTTTGTATTAACCACCGAGCAGGCCGAGTCCTTGATCGCCTTAGCTGAACAACAAAGAGAACAAGCTACCGATTATTATGAATTTACATCCTTAATTAACAAACAATGCAGCCTGCCGCAGAAAATTCAATTCATTGAAGCCCTGTGGCGCATTGCTTATATAGACGGTGTATTAGACGTGCAAGAAGAATATCTGGTCAGAAAAATAGCCGGCCTGCTGCATGTGCCGCATATCGACTTTATCATGGCCAGGAACCGGGTTAACCCAAGCTAAATTGTAAAACGTCAACCTTGAGCAGACACGCCACCAAGGTAACCTTAAGAATGTCTTATATCGGCAGACTCCTAACCACCCACTGCTGACAGATGGGATTCCACTTCAGGAAGTTACCAGCGCTTATTACGATTGGTTAAAAACCCCTAAAGACAGCGCTAAAGATCAACAAGATCGAAAAATAGCCGAAACAGCCAGGCAGATTTTTATCGACAACAAGCAATGCTTTGGTTCGCGTCGCCTAGCCGATGGCTTGCAAAAACAGGGCGTTACCATCGGTCGTTTTAAAACGCGGCGGCTCATGCGAGAGCTGAAATTGCAGGCGCGCTATCCCAAGCGATTGAAAGTCACGACCGACAGCAACCACAATGAAAGCATTTCGCCCAATCAATTGGATCGGCAATTTCAAGTCGCCAAGCCTAATCAGGTGTGGACGACCGATATCACCTATGTGTGGACCCTGCAGGGCTGGCTTTACGTTGCGGTAGTCATTGATCTCTTTTCCCGCCAAGTCGTTGGTTGGGCGATTGGCGATCATATGCGTACGTCACTTTGCATCAACGCTTTGCAAATGGCCTTCTGGCGCCGTAAACCGCCGCCCGGCTTATTGCATCATTCCGACCGGGGAGGCCAATATGCGAGCCGAGACTATCGTCAACATTTGGCCGTGATGACGATGGAGCAGAGTATGAGTCGAAAAGGTAATTGCTGGGATAATTCACCAACCGAACGCTTTTTTTTGCAGTTTGAAGTACGAACAACTCAACTACGAAAAATTCAAAACCCAAGAAGCGGCGAAACTGAGCGTGATCGATTATTTGGCCTTTTACAATGGCCGCCGATCACACTCAACATTGGGCTATCAATCCCCAATCGAATTCGAGCGGGAATTTTATAGAAACGCTGTCTGAACAGGTGTCCGGTTTTTGTTGACCATTACAGCATGCGCTGGATTATCGTTTCGACACACTTTGCCACGTCAAATGGAATGATGCGTCCTAAGTTGCTTTTGAACTGCCGTCAATAACGAATCCGGATCAAATTTGGCTAAAAACTCGTTGGCGCCTACTTTCTGCACCATTGCAGTATTGAACACTCCGCTTAGCGAAGTATGCAAAATCAGGTAAATATCGCGCATGACCGGATCGCTTTTGATTTTGGTAGCCAAGGTATAGCCGTCCATACGCGGCATTTCGACATCCGATATGATCATGGCGTAGCGATCCTGAATCTTGACCCCATCGGCAATCAATTGGGTTAAGTGTTCCCATGCTTCGAGACCATCTTTAAGCGTCGTACATTCGATACCGATTTGTTCGCACACCCTTTTGACTTGATTTCGCGCCACCGAAGAATCATCCACCACCAGGATATGATCGTTTTTCCCTGATACGTCAGCATCTATGATTGCCGCCGCGGCCTCTTCCCGACCACCCATCACTTCTTTCATGACCTTTTCGACATCGATCACTTCAATCAATTCACCATCCACATTGGTAACAGCGGTCAGATAACTTTCCCGTCCCGCACCGCTGGGCGGTGCTTTTACTTGCTCCCAGCCTATATTAATGATGCGATCGACCGAACCTACCAAAAAACCCTGGATGGATCGGTTATATTCGGTAACGATGACATACCCTCCCTCTTCGCGGGATAATGGTCGCATGCCGATAGCCATAGACAGGTCGAGGACCGGAATGGTTTTTCCACGTAGATGCGCAACGCCACAAATAACGGAATGAGAATTGGGGATCTGAGTGAGCGGTGGGCATTGAATGACTTCCTGCACTTTGAATACGTTAATCCCGAATCGTTGCCGACTTGCCAATTTAAATAACAATAATTCAAATCGATTATGCCCCGCCAGCTTGGTACGCTGATCTACGCCTTCTAAGACACCAGCCATAAATACCCCCCTCTAAAAAGTAACTGAAATAATTATAGCCACTTTGAGTTATCGGACTGCCATTAATTTCTTGGTATGTTTCATGCTTGATTGAAGTCAGAGTCAATAAACCGACATGCGCTATGAAAACAATAACCCTAACCTTCTATTTGTTACTGCTTGCAAGCCCGCTAACCGCAGCGGCTACATTTCAATCATTAGATGCCATACAAGAGGCCGTGCAAAGCTTCGTAGAATCGTCACTTGATCCCGCGGGACAATATCAAATCAGCAGTGCTCAAATCGATCCACGCTTACAGCTGCCGGCCTGTAGCGAAAAATTGGAGATATTCCCCCAGTCCGGAAATATAAGACCCGGCCGCAATACCTTGGGTATCCGTTGTGTCGGCATCAACAACTGGACAATCTACAGTACCGTAATAGTCAAATCATTCGAAGCCGTTTTGATTCTAACAAAACAACTCAGCAGAAACGACAAGATAAGCCTGGAACACCTAACAACCGAAACCCGGGAAACCTCCACTTTACACCCTGGATACCTTAGAGATCCGAACGACGTCATTAATAAGCAAGCAACGCGCACCATCCCGGTCGGCAGTGTGTTGTATCGATTCCATTATAGAGAGCCCACCCTGGTGAAGCGCGGCGAACGCGTCAGCATTCAATCTGGCAAGCCCGGTTTACTAATTACCTCGGCTGGCGTCGCCATGGCGGATGGCATAAAAGGCCAGCAAATAAGCGTTAAAAACCTATCATCGCAACGCGTCATACAAGCCACAGTCATCAAGCTTGGATTAGTAAGCGTGTATTTCTAGTAATTAACTAAAGGATTCAGCCATGATGCCGCTAAAAGACGTATCCAAATTTTTCATAGGGATACCGTCATGGCTATTCAATCCATCAACAATGTCAATGCCGCTAACGTTGCCACACCAACCAAATCGGCGAACAAAAGCTCGCTTGAAGCGAATAAACAGCCCGATAATCTTGCAACGGATGCCGATACGATCAACATTTCCACAGCCGAAGGCATCAAAAAGGCAGTGGATGTCGGCGCGTCATCCGCCGCAGTGGTTGATGAGACTCGCGTTGCAGAAATTAAGGCGGCCATACAAAGTGGCACCTACAAAATTGATCCGGACCGTGTTGCTGAAAAAATGATGCAACTGGAAACAAAAATAGCCAATTCGACCTAATGCCATGATAGAAAAAACCTTTCCCATCGCAGAAAAATTGTTATCGAACGGTCTTAAATTGACAGAAAAGTTGTTTGAACTGCTTAATGCTGAATACGAACAACTGAAAGTCAAGAGCGACCCCATGACCATCGCATCCCTTGCCGCGCATAAAAAAGACGTGGTGGCGCAATTAGAGCAATTTTCAAAACAGCTGGGCCAAGTATTGGCAACCGAAAAATTACTGGTCTCACAGGAAGGAATCCAAACTTATCTTGCCAAAGCCAAGGCAAGCGGGATTAATATCGCCGATTCCCATAGATACTGGTTGGATATTGCAGCATTAACCAAAACCTGCCGCACCTTAAATGAAAAAAACGGTGCCAGTATCGACTTATTAAGCCGCCACACTCAGCGGGCTCTGCAGGTCTTACGCGGTAAATCGCAACTGGCTACAACCTATGGACCTGACGGCAGCACACGTAGCGAGCTATTTTCACATACCCTCATTTCGGTGTAGACTGCACAAAATAAAATACCTACACTGATTTAGCATGTTCGATAAGTTCAAGAGTTTGTTCACCAAAAAAGTGGCTGACAACACGCCCGAGGATTATGACGATCTCTCGCCTTTTGAAAATCCAAACTTCATTACTTCGCCCGACAAAATCATTAATTTGCTATCCGAAATAGAACAAAGCTCTCCACTTTGTACGGTTCAAATTGACGGAGCCCCGCAAGAGTATAATTCATCCATCCTAGGCATCAAGACCGAGAAAAACTTGATCATTTTGGATGAACTGATACCCAAGGAAGGCAATGCAGCACTCCAAGCCACTCGGTCTTTAAAGTTATCCACATTCCACAAAGGCATTCATTTATCCTTTAACCTGTCTGACATCGAAATGGGGCACTCGCGGGGCATCTCGTATTACAAGACCAACCTGCCCGATCGAATATTTTATCCTCAACGTAGACGAGCCCCACGCATAGAGATCAGTTCGATCGATATCGCTTTTACTGGCGTCTCCGAGCGTACCGGCATTTCAGTCAGCGGCTATCTCTTTGACTTATCGCGCGGCGGTGCCGGCATCGATCTCCCGGTTAATCGCGCTCGAGTACAACGCGGGGACATTATCAAAAACTGCCAAATCAGCTTCGAAGACTACTTAATGGACTTCGATTTTTCGGTTCGCTTTGTAAAACCCACCTCGCCAAGCCTGCCTAAAGTTCAACTAGGCGGTTTTTTTGAAAATCTATCCAGCAAAAGCCAAGCCAAATTATCCTACTTCATTACCTCACTGGAACGCGTCGAAATTAGAAAACAAAAAAATTAACGCGGCACCCTATGCTAAAATTTCACAAAGTCCCGGTAGCTCAGCAGGATAGAGCAGCCCCCTCCTAAGGGGCAGGTCGGACGTTCGAATCGTCTCCGGGACGCCATATAAATCAATGTCTTATCGTGTTTTAAGGTCTCTATAAAACTCCAATGATCCACTGATGATCCACTGAAAAAATAAATAACATCGAAAATTGACAACAAAAAAGCCAGTGAACCAACCAAGGCCACCGGCTTTTTTATTGGCTTAGCTTTAGCTGAATGAATCAGCCAATCATCAAAACAATTGTAAATAATGTATACATTTTTTTACACTTTCCACCACACCCGCAAACCCGCTTTACACCGTGTAAATAAAAGTTAATTTGACATTTATTTTACAAGGGTTAATCTGTATTTAAGACATTAGTTTACACACAGGCGGGCATTATGAAAGGTCAAAACGTTGGATACATCCGGGTAAGCTCAACATCACAAAACACTGAACGCCAGTTGGCCGATGTGGCGCTTGATCGAATCTTTACCGACAAAGCCAGCGGCAAAGA
>NZ_JALOBS010000062.1 GCF_023228165.1 Methylomonas sp. | reverse complement strand
TTCTGATTTTCAGCGTGTGGCCGCTGTCTGTCAATCAATTATGTGTCATGCGTTTGAGGCTTTGCTTGTTCGAGTGGGCTGGATTGAGTTTTTTATAACCCAACCCCGCGCCCCAGTTGCTTACGCCATAGTCGGCCCCTTCGCAAATCAAAAACACAAGATCAACAAATTTTGTTTACCAAAAGTTTACATTTTTCGGAAAAAGACATGTAAAAGGTAAACATTTGGACACATGACGGAAAATTTTTTAAAAACCTTAACAGAAAGACTTAACAAAACTTAACAAAACTTAACAAGGCTAATTTTAAATCTTGGCAATGAACGCGCCCGCCTTACATGTTTATAACGGGCAGGCGGGATCAGTAAGAATCTATCGAGCGTGGTTTTTAAGTAAGGAATAGTGATTTTATGGCCGCCATGAATTTTCCATACGACTTTGAGCCGGGTTTTGTCGTGTTCATGCCTGCTATAAAAGTCGATTATGGCTAAGTCCCTTAATTTGTTTAGCGTAGGCGTGTTGGGTGGCAAACTCCGCATTTCATCGGCATAAAACTTATTCAAGGCTGCCCATTCTTGATTAATACGCCGCTTGATTGCGGCGGTTTTTGCGTCCCGTTTGGCTTCGGCGTCATGTTTTTTTTGCTGGTTTTCTGGTTTCATCTTTTTTACTCAATATTGGTTACAAAATATTTCCTATCTCTCTAGGGTGCAAAATATTGGGGGAATTGGGGGAAGTGGCCCGAAAAGCCGCGCCGCGCTTAGCCTAGAGGCTTCCCCCAAATTCCAAAAAACTGGGGGAGTTCCCCCAAAATATTCGCCAAAATTGGGGGAAGCGGCCTTTTTTAGGTCAAATTTTGCCTTGTGAGTCATTGGCGTTTTTAAAATCAAGCTGTTTACTGTTCCCCCAAATTTTGGGGGAACTTCCCCCAATTTTTTATGAGTTGGGGGAACCTCAAACCCAGAGTTGATAAGGCTTATAGACTGACTTCCCCCAATTCCCCCAAAAATATTACATAGAGGCCCTATATTTTTTTCGGTTTGGCGGTGCGCTTGATGTTTTGCGGCGAATTTATCCACGATCAACCGCCCGATTCAATTAACTCAGCATCAAACACCAACACCCGAACCGAACGCCCAGCCACCGAATGCTTAACGGCTGGCCGTGGCTTTCCGCGTGCAGCATCGTGTTCAAGTTTCAGCAATAAGCCGCGCTCTATCATTCGTCGCCATAACGTACCCGGCGACATTAAAAACGGATCCCCTTGACGCTTGGCAAATTCATTGACGGTTTTAAAGGCGCTGTTCGGCTCCAACCAAACTTGAGGCGGTGCGCCATCGGTCGGCGGTGAATACCAGCCAATACAATCGCCCATCAGCTTGTATTGCTTATCGCCCACCAAATCAGCGCCCGCTTCACGCCATCCCCAAGAAAAAGGCCGGGATTGTGGCGGCCCCTGGTCTATTCGGCTGGCAATGTGCGCGTTACCAGAGCTGAAACAAGCCCGCAGCAATTGTAAAAATCGTTCAACTTCGTCCTGTTCGGATTGATACGCGGCCTGTTCGCTGAAGGCTTGCTGCAAATTGCGCTCAGCTTCAATCAATAGGCTGTTCGATTTTTCGCCATCGATAGCGCCGATTTCTTCCAAAAACATTAAAAACGGCTCAAGCCCGGCTACCAAATTGGCGAAAATTTCCGGGGCGCGGGGATGAGATGAGGCTATCCCATCCCGAACAGCACCGTTTCTAAGCTGCTCAATAATGGTGGGTAAATCCTTTTTGTGTTGATCCATGCGCGGCGCTAACCATTGCAGATAGGCCGACATAAGACCGGACAACGCGCCTGAATTCGCCGAATGCTGTAGCTTTGAAAGTGTCACGTTATTTACATCATCCCGACTTACTTCCTGCACCAGCATTCGACCCAATAACGATTGGCCGCGCGGTAAATCTTCGGCAGTTACTATCATCATTGAACGATTAAACGGCACGGCTTGCGCTTGCATGTTGGCCGATCTGCGGCCCCGGCCTGCTTGGTTGCCGGTGTTCCTGATTAACCTTTCTGCCATGCTATGCTGTTTTTCGGCTTCGTTTCGATTGACCGAAGGTTTGAAATCGTCAATGACATAAATTGAATCTTTGGCCTGGTGGCTTTTGGCTTCCGCATCGTTGGCGCTGTCTGTCCAGTTGGCGGGAAAACTGCGGGCGGTAAAGTTACCGAAAAAGGCTTGTGCAATCGCGGCAATAGCAGACTTACGAGAACCAGTTAAACCATGCAACCAAATAATAAAGTCGTTGCAATGCGCCTCACCCAAAGGCGCACGGACAGCCGCCGCCAATAAAACCGCGCCGACATGTAACCTATGCGGGCAAACCTCCAGCAAAAGCAGCGCATCAATTGCGGCTTGTTTAAGCGCATCGTCGGACAGTGGCGCGGGCAGGCTGTAGCGGCTCATATTGCCGGGGCCTAGATCAACCTGCACGCCATCAACCAAACCGGCGGCGGTAATCGCCCCCGATCCCGTTAGGTAATGCCATTCATCGTTAATTTTTTTCCAGCCGGTAAAGCGGTAGATGGTGCGGCGGGGTATATCGCCATCAAGCCTTGAATACAGTTGAATGCAGGCCCGCAGATTATCTTTTTTGGCCGCTCCTGGATAAATAAAGGGGAGCGTTCCCCAATATTCATTGGCCCAGTTGCCTTGTGTGGCATAGAACGACTTAGCCGGTATATCCACCAGTGGCAGCGCCACACCATCAGCCCGGCGGCCTTCAAGCCTTAAAAAACTGGTATCGGTCAAACCGTCATCGGCTATGACTTCCTCAACCACGCGACAAGTAAAGTCACAAAGCGGGAATGAGTTTTCGGCGCGGTCGCTTGATCCCTCAATCCGCATCATTTTGAATTGCACAAAAGCGCCGTTTTCAATGCCGTATTCACCAAACCTAAGCGCCTTTTTTGAGCCGCTACCCGCACCACCGCCACCGCTCCCGGTTGGCTTGGTTTGGGTGGCCTTCTTGGGGCTTTTGGCCCCCTTGACAACTTCCAGAACCGGCGGCTTTTTACTCTCATTCGTCATGGCCGCCACCGTTCAAAAATAACTGATAGTCGTTAAAATCCCCATGAATAGGCGGCACCGCCACACTACCACCCACAGCGGCGGCGGCTTCGGTGGCTTTGGTTAGGCCCGGATTCCCGGCGGTTTTCGTGTCATTGTCGGCGGCAAAAACAATATTGGCACTCGGCAAACGCTCCCGCACGACCCGCCCAACCGCCAGCAGATTACCCGCCGTAAAGGCCATGTACACCCGGTGGCCGGTTTGTTCATGCAAGGTGGCCGCCGTGGCGAATCCCTCTGCAATCAATACCGTTTCACCCGGTTGGTTACTACGTTGACCTACCCACCAAAATAGCCCAGCCAAACCGCCAGCCGGTAAAAAATCCTTATCGCGTTCAAGTATCGGATGCTTTGCGGGGAAAATGGCCTGTAAACTGCGGATGGTTCCAGATGGATCGAACAGCGGCAGCAACAAAGCATTTTCAATGGTCAGCGTGGCGCGGTTGCCACCCTTGTCTTGTATCACCCGCCGCCAACGCCCCAGCCGTGCGCCGTGTGGCTTGATTTGTTTACGGGATAGGTAAGGGTGATCTTCCGGCGCTGGCTTGGCGTCTTGCCAGATGGATAGCGCACGTTTGGCGGCCTGATCCTGTTTGGCGGCGGCTTCGGCTTGACGTTTGCGCCGTTCGCGTTCTATCCGGGCGCGTTCTCGCTTTGTCAGCGGTTTAGGTTTGCTGTCATTGTCCAGGAAGAAAGACCGGCGTTCGCCGGTTTTCCAGTTCTGACAATAGCCGCCTTTACCATCAGCAAAAACCTTGATACGGCCCGCGCCGTTACCGCGCTTACCGTCCTCAGCATCCACCACATGGAATCTATCCGGCTCAAACGATTTAGGGCAACAAAGGCCCAGCTCGACCAGCGCCGCCCGTGCAGCGTCCTCGATATGCAAAAACGCCATTACTTACCACCTTGGTTTTGTGCCTCAAGCCAAGCAAAATATTTATCTTCCCGTATCAAAACCCGGCGGCCATTGCGAACAATAGCCCCGGATTTTTTCAGGCCGTTGGTTGCTTCGTGAAAAATTTGGTGGCGCAGAGTGCCAAGCGGAAAAGCCGGGTGTTTGCTGGTGAATTGCTGAACGGTGAAATATTGCGGCGCAACTGGTGCGGCAGGCTGGCTTTGTTCGGTTTGTTGGTTCATGGTTTCCCCTGATTCTAGGATTTTCGAGAATCGCCGGGGATTGTTTCCCCGGCTTGGGGTGGATTATTGCGACAGCTATTTACCGTTAAATTTACCCGGTAAGAAAATCAGTTAGCGGTAAATTTAATGGTAAATGTTTTTTAAAAAGGTGGCTTTTTCTTTAAGTTTGAAAGCGTTTTATCAAACGATCCTCGGCTTAAACTTGGCTCGTTTCCATAGCAAGAGCGCCATTCAATAACATCCGCTGTTACCTCTTGAATGATATTATCTAAATCGTGTTCAGAATGGCGATAACGTATTTCATTCCAAACATCTTGCGCTATTGTCTTGTCATTCAGGGATTTGAGAGCCAGGTACACCCGCCAAATCAAAATACGCAATTGATTTTTTTTAGTGCCTTTGCCGTTGGTTTTCCGTGTTGTTTTTGCTTTGTGGTCTGAATTGTTTACTTCATGCGCGGCATCAAGCCGCTTAAATTCTTCCGGCAATTCCCAACCTAACCGGCCAGCAAGCACCAGAAAATCAGATTTTTTAAAGCGTGTTTCTTTGCCTTCAATGGGGTGCAATTCGCCAAGTGGCGCGATGTTCTCCCTAGCATCGGCCAACCGTCTTAGAAAGGTATTTAGTTTGCTGATGCTTGCGGAATCATTCCGGGCATAGAAAAAACGCTTTGCTTCATCAATAAAATCAGTGTTGGCAAGATCGGGAACCAAGCCCACGGATAGAGCAACAAGGCTTTCAATGGTACCTGTCGGCCTTGCGTTGGCGCGTTGCCAATCAACCGAAAAGAGGTTTTCCATTAAAAACTCTCGTTTTGCTGCTATTTCGTCGAGTTCTTGCCTGATTGCTTTACTGTAATGGGTGGCTTCAGTAAGTAGCGTGCCTTTACCCTCTTGGCTTGTTGATTTTTTCACGCCCGGTACTTTGATGACCATCAGACACCGCCAAACAGCTTGCTATTCATCCGCTCAACCACGTTTGCAATATGGCCGTCTGATAGGTGGCTGTAACGCTTCACCATGTCCAAGGTTTTATGGCCCAATACCGCCGCGATTTCGACCATTGACGCGCCGCCCATTGCCAAATAAGACGCTGTGCAATGCCTTAAATCATGCCAGCGAAAATTATTAACCTCGGCCCGTTTCAAGGCGTTAAGCCATGCCTTTTTAAGCTCAATAGGTTGGTTTGGGTGGGTGGGGCTTGGAAAGACTAGCGCCGAATCCAGGCGTCTTACCTTGCCAAGTTTTTGCAGTTCTGCCAGGGCTTGACTTGCCAAAGGCACCCGCCGCCGGTCTCCGTTTTTGGTCTCGTGTAGGATAATGCAGGCATCCGCCAAATTGACCACGCCCCACGCGGTTTCGGTCGGTGGCGTTTCCGGTTCCCGCCAATAAAGGTTCATGGTTTCGCCTTGCCTCATGCCGGTTGATATGGACAGCACGAAAGCCGGATAAAGCAAAGGGTTTGGCGATTCTTTACAGGCGATTGTCAGCCGGTTAAGTTCGTCATCATCCAAAAAGCGAACGATTCCGCGCGGTAACTCGGGCAATTTAACGCCGCCATCCTTTAGCGGGGATTGCTCCAACCAATGCCACTCAGTAACGCACCGCTTTAAAACATCGGTGGCAACCACAAAATGCTTTTTGATGGTGGCAGCCGCTAACGGTCGGCCTTTGCGCCCGCCGGTTGTTGCCAGGGTGTTACGACAATCGGCAAAAGCGGCGGTTGTTAAGTCAGCCATTACACAATGGCCAATCTGTGAAGCCCACCATTCCAGAATAGGCCGCCGGTTGCTTTGCTCGGTGGCTGTAAATTCAGCCGGCAAAATTTCGCGCGTGTAGCGTTCGACAGCATCCGCGAAAGTGTGCTTTTTTGCCGCGCTGGTTTTGAAGTGTCGGCCTTCCCTTATCGCGCTTTCAGTTGAAGCCGCCCATTTTTTGGCATCGGTCAGGCGCTTGAAGGTGGCGGTTTGTAATGGGTAGCCCTTGAGCCTTACCCGTACAAAATATGAAATGTCGCCATCGTCGCCCGTGCGTTTAGTAATGCTTGCCATGTTCCCGCCTATGGGACAGCAAACAGCATTTTGATATGATGCTTTCAGCCATTGCTTAACCCTGTTCGTTAAGTGAATCGGTCAGGGCTTGAGGGTGCTGGTAACACCTTCAGGCCCGTTTTGTTTGTGGGCTTTGATTATATTCCAATGATCCACTAATGATCCACTCAGCCATAAAAAACACCGTTTTTTCTCGGTAAGCATCGACAACAACAATCTATTAAGTTATTGATTTGATTTGCCTATACTTACCGACAATTGCCGACGCTTTTTATTTAAACCGCACTCGTAACGCGAAGGTCGTAGGTTCGATTCCTATTGCCGGCACCATTTAAACCTATCAGTTTCAATAGTTTGCCAGAATAAGGGGCTGCTTTAAATTTGTTCCGATACTGATTGCGTGTAATTCCCGTGTAATCATGCAACGAACTTTCGGAAACTATCGAGAATTGTTTTCGGTTTTTCGATAGCGATTACCCAACTTTTCCATCGTTTCTAGTATGTGTTTTACCGTTTTGGTGACTATAGCGAACGTGTATGGAACAATCGCCCCCATGACTCTATTTTGCTTGAACCTTTAAATAAAATTGAAAATAGGACGTGATGAACATCCAACTGCAACCCGAATTTGATGACATTTTGCAGTTGCTGAGTAGTTCAGTAGCAGAATTCTTTCTGGCGGCCAGTCTTTATCATGCCCAAAAAATTAATTTTGCCTGCGCAGCCCATATGGCTGGCCTGGATTTTGAAAGCTTTAAAAGCCGCTTGCTGGAGCATTTTAATCAAGGCTACATCTTGGCTGAAGAATGCGTATTTGAAGATATGCATACGACCCGTTTGCTTAAATAAATTTGATCAGTTTATGCGCTTAACAACCCTACAAAAACACCTTATATGCGAAAGCACTGCAAAATATTTTGGCACCGAATCGCGTGTGTGGTTATTTGGTTCAAGAGTCAATGATCAAGCTAAAGGGGGCGATATAGATTTATATATAGAGCCATCAATAGATAATGCTGCTGACTTGGTATTTGCCAAATTGCAATTTCTACGTGATCTGCATAAAAAAATCGGTGAACAAAAAATTGATGTAGTTTTGCATAGACCCAATAGCCAAACCGATTTACCTGTTTATCGTATTGCCAAACAAACTGGGGTTCTACTGGAATGATTGAAGCCAATGGTGAAATCCTAAAAGCCTGTAAGCGTCACGCCAACCGTCTACAGTGGGCAATGACAGAGTTACAACCGCATCTGCCATTTTCAGAGCACTCTTTAGCCCAATTAAACGATATTGAACTCGCCATACTAGATCAATTTTCCACACGTTACGGTAAGCTCCAAGACTTAATGGGCGTAAAACTGTTCCCAGCAGCGCTTGAGTTAACTAAAGAACCCGGTGATTTGAATGCCTTTATCGACAAGTTATACCGCCTGGAAAAAATCGGCGCGATTCCTTCCGCCGATGATTGGCTGTTGATGCTGGAAATCAGAAATGCGTTTTCGCATGACTATCCTGACGACCCGGATTTACAAGCGGAAATCTTGAATAAAGCATTCGAATTAGCAACGCAACTGTTGGATGTACTTAATAGGGTGGTTGCGTTTATTAAGCCATACACCAATAAATCTGTCGATCTTTGAAGGAGGCTATATTTTGGTCGACGCAATAAGCCAAAATCTAACTTTGGATTTCTATAATACGCAAGCCATGCAATATGTCGCGGAAACCGTTGATCTGGATGTTTCGACCATCCGCAATTTTTTCTTAAATCTTATTCCGCGAGGCGGCCATATCTTGGATTTAGGATGCGGCTCAGGCCGTGACAGCCGTTTTTTTCTCAATCATGGATATTCAGTCACCGCTGTCGATGCTTCGTCTGCATTAGCAAAACTCGCCAGTGAATTTATCGGCAAAGCGGTAGAAAATCGTTCGTTTCAAGAACTGGATTATTCAGAAACATTCGATGGAATCTGGGCCTGCGCCAGCCTGTTACATTGCCCCAAATCGGAAATGGATTCTGTCATGCATAAAATCACTCAGGCGTTGAAACCGAATGGCATCGTTTACATGTCGTTTAAATATGGAGAAGGCGAGCGTGTTGATGAACGGGGACGTTTTTTTAACGATTACACTGACGCCGATATGACTCAACTGATTGCTGAACATGCAGATTTGGAAGTTGTAGAAGTATTCACCGAATCAAAACCTTTAAGAAGTGGCTTTCAGACCTGGTTGAATGTTTTTGCAAAAAAACAAATTAAATGACGGCTAACAATCTTCAACATTTGATTACCGGCGGCGACGATCCTTTTCGGCCAAAGCTGATCAATGACATCAATGCCGCCAAAAGAATCGACATCACAGTATCTTTCATCCGGCAAAGTGGACTGCAACTAATTTTCCCTGTCCTGACGGATGCACTGGAACGGGGTGTTGAGATGCGCATTTTGACCGGGGATTATCTAAACGTGACTGAGCCGGTCGCGTTACGCCATTTGTTGCTATTGGTGGAGTCCGGCGCGGATGTCCGGGTTTTCGAGACACACAATGGACAAAGCTTTCACATGAAAGCCTATATCTTCACATTTTCCGACGAACACGGAAAGTTGGGTGGTCATGCTTATGTCGGCTCCAGCAATATCTCGAGTTCCGCACTGAATCATGGCCTGGAATGGAATTTAAGAGTCGAGCGGGAAGAAAATCCGCTTAGATTTGATGAAATTTGCCAAAAATTCGAGCGTATCTATTTACACGGAAATACCCAACGGCTATCGCATGACTGGATAGATGCCTATCAAAAGAAGTTTAAAAACAGACCGGCTGTCCTTTTCCCAGACTTGGAGCAGGAAGAGGTAATACTCCCGCCCAAACCCAATGACATTCAAAAACAAGCGCTAAAAGCACTTAGGCAAACCCGTGATGACGGCTATAAACGCGGACTGGTGGTTATGGCAACCGGGTTGGGTAAAACCTGGCTTGCTGCATTTGACAGCTTGCAGTTAGCCAGTGAAAAAGTGTTGTTCGTCGCCCATCGGGAAGAAATTTTGGCGCAAGCCGCACAGACCTTTGTCTGTATCCGTCCTGAAGACAATGCGGCGCGCTATACCGGGCTAGACAATCAGCTGAACGCCGACATGCTGTTTGCTTCGATCCAGACTTTAGGTAAAACGCATCATTTGCATAAATTTACGGCCGATCATTTCGATTACATCGTCGTCGATGAATTTCATCATGCCTCCGCGCCAACTTATCGGCAGTTACTGAAACATTTTCGTCCGCGTTTCTTATTGGGTTTGACCGCCACTCCGGAACGCACCGATCAAGCCGATATTCTGGCACTGTGCGATGATAATCTGGTTTATCGCCGCGATATGTTTGATGGCATCAATGCTGGTTTGTTGTCTGCTTTCAGTTATTACGGGATTGCCGATCAGGAAGTGGATTACCAAAGCATTCCCTGGCGAAACGGCAAGTTTGATCCCGAACAACTACAGAACAAATTAGCAACCAAGGCACGCGCCAAGCATGCATTAAAACGCTGGGAAGAAGTAAAGCAAGTCAGAACATTGGCGTTTTGTATTTCCAAAAAACACGCCGATTACATGGCCGAATATTTTCGGAATCAGGGTTATCAAGCGGTTTCCGTACATAGCGATTCCGCCGTAAGACGTAACGATGCGCTGTCAAAACTGGAACGGGCTGAAATCGATATCGTTTTCTCCGTCGATCTGTTCAATGAAGGCGTGGATTTGCCGGCAATTGATACGGTGTTGATGTTAAGACCAACCGATTCCAAAATCATTTTTCTGCAGCAATTGGGGCGAGGGCTTAGGACTCATATCCAGAAAGAAAAATTAGTGGTGTTGGATTTTATCGGTAATCATCTAAGTTTCTTTCGCAAGCCGGAAGCCTTGTTCAACGTCGGTGTTTCAAAAAAGGCGCGCAGCGAATTTATCAGGCAAGTCCAAACCAATACGCTACCGCTTCCACAAGGCTGTTTCGTTAACTTCGACCTTGAGGCCATCGATTTTTTGGCAAAACTGATTGCCACAAACATCGATACCCAGGAACAGCTTTATCATTCGCTGAAAGAAGCAAAAGAGCGTCGGCCGACATTAGCGGAGTTTTATCAAGCGGGCGGAGAAGTCCAATTTATTCGTCAACACTATGATCAGTGGCTGAGTTTTGTCGATTCCGAGCAAGACCTATCACCCGAACAAAGCCAGTGTTTGCAAAGCTTTCAAGCCTTCTTCAAAGAACTCGAAACCACGAATCTGATTAAGTCCTATAAAGTCGTACTTTTGGAAGCGCTAATAGAGCTTGATGGTTTTCAAAATGCGGTCGATACCACCGAATTGGCCATAACAAGTTTTAACGTTATTCAGCGGCGACGAGCGCTGCTTTCCGATTTACCGGATCATTTCAGCGCAATCGATCGACTGGATGACAAACATCTAAAGCGATGGCATCGTTACTGGATGGACAATCCTATCAATGCTTGGAAGGGTGGTAATAAGAAGGATGCCAGTCGAGCTTTCTTCAAAGTCGAAAATGACCTATTAATTTTCCAAGGCAATATTCCGAAAACCGAAATCGACATATTTCTGGAATTCGTCGGTGAACTGATCGATTATCGCTATATGCAGTACGAAGCAAGGCCGGAGAAAAATGAGCCAATTCAAGCAACCCCTAAAGCCAATGTCATTAGTATCGAAAATGCCAGAAAACAACGCATTCCTTACTTTCCGGATTTGAAAATTGCCTGTGGTCACTTCAAAGCTAGCCAACACGATGAAGAGAGTGTTCGCAAGGTAGAATTACCGGAACATTATGGGCATTTGGATGCCGAACGACATTTCATTGCCCACGCGACCGGTAATTCCATGGACGGCAGCAAAAATCCGATCAAGGATGGGGATTGTCTTTTGCTCGAAGTGATTACACCCGAGCATGCCGGCAGCATCAGCAATCAAATTATCGCAATTGAAAGGCAAGATACATCGGGGGATGATCAGTATTTATTACGATACGTCAAGAAATCTGGACCAGGCAATTATGAGTTGATCGCGAATAACCCGGACTATCAGCCCATGTCGGCAACGGAAGACATGCGGACGTTTGCGCGATTTAAGTGCGTCATTGATTTAAATGATTTGGAAAATAATGACTAGGGCTTTAATTGCTCACAATATGCTTGCCTTTTTCATCGCGGTATCGCATTGATGTCTTCGGCAGAATTTGACTTTGTTGGGGGAGGTAACAATCCGTGTTGAAACTGAAAAATACAAATTTGGTGAGCGAAGAAGACTATTTACAAGGCGAGTTAATCAGTGATGTCAAACACGAGTTAGTTGATGGTTGTGTTTACGCAATGGCCGGTGCCAGCGCAAATCATGAAAGAATTTCGGGAAATATTTATGCCGAGTTCAGGAGTCATTTAAAGAACTCGCCATGCGAACCGTTTGGATCAGACATGAAAGTTAAAGTAGGCTCAAGCTTTTTTTATCCCGATGTCAGTGTCGATTGTCACTTTGATGAATCCCAGCCTTATTACGTACAGTCGCCCATCATCATTGTCGAGGTGTTGTCCAAGGCTACGCGTAAAACAGATGAAACTATTAAGCTGCTGTCTTATATCAATATACCTAGCTTGCAAGAATATGTACTAATTGAGCAGGATTATGTTGATATTCAAGTGATACGGCGAAATGAGTCGTGGCTACCTCGTCATTACTTTTTGGGGGATGAAATTACTTTTGAATCTATTAACCTGACATTGCCGGTCGAAGAGATTTATGCTCGGGTACATAATGAAGAGATGCTTGAGTTTTTAAGCAATCAAGCGTCGCAATGAATATATGTATCTTTTTGGCTTAAAGGTACTTCGGAGCCCTACATTGTCGGGTCACGGCTGCACCTAACCCGACCTTCGAGACAGGGTATGGCGAAAGGGTATGCCTTCGGGGCTTATTACCTTTTTCGTGGAACCTGTCGCCCCGATTCAATTATTACTAAATCAACATACTTCCTTCTCTGTTCAGGACCGTAGCTTACGTGAATGTGCCTATTCTCGCCATAAAAGTACAGCCGATCATAAGGCGTATTCTCGGCAATCCAATCGGCAACTTCCCGCATGTTTTCATCGTCGACGATGAAATCAACCGCAGCGCCAAGTCTCGGGCAAATTAAGCTTTTCTTGGTGTTCAGTTCATGCAAAACGGCGTGCAAAACTTTCCAGAGTCCTGGGGAGAAGAGCGTTGAAAAGTTTCCACCCCAGGTAGTTCAATGACCGGCTTTTTGCCGGAGAAACCTGGAGTGATAAAAATGGATGTCATACCCGAAATCAGACGCCTGCATTTTGTTAAGCACGTCACCAT